>JAHZHL010000003.1 GCA_019420305.1 Bacillota bacterium | reverse complement strand
CAAAATTGATTGAATGATACCAATATCTTTAACTATGTGATACCGGGCTTTCCCATCTGGTGGTACACAGCGCCGACCATTATTAAAACATTTCTGGAAAGCTACGATATGGCTGGTAAAAAGATTGTGTTATTTGCCACTTCCGGAGGAAGCGGTCTGGGCGATACGGCTAGGACCCTTCAGAAAGTCTGCCCGAAGGCGGAATTTAAAGGCGGAAAGCTGCTGAACGGACGTCAGAGCAGGGAAAGCCTGACTTCCTGGATCGAAAGTCTGGACATCTGAGCGGGAATTCCCGCGGCGCTTTCCGCGTCTAAACCCCTCCCGGCCCGCATATAGTGAGCCGAGGGGGGATTTTTTTGCTTGATGTGAAAAAACTTGTGCAGGAAATACGGCAGCGTCCGGGGGATTCAACCGGCGGTCAGGTTGTATTTTTTCTGGTTTGTCTCGCGATCTTTGCTCTGTATTTTTTTCTGCTTCTGAGGTGGAGAGCCCGGCGCCGCTGAATGAAATGGCGGAAAACGGGAAACAGTAAAGAAAAAGATAAGAGAGGTAGACGTGTGGAATCACTTGGGGAAAGGACAGGCTCAGTTTCATCCATTGAAGTTCCTGAAGGGGCTGATAGCAGAACTGTTATATATGAACGAACCCCGGTTCTTTCTGTGGAAGGGCATACAGCCCGAACCGGACAGGGGAACGTGCGGGCGGAAAAAATTGTTTTCGCCTGCCATTATCCTTTATGAACTTTCCCGGCCTGTATTTTTCAAGAATGAATCAGGAGCGCTCTTACGTTCTGGCTCTGGAAAACGGCTGTTTCAGATACCCAAAAGCACCGTCCGATCCCGCTCGGATTCCCGCTATCGGTTCTTCTGCAGATACCATAGGCGGGTGACAAAAGTGATCTTTCATCATCATTCCTCCTCATAAAGAAAAATATCCTCAATCCGCATACTGAAAAAGCGGACAATTTTAAAGGCCAGCAGCATCTGTAAATCATCCTTCGATTGGAGTAAAATACAATCACAGGAGGTAATATAAAATGACATCAAATTTAAACTTTCGTTACGCGAAGGAATCGGATACAGAACAAATTCTGTATTTTATAAAGGAACTGGCAGCCTATGAAAAAATGCTGGATGAAGTAGTGGCGACAGAGGACTTGCTGAAAGAATGGATTTTCGAGAAAAAGAAGGCGGAGGTGATTTTCGCCATGGAAGGAGAAACGGAAGTCGGTTTTGCTTTGTTCTTCCACAACTTTTCTACTTTCCTGGGCCGCGCGGGGATTTATCTGGAGGATTTGTTTGTCCTTCCGGAGCACAGAGGGAAGGGCTATGGAAAAGGCCTGCTGAAGCAACTTGCGAAAATCGCGGTGGAGCGGGGCTGTGGACGGCTGGAATGGTGGTGCCTGGATTGGAACAAACCCAGCATTGATTTTTATTTATCCCTGGGCGCGGAGCCCATGGAGGATTGGACGGTGTACCGAATTGCCGGGGACACGCTGGCGGATATGGCCAAATAAAGATGAGGTGTTTCGATTGTCTGAAAGGAGAGTCCAATGAAAAAAATTCTAATGATACAGGGCGGAGGCAGACCCGGAGGTAATACCGCGCAGCTGATCGGGAGCTTTGCGGATGGCGCGGCAGAAGCCGGTCACGCGGTTGAAACGGTTTCGCTTATAAAAAAGGAAGTGAAAGGATGTCTGGGCTGCAACGCCTGCCGCTATGAAAAACCCTGCGTCCAAAAGGACGCTTTTAACGAACTGATTCCGAAAATAAAGGAGGCGGACTGCCTTGTATTTGCTTCCCCTATGTATTTCTGGACCGTTTCTGCCAGAATCAAGGCATTTATCGAACGGTTTTACTGCATTGCGCAAAAGGACGAGAACCCGCCCCTTGGCAGATATGAAAAATATCCGGTTAAGGACTGCGCTCTGCTTATGACCTCTGCAGACGATTTTTTCTGGACCTTTGAGCAGGCGGTGTCTTATTATCAGTTTACCTTGATCCACTACATCGGATTTCGGGATAAAGGGATGGTTCTTGCCGGTGGATGCGGGGATACCGACGGATCTCCTCAGATTGGCAAAACCGCATACCTTCAGGAAGCTTATGAGTTTGGAAAACGGATTTATTGAAACTTGGGTGGTATCAGGATTTCCAACAAGAAATAGCTTTTTCTCCCTCTGCTCAAAACCGCAGATGGCTTCCTTGAGAAACGATTCTGGCTATCTTATTGCAATTTTGCGGAAACTCAAGGAAAAAGATGATTGATCTTTTTTACAAAAGATGCTATAATAAAAAAACTAACTATAACTTTTTTGTTTGATTTTTTTGAAGCTGCTTTCCTCCTTTCGCTATGGAATCTATTCCATATTAGCATAAAAAGCAGCTGGAAAAAGTCCCATATAACGAAGCTTTGAGATCATGAAGGAGCTCTGTTATATGGGGCTTTTTCTGTTGCTTTCCATGAGCGCAACGGGCATCTTACATTATTCGACTCAAGCTCAGAGTCCTTCGTCCTGGATGAAGTCCATATGTTTCTGAAGCTGGAGGCTGCTGCGGATGCAGTAGTAGCCGTTGATCTGTTCAAGGAGCCCAATATCTTTCAGATCTTTAAATTTACGCGTTACGGTTACACGGTTCATTCCCAGAAGATCCGCGACCATCTGCTGGCTGATTTTTTCCTGAATCAGTACTTTTCCGTCGTAAGCCACCCCATAATGTTCTATAAAAATCTGCAGGAGTTTACAGATTTTCCAGGCAGCGCTCTGCTGCTTTCCGAAGCGGATCAGATCCATGGAAGAGAGAAATTTTGTGGCAAGAGACTCACAGACATCCATAACGATATCAATGTCATGCTTAAAAGCGCGTTTTAAATCGCATTTGTCAATCCGGACCAATTCAGAAGGGACAGCTGTTTTAAAAAGAATCGGACAGGGTTTGTCAAAGAGAAGACATTCTTCCAGAAACAGAGAATTTGGCTCCATAAAATTATAAATGCGCTGTTCCCCGTTGTATGTAAACTCATAACAAATCACGCGACCGGATTTTACGAGATAGCAACACTGCGGAATTTCGCCGAGTTTATTCATCTCTTGTCCCGCCGGAACCTGTTCGACCTCTCCGAGCTGTTCGAGCCGCTCAATTCCCCGGGGAAGATAAAGCAGGTGATAGAAAGACTCTTCTTCCTCGTTTAGTTTCCAATATTCGCTTTCTTTTTTCGCTTCGGAATTCATTCGCGCACCGCCTCTCCATTAAATCTGACTTTTCAAATAAATCTTATCTATAGAGTACCATTGTCGCGTGAGATACGCAAGTAGCCTGCGCTACCTGAGGGGAGGTATGATGGAATATGTACAGATTTCCCGTTTGTTTCTGCCGGACATGTAGCGCGCGCTACTTACTCGCGGGTGGAAAAATCGAATATACTCAGGATAAAAGAACGTTCGTTATTGATGAGATTCGTAAGGAGGAGAAAAGTATGGCTTTACCTGAATTTGACTACGTGGCGGCAAAGAGCCTGCAGGAAGCATCCAGCCTTGCAAAAGAAAAGGGCAGCAGGGGCGTGCTGATGGCCGGCGGTACGGATGTGATTCTGCAGCTGAAAGAAAAGCAGCTCGGTGATGTGGATACGGTAATCGATCTGAAAGGAATTCCACAGATGGATCGGCTGGAGTTTGTAGAGGGCGAAGGGCTGAAAGTCGGTTCCCTTGTAAAACTGTACCGTATACAAAACGACGCGGTTGTGAGGGAAAAGATGCCGGCAGTTGCGCAGGCGGCCCACTATGTGGCATCCAGCCAGATACGGCGAAAAGGGACGATGGCGGGAAATATCTGTAACGCTTCCCCATCGGCGGATACGGCTTCCATCCTGGTGGCTATGGACGCCAAAGTAAAAACCTACAGCGCGGATGGTGGAAGGGAAATTCCCATCGGTGACTTTTTTAAAGGCGTAAAAAAGACCTGTCTGGAAAAAGAAAAGGGCGAGATTGTAACGGAAATTGACATTCCGGAATTGAAATCCGGCGAGGGATCCGCATATTTTAAACATGCGGTTCGAAAAGCCATGGATCTTGCGATTATCGGCGTTGCGGCATGGATTCGGATGGACGGAAAGAAAGTCGCGGACTGCCGGATCGCCATGGGCGGAGTAGGCGTAACACCTCTGCGGGCACCGAAGGCGGAGCGGATTCTGATGGGACAGGAAATCAGCGAGGAACTTCTGGAGCAGGCTGGCGTCGCCGCGTCGCAGGAATGCAGCCCGATTTCCGATGTACGGGCTTCTGCCGAATACCGCGCCGATATGGTGCGCGTATACACAAAGCGCGCGGTGAAAAAAGCGCTGGAAACCCTGAAGGCGTAAGAAAGCGGAAAATACAAGGAGGGCAAAGAATGAAACGAATTATCCGATTTAAGCTGAACGGCGAAGACATGGAAGAATATGTACAGGATAATCTGACGATGGTGGATTTTCTGCGCAATCAGATGCACTTGACCGGAACCAAGAGAGGATGCGAAGAAGGAGAATGCGGAGCCTGCACGATTCTGCTGGACGGCGACGCGGTGGATTCCTGCATGATGCTGGCGGCAGAGGCGGACGGGCATGAAGTTGTTACCATAGAAGGCGTCATGCAAAACGGCGTACTGCATCCGCTGCAGAAAGAATTTATTGACCGTTGGGCGCTCCAATGCGGATTCTGCACGCCGGGAATGATTATGTCCGCCCTGTCTCTGCTCAATGAAAACCCGCATCCAACCGAGCAGGAGATACGGGACGGCATCGCGGGAAATCTATGTCGCTGCACAGGCTATGCTAAAATCGTGGAAGCAATTGACGCAGCTGCCAAAGTCATGGCAAAGGAGGTGGCTGAGTAATGGCAATGAAGTCAAAAGAATACTATGCGGATATCGAAAGTGTGTATAAAAAACCGGAGGACTACGAGCTGGCAGGTAAAGGAAATGCCTATGTGCGGATTGACGCGGAAGCGAAAGTAACCGGAAAAGCAGTTTACACAGACGACGTGGATCTTCCGGGCATGTATTACTGCAAACTGGTGCACAGCCCTTACGCCCACGCGAATATCGTGAGCATTGATTTTTCAGAAGCCCTGAAGGTACCGGGCGTCAAAGGCGTGCTGACCGGCCAGGACTTTCCGGAAGGACATAATCTGGGAAATCCGGAAGCCTTCAAAGAACTGGCGGATAAGGAGCCTCTGTGCCGCAAGAAAGTGCGCATGGTAGGAGACGAAGTAGCGGCAGTCTGCGCCATCAGTGAGGAAATCGCTACGGAAGCCGTCGCTCTTGTAAAGGTCGAGTACGAGCCGCTGCCGCCGGTACTGGATCCCTTTGAATCCATGGCGCCGGACGCGCCGGCCATTCACTATCCGGACAGCAGCAACCTGTCCATCTTTACCGTGATGAAAGCCGGAGATACGGAAAAAGCCTTCGCGGAAGCCGATTATACGGATCGGCATTACTATCAGACCCAGGAAATGGTTCACGCGGCGATTGAACCCCATGGAGCGGTGGCGAAATATGAAAACGGCGAATGGACCGTCTGGACAACGACCCAGGGCGCCTATGTCAGCCGGTACTGGATCGCCTGGGGCCTGGGTGTGCCGGAAAGTCAGGTGCGGGTCATCAAACCGATGGTCGGCGGCGGTTTTGGCGGAAAACTGGATGTATTCGCCCATGAACTCTGTCCGTGCAAATTCGCGCAGATGACGGGCCATCCGGTAAAATGCATCCTCAAGCGGGATGAAGTCTTCCTATGCACCAGGACCAGACATCCGATTTCCTTTGAAATCGAAAGCGCTTTCACAAAGGAAGGCAAACTGCTGGCAAAGAGGTGTCAGCATATCCTGGACGGAGGCGCGTACGGCGGTTCGGGAATCGCGGCCAACACCCTGTCTCTGATCTGCGCCACCTTCCCCTACAAAGTGGAAAATATCGACATGACCGCAAGGCGTCCGTATACCAATCATCCGGCGTCAGGGGCCATGCGGGGATATTCCGCCTGTCAGGTACATTTTGCTCATGAAATCCACATGGACGAAGTGGCAAATGATATGCACATTGACCCGCTGCAGCTGCGGCGGCAGAACGGGATCACTCCTTACTACACGGGACCGACAGGACTGGAATTTACATCCTGCCAGTTCGACGAAGCCCTGGTAAAATGCGCGGAAGCCATTGACTGGGAACATCGCGACAAATACCCGATCGGAAGCGGCGAAGCCATCGGACTTTCCGGATCCGGCTTCATGTCCGGCACAGGATTTCCGGTACTGGTAACGCCTCATTACTGTTCGTCCTCTACCATCGTACGGCTCAACCGGGAGGGCTACGCGGTCGTATTCAGCGGCGCCAATGACATCGGCCAGGGATGCGATACCGTGATGACCATGATTGTGGCGGAAGAACTGGGGCTGCGGATGGACGAGGTAAAACTGGTTCAGTCCGATACGACGACGACTCCGTGGGATGCCGGATCCTTCGGTTCCCGTGTTACTTTCCTGGGCGGAAACGCCTGCCGCAGAGCGGTGGGAGACGCCAAGCTGAAACTGCTCTCCCACTGGGCGGAGGAATGGGGCTGCAAGCCTTCGGACATCACTATGAAAGATCACAGAGTTTTCATCAAAGGCGACGCGGAGAAGAACATTTCTTACAACGAAGCGTGCTTTGGCTATGAAGAAAAGAACTTCGGACGCTGCGTAGCGGGTGTCGGTTCCTTTGCTCATGAAGGAGACAAAGATATCTATGTGAAGAATGTAGGAAATTACGCGACCGCTTACTCCTTCTCCGCTTCGGCCGCCAAGGTAAAAGTAGATATGGAAACCGGCGCCGTAGAACTGCAGGATTTTGTATTTGGTCACGACTGCGGACGTCCTCTGAATCTGAGGGCGGTAGAAGGGCAGATCGAAGGCTCCGTCCTTCTCGGCTATGGATTTACCTGCTATGAAGAATGTGTCTACAATGAAGACGGAAAACACATGAACCCGAGCTTCCGCGACTATCGGTTCCCGACTGCGCTGGATATGCCGCATATCAAAACCATTATCTGCAGCGAAGTAGATCCGGAGGGCCCGATGGGAGCCAAGGAAGCGGGCGAAGGAAGTACCGCTCCGGTTGGTTCCGCCATTGGAAACGCCATCAATTACGCGACCGGACTTACCCTTCGGGAACTTCCGATTACGCCGGAAAAATTGTGGCGCGCGCTGAAAGAACACGAAAAGACAGGAAAGACCTGCTTTGGCGCGGAAGATCTGCCTGAAAAATTCGCGGCAATGCCGCCTCTTCCGCAGCGCGATTAAAAAGAGGTGCAGATTCCAGGAGGGACCCAAAATGGAAGACAAAAAACAGGAAGATTTTACGCGGGAATGGAAGCGCCAGCTCCGCACATGCCTGCCTTTGATTGAAGAGGAACGACAGACTTTTATCCGGGCGGAGCATGGGCGGCTGCAGGCAGTTATGGGTAAGGAATACTGGGACAGAGAAAAAGAGGCTCCCGCCTTTTTTCATGGAGAACCCACTGAGGACGCGCAGCTGGAAAGTCTGGTTGAAAGGGATCCTTATGATATCAGCCTGGAAGAGCTGGTACAGCTTTCGGAAATGGAAAAGAGGGTGGAACGTCTGGGTACTTACAGCTATCTGGCGTTTTTCCATATGTATCCGGAGGATAAAGAACGGCTGCGGCTGCTTTTTCACCTTTACCGGCGTCTGACCCATGGAAATGTGTGCGGTTTGCCGGAGATAAAGCAGCTGGAAGAGGGGCACGACTTCTATATCCGGCAGAAGACAGAAAGCGCTGTTCGTGTGATTCGGTAACAAGGAGGTTCTTATGAAAATAGAAAGCTATGAAAAAAAGGATGGTATCCTGCAGGTAATGTTGTGCGCGGAAGTGGAGGAATTCAGAGAAGCGCGCCGCAGGGCGTATCTGGAACATACGGATCGATATCCGGTGCCCGGCTGCGCGGGCGGGCTTGCCTCCCTTACGGATCTGGAAAAAGTCTACGGCCCGGCGGTTCTCTACGATGAAGCGCTGGAGCTGGCTGTGCCGGAACTGTTTGGAAATTTGCTGAAAGAAAAAAAGATTCGGATTATGGGAAAGCCGCGGATGGAGCACCTGACCTTTACTCCCGAAGGCGGCGCCCGGTTCCGTGTGAGAGCGGAGCTTTATCCCCAGATTCGGAACGATGAATATCGGGGCGTAAAAGTTCCGCTGCGGCGCCAGGCGGATGAAGAAGCTTTCACCGCGGCAGCGGTTGGAATTGCCAACTCTCAGATAGAAGGGGAGATTCCGAAGCATATGGTAGAGCAGAAGCTGAATGCCATGCTGGCGCAGGAAAAGCTCAGAGCAAGCGGGGACGCGATTTACCATGTGCTGGCGGATACGATTGTGATTCTGAAAACCGCTTACCGGGAGGCGGGAGCGGAAAGACCTGTCAGACAGGTGCGAGAGGAAGCGATGGATCTGATGCTGCAGACGGTTTCCGGAGACAATCAGGAAGTAAGCCGGGGATTTTTTTGCGGCCAGATTCGGCATCTTGCGGAGCGATACCACAGTCTGCCGGAGGATTATGATAAGATCCTGGATCGGATTATCGAAAAACGAAAAAAAGATAAAGCTTCCATGAAAGCGGAGACTGTAACGGAGGAAGTCTTTCGCGCGTATCTGGGTTCTCTCGGACTGAATGAAGAGACCTGGCGCAAAGAACGGGAGGGTGAGGCAGTGAAGGAAGTCTGCCGTGACCTGCTGCTGGATAAAGTGGCGGAAGAACAGCAGCTTGCGGTGACCGGGCAGGAACTGGAGGATGAAGTAAGAAGGATTGCGGCTCAATGCGCTATGAAGGAAGAGGAGGTGCTGGAACAGATTGATACAGAACCGATCAAATGGCATCTGCTGCGGGAAAAAGCGAAAACATGGATTGCCGATCACGCGGTGGAGGAAGCCGCGAGATAGGAAGATAAAAGAAAGCATCCGGCGGACTAAGTCGCCAGATGCTTTCCTCGCATCACAACCAGATAATATCGTGCAAGTGGATACAAAAATTTTTCATATGAGAAATCGCGGATTGGAAGTTGAATTGAATTGCGATGGCGTAAAAGCCAAAACTTTTGTATCCATTTGAATTGGTTTGGTTTGGTTCGGTTTGGGCACTTTTGGCTGTAATGCGCCCTCCATATAGGGTTTATATAAATATAAAGAGGCAAACAAATTTATCTGCTTCGGAAACCTCAGTCGCTGGCGTCCTGCGCCGCGAAATTCGTAGGAAGTACTTTCGTTTTCTCCCTTTTAGGAAGCTGCCCGGTAATGAGCGGCGTGAACACGCGGCTCAGGGTTCCCACCAAGAGAGCTGCCAGCACCGTTCCTTCACGGATGCCTTCAATCCCGCTAATCAGAACAAAGGAGCACACAATGCTCAGGGTGACCAGCGTAACATCCAGTCCTACTTTGATTTTTCCGAAGTTTTTCTCGGTTACCATTACAATGGCTTTTACAAGCCCGTCTACAGACAACATAATCGTGTTTGCCGAAACTTCGATACTGAGTCCCGCCGCAACCAAGACAATCCCAGCTGCCAGGCAGGCAAGCTGCATTCCGTAATTCGCAGGCTCGATCCAGGAAAGCAGGTAATTGGAAAAGTCCGTCATCCAGCCAAAGATAACCGCGGCCGGAAGTTGAAGCATCCAGGCTTTCGGAAACCGTTTTCGAAGCAGCGTCAGCTGAATCAGAAAACAGGTGATATTCAGAAACATCATAAACGTTCCCATACTCGGCGCGAATCCGCGACTTAATGTATAAGGAAGACTCGCCAGCGGGGTTGTCCCAAGACCGGAACTGGTAGAAAAAGCAATTCCGAGGGAAATGGTAAAGATACCGACGAGAAATAAAAAGTAACGAAATACAATGTCACGTAAACGTTGTTTAGTCATAAATCCTCCATTTCTTTCATATCAATGAGAATTGTATCACATATTTAAGAAAAAATCTACAATTTAAGAAAAAATTCTTAATAACAAAACGAGATTCTCATCAGTTCATAAAGCTTTCGGCAAAGTGCCGGAAAATATCAGTATGTCGGAATGGAAACAACTTTTTTTGGACCTTTTTACAGATGTCATGGTACAATAGAGCAGGCGGGAGGAACTGGTATGAAAAAAGAAACAAGCGTTTTTATCAAAACAGAACAATCCGGCGGCCATCTGGCCGCTTTGCTTACAATCCTCATATGGGGGAATACTTTTATTTCAACCAAATTACTGTTAGAGGACTTTCAACCTGTGGAAATCCTGTTTTTTCGCTTTCTGGTGGGATTCGCGGCTTTGTGGGCGGTTTATCCCCGTATGCTCAAGCTCAGGGAGCTCCGGCAGGAATTCGTATTCATGGCAGCGGGATTCCTGGGCGTCTGCCTGTATTATCTTCTGGAAAACATTGCCCTCACTTATACGCTGGCGTCTAACGTGAGCGTGATTCTGTCCGTAGCGCCCCTTTTTACCGCTGTTCTGGTGCGGCTGCTTCTGAGAGGGGAGGAAAAGCTGTCCGCGAAATTTTTTTTGGGATTTCTTCTTGCCCTTGTGGGGATCTGCATGATCAGCTTTAATGGAAGCGAACTGGCGCTGAATCCCGCGGGAGATATTCTCGCGATTTTGGCGGCCGCTGTATGGGCCGGATACTCCCTTCTGACAAAGAAAATCGGAAGCTTCGGCTATCCGGTAATCGCGGCTACAAGAAGAACCTTTTTTTACGGCCTGCTCTTTATGATACCGGCGCTGTCTATTTTCGGCTTTCAGCCGGATATTTCCGATCTGGCGAAACCGGCGAATTTGTTTAACTTTCTTTATCTGGGGCTGGGAGCGTCGGCTCTGTGTTTTGTCACCTGGAATTTTGCGGTAAAGCAGATCGGCGCGATCCGGACCAGCATTTATATTTACATGGTTCCGGTTATTACCGTTGTAAGTTCCGCTCTTATTTTAAAGGAGCCGGTGACCGCGCTGGCTGCGGCGGGGACGGTTCTGACCCTGGGCGGATCGGTTTTATCGGAGCGGTAGCCTGTATCGTCGGTTCTTTGATTTTCAACTATTTTAGACGTTTAACTCAAATTTAACAGTCTGTTTTAACATCCTTTTAATGACACTCCTGTTCCCTTCTGATAAGATGCTTCTGGAAATTGAAGTTCAGAACGTAAGGACAGGAGTGATTCATATGATTACGTATGCGCAGGAATCCTTTTACTGTGAAATGAACAAACAGGCATGCAGCTATACGATGTATTTTCCCATGCTGTTCGATCATACTTTTCAGCTGGAACGTTTCAAAAAAGCAGCAGACTATCTTTTTCAAAATGTTCCGCATCTGGCAAGAAAAAGTGTCTCCGGATTTTGGCGGGCACGCTGGGTGGAACTGGAAGGCTTCGACAGTGAGCAGCTTTTTTCGTGCTATCGCTTTAGCAATGGAATGTTAGAAAGCGAAGACGAATTTTACAGGGAAGCGCTTAAGGCTTTCCAGAACCTTGAAGATACCCGGATTGATATGGAAACGGAAGCGCAGCTGAAATTTAAAGTGTTCGCAGATGAGAAACAGAGATGGACACTGGTGGTTCTGTGCATTCATCACTCGATTGCGGATGGAAGAGGGAGTATGCAGATTATTGATGTACTCAGCAGAGCCTATGAATCGACGGGCGGACAGGAAAAGCTGCCGAAGCTTGAGAATTACAGAAAAGTTCCGGTTCACGCGTTAAAAGATGGATTTTTTACCATTCTGAAAAGGACGTTTCGCCAGGAGAAAGAGATGCAGAAGCACTGCAAGGAGCTGTTTCCAACGGATCTCAGGGAAGAGCCGAGAAGAGAAAACTTTGAAGTCGTGCGCCTCACAAAGGGGGAACTGGAGGAACTGAAAGAACAGTATCGCCCCTGGAACTATTCTACAAATGATATTTTAGTCTACAAACTGCTGAAAGTCAGTTCAAGGCTTGGAAGCGGGGAGCCGGATGAACACGCTGTTCTGAATATCGGCATCGCGATTGATCACAGAAAAGATATCAGGCGGCAGATTCTTTCCATCACCAATTACGCGAGCATGTGTCCTTTCTATATGAATGAGTCTGATATTCAGGATTTGTATAAAGTCAAAAAACAGCTGCAGCATTTTAAGCAGAATGCGGCAGGCGTGAGCTTTTCAAAAGAATTTCTTCTTCTGGGAATGGTTCCTTTCGCGGTTCAGAAAAAAATTTTTAAGGGGGATGTCTCTAACACCATTCGGGCTATGTCCTGCAGAGGAATACAGACAACGAATATCGGAGAAATCACCCGCCATATTGGAGACTTTGGCAGCTCGCTAAGGCATGTGGAATTTATAGGACCGGCAGGGAAGTTCGGAATGCCGATTATTTCCATTTCATCCTATCAAGGCGAGCTGGCGATTTATTTCCGAAGAACCAATGATACCACAGGAATCTGCCGCAAGGTGCGCGAAATGTTTGAGGAAGAATTAGAAACAGGAAAGGGGACGAGAGACTATGTACAGGAACTTGGTTCTGCTATTTGACGGGATCGGAGAAGTGATAGGGGAAAAGACCCTGGGAAAAGATCCGGTAATTACAGAGCGATATCTGCGTATGCGAAAACACTTTCAGGAAGTTATAGAAAAAGAGCTGAATGAATTCCCGCGGCGGAGTGAAGAGGAAGAAAATCATGTGAAAGAATGGATTGATAAGTATCTTTACGATTGCTGCATGTATGAGCGATGGAAGCCATATATGGAGGTGGAGGCTGCCGTTCCTTACAGCATCGGACTGATTACCGCGCTCGCGTGTCTTCAGGGAATCCGGATTGAAGATGGAATCCGCCTGATTGTCAGTTCTTATTTTTATTCCAAGGGGAAAGGTGAAAAAGAAATGATGCTGATGATGGTAGCGGGATTTGAAAAGAGGGAGATTGCCGCGATGATTGAACAGGCGAGGGAGACCGGAAATGTGTTTCAGGCTGCGGAACTGGGAGATATCTATATGCTGCTGTCCGGATTAAAAGACAGTATGGAAAAACTTTATCCGGTGTTTATCGAAAACGGGGCGATGAAAACGGCGAAACTTCCCGCTCCGGTAGCTTATCATACGCCGCTGGCAAAAAAGCATATTCAGGAATTTGAATCCTGTGTACGGGATATTGAGGTGAAGGATATCCGCATTCCAATTTGTTCTATGTATTCCAATCAGATGCTCTGCCGGAAGGAGCAGCTTCAGCGGGAACTGGTGATTAATTTGTACCGGAAAATGAATGCGGCAGGCTGTATTGAGGCGATTATGCAAAAAAGGGAACGGATTTTCTTCGAAATCGGCGCGGGAAAATCGCTGTATAAAATCTACAGGAGTATCAACGGGGAAATCAACATACTGAAAAATCTGAGAGAAGGGAATTAGGGGGATGCGCATTTTAACCAAGTATCTGCTATCAACATTTCTGGAGAATTTCGGCAAACAATTTCTGATGTTTTTATCGATTGTCATCAGCACAGCACTTTTGATCAGCAGCCTGGCGGTGGTGGATCTTCTGACCGGCATTTATATGGAAAAATCGGTAAAACAGTATGGAGACTATAATATACAGATCAGTCAGGAACAAGGGAAAGTCTGGAATCTGGAAGATGTGGAAGAACTGAAAAACATCAGGCGCCTGTCCATGCTGACCGCCTTCGGAAGAGTATCTGATTATGAAAACCGGGACGTTCAGATTATCGGCGCGGAAGAAGATGAGCTTCAGGAATTTTCCCCTATGAAAGCCATCGAACAAAGCGGGGCGGCATTTCAGGGGAAAACCGCGATTATTTCGGAAAAGACAAAGGAAAATCTGGACGTGGAACTGGGTGACAGCCTGAACCTTTCGTTTGAAGGAAAGGAAGAAACCTACCGGATTATTGGTGTTTATGAGACCGAGTCCCTTTTTCAGGGGGATATGGAAGAACGGTTTTCCGTTGTCATACCTCAGGAGAATCTGGCAGCCTATGAAAAAGGAAAAACAAACTGTACGAGTGTGTATGCCTGTGTGGAAGAGGAACAATCGGACGCGTGGGCGGAATCCTTTAACAAAGCCCATAAAGAACAGTCTGTTATCTGCGCCAAAACCTATGATCAGGATGTAATTAAGAGTCAGTTTGAATGGATTCAACTGCCGATGCTTTTCATGCTTCTGATTACCCTGATTATGTCAGCCTTTATTATCTCCTGCACCTTCAGGCTGATTATCGGACAGCGTCTTCCGGTGCTGGGAACGTTCTTCAGTCAGGGGGCGTCTTCCGGGCAGATTTACGGCCTGTTCCTTATGGAAGGTCTTCTGTACGGAGTTGCGGGCGGACTGGCGGGATGCCTGGCCGGAAATTATCTGACCCGTTTTATTGCCAACTATTCGGTACATAGCCTGCGGTTTTCCGCATATGAAGACTGCCAGGTTCCGGGAAGTTATTTTCTGGCAGGATTTCTGTTTTCCATCCTGTTCTCCGCGGCGATGGTCATCATTCCCGTCCATTCTATAAAGAAAATTCCGTTAAAAGAGATTATCCTGAATATGATGGAGCAGAAAAAGCAGCGGCGGCGCGGACCATTGATCTGCGGTCTGTGTTTCCTGGCGGCAGCGGCAGTGATGGCGCTGATGGCGGAGCCGACAAATTATGTGCTGTCCATGCCATGCATCTCCTTTTTCCTGATTGGAGCGGTCGTTCTGATCGGATATGCGGCTTATGCTGTCTGCAGACCGGCAGCGGCCTTTTTCCGGGGAAAATCCGCGGTCGGAATGCTGGCGTTTAATAATGTGGGAACCTCAGGAATTTTAAAAAATAACATCACCTTAATTACCGTCTGTATCACAGCAGTTCTGATTATCTCCGCTCTCAGCGCTTCCATTACAGAAGCCATCAACGGCAGCTACGCAAAGATGAATTTCGATATCTGCGTTACCGTTTCACAGGCTGAAAGTGAAGAAGCGGGAAGCGCGGTTTATGAAAATTTTGATCCCGATTCTGTCATTGAAATCGGAACGATTTCCACCCGGTTTGATGGCGATCCGCTGAAGCCGATGTACCTTTTCTATGTGGATCCGGAAGAATACCGGGACTTTGAAAACTATATGTCCTACGAAGATAAAGAAGCGCAGCTGAGGAAGCTGGATGGACAGAAAAACGGGATCATCGTTTCCCAGAGGATTGCCAGAACCTACGGGATCGAAGCCGGCGATACCATCTCCGTTGAATCCGATGGTGAGGAATATCAGCTGAATGTACTGTCGATTCTCGATGCGCGAATGTACTCAAGCGGCAACTATAATCTCATCACCAGGGAGACAGCCGCGGAGCTTTTCGGTTTTGAGTACCCTTCACAATATTATATCCGCACAGAGATTCCAAAAGAAGACGTGAAACAGGAACTGAGCGGGTATGGCGCGGAAATCACGGACAAACAGGATCAGGTGGACGCGGCGGAAGAAGAAATGCGGCAGTTTACGGATATTTTGTCAGTCTTTTCCTACGTGATAATGATAATGGGCGCTTTGGCTGTAATCAGTAATGTGACAATCAGTTTTCTGCAGAGAAAAAAGGATATGGCGGTTATGACGTCCATCGGAATCAGCCCGCCGCAGAAAACGGGGATGCTTCTGCTGGAATCACTGACGGTCGCGGTGGCGGGGATTGTGTTTGGAGTGATATCCGGAGGGATTTCTTTATATCTTCTGGGAGATGTATTCACGCTTCTGATGCTGGATCTGAACCTCGGATATGACGGCGCGGTGCTGGGAGTCATCAGTCTGGCAACTGTACTGATTGTTATGCTGACCGCAGTTCCGGTTGTTATAAAATGCGAAAAACTGGACATTGTGAAGGAGTTGAAATATGAATAAAGTGATTGACGCAAAAGGAATCTGCAAGGAGTTTATAATTGGGAAATCGAGAGAGCAGGTGCTGAAGCAGATCAGCTTTCAGGTGAGGCAGGGAGAATTCCTTTCTGTTATGGGGCCTTCCGGCTGTGGAAAATCAACGCTCCTGTATATTCTGGGCGGGCTGGATCTTCCGACAGGCGGCGAAGTATACAGCTTCGGGCGTTCTTATAAGGACATGAGCGAAAAAGAAAAAAGCAAAATGAGGAGAACGAAGATCGGGTTTGTATTCCAGTTTTATAATCTGGTTCCCAATCTGAATGTAGAAGATAATATTCTGCTGCCGATCCTGCTGGATGGAAAAAAAATAAAAGACTATGAGAATCCTCTTTCGGAAATTCTGGAAATTACAGGACTTACGGAACGAAGGAAATTCAAACCCAGGGAACTTTCCGGAGGGCAACAGCAGAGAGTCGCGATTGCCAGAGCGCTGCTCTTCGGTCCGGAACTGATTCTGGCTGATGAGCCCATCGGAAATCTGGACTCCAAATCAGGAATCGAGATTATGGAACTGTTTAAAAAGATCAACCGTGAAATGGGAAAAACCATCATTCAGGTAACGCACTCCGAAGAGGCGGCTCTTTACGGAACCAGGCTGATACGGATGAAAGACGGCGTTATTAAGGAAGATAAGAGGATCGAGCAGAAATAATGGAAGAACAAATTGTGTATGTGAACCTGAAACAGGGTGATATTGCAAGAAGGGTGATTACACCGCAGATGCGAAAGCGGTTTATCGGGGCAATCGGGATTAATGTGATGATTCTGATGGAAGAACAAGCGCACAGGTACGATGCGCTGTCCGAAAAAAATGTCCTGATTTTCGGAATCGGACCCATCACGGGGACCGGACTGATGGCAGGCAACCGATGTGTGATTACAGCCAGGAGCCCGATTACAGATATTTATGGAGACTCTAATATTGGGGGAGACTTTCCTGTAAAAATGCGCTCACTGGGAATCCATCATCTGGTCTTCCGTGGAAAAGCAGAGACTCCTCAGTACCTCTTGTGCAGCGCGGACGGACAAATCCGGCTCTGTGCCGCGGAGGATCTCTGGGGAAAATCTACAGATGAGGTCACGGATATTCTGATAAAGCGCCACGGAAATGACTGTGATGTGGCCTGTATTGGAAAAGCCGGCGAAGAGCTGGTGCGGTATTCCAGTATCATTATGTCCAAAAACCATGCGGCAGGCAGAATGGGTACCGGCTGCGTGATGGGAAGTAAAAATCTGAAAGCAATTGTTGTGCAGGGACGAAAAAGCACGGTGGAGTACCGTGATCCGCAGGCATTACAGAAGATTAAGGAAAAATGGATCGATGGAGCGAAAAAATCCGCCATTTCCCATATGGGCGCAAGATACGGAACTTTATTCCTCCTGGAAGCCAATAATCGGAGCGGCGGGCTGCCGGTCAGAAATTTTCAGGCAGGAAAAGATCCGAAGGCAGAAGCGCTGTATCCGGTGGTATTTAACCGTGACTATAAAATCAAAAAAGAAGCCTGCTATGCATGCCCCATCGGATGCTCAAAAAAGTATCAGGTAAAAGATGGAAAATATAAGGGGCTTACCGGTTCGAGGATTGAGTTCGGGGCGGCGTCCATAGGTCCTATGACAGGCGTCTTTGACTGGCCGGGGGTGCTGCATATGAAGCTGCTGTGCGACCGTTATGGAATTGATACCATTGAAGCGGGGGCGGTGATCGCGCTGGCGATGGAAGGCTGCGAACGGGGAATTCTGAAAAAGGAGCAGCTTTTTGGAAGGAATGTGAAGTTCGGCAGTGTAGAGGACGCGGAATACCTGATGGAAAGGATCGTCAGAAGAGAAGGAATTGGAGATCTGCTCGCGGAAGGTGTATACAGGGCGGGGAAAGCACTGGGACTTGAAGATTATGTATTCTGCATCAATAAATCTTACACCGGACTGCAGTCAAACGCAAGACTGGTCCGTTCACTGGGATATATCACATCTACAAGAGGCGGCGATCATCTGAAAAGCTTTGCCTTTTCCATGCAGAATGGAGGCTACTATATCGCGCGCCATCTCTTTCATATAAAAAACGCCAGAAAGGAACTGGCAAATCCGGTTAATATCGGAAGAATTCTATGGTGGCATGAAAACTACAAAATTGTTGTGGACTGTATCGGAGTCTGCCTGTTCGCGATTCAGGGGCTGCCGTCTCTGGGGATCGGGATGTTTGATGATTTCGCGGATATTATGAACGCGATATATGGACTGGATATGAGTCCGGAAGATGTGTTCCACGCCGCGGAACGGATTTATCAGCTGGAGAATGTGTTCAACGTAGCCTGCGGGCTGAAGCTGGAACACTATATCTGGCCCAGACGAAAACAGGAAGAGCCTGTCAGACAGGAATTCTTAGAGAGGACTGTACTGACCGAAAAAGATCGGGATCAGCCGGGGATGCTGCCGGAATATTTCCGGTACCGGGGGTTGACAGAGAAGGGAAGACCTGTAAAGAAAAGGCTGGAAGAACTGGATATTCTGAATTTGTGCGAGGGGTATCCCTGTGAAGAGGCAGAAGCCGAATCTATGGCGGAACTGCTGCGGAATGTGGCCCTTGTAATTCACTATACATGGAAAGACAGACTTCATGTAAATCTGTCCTGCTTTCTCATGGATCGGATGCTGGAATTAAAAGACAGGACGCAGCTCCGAAAATTGGAAAAGCGACAATACTCGTCATAATATAATGGGTTCATTATATTATATATAAATTTTATCAACCTGAAATGGAGGAAAAAATGAGAGAATTAACAGCGGAAGTAAAAGAGGCAATGAAGAAGGAAGTGTATGATTTTTTTGCGGAGGAGAGTGACCGACCGGCAGAGGAAATTACAGACAGTCTTTCTGTCATGGAAGATCTGGACGGAGATTCTCTGATGTTTGTAGAACTGGTGGAAATGCTGAAGGGACAGTATAATCTGGATATTCAGCTGCAGACAGTCGGCAAATATCTGTTAAAACATCCTGCGGATACAGTGGGCGAAGTAATCGAAACGCTATACCTGGTGTATCAGTATGAAAACGGTATTGTGGAACTGGAGAGGGAGTAGGAATGGCAGCTGTCGTGTTTCAAAACGCACTTACAACGATTGCGGTTAAACATCATATCGGTATTCTGACGATCAAAAACGGAAAACAGAACCTGATTGCCGACCCGGTGTTTATCCGGAAAGAAGAGCTGGAAGAGGTGATCCGTGCATGTGAACTGAAGGCTCTGATTCTGACCGGCCATGGAAAAAATTTTTCTTCAGGAGCGGATTCAGAACGGTTCGGAGACTACAAAGAACAGACGGAAGCGTTTAAAGAAAAACTCAACGAAGGAAAACGGGTGTTGGACTATATTGAGCAGCTTCCGATTCTGACCGTGGCTCTTACAAACGGAGCATGTTTTGGAGCAGGATTTGAAATCGCCCTCAGCTGCCAGTTTCGGATTGGTTGCAAAAATACGTATTTCTCATTTCCGGAGCGTAATCTCGGATTACTTCCGGGAATGGGAGGCACTGTGAGGCTGCCCCGCCTGATTGGGAGATCAAGAGCCATGGAACTTATTTTATCCGGAAATCTGATTAATGCGCAGCAGGCGCTTGAGTGGGGAATCCTCAACGAAATTGTACCCAAAAAAGAACGGATGGACGCGGCGGTGAAGTGGGTGGAAGCTCTTCTGGAGGGAACCTCGCACAAGCAGCGGGCAGAAATCATCCGCGCCGTAAATATGGTGCAGAACGCGGACATACAGCAGCTTTATCAGGCGGAAACGGAAACGTTTGTCAATCTGCTTTCCGACCGTTTTCGGCATAAGGAGCTGCAAAGAGAAAAGAAACATGAAGTGGAAAAACGAAGAAAAAGTAAACATTAACGCGGTTTTCCGCATTGAGAAAAAATATGCGGATCTGGAGCAGGTGTTTCAGCAGGTCTATGATACAGACTGCTATACCAGATGGTTTAACTGGAAACCCTTTGTCTGGCTGTCTTTTGATCAGAAATATCTGGAAGAAGGCTGCAAAGGAATCATTCGCTTTACGATTCCGCCTTTCCGTTATGAGCTGACAGTGACAAGAGTGGAAAAAAACCGAATAATTGAATTCCAGTCAGACGGCAGGCTGTTTGGCGGAACCGCCAGGATGGAGTTTTATGAAAAGGACGGGAATATCTATTACGAAGATCCTCATATTCTGTTCGGGAAGAACCGGCTGATTCACAAGTACTACTGCTGGTTTCTGGCAGGAAAACATGTACCGTATATGGAATCCCGATTTCAGATATTGCGGAAATTTCTCTTAAATCAGCAGAAGGACATTTCAAATGATGAAAACAAGATTTGAATTTAATGTCAGAGGTTATGAACTGGACTCTTTTGGACATGTAAACAATGCGGTCTATCTGAATTATCTGGAACAGGCCAGATGGGAGATGTTCCTGGAAAATGAAGAATGGAGCGCATTTTTAAAGAAAAATGAAGTGTTTCCGGCGGTAATTGAAAACCGTATCCGTTATCTGCGGGAACTGACGCCTTTCGCAAAAGCCTACGCGGAGACCCTATGGAAGCGCAGGGGCGCCTACCTGATCGCGCACCATAAGATTTACAATCAAGAGACACAGAAGCTCAGCGCGGTTGCGGAATGCAGGATGCTGCTTCTTTCCAGGGAACGGATCATCTACGAACCGCCGGAATCCATGAAAAATATGCTGGAGGAAGAATAGTATGGAATGGGAACCATTTGAACAGTATGAAGCCTTCGCGGTAGCTGATCAGAGTGAGTTTCAAAGGCAGCTGAAAAACGGAGAACTCCGCGGCCGGAAGCTGAAAGCGATGGCAGTGAGAATTCACGGCGGCAGTGAGGGGATCCTTCGGGAAGAACTTTTAAAAGCAGATCCGCAGGAACTGCCCTTTCTGCGAATCGGCATTCTGGAAGAAGAAGCGGATCTTCCGGCTCTTCAGACCGCGGCTCTCATGCATGTGAGAATTGCCCGGAAACATGTACGGTATCGAGGAACCTATTCGGATTTGCAGGTTCTGAACCGGAGCGGTCTTCTGCTGAAACATGCGGAGAAAGAAGGCGGCCGCAGACCGGATGAACCGCTGACTGAAACGCTTCTGCTGGAGTCAGGATACCTGTCCCGGGTGTTTGAGGGAGAGGAAAAAGAACCACTGTTCCAATGGATACAGGAGCATATCCTGTGCAGAGAGGCAGAGCAGATTCAGGCAATCCGCATGTGTTTTGAGCGGTACCTGTGGCTGTATGAAAAGACATCTGATCGGGGCCTGCTGCTTCAGGAGGAAAACCGCCAGTTCTGTCTGATGGCGGAACGGGTGCTTGAAAAAAGGAGTTCCGGGAAATGAATCATGTGAGTTATACCGTGGAAGAACGGATTGGATATCTTACCCTCTGCGGAGCACAGGGGAACAAAATGACAAAGGACTTTTTAGATGAGATCTGCGGGATCTTCCAGAAAAAAATCTGGAAATCACGGATACAAGGTCTGATTATTATGGGAGAAGGCAGACATTTCAGTTCCGGCGCGGATGTGGAGCAGCTGATTCATAATACCGTATCCATGTCGGACATTTGCCGGGGAGAAGTTCGTTCTTATCCTTCCTGGTTTTTGGATTTTAAACAGACCCTGAACGGTATCGCGGCAATGAATATTCCGGCGGCAGCAGGCGTTACAGGAGTCTGCATCGGTTCCGGTCTGGAACTGGCGCTGGCCTGCGGCATCCGGATCTGCGCGGACAGCAGTAGGATCGGATTTCCGGAATCTACTTTTGGACTGCTTCCGGGAGCGGGAGGGACTTTAAGAGCCGCGGAACTGATGGGCAGCGGGAATGCCCTGCTGGCTGTTCTGGAAGGGAATCTGATGAAAGGGACAGAGGCAGTAAAAGCAGGACTGTTTCAGAAAAGCTGTTCCAAAAAAGAAGTGAAGAGAGAATGCGAAGCAGCTCTGGAAAGGGCATGGAGCATGAAAACGCAATGTTAGAAAGGAAAGGAAAATGAAACAGGCAAAACTTATCGGTACGAGCACCGCGCTCGCGAAGAACACAGTTCCTTTTGATGAGATCAATGACTATCTGGGGCTGTTTGACCGGGCTCCGGAGAAAATAAAAAAGTGGACCGAGCGGATTCAGCCGGTTATGAAGGAAATGTTGGGAGTAGAGTATACACACTACGCATTTAACTCTGAAACAAGAACAATGGACGAAGACAATCTCTCTTTGTCGGTAAAGGCGGCAAAGCTGGCGCTTGCGGACGCGGGGATGGATCTTTCGGAGATAGACTGTCTGATTTATGCGGGGGGATATTCCCATCAGATGCCTCCCATGTCCGCGAGGCTGCAGGGTGAACTTGGAATGGGACGCTGCGCGGAATATCAGATTCATGCGAACTGCACTTCTGTGTACAAAGCCGTTAAACTGGCTCACAGCTTTCTGCTCCTCGGAGAATACAAGAATATACTGGTCGTGTCCTCCAATGTGATCAGCTCCTGCTTTGTTCCGGAATATTACAATCAGGAAATTCTCACAAAAGAGGATATTTTCCTCCGCTGGTATCTGTGTGACGGTGCCGGGGCATTCGTTCTGACTGCCGCAGATGAAGAGGATGAAAGTGAAGGCTTCTATCTGGAGCATACCTATGTGGAGTCCGGCGGCGTTTCAAAGCCGTCCGCCATGGGCAACCGCTATCAGTATTACCTGACAAACCCGAAAGAAGAATATGAAAGAGGAGCCCATCATATTAAGCAGCTGTATATCAACGTTCTGAATGAATACGCTATGGAAGAGGACGGGCAGACCATCTTTTTCCACGCGCTGAAACGGATGCTGGCGCAAAAAGAAATCAATGTAAAAGAGCTTGCCGCTTTTGTAGTCAATATGCCTTCAAAATCCGTCCGGAATCTGATCTCTGAGGAATGCGCAAGTATCGGAATCTCCCAGGATATAATATTTAATTCTCTGGAAAAAAGCGGGTACGTAGGTCCTCCCGCAGGATTGATTTCGATTGATAAAGTGCTCAGAGAAAAGACCTTTAAAGACGGAGATCTGATTCTCAGTTTTGTCATGGAGGTAAGCAAGTTTATGCAGGCCGGATTTTCGCTTCGTTACCGCGGCGGGGAGAAGCGGGCATGAGAGGGAAAAAATCGCGAAAAAAATATGTGATTGCCATTATTCTGCTGATTGTAATAATCGCAGCAGGATGGTTTTTTTGGGCATCACGGGCGAATACCACGGTGCATACAGGGATTGATATTATGCTGGATGGACAGGGCGGCAGGAACGCCAGTGCGCTGGTAATCTATCAGCCGGGAAGAACCTCTTTTTCAGAAGACGTGGCGCGGGATCTCGCGGACGGCATCTGTAAAAGCGGATACCGGGTGCGAATTACCACTGTAAATCCGGAATTGTCCGACGACCTGTCCGGATACGATCTGGTTGTTTTCAGCAGTCCTGTGTATATGGGAGCCTGTTCCCCTCTGATAGAAGATTATGTGAAGTCGATTCGGAATTACGGAAAGGCGGAAGTCGCTTTTTGCGCCACCGGAATGCTGGAAAGCGCGCCGGAGCTGGAAGCTGTGGAACAGTGGTTTTCCGCGCATCCGCTGAAAAAGATTGGAAAAATTTCCAAACAGATGTATTTAGATGAGGAAAACTGCGCCCGAAACTGGGGACAGGAAATCGCGGGGGAATGAAATGAAAAAGAAGTTCAGGCAAATCTTGTGCGTGAATCTGATCACACTGCTGCGAATTCCTCTGACCATATTGTTTCTGGCAGAGACAGAAGCCGCTGTGATCGGCGGCGGGAACCTATGGTCTTTCTGGACAGTGATGACCGCGGGATGCGTATATGCCAGCGACTTTCTCGACGGAAGGCTTGCGAGAAAATGGCAGGCGGTTACCGAGAAAGGTGCGCGTCTGGATCTGTTCTGTGATTCCGTTTATATTCTGGGAAGCCTTGGACTGCTCTGCGTCAGAGGGGTGCTGCCGTACTGGCTGCTGCTGGCTGTCTCCGGCAAGCTGGCGGAATTTCTGATTTGCTCCCGGATGAAAAAGTATAAAGAGAAAAAAGGCGGGAGGGTCTATTATTATGATCGGCCGGGAAGAATTCTGAGCGCGGTCTACTATCTGACACCGTTGCTGGTAGTGGTTCTCTGCCGGTTCGCGGGTGCAGAGGCGTATTCCCTTCTGTACGGGTACAGCGCGGCGCTCACAGGAGCGACCGTAGCTGTCAGTTGGCTGAAATTCAAAAAAGGTGCGAAAGCGGAGAATGCTTTCGGAAAGGAGATTCTTAGAAATGAAAGTTCTGTTAGTAAATCCCCCGATCCCGCATAAAATGCGTATGCTGGAATTTTCCGATGAGGCGGGGCGCAAAGCGATGTCCCTGCGGGTTATGGTAGGGCCGCCTCTGGCTCTGAACGAGCTGGCGGGGGTAATTCCGGATGAAGAAATCCTTATTCTGGATCAGAAAACCGAACAGGATCAGAATCCGGACTATGACTGCCTTGCGCATCTGGAAAAAACGGTGCGGGATTTTCAGCCGGATTTTGTCGGATTTACCTGTATTACTGCCCAGTACAACTCCGTAAAAAAGATGCTGGAACTGATTAAAAAAATAGATCCCTCGATTATCACACAGGCGGGAGGGCTTCATCCGACTTTGTGTACGGAGGACTTTGCGGATTCAAAAGCGGATATCATTGCGGTGGGGTTGGGAAAGCGAAGCTTCCGAGACGTGATCCTGGAACTCAGAGAAAACGGCTCCAAGGCTGATTTCAGCCATATTCCGGGACTCGCGTTTCCTTCCGCGGCCGGGATGCGGTACACCAAAAAACTGAGCGAGTTTTCTTATCAGGAGATCAAGGAGCACTTCATCATGGATGAGATTATGCCTAACCGCGCTCTGACGGATCGCTATGATTATATTATTCCGTATGAGAAAAAAAGGATTCAGTATATCAGTACTTCCCAGGGATGTACGCATAAATGCAACTTCTGTACAATCTGGCCGGTAGCGGGAGGACAGTATTTCCACAAAAGTGTGGATCTGATTCTCAGAGAAATCAAGCATATGGAACGCTATCCGATTATCCGGTTCTGTGACGCGAATACCTTCGGCGATCTAGGAAAGGCGCGGCAGCTTTTTACCCGGATTCTGGAGGAGGGACTGGATCATCATCAGTATATTGTAGATGTACGGACAGACTTTGTGATCCGCCATCCGGAAATCATGGAGCTTGCCTACCGGGCAGGAGTGCGGGTGGCAATCTGCGGTCTGGAATCTGTTAATGAAGAAGAACTGAAGAATTATGGAAAGAACAGTACCGTTCAGGATACAATCGACGCGCTGCGGATTCTGAATCAGCTGGGAATGAAAGTAAACGGCAATTATATGGTGACCCCGGATTATGTGGAGCGGGACTTTGAGGCTCTGGGACAATTTGTGGAGGAAAACGCGATTTTTCATTCCGGTTTTACAATTCTGACGCCGTTCCCGGGGACTGCCCAGTGGGAGATGTACAAAGACAGGATTACGATTTCGGATTTTGACTATTACAATCTGACAAACGCAGTCTTTGACACAAAACTTCCGGAGCCGGTTTTTTACGATAAAGTGACAGAACTTTACAAGCTGGCGGCTGCTTCGCGCCGGAAATTTATCAGGCAGTACGGCAGCGCCGAAGAAAAGGAAAGAGTGGAAGCGGTATCATGAAAATAAGTATTTTCGGCTGGGGAAAGATGGGAAAAGAGCTCTTGGACGTGTTTCTGGAATCAGACGCGCAGCTTGCCTGGATTGGAAGAAATCCGAAAGCAGAGCAAGAGGCGCGAAGATATGCGGAGAAAAGGCTGAAACGGATAAAAAAGACAAAAGGCTGGACAGAAGAAAAAAAGCAACAGAGGCTGAATGAGATACTGGTCTCTGCAGACAGAAAAGACGCGGAAGGCAGTGATTTTGTGATCGAAACAATTACCGAAGATCTGTCAGCCAAACAGGAGCTGTTTCAAAGCCTGGAAGATTATGTGGATCCGGAATGTATTCTTCTGACCAATACATCTTCGATTCCGCTGGAACGTATTTTTGAAAAGGCAAAGCAGCCGCAGCGGTGCGCGGGGCTGCACGCCTTTTATCCCGGAAGTCTGATCCGTACAGTTGAAATCAATTACAGCGATTCCGTGTCCCGTCAGTGCCTGCGAAAAATAAAGGAACTTGTGGAGCAGTCAGGGCGAAATTATGTTCTTCTGCCGGAACCTTTCAATCTGTTGTTTTCAAAGCTGATTTTCGTTCTGATGAACGAAGCCTTTCGAATCTATGAATGCTGTTCTCTCAGTACAGAAGCCATTGATTCCATTCTGAAAGAAAACTTTATGATGCTGGGGATCTTTGAAATTCTGAATACAACAGGAAATCTCATTGTCTATAATTGTGTGAAATACTTTGAGGAAGAAGAAAACGAGGCCTTTTATCATGGGTTTAAAAGCGCTGTTGCCGATATTCATGAAAATTACGGGGACTGCACCTTCGAACAGTACTGCCGGGATACCGGAAGGCAGAAATCCGAGAGAGGAAGCGCGGCGGAACACAAGGAAATACTGGAAAGATTTGAAGCGCTGTATGTAAACTATATGACACAAATTTTTCAGGACGATCGTCTGGATATAAGGCAGACGCTGGATGCATGCAGGGATATTCTGGGAATCGCCCGGAATCCGGAAGAAATTCTCCGGGAAATGGGAGAAGAGAGAATAAAAGAAATATTAAGCCGGAATTACGAGGCATTGCCCTGCAGCTTTTATCGGGCAGGTGATTATCGCATCTGGAACAGGAGGAAAATAAATTGAAGCACAAAAAGATTTATGTAACAGGAATGGGAATGGTTTCTTCCCTGGGTACCAGTACCGGGGAATGCTGGAAGGCGCTCTGCGAAGGAAAAAACGGAGTCCGGCGGATTAAAGGGTTCGATCCGGAAGGATTCGATACCCAGGTGGCGGCGGAAATCGATCCGTACTGTGTGGAAGCAAAAGCCAAAGACCTGTTTGGCAGAAGAGAGTCCAAACAGATGACGATCAATACAAAGATGGGGATGCTGGCAGTTCACGAAGCGGTTGAGCAGAGCGGAATCACGAAAAACGCGGTGGATAAGGACCGGGTAGCGGTTATTATGGGCGTAGTTTCTACAAATAATGCGATTACAGATAAAAAAAGCCAGGCCCATTATATCGTAAAGACCATGCCCAATTCCATCAGTGCCTGGACGACGATCCGGTACGGATTCGGGGGCGCCAACTTTAACGTTTCCTCTGCCTGCGCATCTTCCGCCTACGCGCTGATTCTGGGAGAGCACCTCATACGCTCCGGGATGGCGGACGTTGTAATTGCGGGCGGTTCGGACGCAAGCGTTCAGCCGGAGTATATCCGGGGCTTTAATCAGATTCTGGCCATGTCCAGCAATCCGGATCCGGAGAAAGCGTGCCGCCCGTTTACCGCGGATCGGGACGGTTTTGTAATGGGAGAAGGCGCGGGCGTACTGATTCTGGAATCCGAGGAACACGCGCAAAGAAGAAACGCGGAAGTCTATGGAGAAATTCTGGGCTCTGCGTTCATCAGCGAAGCGGCCGATATCACAGCTCCGTGCAAAGACGGGGAAGGGATGGAAAAATGCATGCGCATGGCGATGAAAGCGGCAGAAATCAATGCCGATCAGGTGGACTGCGTTAATGCCCACGGAACCTCCACTTATCTCAACGATAAATACGAGACAATGGCCATTAAAAGAATTTTTGGAAAACATCAGAAAGAATTGAGCGTCACTTCCGTAAAGTCCATGCTGGGGCATACGGTAGCGGCCTGCGGCGCGATTGAAGGGATTGTATCGCTTCAGAGTCTCCGGCATAGTAAAATTACACCGACCATTCACTATGAAAACTCGGATCCGGAACTGGATCTGGATTATACGCCAAATGTGAGCCGCGACAGGGAGATTGATGTGGTACTTTCCAATTCCTTCGGCTTTGGCGGGCATAACGCGTCGATTGTATGGAAGAAAGCATAGCAAAGAGAGGGGTTTTATGTTCAAAAAAATCTTGTTTTTTTCTTTCCCGCTGGCAGGTCATGTGAACCCGCAGATCGGACTGTGTGAGGCGCTGGGAGAAAAAGGCGTGGAAATGGTATTTTATACAACCGCGGAGCATTTTCACAAGCTGGAACACATCCGGAATCTTGAGCTCCGGCCGTATCCGGAACCGTTCCGGCAGTATTTTAATGAAATCGGGGAAAAAAGGAAGATCCATCACAGGATGCTGACTATGTTGAGTACATTTTACCGGGACGCGGAACTTCTGATCGATTTCACGATTCAGCAGATGGAACAGGAGCAGCCATGTGTGGTTGTCTGCGATCAGTTTGCCATATGGGGAAGGGCCGCGGCGAGATACTGCGGGGTTCCGGTATGCAAATTCTTTTCCAGTATCCTGGCAGATGAAATTGTTTATGAGACGGATCCGTATTTTAAAAATGCCATCGCCTATATGATTTTAACGCAAGGCATCCGTATGTTTGATATTATGGGGGTAATCCGGAGAGTAAACCGCAGATACGGAAAACCGATTGTGGAAAACATTTCTCAGGTGATGGCGAGAGGCGACGGCCTGTGTCTGGTTATGACATCGAGAATTTTTCACCCGGGCGGCGAGAAATATCCCGAAAACGTCCTGTTTCTCGGCGCGGATCATCAGAAGACACTGCCGCCTCCGGTCAGAAAAGATAAAATTTTTATCTCCCTGGGAACCGTTTCGCTGCGGCCGCATTTTTTCAGGGACTGTATCGAAGCGACAAAACATTTCGGCTATGAGTATGTGATTACGCTGGCAGGGAACAAGCGGCACAATATTGACGATTTAGAGTCTTATTCCAATGTAACGGTTTATGACAATCTGAATTTCGAGGATTATCGCAGAGTTGTAAACGAATCCGCCCTTTTTATTTCCCACGGCGGCTTCAACGGAGTTACAACTGCGCTTTTATATGAAACCCCGCTGCTCATCTGCCCGGTAAGCCCCGAGCAGATTAATACAGCGAAGCTGATTACCAAATATCGCTGCGGAGCCGGCTATTATAAAAAGAAAATCGACAGACAGGAAATGCGAAGACTGGCAGATTCTATTGTCGGGCAGCCGGATGTGCAGGAAAATCTGAAAAAACAGAGCCGGGGTCTGCAGGAAGCTATGGGTTACACCGGAGCGGCAGAAAGGATGATTCAGGAGTATATAAAGGAGGACGCGAGATGAAAAAAGCAGTTGTATATATTTCAAAAAACGGAACCACAAGGGATACCGTTGATCAGATTCGGAAAAGAGCGGCAGAATCGATTGATTATTATGATTTGGAGAAATCACAGGACATTCCGGTGTCACAATATGATCAGCTGTATCTCGGATGTGGAATCTATGCGGGCACCGTCAGCAAAGAGATGAGGAAGTTTATGAATAACGGGGAACTGAAAAACAAAGAAGTAACGTTTTTCGTTCATGGACTGGACAGCGCGGAGTCGCACCGTATGATTCTGGAACATTCCGTTCGGGATCATTCGTGGATGGAAAACTGCCCCATGTATTATCTCGGCGGAGCCTGTGATTTAAAAAAGCAGAATTTCCTGATCAGGAAAATGCTGAAGGCGATTGCAAAGAAGAAAAATCTGGATGCCGATCATATGGAAAATCTGGATCAGCAGGCGATCTGCGATTTTGTATCCCGGGTTTGTGAAGACAGGTAAGCGATATGAGTATCATTGAGGTGAAAGACGCGGGAAAAGAATATGGCGGACAAAGGGTCGTGGATCATCTGAACCTGCAGATCGGGGAAGGACAGATCTATGGCCTGCTGGGCCCCAATGGAGCGGGAAAAAGTACAACGATACGGATGATCTGTAATATCATCCGTCCGGATTTCGGTGAAATCCGCATATACGGACATGATATCAGCCGGGAATTCAGTCTGGTGCAGAAAAAGATCGGACTGGTTCCGCAGAATATCGCGCTGTATCAGCAGTATACAGCGGAAGAAAATATAAAGCTGTTCGGCGAACTGTACGGACTCAGAGGGGCAAGTCTGAAAAGGGGAACGGAAAAGGCGCTGGAGATGACAGGCTTGGAGCAGGTTGCGAAAAAGCAGTCCGGGACATTTTCCGGAGGAATGCTGAGAAGGCTTAACATTGCCTGCGCCCTGGTTCACAGCCCGAAGATCCTCATCATGGACGAACCGACTGTCGGAATTGATCCCCAGTCAAGAAATTATATTCTGGAAGCGATTAAAGCGAGAAATGAGGAGGGAACAACCATCATCTACTGCTCCCATTACATGGAGGAGGTTGAGGCTCTGTGTACGATGATTTCGGTACTGGATAAAGGAAAAGAAATTGCGAAAGGAACAAAAGAGGAACTGAAGCAGCAGGTTGGAAAGAATAAAACACTGCTTGTGACAGGAGGCGCCTTTAATGAAAAACTTGCAGAATGCCTGCGCGGGGTACCGGGGGTTCTCTCCGTCAATGTGCGGGAAAAGGAACTTGCGGTTATCAGCAGAGAACAGGCGGAAAATCTGAGTGAAATCATTGACCGCATTCTGCAAAGCGGTGCGTCTGTTTCCGATATTCAGTATTCGGATGTAACTCTGGAAACCGTATTTCTGGCGCTGACCGGAAAAAAACTCAGGGATTGAGGTGAACCAGGTGATAACATTAATCAGACAAGGAATTAAATTTCAGATTCGAGATCGGAAGTGGCTGCTGTTTAATCTGTTGTTTCCGATCCTGCTGCTGGTGATGACGTCCTACTTTATGGCGGAGACCTTCAGCGGAGGCGGGGCAGAAGTGGGGAAAATACGTTTGGCAGTCTGTTCAGAGGAAGGACAGAACTTCGGACAGATGGCGAATCTGTCTCAGGGCGATGTGGAATTATCTGTTTACCGTGTGAATGGACTGGAAGAGGGGAAAGAGGAACTGAGAAAGGGGAACTGTTCGGTCTTTTTATGGAGCTCCGGCGGCAATATCGCTGTGTATGCGGATAGAGACGCTTACGCGGAAAAAACATATGTTATCAGCCTGCTGGATCTGGCGGCGGGAGACAGTTCGATTCGGGATATGGGAATAGAAGCGGCGCCGGAGGAAATTCCGGTTCAGGAAGTACATCAGGACTTTACGGCGGCAGATTATTACGGTGTGGTGATTATCACAATGATGGTTCTTTATGTAATGATTGTCCCGCTTTCGTTATGTTCCTACGATACGGAGCACCAGATTATCGAGAGAATCGGAATCAGCCCGGTAAGCAGACCTGCATATTACACGGCGAGGATTCTTTCTTCGATTTTTCTGGAAATTATGATTATCGCGCCGATACTGCTGTTTTCCATACTGGTTTTAGGGGCGAACTGGGGCAGTCATGAAGTGCTGGCGGGACTGGGCCTGCTCCTTACGATTGTGATGGCGGTTTTTCTGGGGATGCTTGTGTACAGCCTGCTGCAGAATTACGAGAAAAGTCTGATTGTAATCCAGACACTGATTATACCGGTCTGGTCGTTCCTCGGCGGCGGCTATATCAAACTGCAGTCAGAGAACCCCATTCTTCAGAGTGTCCTGTTGCTTTCACCGATACGCTGGCTCAATCAGGGGCTGTTCCGCACGATCTATGCGGATGATACGCGGATGCTGTGCCAGTACCTTGGAATCGCGGCAGGGATAACAGCTGTCTGCGCGGTGCTGCTGGTCATAAGAACACATAGGAGAGTAAAGACGTGAGAGTGATTTGGATCTTATTAAAAAATAACATAAAAAATCTTACTGCGAAAAGTCCGGTTTTCACAATTTTGTTTATTCTGCTGCCGGTTATTATTTCCGTAGGAATTTCACTGCTGATTCCATCGACAAAGGTCTTTAGCGGTATCATTTTGGATCAGTCGGGAAGTGTGCTTTCCTCCGCGTTTGTTGACAGCCTCAGTTCGAATGAAAGCATGACCATTCAGGTAAAAAAAGAAGCGGATATTGCGGGAGAAATTAAGCTGGGGAATTATGATTTTGGAATCCTTCTGGATGAAGATTTTGACAGTGCTCTGAAACAGGGGAATCCGGCAGAATCTGTAAAAGTCTGGAGCAGTGACGCGTCCGGAACGCGGGGGATTGTAAAAGCGGCGGTTCAGACAGAGTTAAGCCGTTTTTCCGCAATCTGCAGGGCGGATCCGGGAAATGAACAGGAAAACCTCGAAGTCTACCAGAAGGGAAAATATAATGTGGAATCCAGAAATTCAGATGACAGCAGTTATGATTATTCCGCGGCTAATATGCTGTTTTCGTTTCTTATTATGTTCGCCTTTCTGCGCGCGATGACAGGGGCTTTCTTAATCAGCAAAGATAAAGAACTGGGCATATACACAAGACTGTTGCTCACACCGGCGACGGAATTTCATTATTACATGGCGAATCTGCTGAGCAATGTAATTCTGGTAGCAGTCCAGAACGGTGCGGCCCTGATTCTGATTTATCTTCTTTCCGGCGTTTCCATGGGGGGAACGGTTCCGGAAATTCTGCTGATTATTCTTGTACTGTCTTTTGTGGCGGCAGCCCTGGGGGATTTCTTTGTAGCGATAACAGATAATAAAGAGATCGCCAATATTTTATCGACTTTTGTAGCAATTATTCTGCTGATGGCGGGAATTGTTCCCAAAGAACAGCTTCCGGAGGGAGCGCTGTTCCTGTCAAACCTGATTCCTACGCGCTGGGCGGTTAATTGTCTGGAACTTCTGCAGGAAGGGGGCGGCATTTCGGACTGCGCGCTTTATCTGGTTCTGATGCTGCTGAGCGCGATTGCTTTACTGGCAATTACACTTGGCGCGGTACGCAGACGTTCTGTTCGGGGAGGCGCGGTATGAATCAGCAGGCGAGAAACCGGGAGTTCCGGGAGAACGAAACCGCTCTCCCGCAGCCGCCTTTTCAGGAAGAATCCCTGACGCTTTACTGCAGGAACAAAACCATCCGTCCGGTAAAAAAGCGGATCCTCAATGAACAGCGCCTGGAGCTTTATATAAATGGAAGCTTTTACGCCAACATGACCTGTTCCCCGGGAAATACAACGGAGCTGATCGCGGGACATCTGTATACAGAGGGAATTCTTTCCTCTCCGGGCCAGCTGGAAACGCTGCGAATCATAAGGGAAGAAGACAAGTTCCATGTGTTTTTGAAAACCGCGGAGAAAAAGCCGCTTGTGCCGCTTGCGGCCTTTCCCTGGGAAGAAGAGCAGATTTATCGGATTGCGGAATGTTTTGAAGGCGGCACTCCGCTTCATGAAAAAACCAGGGGCACCCACAGCTGTTTTCTGGCGCGGGAAGATTCTGTGTTCGAACCCTGCGAGGATCTGAGCCGGCATAATGCCGTAGATAAAGCGGTTGGAAAAGCTCTGTTCGCGGGCGTGGATCTGACGGCCTGTATCCTTTTTACCAGCGGAAGAGTTCCGGTGGATATGATACAAAAGGCAATCCGGGGCCGGATTCCGGTGATGGTCAGCAATAAAATCCCCACCCGTCAGTCCATTGAACTGGCGCGTATTTACAATATAACGCTGATTGGACTGGCAAAGAAGGACTCGTTCTGCGTCTTTCATGATTCACGCCGATAGCCGAAGGCTTGCGTTTCTTTTTCCAGCCTGCCGAATATCTTCTTGGAATAAAGAGAAATCAAAAATGCGGCTATCGCGGCTCCAAGTAAAACCACCCATGTATGCGCGGCAAAAATGTTGAACAGAACACCATAAATCGCCTGCCCAATCGGTTGTCCGCACATCGCAACGGAAATCAGCGCCGCCATGATCTTGCCAACTAATTGAGGAGGAGTCTGTGTCTGTACCAATGTATAAATCTGGACCATAAAGAGCGTAGAGGCTCCCATAGCGGTAAAGCTCATGAAAGTGATTGCCCAATACGATACAATGGCGGGCATCTTCAGGAATAGGGAAATCCCCATAACCGCCACGGCAACAGAACACGCTAAAAGCAATGCGTACGAATTTTGGACTTTCAGCTTTTCCGATACGATAGCGGTTAAAATCCCGCCGCACAGACCGCCTAACGCCAGCGCCCCCTGTGTGAAGCCGTACATGGTATCAGACATCCCTAACACCTGTGTAATGAGAATGGGAGTGCCAACAATCATCACCGCACTTAAAACCAAATTGAAGATGGACACCAGAAAGACCACCGAAAAGAAAATGGGCTTTTCTGTCTTTACAAATTGATAGCTTTCTTTCAAGTCCATTCCGACTACCCGAAACACGCCGGCTTCACGCGGGCGTTTTTTATAATGTAGGAAATATCGTTAAAACGATATTTCCGGAATTTCAAAGAAAGTACCTTAAATGCGCTGACCCTTGCGGTCAGCATGTGGAAATAGGAATCTTTGATTCCGTCATTTCCACTTTTTTTATGCGGGATGTGGATAAAGATTTCCATGATGGCGGAGAACGTAAAGCACGACGCACTCAAAAGCAAAATCGGATCAATGTCCCAAAGGGTGAACATCACACCGCCGATCACCGGCCCCAACAGACCGGAAAGCGTATTGACCTGATTGATTACCGCATTTCCGGCCATCAGCTTCTCTTTCGCCACCAGAAGCGGAACGCTTGCCTGTACTGCCGGCTGGTATGTGCCGGAAATACCATAGAGCAGCATCAGGGTAACGATAAAAAGCGGAACTGTGGGGATTTTCCCCAGCGAAAAGTAAAACAGCATAATAATGGCTGCCGTAGAGAAGTCCAGCCCTACCATAATGTTACGCTTGTTCACACGGTCAGCCAGTACGCCGCCGACCATCGAAAGAATAACCATCGGAGCAAAGGAGCAGGCGGTCACAACGCCAAATAGCGTTGAAGAACCTGTTTCCCGCAGCAGATACAGCGGCAGGGCAAATCGCAAGATGGAATTGCCGAATAGGGAAATGATCTGGCCGATCACAACGAGAGTAAAATCACGCCTGAAAAGTTTTGTCTGCATAAAATACCTCCATTATCTCACGATTAAACCGACCGTCGGTTTGAAATGTGCTTAAAATATACTGCTCATTGAGAGCAGCTTATTTTAGGGAATTAAGCCGTGGGCTGGGACTTGCAGTAACGAATATAGCCCTCTATCATTTCATCGTCCAACAACTGGTTGATACCGACGCCTTGTAACAAGTCATTGAATGTTTTGCAACGATTACGCATCCTCGCTTCATCCGTCATGCTAACCAGCGGATTGAGCCATACATTGGACAAGACCATGATGGCCTCTGCCAGTTCACCGGGATTTGTCGCCTGAATGGAACCATCGTCCATCCCCTGCTGTAAGATTGGCTGGATGAACTCTGGAGCAACAATCTGATAGAGCTGGGCAATTTGCATCGCCAGAAAGCGCGGATTATCCAGTAAGCAAGGCGTAACTGTGAGCATCAAACTTTGATTAGAATTGAATAAAGCAGCCTTAAAGATTGCCCGCAATTTTTCCAGCCCGTTCAAGGATTGATCGTCCCGTACTTTTGCCAAAGCATTTGTGTTTTCTTCACCTATACGGTGAAAGATCGCTTCAAAAATTTCTTCTTTGGACGAGAAATGATGGTAAATTGCGCCTTTTGAAAGATTGGTTTCGTTGATGATGTCCTGCAAAGATGTTGCGTCATATCCTTTTTCAACAAACAGATGGGTGGCGACATCTAAAATCAGCTTCACGGTTTCCTCCGGGTATTTGTTTCTTGCCATACCGCACCTCCATACAGACCAATAGTCTGTATAAAGTATAACAATCTCTTTTGCCCTTGTCAAGCAGGTTATATAGTGTGCAGATTGATTTTTTCGTTTTTTGTGTTGACAGAAAAGTAAGTAAATGCTAAAATAATTAAAAGCTTAACTATTAATAAAAAAATAAATAGGGGATAAATAGGTAAGTAATAAAAAATCAAGGGGTGTGATAATAGATGAGTTTGGTGCCATATGTAGTAGAACAGACCAGCCGCGGGGAGCGTTCGTATGATATTTTCTCACGGCTTTTAAATGATCGGATTATTCTGCTTTCTGAGGAAGTAAACGACACAACGGCCAGCCTGATCGTCGCACAGCTGCTGTTTTTAGAGGCCGAAGATCCGGAAAAGGATATCCAGCTTTATATCAACAGTCCGGGCGGATCGGTAACCGCCGGTCTGGCTATTTATGATACGATGCAGTATGTGAAGCCGGACGTATCGACCATCTGCGTCGGGATGGCGGCTTCTATGGGAGCGTTCCTCCTGTCCAGCGGGGCCAAGGGAAAGCGGATCGCTCTGCCCAATGCGGAGATTATGATTCATCAACCCTCCGGCGGGAGCCGCGGACAGGCAACCGATATTCAGATCCAGGCACAGCATATTCAGAAAACAAAAGAAAAGCTGAATCGGATTCTTGCGGAAAATTCCGGGCAGCCCCTGGAAAAAGTGGAGAGGGACTGCGAAAGAGATCATTTTATGAGCGCCGAAGAAGCAAAAGATTACGGACTGATTGACCGGGTAATCCACAGCAGGCATCCCGATTGATGAGTCGTCTGAAAAGTGGAAAGGGGTGATTTTAATGCTTTGTCAAAATTGTAATAAACAGGAAGCTGACAAAATCTTTGTTATAAATCAGATGGGAAAACAATATTACATACATCTGTGCAGCGACTGCCTGCATGAGATGTGGAAGTACGCCAATTCGGCGGGACAGGGTGAGTTCTTCAAAATGTTTTCCGGCTGGTGGCCGGGAAAAGAAGAGCCGCGGCAGTCAGGGACCAATCCGTTTCCCGATTCCGCGGAAAAGGATCTGAAGACGCGGCGCAGACTGGCCGCGCTTCATGAGAGACTGCGGGAGGCCGCTGAACAGGAAAACTATGAAGAAGCCGCCAGACTGCGGGATCATATAGCGGCTGTGGAAAGGGAGGCGTGTACACATGAATCTTAATACAAAAGCATACAGCGGCCGAACCGGCGGCGTGATTTATGAGGTCTTCCGTTTTGCCGCGAAAATGAGGCATGGATTTGCGGGGAGCGAGCATGTTTTGTGGGCCATTGCCCATGAGGGACAGGGCCGCGCCGCGGAGGTGCTGGGAAGATTCGGAGTAGGGGCGGATCTGATCGAAGAAGCGATTCGGCGATACGACCGGGACGCGGCGGAAAGCGGAGGCGTTCAGGCGATCCAGATGTCCCGGGAGATGCAGCGGATTTTAGAAGACGCGGAAACCATCCGTAAAGAGCAGGAAGGAGACTGTGTTGAGCCGGAGCATCTGCTGCTGGCGATCTTGCGGCAGAGTGGGTGCGCGGCCTTTCAACTGCTGCGCTCCCTGGGCGTGGACGCGGGGACTTTGCGCGAAGCGCTTTCCCAGGTCATGAGACAGCCCCTGCCGGAAGATATCCGGGAAGAATCGGGGCAGGAAGAAGGTGAACCCCTTCTTGAAAAATACAGCCGGGATCTGACGTCAGAGGCGGACGCGGGCCTTTTAGATCCGATGATCGGACGGGACAAGGTGGTGGAACGAGTGATCCAGATTCTGTCCCGCCGTACGAAGAATAATCCGGCGCTGATCGGAGAGCCGGGCGTGGGAAAAACCGCGGTGGCAGAAGGCCTGGCTCAGCGGATGGCGGCGGGACATGTGCCGCAGAACCTGCAGGGAAAACGAATTCTGTCTCTGGATCTGGCGGGTATGCTTGCGGGAACCCGTTTCCGGGGTGATTTTGAAGAACGGATTAAAGGGTTTCTGGAAGAAATCAAAAAAGACGGGCAGATCATTCTCTTTATCGACGAGTTTCATACTCTGATCGGAGCGGGCAGCGGCAGCAACGACGCCATGGACGCGGCGAATATTCTCAAACAGTCTTTGGGACGGGGAGAACTGCAGGTAATTGGAGCGACAACGCTGCGGGAATACCGTCAGTACATTGAAAAAGACGCCGCTATGGAACGGCGCTTTCAGCCGGTGATGATAGAAGAGCCGGATCGGGAAGACGCGGTAAAAATCCTGATGGGACTGCGTGAAAAATATGAAGAGTTCCATGAACTGACCATTACCGACGAGGCGATCCGCGCCGCGGTGGAATTGTCGGATCGATATATCTCCGATCGGTATCTGCCGGACAAGGCCATCGATCTGATGGACGAAGCGGCGTCCCGGATTCGGGTGCGCAGTATGACGGTTCCGGCTCATCTTCAGGCTCTGGACGAGGAAGTGCGGAAGGTCTGCGAGGCAAAGAAAAAAGCGGCGGCAGCCCAGGAATATGAGCAGGCGGCTGTGCTGAGAGATAAACAGAAAGCCCTTTCCCAGGAGCTGAAAGAAAAACAGGAGCAGTGGCGAAACGGTCAGAACGCGGCAGTCACAGCGGAGGATGTGGCAGAGGTTGTTTCCGCGTGGACCAATATCCCGGTGACGATGCTGACACAGGATGAACGGCAGAGACTGCGGAAGCTGGAGGAGACCCTGCATAAGCGCGTTATTGGACAGGAACCGGCGATTTCCGCCGTTTCAAGAGCGATACGCCGGGCACGCACCGGTGTCGCCCAGCCGGGACGGCCGATTGGCTCGTTTCTGTTCCTGGGGCCTACCGGGGTTGGAAAGACGGAAGTCAGCCGCGCTCTCGCCGAGGTTATGTTCCAGGATGAAAACGCGGTGTTGCGTTTCGATATGTCCGAATACATGGAGCCTCACGCGGTATCAAAACTCATCGGTTCGCCTCCGGGCTATGTCGGATACGAGGAAGGCGGACAGCTGACCGAGCAGGTAAGAAGAAAGCCCTACAGCATTCTCCTGTTTGATGAGATCGAAAAGGCGCATCCCGATGTGTGGAATACGCTGCTGCAGGTGATGGATGACGGAAGGCTGACGGATTCTCAGGGACGGACAGTCAGCTTTAAAAATACCATTATCATTCTCACTTCCAATATTGGCGCGAAAAATATCGTCGGCAGGAATTCTCTGGGATTTGTCGCGGCTGAGGAAAAAAGTGAGGAACACAGGGCACGGGAAATGGAAAGCCGCGTTATGGATGAAGTGAAGCGGGCTTTTCAGCCGGAATTTTTGAACCGTCTGGATGAAATTATCGTATTTCGCCAGCTGGATAAAGAAAATATCCGCGAGATTGCCCGTAATCTGGCGGACCGCTTTGCGGAGCGCATGGCGGCGCAGGGCGTGAATCTGGAGGTGGATGAGACCGCCATCGATCTGCTGGCAGAGCAGGGCTTTGATCCGGTTTACGGAGCGCGGCCTCTGCGACGCGCGATCCAGTCGACACTGGAAAACGCGGTGGCGGATCGGATCTTGGAAGGCGGATTCGACAGCGGTGACAAGCTGATTGCCACTGCGCAAAACGGTAAAATGGAACTGCGAATCTGTAAAAATCCGCAAAAGATACTCAGCCCGGTAACCATATAAATCCTTCTCAATAAATGCAAATATAGAGAAAGCGCAGATCCGGATGAAAACGGCATCTGCGCTTTTTCATGCTATTTTTTCTTTTTTTCTTCGCTGCAGAAGGATTCACAGTGTTCATTCAAAAGCGTAAGGAGCTGGATTAAATGCTGCATGTTATCCTCGCCAAAACCGGAAAGCAGCTCGCGCCAGGCCCGATCATAGCGGAGGCTGGATTCTTCCGCGGCCGCCTGTCCCTGGGGAGTCGCGTTAATCGCGATTTTTCTTCGATCTTCCGGATCGATTTCCCGGGTGATGTAATTCTTTTTTTCCAGGGTGTTCAGTATGTAGGATACGGCAGGCTTGGAGATATGCAGTTTTTTCTGGATTTCAGGCACATTGAGATTGGTTCCGCAGCTTTTGCCGCAGGCGCAGCCTTTCGTAATGCTCATCAGAATTACCAGTTCGTTAATCTGCATCTCACAATCGGAGACGAGCATGGATTCCATCTTCTTCAGGCGTATAGTAGCCGCCAGAAATTGTTCTCTCAGTTTGTCATCCATTCAAAAACTCCTTAAAAAATAAACATTTAACAATTAATCCAATTATACACGAAAATCCTTTCTTTTTCAAGGGTTTCCCGATTATCCGAGGCCTAAAATAAGGCCGATCATGCGTACGATCCAGGCGGCGATCCAGGCAATTACACACTGCATGATTACGACGCCCAGCGCCCATTTCCCTCCAAGTTCCCGCCTGACTGAAGAGATGGCGGCAACACAGGGGGTATACAGCAGCGTAAATACCAGAAATACGACAGCCGTCAGCGGTGTAAAGAGCGTGGAAAGGGCATTGGTGGAACCGCCCAGCAGAACGGTGAGGGTAGAGACTACACTTTCCTTGGCGCTGAATCCGGTGATCAGGGCAGTGGCGATCTTCCAGTCTCCAAAACCCAGCGGCCAGAAGATCGGCGCGATGAGCCCGGCAAGTACCGCCAGCAGGCTTGTCTGCGAGTCCGATACAACGTTTAGCCGCGCGTCAAAGCTCTGAAGGAACCAGATAATAATCGTGGCGATAAAAATCACGGTAAAGGCTCTGGTAATGAAGTCCTTGGCCTTTTCCCAGAGCAGCTGCCAGACATTTTTCGCGCCGGGCAGCCGGTAGTTGGGAAGCTCCATAACAAAGGGAACCGGCTCTCCGCGGAACATGGTTCCTTTAAGGAGAAAGGCATAGAGAATGCCCACAAGAATTCCCGTAAAATACAGCGCGATCATAACCAGCGCCCCATAGCGCGGGAAAAAGGCCGCTGTAAACAGGGCATAGATCGGAAGCTTTGCCGAGCAGCTCATAAAGGGAGTGAGCAGGATCGTCATCTTCCGATCCCGTTCGGAGGGAAGGGTGCGGCTCGCCATAACGCCCGGTACGGTACAGCCAAATCCCACCAACATGGGAACAATACTCCTGCCGGAAAGACCGATTTTTCGCAGCAGTTTATCCATGACAAAGGCGACTCGGGCCATATAGCCGCTGTCTTCCAGTATGGACAGGAAGAAAAACAGCGTTACAATAATGGGTAGAAAGCTCAGGACACTGCCGACGCCGGCAAAAATACCGTCGATGATAAAAGAACGAATGACCGGGTTGATTTCATAAGCGATGAGAGCCGCGTCCACAAGTCCGGTCAGCCAGGAAATTCCGGTTTCCAGAAGATCGGACAGCCAGCTTCCGATGACGCCGAAAGTCAGCCAGAAAACCAGCCCCATAATCCCGACAAACGCGGGGATAGCGGTGAATTTTCCGGTCAGAATCCGATCCATTTTTACGCTTCGCGTATGTTCCTTGCTTTCTTTGGGTTTTACAAGGGTTTGCCGGCAGACGGTTTCGATGAACTGAAAACGCATGTCCGCGATGGCCGCAGATTGATCCAGTCCCCGCTCTTCTTCCATCTGGCGGATAATATGTTCCAGCATTTCCTGTTCATTGGGATCCAGAGCCAGCTTTTCCAGTACCTGGATGTCCCCTTCCGCCAGTTTGCTGGCGGCAAAGCGAACCGGGATACGGTGGCTGCGGGCATGATCTTCGATCAGATGCATAATCGCGTGCAGACAGCGGTGAACCGCTCCTCCATGATCCTTTGGATCGCAGAAATCAGCGCGGCCGGGGCGCTCCTGATACTTTGCCACATGCAGCGCGTGATCGATGAGCTCCTGAATCCCTTCATTTTTCGCGGCAGAAATAGGAATGACCGGAATTCCAAGCATGGCCTCCATGGCGTTGACGTCGATGGACCCGCCGTTTTCCCGCACTTCGTCCATCATATTCAGAGCCAGCACCATGGGAATATCCAGCTCCATCAGCTGCATGGTCAGATAGAGATTTCGTTCGATGTTCGTGGCGTCCACAATATTGATAATCCCGCGGGGGCGGCTTTCCAGCAGAAACTGCCGGGTGACCAGTTCCTCGCTGCTGTAGGGGGACATGGAATAGATGCCCGGCAGATCGGTGACCAATGTGTCCGGGTGATTTTTGATTTCTCCGTCTTTCCGATCGACTGTGACTCCGGGAAAGTTGCCTACGTGCTGGTTGGAGCCTGTGATCTGATTAAAGAGTGTCGTTTTGCCGCAGTTCTGGTTTCCTGCCAGGGCAAAAGTGATGGTCTCTCCTTCGGGCAGAGGATTCTCACCCGCCTTTGTATGATAGATTCCGCTTTCTCCAAGGCCGGGATGATGGGAAGGAATCTTTTTCGGCTGCTGCTTTAGCTCCCGGGAAGCTTCATGAAGATTGCTGATTTCAATTTTCTCCGCGTCCGCAAGCCGCAGGGTCAGTTCATAACTGTGGAGCCGCAGCTCCATGGGATCGCCCATAGGCGCCAGCTTGATCAGCGTTACCTCAACGCCCGGGATCAGACCCATATCGAGAAAGTGCTGACGCAGAGCTCCTTCTCCGCCGACAGAACGGATAGAAGCGCTCTGTCCTGGTTTTAATTCACTAAGTATCATATTTTATATTCTCCAAATTTGTTGATAATTTTTCTCACGTACCGACTCTATTATAGCGGGTTTTACGCGAATCCGCAATTTCCTTTTGTCGCCTTTGGCAGCCTTCTTGACAAACGGCGATATCGCCCGTAAACTGAACATAACCTATTTTTGTAAAAGAAGGAAAAGGAGGATGTGTATGAAAGCGGAGAAATTTGCAATCGCTTTCCTGCGGATTTATGACAGGAAGATCGCCAGCGGTGAGATTAGCTTCAGCCGCCTGAATATGAAAAAAGAGGATTTTACAAGGCTTTGCACAGATACGGATTATGTTCTACCGGAAGAGGAAATTCGGCGGCTGTGCCAGGTAATGGCGCTGACGGAGGAAGAAACCGAGTTATTGTTGTCGTTTACAGGAAAGGAGTAGCTGGGAACGGATGAAAAAACGCATAACTGCAATACTAATTGGAATAATGCTTCTTCTGACAGGCTGCGGAGCGGCAGACAGTGGGAGCGACGGAGAAGCCAGAGAAAGCGGCGATGTAAATTTCAGCAAGTTCACGGCAGCGGATCTGGAGGGAAACGCGGTGGAAGGCTCGGTGATGGGAGAAGCGGATTTGACGGTTCTCAATATCTGGGCCACCTTCTGCAGTCCCTGTATTGAGGAAATGCCGGGTCTTGGGGAATTGTCCGAGGAATATAAAGGAAAGGGCGTGCAGTTCATCGGTATTCCGGCAGACGCGACGACGGAGGACCTGCTGCAGACAGCGAAAGAAATCGTTTCTTCCACCGGCGCGGACTATCTCCAAATCGCGCCTAATCAGGAACTGATGGATCTCTATCTGAATCAGGTGATGTCGGTTCCGGAGACTTTGTTCCTGGATAAGGAAGGAAACATCTTACAAAGCTTTGTCGGTTCCCGCAGCAAATCCGAATGGAAAGAGCTGATAGAGGAAGCGTATCAAGAGGTGAAATAATATGGCGGGAAGAAAAAACGCGATTGCAATCGGACTTTTTTCATTGGGTCTGCTTTTAGCCGGAATCGGACTCTTTCAGGGGGAAGCGGCGATCGTGACGCGGAAGGCGGTTCGTGTTTGTCTGGAGTGTATCGGAATTGGTTAAAAAAGCGGGAACACGGCTGCGCTTGATGGTGCAAATCGCGGCGGCAGCCGTGAGCAACGGGTATATCAGCGGATTTTTGAATGGAACCATTTATCAGGGCAGTCTGAAACAGTTTTGCGTGCCGGGACTGAACTGCTATTCCTGTCCGGGCGCTCTCGGATCCTGTCCCATCGGAGCGCTGCAGGCAGTGCTTGGAAGTCCGGGAAAACATTTTTCTTTTTATGTGATTGGATTTCTGATGATGGTCGGCGCTCTGGCAGGAAGATTCGCGTGCGGATGGCTGTGTCCCTTCGGACTGCTTCAGGAGCTGATTTACAAAATACCGGGACTGCGCAAGGGAAAAAGCCTGCCGGGGCACCGGTTTTTGAAATACTTCAAATATCTGATCCTTGGGGTTCTGGTCCTGACCCTCCCGCTGATTTTTACCGATCTGGCGGGACAGGGAACTCCCTGGTTCTGTAAACTGATCTGTCCGGCGGGTACCCTGGAGGGCGGCTGGACGCTGACCCTTTTCGATCCGCGGCTGCGGGAAGCGATGGGATGGCTCTTTACATGGAAGAGCTTCTTGCTGCTGCTCCTGCTGTTCCTTTCTCTGGTTTCTTACCGCCCCTTCTGCAAATATCTGTGTCCTCTGGGCGCGGTTTACGGGCTGTTTAACCCTGTCTCCTGTCTGCGCCTTGAGGTAAAAAAAGAGCGGTGTACAGACTGCGGCGCCTGTGAAGCGGTCTGCCCCATGAGTCTGAACCCTGCCGAAAATCCGGGAAGCCCCGAGTGTATCCGGTGCGGAAAGTGTATCTCCGCGTGCAAATTCGGCGCCCTTTCGCAGACGGTACTGCCGGGCGGCTTGCAATTCAGAAAAAAGAAAGAACAGGGCGCTCAAAACTTACGAAAGGAACCCTAAGCGATATGAATCAAAAAAGAATTGCGGCGGTCGCCGTACTGGCGGCAGCTTCCGCGGTTACCTCTGTAATCGCGGTCAAAACAGGCGTGGATCCGCCTCCCGCGAATATCGCTGGCGCCTTCGCGTCGATCCTGGTGCTGGTCATTGCGGCAAAACTGCTGAAAGCAACCGACGATCTGTTTTACTGCGGTCTGATTTTTGTGTATCTGGCGTCGCCGATGGGATCAATCCTGGATCTGTACCGGAGGTTTGGTCCGTATGATAAGATTATTCATTTTATCAGCGGCGTCCTCCTTGCCAGCGTGGGAATGATGGTAATTTCCAGACTGCTTTCCCAGGCAGTGGAATCGGTAAAAAACAGGAATTTGATTCTGCTTTCCCGATCCATCTTTGCCTTTCTGTTTTCATCCGCGGGCGCGGGAATATGGGAAATCTTCGAATTCCTGGCGGATAAGCTGGCAGGCGGCGGAATGCAGCGGGGAATGGTAGATACGGTAACCGATATCATAGCGGGAAATATCGGCGCGCTGGTGTACTGCGGTATTTTCGCTCTTTTTCTCTATTTTGCGGAGAAGCGGAAGAACCCGTAAGAATTTTTACAGACCATACTGTCCGGTAACCGGATCCTCGAAAAGGAAGATATGGGGTGGATCTACGGTAAACAAAAGAAAACTGACGAGAACAGCGGCAAGCAGCACCCGTGAAATCAGCTGGACGCCGATGCCGGCGCAGTTTTCTTTTTTCATCAGAAAATAACTCAGGAACCAGGTCAGAGCCGCGGCAATGAAAAAGGTGGCGATGTCCGCCCAGAGATAATGGGTTCCGGCTGCCGCTGTATAACCGTAAAAGATCAGGATAATAGCGGCCATACCCAAAATCAGGGAAAGCACTTTCGCGGGGAGAAAGCCGCCGCGAAAGCGGCCGTAGGCGATAGATTCAAAGATGGAAAAAAGCAGCACGGGAGCGGCGAGCAGCTTCAGATGTTCCCAGGTGCTTTCGTTTACAGCGGAAAAGGCCGCCACCAGAGGATGTTCTCCGGACCAGTGATAGAAAAAATGATCCAGACTTCCAAATACAATCGTAAAAAACGCGCCGGCTATATGCCACTTTTTGATATTCATGCAAGCACCTCCTGCATTAGTGTATGCGCAGAAGGCAGATGTTTTACATGGAACTTTTCATTTTTCGATAATAGATGAGTCCGGCGGCGTCCGCGAGAATCCATCCGATGGGAATTGCCCACCAGATTCCGGCAAGACCGATAGGCGTAGGAGCAAGGCAGTAAGCCAGAAGCACCCGCATCCCCAGGGAAATGACCGTCAGCACAATGGAAATTCCGGGACGTCCGACACCGCGATAAAGTCCGTAGAGCAGGAACAGACAGCCGATGGCGAAATAAAAGGTTCCCTCAATGCGTAGATATCCGACCCCGATGGCAATAATTTCCGTCTCTGAAGCATCAACAAAGATTTTCATCAGCTCCCCGGCAAAACACCAGACCGCGGCAGAGATAACAATACAGAAGAAAAAAGAAACTGCCAGAGCGGAGCGGATGCCCCTTTGAATCCGTTCTCTTTTTCCGGCGCCCGAATTCTGGGCAATAAACGTGGAAAAGGCGTTGCCGAAATCCTGAACCGGCATATAAGCGAAGGAGTCGATTTTGACCGCCGCGGCAAAAGCCGCCATGACCGCCACGCCGAAGCTATTGACAAGGCCCTGGATCATTAGGATGCCGAAATTCATAATGGACTGCTGGACAGAGGTGAGAATGGAAAATTGAATCACTTGTTTCCATAGCCGGGATTGGATCCGCAAATGCTTTTTCTGTACGCGCAAAATCGGCTGGGTTAGGAGGCAGTAAAGAAGAACGCCGGCAGCGGAGACCGCCTGAGAGAGAACGGTCGCCCAGGCGGCTCCCGCCACGCCCATGTGCAGCCCCAGCACAAAGCATAAGTCCAGCGCGATATTCAGGACCGCGGAAATGCCCAGAAATATCAGGGGCGTCAGGGAATTGCCAAAGGCTCGGAGCACCGACGCGAAGTAATTATAAAAAAAGGTGAAGACCATGCCGTAGAAGATGATCCGCAGGTAGGTTTGTGTCATTTCCCGGATTTCAGCGGGAATCTGCAAAAGGTCGATAATGGGATCAATAAAAAGCAGCACGCCGGCCGTGAGGAGCAGTGTCAGAGCGGCAATAAAGAGAAAGGAAAAAGCAAGGGCGGATTTCAGATCATCCTCTTTTTTCGCGCCGTAACACATGGAAAAGGCAACGCCGCTTCCCATACAAAGCCCCAGTATGACCGAGGTTAAAAAGGTCATTAACGTAAAAGAAGAGCCAACCGCCGCCAGGGCGTCCGCTCCGATAAAACGTCCGACAATCAGTGTGTCGGCGATATTATAGAGCTGCTGCAGCAGATTCCCCAAAATCATTGGCAGAGAGAACAGCAGCATGGATTTTGTAATTGATCCTTCCAGCAAGTTGATCCGCATGATAAGTCTCCTGAGTAAAATGGTTTCTGCGTTCTGATTGTAACATGGATTTTGGATAAGTCCAGAATTTTTTCTTGCATTTTGCGAAAAAACAGGTAAAATAAAACGGTACAGCAGAATAAGACAGTTCGGAACCATCCTGTCTTTAAACAAAACTACGGAAACCAGGCGAGCAGATCAGATGCCCGCCGATTGTTTGTATGGGATGGTGCTTTGGCAGGCACTTTTTTTTATGGGTGAAAAGAAATGGAAAGATATAGTGTTATAACAGAAAAAAATCCAAGGGAAATCCTGCTGCTCAGAGGTAGCGGATGTAAATGGAGGCGCTGCAGCTTTTGTGATTACCATCTGGATTTTTCAGTGGATGAGGAAGCGAACTTTCGTCTGAACAGAGAGGAAATTAAAAAAGTAACCGGCCGTTTTGGCGTGCTGGAAGTCATTAATTCCGGAAGTTTTTGCGATCTGGATGAGAAAACAGTGGAACAGCTTCTTTGCGTATGCGGACAGAAGACCATACAGCGGCTGCATATCGAATGCCACTGGAGGGATCGGCATACACTCTCTGGAATTCGGAAAAGATTTGGAAAAAACGGGATTCAGGTGGTTGTGAAAATGGGAGTAGAGACGTTTGACGCTTCTTTTCGGGAAGAAGTTCTGATAAAAGGAATGGAATACGCCTCTCCTGAGGAAATCGCGGAGTACGCGCAGGAAGTCTGCCTGCTTTTCGGACTTCCCGGGCAGACCGGAGCGTCTATGCGGCGGGATGTGGAGACAGGACTTTTGCATTTTCAGAGAGTCTGTATCAACCTGATGACCGGAAACACATCTTCCGTAAAGCCGGACGAAGCCTGTATCCGCGCCTTTATGAGGGATGTGTATCCGAAATACAAAAAGGAGGAGCGGGTGGATATTCTGCTGGAAAATACGGATTTTGGAGTGGGAGGAGAAAAAGAGGATGAATGAATTTCTTTTGATTGCTTCGCTGATTATCATTTATCTGGGGGTTCTGGCGGCATATCGTTTTTTTGGAACAGCGGGGCTGTATTGCGGAACCGTCTTCGCGACGATTACCGCAAACATTGAAGTGCTGCTGCTGGTAGAGGCGTTTGGCATGGAGCAGACTCTGGGAAATATTTTATTTGCGGCAACATTCCTGATTACGGATATTTTAAGTGAAACAGAAGGAAAACAGGCGGCACAGAAAGCGGTGAATATCGGGATCGCGACTTCGATGTCTTTTATTGTGCTTTCCCAGCTCTGGCTGTTATACATACCGGCTGAGAGTGACTGGGCAAGAAGCAGCTTTGAAGCGATTTTCAGCAATACGCCCCGTCTGATGATCGTCAGCTTTCTGGTTTACGCGATCTGCCAGAGGTTTGACGTCTGGGCCTATCATAAATGGTGGGCATTTACGGAAAGAAGGTGTGGGGATTCCGTCCGTTTTTTATGGTTGAGAAACAATGGATCCACGCTGATATCACAGATGCTTAATACGGTACTGTACAGCTTTGGCGCCTTCTGGGGAATGTATTCTATGCAGACCATGCTTGGGATCTGTATTTCCAGCTATCTGATTTTTATTGTAACCAGCCTTGCGGATACGCCGATTGTCTATTGGGCGCGGAGGGTTAAAAACAATGATATGCACTTTTTCGCAAAATCGTAAATATTTCTTGACTTGCTTGGGAAATCGTGTAATAATAACCTGGAAATGCGAAGACCGGAAACCAGTAAGTCCGAGGAAAGCCGACAGAGAGCAGCCGGGTGGTGAGAGGCGCGGGAAAGAGACGGATCGAATACATTCCGAGAGCAGTCCGCTGAACAGGAACCGAAAGAACAGCAGAACTTCCGGTTTCAAAAGTAGGTTGGAACGGGTTCACCCGTCATAGTGAGCGAGTTTGGTAAGAACTCAGTGAGGCCGTGTTCGTGAGGACGCGGTGAACAGAGGTGGTAACGCGGTACAATCTGCCCTCTGAACATAGTTCGGAGGGCAGTTTTTTATGCCCTGCCTGTTTTGTGAAACAAAACAGCGCGCAGGACAAATACAGAAATTGCGCGGCTTTAGCCGCAGTGCAATTTTTCAGTTTATGCCCTGCCTGTTTTGTGAAACAAAACAGCGCGCAGGAAACACTGTCCTTCCAAATAAAAAGAAAGGACGAAAAAACTATGTTTATCAAAATCTTATTGCTTTGCGTTTTTTTCGCAATCATGATTGCCATTGGTATTTACTGCAGAAAACATGCGACCGATGTCAACGGATTTGTTCTTGGCGGGCGTTCCGTCGGTCCGTGGCTGACAGCGTTTGCTTATGGCACATCCTATTTTTCCGCTGTTATTTTTATCGGATATGCCGGACAGTTTGGGTGGAAATACGGGATTGCTTCGACCTGGATCGGAGTGGGGAACGCGATGATCGGTTCCCTTCTCGCATGGGTGATCCTGGGAAGACGTACGAGAATTATGACTCAGCACCTGGATTCGGCGACTATGCCGGAATTCTTCGGGGCGCGATTCGGCAGCAAATCCATTAAAATCGGAGCGTCTATGATTACCTTTATCTTTTTGATTCCGTATACGGCATCCTTATATAACGGTCTTTCCAGACTGTTCGGAATGGCGTTCCATATTGACTATACGGTCTGTATCATTATTATGGCGGTGCTGACGGGAATTTATGTGATTGCGGGAGGCTATATGGCGACGGCGATTAATGATTTCATTCAGGGCATCATTATGCTGTTTGGAATCATTGCGGTGATCGCGGCGGTACTCGCAAGTAAAGGCGGCTTTATGGAGGCGATCGACGGTCTTGCGCGAATCGAAGATCCGTCTGTATCTTCCACGCCGGGAGCTTTCGCGTCGTTCTTTGGGCCGGCCCCGCTGGATCTGCTGGGTGTCGTGCTTCTGACGTCTATGGGCACCTGGGGACTGCCGCAGATGGTTCAGAAATTCTACGCCATTGAAAGCGAAAAATCCATACATAAAGGAACGATTATTTCCACGATGTTCGCGCTGATCGTAGCAGGCGGGTGCTATTTTCTGGGAGGCTTCGGCAGACTGTTTTCCGATCAGATTAATGTGGATGTCGAAGGGTACGACGCCATTATCCCTGCCATGCTTTCGAATCTGCCGGATGTGCTGATTGGGCTTGTGGTTCTGCTTGTACTTTCCGCTTCCATGTCTACCCTTTCCTCTCTGGTTATGGCTTCCAGCTCCACGCTGACGATCGATTTCCTCAAAGACAATCTTGTGAAGGACATGAGTGAGAAATCTCAGCTGCTGGTTATGCGGATTTTAATTGTGGTATTTATTGCCATATCTGTTGTGATCGCGATCGTTCAGTATAAGCGCGCGGTGACCTTTATCGCGCAGCTGATGGGTATTTCCTGGGGCGCGCTGGCCGGAGCGTTCCTTGCTCCGCTGCTGTACGGACTTTACTGGAAAAGAACGACCCGGATCGCCTGCTGGTGCAGTTTTATCTGGGGCGCGGGAATTATGATTCTGAATCTGCTGGCCAATGGAATCTTTCCAACGGTTCTGCAGTCATCCATTAACGCGGGCGCATTTGCCATGCTGGGAGGCATGATTCTTGTTCCGGTTGTCAGCCTTCTGACACCAAAGCCGGACGCGGAGCTGACGGAACGCTGTTTCTCCTGGTATGAGGAGCCGGTGACCGTTCCGGCCAAGTTCTCGCTTAGCGATAAGGAATAGGAAGTTTCTTGTAAAACAGCGGTATATTTGACGACAGGAAGAAGAATCTTAATAGTACAGAACAAAATTTATAAAGAAAGCGGGAGAAAGAAATGAAGACAGAGTTCATGCGTAAATTGCCGGTGGAAGCGGTTATGGAAGGCGCGCGTCATAATGGAGGGTTAAAACGCTCCTTGGGCGCTTTTGAACTGACGATGATGGGAGTCGGTGTAATTATCGGATCCGGAATCTTTGTAATTACAGGCGTTGCCGCGGCGGAGCATGCCGGACCGGGGCTGATTCTGTCTTTTGTACTGGCGGGACTCGCGTGCGGATGCGCGGCTTTGTGCTACGCGGAGCTGGCATCTGCCGTTCCTGCTTCGGGGAGCGCCTATACGTTTGCTTACGCGGGGCTGGGAGAGATTTTCGCCTGGTTTATCGGCTGGTGCCTGACACTGGAATATGTTGTCGCGATGGCGTCTATCGCCGTAGGATGGTCCGCATACGCGTCAAATATTATAGAGCTGACAGGAATCCGGCTTCCGAAAGAACTTCTCGCGGATCCCATCAGCGGAGGCATTATTAATCTACCGGCGATTTTCATCATTTCGCTTATGGCGATGCTCCAGCTTCGGGGCGCCAGGGAGAGCGCGAAATTGAACAATGTTCTTGTGTTTGTAAAGGTAGCGGTCATTCTTCTGTTCATCGTTCTGGTGGCAAAACATGTGGATGTCTCAAATTATAAACCGTTTCTGCCGTTCGGGTGGACCGGCGTCTTTTCGGGAGCTGCGGTGGTCTTTTTTGCGTATCTGGGATTTGACGCGATCTCTAATTCCGCGGAAGAGGTAAAAGAACCCCAAAAAAATATGCCGAGGGGAATCATCGGGTCTCTAGTGATTGCCACAATCCTGTATATAATCGTGACCCTGATGCTGACCGGAGTGGTGAAATACTCGGTTTACGCGGGAGTGGCGGCGCCGGTGGCTTACGCGCTGAATGAAATCGGCATCAGATGGGGATCTGCGCTCGTATCGGTAGGAGCGATTGCGGGTCTTACAACCGGAGTCCTCGTCCTTCTGGGAAGCGAATCCAGGCTGATTTATTCCATGTCCAGAGAAGGGCTTCTGCCAAGAACCTTTTCAAAGGTAAGCCGGAGGATGGTGCCGGACAAGGCGATTATCTGCACATGGGCGGTAGGATGCGTGTTGGCGGGATTTTTCCCGATTGATATGATCGCGGAGCTTTGCAATATCGGTACGCTGTGGGCGTTCTCATTTGTTGCCGTTACAGTGATTTCTCTCAGAAAACAGTATCCGGAGCTTCCTCGCGATTTTAAGGTTCCCGCGGTGCCGTTTATCCCGATTGCGGCCGTAGTGCTGTGCGGGTTTCTCGCGGTACAGCTGGACTGGATTACGTGGGCTGCTTTTGGCGGCTGGACCGTGTGCGGGCTGCTGATTTATTTCGGCTATGGAAGAACACACAGCCGTCTGCGGGATCAGCAGGCGGGCGGGAAGACCTGCTGAAAGCCAACGCGGATCTGCTCGATGGTGTCATAGGGCTTTTCAATGCCAAAGAGCCTCTTAAGAAACAGAACCTGCTCTGGACGAAGCGAAAGCTCTTCGTACCAGGGCTTTTTTCTTGCGGATTTTCCGCAATAAGTGGAATAAAGTAAATAGAGAAGAAAATCTCCCAAATAGGAAAAGTCGGAATTCAGGCGGTATTTCTCCCCGTCCGCGAAGCGGGCAAGTCCGAAATCAATGAGGGAAAGCCGGTTCTGATCCCACAGAACATTGGCGGGACGGATATCCCGATGCGCAATATTGTTTTCATGAAGGTAGGAGATCACATCGATCAGATCAAGACCGATCCGGTAAACCTCCTCTTGTGAGAAACAATAGTGATCCGAGAAGAGGAGTGTCTCAATGGATGTTCCGGGCATCTTTTCCAGCACAAAGAAATAATCCTTCCCTGCGTTGATTACTCCCAGCAGGGAAGGAACGGACGGATGAGAAAGGGTGGACAAAATGACCGGCTCAAAGTGATTGTTGCTTTGCGTTTTTTTTCGCATGCGGTTGTGGAACCGCTTGAGAACGACCTGATCTCCGTCAGGAGCGTCTGCTTCAAAGCAGGCTCCGTAGCGGCCCTGACCGATAAGCCGGAGAATATGATATCCGTTGTAACTCCGTCCGATGTACCGTTTCGCAAAGAAAAGCATGTTACTTTTTCGGAGTTCCGCATCCCGGACAGAATTTCGCTCCCGGAGGGATCGGCTGGCCGCATCCCGGACAGATGGAATCCGACATCATTTTCGCTCCGCATTCCAGGCAGAATTTAGAACCGACCGGAACTTTCGCGCCGCAGCTGGGACAAAAGGCATGACCGGAAAGCGGGGCATTCTGGGGAGACTGCTGTGGATAACCGCTTTGCTGATAGCTACCATGAGGAGGGTAGTGATTCGGATAATTGCCGGAAGGATAGCCGCCCTGCTGATAATAGCGACCTGAACGGCTTCCGAAAGAACTTCCCGAGCCCATGAAGCTTCCCAGAAGTTCACCGAACAACCCTTTTCTCTTGTAGTGGCGGCTTCCCTGATATGGATTACGATACGGCTGTCTGCCGCTCGATCGTGAAAACATACTCATAACGCATCATCTCCTTTGTCTGTATCCCTTAAAGTATTTTTATTATTATAGAACAGAAATATTAAAAAAGAATTAAAGCTTTCTGAATTTTTTTGGACCGTTTATTACATTTTAAAGACGAAATGTTACAAAAATCCAATTTTGCTCCAGCTATGCAGTATAATGGAGGACGGAAAATGTCGAGAAAAGCAGAATTTACGGAAGTGAGGTTGAAGAACAATGAGGTGTGGAAGCTGTGGCTGTGAAAACTCGGATCAGGCAGCATATTGCAGAAAATGCGGAGCAAAGCTCCAGACGCGGCAAACAATTTATATGGAGGAACCGCATGGAAATACGTTGCCGAAATGGCTGCTGGGAGTAATCATCGGAGTTTTAATTGCGGCAGCAGGATTTGCGGCATTTTTAGTTTTTTCGGGACAGGATCATGGAAAGCAGGCGGATGACCCTGGGGAACAAACGAATTCTTCCATGGCGGGGCAGCAGGAACCGTCTGCATCTCCGGCACAGGAACCCGAAGAAGGAATTCACGAATATTCTTATGTTCTCGCGGACTGTGGATGGGAAGAGGCGTCGGAATTGGCGCGAAACGCGGGAGGATATCTGGCGCACATTGATTCACCGGAAGAATTTTCCTACCTGACAGAGGAGCTGGAGGATCGAGGCTATCATAAAATGCAGTTTTATATCGGAGGAAAACGAAATCCGGGCGAGTATGACTACTACTGGGTGGATTACAGAGGAGAAACCTACGGGGAACCTTTGAACACAAGTCTTCAGGACTGGCTGTGGATGGAAGGGGAACCGAGCTTTGAGGATGAAGGTATCGAAGAAACTTATATGAATATTTTTTATTACCGCGGAGAGGGGCGGTGGGTCGCTAACGATGCGCCGGAAAATGTAATTGTTCATGTCCCGGAATTTCAGGGCAGGGTAGGCTATATTATCGAATATGAAAATTAAAAGAAAATGACAATCCTTCCTGTCTATAGTATAATATAGCTTCAAAGGGAGGGCAACCATGATGGAATGGAACAAACTGCTGTGTCCCGAACGAATTCGCGGCATACGGGCGTCGGGAAGTTCGGGTGACCTGCGGACAGAATTTGAAAAAGATTATCACCGGATTATCAACAGCGCCTCTTTCAGAAGGCTGCAGGATAAAACCCAGGTTTTTCCCTTGGACAAGAGTGACTTTATCCGGACGAGGCTGACGCATTCTCTGGAGGTATCTTCTTTCGGAAAATCTCTAGGTCAGAATATTTCGGAAAAAATCTTGCGAAGCGTTGGAGATAAATCTTTTCTTCCGGAGTATAAAACGGATATCTGTGATATTCTGCAGTGCGCAGGGTTGCTGCATGATATCGGAAATCCTCCGTTCGGACATTTCGGTGAGACCGCGATCCGGCAATGGTTCCGGGAAAATCTTCCTGTGATGAAATTTGAGGGAAACCCGCTGGATCAGGTTCTGACACCCCAGATGCAAGCGGATTTTTATCATTTTGAGGGGAATACGCAGGCTCTGCGGCTGGTAACAAAGCTTCATTTCCTGGTGGATGAGCATGGAATGAATCTGACAAAGGCGCTGCTGGGAACGATTATCAAATATCCGGTATCATCATTGGAAATCCGAAAAGACAGCGGAGACATCAAAACGAAAAAAATGGGGTACTATTACGCGGAGAGGGAACTTTTCTCGGATCTTCAGGAAAGTCTGGGCACCGGAGGATGTCGGCACCCGCTTGCCTTTGTTCTGGAAGCGGCGGATGATATCGCTTATAAAACGGCTGACATTGAGGACGCCTGCAAAAAAGGCTGTATTTCCTATGAACAACTTGTAAAGGAGCTGAAACAGCGAAAACCGGAGGAAGACGCAGGCGGGGAATATGACCGTATCGTGGAAAATCTGGAACATCGGTATCAGAAAGCTCTGCAGCGGAACCTTTCTTCACCGGAGCTGAACGCGATCCAGAACTGGATTGTCTTTCTCCAGGGGAGATTGCTGGCGTCAGCAACTTACGGCTTTGTCCGGAACTACAGCAGCATTATGAATGGAACCTGCAGGACAGATTTGTTTGCCGGCACATATGCGGAACCCGTAATGGAAGCGCTGGGGGATATCGCGTTTCAATATGTATTCAACACGGAACCGATTCTTAAGCTGGAAATCGCGGCGGAAACGATTTTCCGTTTTCTGCTGGAACGGTTTACAGACGCGGCGCTGTATTTTGATACCGGACGGAAGCAGAGCGCGGTGCAGGAAAAGCTGATGGCGCTGATTTCGGATAATTATAAAGGGATCTATCAGATTTACGCGAAAGGAAAGGAACCGGCGGAAAAGCTGTATCTGCGCCTTTTGCTGGTAACGGACTTTATCTGCGGAATGACCGACAGTTTCGCGAAATCATTATATCAGGAACTGAATGGAATTCTTTAAAACAGCTGAGCAAGAAAGGATACAATTATGGATGTTTTCAAACTGATCGCAGGGCCTCTGATTGGGGCTCTGATTGGTTATTTCACGAATTATATTGCAGTAAAAATGCTTTTTAAGCCGCATAGACCAGTGTACCTGTTGGGACACCGACTTCCCTTCACACCGGGACTGATTCCGAAACGGAAGAATGAGCTGGCAGGGGCGATCGGTGACGCAATCAGTGATGTACTTCTGACAAAAGAAGATCTTTCACAGGCGATCCCTTCGGAGTCCATCAAGGGCGCGATCACGGAAGAACTGTGGGATCGTTTTGAAAAATCAAAAGAAAGCCTGGATTCTGTGGGGCAGACAATCACTTCCTATATTCCCGAGGAGCATTATGAGATGATGCGGGACTGGACGGAAGAGCGGATAACGGAAAAGGCCATGGACGCGCTGAGACAGATGGATATCAGCGAACTTGTCGTACGGGAGGGAACGCAGGCCATTAAAGAAAAGGTAAAAGGGACGATGCTTTCCATGATGCTCAACGATCAGACCCTCCACTCCATCGCGGTTCCTATCGGAGAAGAAATCGAGGCATACATCGAAACGCACGGTGAAGAAAAAATCCGTCCGGTTGTGGCAGGAGAAATCGCTAGGATAGAAGCCGGCACGTTGGGAAATCTGACCTCAAAGATTCCCCTTGACAAAGAACAGATGGATCGGGTTGTGGATGTACTCTATGACACCTGCGTAGAGGGTTCTCTGGGAGCGGTTATGGAATCCATTGACGTGTCAGGGATCGCAGCGGCCAAGATCCGGGAAATGGATACAGAGGAGCTGGAAAACCTGATTCTCTTTGTGATGAAAAAAGAGCTGAATGCCATCGTTAATCTGGGAGCTCTGATCGGTTTTATAATCGGACTTTTAAACCTGTTGGTGGGCACTATTTAGGAGCAAATTCTCCCTTGTAATCCACATTTTATGGTGGTAGAATCATTTCGTAAGAGCAATGCAGGCGAGAGCCTGAGAATGGAGGATAAAGATGGAAGCAATTAAATGTATAAAGGAAAGAAGAAGCATCCGTAAATTTCAGGATAAAAAGGTACCACATGAGGTCTTCGATGAAATCATAGAAGCGGCGTCCTATGCGCCTTCCTGGAAGAATACGCAGGTGGCGCGATACCTTATCACGGAAGACCGTGAAAAGATGAATCAGATTGCGGACGGATGCGTTATGGGATTTGAATATAATATTGATACACTCAGGAATGCTCCGGCTCTGGTGATTGTAACCATGATCGAGGGTCGGTCCGGAATGGAAAAGGACGGTTCCGCGACAACTTCCAAAGGAGCTGACTGGGGTGTATTTGACACCGGAATCGCGGCGCAGACGTTCTGCCTGGCGGCTTGCGACAAAGGGATCGGAACGGTTATCATGGGTGTCTTTGATGAAGCTAAAGTAAGCCAGGTAATTCCGGTTCCGGAAGGCCAGAAGGTAGCGGCCCTTATCGCGGCCGGCTATCCGGATGAAGAGCCCAAGGCTCCGAGACGCAAGAGCGTGGAAGAGCTGGTTACGTATCTGGACTGATGCGAATCAAAACAAACGAGTGAAAATGCGGCAGCGGCAGCGGCCGCATTTTTATAATAAAAAGTAAGGAACGAATTTTACGTAAGTGATTGACATTTTTGGCCTACAGTTGTAAGATTTATTAGAATTACATTTGTAAGTTTAACGGAGGATAGACAAGATGGAACGTTTGAAAAAGCATAAAGTCCCGGTGATTGTAATCGCGATCCTGATTCTTGCCGCAGCAGTCCTGCTGATCTACAGGACTGCGGTACTGAAATCGCCGGAGCGGATCTTAGAGCAGTATATGGCATGTATTGAAAAACAGGATTATGAATCTATGTACGGGATGCTGGATCAGAAAAGCAGAAACGAGATAAGCAAAAAAGAATTTGTAACCCGCAACCGCAATATTTATGAGGGAATTGGGGCGGAGAACATTACGATCCGTGTGATCCGGGAGAAGGAGGATGCGATTTCCTACCGGACCATTATGGACTCCTCTGCCGGGGAGATCCGTTTTCCGAATGAAATGGAGATCCACAGGGAAGATGGACGTTACCGGATTACCTGGAATGACAGTCTGATTTTTCCGCAGCTGGGGAGTGAGGATACCGTAAAAGTCGTGACGCTGGAAGCGGACAGAGGCAGCATTTATGACAGGAACGGCACTCTTCTTGCGGGAAAAGGCACCGTTGCGTCTGTCGGACTGATTCCGGGAAAAATGAACGCGGACGCGTCCGCGGATTTGAAAAAAATGGCGGAACTTCTGGATATGTCGGTTTCCGATATTGAGGACAAGCTGAGCGCGGATTGGGTCAGGGACGATCTTCTGGTGCCGATTAAAAAACTGAAGAAAGTCAATGAAAAATCCTCCAGCACGGTGGATTTAAAAAACGCGGAGGTACAGAAAAAACTTCTTGAAATTCCGGGCGTCATTATCGGAGATGAGGAGAGCCGGGTGTACCCTCTGGCAGAAGATGCGGCGCATCTTGTAGGATATGTGCAGGGAATCAGCGCGGAGGAACTGGAAACAAGAAAAAACAAGGGGTATGATGAATACAGCGTGATAGGAAAAAGCGGTCTGGAGAGGCTCTATGAACAGCGGCTGCATGGCATTGACGGCGAAAAGATCGTGATCTACAACGAAGATGGAAATGAAAAAGCAGTGCTGGCGGAAACGCCGCAGAAGGATGGAGAAGACATCCATCTTACCATTGACGCCAGGCTGCAGAGCGCGCTCTATGATACATACCGAAACGATAAAAGCTGCACGGCAGCGATAAATCCAAAGACAGGCGAAGTTCTGGCGCTGGTCAGCACACCTTCTTATGACAGCAACGATTTTGTCGTAGGTATGTCAGAAAATCGCTGGAAAGAACTGAACGAGGACAAAGACAGCCCGATGTACAACCGTTTTGCGCAGAGCTGGTGTCCGGGTTCATCGCTCAAGCCGATTGTAGGAGCCATCGGAATTACTTCGGACAGGCTGGATCCGGAAAAAGATATGGGTCACAGCGGACTCAGCTGGCAAAAAAACGGGAGCTGGGGAGGATATAAAGTGACAACGCTCCATGAATACAGTGGAAGCGCGAATCTGAAAAATGCCCTCGTTTATTCGGATAATATCTACTTCGCGAAGGCGGCTCTGCAGATTGGGGCGGAAACGCTGGCAGAGCAGTTTAAGAAGGTCGGGTTTGGACAGGAACTCCCGTTCCCGGTTAGTATGAGTCAGTCTCAGTATACCAATGACGGCAAACCGATGGCAACGGAGATCCAGCTGGCGGACAGCGGGTACGGGCAGGGAGAGATTTTGGTCAATCCGCTTCATATGGCCTGCATGTATTCGGCATTTGCCAATGACGGCAGTATGATAGCACCGTATCTTGAAACGAGCGGGAAAAGAAACGTATGGAAGAAAGATGTGTTCAGCAAAGAGGCTGTATCACAGCTCCGCTCCGATTTGATTCAGGTGATTCAGGAGCCGGAAGGCACCGGACATGGAGCGCGGCTTACGGAAACAGTTCTGGCAGGAAAGACCGGAACCGCGGAAATTAAAGCGTCACAGGATGATACCTCCGGTACGGAGCTGGGCTGGTTTTGCGTATATAACGCCAACGGCGGCAGGGACGACTCCCTGCTGCTGGTGACGATGACAGAAGATGTAAAAGACCGGGGAGGCAGTACTTATGTAGTGAAGAATAGTCGGAACATCCTGAAACGGTTTATGCCGGCAGACTAAAGGATCTGTTTGTCCCGCAGAATGCGAAGAGCGGTTTCCGCGGCGCGGCTTCCGGAAGCTCCGTCTTCTCCGCGCAGATTCAGAGAGAAGATATACAGGTCATCATCGGATTCCACATATCCGATGAACCAGCCGTTGACAGAGCATCCTTCCTTCATTCCGGTTCCGGTTTTTCCGGAAAGGCGGATTCCGTTTTCGTCAGACAGGAGAAGGGCGTCTTTTACCGCGGCGATAGAGGTTTCGGAAAAACTCCACCGGTTAAAGTAAAAATCCGTCAAAAGCATGGTCTGTTCCAGCGGCGAGATTTTCAGTGAGGATTCCATCCAGTAGCTGGAAATCCCGCCGTTTAGATTTTCATTCCCATAATTGATTCGTTCATAAAAGGTTTGCAGCGCGTTTCGCCCCGTCTGCTGATCGAGTCCCTGAAAGTACCAGTTGACAGAGTTCCGCATGGCGGATTTCAGATCCTGTCCGCGGTTCCACTGGGAAAAGGCATAGGAAGTTCCGTCCCACTTCCGGAAAGACTGTTTCGCGGTGATTGTGCCGCTTTCTAACGCCGCGAGGGCGCTGTAGATTTTATAGGTGGAATTGGGAGATACTCTGTCCGCGGCCGCGGACTGATTGTAAATCGTGTACTGATCTTCTGCCGGATGATACAAAACAAAAGAGCCGTCCTGCCCTTCAAAATAGCTGCTGAGATTTTCGGCAGAAATATTCAGATCCTCCGACGGATGATATTGTCCGCCGGTCAGTCCGTGTACCGAAGGAACCAGCGTAAAGGTCAGCAGCGTCATCAGAATCAGCAAAGCGGCGCTGCCTTTTCTGCATAAGGCGGTAGAGGGCCGGTAACCCGCGATTTGACGGATTCGTCTGCGGAGCTGGTGCTTCCCGCCGACAAATCCGACCGCAGGAAACACACCGCCTTCTGCCCAGGAAAGGATCGCGCGGCCGTATTCGGTTCGTTCTCGCCGACAGAGAATGTCCAGTACAAAACTATCGCAGCAGGCTTCCCGGTCGGACTCGAACTGATGGAGCGCGTACCAGACTGCCGGATTCATCCAGTTCAGCGAAAGAAACAGCTGCATCAGGACATTGATCAACGGATCGCGGTATCTGCAGTGGACGAACTCATGGAGAAAGATATAGCTGAGCCCACCGCGGCACTCCGCGGGGAGCAGCACACAAGGATGGAAGATACCGACTGTGACGGGACTCTTTACATCAGAAGAGAGTCTGACCTGAATTGTTTTCTTCAAGTTCAGACGATCCGACGCGATCCGGCAGGCTGCGGAAACTTCCGGAACCATTTCCGCATCGACGGCTCTCCGGCACAGACTGCGGGTACGGTATAAAGCGGCTCCCATCCGGAGCAGCATGAAAAGAACGCCCGCCAGCCAGAGCACGGCAAGTACGGCGCAGAATGTCTGAGAAAGTTCCGTCTGGCTGCTGACCGCGAAATCCTGAATGGAAGAGGCGCTGTTCCAGAGGGAGGAACCGGAAGCGGACGCGGCGGTCTGGGTATCCGGCGCCCCGAACCGTGAAACTTGTTGGAGACGCGGGATTTCCGGGAAAAACAGAGCCACGCCGCTGAATGGCAGCGTGAGCCAGATATAATAATGGGCGCGGCTTGTGAGCTTTCGGGAAAACAGTTTTTTGCTCAGGAAGATGCAGAAGATCAGAACGGCAAGTACCAATGAATAAAGGAGTCCGCAGAAGATATAATCAGTCATTTTCATCCGCTCCTTTCTCATCTTCCATTTCGTCCAGAATAGAGCGCAGTGACTGGATTTCCTCGTCGGATAGCTGATCCTGACGAATGAAATTCAGAACCATGGAACCCAGGGCGCCGTCGTACAGCCGATCCAGAAACCGGCGGCTTGCCTGGAGCCGATATTCTTCTTTTTCGACAAGAGGTGTGTATACAAAAGAGCGTCCCTGTTTTTCATTGGCAAGCGCTCCCTTTTTTACAAGCCGCAGCAGCATGGTCTGTATGGTTTTGGGACTCCATTTACTGTCTGACAGCTTTTCTACAACCTGTGAAGTCGAAATCGGCGCGTTGTTCCAGATTACTTTCATAACTTCGTACTCCGCTTGGGAAATCTGCGGAACTCGATTCATGTTTTTTCCTCCTTAAACTTACATATGTAATATTATAGTGGATAAGCAAAACACGGTCAAGAGCGGTTTGCGCCGCTTCCGTCTTTTCGCAATATTGACAGTTGGCTGTACAGACGGTAAACTGAGAGTATAAAAGCACGCAGGAGTTTAAGAATATGAAGTATCAGATAGAAACCGGCATTCGGGATCATGCCCGTCTGCGAAGCAGTTTTAACGCGCTGGCGGAAGAAACCTTCGGCCTTTCTTTTGAGGCATGGCATCAGGCGGGATACTGGACGGACCGGTATCGTCCTTACGTGGCCTGCACAGGCGGCAGAGTGATCGCCAACGCTTCCGTAAACCTTATGGATACGATCTGGAATGGAAAACCGCGCAGGTTCATCCAGATTGGTACCGTCATGACGGCCAGAGACGCGCGGGGGATGGGAATTGCCCGGAGTCTGCTGGAACGTATTTTACAGGACTGGGAGCGCCGGAGCGATTTGATCTATCTCTTTGCCAACGATACGGTGCTGGACTTCTATCCTAAATTCGGATTTGAGAGGGTGCAGGAATACCAGTTTCGCGTGAAGCAGCCGCGGGGAGCGGGAGTGCCTCTGCAGAAGCTGGATATGGAAAAAACGGAAGATCTGGAACGTTTGAGGGACTGCTATGAAAGAGGAAATCCCCTTTCCAGGCTTCCTATGCGCAATAATTTCGGACTGCTCATGTTTTACTGTTCTTCGTTTTTGAAAGACTGCGTCTACTACAGCAGGAACCTTGACGCTGTCCTTGTGATCGGGGAGGAAGACGGGGAGCGGCATCTGATCGAGTTTCTGGGCGGAAGGGCAGGAATTTCGCTGAAAGACGCTGCCAGCGCTGCCGGGAAAGCCGGAACGGAGGATATTCTGCTTGGTTTCGCGCCCGAGGATCCGGAGGACTGCGTTATCGAGAATCTGGATACGGAAGATTTTCTCTTTGTCCGTTCCGGGAGGGAAACCATAAGAAGCGTGGATCGGGTTCGTTTTCCGGAACTTTCCCACGCGTAACGGGAGACTGAAGCAGGGAGGAATTGGGAAATGGTACGGACAGAAACAGACGCGCCTGTGAAACTGCGGAGGTATCGGCCGGAGGACTGCGGGAAACTGGCGGAGCTGTTCTATGAAACCGTCCACTTTGTAAACGCCGCGGATTACACAAAAGAGCAGCTTGATGTCTGGGCGCCGAAGCAGCGGGATCTGGACGGGTGGAACGCGTCGTTTTTATCGCATTATACGCTGGTGGCGGAGATAGGAACGGAGATCGTCGGGTTTGGAGATATGGATGAAAACGGGTATCTGGATCGGCTCTATGTGCGCCGGGACTGTCAGAAACAGGGCATTGCCGGTGCCATCTGCAGCGCGTTGGAGCGGGCTTGCGGCAGGGGGCGGTTTACCGTCTGCGCTTCCATTACCGCAAAGTCCTTCTTTGAAAAGCGGGGATACCGGGTGGAAAGGGAGCAGGAGGTTGTGCGGAATGGAATCCGCCTAGCAAATTACCGAATGGCAAAACAAAGGAGAAAGGTAATGAAATGTACCATTTTAATGGGAAGTCCGAGAAAAGAAGGAAATACCATCGCGCTGGCAGAGCCCTTTATGGAAGAATTAGAGCGGCGGGGCGCGGACTGCAGCCTGATCTGGCTGTATGACAGGGACATCCGTCCGTGCATTGCCTGCCGGGTCTGTCAGAAAGACTGGGAGCGGGTTTATTGCTGTCAGGAGGATGATATGGGGGAGCTTTTCGCGGAAATTTTAGAAAGCGATCTGCTGGTGCTGGCATCCCCCATTTACTCCTGGTACTGCACCGCGCCTATGAAAGCGGCGCTGGATCGGCTGGTATACGCCATGAACAAATACTATGGAGAGGAAAAGGGGCCATCCCTGTGGGCGGGAAAAAGGGTGGCGCTGATCACCACCTGCGGCTACCGGCCGGAAAAAGGAGCGGATCTTTGGGAAGCCGGCATCCGGCGCTACTGCAAACATTCTCAGCTTGTATATCACGGTATGCTGGCGGAGCGCCATCTGGGCTACCATACGGTATTCATGGATGAGGGGAAAAAGCAGCGCGCGGTTCAATTCGCGGGGGAATTATGGGAGGCAGGAAAGGAATGCGGAGAAAAGACAGGGAAATAACGGATTTTCAGGAGATCCTGGAGGTCATGAAGCGGTGCCGCGTGTGCCACGTAGGGTTTCACAGCGAGGATGAATATCCTTATGTGGTGCCCATGAATTTCGGAATGCGGGAAGAAAGCGGCACCCTGTGGCTCTTTTTTCACGGGGCGGGAACGGGAAGAAAACATGAACTGCTGAAGAGGAATCATAAAGTGGGATTTGTCATGGAGGACGCCCATGAAATCGTTACCGGCCCTCAGGTAGGGGCCTGCGAGTGTACGATGGAATTTGAATGCGTAATGGGAACCGGCATTATGGACTATGTGCCGGAGGAAGAAAAAACAGAGGCGCTTTATACGATTCTGGAACAGTATCAGGTAAAAGAGGGAACGGGAAACTATCATTTCCACAGTGAAGTTGTGCCTCGTACAGCGGTGCTGCGGCTGAAGGTGGAATCTCTCAGCGCCAAGAGAAGAAAGGTGGGGCTTCCGTGAGAACAGGGGACAGAAAGAAGCGGGACTGGTATTTTATAATCACGATGGGGATGGGCCTTTTGGTCTGCGCGTCCTCGCTGGCGCTGCTTATTTACCTTCTGCGCCTTGTGGTGATCCACGGCATGGATCTGACACTGGCTATGTTTCTTTTTGTCCCGATTCTCACCTTTGCGGTCGGAATGTTTTTTATCCGGATTTCGGGACTGGAGACCCTGGAAGAAGAAATGGAAGAGGAGGGGCTTGTTTTGCAGAAAATTGGAATTCTTTCCGATACCCACGGCCTCCTGCGGCCGGAGGTGATCGGTATTTTGCGGGAATGCGGCGCTATCCTGCACGCCGGCGATTTTGACAATCCGGAGGTGCTGGAAAAACTGGAATCCATCGCGCCGGTATACGCGGTACGGGGCAATAACGATACGGGACCATGGGCTCAGTCCCTTGAGAAGACTCTGCGGGTCGAAATCGAAGACCTTCGCTTTTTAATGGCCCACAAGCGAAATGATCTGCCTCAAAATCCGGAAGACGCGGATATTGTTGTCTTCGGACACTCCCATAAATACAGCTGCCGGGAAGAAGATGGCGTTTTATGGCTGAATCCGGGAAGCTGCGGGAAAAAGAGGTTTCATCTTCCTCTGACCCTCGCGGTGGTGGAAATTGCAGAAAACAGCTTCCGGGTCAGACAGCACATTCTGGATGGAAACGGTTCTGATTGACTTTACCATGGAAAAGTGATACCATGAAACTACTTGAAATCATGCGGTTTACCCGCGAAAAGAAACAAAGAAAAAAGTCAGGAGAAGATTTTGGAAAAGAGATTTGCGTTACTGATTGATGCGGATAATGTTTCCGCCAAGTACATTGATCCGATTCTGGACGAGCTGTCTAAATACGGAAATGTAACCTACAAACGAATTTACGGAGACTGGACGAACCGTCAGAATTCCAGCTGGAAGGAAGAGCTTCTTACCAGTTCGATTACGCCGATCCAGCAGTTTAGTTATACAACCGGGAAAAACGCTACAGACTCGGCGCTGATTATCGACGCTATGGATATTCTCTACACCAATACGGTAGATGGGTTCTGCATTGTTTCCAGCGACAGCGATTTTACAAAGCTGGCCAGCAGAATCCGCGAATCGGGACTGACCGTGATCGGTATGGGAGAGAACAAAACGCCTATGGCTTTCCGCAAGGCCTGTGATATTTTTACCCGCCTGGAACTGCTGGAAGGGGAGAATGAAGTTAAAGAGGAAGTCAAGGAAGACGCGGGAGTCAAGGATATTGACAAATCTACCATTGAAGACGCGATTGTGAAAATCATCACCGAGAATACCAACAACGGAAGAGAGACCGGACTGGCGGAGCTGGGAAACCGGCTGCTCAAGCTGTATCCGGATTTTGACGTCAGAAGCTACGGCTACAGCCTGCTGTCTAAGCTGCTGGAAGAGTTTCCGAAAATCCGCCTGCTGAAAAAGGGAAATTATGTATCTGTTAAGCTGGCGGAAGGTACGAATGTGGAAGAGTTTATTCGGGAAACCGTACGAGCCGCGGGAAGAGACGGTTTGGAACTGGGAGCGCTGGGGCAGGAGATTCATCAGAAATTTGACAATTTTAATGTGCAGGATTACGGATTCTCTCAGTTTAAAAAGTATATCCGCAGCATTGGAGGCATTGAAGTGCGGAAAAGCGGCAGCCAGAACATGGTAAGATACAGGGAAAACGGATGAGACGCGGCAGGATGGACAAAGTAAGGAGAATGTGATGCAGGGATATAATTGCATTATGGTATATAAAGATGAGCAGCGGAAAGAGCTGCTCTTTTGCAAACGGAAAAAAGATCCTTATAAAGGAAAATTTAATCTGGTGGGCGGAAAAATCGAGCTGGGGGAAGGCGGATTTGACGCGGCGTATCGGGAACTGGAAGAAGAAACGGGAATCACCAGAGAAGAAATCTGTCTGCGCCACATGATGGATTTCACATATTTTAATCAGAACTGTACCGTAGAGGTGTACGTGGGGGTTCTGGAGCGGCAAAAAGAGCTGAGGGCTGAGGCGCATCCTCTGTACTGGCTGAGTACAGAGGAGAATTTGTTTGATCTGGAAAAATTCGCGGGAGAAGGGAATATCGGACATATGGTACAGCAGGTTGTGTGTTATGGAGACGGAGCCCGCGAGTCGGAGGAAAAAGCTTATTGACAAGAACCTGCTCTTGAAATATAATTTTTAATAATAATAAATATCAATAAGGGGCGTGATCGTATGCAGACCAGAAATACACTGCAGAAAGATATTATTTTAAGAGCGGTAAATAAGCTCCGCGATCATCCGACCGCAGATATGGTCTATGAAGAGGTCGTGCGGGAGTATCCGAGAATTAGTAAAGCTACCGTTTATCGCAATTTGAATCAGATGGCGAAGCTGGGGCAGATACACAAAGTGCAGATCCCCAATTCAGCGGATCGGTATGATTTTAATTTAGAAAAGCACTATCATTTCAAGTGCAGGGAATGTGGAAAGGTCTTTGATATGAGGCTGCCGTATATGGAAGAAATGGACGATATGGGTGCGAGGGATCATGAGTTTCAGATCGAAGGCCACAGTATTCTGTTTGAGGGACTGTGTCCGCAGTGTGTGAAGACGGCGGCCAGCTGAAGCGCGGAAAAAGCAGGATTATTATGAATAAAGGAGGAGAGGCGAGATGGCAGTATATAAGTGTGGCATTTGCGGGTATCTTTTTACCGAGGAACCTGGAATGAAAATTGACACTTTAACGGAATGTCCGATCTGCGGGCAGCCGCGGAGTGTGTTTGAAAAGCTTGCGGATCGCGAAGGCGGCGATGCGTCTGAAGCAGAAGAACGAAGCGCGGAAGCGTATTCTCTGGAATATGATCCGGAATATGCCCGAACCGATGAATCCTGCCGATATATGGCAGAAATTCACAAAATGGCTGTGAGCGGGGAGCCGATTATTGAGGCTATGGGAACACGAATGGAAATGCCGGACTGGGACGACATTTTGCTTTTAGGCGCACAGCTCAATCCGATGCCTCTCCCGGAACACGCAGAGGTAGATACGACGACCATAATCGGAAAACATGCGAAAAAGCCGATGGTTCTGGAAAGTCCGGTGTATATTTCTCATATGTCCTTTGGCGCTCTGTCAAGGGAAACGAAAGTTGCGCTGGCACAGGGAAGCGCGATGGCGAAAACCGCCATGTGCAGCGGTGAAGGAGGAGTCCTTCCTGAAGAGATGGAGGCTGCGTATAAATATATCTTTGAGTATGTGCCGAATAAATACAGCGTAACGCTGGAAAACCTCAAAGGCGCGGATGCCATTGAAATTAAAATCGGACAAGGTACAAAACCCGGAATGGGAGGGCATCTCCCGGCAGATAAAGTGACGCCGGAAATTTCCAGAATTCGAAATAAGCCACAGGGGCAGGATATCATCAGTCCGTCATGCTTTGATGAAATTCAGAGCAAAGAAGATTTGAAAGAATTGGTGGATAAACTGAGAAGAGAATCCGAAGGCCGCCCGATTGGCGTCAAGATTGCCGCGGGCAGGATTGAACGGGATCTGGAATTCTGTGTGTTCGCGGATCCGGATTTTATTACCATTGACGGCAGGGGAGGTGCTACCGGCGCAAGCCCGAAGTTGGTGCGGGATGCCGCCAGTGTCCCCACTATCTATGCTTTGTATCGAGCCAGAAAGTACCTGGATGAAGCCGGAGCGGAGATTGATCTTGTAGTCACCGGGGGATTAAGAGTATCCTCTGATTTTGCGAAGGCCATCGCCATGGGGGCGGACGCGATCGCAATTGCTTCCGCGGCGCTGATCGCGGCTGCCTGTCAGCAGTACCGTATCTGCGGAACCGGAAACTGTCCGGTGGGAATCGCCACCCAGGATCCAAAGCTTCGCGACAGATTCAAAGGAGAGGCTGCGGCGCAGAGAGTGGCTAATTTCCTAAATGTTTCCCGGGAGGAACTGAAAACCTTTGCCCGGATTACCGGACACCAGCGGATCCATGACCTGAGCACGGAAGACTTGTGTACTATCAGCCGGGAGATTTCTGAATTTACCAATATACCACATGCATAGGAGACGACGATGATTGAAGAAATACGCGAATTTAATAAAAGTTTTGTAAAAGATGAAAAATATCAATCCTATATTACCAGCAAATATCCGGATAAAAAGCTGGCCATTCTGACCTGTATGGATACCCGGCTGACTGAACTGCTTCCCGCGGCTCTGGGGCTGAAAAACGGCGATGTGAAGCTGATAAAAAACGCGGGCGGCGTTATTTCCAATCCCTTTGGCAGTGTGGTGAGAAGTCTTCTCATCGCAGTCTATGAACTGGGAGTGGAAACGATCCTGGTGATCGGACATACGGACTGCGGCGTTCAGCATATGGACAGCCGGGCGATGATCGAGAGTATGAAGCAGCGGGGCGTTTCTCAGGAGGCTATCGACATGATCCATTACTGCGGCATTGACTTTGAAAAGTGGCTGAGCGGATTTGACGACGTGAACACTTCTGTTCAGGAAACGGTCGAGCTTTTGAAGCACCATCCGCTGATTCCGGAGGATGTTCAAATCGGAGGATTCGTCATGGATTCCACTACCGGAGAACTGCTGGAAGTCGAATAACCTTTATCATGGCCTGTACCCTTTTGCCGCGGCAGGGTATAGTTTCAGACACCACTCAGTATACTGGACTGGGTGGTGATTTTTTATGATTATTATGATTCGCAAAAAGAAACTGCTGCGGCTTACCTCTCTGGCGGCAGTTCTGGCTGTGGCAATCGCGGGGCTGGGAGTTACCTCGAAGATTCTGGATAAAAACGCGGTTTCAACATCAGCGGACGGAAACTGGGGGCTGAGCTTTCAGCAGGCGGGGCAGCCTCCCGTTGCCAACGCGACTGCGGATTATCTGAAAAAGTTTGAGGCTTACTACGCGGAGGATACAAAAGAAAAAGTTCTGTATCTGACCTTTGACGCGGGGTATGAGAACGGCAACACGGCGAAAATTCTCGATGCGCTGAAAAAGCACCGGGCGCCGGCAGCTTTTTTTCTGGTGGGAAACTATCTGAAAACCAGTCCGGAGCTTGTAAAGCGGATGGTAAAGGAAGGGCATATCATAGGCAATCACACCTTCCATCATCCGGATATGTCTCAGATTTCAACGATGGAGACTTTTTCAAAAGAATTGGGCGATCTGGAAAAATTGTATCAGCAAACAACCGGGCAGGAAATGAAAAAGTTCTATCGCCCGCCCCAGGGAAAATACAGTGAAAAAAATCTGGAGATGGCGAAGAAGCTGGGCTACCATACGATTTTCTGGAGCCTTGCCTATGTGGACTGGTATGAAAGTCAGCAGCCCACCAGAGAAGAAGCCTTTAAAAAGCTGATCCCCAGAGTCCATCCCGGAGCCATTGTCCTTTTGCACAGTACCTCCAGGACAAACGCGCAGATTCTGGATGAACTGCTGACAAAGTGGGAGGAACTGGGGTATACGTTTCGGTCGCTGGATCAGCTGGTTGAGGAATCGCCTGCGGATATCAAGGCCGATTAAGAACGGCGCTGCCTGCAGTTGCGCCGTTCTTGTCAATCCAGCAGTGTATCCGAATAGATCCGGCTGTAAAACCGGCGGCAGATGTCCTGCCAGGTCAGGTTCTCTTCCGACAGCACCCACATCATTTTGGTGAGAACCGCTTCCAGCGTCATGTCGCGGGCTTCCAGGATCTGAAAGGACTCCCGCAGGCGGCGTCCCACTTCGTAGGTGCCGATATTGCTCCCTTCATACGTCACCTGTGTGGTCATAACCAGGACTTTTTCTTCGGGAGCATATTTCCGGAGCTGGGCGAACAGCTCTTTTTCCAGACTGTCCGGAATTCCGCCCACGCCGAAGCTTTCGATGATGATACAGTCGTAGAGGCGGAAAATATCAGAAAGAAGCAGCGGTGAGATTCCGGGCGTTAATTTCAGCAAGAAGACTCTGGGATTGAGCTTGTCGCAGAAAACCGCCTGTCCGTCTGTTTTTTCCGGCGGCAGGTAGCGGATGATTCTTCCGTCATGGATGGTTGCCAGGATTGGAAAATTGATACTGGAAAAAGCCGCGTAGCTGAGGGTCTTGGTCTTTTTTGCTCTTGTGCCGGCAATGACTTTTCCGTCAAAGACAATCTGCACGCCGCAGGACAGGCTGTCCGCCGCGTATAGAATGCTGTCTCTGAGATTGGCCTTCGCGTCGGTGATCTCCTGGCCGATAGGCTTTTGCGCGCCGGTGAGGACGATGGGCTTGGGAGAATTCTGTATGAGGTAGGAAAGGGCGGCGGCGGTATAGGCCAGGGTATCCGTTCCATGACAGATTACAAAGCCGTCATATTGTTCGTATTCCCCGCGAATTGTGTGAGCCAGCAGCAGCCAGTGATCCGGGGTCATATCCGTGCTGTCCAGATTGCAGACTGCTCTGGTTGTCAAAATAAAATCGTTTCCGATTTCCGGAAGATAGGATAACAGTTCTTCTGAGGTAAGGGCGGGAATCAGGCCATGAGGTGTTTCCACAGACGCGATGGTTCCGCCGGTTGTCAGGATCAATAGTTTTTTTGTCATAGTTCTTTCACTTTCTTTTTTTATGGTCTGCAAGAAGGATACCACAAGCGCGTTCATTTTCCAAGCATGAAATTTCGACAGAAACAATTCTCCAGCCTTGTATTTTCCGCGATTTGTACTATAATATAGAAAGAAATCGATAATATGCAAAATAGGAACATACGCGTTAAGTGTTCGGCGGATGGGGAGTTGCCGCTGAAACGAAAAGCGGAAAGCGCTTGCGGTGTGTGTTCCGCACCCGTTGCAGCAGAAGCTCTTTTCTCCTGTATGTGAAGGGACAGGTTTGACTTGCCTGAAATGCGGGAAGAAGGGAGTTTTTTTGTTCTCCGGGGACGAAAAAAGGAGACAAGCAATGGATCAGAAGAAAATTGAAGAAGGCGTGCGGCTGATTCTGGAGGGAATCGGTGAAGATCCGGAGAGGGAAGGCCTTTTGGAAACGCCTCAGCGTGTTGCCAGAATGTGTGAGGAAATTTACGGAGGCATGAAGCAGGATGCCAGGGAGCATCTTGAAAAACAGTTTCATGTGGAAAACAACAATATGGTGGTGGAAAAGGACATCCCGTTTTATTCCACCTGCGAACACCACCTGCTGCCTTTTTACGGAAAGGCTCATGTGGCCTACATTCCGAACGGTACGGTTGCCGGACTTTCTAAACTTGCCCGCACGGTTGAGGTGTTTGCCAGAAGGCCTCAGCTGCAGGAACAGATGACGGCCCAGATTGCCGATGCCATGGAACGGTATCTGCATCCCAAAGGCGTTATGGTTCTCATTGAGGCGGAGCATATGTGCATGACCATGCGCGGCGTGCAAAAGCCGGGAACCAAAACCGTGACAACTATGGTGCGGGGCGCCTTTGAGCGGGACTACTCGCTGCAGCAGACCTTTCTGCAGATGGTGAAGTAGGGAGAAACGGGATGGAGAGAGTAAACCGGATTTTACGGCACCCCCTGTATCAGAGTCTGCTGAGAGAACTCAGAGAAGCCGAAGCAGAGAGGATTTTCTGCGGCCATGATATGGAGCATTTTCTGGCCGTCGCCAGACTGGCCTGGATCGAGAACCTCCAGGAACACAGCGGGATTGCCCGGGAAATGATTTACGCGGCCGCGCTGCTGCATGATATGGGAAGGGTGCGGCAGTACAGAGACGGGACGGAACATCACGAGGAAAGCGCCAGGATCGCGGCGCGGATTCTCCCGGAGTGCGGCTTTTCCGAAGAGGAGCGGGAAGCGATCACAAAGGCGATTCTTTTCCACAGGCAGGATACGGAGGAAGGCGCGGCGGGAAAGCTTGGAGCGCTTCTTTACAGAGCGGACAAAGCTTCACGGAATTGTTTTGTCTGTGAAGCGCAGAGCCAGTGCAACTGGAAGCCGGAAAAGCGAAACCGCGAGATCCGCGGTTAGACAGAAACAGAAAGGACAGAGGGAATCGAGATGAAAATTGGAAATCGAAATTTTGATATACAAAATCATACCTATATTATGGGAATCCTGAATGTAACGCCGGATTCCTTTTCAGACGGAGGACGGTTTTATAATCCGGATGACGCGTTGTTTCATGCGGAAAAGATGATCCGGGAAGGCGCGGACATCATCGACGTAGGCGGTGAATCCACACGGCCCGGACATCAGGTGATTACAGAAGAAGAGGAAATCGAGCGCGTGGCTCCCGTGATAGAACGGCTGACAAAAGAGTTCGATGTGCCGATCTCCATTGACACGTACAAGAGCCGTGTGGCCGGGGAAGCGCTGAAAGCAGGCGCCTATCTGGTAAACGATATCTGGGGACTGAAAAAAGATCCGAAAATGGCGGATCGGATCGCGGAAAGCGGCGCTGCCTGTTGCCTGATGCACAACCGGGACGAAGCGGTATACGAAAATTTCCTGGAAGATATGAAAGAAGATCTGAGGGAGACTCTGCGTATCGCCGAGAACGCGGGGATTGCGGAGGATCGGATTCTGCTGGACCCGGGGATCGGGTTCGGGAAAACCTATGAAATGAATCTTGTCGCCATGAGAAATCTCGAAGTCCTGCACGAACTGGGACTGCCGGTTCTTCTGGCGGCTTCGAGGAAATCGGTGATCGGCCTGACCTTAGATCTTCCTGCGGATCAGAGAGTGGAGGGAACTCTGGCGACGACCGCCGTCGGTGTAATGAAAGGCTGCGCCTTTGTACGGGTACATGATATCAAAGAAAATAAACGATTCATTCAGATGATGGAAGCTATTCTGGGAAGGGGACGGTCGGATGGATAAGATTCGCATTAAAAACCTGGAGCTGTTCGCAAAACACGGCGTTTTTCCGGAAGAAAACGTTCTGGGGCAGAAGTTTCTGGTATCCGCCGATTTATATACAGATATCAGACCGGCGGGACTTACGGATGATCTGAACGCGTCCATTGATTACGGGATGGTCTGCCATAAAATAAAAGATTTTCTGGAGCAGCATACCTTCCGGCTGCTGGAGACGGCCGCGGAAAAACTGGTATGGAGCCTGCTTACAGAAATTGCCGGACTGAAAAAGGTGACTCTGGAGATTCAAAAACCATGGGCGCCTGTGGGGCTTCCCCTGGAAACGGTTTCTGTCCGGATTACCAGAGGCTGGCATACCGCGTATATCGCGCTGGGTTCCAACCTGGGCGAAAAGGAAACGTATCTGAGGAACGCGGTGGAGTCGCTGAATCAGGCGGATGGCTGCAGCGTGGAAGAGGTATCCGAGTTTTTGGTAACAGAGCCCTACGGATATACGGAGCAGGATGATTTTCTCAACGGGTGCCTGTGTCTGAAGACGCTGCTGACTCCGGAGGAGCTTCTTGCGCTGCTCCACAAACTGGAGCAGGAAGCGGAGCGGAAGAGAGAGATTCGATGGGGGCCGAGAACGCTGGATCTGGATATTATTTTTTATGACGATCTGGTGATGGACAGCCGGGATCTGCAGATCCCCCATGGAGATATGCAAAACCGGGATTTTGTACTGCGGCCCCTTGCGCAGATCGCGCCTTATGTGCGGCATCCGATTCTGAAAAAGACGGTTGGCGGGATGCTGGCGGATCTGGAACATTCACAGAAAATTTAAGAGGCATAAGCGGAAAAAAGGTGTATAATAGACGAGAGGTGAGAAGAATGCACAAGATAAAACTGGTTCCGGACAAGCCGTTTTACAATAACTGTGATATTACGGTCTTCGACGTGACGGAAGGCAGAGAGAAAAAACGCTGCAAGATCACGGTGGAATACGCGCAGGTAGATGTAAAACAGCTGCAGGAAGAAGGTCGTGACTACGAGGGAGCGGTAAAATATTACGAAGAATGGATTTACGCGGTAGTAAGGCATTATATCGCGGACGACTGGGAATGCAGCGGAGGACTGGAAGAAATCATGGACATTGTAAAAGAACACATCCAGCCGTATTTTCAGGAGGCGTAAGATATGATACAGGACATTGCGCCGCACAGGCTGGATAATGCCTTTGCGGTAAAGGAGGCAAAGCCGGAACATTTCTTTTTCACGTTTCATAAGGGGAAGGCGCTGCTGCAGAAAGAGACCGAAGAGCGGGAAATGCTGCCGCGGCTTTCGCAGCTTCCCGGATCCTTTGAAACCTGGAAGGAAAAGGCGGTGTACGCGTTTTCTGTAGATGAAGAACCGATGTTTCTGATTCTGGAAAACGATTTTCAACAGGAGATTCCAGACTATATGGAGTACACGGATCTGCGGGAGCTGTATCAGTCCAGGCTCCGGTGGGCGGCGCTGGCGGGCGTAACCGCCGGGCATCTGAACCACTGGTACCGGGAGCACCGATACTGTGGATGCTGCGGAACCAGTATGGGATTTTCAGACCGGGAGCGGGCTATGATTTGTCCGGACTGCGGGAATATTCAGTACCCGAGAATTTCTCCGGTGATTATGACGGCAGTGACTTCCGGAGACCGGCTGCTGGTAACCAGGTACGCCGGCCGCGCGTATAAGGGACTGGCTCTGATTGCGGGATTTGTGGAAATCGGCGAATCTTTAGAAAGCGCTCTCAAACGGGAGGTTATGGAGGAAGTGGGTCTGAAAGTCAAACATCTGCGTTATTTTGGCAGCCAGCCATGGGGATTTTCCGATTCGATCATTTCCGGATTTTTTGCGGAACTGGACGGAAGCCAGGAGATCCTGCTGGATCGGGACGAGCTGTCAGAGGCTGTATGGCTTTCCAGAGAGGAAATTCCGCCGCAGAAAAATGATATCAGCATTACGGCGGCAATGATAGAAGCGTTTCGGACGGGAACGGTAAAGTAAGGGGGAATGGCAAATGACAAAAGTAGATATTATATCGGGCTTTTTAGGAGCGGGAAAGACGACCTTTATTAAAGAACTGATCGCGAAAGTTTTTCAGGGTGAGAAGGTAGTCCTGATTGAAAACGAATTTGGTGAAATCGGAATTGACAGCCGCTTTATGCAGAATTCAGGCATTGAAGTGACCGAGATGAATTCCGGATGTATCTGCTGCACTCTGGTAGGGGATTTCGCCAAATCCCTGAGACAGGTGGTGGATGAGTTTCACCCGGACCGGGTACTCATCGAACCGTCGGGAGTCGGAAAGCTTTCCGATGTAGCCGCGGCTGTGGCGGAGATGCAGGAAGAGGCCCATGTGGAAATCAACAGCCGGATTACGGTCGTAGACGGGAAAAAGGCCCGCATGTACATGAAGAATTTCGGGGAATTTTTCAATAACCAGATCGAGTCGGCGACCACCATCGTTGTCAGCCGCAGCCAGATGATGAAGGAAGAGAAGCTGAAAGAATGCGTGTCTCTTCTGCGGGAGCATAACAAAGAAGCGACGATTATTACAACTCCATGGGACCAGCTGTCCGGGGATATGATCCGGGAAGCGATGGACCATGGACACAGCCTGGAAAAGGAACTGGAAGAGGAACTGCGGGCGCATGAACACCGCGGATGCGGTCACGAACACGGGCATGACCATCACCATGAGCATGATCATCATCACCATGAGCACCACCATGGGGAGCATCATCATGAAGAGGCGTGCGGATGCGGTCATGACCACGAACATGGGCATGAAGGCCATCATCACGCGGATGAAGTATTTACAAGCTGGGGGATTCAGACAGTTCATAAATTCGGAAGAAAAGAGCTGGAGGATATCCTTTCCATGCTCAGTACCACCGGAGCGTTTGGAACGGTTCTCCGGGCAAAGGGCATTGTACAGACAGAGGATGACAGCTGGATGGAATTCGACATGGTTCCGGAGGAATCGGAAATCCGAAGCTGCCAGCCGGATTACACGGGAAGAATCTGTGTAATCGGAACCGAACTGAAGACGGAAGAACTGGAAAAGGTCTTTGGCAAATAAGGAGGGATCGCGGATGGAAATTCCGGTTTATCTGTTTACCGGACTTTTAGAGAGCGGAAAGACAACGCTGATTCAGGAGGTCGCGGGGGAAGAGGATTTTCTGGAGCCGGGGACTACCGTGCTGGTGCAGTGTGAGGAAGGAGAAGAATCTTTCAGCGAAGCGTTTCTCAAAGAATACCGGATTGTTCTTCTGGAAATCGAAGAACCGGAGGAACTGAACGAGATGTTCTGGAAACGCTGTGAAAAAGAGTACCGGCCGGCTCAGATCCTTATTGAATACAATGGAATGTGGGAAATGGAAAAGCTTTTCAAAAGCGGAATTCCGGGGGAATGGTTCATAGGAGGGATTTATTCCACGGTCAACGCGGAAACGGCGGAGCTTTATATCAATAATATGCGGAAACAGTTCATGGAGCCTCTGCGCGACTCCAATCTGATTATTTTCAACCGGTGCGGCGAGGATTTTGATCGGATGAAGTTCCGCAGAAGTCTGAAGGCTCTCAATCCGCAGGTGCAGGTTGCTTTTGAACGGGCGGACGGGACTATGTTCGGAAATGAAATCGAAGAGATGCCCTTTGACTACAGCGGTGATACGGTGGAAATTGAGGACATAGATTACGGTCTCTGGTATCTGGACGCTATGGATCATCCGGATCGCTATATGGGAAAGGAGATCCGGTTTACTGCCCGCTACTGCGCCAGCGCGAAGCCGGACCAGAAATATTTTGTGCCGGGGAGACACATTATGACCTGCTGTGAGGATGATATCCAGTTTCTGGGCTTCATCTGCTACTTTGAAGGGGATATGCCTTTTAAACATGGAGACTGGGTGAATGTATCGGTACATTTTGATTACGGCGAATGCAGAATGTATGGCGAGGAAGGGCCGATTCTCCGTTTGATTCATATTGAAGAGGGGAAAAAGCCGCGGCAGGAACTGGTGACGTTTACCTGATAAAAATGCTGAGAACAGAGAGGAAGAACGATGAAGATCAAAAATATCTATGCGGTGTATTTCAGTCCAACCGGAAATACGAAAAAAATAGCGTGTTTTATGGCGGAAAAGATGGCGGAACAGCTGAATTGTTCCTATAAGGAAATCTCTTTTACGCTTCCAGAGGAACGGAATCAAATCTACTCTTTTGGCTCTGATGATTTTGTGGTGATTGCCTCCCCGACTTACGCGGGAAAGCTTCCCAACAAAATTCTGCCGGATTTCAGGGAAAAACTGAAAGGAGACGGTAGCCCCGCCGCGGCTCTGGTGACCTTTGGCAACCGGTCCTTTGACAACTCTCTGGCGGAGCTCTGCGCGGTTCTGGAAGCGTCGGGATTTCAGACTGTGACCGGCGGAGCCTTTGCCTGCCGCCATGCCTTTACGGACAAACTGGCTCCAGGACGTCCGGACGAAGCCGATTTGAAGGAAATTGCGATTCTGGCGGAGCGGACCGCGGACAAACTGCGGAACACGGATGGGAAGTTTTCTACGGTGAAAGTGGATGGAGACGCGGATGCTCCTTATTATGTTCCAAAGGGGCTGGACGGACAGCCGGCGAAATTTTTAAAGGCTGTGCCGAAAACTCATGAGGATCTGTGTATCCGCTGCGGAGCCTGCGCGCGGCTGTGTCCGATGGGATCGATTGATCCGGAGGAACCCGGAAACGTGACCGGAATCTGCATTAAATGCCAGAGCTGCATCCGCGGTTGTCCGCAGCAGGCGAAATATTTTGACGATCCTGCCTTTTTATCTCATGTGGCCATGCTGGAGGAGAATTTTGCGGAGCCGAAGAAAAACCATAAATATTTGTAACTGCTTTAATATTCAATGGACAGATAGCCTGCCGGGCATTTTCCTGGCAGGCATTTCTTTTGGCCAAAAGAGTTTACGTATTCTTCAGAAAATAAGAAAGAGTTTGTCGTTTTTTGTCGGAAAATAAAGTGCCTATATTTGTCAGATTAATTATATAATGGTATATAGCATTATAATGAACGGAAGGAAAAGGAATCTTTGAATGCTGATAGGAAAAAAGGATCTACAAATTGACTACTGGCATAATTTTTACAGGACTGTTTTCGCGAATCTTGAAGAAGTCCTGATCGTTGCGGATGTTGTTTCCGATCAAGTGGAATATATCAGTCCCAACGGGGAGAGGGTGCTCGGAATCCGTCAGGACGATCAGGTCTCCGCTTCATGTCTTTTGAAACAGATCGGACTTCTGGAACGCCCGGATCTGACAATTCTAAAAAACAGAAAGGAACAGGAGGAAGAACGTTATCTCATGGAACTGCAGTCAGAAGAGGATCTGTGGTGCCGGTGCTGCTGGAGTTTCCTGCAGGGATATTCTGACAAACATGAGAAGCTGATCGTTAATATATCAGATCGTTCAAAAGAACGGGCCAGCATGGATCGAATCCGTCAGGATCTTCAAGAGGCCCAGAGGGCAAACGCGGCAAAGAGCCGTTTTTTGACTACGCTTTCTCATGATATGCGAGTGCCGATGAACGCGATTATGGGGCTTACGGATCTGGCGATGGAGTATGGGGAAGAACAGGAAAAAGTGCAGGAATATCTTTATAAGATTTCCCGATCGTCCGCCCATCTACTGGAGTTGATCAATGATGTCCTGGATATGTCCCGTATTGAAAGCGGACAAATGATTTTGGAATACCGAAGTTTTAGCATCAGAGAGATGCTGCGAAATGTAATGGCTATTATTCAGCCCCAATCGGAGGCAAAAATGCAGACTTTGGATACGGACTGGGCCTTTGAACATGATCGGGTTACAGGTGATCCCGTGCGGATTCGTCAGATCCTGATTAACATCCTTTCCAACGGGGTCAAATACACGCAGAGGGGAGGAAATATTTTCTTTCAGGTAAAGGAAACAGGGACTAGAGAACGGAACGGATCTACATACGCGGTGTATCAGATTAAAGTGTACGACAACGGTTACGGGATGTCGGAATCTTTTCAGCAGATGATTTTCGAGCCTTTCGCAAAAGAGCGGAGAGCAAAATCCGAGGAAATTGAGGGCACGGGGCTCGGCATGGCGATAACAAAGCGCTTGGTGGACGCGATGGGCGGAACGTTAGCGCTCGAAAGCAGGCTGGGGGAAGGAACGATTTTTACCATTGGACTTCCTCTGAAGCTGCAGGAAGAAGCTTCGCGCGAACAGGCGGCGCTTTCTGACAAATCCTGCACTTTTAACGGCATTCGTGTTCTTCTCGTGGAAGACAATGAAATTACCGCAGATGTTCTGAGTGATATTCTGGAACTGATGGGTTTGAGTGTCATACGGGCAGAGAACGGAGAGGAAGCTGTCCGGATTTTCGAAAGGGAGGGAATGTCCCTGGATCTGATTCTGATGGACGTGCAGATGCCGGTTATGGACGGATATGAAGCGACCAGACGGATCCGGGATCTGAAAGGCAGAGGAAGAAGGATTCCTATCGCGGCGCTGACGGGAAATGTTTTTTCAGAGGACATTCGGGCGTCTCAGGAAGCGGGAATGGACTGTCACCTTTCCAAACCGGTAAAGAAAAAAGAACTGGAGAGAGTGCTGACACAGCTGCTTTCCAGATGAGGGAGGCTTTTCCGTAGCCCGTTTATGAGAATTTACTTCACAAACGGGTCGGAACATGTAAAATAACTGTACGGACAGAGAAAATCATGGTACAATAGGGACGCGAAACTTCCAGCAGATGGTTGACCGGAGGACGTTCGCAAATCAAACTCAAAAACGAATGAAAAAGGAGATTAATGACATGTTAGAAGCAGGAATCAAAGGAATGCAGAAAACGGAAGTCTGCGACAGCAACAGCGCCCTTGCGATGGGAAGTGGAACTCTGAAAGTGTTCGCTACGCCGGCAATGATTGCTTTGATGGAGGAGACCGCGTGGAAGAGCGTGGCGCCTTATCTGGAGGAAGGCAGCGGCACGGTTGGAACAGCGCTTCACATTCAGCATACGGCAGCGACTCCTCTGGGAATGACCGTTACCTGTGAAAGCGAGCTGACGGCAGTGGAGGGAAGGAAACTTACCTTCCATGTAGTGGCCAGAGATGAAGCAGGCGTGATCGGAGAAGGGGACCATGAGCGCTTTATCGTAAATAACGAAAAGTTTCAGGCCAAAGCGGACAGCAAAAATAACAAATAACGAAAACAAAATCATATACGATTCAAAAGGCATCGCACAGTGATGTCTCAGACGGTAGCCGCGGGATTCCGCGGCTTGTTTGATCTTAGTAACAAATTGAAATGAACGATATTTGTTACTAAATTTGCAAGGGATGCAGGCTGCGTATCAGGCGCGAGAGCCTGAAAATCGGGTTGAAGTGAAAAGATAGCCCTCAAACCTGCTGTAATTTTTATAAACAAATGGGGAATATCAGAATTTGTTGATAAGGGAAAGCAGGGCTCTTTTCGGACATCCGGCATTAGCACCGCTGTGCAAAGGTGGAAACCGGCAGTTGAGAAGCTTTGGAAAATGCCGCTGATAATTTTTCTTTCGCCTCATATACTTTAAAAGAAGAAGCGAAAGGAAAGGCGTAGGAATGAAAAACAGCATATTCAGGAAAATTCCGGCGGCGCGGCCGGGAAACGGGAGAGCGGGGCTGAAACGGAATCTGGGAGCTTTTGATCTGGTTATGATGGGAATCGGTGTAACAATCGGTTCCGGACTGTTTGTGATTACCGGAGTGGCAGCCGCGGAACACGCGGGCCCCGGCCTGGTTTTTTCTTTCGGGATCGCGGGAGCCGCCTGCGCCTGCGCGGGGCTTTGTTATGCGGAGCTTGCTTCCAGCATACCGGCTTCCGGAGGGGCCTATACGTTTGTATACGCGGGACTTGGAGAAATTTTCGCGTGGTTTATCGGATGGTGTCTGACACTGGAATATGTGGTGGCACTTGCGGCCATCTCCGTAGGATGGTCCGCTTATGTGTCAGGCGTTCTGCCTCTTCTGGGGCTCTCCGCACCTCGGGAATTTCTCGCCGGCCCATTTTCAGGAGGGATCGTCAATCTTCCGGCCATGCTGATCATCTTTATTATGGCGCTGCTGCAGCTGAAAGGAACGAAAGAGAGCGCGCGGCTCAATAATCTCCTTGGGACGATTAAGCTGGCCGTGGTCATCGCTTTTCTCATCCTGGCGGCAGACCAAATCCAGGTTTCCAACTATCGGCCGTTCCTCCCTTATGGTTGGGAAGGAGTTTCCTCGGGAGCCGCGGTTGTGTTTTTCGCCTATCTTGGATTCGACGCGGTTGCCAATTCCGCGGAAGAAGTCAGAAATCCCCAGAAGAATATGCCCAGGGGACTCCTGGGTTCTCTGGCAGTCGCGACTGTGCTGTATATTGCGGTGACCCTGGTACTGACCGGCGTAGCGAAATATGATTCCTATGCGGGCATCGCGGCGCCGGTGGCATACGCGTTAGAAACAATCGGTATTCGATGGGGCGCCGCGCTGGTATCGGCAGGAGCGATAGCGGGGCTGACCACAGGCGTTCTCGTATTCATCGGAAGTCAGTCCAGACTGCTTTATTCCATGGCAAGGGACGGACTGCTGCCGCAAACATTCGCGAACGTCAGCGGCAGCGGAGTACCGATGGCAGCAGTTGCCTGCGTGTGCGCGGCAGGAAGTCTGCTTGCGGGAGTCTTGCCAATCGGGGCCATCGCCCAGCTATGCAACATGGGGACGTTGTGGGCCTTTTTCATGGTGGCGGCTGCGGTACTGGTAATGCGTAAAACCCATCTCGGCCTGAGAAGACCCTTTCGGGTTCCGGCCGTTCCAATGATCCCTTTATGCGCCATGGGGATGTGCGCGTTTTTAGCGCTGCAGCTTGATCCGGCAACCTGGGCTGTTTTCGGAATCTGGACATTGAGCGGGCTGGCGCTGTACGTTACATACGGAAAAAATCACAGCAGGCAGAAAAAGATTTAACCCTTGCCATCCGTTTTCCCGTGTGATAAAATCGCTGTGCGTTTTAAAAAATATGTTCCATATTTATACGGATAACTCAGAAAGAGGATATCCGTTTTTCTTGTTTCGGAAAGGAAAGGAGCGGATGGAAACGGGGAATACTTTGAAAAAATCAGCGGTACGGTGCCTGCTGGCGCTGCTGTGCTGCGCGCTTTGGGGGAGCGCTTTCCCCTGCGTCAAAATCGGGTATGAATGGCTGGATATCCAGTCGGTAGGAAGCCAGATTCTTTTTGCGGGATACCGTTTTTTTCTGGCAGGGGTTCTGACCTTTTTCGCGGGATGCTTTCTGGAAAAGCGGATTATGACGGTTCAGAGAGGGTCAGTACCTTACATTGCGGGAATTGGTTTTTTGCAGACAACCGTGCAGTATGTCTGTTTTTACATTGCCATGAGCCATATTACAGGCACAAAGGGATCGATTATCAACGCTTCCAACGCGTTTATATCCATTTTGCTGGCGCATTTCCTGATTAAGGGAGAACGGTTGACGTGGAAGAAGGGAGCCGGCTGCCTGATTGGCTTCGCGGGCGTGGTGCTCATTAACGCCGAAGGGGCCAGCGGTGGAGTTTCTTTTATGGGGGAAGGGATGATGATTCTGTGCGCGGTTGTATATGGTTCCTGTTCCGTGCTGATGAAGCTGATCGCCCACAGGGGAACGGCTATGGCGATTACCGCGTGGCAGCTTTTATTCGGAGGATTCCTGCTGATTGTAATCGGATTCGCGGGCGGAGGCAGAATCTCCGGATTTGACGGAAAATCCGCGGCCCTTCTGTTTTATATGGCGGCGCTCTCCGCGGCGGCGTTCAGCATCTGGACCGCGCTGCTGAAATATAATTCGGTAGGGAAGGTAGCGATTTTCGGGTTCAGTATTCCGGTGTTCGGGGTAATTCTGTCAGGAATTATTCTGGGGGAATCGTTCCTTTCGGTTCAAAGTCTTTCCGCCCTTGCCTGCGTGAGCGCGGGAATCGTGCTGGTCAATCTTTCAGACGGCAGAAAGGGGGAGCGCTTAGCAGCCTCCGATCGTGACGGAAACACCTGGAGGAAGGAATAGGCTCGTTACCGGCGCGCGTGTTCTGTCTGTTGTGATACAGAAATTGCAACAATTAAACACTATCTATTGATTGTTGTGGGTGTAAGTGATACAATATATAGTGCATTTTAAAAAGGGAGGTCGAAAATGAAGATAAATAAAAACGCGGAAACCGTGTTAAAACAGAGATACCTGATAAAAGATGAAAACGGGGAGCCTGTCGAAACCATTGACGGGATGTTCGTCAGAGTTGCCAGAGCGATTGCAGCGGCTGATACACTCCATGATGAGAACGCCGATACGGCGGAGATGGAAAAAATATTCTACGCTATGATGACGAATCTGGAATTTCTGCCGAATTCGCCGACCCTGATGAACGCCGGGCGGGATCTGGGACAGCTTTCCGCCTGTTTTGTGCTGCCTGTAGAAGACAGCATGGAATCTATTTTCGAGGCGATTAAGCAGGCCGCGCTGATTCATAAGAGCGGAGGGGGAACCGGATTTTCCTTTTCCAGGCTCAGGCCGGAAGGAAGTACGGTTAACTCCACGGGTGGAGTGGCCAGCGGTCCCATTAGCTTTATGAAAGTGTTTAATATGGCTACTGAAGCCATCAAACAGGGCGGATCACGGCGCGGTGCCAACATGGGAATCCTGCGTATCGACCACCCGGATATTCTGAAGTTTATTGACTGCAAGGCAGATAACACGGAAATTACCAATTTTAATCTTTCCGTAGGACTGACAGAAGACTTTATGAACGCCGCGGAAGCAGGCAGAGAGTACGAGCTGATCGACCCTCATACAGGGAAAGCGGTGAAAAAACTGAATGCCAGAGTTGTATTTAATAAAATTGTCGACGCGGCCTGGAGGAACGGGGAGCCGGGGATTATTTTTCTGGATCGGCTCAACCGGGACAACATTGTGCCGCGGCAGGGTCAGATCGAGGCAACGAATCCTTGCGGAGAACAGCCCCTTTTGGCTCATGAGAGCTGCAATCTGGGATCGATTAACCTGACCAAAATGATAAAAAAAGAGGGAGCGTCCGTGGCTTTTGACTGGGAAAAAATAGAGCGTACTGTCGAGAATGCCGTTCATTTCCTGGACAATGTTATTGATGTAAATAAATATCCCCTGGAGCAGATTTCCTTCACAACAAAGCAAACGAGAAAGATTGGGCTAGGCGTCATGGGATGGGCCGACAGCCTGCTGATGATGGGAATTCCGTACAATACGGAGGAAGCGGTTCAGCTGGCGGAAAAGGTAATGGCCTTTATTACGGAAAAGGGAAGAGAAGCCAGCAGAAAGCTGGCGGAAAAGCGGGGAGCGTTTCCTCTGTTCGCGGAAAGTACGCTGCCGCAGGACAAGCCTCAGAGAAACGGAACGATTACAACGATTGCCCCCACCGGAACCCTGTCCATTATCGGAGGGTGCTCTTCCGGAGTAGAGCCGGTGTTTGCTTATGTGTTTATCCGTAATATCATGGATGGTACAGAAATGCTGGAAGTCAATCCGGTACTGAAAGCGAAGCTGGAAGAACGGGGCCTTTACTCCGAAGAGCTGATGCGGCGCATCGCGAAGGAAGGAACGGTAAGCCATATTAAGGAAATTCCGGAGGACATTCGCAGGGTCTTTGTTTCCACCCATGATATCAGTCCGGAATACCATGTGCGCATGCAGGCGGCATTTCAGAAATTTACAGATAATGCTGTTTCAAAGACGGTGAATTTCAGCAACAGTGCTACAAGGGAAGATGTGGCGAAAGTCTACTCCTTGGCTTTTTCCCTGGGATGCAAAGGTGTGACGATTTACAGGGACGGCAGCAGAGACGAGCAGGTGCTCAATATCGGTAAAGTAAAGCGCGGAGATGAGCCGAAACAGCAGCAGATTACGCCGCGCCCGCGCCCGGATGTGGTAACCGGCGTGACGGAACGGGTAAAAATCGGATGCGGGAATCTGTATATTACCGTTAATTATGATGAACAGGGGATCTGTGAAATCTTTACCAATACCGGAAAAGCAGGCGGATGCCCGAGCCAGAGCGAAGCTACCGCCAGACTGGCATCGGTTGCTCTGCGCAGTGGGATCGATGTAAATACCATTGTGGATCAGCTCAGAGGAATCCGCTGTCCGTCTACGATCCGTCAGCACGGACTGAAATGTACATCTTGTCCGGACGCAATCGCGAGAGTCATTGAACAGGAATATGAAAAACAGGTTGCTCTCGGAAACTGGCTGCCGTTGCCGGACGCAATCAAACCGACGCCCGAGGTGCCGCTGGATGATTCCGCGCGTTGCCCGGAATGCGGAGGAGCACTGGAGCACGAGAGCGGATGCGTGATCTGCAGGCAGTGCGGATATAGTAAGTGCGGCTGATGAAGATAAAAACAGTTCGCCACAGCAATCATTGCTGTGGCGAACTGTTTTTCGATTTCCCTCATTACTCTCTTTTGTATTCAATAAAATCCATTGTATTGATAAGTCATCCCCCATATAAATCCGGTTTAGTGTCCGAACTCGTCCAGATCACTGTACAACTCTTTTTTCGTGCCCAGCAGTCCGACGATCGCGCCGACAATTCTGCCTCCGATGAAAGCGACAACAATGGTAATTACCATACAGATAATCTGAACGCCGGCATTTCCTGTAATGATGATCGCGGAAAGCCCGCCCAGAAGTCCCGGCATGCCGTGCAGATTGTGAACGCCACAGGTATCGGCGCCGTGAATCAATTTTTCAATACGAGGCGCAATGATGCTGTAGCCGACAGTACTGAGAACACCTGCCGCCAGACCGATCAGCATAGCAAGTCCCGGGTTTGCGATGTCGCAGGTGGAACCGATGGCTACGCCGCCGGCAAGAGAGGCATTGGCAATGTCTTCGATATCAATTTTGCCGCGGATCAGTTTGGAGAATATGTATGTGGCGATCGTAGCGCCGGCAAGGGCAAACACGGTGTTAATCGCAGTAAGAACCACCCGTTCCGGGTTTGCTACCGCGCTTGTAAAGGATGGCCAGAATACCCACAGCAGCAGGCTTCCCAAAAGGGAGAACTGGTTGCTGGTACTGTCGGATTCACAGGATGGCCCGTTTTCAAACTTTTTAGCGGTTGTGGCTACAAGACCCAGACCAAAGTAGGCGCCGAAGGCATGGATAGCAACGCTTCCGCCGGTATCCTGAAATCCATTGAAATAACCGCTTTCAAGCAGCAGCCATTCGTTGAACAGATAAACCGGGACGAATAAAATGCCCAGCAGCAGATACTGATCCATGGTCAGCCGTCCCAGGGGAGCGCCGATTGCGATCAGAAGACTTGCAGCGGCAAACTCCGCCCACATAAACGCGTCGATGCTGAGGGCAGAACCTTCTCCCATAAAACTTTTAATCAGCATATAAACCGGAATCGCGATGCTGACCGCCAGCAGTGTTGCCGTGATGGAACTATAGCCGTGTCCGCGCACAACAACCATCAGAAATCCGAAACCTAATAGCAGCATGGCCAGAATATGAATCGAGCGATTATAACAGAGTGTGTCAAAAATCGTCCGTGCTTCATAAGCCAGAGACTGTGTGTCGATGCTCTGACCGGTCAGCGCTTTCATGCCTTCTGCGATATTCTCGTTGACAGCAGGCAGAAAAGCGATTGCGACTGCAATAAAGAAAATAAATGCGACAATCAGAAACGCAGCGTTCCTGGAATTGCCTTGAGGTTTTGTTGACATAATTTTTTTCAGCTCCTTGTTAAATAAACTTACCCCTGATAAAAGTTTAACACTGGAAGGAAAAACTGTAAATATATAGTAAAATAGTTCGGCGAGTGTGATTTTTTTGAATAATGAAACGAATTGCGGTTTTATTTTTTGAAGCAGCATAATAATTTTAAAATATGGTAAAATAGAAAAGAAATAATAGAAATAGTGAATTTAACCCGCAACACAACAAGAGAAACATAAAGGCATCGTCCCAGAAGCTAAAATTGTGGAATATATGTCAAAAGTAATCGAAATTCTAAATAGTGAGCAACTCCCATTGCTGGTACGAATTGCGGTTGTGCATTATCTGATTGGTTATATACATCCATTTTATGATGGAAACGGCAGATTAAGCCGACTCATAAGCAGGTATATGTTACAAAAGGATTTAAATCCATTGATTGCTCTGAGGTTGGCTTATGCTATAAAAAATGATAAATCACAATACTATAAAGCGTTTGACCTTTGTAATGATGTGAAAAACAGAGGGGATGTAACCCCATTTATTCTGATGTTTTTAGAAATGTTAGAGCATGCGGATGCCAGTATCTTTACTCGCCTTGACGAAGGGGGTGCCAATAAAACGAAAGAAACCATCAAGGAAATACTTATTTGGCGTAGACTTAAATGATATTTCTGATTATCTTGAAAAGTGTCAGGACTAGTCTCCAGCAGTTTTTTTTTTCGTACAGGTGTGCAATAATACACGAAACTGTGCAAATTGAAGGTAAAACAGCAAGAAATAGCCGAAATCATACAGGCGCTAAAACCCCTGAAAATCAACCATTCCGGCTGATCTTCAGGGGTCTGTCTCTTTTTATACGTTAAACAGGAAATGCATCACATCCCCATCCTGCACCACATAATCCTTTCCTTCCGAGCGCACCAGCCCTTTTTCCTTAGCTGTCGCCAGATTTCCGCCGCACTCGATGAGTTTGTCGTAGGCGATTGTTTCTGCGCGGATAAAGCCGCGTTCAAAATCCGTATGGATTTTTCCGGCAGCGCCCGGTGCTTTTGTGCCGCGCTTGATGGTCCAGGCCCGTACTTCCGGTTCACCCGCGGTCAGGAAAGAAATCAGATCAAGCAGATGGTAAGATGCTTTCACCAGTTTATCCAGCCCGGATTCTTCGATACCCAGTTCTTCCAGGAACATGGCTTTTTCCTCATCATCCAGTTCAGACATTTCCGCCTCGATTTTCGCGCAGATAACCACTACATCCGAGCCTTCTGTCGCCGCGAAGTCGCGGACAGCTTTCACGTATTCATTTTCCTCACCGGCGCCGGCTTCTTCTTCAGAGACATTCGCCGCGTAGATAACCGGCTTGTAAGAAAGGAGATCAAGGCCTTTAACAAAGTCCGCTTCATCGTCGGTCAGATCCATCGCGCGGGCGGATTTACCGCTTTCAAGAAACGCGAAAATCCGTTTCAGCAGATCCAGCTCTTTCTGCAGGCTCTTATCCCCTTTAAGGTTCTTGGTGGTTTTCTGAATACGGCGCTCCAGAACTTCCAGGTCAGAAAGGATCAGTTCCATATTGATGGTTTCTATATCCGAGAGAGGGTCAATTTTTCCGTCTACATGCACCACATTCGGATCTTCAAAACAGCGAACCACATGGACGATAGCAGCGACCTCACGGATATGGCCGAGGAATTTATTTCCCAGGCCTTCCCCCTTGGACGCGCCTTTTACAAGTCCGGCAATATCATAAAACTCAATGGTGGTATAGATTGTTTTCTTGGAATTATACATCTCATGCAGGACTTTCAGACGCTCGTCAGGGACGGTTACAACCCCCACATTCGGCTCGATGGTGCAGAATGGATAGTTGGCAGCTTCCGCGCCGGCCTTTGTAATCGCGTTAAATAACGTACTTTTTCCTACATTTGGTAAACCTACAATACCTAACTTCATTTCAAAACTCCTTTTTTCTTCCAATGTTTATATAAAATCACGTAAGCAACTGTAAACACAACGATAACCGAAAAGCTCAGCACCTGTGCCTGTTTGAAGGGCCCAATCAATAGAGAATCCGTGCGCAGAGCTTCTACAAAAAAGCGTTCTACAGAATAAAGAATTCCATAGAGCAGGAAAATCTGCCCCTCGAAACGGCGGTGGTTGTCCATATAAATCAAGAACAGGAATAACAGGAAACACCAGATAGACTCATACAAAAATGTCGGATGATAGGTCTGGCCGTTTACCGTGACCGCCCATGGAAGATCCGTCGGACCGCCATGGGCTTCGGAATTAAAGTAATTGCCCCAGCGCCCGATGGCCTGTGCCAGCGCGACACCCGGCACCGCGAGATCCATTACATTCAGAGGACGGATTTTCCAGACCGCGCACAAAATGACGGCCGCGGCAATGCCGAAAATAAGCCCGCCGTGAATGGCGAGCCCTCCAAGCCTGAGGTTGATGATTTTCAAAAAGTCGCCTTCATACATGGACCAGTTGAATATGACATAATAAAGGCGCGCCCCAACGATACCGGCCGGGATACAGATTAGAATAAAATCTAAAATCCGATCCGGTTCCAACCCGTGGCGAGAAGCTCTTTTATAAGTGAGAAGCGTCGCAAGCACCATTCCCAGCGCAATGAGAACTCCGTACCAGCGGACTTCAATGCCGAAAACAGTAAACGCGATTGGATTTGGTATTGGCATAACTTTCCCCGTTTTTAACCTTTCTTTGTAATCTTCCTTTCCTTAACCCGCGGAACCATATGCCTCGCGCCTGTGCAAACGGTTATGGATAAAGCGCATAAAAATATGTACAAATAAAAGCAAACGCACTTTGTACATATTCCGCAGGATGAATCACGATATGCCGGGCTCAGAAAAAAGAGTTCCCGCCCGCCACCTTATGCGCCGGGAAGTTCTTTGGCGAGAATCATGAGAGCGCTGCCCCCGATGATATAGACGTCATAAAGCTTTTCTTCCTCTGAATCTGCGTCGGCAGATTCGGCCTGTGACGCGTTATCTTCTTGTATCTGGCGGATAAACGCGTCCAGCTCCATGACCTGAGGCCCGCGTTTTGGATTCTTGATATAAGTGACACGCGCATCGGAATCAAGCGGCACGGTCTCGGATAAATTTTTGTCCGCTACATAATAGCCTTCTTCTGTAATGGAACTTTCTACAATCACCATGCTGTTTACGGTCAGTTCGTAATCTCCGTTTCCGGCGTCTTCGATGGAAATCGTACCAAGCGTTTTTTCTCCTCCGTCCTTTATGATCTGATCCGCGAATTCCCCTGATAGATATTTTACTGTGATTTCAGGTTCTTCCAATTCATCCATTAACTGCTCGTCCTCAGAATTCTGGCCACAGCCGGAAAGCGGAAGGGCGGTAAACAGCAGTACAAGGATCATAAGCAGCGTGAACCTTCTTTTCTTCATTTTTTCCTCCAGTCTGTCCTTTAATCATAGCAATCGCCGCCAAAATATCTATCCACATTATACTATCTTGTCCTCATTATCACAAGCAGATTCCAGCCGGCGGCAAAGAATTTTACTGTAAAAAACGAATCGCTTCTGGTACAATGAAAATATGGAATATCAGAATATATGTGAAGGAAGGTTTATTGAACGCATAAATCGGTTTGTCGCGCGGGTGGAAATTGACGGGACTGAAGTACGCGCGCATGTGAAAAATACCGGACGATGCAGGGAACTGCTTATTCCGGGCGTAAGTGTGTACCTGGAGGACTTTTCGGGAAGAATGGGAAACCGCAGGCTGCAGTATTCTCTGATCGGGGTAAGGAAAGGCGAGATACTGATTAACATGGACTCCCAGGCTCCCAACCAGGCGGTAAAGGAAGCATTTGGCGACAGAAGGCTGTTTCTTCCGGGATTTGGTCTGGCAGAGGAAATTCGGCCGGAAACGCGATATGGGGAATCGCGTTTGGATTTTTACATTAAAAACCGGGAGGGTGACAGCGGATTAATTGAGGTAAAGGGCGTCACTTTAGAATGCGGAGGTGTAGCGAAATTTCCCGACGCGCCCACGCAGCGAGGGATCAGACACCTTGAGGAACTGATGCGGGCTCAAAAAGAAGGGTATTACGCGGGCGTTTTATTTATCATACAGATGAAAGGAGTACAAGTGTTTCGGCCCAACGACAGGACACATCCTCAGTTTGGGGAAACGCTGAGAAAAGCGGAGAAACAGGGCGTACACATATTGGCCTTTGACTGTGAAGTTACGGAACGTAGTATGCGGGTTGACGCGCGCGTCCCGGTGGAATTGTAACAATGTAAAAAGTAAATTCAGATAGGAACAGAACTCACGGAAAGCAGAATTCGGGTGGGTTCTTTTTTTATGCGTACGGTTGTCGGAAATGGAAGAGTTACCAGATATGGGTGATGGCACTGTGAATTGGCCTATATCTGGTGTTTTTGAATTTTGAAGAAAAAAAAGAAGGGGAGAAAGGAAGCAAAAGTGGGGTAAAAAAGATGTGAATTGGTGAGAAGTGGTTGTCAAGTGGAGGAATGTGGAGTAAAATGGTTTTATCCTAACATAGGGGGAGTGGCATATGCTGGTAGGCAAGTACCAAAATTCCATAGATGCAAAATGCAGAATGATTGTGCCTGCCAAATTTCGCGATGAACTGGGACATAAATGTATTCTCAGTAAAGCCATTGACAAATGTCTGGAAATTCACCCTATAAGCGAGTGGGAGCGGTTCATGGAAAAGCTCAGCAAACTGCCTTCTGCCGATCCGAAGGCCAGGCAGCTTGCGAGACACTTTTTTGCCAGCGCTGTGGAATGTGAAATTGACAAACAGGGAAGAATGACACTGCCGCAGGAACTTCGGGAATACGCGGGGATTGAGAAAGAACTGGTAACGGTAGGAGCGTATGAGAAGATCGAAGTGTGGAGCAAAGAGGAATGGAACAGTAATGAAAATGCTGCGGAAATGGATCCGAGCCAGCTTGCGGAAAGCATGATGAATTATGATTTTTAAACATACTTCGGTTTTGTACGACGCGTGCATGGAAAATTTGAATATCGACCCGGATGGAATCTATGTGGATGGTACTCTCGGTGGAGGCGGACATGCTTCGGGCATCTGCGGGGTGTTGAGCGAAAGGGGAATTCTGGTCGGAATCGATCGGGATCAGGATGCTCTCTCGGCGGCGGAAGAACGTCTGCGTGAATATCAATGCAGGAAATTCTTTGTCCAGAGCAATTACGCGGATGTCAGAGCGGTACTGGATCAATTGGGGATTTACGAGATAAATGGAGCTCTTTTGGATCTGGGAGTCTCCTCCTTTCAGCTCGATAATGAGGAACGGGGATTTTCGTATATGAAAGACGCTCCGCTGGACATGAGAATGAGCCAGGATGATTCCTTCACGGCGGCGCAGGTGGTCAATACTTACAGTGAACAGGAACTCACAGAGGTGATACGGACTTACGGGGAGGAACGGTGGGCTTCCAGAATCAGCAAGTTTATTGTACAAAAGCGAAAGGACAAGCCTCTGGAAACAACCGGAGAACTGGTAGAAATCATAAAAGCGGCAATTCCCGCATCGGCGAGACGCAGCGGTCCACATCCCGCGAAACGAACCTTTCAGGCTATCCGTATTGAGGTGAACGATGAACTCCGGCAGCTGGAACGGGCCATAGGGGCGTTCTGTGATGTGCTTGCGGACAAAGGGAGATTCTGTGTCATAACGTTTCATTCCCTGGAAGACCGGATTGTCAAGGAAGCGTTCAACAAGCGAGCGAATCCGTGCACCTGCCCCAAAGAATTTCCGGTATGTGTCTGTGGAAAAAAAGCGGATGTAAAAAAGGTGACAGGAAAACCAATTCTTCCCACAGAGGAAGAAATTAGCGCCAACCCCAGAGCGCGAAGCGCGAAACTCAGGGTAATTGAAAAAAAGAGGTAAGAGATGATAGCAGCGGAAAAATGGTATGAATATCAGGAAAATTATCAGAAATATGGATTGGACATGAGGCCGAAAGAACCCAGGCGAAAACCGAAACGCCAGAAAAGCGGCATCACGGCCAAAGATAAAACTCGCCTTCTGCTCCTTACAGTTGTTGCGGGAGTGATTTGTATTGGACTGATTATTACGACAGCTTTTGCTGCTTCCATCAAGTACGAGACCAACCAGCTTATCCAACAGAACCACGAACTGGAAGCGGAAATCGAAAATCTGAATGTACAGCTTTACAGTGAAGATAATATCGAAGCCATTGAAGGAAAAGCGATGAACAAGCTGGGAATGAAATACCCCTCCGGCAACCAGGTGGTGTACCTGACAGAAGAGGATCAGCCTGCAAAGGGGTTTGCGGACATCATGAGGAAACAGGCATATAATTGACCCTGCAAAAATATAATAGGGTAACGCGCGGAAACAGGATAGAATCGAACGGCAATACAGAATTAAAAACAGAATAGGCAAAAAGGATACCAGATGTTTGGAGGAAGCGGCGGCGGACAAAAGGATATCTGGATTCTTTTATAATATGGGGGAGAAAATGGCAAAACCACTTAACAAGAGTAAGAAAAGAATCATTGCGGCAGCGGCAATCCTATACGGGATGTGTATCCTTTTGTGTTTCCGTCTGGGCTGGATTCAGATTGTCAAAGGGGAAGAGTACTCATCTATGGCAACCGAACAGCAGACCAGAGATACGCCGATTGCGGCAAAACGCGGTGTGATCTATGATACCAACGGAAATGAACTGGCTGTCAGCGCGACCTGCTATTCCGTATGGGCAAGGCCGAGCAGTGTCCGGACGGGGAAAACAGAGGCACAAAAAGAGAAGAATGTAGAAAAAACGGCACAGACCCTGGCGGAGATCCTGGGAAAAGATAAGGATGAAATCAAAAAAATGATGACAAAAAACCAGGCTCTGGTGAAAGTGGATAAATATCTGGATAAAGATACGGCGGATAAAATTCGGGAAGAGGAGCTGGCGGGAATCGAAATCGCGGAAGATGTAAAACGGTACTATCCGATGGGCGCGTTTCTGTCTCACACGCTGGGAAGCGTCACAGACGACAATACAGGGTTGTCCGGGCTGGAACTTCAATATAACCAGTATCTTTCCGGTATTTCCGGACGGTGGATCAAAAATACGGATGTCGCGGGCAATGATCTGGCCTATGGAGATGAAAAATATTATCAGGCGGAAGACGGACTGGGACTGGTGCTGACCATCGATGAAACAATCCAGCATTATGTGGAAAAATCCCTGAAAACCGTTCAGAAAAATACGAAAGCGGATGGAGTTATGTGCATTATGATGGATCCGAAGACCGGCGATATTCTGGCTCTGGCTCAGACACCGGAATTTGATCCCAACGACGCGAAAACTCCGCTGTCGAAGAGCGAACAGGAAAAAGTAGACAACATGTCAAACAGCGAAAAAACGGAATACTGGAATAATATGTGGAGGAACTCCCTGATCAGTGACGTTTACGAACCGGGTTCCACGTTCAAGCTGCTGACGACCGCGATGGCTCTGGAAGAAGGTGAGACCACCATCAACGAACACTTTACCTGCACAGGCTCCATTGACGTATCGGGAACAACTCTTCACTGCTGGAGAAGAGGAAATCCGCATGGAACGCAGACCCTGGAGGAAGCGGTCGGAAATTCCTGCAACCCGGTTTTCGTAAGACTGGCGCAGAGACTGGGGATCAACAAATTCTACAACTATCTGGAAACCTTCGGCATTACGGAAAAAACAGGAATTGATTTTCCGGGAGAAGGAAATTCGATTCTTCAGGATAAGGATACTGCCGGTCCGGTAGGTCTTGCGACGATGGGATACGGGCAGGGGGTGGCTGTAACCCCGATTCAGCTGATTACAGCGATTTCCTCTCTGGGAAATGAAGGAAATCTGATGCAGCCGCGTCTCGTAAAGGCACTGGTAGATGAAAACGGAGATACGGTAAAGGAATTCAGCACTAAAATCGTAAAACAGACAGTTTCGAAAAAAACTGCGGAAGAAGTATGTGATATTATGGAATACGTCGTTTCGGAAGGAGGAGCCGGAACCGCGAAGGTTGCCGGATATAAAATCGGTGGAAAGACCGGAACCGCGCAGAAGCCAAAAGAAAACGGCGGAGGCTACAGCGATGAAACATACTCATCCTTTATTGGTATGGCGCCGATGGATGATCCGCAGGTGGCGATTCTGGTTATTGTAGATAATCCGAAGGGAGTAAAATACGGGAGCCAGACCGCTGCTCCGGGAGCGAAGATGATCCTGGAAGACACGCTGCGGTATCTGGACTTACAGCCGAAACTGACAAAAGAAGAGAAAAAAGAACTGAACGAGGATCAGGTCACGGTTCCTGACTTGAGAGGCGAAGGCCTGGAAGAGGCTGTCGGTATCCTCGGAGGACTGTCTTTGGAATACGAAGCTTCCGGCGGTACGCAGGATGAAAACTTTATCATCAATGATCAGTACCCGAAAGCGGGAGAAAAAATTGAAAAAGGCGGAACCGTTTATCTTTATAGGAAGTGATGAAAACTATGATAAGGGTATTTGGGATTACCGGAACGAATGGAAAGACAACCGCCGCCTGCATGTTAAAAGAAATTCTGCAGGAGGAAGACGGGCGCTGCGCGTTAATTGGAACGATCGAATACCAGATCGGCGACAGGCATCATGTTCCGATCAACACCACACCGGGGAAGGAACTGCTGCGGGATCTTTTTGATGAGATGAAAGAAGAGCATGTCCGGCAGTGCGTAATGGAAGTATCCTCCCATGGTATCGATCAGGGAAGAATTGATGAGATTCAGATTGATTACGGCGGTTTTACCAATCTGAGCCAGGATCATCTGGATTACCATAAAACTATGGAAAATTACTACCAGGTTAAAAAAAGGCTTTTCCACAGGTGCAGGCGGGGAGCGGCTGTTAACTGGGATGACGCTTATGGCAAAAGACTTTACAGAGAACTCCGCGAAACGGTTGACAATTCCTTTGTAAAGCGATATTCTCTTAAAGATGCGACTGCGGATTATTATGGAGAAGTCATGGAACAGACGCTTTCCGGAAGCCGTTTCCGGTTTTTCGAGAACGGGCGTCTACTGGGGGAATTGAGCGTGTCAATCCCGGGAGAGCATTTTATCTGCAACGCAATGCTGGCGGCTGCTATGGCCAGGCAGGCCGGCGTGGGGTTCTCCTCAATAAGGGAAGGCCTGGAGGGGCTGAGCGTGCCGGGAAGAATGCAGCAAATCGGAAGCGCGGACGATACCCTGGGAATTGTAGATTATGCCCATACGCCGGACGGACTGGAAAAACTGCTGGCGACCCTTTCCGGATTAAAGCGGGGGCGCATGCTGTGCGTATTTGGCTGCGGCGGTTTCCGCGATCGGGGCAAGCGGCGGATTATGGGTGAAATTGCGGGCGCTTACAGTGATTACTGTATTATTACAAATGATAACCCCAGGGGAGAGCCTCCGGAAAACATCGCGCAGGCCATTGAAGAAGGTCTCCGCCCGACAGGATGCCCTTACTGCACGATTCTGGATCGCCGGCAGGCGATTAAAAGAGCGGTTTCACTGGCGGATAAATGGGATATAATAGTAGTAGCGGGCAAAGGGCATGAGACCTATCAATTATCCGGAGATCAGAAACTGCCATTTGATGACAGAAAAGTATTAAAAGAACTGTTGGAGAAGAAATATGAAAAAACTTACGGTGAATCAGATTAGAGAAGGGATCGGAGGCAGGCTTCTGGCAGGAAACGGGAACGATACCGTGGAGCGTGTATGCACCGATTCCAGAAAGGCGCGGCCGGGTGAGCTGTTCTTCGCTCTGATTGGAGAAAACCACGATGCGCATCAGTATCTGCCGCAGGTGATACAGGCGGGATGCCGCTGCGTCGTTGTCTCTGACGAGACTGCCGGAAAGCAGCTGGCGGAAGGAACTGCCGCGTCGGGAGATATTTCTGTTCTGCTGGTGCGGGATACCACAAAGGCGCTGCAGGATCTGGCCGCGTATTATCTGAATCTGCTGGATCTGAAAAAAATCGCGGTAACCGGCAGCACGGGAAAGACCTCAACGCGGGATCTGATCGGCTATGTCTGCGGAACAAAATACAAAACGCGGAAAAACACGGGGAATCTGAATAATCATATCGGTGTTCCCCTTACGATTCTTTCGTTTGACGAGGATACAGAGGTCGGTGTCCTGGAAATGGGGATGGATAAACCGGGGGAAATCGATCTTCTGGCCCGGCTGGTGCGCCCTGATATCGGCGTCATTACGAACATCGGGCTGGCGCACATTGAGAATCTGGGAAGTCAGGAAGGGATCTTTCAGGCCAAGATGGAACTGACCGGATATTTTGATGAAAGAAATGTCCTGATTGCGGCGCGGGATGAAGAATTTCTGAACCGGGAACGGATAAGGGGGCCGTACCGGCTGGTACTTGCGGGAACAGACGGAAAGAGTGATTTCATTCTTTCTCATATAGAAGACTTTGGCGCGGACGGAATCCGGTTCCGCCTGGAATACCGGGGAACGATACAGCAGTTTCAGATTCCGGTTCCGGGCAGGCATAACGCGTTTAATGCGGCGCTGGCGGTTGCCGCGGGAATGGAACTTGGAATTTCCATGGAGGAAGCGGCGGCAGGCCTGGCGAAGGCTGAACTGACGGATAAGCGGTTGACCGTAAGGGGGAAAAACGGTATCAAAATCATTGATGATACGTATAATGCGAGCCCGGATTCCATGCGGGCGGCGGTTGATGTGCTGATGAAGACAAGGGGCATTCGCAGTGTCGCGATTTTGGGAGATATGTTTGAACTGGGTGAAACCAGCCTGCGGCAGCATGAACTGGTAGGCCGCTATGCGGCTCAGCGCGGGGTGCAGCTTCTGATTGCGATTGGAACAGACGCGGAACAGATCGCATGCGGCGCTGAAAAAGAGGGGCTGAAGGACGTTTTGCACTTTCAGACAAAAGAGGAATTTCTGGAACAGATGAGCTCCGTTATCGGAAAAGGGGATGTGATTCTGGTTAAGGGCTCCAGGGGTATGGAGATGGAGATAATCGTTAAGAAAATTATGGAGCAACAGGAGTAGTTATGAGTTATATTACCATAGGAATCGTTGTAGTACTGGCATTTTTGGCTTCCGTTCTGTTCACCTCACTGGAAATTCCGATTCTGAGGCGCAAGCAGGCGGGACAGAATATTCGGGAGGAAGGTCCGAAATCCCATTACGCGAAAGCGGGAACCCCGAGCATGGGAGGAATTGCCATAGTGGGAGCGGTAATCATCGGCTGTCTGATCGGCAGATATTATTCCGCGAATCTGGCGGCTGTGATTCTGGTCTTTCTCCTGTTCGGAGCGATCGGATTTTTTGATGATTATCTGAAAGTCGTAAAGAAAAATAACCTGGGTCTCCGGGCATATCAGAAGTTCGGACTGCAGATTATCATATCCGTTGCGTTCGCTGTATATATGGCAAAGTTTTCGGGAGACGGAACATCGGTCTGGATTCCGTTTGTAAATCTGAATCCGGATTTCGGTGTCTGGTATATTCCGTTTGTCGCCTTTGTCCTGCTTGCGATGACAAACGCGGTAAATCTGACGGATGGACTGGACGGACTGGCTACAGGTGTTACCGCGCTGGTATCTCTGTTTTTTGCGGTTGCGGCAGTCACTTACGGGGCAGGAGTCGGAGGCGGAATTTTTTGCTCCGCTATGGCGGGAGCCTGTCTCGGCTTTCTGGTATATAATAAAAATCCCGCGAAAGTTTTCATGGGAGACACCGGATCGCTCGCGTTAGGCGGCGGGCTGGCCGCGGCGGCCATTGTGATGCATTTTGAACTGCTGCTTCCGATTGCGGGCTTTGTCTATGTCATGGAGGCTCTGTCTGTCATCATCCAGGTTGTCTGCTTTAAGCTGACTGGAAAACGGGTGTTTAAGATGGCGCCAATCCATCATCACTTTGAACTGAGCGGATTAAAAGAAAAACAGGTTGTAGGAATTTTCTGGGGACTGGCATTGATTTGCTGTGTAATCGGACTCGGAATTTTGTAGAGGTAGGAAAAATGAGAACGAATTTGGACAACATGAAAAACCAGAATGTATTGGTAATCGGACTTGGCAAGTCGGGAATCGCGGCGGTGCAGGCCATGTTAAAGCTGGGCGCAAGCGTGTCGGTTCAGGATTCCAAAACTCCGGAGGAAATCGATCCCCAGCTGCTGGCCTTTCTCGAGGGACGCAGTGTTACTTGCTATTTTGGAAAAAATCCGGAGGATATGAGCTGCTTTGACATGTTGATTCTCAGCCCGGGTGTTTCTCCGGAACTGGAATTTATCAGAGAGGCGCAGGCTGCGGGCGCGGAGATTATAGGAGAACTGGAGATCGCCTACCGGATCGGAAGAGGAAATTTTGTGGCGATTACCGGAACAAACGGAAAAACGACGACGACGACGCTGGTGGGAGAGATTTTCCAGAAGGCGAAAAAGAGAACCTATGTCGTAGGAAATATCGGTGTGGCGGTCATTTCAAAAGCGCTTACGGCAGAGGAGGACTCCTGGCTGATTACCGAAACCAGCAGCTTTCAGCTTGAAACGACCCGTTATTTTAAGCCGGTTGTTTCTGCCATTTTGAATCTGACGCCGGATCATATGGATCGCCACAAGACAATGGAAAACTATGGGAAAGCAAAGGCAAAGATCTTTGAAAATCAGGATGAAAGCCAGTATCTGGTGATTAATTACGATGATAAGGGATGTTTTGCCCTGGCAGAAGGCTGCAAAGCAAAAGTCGTGCCTTTCAGCCGTCAGGAAATCCTGGATTTCGGCGCTTTTGTTGAAGGCGGGACTCTGGTGATTAAAAACGAGAGCGGAGAGCGGATTTCGCTCTGCCGCGCGGATGAACTGAGTATTCCGGGGAGCCATAATCTGGAAAATGCTCTGGCGGGAGCCGCTGTGGCTTATTTCGCGGGAATTGAGCCGGAAGTGATACGGCAGGCGCTGATCGAATTCCAGGGTGTGGAGCATCGGATTGAATACTGCGGTCAGGTGGATGGCGTCCGCTTTGTAAACGATTCGAAAGGAACGAATCCGGATGCGTCGATAAAAGCGGTGGAAGCAATCAACGGGGGGATTATTCTCATCGCGGGCGGCTATGATAAGGGCTCTTCCTTTGAAGAACTGATCCGGGCTTTCCATGGAAAGGTAAAACATATGGTACTGCTCGGAAAGACCGCTCCGAAAATCAAGGAAACGGCGGAAAAGCTGGGATTCCATAATGCGGTCATTGTAAAAGATATGGAAGAATGTGTGAAAGAGGGGTTCCGGTTGGCAGAGCCGGGAGATACGGTACTGCTGTCTCCTGCCTGCGCCAGCTGGGATATGTATACCAGTTTTGAACAGCGAGGAAAACATTTTAAAAACTGCGTGGAAAGGCTTCAGAAATAAAGGCGCAGGTTGGAGAGATCAATGAGAGGAAAGAAAGTAAATTTAAGATCAGGGGATTTCCTGCTGGTGATCCTTACCATCGCGCTGGTGATCTTTGGCATCATTATGGTGTTTTCAGCAAGCTATTACCAGTCGATTAATGAAAGCGAGAGCGGATCACCTTATAACTACCTGATTCGGGACATTATATGGGCGGCGCTCGGCTTTGTCCTGATGATCATTACTACGGCGCTGGATTACCGCATTTACCGCAAAATCGCAGTTCCGGCACTGATTATCAGTTTTGTTCTTCTGGTGCTGCTGCTGATCCCCGGAGTCGGGCACGAGAGCAACGGCGCGGTTCGATGGCTGGGAGTCGGCGGCCTTACTATCATGCCGGGTGAAATCGCGAAAATCGCGCTGATTCTGTTTGTTGCGTGGTTCCTCAGTGAAAATCCGAGACGGATTCTTTCTCTGACGAGGGGAATTCTTCCGCTGTTTGGATTGTGCGGACTCTATGGCGGACTGATTCTGATGCAGCCGAACATGTCTACCGCGATCACAGTTGTAGCAATCGTAATTGTAATGATGTTTGTCGCGGGACTGAAACTTCGCTACTGTTTTGGACTGGTGGGACTCGGAGCCGTTGGAATTGCGGGAATTTTGATTGCCAACCCGGATAGTCACTGGGCAGATCGAATTACCAGCTTTATGGATCCCTTCGCCAATCCTCTGGAAGACGGATATCAGGTTGTACAGTCGTTGATGGCTCTGGGCTCAGGGGGACTTTTCGGCGTCGGACTGGGGAAAAGCATCCAGAAAAATCTTTACCTTCCGGAACCGCAGAATGACTTTATTCTTGCGATCATCGGGGAAGAACTGGGGTTCATCGGACTTCTGATTCTGATGATGGCTTATGTGGTTCTGATCTGGAGAGGAATTCACGTGGCGGTCAATGCTCCGGATCAGTTCGGTATGCTGTTGGCCTCCGGAATTGTTGCGATGATCGCGATCCAGGTAGTACTAAATATCGCAGTTGTCACATCATCCATGCCGCCGACAGGCGTTACACTGCCATTCGTGAGTTACGGAGGAAACGCGCTGATGTTGTTCATGGGGAGCATGGGAATTCTTTTGAACATTTCGCGGCATACGGCACAAGTAAAATAGGGAGCAGACAATCATGAAAGTAATTATGACCGGAGGCGGTACGGGCGGACATATTTACCCGGCCATTGCCATCGCAGATAAAATCAGAGAACGCTATCCGGACGCGCAGATTCTGTTTGTAGGGACAAAACACGGTCTGGAGAAAAAAATCGTACCGGATAACGGATATCCGATTGAGTTTGTTACAGTCGCGGGTTTTAACAGGAAAAACCCGTTAAAAAACATCGAAGTGATGAAAAAGCTGAGAGAAGGGAGCAGGCAGTCGAGGAAACTGATGAAGACCTTTAAGCCGGATCTGGTGATCGGTACAGGCGGATATGTGTGCGGACCTGTCGTAAGGGCGGCTCACAAGGAAGGCATTAAAACCTATACGCATGAGCAGAACGCGTTTCCGGGAATGACAAACAAACTATTGGAAAAATATGTAGAAAAGGTATTTCTGGGATTCGAGGAGGCGCAGAAATATTTTAAACACAGGGAAAAACATGTCGTCACCGGCAATCCGGTCAGGAAAGCTTTTTTTGAAGCGGACAAACACACGTCCAGAGAAAAGCTGGGCTTTTCCCGGGATGATTTTATTCTTCTGGTATTCGGCGGAAGCCAGGGGGCGGGCAGGATCAACAAAGCGATGCTTTCTGTAATCGAAGCCTTGAATGGAATGCCCGGCGTTCAGGTCTGCATGGCAACGGGTACCCGCTATTATGATGCTATTCTCCACGCGCTGCGGGACGAAAAAAAGCTGGAGTTGGGAGACAATATTCATATTATGGAATATATCAGCAACATGGATGAATACTTGTCGGCATCGGATCTGGTGATCAGCCGTTCCGGCGCGCTGACTGTCGCGGAAGTAACGGTGTGCGGAAAACCGGCGATTTTTATTCCGTCGCCGATTGTAACCGGAAACCATCAGTATTATAACGCGAAGGCTGTTGCGGATCGGGGCGGAGCTGTTATTATGGAAGAAAAAGATCTGGACGACGAGAAACTGATCACGCAGATTCTGAAATTTAAAAACAATCCGGAGCTGACAAGTCAGATGTCCGCTCGAAGCAGAGAGTGCGCGCCTCTGGACGCGGTAGAAATTATCTGCAATAACTTAGATCTGAAACGGTAACTGAAATGACGCCTCCGGCATACTATGAAGTATGTTTCGGAGGTGTTTTTGGATTTGGGAAGTTATCATATACAGGGCGGCCGTCCGATTCAGGGCGAGTATACCGTCAAAGGAGCGAAAAACGCGGTTCTTCCTATCCTAGCCGCGTCCATTGTGACCGGAGGGGAAAACCTTTTTGAACGATGTACCGACATCTCAGATGTCCGGATTATGAGGGAGATATTGAACGCGCTGGGCTGCAGAACCGTACGCAGCGGAGACAGAATGCTGGTCGATACCGCGGGTCTGGACTGCTGTGAAGTGCCGCGCCCGCTGATGGAAAAAATGCGATCTTCCATCTTTCTGATCGGCCCCCTGCTGACAAGGTGCGGCAGAGCCGTAATCAGCCAGCCGGGCGGATGCGCGATTGGAAAACGTCCGATTGATTTACATATTAAAGCGCTCCGTCAGATGGGAGCGGAAATTGAAGAACAGGATCAGCAGCTGATTGTCACCGGAGGCCGCCTGTATGGGACAAATCTGGTTCTGGATTTTCCCAGCGTCGGCGCGACAGAAAACATCATGCTGGCGGCCATCGGGGCAAAAGGAGAAACCGTGATTCATAACAGCGCGAAAGAGCCGGAAATTGTCGATTTGCAGAATTATCTCAATCGCTGCGGAGCACAGATCAGAGGGGCGGGAACCTCGCGCATTGTCATAAAAGGGCAGACTCCGCTGCGCGGCGCGTGTCATACGGTTATGGGAGATCGGATTGAAGCGGGAACGTTTCTTCTCGCGGCTGCGGCAACCGGGGGAGAATTGCGGCTTAAAGGAGCAGACAGCGGGAACCTGAAATGTCTGCTGAGGTATCTCCGCTTTGCCGGGTGCAAGGTAAAAAAGCAACCTTGTGAAATCTGGCTGCGGGCGCCAAAGCGTCTTTACGGAACCGGCAGGGTGCGGACAGAACCTTATCCGGGATTTCCCACGGATCTGCAGCCGCAGTTCTGTGCCGCCATGGCCGGAGCTGAGGGGCAGACAAAGATGGAAGAAACGATTTTTGAAAATCGTTTCCGCTATGTAAAACAGCTGGAAAAACTGGGAGCAGATATTGAAATTTTACAGGGAACCGCTATAATAAAGGGTGTGCAGCCGCTGACAGGGGCTCGCGTAAAGGCGGAAGATCTGAGAGGCGGCGCGGCGTTGGTGCTGGCAGGGCTTGCGGCCGACGGAGAGACAATCGTGGAAAATGTCGAATTTATAGAAAGGGGATACTGCGGATTTGACAGAGAACTGGAAAAACTGGGAGCAGATATTAAAAAATTCTTATGAGCAATGATTACGAAAAAGAAACAATCGAATATCCGAAACAGCAGGAAGACGGGGAGCAGATGGCCGATTCTGCGCAGGAGGAAGAACAGCAGCCGGAAGAAAAGCAGATAGCCAGAAAGAAGAAAAGAAGAAAGAAAAAGAGATATCTTCTTAAGCTTCTGATTCTGCTTGCGCTGTGCGTTGCGCTCTATTTCTTTCTTCACTCCCCGGTATTCAATACGAAGTCGATTAAGGTTTCGGGAAGCGAACATTTTACCGCGGAACAGATTCAGGAGATGGCAAATCTGAAAGCCGGAATGAACCTGTTTGACTTCAGCGCGGGAAAATGTGAAGATCGACTTGAGGAAAATCCGTATATCGAGACTGCGGAAGTCAGCCGCAGGCTTCCGTCTACTGTGGAGATTACCGTTAAAGAACGGAAGGAGGCCGCGGTCATTCAAAGTGATAAAAAATTTGTTATCATTGACGGGGACGCTATGGTTCTGCAGATTGCGGACAAGGCTCCGCAGCTTACTATGCTTTCCGGAGTGACGGTCACGGAGGCTGAGGAAGGCTCAGACGTTAAGGTCAGGGAGGAAAAGGTGTTCCGGCAAATGATGCGGATTGTAAAAAAAATGCAAGCGGGCGATCTGTTTTTTAAAACCATAGCTGTTTCCGGGAGCACGGCGACGGTTTACGCGACCGATCAGCTGCGGTGTACGGGCTCGGTTTCGAACCTGCTTACGGGAATTGAAGATGGCAACCTGAAAACCGTGCTGTATGATCTGTACAAAAAAAAGATTACCAAAGGTGTTGTTACCATCGGTGACGAACAGTACTATGCGTTCAGCCGCAAAACAAAATGAGGAAAAAGGCGGAACTTGTAGTTTTTTTATACCAAAAAAATGGCATTTTAATTGGAAAAACAGGTGCATAGGGCGTTTCTTTATGCTATAATGGACTGTAAGTTGTATAAAAAGAACAGGGGAGGTAATTTCTGATGTTACAATTTGAAATGAACGAGTCAACTCCGGCGAAAATCAAAGTAGTCGGTGTGGGAGGCGGCGGATGTAACGCAGTTAACAGAATGATAGATGCAGGGCTGCAGGGTGTGGCCTACATTGCGATAAATACGGACAAGCAGGCTTTGGCGAAGTGCAAGGCGGAGACAAAGCTTCAGATTGGCGAGAAACTGACGAAAGGTCTCGGCGCGGGCGGAAACCCGGAAATCGGACAGAAATCCGCGGAGGAGAATCTGGAGGATCTGTCCAAATTCATTACCGGAGCGGATATGGTGTTCATTACTGCCGGCATGGGCGGCGGTACAGGAACCGGAGCCGCGCCGATTGTCGCGAAGGTGGCAAAGGATCTGGGAATTCTGACGGTCGGCGTAGTGACAAGGCCGTTTACGTTCGAAGGAAAAAAACGTGGCGAACATGCGGAACTGGGAATTAAATTCCTTAAAAAATATGTGGACTCCCTGGTGATCGTACCGAATGACAAACTGCTGGAGACAGTGGAAGAAAACACTTCGCTTCTGGAAGCGTTTGAAATGGCGGATGAAGTGCTCAAACAGGGAATCCAGGGCATTTCGGAGCTGATTATCAACGATGCTCTGATTAATCTGGACTTTGCCGATGTGACGACGGTTATGAAGGACAGAGGAATCGCGCACATGGGTGTTGGAAAAGGTTCCGGGGAAGACAGAGTCGCTCAGGCGGTAAAAGATGCGATCGAAAGTCCTCTCCTGGAGACCAGCATCGACGGAGCGAAAGCAGTACTTATCAATGTGACCGGAGGTTACGATCTGGGAATGCTGGAGGCGAACGAGGCGGCCAGCGAAATCGAAAAAGCAGCGGACAGCAACGCAATTATTATTTTCGGTGCTGCGATTAAAGAAGATATCAAGGATGAAATATTTATTACAGTTATCGCTACCGGCTTTGAAAAGAGGTCGAACGAGGATGTTCTGGGCGAGGTTTCCATTCCGGCAGATAATGCGGAACAGACAGAAAAAAAAGGCACTGCCGCGGATTCCATCTTGAATGAGAAAGACGACAATAAGGAAAGCAGCGGAAGCCTGGATGATTTTAAAATCCCGCCCTTCTTGACAAAGTAGAATTCATAGTTATATAAAGAAGAGCCGGTGGTTGACCGGCTTTTCTTCGTAAGAGAATATGAGGCTGATTACATCAAAAGACAATCAAATATACCGGCTCTGCACCCGCCTTTCTGTCCGAAAATACCGTGAGAGATACGGACAGTATGTGATTGAAGGGGAAAAGCTGATACGCGAAGCAGTAAAAACCGGGCAGCGCCTGAAAGTAGCCGTAATGGCAGAAGACCGCGGAAGTATGCCGGAGAACCTTCCCTGCGAAACCGTGAGCGCCCGGTCGCACCTTTTTTCACAGATGGCTCAGACAGAAAACAGCCAGGGAATTCTGGCGGTTGTGGACAAAGAAAAGATGGAAGAATCCGTTTTTCAGAAGAGAATCCGGGAAAAGAACGGGAATGTGATTCTTCTGGATCGGCTGCAGGATCCGGGCAACATCGGAACGATTATACGAACCGCGGACGCGGCGGGATACAGCGGCGTAATGACGATTAAAGGAACGGCCGATCTTTACTCCCCGAAGATCGTAAGAGCCGCGGCAGGTTCTCTTTTCCGAATGCCGGTATTTTCCGCGGAGTCGCCGAAGCAGGCGGTTCGCGTTCTGGAGGAAGCGGGTAAAACAATCGTCGCTACGGGCTTTGAAACCGAGGAAATGTATTATGACACGGAACTCGGGCGGGATGTGGGCCTGATTATCGGGAATGAAGGAAACGGGATTTCCCGGGAGCTGATGGAGATGGCCCATAAAATTGTAAAGATACCGATGAGCGGTGAAATTGACTCCCTGAATGCGGCGGTAGCCGCGGGGATACTGATGTATGAATCCATACGAAAAAAAGACTATAATTTGGAGAGGTAACGTATATGCAGACGCAATTAAATCAGATTTTGCAGGAGGCAAAAGAACAGTTAGAAAAAGCACAGACTATGGCCGAAACGGAGGACGTCCGCGTTCGGGTTTTAGGCAAAAAAGGACAGCTTACCCAGATTCTCAGAGGAATGGGAAAGCTTTCGCCGGAGGAGAAGAAAGAACTCGGCAAGGCGGCAAACTCGGTGAGAAATGAGATTGAAACGCTGCTGGAAGAAAAAAAGGAGCAGGTAAAAGCTGCTGAAAAAGAAGCGCGTTTCCGCCAGGAGAAAATTGATGTGACCGAACCGGGAGAAGAAATCAGCCTGGGAGTGAAACATCCGATTACCATTACCATAGAAGAGCTTTCACGAATCTTTATGTCCATGGGATATTCCATCGCGGAGGGTCCACAGGTGGAAAGCGTGTTCAATGCCTTTGATGCTTTGAATTCCCCTCCAAACCATCCGTCCAGAGATATGACAGACACCTTTTATATCGCGAAAGATACGGTTTTAAGACCACATACATCTTCGGTGCAGATCCGGACCCTGGTAAGCCAGGAACCGCCGATCAAGGTAATCGCTCCGGGAAGATGCTTCCGCTGCGATACGCCGGACGCCACCCACTCCCCGATGTTCCATCAGGTAGAAGGACTGATCGTTGACGAGGGAATTACAATGGCGGATTTGAAAGGAACGCTTGACAGCATGGCAAAGCAGCTGTTCGGATCCTCTACCAAAACCAAGTTCCGCCCTCACCACTTTCCATTTACAGAACCAAGCGCGGAGATGGATGTTTCCTGCTTTAAATGCGGCGGCAAAGGATGCAGCATCTGTAAGGGCAGCGGATGGATTGAAATCTTAGGCTGCGGAGTGGTTCATCCGAAAGTTCTCGAAGTCGGCGGCATTGATACGGAAAAGTATACCGGATTTGCGTTCGGAATCGGGGTTGAGAGATTAGCGATGTTAAAATATGGAGTTGATGATATCCGTCTTTTCTATGAAAACGATATGCGTTTCATCAACCAGTTCAAATAGGAGGTGCCGTAGATGTTAGTTCCCATCGAGTGGCTGAAAGATTATACAGATATAAATGTGGATACAAAAGAATTCTGCGACAGGATGATCATGTCAGGTTCCAATCTGGAAACCTGTGAATACTTCTGTGAAGAAATGGAAAACGTAGTCGTAGGACGGATCGAGAAGATTGAAAAGCATCCGGATGCGGACAAGCTGGTGGTCTGCCAGGTGAACGTTGGAAAAGATGAACTTCTTCAGATCGTAACGGGAGCACCGAACGTGTTTGAAGGAGCATACGTTCCGGTTGCCCTGGACGGAAGCCGAATCCCCGGACCTCTCCACGGTCAGGAAAAGCAGGAAGGCGGAACCGTGATTAAAAAAGGAAAACTGCGGGGCGTAGAGTCTTCCGGAATGCTGTGTTCCGCAAGTGAACTTGGATTTGAGGATAAGGTGGTTCCGGTCGCGCATAAAGACGGGATCTGGATTCTGGAGGATGAGTACCCTCTGGGGCAGGATTTTGCTCAGGCACTGGGCCTGAAGCAGGCGGTTGTGGATTTTGAGATTACGCCGAACCGTCCGGACTGTCTGTCCATGGTGGGCATGGCAAGAGAAGCCGCGGCGACCTTTGGCGAGACGCTGAGATATCCGGATACAGACTGCAGAGAAGAGACGGAAAAACAGGCAAAGGATTTTGTTCAGGTGGAAATCCGGGAACCGAAACTGTGCAGGCGCTACGCCGCGCGGATTGTAACGGACGTTAAAATCGGACAGTCCCCGTGGTGGCTGCAGAAGAGACTGATGTACGCGGGCATGCGCCCGATTAACAACATTGTAGATATTACGAACTTTGTTATGCTGGAGTTTGGCCAGCCGATTCACGCTTTTGACATTCGCCAGATCGCGGATGGGAAAATTGTCGTGGAACGCGCGCAGGAAGGGGAAACTTTTACAACTCTGGACAATACAGAACGTACTCTGACCAAAGATATGCTGCTGATTAAAGACGGAAAACGCGGCGTAGCCATTGCGGGCGTAATGGGAGGTCTGAACTCAGAGATTGAAGCGGATACGACAACCATTCTGATTGAGTCGGCGAACTTCAGCGGTGACAGTGTGCGGGCGACATCCAAAAAGCTGGGTCTGCGTACCGAGGCGTCATCGCGGTTTGAAAAGGGAATTGATCCGAATCTGTGCCAGGCGGCAGCGGATCGGGTATGCCGTCTGATTGAGATTCTGGGATGCGGAAAAGTGGCTTCCGGAACCGTGGATGTATATCCGGAGGAATTGAAAGCGTCGCAGATTGACGTGAGAGTGGATCGGGTCAACCAGGTGCTGGGGATCGAACTTCCGGCAAGTGAAATGATTCGCATTTTTGAAAGCCTGGAAATGAAGGTGGAAGGCGAAGGTCCGGTTCTGAAGGTAACTCCGCCGACGGTGCGGCAGGATATGGTCGCGGAAGTGGACTTTATTGAAGAAGTGGCCAGAATGTACGGCTATGATAACCTTCCGGTAACACTTCCAAGGGGCAATCAGGAAGCGGGAAAATCGAGAGAACGGACTCTGGAAGACCTGGCAAGAGACACCCTCTGCGCGATTGGGCTGAACGAAGTGCAGACGTATTCTTTTGTAAGTCCGAAGGGTGTGGATCAGGTGCGGATTGACGAAGACTCCTGGGAGCGGGCCTTCGTGAAAATATTGAACCCTCTGGGTGAAGAAAACTCCGTGATGAGAACCATTCTCACACCAAATATGCTGGAAGTGCTGGGAAGAAATTATTCGCGGAAAATTGATACGGTAAAGGCCTTTGAAATCGGGAGCACCTTTATGGCCAACATTATTAATCCGGAAGAACTTCCGGATGAGCAGACGGGACTCTGTATCGGACTTTACGGGGAAGGAATCACCTTCTTTACTCTGAAGGGCATCATTACGGAGCTGCTGAAAGTACTGGGAATTCGGGATGTGGAATTCCTTGCGGAAAGCGAATACGGCGTTTATCATCCGGGCCGCTGCGCAAGGGTTCGGCTCGGCGAGGAAGAACTGGGGATCATGGGCGAGGTTTATCCGGATGTGGCCGAGCAGTTTGGAATCGGTACCAGAGCTTATGTCTGCGAACTGTTCTTCGACTCCGTAATCCGACACGCCGATGTTGAAAAGCATTACGAACCGCTTCCGAAATATCCGTCCACATCAAGAGATATCGCGCTGCTGGTCGATGAAGATGTTCTTGTAGGCGATATGGAAGCCATTATCCGAAGAGAAGGCGGCGATATCCTGGAAAGCGTAAAGCTGTTTGATGTATATAGAGGAAAACAGGTGGCAGAAGGTAAGAAGAGCGCGGCATTTGCTCTGACCTATAGAGATAAAACAAAGACACTCACAGATGAAGAAGTGGCGAAAGTCCACGAAGGCGTTCTTGAAGCACTAAAGAATGAAGTCAATGCGGTTTTGAGGGAGATGTAAGGAGTATCACGATGGAAAACAAAGTAGGTGTAAAAATTTATGGACAGGAATATGTGATATCCGGAGAGAAACCCAGAGAGCAGATTGTAAAAGTCGCTGCTTACGTGGACGGCCGGATGCATGATATTGCCAACGCGGCACCTTCCTGTTCGGTTTCCGACCTGGCGGTGCTGTCCGCAGTCAATATCGCGGACGAAAGTTTTGACAGCAGAGACGAGGTCGAAGAATTGAAGAAATTGAATGCGCAGCTTGAAAAAGACGCGCAGCACTATGTTCAGCTGTGGGATGAAGCGAAGAAAAATCTGATCCAGTATAAAGAAGAAACCCAGGGCGTGGTTCAGGAAAGGGACGCGCTGCGCAAAACGCTCATGGAAAAGGAACAGGAAATCCAGAACGTCAAGCTGGCGGGACAATCCGCCGCGGAGAAAATGCAGGAGAGCGCCAAGGCGGAACTTGCTGAATCTGAAGCAAAATGCAAAGAACTTGAAAACAGCTTCTTTGACCTTCAGATGGAAAATCTCCAGCTGAAAAAAGAGCTGGAGACATACAGACGGAAAATGGAATAAAGGAAGTCAATGAGAGAAAAAACAATTCGTATTTTAGAATATAATAAGATTCTGAAAAAATTAGAAGAACAGGCGGGCTCTGAAATGGCCAGGGAGAAAATTTCAGAGCTCAGGCCTTTTCGGGAAATTCCGGTTATCCGGGATATGCTGATGGAAACCACAGAAGCGGTGCGTCTGATCCTGCACAAAGGACCTCTGCCGCTCGGTGGTTTTTATGATATTGAGGACAGCCTTCACCGGGCGCGAAAGGGCGGGAGCCTTACGATGAAACAGCTCCTTCAGATTCATTTTAATCTGAGCCTGGCAAGACGTGTGACCGTTTTTCTGAAAGGAGATCTGCCGCCTCTTCCGATTATGCAGAGTATCGGAGAAGCCATTGCGGTTCATAAAAAACTGGAAGATGAGATCGATCGATGTATTCTTTCCGAAGATGAGATGTCCGATAACGCAAGTCCGGAACTGAAACACATACGGCGTTCCATCGCGCGGCAGAACGATGCCCTGAAAGCGCGGATCAATCAGATTATCAACTCTTCGGAAAACAGGACGATGCTCCAGGACGCGATTGTAACGGTGCGGGACGGGCGCTATGTCATTCCGGTTAAACAGGAGCATCGAGGAAAGTTTCCCGGTATTATCCATGACCAGAGCGCGACCGGGGCGACACTTTTTATTGAACCGCAGGTGATCGTGAATCTGAATAACGAGCTGCGCCAGCTGGAGCTTGAAGAACAGGCGGAGATCGAACGGATTCTCGCGGAACTGACAGGAAGGGTTTCGGAACATCATCACGATCTTCTGAACAATCAGAAGCTGCTGGTACAGCTGGACGTGATTATGGCGAAGGGAAAACTATCGATGCTGCAGCACGGAGAGGAACCGCAAATCAGCGAAAGCGGGGGACTGGTGCTGAAAGAAGCGAGACATCCTCTGCTGGATGCTGAAAAAGTTGTACCGATTAATCTGAAGATCGGAGAGAATTATAATACGCTGGTGATTACCGGGCCGAATACAGGCGGCAAGACGGTCACGCTGAAAACCGCGGGGCTGCTGTCGATGATGGCGCAGACCGGACTTCACATTCCTGCGGCTTCCGGGAGCCGGATTCCGGTGTGGCAGGAAATTTTTGCGGATATTGGAGATGAGCAGAGCATTGAGCAGAGCCTTTCGACCTTTTCCTCTCATATGACCAATATCGTGGATATTGTAAAACATGCGGAAAAGGGCAGCCTAGTTCTGGTCGATGAACTGGGCGCCGGAACGGATCCGACCGAAGGTGCGGCGCTTGCCATTTCGATTCTGGAAGATCTGGCGAAAAAGGGCGCTGTAACCATTGCCACGACGCACTATACGGAATTGAAAAAATATGCGATTTCTACAGAAGGGGTTGAAAATGCCTCTATGGAGTTTGATGTAGAGACGCTCAGTCCCACATACCGGCTGGCGATCGGTGTACCGGGAAAATCCAACGCGTTCGAAATCTCAAAGAAACTGGGGCTTCCGGAACCTATCATCGAAACGTCCAGGAGACTGCTCGACGGAGGCGATATCCAGTTTGAAGAAGTGATCGCTTCTCTGGAAGCGGACAAGAAGGCGGCGGAAGAAGAGCGGGACGAAGCGGTACGCCTGAATCAGGAAATGAAGGCGCAGAAGGAAGAAATGGATCGCAAGGCTCGGAAGCTGGAAGAAAAGAAAACAGAAATTCTGAATAAAGCGAGGGAAGAGGCGCGGCAGATTCTGCAGGAGGCGAAGGATGTTTCCAGGGAAGTTCAGGAAGAACTGCGGGAACTGGCGAAAATGGAAAGCCTTGGACAGCGAAACCGGATTTTTGATGAGAATCGGAAAAAGCTGAAAGACGCGGCTGGAAAATACCGTGAAAAAGTAATCCGGGAGGTCAATGACAATCCGGTATCAGCAGAAGATCTCCGCCTGGGAGACCGGGTTAAAGTTCTGAGTCTGGGGCAGAACGGGGAGATTGTGACGCTCCCTGACGAAAAGGGGGAACTGACAGTACAGGTAGGAATTCTGAAGGCCAAGGTGAACCTGGATGATATTATGCTGATTGAAGGCGGAGCGCTGGATGTCAATCGGCCGAGGAAGGTACGGAAGAATTACGGCGCAATGTACAAGGCGAAAACCCAGAATGTTTCGATCTCCATAGATGTGAGAGGGAAGAATCTGGATGACGCGGTTATGGATGTGGATAAATATCTGGATGACGCGACCATGGCGGGTCTAAAAGAAGTGACGATCATTCACGGAAGAGGAGAGGGCATTCTGCGGCGGGGTCTGCAGGAAATGATGCGGACCAATAAACATGTGAAGCGCTTCCGAAAGGGAAACTTCGATGAAGGAGGAGACGGCGTGACAGTTGTCACGCTGAAATAGAGGTGAGAGCGTCATGTATATTATAAGCGCCTGCCTTTTAGGCGAAAATTGTAAATACAAGGGCGGCAATAATTTCTGCCAGTGGGTGGCTGAGTTCGCGAAAACTCATAGTTTTCTCGCGGTCTGCCCGGAGGTGCAGGGAGGAATGCCGACGCCCCGTCCGCCTGCGGAAATCCTGGGCAGCCGGGTGATCAACAACAGGGGAGAAGATGTGACCGAAGCGTTTGTCCGCGGAGCAAACGTGTGCTGGGAACAGGCGGAGCGGGCCGCCCGCCGGAGAAAGGAACCTGTGGAGGGAGCGATCTTGAAAGCAAACAGCCCCTCCTGCGGCAAAGGAAGAGTCTATGACGGAACTTTTTCAGGAACCCTGACGGAGGGGGACGGATATTTTGTACGCCTTCTGAAAAAGAAAAAGATAGATGTGATTACGGAAAAGGAGAAAAAAAGTCAATGGTGAATTATAAGGAGAAAATTGCACAGATCCTGAGTGGTGCTGTCGAGGGTCTGGATTGTGAAGAACTGCAGAATCTGATCGAAATCCCCGCGGATAATAAAATGGGAGATTACGCGTTTCCATGTTTCAAGCTGGCAAAAGTGCTGCGCAAGGCGCCGCCGATGATCGCGAAGGAGATTGCGGCGAAAATTGATGGTGAAGCTCTTTTCGCCAAAGTAGAGCCGGTTAACGCGTACGTTAATATGTTCCTGGCAAGAGAGGTCTATGTGGAGGATACCGTCAGCGAGGTGATCCGCAAAGGGGACTCCTACGGACGCAGTGATATGGGAGAAGGAAAAACCGTAATTGTCGAGTATTCCTCCCCCAATATCGCAAAGCCCTTTCATATCGGACATATCCGCAGCACGGTGATCGGAAATTCAATCTATAAAATCTATGACTTCCTGGGTTATGACACTATCCGGATTAACCATCTGGGCGACTACGGAACCCAGTTCGGAAAAATGATCTGCGCCTACAGAAGATGGGGCAGCAAGGAAGATGTGATCAAGGAACCGATTAAAACCCTTCTTTCCTACTATACCAAATTCCATGTGGAGGCGGAAAAGGATCCCAGCCTGGATCAGGAGGCGAGAGATATTTTCGCCAAGCTGGAGAGAGGTGAACCGGAGGAAAAAGAACTGTGGCAGTGGTTCCGGGACGAGAGTCTGAAGGAGTTCAACCGAGTTTACAAAATGCTGGGAATTGAATTTGATTCTTATGCGGGCGAAAGCTTTTATTCGGACAAGATGCCTCGGTTTGTAAATGAGCTGAAGGAGAAGGGACTGCTGGAAGAATCTCAGGGCGCTCAGATTGTCAATCTGGAAGAATACGGGCTTTCTCCGGCGCTGATTACAAAATCGGACGGATCTACCCTATATATTACAAGAGATATCGCGGCAGCTGTTTACAGGAAAGAACATTATAATTTCTATAAAAACCTTTACGTGGTCGCTTCCCAGCAGAACCTCCACTTCCAGCAGTGGATCAAAATTGTGGAGCTTCTCGGATATGACTGGGCAAAAGACTGTGTGCACATTCCGTTCGGACTTGTCAGCTTGGAGGATGGAACAATGTCCACCAGAGAAGGCAGGGTGGTATTTTTGGAGGACGTGCTCAACCGCGCGGTGGATCAGACAAGAGATATCATCCGGGAAAAGAATGTAAACACGGACAACATTGACGAGACCGCGAAGATGGTGGGAATCGGAGCTGTTATTTTCCAGGAACTGTCCAATAACCGGATTAAAGATTATGTGTTCTCTTGGGATAAGGTACTCAATTTTGAAGGGGAAACAGGCCCTTATGTACAGTACACCCATGCCCGGGCGGCAAGCGTTCTGAGAAAAGCGGGGGAAGAAGCTGTGAAAAAGGCGCAGGCCGGAGAGTTTGACGCGGGACGGATTTCTTCGGATAACGCCTACGAACTGGTGAAACTGCTTTACGCGTTCCCGGAAGTGGTGAAAGAAGCCGGAGCGAAATACGAACCTTCCATCGTTACAAGACATATTGTAGATATTGCGCAGGCATTTAACCGTTTCTATCATGATGAACATGTTCTGGTGGATGATGAGGACGAAAAAACAGCGAAGCTTGCGCTGGTAATTGCCGCGAAAACGATTATTAAGAATGGACTGGGGCTTTTGGGAATCCAGGCTCCGGAAAAAATGTAAGGAGAAGCAGATATGAGATATGAAGGAAATATTTTCAGGCCGCCCAGTGAGGCGTACAGTCTGATCGTGCAGGTGACGATCGGATGTGCCCATAACGACTGCACCTTCTGCAGCATGTTCAAGGATAAGACCTTCCGGGTGCGCGCTGTGGAAGAAGTGCTGGAGGATCTGGATATGGCGCGGGAGCATTACCGCAGAGTCGAGCGTATTTTCCTGGCGGACGGGGATGCTCTGGTGCTTTCCAATGATAAGCTGATGCGGATTCTGACCCATATTCAGAAGGTTTTTCCGGAGTGCGAAAGAGTGAATGTCTATGGATCTCCGCAGGATGTGCTGCGTAAAACGCCGGAAGAGCTGAAAGAGCTTTATGAAAACGGTGTGAAAATTATTTATATCGGCGCGGAATCGGGAAGTGATAAGGTTCTGAAGGATATCCGCAAGGGTGCCACGAGAGCGGAAATTATCGAGGCGGTTCGTAAAATCGAAGCTTCGGGGATCAAAGCTTCGGTTACCTTTATTTCCGGCATGGGAGGAAGAGACGGATGGGAAGAACACGCGGTTCAGACCGGGACGATGATCAGTGAAATGGAACCTTCCTATGTGGGACTTCTTACTCTGATGGTAGAACCGGGCGTTCCTCTTGAAGAAGAGATCCGTTCCGGAAGATTCCAGGTGCTGACAGCAGAAGAAGTCGTGGCGGAAACGCTGCTGATGATGAAGCACATTGATGTGAAGAAAAACTGTGTGTTCCGGAGCAACCACGCGTCCAACTATGTGTCGCTGCGGGGAGATCTGCCGCGGGATAAGGATAAGATGATCGCCATGCTGCGGCGCGCGATGGAAGATCATAACATGCTCAAAGACGAGCGGTTCCGGATGCTTTAAAATGAAAATTTTGCTGACAACGCTGAATTCTAAATATGTACACGCGAACCCGGCGCTCAAGTATCTGTATCTGACAGGAAAAACGGACTGTCCGGGACTGGAGATCCGGGAGTTTACGATTAATAACAGCAGAGATTATATTTTCACGGAACTGGTAGCGGGAGAGTACGACGCGGTCTGCTTTTCCTGCTATATCTGGAACATCGCGCAGACGGAGGCTCTGGCGTCGGATTTGAAAAAGGCGGCGCCCGGGTGCGGAATTCTGTTCGGCGGACCGGAAGTCAGTTACGATGCCGGGAACTTTCTGGAGGAACATCCTTATGTGGATTTCGTGATCGCAGGTGAGGGAGAACCGGCTTTCGGGCTATGGTGCCGGGCTTTCCGCGGAGAACTTTCTTATGAATCGGTTCCGGGTCTCTTTTTCCGAAGCGCGGACAGTATTCTGCGGGGACTTCCTCAGGAAAGGGCGGATCTGAGTACGGTGCCGTTTCCCTACAGCGTTTTTCCGTGTGAAGAGGACAAAGTTATTTATTATGAATCCTCAAGAGGCTGTCCGTTTCAATGCAGTTACTGTATTTCCTCGATTGATCGGGGAATGCGGAGCCTTCCTGTGGAACGGGTAAAAGAGGAACTCTCCCTGTTTCTGCGGCGCGGAGTGAAGCAGGTCAAATTCCTGGATCGGACGTTCAACTGGGATCGGGAGCGCAGCCGGGAGCTTTTCCGGTATCTGATTGAACAGGACAATGGATTTACAAATTTTCATTTTGAAATCTGCGCCGACCTTCTGGAAGACGCGTGCTTTCGGATTCTTGAACGCGCGCGCAAGGGACTCTTTCAGTTTGAAATCGGAATCCAGTCTGTAAACCCGGATACGCTGCGAGCCATAAAACGAGCGGGAGATACGGCAAAGCTGATGGAAAATACAAAAAGGTTGATTGCTCTGGAAAACGCGCATGTCCACGTGGATTTAATCGCGGGACTTCCTTTTGAGGATTATCAATCCTTCGGGAATTCCTTCGATACGGTCTACGCATTGGGAGCGGATCATTTCCAGCTTGGTTTTTTAAAGCTTTTGAAGGGCACCCGGATTCGCCGGGAGGCGGAAGCGTTTGCCTATACGTGGATGGAAAAGCCGCCATACCAGGTGATTTCCAACCGTTTTATCAGCGCGGCGGAACTTTGCAGGCTCAAAAGGATTGAGACTTTGCTGGATCTGTATGATAACCGGGGAGGGTTCTCACGATCCCTGCGTTATGGGATCAGCAGGATGCGGAAGAGTCCCTTCGCCTTTTATGAACGGTTTTCTGAATATTATTATGAGCATGGATTCCAGCATCGTTCCCATAAAAAAGAAGATCTGTACCGGATCTTCTACGCATTCGGGCACGCGCGGGAACTGGGGGAAGGCCTTGAGGAGTGTCTGAGCCGGGATCTGGAGGAAACTATGAATTTTGACGCGGTGAAAAAATTTAAAAGAAAGGGATGGAATATCCGGTAGGTGAGAATATGGCAGGAGAAGAGAAAAAAACGCTGGCCCAGAAAATGGGAATTACCAGAACCGTAATACGAGATCCGTCGGAATCGGACATTCAGCTCAGAGAAGATCGGATTGGGAGATATTTCAGGAAATATTTGAATAAGTTTGTGTTCGATGAGTTCTCTCCGGAATTCATGGAAAAATCCAAGGCCGGAGATCTGATGAAGGGTGTTCCGATCCCTCTGCGGAAAAAGGATCTGAAGGCGTTCGCGGGCGGAGACGGACTGCCGATGCTGGTAATTGCGGAAAATATGGCGTGGGTTATGGGATGCGACCCCCACTTCAAACATACAAAGGATTATGTGGCGATTCTCAGCAGACTCTATAACTACAAGCTTTATGAGGGGATGCTCAAGGAGGGAAGAGATGCGGCAGAACGCGGAGCAATGGACGATGCCTGTATCCATTTTCGCGCGGCGCTGTGTATGAAGCCTGATTATCTGCACGCCATGTACAGTTACGCGAGAGCCTGTAGAGCCATGTATCTGAACAGCGGAAACGAAGAATATATAGGCAGATTTAAGGCGGAAGCTCTGGATTACTTTGAACTCACGACCGAAACCCACCCGCGGTTCGCGCAGGCATATTACTATCTGGGCTATGCGTATCTGAATATGGGACTTTACATAAAAGCGGATCGTACATGGAGAGAGTTCCTGCGATTCAGCCGGAACGGCAAGGACAAAAAAGAGATCCGCAAACGCATTGAACAGCTGGCAGAGCCGGTACAGATCGAACAGGGATACAATGATGTCATGGCAGGCCGCTATGAGGAGGGACTCGCGCGACTTGAGCCGTTTCTGAAATCAAGGTTTGACTCCTGGTGGCCGCTGCATTACTATCTGGGCATCGCTTACGAAATGACCGGAAGACGGGGAGCGGCAGTAGCCAGTTTTAAGCGGGTGCTGACCATGAACGCCAGCCATCTGGAAACAATGGAAGAACTGGCGGCGATCTACCGTCAGGAAGGAGATCGGGAAAACCGGCGCAAATATGAGCAGAAAATCGAACTGATTCGAAAGCATATGGAAGAGGATCAGAAGGCGCTGAAAAAGGAGATTCTCGAAGAGGATAAAAAACTGCAGGAACGAGAACCGGAGAAACAGGAACCGGAGTTTATTGAAGAAATTAAAGATGAAGAACCGGAAGAAAAGGTCGTGGGAAAGCATAGAATTAAAAGGCTGGATAACAAGAAAAAATAAAGGAGTAAGGTTTGAATCAGGATAAGAGAAGAGAACGGATAAGGGAATTGGAAAAAGCGGGGCGAACCAAGTCAAAAATGGTGGTCTATTTCATCATCCGCGCGCTGGTAATCGCAGTCATGATCGCTCAGATTATGAATGAGAACTGGGACAATGTGTTTATCTGCGGACTGACACTGATTTTGCTGCTGCTGCCGTCGATACTATCCTATCAGCTTCGGATTGTTCTGCCGAATACTCTGGAAATTATTATTGTCTGTTTTATCTTCGCGGCGGAAATTCTGGGCGAGGTTCAGGAATACTATGTGATTTTCGCGCAGTGGGATGATATCCTGCATACCATAAATGGGTTTCTGGCGGCGGCCGTCGGCTTTGCGATGATCGATGTGCTGAACCAGCATGAGCGGGTCTCTATGACGCTTTCACCGGCTTTTGTGGCAGTGGTAGCTTTTTGTTTTTCTATGACGATCGGAGTTCTGTGGGAGTTTTTTGAGTTTTTCATGGACAGCTTTTTCGGAAAAGACATGCAGAAGGATACCTGGATTTCATCCTTTCATTCTGTCGCGCTGAATCCGGAAGGCGCCAACGTTCCGGTAGATGTGCAGGTGAAGGAAGTAACTGTCAATGGGCAGCAATGGGAACAGTATCTGGATATCGGACTGCACGATACGATGAACGATTTATTTGTGAATTTTCTGGGAGCGGTGGCGTTTTCCATTTTCGGACTGATCTACATTAAAAACAGGGGGAAGGGCTTTGCCGCCCGCTTTATTCCAAGGCTCAGGGAAGACCGAAAGAAAAAGGATAACTGAGACTTCTTTTTCCGGACTCCGACAGAAGATACCGCTTTGAACAAATTGTCAAAGATTTGTGAAAGATCAAATATAGGGGTTCGGACAGAGATGGAATTGTGGTATAATATAAGATAACCTGAATTACAAAAGAAAGAGAAGGGAATATCAAAATGATTAAAATGATCAAAAAACTGAACAAAATTCTGAGAGTGCTCTTTATCGGATTCATCGTAATCTACGGGATCGTTAAAATATTTGATTTTGTACCGAAAGCAAAGAAAGAAAGCGTGGGAGGAACTGCGGAAGATGCAGCCAGCGAATTCGATGAAATCTGGTAAAGGACAAGGATATATTTATGAAAAACGTAATGGTGTGTGTAACGCAGCAGAAAACATGCGACCGCCTGATCCGTTACGGGCATGATGTTCTGGACGGTCAGGAAGGGGAGTTGTTTATTATTCATGTTGCGCCGAAGGATTTTAAAATCCTAGGGAGTTCAGAGGAGGGGGAAGCTCTGGACTACCTGTACGGAAAGGCTCTGGAATACGGTGCGAACCTCACGGTTGTCCGCTCCAATAATATCCTGGAGACATTGGTGGATTTAGTGGATAAGAATCAGATTACCCACGTCATTCTGGGACAGTCGGGACAGGTGAAAAATGAAGATAACCTTATTAACAGATTCAGAGAAAAGATTTGTCAGCAGGCGGAACTGACGGTTGTTCCGTGAGGAAAGTGATAAGGAGGATATTGATTTGAGACTTTTAACCATTATCAGCGGCATATTGCTTGTTTTGACCGGGTTATTCTGCTTTGCCAATCCGGGTGAGACGTTTTTGTCGCTGGCATTTATTCTGGGGATGATCATGGTAGTCAGCAGTGTCATACAGGGCGTGGCCTACTGCTGGGGCAGAGCGGGCATGAAAAACAGCCAGAAGGATAACAACGGATGGATTCTGACGGAGGCAATCATTACACTGATTCTGGGCGGACTGGTTCTGAGCAGCCAGATTGCCGCAGACGCGGCAATTCCGATGGTATTCGGCATGTGGGTCATGTTTTCCGGTGTTTTGCGGGTAGTAACGGCTACACTGATCGACCGAGCCAATAAAACTTCGAATTTTGTGTGGACGCTGATCACAGGCGTGCTTTGTATTCTGGGAGGGCTTTACGCGTTTCTGAATCCGATTATCGCGGGGCTTGCGATTGCCATCCTTCTGGGGGTTATGTTTATGCTTCAGGGAATCAGTACTCTGGAACTGGGAATCCATATGCCTCATGAGAAAAAGGTAAAAAAGCCGAAGAGCCGAGAAAAGGCAAAGAAAGAAAAAACGCTCGCTGCAGAAAATGCGCAGAAAAAGGAACAGCAGACCGTGCCGGATCCGACGAAAAAAAACGCGGAACCACAGGAGATTGAATCTATATTCTGGGAAGAGCTGAAGAAATAAGGTCAGGAGAATACAAACTGCAGACGTGAAATTCCTGTAGGATAGAAAAAGCGGAACCGCAAAAGGATGCCAGTGGAACAGGCGCCCTTTTGCGGTTCCGCTTTTTTGAGAACTGCTTGCGGAAGATTCTAGGACGTTTCCGGGTAGATGGTGAGGTAGGTCAGTTCCGGAACGGCCCTGAACCTGGCAGGAATTTTGGTAGTCCCGAGGCCGGAATTGACATAAAGCAGTGTCTGGTTATCGTTGTCCAGCCGATATTCTCCCTTTACATATTTTTCTCCATAGGAAGGGAGAAAATCTTGTGTGTAAAAGGGGACGCGTATTTGTCCGCCATGTGTGTGGCCGGCCAGCATACAGTCTGTGTTGGAATCGAGAACCTCATCGGCAATGTCCGGTTCGTGGCAGAGAACCAGAGTGTACATATCAGATCCCGCCTGGTTTACAACAGAGGGGTCACCGTAGCCGATCAGGAGATCGTCGATTCCAATCAGCCGGAGGTTATATTCCTCAAAGGTGATCGTTTCGTTTACCAGCACCTGAAAGCCTCCGGCTTTCATGATGTCTTCATATCTATGTTCCGCTCCGCCTCCGTAGTCATGATTGCCGAATACCGCGTATTTTCCGAGATTCGCTTTCATCTTTGCCAGAGCATTGGAAATCTCGGATGGAGTTCCGGGATATTCATTGAGATTATCGATCAGATCGCCGGCAAAAAGCAGAAGATCCGGCGGGTTTTCGTTGATTTTGCTGACTGCCTTTTCAAATTGACGAAGATCATATTGAAATCCGAAATGTGTATCCGCGAAGACCGCGACGGTAACGGGCTGATTCATGGAACCACTGGTATCTTCAATCTGCTTTACCGTAAGTCTGGAAGGTTCAATGAAATGCGCGTATCCGATGACAGCCAAGGCAAGGAGGATGAAAATCAGAATAAAAGAAAAAATAAACTTGAAAAGCTTTCCAATGGCTTTTATCACATCAATACCTCTTTTCTGTCTGAACTGAAGCTGCTCTATTATGATACCACTGATTGCGATTTGTTTCAATGCGGGGAAGGTGGAGATCCCTTAAAATGTATGGTATAATTTCCTTAAAAATTTATGAATTCAAAGGAGCAAAAATGATTGATATCTGCATCGTTGGAGGGGGCGCGTCCGGGCTTGCGGCAGCCGTCAGCGCCGCGCGGGAAAACCGCGGGAAGACGATCTGCATTCTGGAAAAGAAGGAGAAGCTGGGGAAAAAGCTGGCCGCTTCGGGAAACGGAAGATGCAACCTGACCAACCGGGCATGTTCCGGCGTTTCGCAGACTCTGGAGTTTTTTTCTTCTCTGGGAGTTCTTACACGGACAGACAGGGAAGGAAGAGTGTATCCATACTCCAATCAGGCAAAAGATGTGGTTTACGCATTGACGAGATCCGCGGAGTTGCTGGGAGTGGAGTGGAAAACCGGATGCGCGGCGGAAAAAATCCGGTTTCTTCCGGAAAAGAAAGGATTTCAGATTTCCTGTAAAGACAGCGTTCTCAAAGCGAAGCGGGTTCTTCTGGCGTGTGGAGGAAAAGCAGGCCCTCAGTTTGGAACATCCGGGGACGGATATATGCTGGCAAAGTCCCTGGGACACCGGGTGACGAGACTGTCACCGGTACTGACCGGGCTGGAAATCCGGGAAGATATGGAACCGTTAAAAGGAATTCGGGCGCAGGCCCGCGTAGGATTGAAAAAAGACGGGAAACTGCTGGCGACAGAAGCCGGAGAGGTACAGTTTAACGCAGATGGAATTTCCGGAATCTGCGTAATGAACCTGAGCAGACTGGTTCGCCTGGAGCCGGGAGAAGCGTTCGCGGACGGGATGGCGCGCTATCGGATCGGTGTGGATTTCCTGCCGGACCTGAGCCGGGAGGAAACGGCGGATCTGCTGAAAGAGCGCGGGAAGATCCCGGGATTTACCGTGGAGGAGATGCTGCTTTCTCTTGTTCCTTCGGGACTGAAGCGGCTTCTTGCACAGCGCGCGGGAATCGCGCCGGATGGAAGGGCGCGGGAGATTTCTGAAGAAAAGGTGAGGGAACTGGCGGAAATACTGAAGTCCTGGGAATGCACCCTGAGGGGGACAAAAGGATGGAAGTATGCCCAGTGTACAGCGGGAGGAATTGCATTGGAGGAACTGGACGAAACCACGATGGAATCCCGGCTGGTACCGGGACTTTATATTGCGGGAGAACTTCTGGATTATGACGGCCCCTGCGGAGGATTCAATCTGCAGAACGCGTGGGAAACAGGGATGAAAGCGGGAAAGGCGATGGCAAATGGAGTATAGAATTCATCAGATCAAGTTAAAACCCGGAGAGGGAAAGGAAACGATTCCGGAAAAGATCTATAAAAAGACAGGGGCGAAGGCGGAATCCTGGGTGATCCGCCGGGAGTCCGTAGATGCCAGAGATAAAAACAACATCCGTCTGGTATATACAGTTGATTTCACCTGCGGCAAAAAACTCAAACTGGATAAAGCGCCGCCGCTTTCCTACAAAGATGTACCGGCGGGAGCCGCGGTTCAGAAGCATCGTCCGGTGATTGCGGGTTTCGGACCGTGCGGGATATTCGCGGCGCTGATTCTGGCGGAACGGGGATACCGGCCTCTTGTGCTGGAACGGGGAAGGGCGATGGAGGAAAGGGTTCGGGATGTGGAACATTTCTGGAAAACCGGGGAACTGAATGAGAGCTCCAATGTCCAGTTCGGAGAAGGAGGCGCGGGAACCTTTTCTGACGGTAAACTGACAACCGGTATTAAAGATCCGCGGATTTTTAAAGTGCTGGAGACCTTTGTCTCCGCCGGAGCGAACCCGGAGATCCTGTATAAGCAGAAACCCCATATCGGAACGGACGTGCTTCGAAAGGTGGTCGTAAATCTGCGGAACTATATCCGGAGCCGCGGCGGAGAGATCCGGTTTGAAAGCAGACTTACGGATCTTGTGTTTGAAAACGGGGCGCTGAAGGCGGTTGAGGTAAATGAAAGGGAAGAGGTGCCAGCGGAACGGCTGATTCTGGCGCTTGGACACAGTTCCCGCGATACCTTCCGCATGCTCCGTGAAAGAGAAATTCCCATGGAGCAAAAGCCTTTTTCCATCGGCGTGCGGGTGGAGCATCCCCAGGAGTGGATCGACCGGGCCCAGTATGGGGATCCGAAGCTGGCGGAAATTCTGGGGCCGGCGGATTACAAACTGAGCTGGCACTGCGAAAACGGGAGAGGGGTCTATACGTTCTGTATGTGTCCGGGAGGCGAGGTGATTATGGCAGCTTCGGAAGCCGGACAGACCGTGACCAACGGAATGAGCTACAGCGCGAGAGACGGAAAATTTGCCAACAGCGCGCTGCTGGTGGATGTTCGAACCTCAGATTTCCCTTCGGATGACGTTCTCGCCGGAGTGGAATTTCAGGAGCGCTATGAACGGCTGGCCTTTGCCAATGGAAACCCGCCGCGAGGCAGGTGGATGGACTTTGGAACGGACAGCGATCCGGTGGCTGCTTCTCTGCCGGATTTTGCTGCGGAGGCGATGAAGGAAGCGATGCCCCATCTGGGCAGAAAACTGAAACGGTTCGATGATCCGGAGGCACGGCTTACCGCAGTGGAAAGCCGCAGTTCCTCACCTGTGCGGATCCTCAGAGGAACATACATGGAATCGGAGAGGAAAGGTATCTATCCGGCGGGGGAAGGCGCCGGATATGCCGGAGGTATCATGTCCGCCGCGGTGGATGGAATCCGGGCGGCGGAAGCGGTGATAAAGAGCGGACGTCCGGGATGGTAGAGGGATCCGGGCGGAAGCCGCAGGGGACGGCGGATATTAGAAACAAATCCTGAATTTATCTTATTGTTACAAAAAAATCAACGGTTTCAGGCTTCGAAAGGGCAGCTTCCGGGCAGTTTGCGCTCCGGCCCTTGAATCCGCCGCCTGGAACCGTTGAAAATTTATCAACGAATATGAAAATTGGCGGTTTGTTGATAAACCGCCAACCTCTCAATTACCTGTCTATTTTTTCACCAGACTGTGTCCGGTCATTTCCGCGGGAATTTCAAGCCCCATAAGATCCAGCAGAGTAGGCGCCAGATCCGCCAGCTTCCCGCCGTCCGCGAGCTGCGCGGGGTCTTTGGCAATATGCACAAGCGGAACATCATTTAAGGAGTGGGCGGTGACAACCGCGCCTTTTTCATCCAGCATCTGATCCGCGTTTCCATGATCCGCGGTCAGCAGAATCTGCCCATCCTTTGCGAGAACCGCCTCCACGATTTTCGGAACACATTGATCCAGAGCTTCAATGGCGGCGACTGCCGCGTCCATAACTCCGGTATGTCCCACCATATCCGCGTTGGCGAAATTGAGGATAATCACATCGTATTTATCGGAAGCGATCTCCTCCAGAACTTTATCTGTAACCAGATACGCGCTCATTTCCGGCTGTAAATCGTAGGTCGCTACCTTAGGCGATGGAATGAGAATCCGATCTTCGTTCCGGTTGGGAGCTTCCACACCTCCGTTAAAGAAGAAGGTGACATGAGCGTATTTTTCCGTCTCCGCGATCCGCAGCTGCGTCATTCCCAAGTCCGCCAGGTATTCACCGAGGGTCGCTTTGAGGGACTGCGGCGGATAGGCGATTTCCACATTCGGCATCTGGGCGTCATACTGGGTCATGCAGACATAGAATAGATCCGAAATTGTCTGCCGGCGTTCAAATCCGTCAAAGTCGTCCGCGACAAAGGCGCGGGTGATTTCCCTGGCCCGATCCGGACGGAAGTTAAACATAATCATGGCGTCCCCGTCCTTTATCGGCTGGCCTCCTGCGACGCAGGTGGGCTGGACGAACTCGTCGTTTTCATCCCGGTCATAGGCCGCGGATACCGCGTCCGCCGCGGTTTCCGCCTGAAACCCTTCCCGCAGGGTCATGGCGTCATAGGCTTTGACAACCCGTTCCCAGCGTTTATCCCGATCCATGGCATAATATCTTCCCGATACAGTGGCGATCTTTCCGAGACCGGTTTTTTTTATATGCTCCTCCAGCTGAGCGATATATTCTTTCGCGCAGCGGGGCGGAACATCGCGTCCGTCGAGGAAACAGTGGACATACAGTTCCCGGACTCCCTTTGCCGCCGCCAGATCGATAAGAGCCAGCAGATGGCGGATATGGCTGTGAACGCCGCCGTCGGAGACAAGTCCTAAAAGATGCAGGGCGGAATGGCGGTTCAGCGCGTGTTCGACAGCGCGGTTTAAAACCGGGTTTTCCGCAAAGGATCCGTCTTCGATCTCCTTCGTGATGCGGGTCAGCTCCTGATAAACGATCCTTCCGGCGCCGATATTCAGATGGCCCACTTCGGAATTCCCCATCTGGCCTTCCGGAAGACCTACCGCCAGGCCGCAGGCCTTGAGGGATGTCCGCGGGTATGTGGAAAAAATGCGGTCAAGTCCGGGTGTGTTTGCCTGGGCGATGGCATTTCCGTAAGATTCTCTGTTTATGCCGAAGCCATCCAGAATCATCAGCATGGTCGGCCGTTTAAAATTTTTCATAATTTGAAACCTCCAGTATAAAATCTATTATACCACATCTTCATTGCGGGAATCAGTCTTTTTCCGTATAATATAGGACAGGAAAGGAAACGAACATAATGGTAAAATGGACAACACAACAGCAGCAGGCGATTGAGCTGCGCGATAAAAATATACTGGTTTCCGCGGCCGCCGGCTCCGGGAAAACAGCGGTTCTTGTAGAGCGTATCAAACAGCTGATCCTGAGGGATCGGATTCCCCTGGACCGGTTTCTGATTGTTACTTTTACAAATGCCGCGGCGGCGGAAATGAAAGAAAAACTGGTGGACGCTATCACAAAGGCCATTGAGGAGGATCCGTCGCACGCCTCTTTTTTAAGGCGGCAGCTGGACCTGGCGGCAAATGCCAATATCAGCACCTTCCACTCCTTCGCGCTGGAGGTGATTCGCAGATACTTTTATCTGATCGATGTGGAGCCGGACTTTAAAATCGGTGATGAGGGCGCCATAGAGATTCTCAAGTGGGATGTGCTGGATCAGATCTTTGCGGAACGCTTTGAGTCCGGAGAAGAAGAATTTCTGGACTTTCTCAGAGCTTACGCGTCGGATCGGAACGAGCGGGCTCTGAAGGAAGCGGTTTTAAAACTCTACACCACAATTCAGAGCATTCCCCATCCCCTTTCTTGGCTTGCGGAACATGTGCGGGAACTGGACATGAATCCGGAAGACTTTCCGGAAAGCGCGCTGGCCGCGTTTATAAAAGAAGATCTTCTGTCTGCCTCCAGGCAGATTCTGCGCAGTTTTGAACAGGCGGGAGAAATCGCGCAGATGGCGGGCGTGGAGAGCGTCTATCAAAAAAATCTGGAAGATCTGGAAAAGCTGGAACCCCTGCTTCAGATGGCAGAGCGGGGAGACTTTGAAGGAGCGCGAAAACTGGTATCCTCTTTCAAAGCGAATGTTATGCGGGCGTCGAAAGAAGAAAAAGAGGACTATGAACCGGTAAAGGAAGAAATCAAAAGCGCGAGAGACTATGGGAAAAAACAGCTGAACGCTCTGAAAGAGCGTTATTTCGAACGGGAAATGAAGGACTACCTGGATGATATGAAAAGCGTCGGTCCCGCCGCCCGTTATCTGGAAGAGCTGATAAAAGAATTTGATCAGGCGTTCCGCAGAGCAAAGCAGGAAAAGAAGCTGATCGATTTCAATGATATTGAGCATTATGCTTTGGAAATTCTGGAGCACGAAGAGGCTGCCGCGGAGTACCGCGCGAAATTTGAGTGTATTTTCGTGGACGAATATCAGGACAGCAATGTACTGCAGGATACGCTGATTGATCGGATCCGCAGAGAAAACAATCTCTTTCTGGTGGGAGATATCAAACAAAGCATTTACAAATTCCGACTGGCAGAGCCGGAAATTTTTCAGGCGCGTTACAAAGCGTATGCTTCCGAGAGGGAGACCTGCAGCATGAAACTGGACCTGAACCGGAATTTCCGCAGCAAGAAGAGCGTGATCGAAACGGTCAACGCGGTGTTTTCTGAAGTAATGGCAGGATATGACGAAGCGGCGGCGCTGTATCAGGGCGTGGCCTACGACGGGCCAATCGACTGGCGCACCCAGCTTCATATCATAGACAGCCGGGTCAGCGAAGAGATGGATTTAGATGAGGAAATCGCGGAAATGAAAAACTCCCAGCTTGAAGCGTTTCAGGCTGCCGGGATTATAAAGGGGCTGTTGGGAAAACCGATTTTTGACAGTAAACGCGGGTGTGAAAGACCGATCCGGATGCGTGATATTGTCATTCTGATGCGCGGTACGAAAAATTACGCGGACGTGTTCCAGGAAGTATTCACGGAACTGGATCTGCCTTCCTATATGGATGACAGCGGCGGCTATTTTGATACCGTGGAAATACAGGTATTTCTGAATCTGCTCCGGCTGATTGACAACAAGCAGCAGGATCTTCCGCTGCTCAGCGTCCTCCGGTCAGCGGTATTCGGATTCTCCATTGAAGAACTGATTCAGATCCGTCTGGACAGCAGAACCACATCCTATTATGAAGCGTTCTGCCGCTGCAGCCGCGGGGAAGGTGCGCTTGCGCAAAAATGCGGGAATACCCTTGAAACGCTGGAGCGTTACCGGAAAATGGCGCAGGCCCTGCCTCTGGAAGAGTTTATCTGGGAACTGATGTGGTCCACCGGGTACTATACCTATTGCGGATCCCTTCCGGCAGGGCAGCAGAGACAGGCGAATCTGAGAGCTTTGGCGGATAAAGCCAGAGATTTTAAATCAAACGGATACGGGGGGATCTACAGCTTCCTTACCTACATACAGGCTTTAGAAAACCGGAGAATTCCGACCGGGCAGGTAAAACTGATTAATGAAAATGAAGATCTGATTCGCATTATGACGATTCATAAAAGTAAGGGACTGGAATTCCCGGTAGTGATCGTGGCAGGTCTCGGAAAACGGTTTAATACGGGAAAAACCGGAAAGGGATTCCTCGCCCACAAGGATCTGGGTCTGGGAATAACGAAGGTGAACTATCGGGAACACTGGCACAGAAAAACACTGATGCAGACTGCCATTGAGCGAAAACTGCGGCAGGAGGATCTGGATGAGGAAATCCGGATTCTCTATGTGGCGTTTACAAGAGCCATGGATCAGCTGATTCTGCTGGGAACCGTCAAAACCGGAAAGGATGGGAAACTTCCGTCCTCTCCGTCAAGAAACTGTTTCCTTGACTATCTGTTGCCTCTGGCGCGGGAGAGTGGTATGGAAGTGTTTTGGCACGATCGCGGTCAGATGACAGCAGAAAGCCGAACCCGCGGGCAGAACCGGGAAGAAGTGCGGGAATTGCTTTTTGCGGAAGAATGGGAAACAGAGAATCCGGTGAGAGAAGAAATTGAGAGACGCCTTTCTTTCGTCTATCCGAATCAGCAGGCGCTTGCCAGAAAATCCAAATACTCGGTTACTGAACTGAGCCGCGCGCAGCAGGAGGCGGGAGATGAGGAGATTGTACTGAAAACGCCGGCTTTCCTGCAGGGCAGCCTGGGATTCACAGCCGCTCAGCGGGGGACGATTATGCACAAAGTGATGGAGTGCGTGGATTTTAAGGAAATGCTGTGTCAGGTGGAAGCCGGAACCGGACCCGCGTATGTATCCGGACAGGTACAGCGTATGCTGGAGCGGGAACTTTTGCTTCCGGAAGAAGCGGAAGCGGTGGAATGTGAAAAAATCGCGGCCTTTTTTCAGCATGAAATTGGAGCGCGGGCCGCTGGCGCGGAAAACCTGTATAAGGAAACGGAATTCAACCTTCTGAAGGAAATCGACGGAACGGAAGTTATGGTTCAGGGAATTATTGACTGCTATTTTGAAGAGGCGGATCATCTGATCCTGATTGACTACAAAAACAGTTATGTGAATCCCCAGAAAAAAGAGGAGGAGCTGGAGCGGCTCCGCGGGGATTATGCGGGTCAGATTGCGATTTATAAGGAAGCGCTGGAAGTGATACGACAGAAGCCGGTAGATGAAGCGTATTTATATTTATTCGGTGAAAATCAATTTTTAGATATGAACTGAGGGATTTAAGCTAACGAAAACAACAAATGGCGGACACAGAACCTTCAGGGGAGCAACAGATTGATCCGTCATAATAAAATACACTTTGAAAAGAAAGAGGTATGGGAATGAAAGAAGAAATTGCTATTTCAGGAAAAACGAATGAGCGCGGAAAAATGCCGGCAGGTACTATCATATTGTACGTGCTTGCGGCGCTGTCACTGATTTGCGCCGGGTTTATGCTTTATTACTCGATCACCTATGTGCAGAGTTATTATGAAAGCTACGGGATGTCGATGTCCGAGGGAATCACAGAAGTGATTCAGTATGTGATTTCGGGGAGCGGCACATATCTGGGGTTCGCTGTAGTGTTCTGGGCAGCGGGCCTGATTCTGGCAAAACTGGAGCGTCTGAGTAATAGAAAGACCCGCTGTGAAGCTGAGCCGGAAGAAAGGCTGACGATGGAGGAGCTGGATACGGCGCAGGAAAGCCGGAGCCTCGAACGCAGCCAAAATCCGGGCGCGGATGATACCGATGACAGGCCCGAAGAAGAACGCGAAGAGAAAGAAGATTAAAGGGAAAGCCGACGCAGCGCGTCCACGGTAATATCGCTCATCACCCGGTGTCCGTCCGCGGTAGGGTGGATTCCGTCAAGATACCAATCCTTTTCCGGACTCTGGGAAAGGATTTTTCCGAATTCGCCGTAAAAATCCACATAAGGAAGCTCATAGCCTCTGCAGAATGTCAGAAGCCAGTCGCGAAGAGCCTTGTAACGGCTCCGGACAACCTCAAAACTTGTGAGTTCCGGCCAGTGCAGCCGGGCCTGGTTAACCTGTATGGGAGGGCAGGTGCAGATTACCGGCACTATGCCGTGATGAAGCGCCTGATGAGCCAGCGCGAAATAGTTGGCCTGCGGTACCGTCTCCGCGGATCCCGCCAGAAGATCGTTAAGCCCTCCGAGAAGAAACAGGTAATTGGGCTTTTCCGCGGCAGCGTCACTTCCGAAACGGGCAAGCATCCCGCCTGTTGTGTCTCCGCAGATTCCGTGATTGATAAATGTGCTGCAGGGTGTATTGAGCAGAAACACCCAGTTTTCGTCCGCTTTTACACCGAAGCCGCGGACAAAGCTGTCTCCTAAACAAATACTTCGCATAATGGATTCCTCCTGAGTTCTAAAGTAAGATTCCTGCGTAAACAGGTATGGTAATCAGACTAACCAGCGTGGAAAGACTGACAAGATTCGATGCGTATTCACCTTCCACGTCATAAAACTGAGCGAGAATCGCCGTCTGCGCGTGACAGGGAAGGGAAGCACACAGGATGAACACATCCAGTGGAAAACCGGTCACTCCCAGCAGAGAAAACGCGCCCCAGATCAGAAACGGGTTTAAAACAAATTTTCCGGCGAGGATCAGAATCTGATCCGGCGTGATTTTCATCATTCCCTTTGCCAGAGAGGATGACAGATTCGCTCCGATCCCCAGCAGAGAGAGCGGAACGCACAGATCCCCCAGGTAGGTTAGGGTGGTTTCCAGTATAAGCGGCAGTTTAAGGCTGAATCCGGCGAGAAAACAGCCGATCAGCACACCGATCAGACCCGGACTGAAAATTCTCCGTACCGAAAATGCCTGAAAACTGTTTTTGTCTGATGCCCGGGAAATCGTCCAGGCTCCCAGGCTCCAGAACAGAGTGATGGTTACCAGATAAAATGTGAAAAGATACGGTAGCCCGTCATGCCCGAAGATAATACTGATGATGGGAAGTCCGATAAACATGCTGTTGTTAAACGTAAAGGTGGTTGTAAAAACCGCCTTTTTCTTTTTCGGAAGTTTCATCAGTTGCCCGAACAGCCTGCCGAGAAGGTGCATCAGGAGCATCACACAAGTAACGACAAGCAGATTCCGAACCGAATCCTTTAAAAGCTGCGGAGTAAACCGATTTTCGATACTAATAATGGCAAGAGCGGGTGCCGCGATTTGCACAACAACCGTGGAGAATACCCGGCTTGTCCCTTCCGGCCATTTGTGCGTCCTGGTAAAGTAAAATCCAAGACCCATCAATAGAAAAACGACCAGAACACTGATAATTCCGTTTATCACTTCTTTTTCCTCTTTTCTGAAGCGGCTTCTTCGGATGGTTCCGGCGCTTCCATTTTAAACAGATGAATGGTTCCGTTTTTATTCAGGTTCACCAACAGGGAGAGAAAGATCGGAAATCCGAACAGACCGACTATCCCGAAAAGCTGGGCGCCGACAAACAGGCTGATAAGCGTCACCACAGGATGGAGTCCGATATTGCCGCCTACGATTTTTGGTTCAATTATGTTGCGGATGACGGTGATGATTACATATACAAGAGCGAGACCGACCGCAAGGGAGTAATTTCCCTGGATAAAAGAGATGAGGGCCCAGGGAATCATGATCCCTCCGGTTCCGAGAACCGGGAGAATATCAAATACTGCGATAATCAGGGCGATCAGAAACGCGTTTTCAATGCGCAGAATGTGAAGCCCGATGGATAATTCGACAAATGTAATACACATAATCAGCGCGTAAGACCGGATGCAGACAAAGAGTGTCCCGATAATATAAGACTTGATCTGGAAGAACAGTTCGCGTGTCCGGCCATTGAGCTGTCTCAGCATAAAATCCATGAGGCGATCGTAGTCCATGGAGATGAAAAACGTAGAGATGATCATTAAAAGCAGGCGAATCAGTGTGCCCGGCAGAGAAGACGCCACGCCGGAGACTGCGCTTGCGATTGTAACAGAAAGTCCGGACACGATCTCGCCGAGAGAAGCCGCGGACTCTTGAAGTAACTTGTCCAGCGCGTTCATCAGCTGGGGATCCAGACGTATGAACGAACTCTCCAAGCTGTCATAGATATTTTCAATCAGAGGATTGATATGAGCGCTGTAGAGGGAAGGAAGAGTGGAAATCAAATCTCCGATTGCCGAAAAGGACTTGATGATCAGAATCGAAATTAAAAGTCCGATTGTGCAGTAAAAAATCAATACAAGAAGGATTGCGATAAGTTTTTTATGAATATGCAGTTTCCCCGCCAAAAAACGGATTGGACGCTGCAACAGCCAGGAAATCACAAACGCGATGATGAATGGCATAATCAGAGACATACCCCATTCTAAAACCGCCCATGCAATGGCGATGATGATCGCAAAATACATGAAATTGATAATAAATTTTCGCCTTTTTTCGATTTCCATAAGTCCCCTCCTGAAGGTTCCGGCCGTCGTACAATAGAAAAAGACACGATAAATTTTTCCGAGTAAAAGGAAAACTCATCCTGTCTTTTTGCTTTCTGTTAAATTTTACTCCCAGCAGTACGGTGGTGTTTTCCCCAATCTCAATGTAAAACCATTATATGGGAAGCAATACCTGCTGTCAAGATTACAGCTTCAACAGTTTTTTTGCGTTATTATAAAATACATCTTCCAGCTGCGCGTCGGAAAGTCCGCTGACAATCGCCTTCTGCATTTCCACAGTTGGATGATGAAACGGTGCGTCAAGTCCCCACATAATCCGATCGCTTCCCACCTGTTCGTAGGCTTCTCGAATCTTTGTGTGCATAGGCATTCCCGACGTTTCCAGATAAAGATTCGAATATTTTTTCGCCATATCAATAGCGGCCTGCACATACATTCCGTTTCCGTGCCCCATATGGATCATCACCATCTTTACATGGGGATAACGATCCGCCAGCTGCGCCACGCTCCATGGAAGCGAGAAAGGAGGATGCCCGGTATGGATCATCAGAGGGATGTCCAGCTCTTCTGCCAGTTCCGCGATCGGAAAGACGCATTCGTCATTGGGAAGAAAGCTTTGTGAAAGGGGATGCAGTTTGACTGCCTGAAAACCGTGCTCTCTTACGGCCTCTCGAATCTTGGAAACCGCATCTTTCTCCATAGGATTGACCCAGGCGGCTCCGATGAAGCGCTGCGGGTACCTGTCCACCGCTTCGATGCTCTCTCTCATCGGGAAGGTGGATATTACAGCCTTCTCCACATTATATTCGTCCATTTGGCGGATCAGTTCTTCGGGAGTAATGCCGACGTCCGACCAGCCTCCGAAATATCCCACATGGCTATGGGCGTCAATTTTTTTAAACTGTTTAATTTTTTCTAACATGTCTGTGCTCCTTTCCCGTCCGTTGTATAAATAAAATGCCTTCTCAAACTGGTTTTCTGCAGTGCTTCTGAAATTGCAAGCGCGATGATAATTCCGGATACCGTCTGGAAAATCAGTCCGGGAACCGCGGCGATCGCGGCAGCGCGCCCGAACAGCAGAAGCCAGAAAAGTACATAGCAGATACCCTGCGCGATTCCGCTGACAGCAGCGGATACAATCCAGAGAGAGCGCCCTTTTAAGCCGAAAGCGCGGTGTTTAATCATAATTCCCATGAGCAGCGCCATAAGCGCTTTGCAAATGAAAGTAGGAACCGCCCAGATTGTATAGCCGCTCACAATATCTGCGATAGCGGCGCCAAGTCCGCCTGCGGCCGCGCCGCGCTTTCCTCCGAGCATGAGAACCGAGAGGAAAATCATGGAATCTCCGATATGCGCGTACCCGAAAGGTCCGGGAAATTTAATAATAAATACTCCTAAAAATACGACAGCGATGAATAACGCCGTCTCACACAGATCCTTTACTCGTTGTGTCTGTCTCATCTGTCTGTGACCTCCTGTATACTATTTTCTGAAATAGAATAGCATTAAACTGTATGGTTTTAAAGAGACAATAAATTAAAAAAAGAAAAGAACAGTTTGGAAAAATACTGCAAAAAATAATAGAAAAAGCGGGAATATGCATACAGTTAAAAAAGAAAGCAGATAACAGTTTTCGTGAAAAGAGAAAAACGTTATCTGCTCCCAAAAGATATCCGCCGGCAAGGGTTTTAATCACGTGACAGTACAATCAGCAGAACACCATCTTTGACATGAATATAGGCGAAGTCTTCTTTATATTCATTACTGACTCCCAGAGGAAAGGTGCTAGTAAGCGTATAATCGGAAAGCGGATATTTAACACCGGACAGAGAGACTCCGCGGCTTTCTTTTGTAAGGGAAAATACGGACAGGTATTCACCCTCTTTTTTCGGGAGCCGCAGTTCCCCGTTCCGGAGTACAGTACAGTAATTCCTACGATCTTTCAAAGCGATCCGATCTGTCTTGTCAGCCGCACCCAGCATAAGCTGGATATTTGCCATCGAATGATCAAAACGGCCGCCGAGACCTCCCGCAATCAAAATGTCACGGCACCCCATCTGCAAAGCAGTTTTCAGGCACAGGCCGGTATCGGTATCATCTTTTTCGGAAGGAAAGGTGATGGTTCTTATGTCAGAAGGAATATTCGACTTCAGAGAATCAAAATCACCGATCAGAAAATCCGGCGTGATGCAGGATTTTTTTGCGTAATCATAACCGCCGTCGGCACAGAGGATGCAGTCAAATGTTTCACCATGGATTAATTCGGAAAGTTCTCCTTCTATATAAGAAGTGATAATCAAACATTTTTTCATAATTGAGATACCTGAATTCTTAAATTGGATAACAAAAAATATAACGGATTATAAAAGTCAGAGCTATTATAGCATAAAAATTCTAAGAGAAAAGGAAATGAATTGTAAAAACGGAAGAAAATTTCCTGAAATAAGACAAACTTTTAGCTATTATACACTTGAAAAAAGAAGTGGATCGAGATATAATCAAAGCTGTAAGGCATTAACAAAAAATAATCTGTGGTAAGGGAGATGTAAGAGATGAATACAGAAGAACAAATTCAAAAAGTTCTGGAGGAAAAGGTGGATCCTATCCTTGCGGAGCATTTTGGAGGAGCGGTACTTACCGGATTTGAGAATAGAATCGCAAAAGTAAGACTGACAGGAGCCTGCGCGTCATGTCCGTCCGCGCAATATACGATTGAAGACATCGTGAAGGCTGCGGTGATGGAAAATTGTAAAGAAGTGAAGGATGTGGAACTTGACACGTCTGTCAGCGATGACTTGCTGGATATGGCAAAGAAAATTTTGCGGAAATAATTGACATGTTAACAGATGCAATCCGGATGGTATAAAGATTGCATAGGTTATAAAAGGTTAATGCTGGGGTCGGAAAGGATGGCAGTTCCGTCCGATCCTAAGAATAAAAAAGGAGTGATTTTATTATGCTAATGACAGGAGAACAGTACATCGAAAGTTTGAGAAAATTAAAGACACGGGTTTACATGTTTGGTGAAAAGATCGATAACTGGGTAGACCATCCGATTATCCGTCCGTCCATCAACTGTGTTGCCATGACTTATGAACTGGCCCAGGATCCGCAGTACGCTGACCTGATGACAGCAAAGTCCAATCTGACTGGAGAAACTGTTAACAGATTCGCACATCTTCATCAGAGCACAGATGACCTGAGAAAAAAGGTTAAGATGCAGAGACTTCTCGGACAGAAGACTGCTTCCTGTTTCCAGAGATGCGTAGGTATGGACGCGTTTAACGCTGTATTCTCCACTACCTATGAAACAGATAAAAAATATGGCACTCACTATCATGAAAACTTCAAAAAATTCCTGGAAATGGTTCAGAGAGAAGACTTGGTAGTGGACGGCGCTATGACTGACCCGAAGGGTGACAGAGGACTTCCGCCTCATAAGCAGAAGGATAAGGATCTGTTCTTACATATCGTTGAAAGAAGAGAAGATGGTATCGTAGTAAGTGGTGCGAAATGCCACCAGACTGGTTCCATCAACTCCCACTGGCACATCTTCATGCCGACTCAGGCAATGAGAGAAGAGGACAAAGATTTCGCAGTATCTTTCGCATGCCCGACTGACGCAGAAGGTATGTACATGATCTACGGAAGACAGTCCTGCGACACAAGAAAAATGGAAAAAGATAACCAGATTGACGTTGGTAATCCGAAGTTCGGAGGACAGGAAGCGCTGGTTGTTCTGGATAACGTATTTATCCCGAACGAATACATCTTCCAGGCTGGAGAATATGACTTTGCCGGCATGATGGTAGAAAGATTCGCCGGATACCACAGACAGTCCTACGGCGGATGTAAAGTAGGTGTAGGCGATGTTCTGATTGGCGCTGCTGCTCTGGCTGCAGAATACAACGGAGCTCAGAAAGCTTCCCATATTAAGGACAAGTTAATCGAAATGACTCACCTGAACGAAACTCTGTACTGCTGCGGTATCGCATGCTCCGCAGAAGGATGGAAGACGGAAGCTGGAAACTATCAGATCGACCTGCTGCTGGCAAACGTATGTAAGCAGAACATCACAAGATTCCCGTATGAAATCGTAAGACTGGCAGAAGACATCGCAGGCGGACTGATGGTAACAATGCCGTCCGAAACAGACTTCAAGTCTGATATGAAGGTTGGAAGAAACGGCGAAACAATCGGCGAAATCTGCCATAAATTCTTCGCTGCTTCTCCGGCATGCACGACGGAAGAAAGACAGAGACTCATGAGACTGATTGAGAATATGTGTCTGGGTGCTGCTGCTGTTGGATACAGAACAGAATCCATGCACGGCGCTGGTTCTCCGCAGGCTCAGAGAATCATGATTTCCCGTCAGGGCAACATCGAAGGAAAGAAACAGCTGGCAAAAGATATCGCTGGCATTAAATAAGCTTAGGCAATGTAAGAATAGGCCGCTGTGGGCATTCCGTGGCGGCTTATTTTTTGACGAGATAAAAAGGAATTATTTAACAGAAGGAGCTATTGGCAAATGAAGTGCGGAGTAAGATTTTGCGGGGGATGTAATCCCCAGTATGACAGAGGCAAGGCTTTTGACGAGATAAAAAATCAGATAAAGGATGTTGACTTTGTAAACGCGGTAGAAGGAGTTCCACACGATTTGCTGCTGGTGATCGGCGGCTGCAGCAGCTGCTGTGCCGGATATGAACAGTTTGAGACAAAAAACGGAGTTCTGAAGATGTGGAATAAAACCCATATTGAACGGATCTGTGATGAAATAAATAAAAAAAAAGATTAGTTAATGTTGAAAACGGAGGATGCAAAACAATGGACTGGAAAGAAATTTATGAAAGCAGAAAATGCTCTGCGGATGAAGCGGTAAAAAAAATTCAGTCAGGTGACCGTGTTCTGTTTGCTCATGCGGTTGCGGAACCCCAGATTCTGGTAGACGCGATGGTAGCGAACAAAGATCTGTATAAAGATATTACCGTATCCCACATGGTAACTCTGGGAAAAGGTGAATATTCCCTGCCTGAAAATCATGATGTATTTACGTTCGAAGGCTGGTTTACGAGCCCGAGCACAAGAAAATCCATTTCTCAGGGACATGGTGAGTTTGTTCCGGTATTCTTCCATGAAGTACCGAGCTATCTGAGAAGAGGAATTTTCCATGAAGACGTTCTGCTGGTTTCCGTATCAGAACCGGATGAGCACGGATTTTGTAATGTAGGTGTTTCTTCCGACTACACGATGCAGGCGATTAAATCCTGCAGGACTGTTCTGGCTGAAGTGAACGATCAGGTTCCGGTAGTATTCGGAGATACCTTCGTACATGTAAGTGAAATTGATGCGTTTGTTGAAAATTCACATCCGCTTTATGAAAGCAAACCGGCGAAGATCGGACCGGTGGAAGAGGCTATCGGTAAGAACTGTGCATCCCTGATTGAAGATGGTTCCACTCTGCAGCTTGGTATCGGAGCGATTCCGGACGCGGTACTGTCCCAGCTGGGAGAGAAAAAGCATCTGGGTATCCATTCCGAAATGATTGCTGACGGTGTTGTTGATCTGTATGAAAAGGGTGCCATCGACTGCAGCCAGAAGGGAATCGACGAAGGCAAGATGGTTGTTACTTTCCTGATGGGTACAAAGAAATTGTATGATTTCTGCAACAAGAACCCGATGGTAGAACTGAGACCGGTTGACTATGTAAATCATCCGGAAACGGTTGCAAAATTAAAGAATCTGGTATGCATCAACGCATGCGTTCAGGTAGACTTTATGGGACAGATCGTATCTGAATGTATCGGAACCAATCAGATTTCCGGTGTGGGCGGACAGGTTGACTTTGTTCGCGGTGCCGCGATGTCTCATGACGGAAAAGGAAAAGCGATTATCGCAATGCCGTCTGTAACCATAAAGAAAGATGGTACAAAGATCTCCAAGATCGTTCCTTACATTGATCATGGCGCTGCGGTAACGACTTCCAGATGTGACGCGGACTATATTATCACTGAATACGGTATCGCGGAAATGAAAGGAAGAACTCTGAAAGACAGAGCAAGACAGCTGATCAATATCGCGCATCCTGACTTCAGAGATGAACTGAAGGAACAGTTTGTAGAACGGTTTAAAGATGAATTTTAATGTCTGAGTGACATTTGATTGTATATTATTGCTTATGTTAAAAAGAGAAAAAAGAAAAGAGAGGTAACATTATGCAAGCTTTAAGAGTAGTACCTGCAATCCATTATTTTGACACATTTAAAGAATTCAACGACGAATTCAAACTGGGAAAAGGCGACATCTTAGTTACAAACCAGTGGATGTATGATCCGTATGTAAAGCCGCTGGGTATTGATATTCCGGTAATCTACCAGGAAAAATACGGTGCCGGCGAACCGACGGACGAAATGATGGACGCTATGAAAGTGGAAATGGATAAATATGAATTCAATCGCATCATCGCTTTCGGCGGCGGTACAATTGTTGACATTTGTAAAGTACTGGCATGCGAAATTCCGGACAAAGTAGCGGATCTGTACACTGGAAAAGTAGCTCCGAAGAGAATTAAAGAGCTGATCGTAGTTCCTACAACTTGCGGAACCGGTTCCGAAGTAACAAATGTTGCGGTAGCTTCGATTCCTTCTCTGGATCTGAAGAAAGGTATTGCGGACGAACAGACTTATGCGGATACTGCGGTTCTGATTCCGGAATCCCTGCAGGGACTGCCGGATAAAGTATTTGCGACTTCTTCCGTAGACGCTCTGATCCATGCGGTTGAATCCTTCCTGTCACCAAAGGCTTCTCCGTTTACAGAAATGTACTCCATCAAAGCGATCGAAATGATCATGAACGGATACAAGAAGATCATCGAAAGAGGCGGAAACACTGCTGAAAACAGAAAAGACCTGCTGAAAGATTTCTGCTTGGCTGCAAACTATGCGGGAATCGCGTTCGGAAACGCAGGATGCGCTGCAGTACACGCGCTGTCCTATGCGCACGGCGGAGCATTCCATATCGCGCACGGCGAAGCGAACTTCATCTGCTTCACAGAAGTATTCAAGATGTACATGAGAAAGAAACCGCAGGGTAAGATCGAAATTGCCAACAAGATGTTCGCAGACGTACTGGGCTGCGATGTTGCGGATGTATATCCGGCTCTGGACGAATTCTTAGGCAAGATTCTGGAAAAGAAACCGCTGAGAGAATACGGAATGACTCCGGATCAGTCCGCGCCGTTTGCGAAGTCCACAATTGAAAATCAGCAGAGACTGCTGGGCAACAACTATGTGGAACTGACAGAAGCGGAAATCAAGGAAATCTTTGATAACCTGTACTAAAAATAAGTGAGTTTTGCTATGGCCCCGGGATTAAGTTCCGGGGTCATAGTTATTTTTTTGTGCAGCAGTTCCAGATATAGAAAAGGTGTTGTATCCAACTCCCATATTTTGTGGTATAATAAAAGAAAAGAGACAGGGGGCGATGATATGGATACTAGAACAAGAGACGAGAAACGGGAAATTAACCTGGCAAACGAAAATGAAGAAGTTGAAACAATCATCGAAGAAATGGAAGAAGCAAAGGGTACCGTATATAGGCAGGCAATGAATGAAAAAGCGATTGTTTCTTTCACATTGGGAATTCTCAGCATTGTTTTTATCTGGCTGTTCCTTTACGCGTCTCCGGTTATGGGAGTTGTAGGAATTTTCTTCGGAGTGCAGGGAAGAAAAGAAGGTAAGAAGACTGTATATGGCGGAAACGGCATGGCCACGGCTGGTCTGGTATGCTCCATAGTAGGGCTGGTGGTGTCGCTGGTGAAAATTTTCGTTTGGATTTTCGCGTAAAAGAGGGCTAGTTCCTTTCGGATAAGGAAAGTCTCCTTTCATATAAGCAATTTTGAAGCGATAAGAGGTAACAGAAAACTCCCTCTGGCAAAGAACCAGGGGGAGTTTTTCTATGACCTTAAGATGTCAGCTTTAAGCCGATGACCGCTATAATAATGAAGGAAATAAACAGGATTCGTTTCCAATCTTTGGACTCCTTAAAAAGGAGCATTCCTACAAGCGTCGCGCCAGCCGCGCCGATTCCCGTCCAGACCGCGTAGGCGACCCCCATGGGCAGGGTTTGAAGGGAGAGATTCAGAAGGGTAAAGCTGAAGGCAAACCCGATGAAAAGGGTCGCGAAAGAGCGCAGCGTTTTTGCTCTGGCCACTCCGTTCATGCCGATGACCCCGACGATTTCAAAAAGTCCCGCGCAGATTACAAAGAGCCATGCCATTTAGCTCACCCCCTCTGCTTCTGGAAGATTAGCCGTTTCGGCAGTCGGCCTGTGGGTAACGAGTTTCAGCCCGATTACGCCTGCCAGCAAAAGTGCGATGAAAAATATTTTCAAAAAGCTGAAAGATTCTCCGAATACAAGGGTATCCACTACATTAGTACCTGCGGTGCCGATTCCGGTAAACACCGCGTAAACCGTAGCCGATGGAAGGGACTCCATAGCCTTAATTAGCACAAAGAAGGAAGAGGCCAGCAGCAGGATGGTCAGTACCCATTCATACCATGCATTGGAATGCTTTAAACCGATTACCCAAAGAATTTCGATAATGCCCGCCGCATAGACGAGCAGCCAATGTTTATTCAATTTCTTCACCTCCCGGATTTCGATTAAAAATGCCCCGCCAGTAGACGAACCATGATGTTTCCAGTCTTTTTTGCAGGCGAATTTCGCCTCCGTAGACCATTTCAATGTAGATGCTGTCCAGGACTCCAAGGTAAGCGGAAGCTGCGGTTTCCTCCTGGATGTCAGAAGCGATCGCGCCTTGCCGTTTCGCTTCCCGGAACAGCGGAAGCAGCAGTGCTTCCAACTGATCCCAGTAATCATAAAAATGATGGAGCGCGGTCTCTTTCAGATGCTCCGGCGGATATAGGGAGCTTCGGATAAGAAAGCGAGTGGAGTCGCAGGTCTGGTATCGCCGGATGAACGTCTGCAGCAGGGAAAACAGCAGTTCTTTCAGATGGGAGCCGGAACTGCTTTCGATCTGCCCGGTTACGTGCTGCAGTTCATTCTGAAAGACATCCGGAAACATCCGGAGAAACAGTTCATCTTTATTTTTAAAGTAAGTATAGAGAGACTGTTTTTTGATCCCCGCGTCACCGGCGATAGCGGCAAGGGATGCGCCGTCATATCCCTCTCTGGCAAAATGGTGGATAGCAGACTGTCTGATTTTTTCGATTGTCGTCATAGTTAAAAACCTTCCTTCCGAACGTTCGTAAGGCAATCCTAGCACAGAATAAATATGATGTCAAGTGGAAATTGAAACGAAAACAGAGTTTAGACATAAGGGTTATGAACCCCTTCTTTTCCGTACTCTTGACACTTCCGATCCTCTTATGATACCATTAGAATCGATAATGAATAATCGCATAGAGATTGAAATCAAGGGGGAAAGCAAGACATGTATAATATTATTATCACAGAGCCGAGCAGCAATCTGCGGAGACTGGGAAGGGACGCGTTGGCGGGAAAATGGCAGAACGCGATTGTCGCGATGCTGATCTATCAGATTTGTATTACCCTTCCGGCGTTAATTCTGGATCAGGTGTTTGGAAAGACGCTGGCAGAGCTTTATGGAAATCTGTATTATGATTCATCTTATGAATTTGGAGCGAATGTGATAGCAGGGCTCAGCAGCAGCGCGGAAAAGGTTTCTACCATGTCCGGAGTTTATGTATTTTTGGTAAGCGGCGCTTTTACATTTGGAATCAGTCTCTTTTTCCTGAACCTGTTTCGCAGGAGACAGACGGAAGCGGCGCAGGTGTTTTCGGGATTTGAGCATTTTTTCAAAGCGCTGGGACTTTTTTTCGTAATGAGCGTGTTTATCTTTTTATGGGGGCTGCTGTTTGTTATTCCGGGAATTATCGCAGCGATCCGCTATAGCCAGGCATTTTTTATTCTGGCGGATGATCCGGGAAAGGGAATTATGCAGTGTATCAGTGAGAGCAAAATGCTGATGCGGGGGAATAAAGGAAAATATTTCTGCATGGAACTATCCTTTATCGGTTGGATGTTGCTGACGACTTTTGCTGTGGCTCTTGTCAGCGGTCTTTTTGATGCCATGATCAGTTCCGGAGTTGTAATGATTATTATCGAATGGATTCTTAATCTGGCGATCTGCTGGGTGATGGCATATATGACAGCGACGGAAGCGGCTTTTTATGAAATCCTGACCGGAAGGCTGAGAGCGGAAACACATACTCCCGGACAATTTTAACGGGTAATGAATAAGGAGGGGCTTTGTGAGCAAAGAAAAAAAGATTAATATGCAGGAATCCGAAACAGGGAAAGAACCGAAAAACTTTAAATTCTTCAGCCATAGGGCATGCGAATTCTTTCCCTGCCACGCGGTAAAAGACCCGGAGAGCTTTAATTGCCTGTTTTGTTACTGCCCTCTGTACGCGTTGGGGGAAGAATGCGGCGGGAATTTTCAGTATACAGAAAACGGGGTAAAGGATTGTACAAACTGTCTGATTCCCCATAGTCCGGGCGGATATGACTATGTGACGGAGCGTTTTTCGAAGATTGTGGAACTGATAAAAAAATAAAATCGCGGAGGCGGACGGTTTCGACGTCCGCTCTTTCTTTTTTGGAACTTGAAAAAGCCCTTTTGCATAAGATAGGAGAAGAAATGTAAAGGGGGAATTTTGGTTGAACGGTAAAATCAGGCACATCTATCCCGGAGGCAATACGCCGGAAGGTTTTTTCTCCTATTATTCGTACATAATGGGACAGCAGGAAGCCAACCGGATTATCTGTCTGAAAGGTGGTCCCGGAGTGGGAAAATCCACATTCATGCGTAAAATCGGAGAGCATTTTGTGGAAAAGGGCGAGGATGTGGATTTTTTGTGGTGCTCTTCGGGATCCTTGGACGGAATCGTTTTAAAAGAACGTAAAATTGCTATGATTGACGCGACCAGTCCGCATATTGTCGATCCGGTAAACCCGGGAGCGGTGGACAGCATTGTCCATCTGGGCGAGTTCTGGAACGGGGAAGCACTGAAAAAATGCAAAAGTCACGTACTGGAGAGCAATGGAAAAATAAAGAAATGGTTCCGTTATGCATATCACTATCTGGCGGCGGCAGGTGAACTGTATGAAGCGCTGGAAGGGATTTATGAGGATGCCCTGGAGGATGGGGAACTGTATAAGGCGGCCGCTGAAATCATCGGGGATGAGCTGGGGCATAAAGAGATCGCGCTTAATCCGGGACAGATGAAAAAGCAGTTCGCCAGTGCGATTACACCTGCCGGAGTGCAGCATCATCTGGAGTCGCTGATCGATGGATACAGAAAGATTTATATGATTACAGCTCCGGTGGGAATGAGCAACGAAAGGCTTCTGAATTTGGTTGCAGAGAGCGCTCTTTACCGGGGAATGGATGTTGAAGCGTTTTACTGTCCGATGAAGCCGGAAAAAAAGCTGGAGCATCTGTTGATTCCGCAGATGGATCTTGCGTTTGTATCCCTTAATGTTTATCATGATCTGGAACCGTGGGATCGGGAAGAGGATGTGCGTCTGATTGATGTCAATGATATGCTGGACTGGAGCAGGGTGGAGACGGCAGGACCGTTACCGGCGGATTGTGAACGGAGGATGGAAGAGCTGCTGAGTGAAGCGGTTCGCTGCATTGTACGGGCAAAAAAGGAACACGATCGTCTGGAAAGCTATTATATTCCCAATATGGACTTTAAAAAAATCGACGCACTCAGAGATGAAATCATTGGTAAAATAGAGAGAAACGTATTATAATATAACATAAGGCTTTCGAGCCGGGAAGAACAATACAAAAGCAAATAAGGAGATTACAATGGATAAGAAGTTTGTACCATTACTTTTTGCCGGAGATATAAATGTGTGCAGTGTGGCAAGAGCGTTTCATGAACAGTACGGGATAGTTTCCAGCGCCTATGGAAAGTATCCCACCGGCCCCTGCATGGACAGTAAAATTATAGATTATAAAGCAAATGAAAAGGCGGACGAGCAAGACACGTTTCTGCAGCTCGTGACTGACTTCGCAGAGGCACACAAGGATGAGACAGTACTTCTCATCGGCTGCGGAGACAGTTATGTGCAGCTTGCCAGCCGCAACAAGGATAATTTTCCTGAAAATGTAATTGCGCCTTATATTGATGTGGATCTGATGAATGATCTGATCCACAAGGAAAAATTTTATGCCATGTGTGAGAAGGTAGGCGTCGATTACCCTACGACCTATGTCCATAAAAAGGAAATGGGCCTGTATGTAGAGGCTCCTTTTGAGGGCCCTTACATTGTAAAGCCGTCAAACGGGATTGAATACTGGAGACATCCCTATCCTACCCAGAAAAAAGTTTATAAAGAAGATACCTGGCAGGATGTTCAATGTGTACTGGGAGATATTTACGGATCCGGATACGAGGACTCGGTGATCATTCAGAATTTTATACCTGGAGACGATACCTATATGCGGGTGCTCACCAACTATTCGGACAAGCATGGAAAGGTGAAAATGATGTGCCTGGGTCATGTGCTGCTGGAGGAACATACGCCTCACGGACTGGGAAACCACGCGGTCATTATTACAGAGCATAATGAAGAACTCCAGCGTCAGTTTAAAACGCTTTTGGAAAATATCGGCTATACAGGATTTTCTAATTTTGACATCAAATATGACCAGAGAGATGGAAAGTTTAAGGTTTTTGAGATTAATACCCGGCAGGGAAGAAGTAACTATTATGTGACCGGGGCAGGAGCGAATATTGCGAAACTTCTTGTGGATGATTATATTCTGGACAGGCCGCTGGAATTCAAAGCCGTGGAAAACGAGCATATGTTTACCGTTGTTCCCAAAAAAGTGGCGTTCACTTATATACGGCCGGAAGAATATCAGAAGAAAATGCGGCAGCTGTATGCGGAGGGAAAGGTCTCCAACCCGCTGATTTACAAGCCGGACAGGAGCCTGATTCGCAGGCTGCGGGTGTTTAAGAATATGCACCGGCATCATGCCGCTTTTAAGAAGTACTATAAGTAAGAGTTTGGAGAAAGGGATGAAAGATAATCAGAAAGTACTGGGTGTAATCGGAGGAATGGGGCCTCTGGCTACACAGCTGTTTTACAAAATGGTAATTGAACATACAGATGCCCATTGTGATCAGGAGCATCTCAATATGGTCATTTTAAATCATGCGACCATGCCGGATCGCACGAAATCTATTCAGAGCGGGAAGCTTGAAGGACTGCTCAATGGACTGACCGAGGACGCGAAGACGCTGGAACTTTGCGGAGCGGATTATATCGCGATCCCCTGCAATACGTCTCATGTTTTGATCAGGCAGCTGCAGGAAAATACAAGACTTCCGGTTATCAACATGATTGAAGCCGCGGTTCGAAAGGTTCATAGAGTCTATGGAAAAGGGGCGAAAGTGGGAATTATGGCCACAGATGGAACCATAGAGATTGGACTTTACCAAAAGGAATGTGAAAAACAAGGTCTGCGGCCGCGTATTCCGTCGCCGAAGAATCAGAGGAAAGTGATGCGGGTTATTTATGACGGGATTAAGAATGGGGGGCCTGTTAACTATGATGATTTTGAGGACGCAGAACGCCAGTTCCGTGATGAGGAATGCGACTGCGTGATTATGGCATGTACAGAGCTTTCCTGTTTTAAAATTCAGTACGAGTTGTCCGATTATTTTGTAGACGCGATGGACGAGCTGGCACTGGAGTCGATCCGGCTTTGCGGGAAAAAAATCAGGAGGAAAGTTGAAAATGATAGATAGACTGCACTTGCTGCGAGAATATGTGGAACTGCTGGAAAATTACGGACTTGTTGCCGAGACAAATCTGACGGAAGAACTGCTGGACAAAAAAGTGAATTATGTCTCCTACAATTCACAGGATGTACGGTACGATACGCTGTTCATCTGCAAGGGAGCGCATTTTACGGTAGACTATCTGCTGAGCGCTCTGGAGGAAGGCGCGTTTGCCTATATCAGCGAGGTGAAATATGACAAAGAGGCGCCGGACGCTCCGTATATTATTGTAAATAATATGCGTAAGACCATTGCGCTGGCGGCCGATCTTTTTTACAATCAGGTTTGGAAAAGAATTACAATTACTGGAATTACCGGTACAAAAGGAAAATCAACAACCACCTATTTCATGCGTTTTATTTTAGACGAATACCTGAGAGCCCAGAAAAAGCCGCTCAGCGCGGTTATTTCCGGGATTGACAACTACGATGGGGTTATTAACGAGGAATCTCATCTGACAACGCCGGAAGCGCTGGATCTGCACCGCCATTTTGACAACGCGGTCAAAAGCGGAATTGAATTTCTTACTATGGAAGTATCCAGTCAGGCGCTGAAATATGACCGGACCATGGGGGTCACGTTTGATGTGGGATGCTTTCTGAATATTGGAATTGATCACATCAGCGGGGTAGAGCATCCGGATTTTGAAGATTATCTGAAATCCAAGATGATTTTGTTCAGCCAGTGTAAAACCGCCTGTATTAATCTGGAAAGCGACTATGCGAAGATGGCTCTTGAAGCGGCGGATGGTAAAGCGCAGCGGGTTCTGACTTTCGGCCTTCGGCCGGAAGCGGATATTTACGGATATGACGTGGAACCGGGAAGGAAAGGAATCTCCTTCCGGGTAAAATGTGACAGCTTTGATGAGGAATTCCGAATTGGAATGACGGGGCTGTTCAACGTACAGAACGCCCTGGCGGCGATTGCTGTCAGCTATGCCCTGAATATTCCGCTGGAATATGTGAAGGCAGGACTGAAAAAAGCGAGGGTCAGTGGCCGAATGGAAATTTATACGAGCCGGAGCGGAAATCTCGATGTGATTGTGGACTATGCCCACAACCAGATGAGTTTTCAGTCGCTGTTTGAATCCACCAGAAAAGAATATCCGGGGAAAAAAATTTCCATTGTATTCGGATGTCCTGGGAAAAAGGCATTCGGACGCAGGAAAGAACTTGGAGAGCTGGCGGGAAAATACGCGGATAAAGTCTTTATTACCGAAGAAGATGCCGGAGAAGAGCCGGTAATGAAAATTTCAGAGGAAATCGCCGGCTATGTGAAGCCGTTTGACTGCCAATGCCAGATTATTGTGGACAGAGAAGAGGCGATCCGTCAGGCGATTGAAACCGCGGATGACAATACGGTAGTTCTCATTACCGGAAAGGGAAGAGAAACTCGGCAGAAGCGGGGTACTCAATATATTGATACGCCGTCAGATGTGGAATATGTGGAAAAATTCCTGGCGGAAAAATAAAGCTGGAAATAAACTTCATAAAAGAAGCTTCGAATTGGAAATTAATTTCCAATTCGAAGCTTCTTTTCTTTCTTTTCAAACTTGAGCGCGCAGGAAAGGACTGTAAATTTCAATGGCAAAGTGGAATTTTTTTAAAATTTTGATTATGGCATGAATTTTGTATTTTATAGAGGCGTACGCAATTATTTCTATATTATTTTACCAAAGGAGGATTTATTATGAGCCAAGGAGGAAGACAAGAACTTCAGAGATCACTCAAGATGAAGGATGTTCTGGCTCTCGCGTTCGGTACGATGATCGGATGGGGCTGGATCATGCTGGCCGGTTCCTGGGTAGGAAACGGCGGTACGATAGGCGCGATTTTAGCGTTCGTACTGGGCGGTATTATGGCAATTTTCGTAGGTCTGACCTATGCGGAACTGACGCCGATGCTGCCGCTGGCAGGGGGCGAATTGGTGTTTTCCTACAGAGCCATGGGCTACAACGCGTCCTGGTTTACAGGATGGATGATTACCCTGGCTTACATTGGAGTAGCCGCCTGGGAGGGACCGGCGCTGGCAAACGCGCTGGGATTCTTATTCCAGGGACTGCTTCCGGAACTGGGAGTGCTGTACGAGCTGCAGGGATCCGAAGTGACCGGTATGTTCCTGCTGATCGGATGCGTTGGTTCCGTTATCATGACAATTCTGAACTACAGAGGAGCGAAAGCTTCCGCGATTTTCCAGACTACGGCAACAGTTGCGATGGCGATCGGTGGAATCGCGTTTTTCGTCAGCAGCACAGCAACCGGTACCATGGAAAATCTGCAGCCGATGTTCACAGACGGCGCTGGCTTTACCGCTGTTGTACTGGCAGTACCGGCGATGTTCGTAGGATTTGACGTAATCCCGCAGGCTGCGGAAGAAATGAACATTCCACTTGGAAAAATCGGAAAAGTTATGATTATCGCAATCGTTATGGCGGCAACCTGGTACATTATCATGATTCTGGCGACCGCGCTGTCCACACCGGGAGATGTTCTGGCAGGATACAATGCGGATCCGAACTGCGTACCGGTAGCTAACGCGTGGGCATACGCGATGGGAAGCCCGGTGTTCGGCAAGATCATGATTATCGCCGCGATGTGCGGAATCCTGACCTCCTGGAACGGATTTATCGTAGGTGCTTCCAGAGTATTATTCTCCATGGCGAGAGCGCACATGCTGCCGGGTGTATTCGCGAAAGTTCATCCGAAATACGGATCTCCGACAGTTGCTATCCTGATGGTAGGTATCATTACCTTCCTGGCACCGCTGCTTGGAAAAAGCGCTCTGAGCTGGTTTGTTAACGCGGCTGCTTTCGGAACCGTTGTGGCATACTTCATGGTATCCCTCTCCTATCTGGTTCTGAGAAAGAAGGAGCCGACACTGGAACGTCCGTTCAAAGTAAAGACCGCAGGTGTTCTGGTTGGATTCCTGGCCGTTCTGGTAGCGCTGTTTATGATTTCCTTGTATCTGCCGATTTACAGCCCGACTCCGCTGAAACCCATCGAATGGGCTCTGGTTGGCGGCTGGCTGGTACTGGGTGTCATACTCTTCATTGCCAACAAGTGTTCGGCAAATGGAAAGGCTACAGCCGAAGAAGTGGAATTCCAGATGTTCGGAGACGAATATAAGAGATTTTAGAATTATTCTTTCAAAAGGAAACAAGATTCAGTATAATAAGGTAGTGGGCAGAACGCTCACTGCCTTATTATATTTTTATTGTTTGGTTGAGAAAGGTGCGGTATGGAAGGACATCGCAATTCGTTAAGTAAGGTACTGGGAAGGACGGATGTTCTGGCAATCGGATTCGGAACCATGGTTGGATGGAGCTGGGTGATGCTGGCGTCTACCTGGCTGACACAGGCAGGGTTCTGGGGAACCATTCTCGCGTTTCTGATTGGCTCCCTGATTATCCTGGGGGTTGGAGCGCTCTATGGGGAACTGACTTCCGCATTGCCGCAGGCAGGCGGAGAAGTTGTATATATGTATCGGGCGATGGGCGGAAAAGCGGCCTGGCTGGTGGGATGGGTGCTGGCGTTTGCTTATCTGGGCGTAGCGGCCTGGGAGGGAATCGCGCTGGCCACCGCGCTGGATTCGATTCTGCCCATCGGGCTTTATCTGCCGCTGTGGGAGATTGCGGGATATACGGTACATCTTTCCTGGGCGATAGTAGGGATGCTGGGAGCGGTTATTATGCTTCTTTTGAATCTTTTTGCCAGCAGACCGGCTGTTCTTTTTCAGGTGATGGGAACCGCGGCGATTGTTCTGGTAGCGCTTCTGCTTTTGTTCGGCGGCTTGACATTTGGCGGAATGGAAAACGTGGGAGAAAGCTTTGGAAGTCTTGACGGGTTTATCTATGTGTTTTTAATGATTCCTTCCATGCTGGTGGGATTTGATGTATTGCCCCAGTCCGCGGAAGAGATGAACATTCCTCCGAGGGGCGTTGGGAAAATGGTGCTGGTTTGTATTGTTTTCAGCGTTTCCTGGTACCTGATTATCATTGTGGGGCTGGCCTTTTCCGCTCCCCTGGAAGTGCGGATGTCCGGCCTTATCCCGGCGGCAGATGTTATTTCCTACGCGTATGGAGATGATTTTTTCGGATCCATTCTTGTACTGGGAGGAATGCTGGGAATTCTGACTTCCTGGAACGGTTTTTTTATGGGGGCGACCCGGCTGCTTTTCGCTATGGGAAGGGCTAAAATGCTTCCGGCGGTTTTTGGTGTGGTGCATCCGAAGTATCGGACTCCCTGGGCAGCTACGCTTTTGGTGGGAATTGTCTGTATCGCGGCGCCGCTTCTGGGACAGAACGCGCTGCTGTGGTTCGTGGATATCAGCTCTTTCTGCGCGGTTTTCGCATACTGCTGTGTCTGTATGTCTTTTGTAGTTCTGCGGAAAAAAGAGCCGGAACTGGCGCGCCCGTTTAAAGTGAAATATGGAATGCCTTTGGGAGTGTGCATGACAGGAATTACGATTCTTTATTTTATTATTTATGTGCAGGACACACTTACCAATCGGAATTCTTTCAGCGAGATGCTTCTGTTCCTTGTCTGGATGGCGCTGGGAGCGGGACTGGCTCTCCGAACCCGGAAAGATTTCGGCAGAATCAGCCGCGAGGAGAGAGAGGTGCTGATCTTTGGCGAGAAAATGGCAAGAAGGAGGCAGTAGAATGCGGCAAAAACGAAAAGATGTGATACTCATTATCATTTTGATTGCCGTTATTTTCGCGATCCTTATTTATTCCGGCACAACGGATTCCGTTAAGATTATTTCGAGTGAAAAGGAAAAAGTGACCTTTAATCAGCGGGAACGCGCGTTAATACGGGAAAAAAAGACAATCACGCTGCGGATTGACGAACGTCTGTCCTATTTTGATACAGGGTTTCTGGAGGACTATCTGAACTCTGTACTGGACGTTTCCGGGCTGCGCGTCCGGATTACAGATAATCCGAAGAACGCGGACGCTGCGCTTGCGGTAGTCGATGAAGCGCTCCGGGAACAAGAAAAAAACATGGATTTTACATCCCCGCTCTTTCAGGTGGAGGGAAGTCTGTTTGTGCGGACCGACGCGGATACTTTGCATCGGCTGGATGGAATTTGTCTGAAGGGGATGCTTACCGATGAGGAAAAACGGGCCCTTTCCTATAATGGGAAGTCCATACGCCTAAAGGAGGCAGATTCTGTGAGAGAGGTTGTTTCCCTTGCCGAGGAGGAAGGAGCGGACTGCATTCTGGGGGATCAGACTGCCGTTGTTTCCGTCTTGAAGGAGAAGGGAATTCTGCAACAGTATGAAGATATCAATACGGATTTTACGAAACAGAATGTATGTATTCTGATCGAGGATACAAACCCGCTTCTTTACAGTATTGTCAATAAATCTATTCAATGCGCGGATCGAAAGCAGCTGATGGTGCAGGCCCAGGAAAAGTGGTTCGGGATTTCCGAGCCTCTGGTGGAGGACAGTCGGTACGGAGATATGGCAGCGCTGCTGCTCATCGTTTTTGCGGCAGTCTTTTGTACGTTCTTTGTATATTATCAGTCAAATAAAAATTTGTACAGCGAACTGACGGAGAGGATGAAGCAGCTGGTTGCCAGCAAGCAGGAGATGCAGACTACATTTAATAGCGTATCTTATTATATGGCGGAGCTGACACCGGAAGGCGTTATTTTAGATATTAACCGCGCTTTTTTAAACTATGTGAACCGGGAATGTATGGGGAAAGATATCACAGAAGTTCTGCAGTTTCCGAGGAAGATGCGGGAGGGACTCCAGGAAATGCTGCGTTATACGGGAAATACCGGGAAGAGAGCATCCAGAGAAATTACGATGAAGAGGCAGATCTTGGAGGTAAACGTGTTTCCTATTATGAGTCCGAAAGGCGAGGTGGAAAAGCTGCTGTTTATGGCCAGCGATGTGACTGGCGTGCGGATGGCAGAGCGTCAGATGCTGCAGGATAATAAGATGATCGCGGTAGGCCAGCTTGCCGCGGGAGTCGCTCATGAAATTCGAAATCCGCTGGGTGTAATCCGTAATTACTGTTATGTGCTGAAAACAATGAAAGATGAAAACTCTCAGGCACAGGCGGTGCAGGCCATTGAAAAATCCGTGGATACAGCGGGTAATATTATTGACAACCTGCTGAACTTTTCGAGAGTTTCCTCAAAAGTGAAAGAAGAGGTTCCGATTGTGGAGCATATTAACTCCGTAATTTCTCTGAATAAGGGACTGATAAAGAAAAAGCAGATTTTTATTTCCGTTCAGTGCGAGGAGGATTTTCCGGTACGGATGGCAGTGGAGTCCTTCGATATCATTTTGATCAATTTGGTATCTAACGCCATTGACGCTATGGATCAGAATGGAAAACTGATGATTCGTGTACAACGCCGGGAGGGGGAGTTTTGTGTGGAAGTGTCGGATACGGGAACCGGAATCGAAGAAGATATTCTGGACGATATTTTCAATCCGTTTTTTACGACAAAGCGTACGACAGAAGGAAACGGATTGGGGCTGTACATCGTCTATAATGAAATACAGAAAATGAACGGGCAAATTAAAGTGACAAGCAAAGTGGGAGCGGGAACAACCTTCAGGGTGATCCTGCCTCTCGGAATGGAGGACGCGGATGAACAGAGAAAACTTTAATATTCTAGTTGTAGACGATGAAAAGGATTATTGCGATGTATTAAAAATGATTTTGACCGGAAAGGGATATAAGGTGGACACCTGCGGGAACGGCCAGGAAGCAGTGGAAAAGCTGGAAAAAAAGTCGTTTGATCTGGTGATCACGGATCTGTGCATGCCGGTGATGGACGGAAGGCAGCTGCTGGAAGAAATCAAAAAAAGGGACTGGGATACGGAAGTGATCATGCTGACCGCTCACGGAACCATTGAGAAAGCAGTCGACGCCATGAAAGCGGGGGCGTATTCATACGTTACAAAAGGGCGTGATCCGGAAGAACTCTTTATGGAGGTTCGCAAACTTCGGGACGCGAGGAAAATGAAAAGGGACAATGCGATTCTCAAAGAAAAGTTGAACGGCAACTTTATGCTGGAAAGCAGAAATAAAAAATATCGGCAGATGATGGAGCTCGCGGAGCGGGCGGCTCAAAGCGATTCCAATATTCTGATTCTGGGAGAGTCAGGAACGGGAAAGGAAGTGCTGGCTTCGTTTATCCATCAGAAAAGTAAGCGAAAAGAAGCCAACTTTATGGAGCTGAACTGCCAGGCGCTGTCGGAGTCCATCCTGGAATCTGAATTGTTCGGCCATGAAAAGGGAGCGTTTACCGGAGCGGATCGGCGCAGAATCGGGTTGTTTGAAGCGTCTAACGGTGGAACCTTGTTTCTGGATGAAATAGGAGGCGTTTCCGTGAACTTACAGGCTAAGCTTCTGAAGGCCATTGAGAATAAACAGATCTACCGTCTGGGGAGCAGTACGCCCATCAATGTGGATTTCCGTCTGATTACCGCCACCAACCACAATTTGCGGAAGGATATGGGCGATGGATCCTTTCGAGACGATTTGTTTTATCGGATCAGCACGATTGTGCTGGAACTGCCGCCTCTCCGGGAACGGCCGGAGGATATTCCTTTGTTTATTCAGTATTTCTTTGATAAATATCAGCGCGAGATGAACAAACGGATTACGGATGTGGAGAATTCCGTAAAAGAACTGTTGGCAGGCTATTCCTATCCGGGAAACGTCCGGGAATTGAAAAATATTATCGAGCGTCTTGTAGTGCTTTCGGAGAAAGGAGAAATCCGGGAAGCTTATTTGCCTTCCGATGTTGTAAAAAATCAGAGAACCGCGCAGCAAGTGCAAAGTGAAGCGATGGATCTTACGATTTCCCTCAAAGAGTACCGCGGAAAAGTGGAGAAAGCGTATATCGCAAGTCTTTTGGAACGTTATCCGAAAGATATGAATAAAGTGGCGGAAATTCTGGATATTTCCAGGAGACAGCTGTTCAACAAGCTGGTGGAATATGGACTGAAATAGATAAGTAACCGCGGCCGTGCCGATGAAAACTTTTGCGGTTGAAAGCAGAGCGGTTTTCGTGTATACTATATAAGTTAAAAATATACGAAGGAGGTGTCTTGATGGGAAGACACGGTACAATTGCGGGAAGAAAAGAAAAACAGGATTCCAAACGGGCCGCGGTGTTTACAAAGTATGCCAGAGCGATTACGGTTGCGGCGAAAAACGGAGGAGATCCGGATTACAACGTAGCATTAAAGCACGCAATTGAAAAAGCAAAGAGCATCAATATGCCTAATGATAATATTAAAAGAGCGATCAAGAAGGGAACCGGCGAACTGGCTGGCGAGACATATGAAACCGGTCGCTTTGAAGGGTACGGCGCTGCCGGCGTAGCGGTCATTGTCGATGTTCTGACGGATAATAAGAATCGAACCACAGCGGCGATGAAGCATGCCTTTGACAAATTCGGAGGTAACCTGGGTTCTCCGGGATGCGTATCCTATATGTTCGATCAGAAGGGCGTGATTGTCATTGAAAAAACCGATTCCGTAGATGAGGATGCGCTGATGGAAGCTGCCCTGGAAGCGGGTATGGACGACATGGTTACCTATGATGACTGTTATGAAGTACTGACGGCTCCGGAGGATTTTGACAGCGTGAATGAGGCTCTGAAAGCCGCGGGATATGAGTTTGTGGAAGCGGATATTGAATATCTACCTTCCGTAGAATCCACGCCGACCGAGGAGCACGACATCAAGAACCTGAAAAAGATGATTGAAATGCTGGAAGATAACGACGATGTGCAGAAGGTTTACCACAACTGCACGGTGGATCTGGAAAGCTAAAGATATTAGTTACATGTGTGGAAAACCTCTTTTTCGAATGGGAATCCCATTGGATAAGGAGGTTTTTATATAGGCGCTGTGAAAAGAGAGGAGTTGCGCATGGATGGAATTGTAAACTGGAGGATCTTTGAGAAAATGACAAACTGGGCGGTGTCCACAAGCGATGAGGATGCCAAGCGGTGGGATGCGGGCGCGGACGGCTGGCAGAAACGAATCGATTTTGAGAAAAAATTTTCCCAGGCTCAGGTGGACGCGCTGACACAGATTACAAAAGAAGACACCGTACTGGACGCGTGCTGCGGAACCGGGCGACTGACCCTTCCTCTTGCCCGCAAGGCAAAGCATGTATACAGTGTTGATGCCGGCGAGCGGATGCTTGCTCACTGTAGAGAGAATGTAAAGGAAGAAGGGTTGGATAATGTTACGATAAAGCGGATTGACAACTGGCACACCTGCGATCCGGGAAAGGAAATTCCGGTCGCGGATATTGCGGTTGCCTGCATTTCGCCGGCCCAGGCGGATATTCTGAAATTCAGCAAATGCGCGAGGAAGTACTGCTATTCTCTGTCTTTTACAAAACAGCCCTATCGGTTTGTAATGGCGGAATTGTTTGATGGTGTGAATCCGACCTGGGAAAAGATCCGTAAGACGGGCGCAGGTAAAACGGATTTCTCGCAGACCAGAATGTTGGGGCTGAATGTTCCGTTTAACTTGTTATATGACGCGGGAGCCAATCCGGAAGTTTCTTATGTGGATGGCGGATGGGAACACGAGGCGAAAACCAGAGAGGAACTGTATAATTACCTGGCAGGATTCGGAGAAGTTCCGGAGGAAAACAGGGAACGCTTTATGAGGAATTGTGATATGCGCATAGAGAAGACACAAAGAGGAACTTACCGCTATTTCGCTCCGACACAGATGTATGTGCTGGGGTGGGATCCAAATCAGCTGAGCATTTAAAAATTTTATTACAATCCGCCGGTTGCTCTTGAAGAACAGAGGCGTATTTGCTATAATAAACACAGTTCAAAAAATAATTTATTCAGGAAAAAGGCGCGGAACGAGCTCCTGAATCTGGAAGGGAAATTCATGAGTATTTCACCTTGAATCGTATAGAATATATATAGATCCTGAAGTGTTCGTTGAGAATTTATAATTCAACCTACGTTATAACATTGGGAGTTCGGAGTTTTCGGCGGCGGATGTCAAGCCGTCTTTGAACGGAAGACAGAGGCGGAAACAGGGCACCCCCCTATCAAAGATAGGGCGTGAATTATATTCTCGACGGCATGTCGGGATTTCTTGCTTTTTGGATGCCGGAACCTGATTTGCGGAAAACGGAGCCTGCCACTTTATGAAACGAAGGGCAGAGTTGGGAGATCCGCGTAAAAGAGGGGCAGACAGAGAAGACAATTAAAAACAGAAGAATCGAAGCCTATATCCAAAAATGTGAATGGGACTTGAAAGATGGTATCACAATCCGAAGGAAAGGAGTGTGGTAGCATGAAAGCAGGATTTATTGGTGCCGGAAAGGCGGGATGCAGCCTTGGTCGGTATTTGCGCGATTTGCGGCTCAAAGAAAGCGCTGCGGCGGATGAAAATTCCGGAGCGGGCCGGACTTTTGAGCTCAGCGGATTTTACAGTAAAACCTTTGAACATTCAAAGGAAGCGGCTGATGATACAAAATCGGCCGCTTTTTCTAATTTCGAACAGGTGATTTCAGAAAGTGATATCATCTTTATAACAACCCCGGACCGCGTGATTGGAGAAGTATGGGAAACGATTCGTAAAAAAGGAGAACAAGGGGAGCTCCCTGTCAAGGGCAGGATATTCTGTCACTTGAGCGGTTCTCTGTCTTCTGAAGTGTTTCGCGGCAGAAAAGAACTTGGCGCCTTTGGATGCGCGGTGCATCCGATGCAGGCTATCAGCAGCCGGGACACGGATTTTTCCGGAACCTTCTTTACCGCTGATGGAGACGCGGAGGCGGTGGCCGCGGTAAAAGGACTGCTGCGCCAAAAGGGAAATCCGGTGTCTGTAATCGAACCTTCCTGCAAGAAAAAATACCACATGGCCGCCAGTACAGCAAGCAACCTGGTGGTGGGCCTGATCCAGATGGCTCTGGACGCGCTGAAGGAATGCGGATTTTCTCAGGACACCGCCCTCGCTATGCTCACACCGCTTGTGGAAGGCAACATAAAAAATATTTGTGAGAAAGGAACCGCGGCGGCGCTGACCGGACCTGTGGAGCGGGGAGACGCGGAAACCGTAAAAGCGCATCTGCAGCAGCTTACTGGCGAACAGCGGGAAATTTACCGCCTGCTGTCCAGGCAGCTGATGGGAGTGGCGCGGGTAAAAAATGAGACGCGGGACTATTCAAATTTAGAAACATTACTGGAGGAAAAGGACCAATGAAAAATACAACAGCTACCTTTAAAAAAGCCAAAGAGGAAAAACAGAAGATTACCATGCTGACAGCGTACGACTATTCCTTTGCCAAGCTTATGGATGAGGCGGGGATTAACTCGATTCTGGTGGGTGATTCCGTGGGAATGGTGTGCCTGGGATATGAAGATACCCTGCCGGTCACCATGGAGGATATGATTCACCACACAAAAGCGGTCGCCAGAGGAGCGAAAAACGCTCTGGTTGTGGCGGACATGCCGTTTATGTCTTACCAGACTTCTGTGTATGACGCGGTTGTTAACGCGGGCCGCCTGATAAAAGAGGGCGGAGCCCAGGCGGTCAAGCTGGAAGGCGGCTTTGAAGTGACGGAGCAGATCAAAGCGATTGTAGACGCTTCCATTCCGGTTGTCGCCCATATTGGTCTGACTCCTCAGTCCGTCAACGCCTTCGGAGGCTTTAAGGTGCAGGGAAAAAGTGAAGCGGCCGCGCAGAAGCTTCTGGATGAAGCCCGGGCGGTGGAAAAAGCGGGAGCTTTTGCCGTGGTAATGGAATGCGTCCCGGCAAAGCTGGCGGCGAAGATTACAGAAGAACTGTCCATCCCGACCATCGGAATCGGAGCCGGCGCGGGCTGTGACGGCCAGGTGCTGGTTTATCAGGATATGCTGGGACTGTTCAGCGATTTCACGCCGAAATTCGTAAAGCAGTTCGCGAATGTAGGTGAAATCGTAAAAGGCGCCTTTGAAGGATATATCAGAGAAGTGCAGGAGGGAACCTTCCCGGCCCAGGAGCATACCTTTAAAATTGACGATGAAGTTTTAGACAAGTTGTATTAAAGAGGAGACAGATGAAGACAGCGGAAACAGTAAAAGACACAAGAGCGATTATAAAAGAATGGAAAAGACAGGGCCTCAGCGTCGGATTGGTCCCGACAATGGGATTTCTCCATGAGGGGCACGAGAGTCTGATCCGGCGTTCGGCAGCGGAAAATGACCGGACGGTAGTCAGTATCTTTGTAAATCCCATGCAGTTTGGAAAAAATGAAGATCTGGAAACTTACCCCAGGGATTTTGAACGGGACAGCCGGATCTGTGAGAGAGCGGGAGCGGATCTGATTTTCCATCCACAGCCGGAGGAAATGTATCCACCGGACTTTTTCACCTATACGGATATGGATACTCTTACGGAAGGGCTTTGCGGAAGCCATCGTCCGGGGCATTTCCGCGGCGTATGTACGGTAGTGGGAAAGCTCTTTCATATCGCGGCGCCGGATCGGGCTTATTTCGGACAGAAAGACGCTCAGCAGCTTTCTGTTATCCGGAAAATGGTGCGGGATTTGAATTTTGATCTGGAAGTTGTCGGATGTCCTACAGTCCGAGAAGAAGACGGTCTCGCAAAAAGCTCCCGCAATACCTATCTTTCTCCGGAAGAACGACAGGCGGCAACGGTGCTTCATAAGGCTCTGCTGCATGCGGAAAAGGCCATTGCCGGAGGGGAGCGGGACGCGGCGGCAATCCGCGGGGAAATGCTGCGTATCATTGAGGCTGAACCGCTGGCAGTTCCTGATTACGTGGAAATTGTAGACTGGGAGCTTCTGCAGCCTGTCCGGAAACTGGAGAAACCGGCTCTTGTGGCGGTTGCTGTAAAGTTTGGAAAAACCAGGCTGATCGATAATTATATCTGGGAGTAGCGGAAAGGAGACTGGAAAAACTTTCAGATTTTCCCTTGATTTTCAGGAAAGACTGGTATATTATAATGTTAGCACTCATTAAATATGAGTGCTAACATTTTTAAGTTAAAGGAGAACAACTATGGCAAAGAAACAGTTTAAAGCAGAATCAAAGCGACTTTTGGATCTGATGATCAATTCCATCTACACCCATAAAGAGATTTTCCTGAGAGAGCTTATTTCCAATGCCAGCGATGCCATTGACAAATTATATTACCGCAGCCTGACAGAGGGCAATACCGGACTTTCCAGGGATGATTTTTCCATCCGCCTTGAGCCGGATAAAGAAGCTCGTACTCTGAAGATTATCGACAACGGCATGGGTATGACAAAAGAAGAACTGGAAAAGAATCTGGGAACCATCGCCAAGAGCGGTTCACTGGATTTTAAAACGGAAATGGAGAAAAAAGAAGACGTTGATATTATCGGACAATTCGGTGTCGGGTTTTATTCCGCTTTCATGGTAAGCGACAAAGTAACCGTTGTCAGCAAAGCCTATGGCGAGGATGTGGCTTACGAATGGGAATCCACGGGAGCGGATGGTTATACGATTAAAGATTGCGAAAAAGAAGGGAATGGAACAGAGATCACCCTTCTTTTAAAAGCGGATACTGAAGATGAGAACTATAGTCAGTATCTGGAAACTTACCAGATTAAAAATTTGATCAACAAATATTCCGACTACATCCGTTACCCGATCCAGATGATGGTCGAACATCAGAAATTAAAAGAGGGAACGGAAAACGAATACGAAACCTATTCGGAACTGGAAACCTTAAACAGCATGATTCCTCTGTGGAAGAAAAACAAGAGCGAACTGAAGGACGAGGATTACAACCAGTTCTATAAAGAAAAGTTTTATGATTTTACCGACCCCGCCAAGGTTATTCACACCAACGTGGAGGGAGTTGTCAGCTACACGGCGCTGCTGTTTATTCCGGGACAGGCTCCGTACAATTATTATACAAAGGAATTCGAAAAGGGTCTGCAGCTTTATTCTTCCGGCGTTCTGATTATGGAAAAATGCGCGGATCTGCTGCCGGATTATTTCAGCTTTGTAAGAGGGCTTGTGGACTCTCAGGATCTGTCTCTGAATATTTCCAGGGAAATGCTGCAGCACGACCGTCAGCTGAAGGCGATTGCTCAGAGGCTGGAAAAGAAAATCAAGAGCGAGCTGCTTTCCATGCTGAATACGGATCGGGAAAAATATGTGGAATTTTTCAAGAACTTCGGTCTGCAGCTGAAATTTGGCATGTACGATAAATTCGGAGCCAATAAAGACGCGGTCAAAGATCTGGTGATGTTCTACTCTTCCAGTGAAAAGGCGCTGGTAACCCTTTCTGAGTATGTATCCAGAATGAAGCCGGATCAGAAATACATCTACTTTGCCAGCGGTGAAAGCACGGATAAGATTGACAAGCTGCCGCAGACCGAGCTTCTGAAGGACAAGGGATATGAGATTCTCTACCTGACGGATGACGTGGATGAATTCGCGCTGCAGATGCTCCATACCTTTGAGGAAAAAGAATTCAAATCCGTTTCTTCCGATGATCTGGAAATCGAGGAAAGCAAGGAAGAAAAGGAAGCGGCGGAAAAACAGGCGGAGGAAAGCAAGGACATGCTGGAATGCATGAAGGAAGCCTTAGGCGACAAAGTGGCGGAAGTGCGTCTGTCTCAGAGGCTGAAGAGCCACCCGGTATGTCTGACCGCCAAGGGAGGCCTTTCCATTGAAATGGAAAAAGTGCTGAATTCTATGCCGGTGGATCAGAAGATCCAGGCGGAACGGGTGCTGGAAATCAACGCCAAACATCCGATTCTGGAAACGCTGAACAAGGTTTACGGAGAAGATAAAGAAGCGGTTAAAAAATACGCGAAACTGCTGTATGATCAGGCGCTTCTGATTGAAGGGCTTCCGGTAGAAGATCCGGTGGCGTTCTCCAATGCGGTTTGCGAACTGATGACAAAATAGGTATATCGAAAGACGTACAAGAAAACGGGACGAGGGAAACTTCGTCCTGTTTTTTTTTCTGCATTATCCCGCAGAGCATCCGGATATGCTATAATAAAGCGGATATGGAGGATGGTTTTTATGGAGATTTTATTTCTTGCTCTGGTTGCGTTTTTTTATATTGCCTGCAATTTTTTTATATGGAGCCGATCGGTACATTGGTTCCATAAGCTTCACAGCTTTCTTCACAGACGGTGGTTTACAATACTGTTCACGGCCGTTTATGTGATTTTCGCGGCTTCACCGGCGCTCTGCATGCTGTTTAAAGGCGGAGAAGCGGAAGCGGCTGCCAGGCATATCACCAATATCTGGATCGGATTTTTTATTTACGCGCTCTTTTTCATGGTCTTATCGTTTCTTGTGACACTGATTGTAAAACGCGTAAAAAAAATGGGAAAGGAATCTCCGGGATGGAGGACGTTTATTGTTATCCGGGGAATTGCGGTTGCGGCGTGTATATTCGGAATCAGTGCCTATGGCATGTTCCACGCGGGAGAAATCAAGACGGCAGAGTATTCGGTTTCCATTGATAAACCGTGCGCGGCGGGTGATGAACTTACGGTTGTACTGGCTGCGGATATGCACATGGGATATAGTGTCGGTGAAAAGCAGATTGAAAAGATGGTGGAGGCAATTAACCGTCAGAATCCGGATCTGGTATGTCTCGCGGGAGATATCTTTGATAATAATTATGCCGCGGTACAGAATCCGGATCGTATGATCCATTTGTACCGATCGATAAAAAGTAAATATGGAGTTTACGCGTGTTACGGAAACCATGATGTGGCGGAAAAGCTGATCGGCGGATTTACCTTGCCTTCGGATGAAAGCCCGGTAAATGAAAAGGAAATGTATGAATTCCTGGATAGGGCGGGGGTTCGGTTGCTGGAAGACGAGAGCCTTCTGATAGAGGATGCCTTTTACCTGATTGGGAGAAGAGATTACTCGAAGCCCGGAACGAAAATGGGCGGCCGGGCATCAATCGAAAGTCTGACTGAGGGGATGGATGAGAATAAGCCGATCCTGCTTATGGATCACCAGCCAAAAGAACTGCAGGCAGACGCGGATGCCGGAGTAGACGCGGTGTTTTCAGGACATACCCATGACGGACAGATTTTCCCGGGAAATCTTTTATTGCCGCTGTTTTGGGAGAACGCGTGCGGATATCTGGAAAAAGAGGATCTTCATTCGATTGTGACCTCCGGTGTCGGAGTTTGGGGACCGGCCATGCGCGTCGGAACCGACAGCGAAGTGGCAGTTATTCATATATCCTTTGCGGACAGGGAGCAGGAACACTAATCTTCCGATTTAAAGATGATCATGTCTTCCCCTATTTTTACGATATTGCTCCAGGGAAGCTGTATCCACTCCTCGGAAGAGTGTTTGAACGGACCCTTGCTGTGGTACCCGGGAATTAGAACCGCCTTGATGGTTCCATCTTTCCGTTCGAAGAGCATTTCCGTGTCCCAGAGCTGACCGTGACTGCAGCCCTTTGACAAGTCAACAATTTCTTTGCTGCCGATTTCACTTAATCGCATAATGACCTCCTGATAGGTAAATACTATTACCAGATTATATTAAAAAAAGGAGCGGATTATGAATAGAAGCAGGGAAATAGACGAAGAAAAGAGCCTTCCTTCTGAAGAGGACAAGAGCAAAGACCTGATAAAGGAATTGGGGCTTCTGTCTGTGGGAACCGATTTCGAAAGCGATATTCAGTATGTTAATATCATCGGAAGCATCGAAGGACACATGGTTCTGCCCGCAGATAATAAAGCGACAAAATATGAGCATCTGATCCCGCAGCTTGTGGCAGTGGAAGAAAATCCGAAGCTGAAGGGGCTTCTGGTGATTCTCAATACGGTCGGAGGCGATGTGGAGGCGGGGCTGGCTCTGTCGGAAATGATTGCAACGTTGTCGAAACCGACTGTATCACTGGTTCTGGGAGGGGGACACAGCATCGGAATTCCTCTGGCCACTTCAACAGACTATTCTTTTATTGCCCAGACCGCGACCATGACGCTTCACCCGATCCGTACAAACGGGCTTGTTATAACGGCGGAAACGACTTTTGATTATCTGAGGAAGACGCAGGACCGGGTCATTCAATTTATTGAAACGCATTCAAAAGCAGACAGAGAAACGATTACCAGGCTGATGAACCGGACGGATAATATGCCGAATGATGTAGGGACGATCCTGTTCGGGCATGAAGCTGTGGAAATCGGCATCATTGACGAAGTCGGGGGATTAAGCCAGGCTCTGTGGAAACTGAGGGGAATGTTCAAAGAAAGAATGGAAAAAAATGGTTGACATATATTTACAGCTGTGTTATTTTAAAAAAAAGAAAAGAAAGGGGCGGCTGTAAAATGGAAAATATTAAACTTGCGGTTATTGTGGCAGATCGGGAATACGGCAGAGCATTGGGGCTTTCTCTGGTAGATGTATACAAAAATTTTACGGTCACTTTATATCAAAGTGAACCGGCACAAAAAGAACTCGCGGGGTTTGACCTTATTTTGAAAGATGCAGGGCAGCGGGCAGAGATTGGAGGAAGGGTGATCGGACTTGTGGAAAAACCGTCTCTGACGGATCAGGATTATGGAGAGAAGCGGTTTTTCCTGTATAAGTATGGAAATGTGAAACAGCTGGCAGCGGATCTTCTGTTTATCTATAGCTTTCTGACAGGCAGAAAGGCACTTCCGATTCGCAGTAGAGATGTGAAGATGGTCGTTTTCGGAGCCGTGCGGGGCGGAGCGGGCTGCAGTTCGGCAGCGATGGCATTTTCTCAGGAAATGACGCGCTTTCACGGGAAGAAGGTACTGTATATCAGTCTGGAAGAAATGGAGTCCACGTTGGAGTATATGCAGGAATTTCCCGAGGGGAGGAGTATCAGCGAATATCTGTATTATCTGTTTCAGGATCAGGATTTAAAGCGGATACCGTTTATTGAAAGCTTTTTAGTCTTTGATTCCTATGGCGTGGACGCTTTTTTGCCTTCTCCCGGGAGAAACGCGCTGCGAGGTCTGAATGCGGAGGAGATGCAGTACTTTATCAGTGCGGTGATGGATACCGATCGGTATGACATGCTGGTGGTTGACGCGGGGACTGGCCTTGACGGCAGTATACTTTGCTGCTATGAGATGGCAAATAACATTTGCTTGATTACGGACGCGGATGAAAGCAGCTATAAAGAAGAGAGGTTTCTGGAATATCTGGTGTTTCTGAAGGGAGAGAATCTCCTGGAGCGAATGGGAAAGATCGTTAATCGACATGAAATCGGAATAGATGATGCGGAAGGGGAGGAGAACACCGGAGAACATCGGGAAATTCTCAGGACAATCTGCAGTCTGCCAAATGATCCGGAGAGTTTTAACCGGCAGAACGGTTCTGTGTCAATCGCGTCAGATAGAGCCTATGCAAAAGGAATAAAAGAACTGGCAGAGTCCGTTTTGAACAATAGGATTAGCTGAATGCCGGGTTTCTGAAAGTCGGAAGCGGTGAAGGACACTGCATCGGATAAGATGTAGTGTCTTTTTTGTCGTGGATTTAACATGGATTTAACATGGACTTAACATACGCGAGCTTTTTTCACAGAATCTTAACTCTTATAATAAACTTGTCTAATTATGTTAAAAAAAGGAGAAGCATGATGAATTCAGATGTATTCCAGATGGTTATTACCCTGCTGGGAGGTCTTGCGCTGTTCATTTACGGCATGAATTTAATGAGTGATGGGCTTCAGAAGGCTGCAGGGGAAAAAATGCAGAAAGTTTTAGCACTTCTTACAAAGAACCCGGTGCTGGGAGTGATCGCGGGGACGGTATGTACTGCGGTTCTTCAAAGCAGCAGCGCTACAACCGTCATGGTTCTGGGTTTCGTGAGCGCGGGTCTGATGAAGCTGCCTCAGGCGATCAGTATCATACTGGGAGCGAATATCGGCACGACAATTACCGCGCAGTTGATCGCCTTTCAAATCGGAGATTACGCATGGATTTTTGTCGCGGTTGGGTTCATTTTGTATTTCTTTGTAAAAAAAGAGCTGGTTACCAATATTGGTCAGACGATTTTCGCGTTTGGAATGCTCTTTGTTGGAATCAATATTATGGGAGATGCGATGAAGCCTTTGGCAAGTTCGCCGTTTTTCATCGATCTGATGATGCAGGTGCAGGATATTCCGGTACTGGGTGTACTTCTTGGAACCGGTATGACCGTACTCGTGCAGAGCAGTTCTGCGACAATCGCGGTACTGCAGAATCTGGCATCTACTGCGGCTGCGGACGGAGTGACCAGTATTATCGGTCTGCAGGGCGCTCTTCCGATTCTGTTCGGAGACAATATCGGCACGACAATTACGGCACTGCTGGCATCAATAGGCGGAACATTGAACGCAAAACGGGCTGCTGCCGCGCATATTATCTTTAACATCACCGGAACGTTTATTTTTATCTGGTTTATCCCGCTGTATGCGAATTTCATTGAATTTATTTCACCGAAGGGGCCGGAAGTGGAAGTGATATCCAGGCAGATTGCCAACGCGCACATGTGCTTTAATCTGTTCAATACACTGTTGTGGCTGCCGTTTATCGGAATACTGGTTAAAATTGTAACGAAAATTATACATGGAAAGGATGAAGACCGACTGCCTTCGGAACCTGTCTATCTGGATTATAATGTTCTGGATCGTCCTTTCGCGGCGATCCATCTTGCCATGAAGGAACTGTCAAGGCTCGCTGGATTTGCTTCGCAGATGTTGACTGACGCGAAAAAAGCATTCCTTGGAAACGGGATCAGTGAGGCTAAAAAAGTTCGTGAAACAGAGGAGTCAGTAAATGAATTACAAAAAAAGATTGTCAGCTATCTGTCCTCAATTTCCGCGACGGATACGGTAACAGAGAAACAGGCGATGCAGCTGTCCGGTCTGATGCATGTTGCGGCAGATATCGAACATGTAGGGGATTATTGTGAGAACATTGCGATTTTCGCGGAAGAAAAGGCCAAAAATAAATATGAGTTTTCTGATGTTGCGTGTGCGGAGATTTATGAATGCTTTGACCATGCGGCGAGGATGATGAGAGACAGTATAGAAGCTTTAGAAACAGGAAGTTATCAGATAGCAAAAGGAGTCAAGGAACAGGAAGAACGCCTGAATCATCTGGAAGTGTTCCTGAGAAAGCAGCATATGAAGCGGATTAGTGAAAAAGTATGCTCTCCGGAATTTACCGTCATTTATACGGATGTAATACATAATATTGAACGTATTGGGGATTGCTGTGATAATATTGCGGAGTCTGTTTTAAATAATGTGAATCTTAAAATTGCTGGAACAGCAAATGAATTTGAAAAAAACACAAAATTATGATAAAATAATGGAGATGGTGGATGATCATGAAAAAAATTCTAATTATTGAAGATGAACCGAATATTCGTGAGCTGGTACTGTACAATCTGAAGGCAAATGGATACGAAGGGATTGAAGCGGAAGACGGATATATGGGAATTACAATGGTGCATAAGGAAAAGCCGGATTTGATCCTTCTGGATATCATGCTTCCGGGAAAAAACGGATATGATATCTGTAAAGAACTGAGGGAGGAAGGCAATGAGACTCCGATTATCATGCTGACAGCCAAGAATGAGGAGATTGATAAAGTTCTGGGTCTGGAATTCGGAGCGGATGATTATATTTCAAAGCCCTTCGGCATTCGGGAACTGATGGCAAGGATTAAAGCGGTGTTAAGACGTTACGATAATACACATGATAATCTGCCTCCAGGAGAGCATATTTTAAAAATCAATGATCTGGAAATCAATATTGAGCGGCATCAGGTTAAAGTGGGTGAACAGCTTGTGGATTTAACTCTGAAAGAATTTGAACTTCTTTGCTATCTGGCAGAAAACAGGGGTCATGTTCTGACACGGGATCAGCTGCTGGATAAGGTGTGGGGGATTGAATACGCGGGCGAAACAAGAACGGTGGACGTCCATATCCGTTACCTTCGCAAAAAACTGGGGCAGAGCGGAGATGAGGAAAAATATATTGAAACGATCAGAGGCAAAGGATATAAGATAAAATGAGAAATAAATTTATTATAGCTGCCGCTGAGATTGTTTTCTTTAACCTGCTTGCGCTTTTCCTTGTTTACAGACTTTTTATCGCTTCACGCTTGGAAGCGGCAGACAGTGTGGAAGAAGGGGTTTTCATCGTTCAAAGTGGGTTATGGATTTTTGTCGGAATTTATATTGTGGGCATGGTACTGCTGGGAATCCATATTTATTGTAATATGGTAAAGCCGGTAAGCAGGGCGCATGAAGATTTGAAGAAGGCGGCGGAGGAGAGCAAACGGGCGGAAATGATCCGTAAAGAGTTTGTGGCAAATGTCAGTCATGAGCTCAAGACTCCGCTCACTTCCATTTCAGGCTTTATTGAGACTTTGCAGCAGGGAGCGGCTGAAGATCCGGAGATCCGAACCAGATTCATTGACATAATCGCAATTGAAACCTCCCGGTTAAAACGGTTGATTGAAGATCTGCTCGTTCTGTCGGACATTGAAAACCGCAAAGAATCTGCGGACGTTCAGGAGTTCAGCGCGCAGGAGGAAATTGAGAAAACTGTTCAAACTCTGCAGCCGATCGCGGATGACAAATCAGTACAACTGATCACCGGATTTGATGATGACGTTACAATTTCCGGGAACCCGGATCGTTTCCGCCAGATGATGGTGAATCTGATTGAAAACGCGGTGAAATATTCAGAAGAAGGCGGGCGTGTATGGGTGGAAGCAAGGCGCAGGGATTCAAAAATCCAGGTTACCGTCCGCGACGAAGGAATTGGAATTGCGGAGGAGCATTTAGACAGGCTTTTCGAACGTTTCTACCGCGTAGATAAATCCAGATCGGCAAAAGCCGGCGGTACAGGGCTTGGGTTGTCCATCGTGAAGCATATCGCGGCACTGTTTAATGCGGAATTGAAAGTGGAAAGCAAGGTCGGGGAGGGATCGATTTTCTATGTAATATTTGAAAGGTAGGCTGATATATATGGAAACCCTCGACTATTTAATAAGTGATCTGGCATATATTCTCGTAGTAGCTGGAATCGTGACGCTGATTTTCAAGAAAATTGGACAGCCGGTTGTTCTGGCGTATATTCTTGCGGGTTTTTTGATCAGTCCTAATTTTTCTTATCTTCCGACGATTATTGAAGTGGAGGATATTGAAGTGTGGGCGAACATTGGGATTGTTTTTCTGATGTTCGGTCTGGGGCTGGAATTCAGCTTTAAAAAAATCGCAACCGTGGGTGGGAGTGCTTTCGTCACTTCCATGACCGTAATGATGTCTATGATTATCATCGGATATGCCACCGGACAGCTTCTCGGATGGTCGAAAATGGACAGTATTTTCCTGGGCGGAATGCTCTCCATGTCTTCCACGATGATCATTTTAAAGGCATATGAAGAATACAAGCTGAAAAAAGAAAAATTTGCCCAGCTGGTACTCGGGACGCTTGTTCTTGAAGATATTGGGGGCATTTTCATGATGATTATTTTATCGACTGTGGCAGTGGGGCAGAGCACTTCCGGTCTGGATGTGTTCAGAAATATTGGAATGCTGCTGCTGGATCTTGTGATCTGGCTGGTTCTTGGAATTTATCTGATTCCGACATTCCTGAAAAAAGTATCCCGTCTTATGAATGATGAACTCCTTCTGATTGTTTCCATGGCGCTTTGCCTGGGGATGGTTGTCATCGCCAATATGATCGGATTTTCATCTGCGTTGGGAGCGTTTCTGGCTGGTTCGATTCTGGCAGGGACATTCCAGGGCAAACGAATTGAAAGCATGGTAAAGCCGATTAAAGATTTGTTTGGCGCTGTATTTTTTGTTTCTGTAGGCATGTTGATCGAGCCGCAGCTGCTGGTTGAATATCTGGGACCGATTCTGATTATTACGGCAGTTACGATTTTAGGACAGATGACATTTGCCACACTGGGAATTCTGTTCTCCGGACAATCGCTTCATACTGCGATCAGGGGTGGATTCAGTATGGTTCAGATTGGAGAATTTTCGTTCATTATCGCGTCTCTGGGAATGAGTCTGGGTGTAATCAGTGATTTTCTTTATCCGATTGTTGTCTGTGTTTCTGTGATCACGACCTTTACAACTCCTATTTTCATTAAAAATTCAGAGCGTGTTTATGAGTTTGCCAGGCATCATATTCCCCCCAGAATGTATAAGTTCCTTAATCGCCACACTTCCGAACAACAGAGTACGGCAGATAAAGACTGGGACTGGAACCGGTATATCAAGCGTTTTTTTGCCCGCACGCTGATCTGTACGATTGCGATTTTGTTTGTCCATATTGGAGGAACCGGCTTTCTGTTGCCGTTTCTTCAGAAATATATGCACGGTATGGAGGCTAATTTTATTACAGCGGCAGTCACATGTCTGTTTATGGTACCCCTGATTAATATTATGTGCTCGAAAAAAAGCGTTCTTTATACAAAACTGTGGCTAAAAAGTCAAGCGAATCGCATGCCGCTTTTAGCCTTTACCGGCATGCGGATTGTAATTTCCTGCGGATTTATCGTCATGACACTGAGGAGACTGCTGCATCTTTCCTATATCCCACTGATTGTGCTGTCCTTTGCCGCAATCATATTTATTGTAAAATCGGACTATATTAAAGGGAAGACGCTGAAGATCGAGATGCGTTTTATCGAGAATTTCTATGAAAATACACTTGCCCGGCAGAAACGGGAACGGGGTATCAAGGGAGAGCACCACTGGCTGGATGAGTCCTTTTTCGTTGTAGAATTTAGCGTAACGAAAACTATTCCGCGGAATACGATTCTGGAGTTCTGTCAGAGCCGCTTTTTCCATGTGACGATTATTAAAATTATCCGGGATGGAAAGCATATTAATATGCCGGGCGGAAAAGCAAGGGTAATGGAAGGTGACATTATCCACGCGATCGGGACAAAGACAGAAATTGAAGCCTGTATTCTGATGCTGGAAAATGCGGAGCATATTCAGGAACCGCAGGAGCCGATGGTGACTCTGAAAGAGTATATCTACAGCCAGATTTTTTATGAGATTGAACCGGAAAAGCAAATTATATGCTGTCCGATTCAGGTGGAGGAAGATTCCAGCCTGATTAAGAAATCCATTAAGAATTCCGGGTTCCGAGCCAAGTATAAAGGGTATATTCTCGGGATTGAACGAGGAATGCTGTCAATCGTCAATCCGGATATTGATATGGTAATTGAGGAAGGCGATTTGCTTTGGGTAATCGGTACGCAGAAAATGGCGAACAGCTTGTTAAAAGCAGACTTTCTGGACGAAGAGGAATAAAAAGATAGAAGAAACCGCAAATTTATATAAATTTGCGGTTTTTTTAGAATTAACTTGCGAGTATTCGCGGGGTATGCTATAATATTCACAAAGTTCGCTCTTTTTATTGGATTAAAAACAGAAAGGCGGGATGCGATTGAATGTATTGCTTGAAAAACTGAGGGAAGTTCTGATTTCGGTACTTCCAATTACTGTTATTGTTCTGATTCTGAATTTTACTCTGACACCCATGTCCGGCAGTATGATAATCCGTTTTTTAATCGGCGCAGCGTTTATTATTGTCGGGCTCGCAGTTTTTCTTCTGGGTGTTGATCTGGGAATTACTCCAATCGGGAATCATATGGGTTCCTTTATTACCAAAAGCAACAAATTAGTGATTGTGGTTCTGGCAGGTATGGCTCTCGGATTCTTTATCTCGATTGCCGAGCCGGATCTCCATATTCTGGCCAATCAGGTGGATAGCGTAACAGACGGTCTGATTCCGAAAATCAGTATCGTGATTGTGGTATCCATTGGGATTGCGGTTCTGTTAGGCACAGGCCTTGGCAGAATTGTCAAAGGATTTCCGCTTTATAAGCTCTTGACCATTCTTTATTTGATTATACTCGTTCTGTCCTTTTTTACTTCAAGAGAATTCCTTGCGATTTCTTTTGACGCGTCAGGGGCGACAACAGGCGCTATGACGGTTCCGTTTATCATGGCTTTGGCAATTGGTGTGACGGCAATGAGAAAGGATTCGAAAGCCTCGGAAAAGGACAGCTTCGGTCTGGTGGCGGTCGCGTCGACAGGTGCGATTATCTCTGTAATGATTATGAGCATTGTTTTTGGAACCGATGAAATCCATGGCAGTGTAACGGTCGCTCATGGAGGAGAGCCATCCCTTCTGCTTCCGTTTATCCGGGAGTTTCCGCATGTGGCGGCTGAATCCGCGCTGGCAGTATTTCCGATTCTGGCGATCTTTCTGATCTGCAATATCGCGGCAATTAAAGTGAAGGGGCGCAGCCTGAAACGGATCTGTATCGGACTCGTTTACAACTGGATCGGACTGACGATTTTTCTCGTGGGAGTAAATGCGGGATTTCTGGATGCCGGCAGCTACATCGGTCATTATCTTGCGGGGAACTATGGCAGCGCGGTTCTGATTCTGGTGGGATTTGTGATTGGGCTCCTTACGATTCTGGCAGAGCCGGCGGTTCATGTTTTGACACACCAGATTGAAACCGTTACGGCAGGATATGTCAAACGAGTTTATGTACTGGGCGCGCTTTCCATCGGCGTGGGCTGCGCGGTAGCGCTGTCCGTAATCCGGATTCTGATTCCGGAACTGCTTCTGTGGCACTACCTGCTGCCGGGATATGCGATCTGCATTGGTCTGATGTACTTTGTGCCCAAACTGTTTGTGGGAATTGCCTTTGACTCGGGAGGCGTTGCCTCCGGACCAATGACGGCAACCTTTATTTTAACATTTACACAAGGAGCTGCCGAGTATGTGGAAGGCGCGGATGTTATGGTTGAAGGCTTTGGCGTAATTTCAATGGTGGCGATGACTCCGATTATTGCGTTGCAGATTCTGGGATTGATTTTTAAAATAAAAACGGCAAAACAGGGAGGAGAGTCAAATGAGCTCGTTTGAATGTGTTTATTTTGTAGTCCACCACGGACTTGCCAGCAAGATTCTGCGGTTCGCGAGAAATCACGGAATTTTTGGCGGTACGATTTTTTACGGAACGGGAACCGTAAAAAAATTCTGGCTGGAAGTTTTTGAGTTAAGTCACGCGGAAAAGGAGATCCTGGTTATGGCAGCGCAGCCAGGATATGCGGTTCGCCTGATGAAGCTGCTTTATAATGAGCTTGAAATGGAAAAGCAAAATCATGGGATCGTGTTCAGTGTTCCGGCACTCAGTTTTACTGGAGGGATTCATGAAACCGATCTGAAAGAAGATGTCGAGGAGGTTGAGAGCATGTATCATCTGATTACAGTGGTTGTGAATAAGGGGGATGCGGAAACTGCGCTGGAAGCGGCGCAGGAAGCAGGCGCGCAGGGCGGAACGATTATTAATGCCCGTGGCGCAGGCAGGAATGAAACCAGCAGGCTCTTCCTGATGGACATTGAACCAGAGAAAGAGATTCTGATGATGATTGTAAAGAAAGAAGATTCCCAAGCGATTACGGAAGCGGTCAGCCGTAAGATGCATATGGAAGAACAGGGAAGGGGGATCATGTTCGTTCAGGAAGTAAGCAGAGCCTACGGCTTGTATCATAAGGGAAAATAGGGGAAAGACAGCAAAACAGGAGAGGCTCTGTGAGAAGAGAAGCCCTCCTGTTTTGTTCCGTGCCTAGATTGTTCCCCCGGCAGATTTCTCATGCCGAAGCAACGTTCGACGGATTTCGCCGATCATATTAATTAAATCTCCGATATAGTAATTCCGCTCTTCCATCTGCGACTTTACTTTTTCCAGATAGCCCCGTTCCTTTCCGCTGATTTTTTCTTTCATCTGCGAAAAAAACTCTGACATATTTTCTCTGAGGCTGAGCTGGTTTTCTTCAACCGGTACATAAGCGATTCTCACCTGTTTTGTCTTGCGATTGTAAAAAATCGTATCCATGCTTAATGTGATTTTTCCCGGCGTAATCAGATATTCCCCGGCCCGATTCACCAGAATCAGTGTTTTCTCCAGAATTTCAAAAGCTTCCGCAGCTTCTTTCAATTCACATTGTCTCAGAGACGTATAACCGCTGCAATTATAAGAAACCAGTTCACCGTCTTCCATACGGACAAATCCCATTGGCATAAATAATTCACAGATACCGGATGACAGCACGATTTTTTCAAAATCCTTTATAGATCCGTCCTTTAACTGCAGTTTAAAATCATTGTTCCGAATTTCCATATTATCCCCCTCCGCATTTGCTGCAAGGTGTGTATCCCTTTGCAGCTGCGTCCTCTTTTTCAATTTCAATGGTATATTTCTCTACGGTTTTACAGCTGTCTTTATGGTAAACCATTCCCGCGCGTATAAAACAATATACATAACTTCCGACACGCATGCTGCCAGAACCGCATAATTCACACGGCCGGAACCGCTTTACCAGTTCTTTTGTCAGAACCATCTGCCGCGCATGATTGGTTACATAGGTACAGGTTTCCCGATGATATTTTTGCCCCCAGTCAGGAAAGATCCATACAAGAGAGGAATCTCCGTTTTTCTCCATTTCAGAAAAGGGCATGGATATACCTGCGCTCCTTTTCCCGATAAACCCCCGGCACTGCACTCTGCTTTCCATCTCAAAGCTGTCCCGCAGATGCAGAGGCAGCGATAAGTCAATCCGGTAACGGCACGCGACTGTGAGCAGGCCGTCCTTTCCCCGTGATCTGTGCAGATAACGAAACTCTGTGATTTCAAAGTTCCGGAGCCTGCCGTTTTCTTCTCTCACCCTCAGCTTTAATTTCGCAGGGAACTCCGGCGCTGTTTGTTTCCCATAAGCCTGTGCTGCCAGATGACCGGTTTCATCCAGCAGAGAATTTGTGACATTCTCTGCTGTACTAAAGAGCTTGATGCAATATGCCAGCGTCAGAATCCCGATGATGAAAACCGGCAGAAAGAGAGCGGCTTCCAATGTAAAATACCCCTTTTTACTAATATACTGCTTCATAGCCGTACTCCTTGCCTTTTATCACTGCCTGCAGATAAAATCCGCAGTGACAGGTACGAATCAGAAAATCCTTGTCGCAGCTGCCCTTCATATTAATCTGGATTAAATCCATGGTTCGCATCAGTTTTAGCTCTTCATCCTGGAAATGGAGGAAAATCATCAGATAATCGTCATAATACAAGCCTTTCCCGCTTTTGGTATCAATGCACCCCTGCTCCTTATTATCGATGACAGACTGCAAATCCGTTGCCCAGGTAGCATCATCTTTAAACAGTGCCACAGGTTTCTTTTTCTCTAAAAGCCTTGCGTCATTTTCCGCTTCCGCTAGGGACCAGGTTCCGATTAGAACCGCTTGGGTCACGACAGCCGCGGGTCCTGGTGTTAATAGTTCCGCGGCAGCAAGGGTTTCTGCCCTTCTTCGGGGATTCGCATAGAGGTATATGGCGTTCAGGCTGCTTCGGAAAATGACAAGGCCTTTTCTGACATTCGCGTAGTTTGTCTGATTGCGGTAATTGCCCTCCAATATGTATTCGACTTCATTTTCAAAAAATGTGGAGTCATTTTGCGGACCGCCGGTCTGGTATTTAAAATGGGAAAGAATGTATCGGTTTATCAGGTAACTGTCTTTCGTTTCATCGAATATTTTTTCTATGGAACCTACCTGTGACGTGATATCCTTTACCCATTCCAGGAAGCCGATCCCTTGCGTGTTCAGCGGTTCTGACGGCAGACTTTCAATAATTCTGCTGTTTCGCAGCGTTCGTCCCGCTCCCTTTTTTTCCGCCGGATCGCTGTCCCTGCTGGGAACAAGCAGTTCTTCTGCGATAGCAAACTTCATGTAATCCAGAATCTGCTCTTTCAGAACCTCCGGATTCCCCAGCGAATAATCGCCAAAACTTACATCGGTCTTTTCCAGATGTCTCCCGCCATTGAGCCGCAATGCTTCGTTCATATACCCTCTTATATCTCGCTCCGCTTCCATTCCATGGCTTTCAAAGGCAAAAATGTCATATCGCTCCTTTAATTCTGTATGAAATTCAGAAAGCACGGATCTGGAAGCCAGCCCCAGCAGACCGTCTTCATAACTTTCAGAGGAAATCTCCTTCGCGGCATAGATAAAAGCCGCAATCAGGAAAATCATGGAGGTGAGGATAAATACCAGAAAAACAGAAGTACTTCCACGCTTGTTATTCATTTATCTGTTTCCTTTTTTGGATAAGGTCGGCTTTTCTGATGAAAGCCCTTTCATCGTCCAGATATTTCTCAGAAAAAAACACCTTTTCTCCCGCCGCCAGTATTCCTTTCTTTTTAAATGCCAGTGTCCCATAGCTGCAAACCTTGAGTCCTTTCTGATAAATAGGAAACGGCTGGTCTGGAGGCTCTCGATAAGAAAGTGTCCCGCAGATTTTCCCACTTTCCGCGCGCAGTGCTTTGTGCATTTCAGCCCTTATTTCTGTCTGACGGTAAAAGATCTGAGCGATGTAAATCAATGCGGCTACTGTGAGAATAACCAGAGGAAATATCATCGCCGCCTCAACCATTGTTGTCCCTTTTTTATCCATTAGAATCCACTGTTAAGATTCTCGAAGGTTTTGTTTACAAAGCTGGTTATTTCGTTTTTAAAGATCATTCCCAGCACAATGGCTATCGCGACCAGAATCGCTACCTGTACCATCTCCATCCCGCATTTGCTGTTGCGGATCAGTTTCATTTTTTTCATAATCGTATCACCATCCCTTATAGTTCCATCATTGCCGGCGCGATCGTCACCATAATCAGAACGAGCAGCAAAATCATCAGCGGCATAGTCAGCTTTGTTTCTGCCAATCTTCCTTTTTCTTCAGACTGCTGTTTTCTCGCAAACCAGAGAAGGCTGTTTTCTTGCCGCAGTTTTTCTGACAAGTCGGCTCCTTTATTTAAATTGTCACTGATGATATTTGAGATCCGGATTAATTCTTTCACTCCGCTCCTTTTGGCGAATTCCTGGAATTCTCGGCAAAGGGAACCGTTTGTTTCTCTGACTGCCCGACCGATCTGGTTCATCTGAGAATAAAAATAGCTGTCTTTTTTCCCGCTGAAATCATAGTCATCGATAATCTTCAGAAAGGCTGTATGGAGAACAATACCGGCATTCATCAGCAGAACAATTTTATTAATGAATTCTGGAAGCTCACGTATGATGGATTCCTTTGCCTTTTTTTCTTCCTTTTCAATGGTATAAAAACGGTTTTTGTACAGCAGATACAGCATGATTACCGCCATCGTAAAGTAAATAGCCAGATTAGAGTCGCGGTTTCTTTTCCATATAAGGCGCTCCCCGCTTTCCAGTTCTTGTGGCAGAGGAACCCTTTCCTTTGTGGTGTCCGTGTTCAGCCCCGCGACTAATTGATTTAACTCTTCATCGTTTTTTTCCTCCTTTGTTTTTTTCGGGAAAAGTTCTTCCTGTTCGCTGACTTCCGGATTCCCCAGCGGGTCGATTGTTATAAAAATCTCCCTTTCCTCAGCATTGATTCCGGTTCCCATTTTTACCCGGGCAGAAAAGGAAACCGGACCCTGCTGTTCAGAAGGTCTTATAATCTCAACAATTTCCCCTTGTCGGTTAAATTTCAGATATCCCTGATTTTCTGCGCTCTCCGAAAGTCCGGACAGCATGCCGACGCACAAAACCGTAAGAATTGCGATACATTTTAACAGCAGATGCTTTTTTTCTTTTTCCACCCTATTTTTGCAGTTTTTTTCCCCGTAGAGCTTTTCATATCGCTCTGCAAGGTGTTTTTCAAACGTTTGTAATCCTTTCATCCTTATACCTCGATGTCAGTCAGGCGTTCCGTCATATAAAAGGCCAGCCCGAGTCCTGCAAGTGCGGCTGTCATAATGAGCCGTCCGGACATAGTAGTATATAATGGCTCCAGATAATCCGGAGAAAACAGATTTAGAAACAGAAGAATTACAAACGGCATCAGGCTGATAATATTGCCTTCAAATTTTTTCTGCGCAGTAAGCGTACGGATCTCACTTTCAATATTTATTTTATCTATAAGGATTTCCGTCGTGCTTTTGATCACTTTTTCAAGATTCCCTCCCGTCGTTCTGCAGGCCATATAGACCTGAACGAAATTATCAATATCTTCACAGTAACTTCTTTTTGCAAAATCAAGAAGAATATGGATGTCACTTTCTCTGTTTTCTTTTATATTTCTGACCATATATTTCAATTCCAATATCAGGGGAGTGTTCTCATCGTGGAGCATTCTCAGACTTTCAAGACCGCTTTCTAGAGCCTCTGGAATCTGAATATTTGCCGCGATTGAAGCTGAAAGTGAATATAATAGGTCTTTAAACTGTGTTGTAAGAAGAGCACGCCTTTTTTCCGCCTTCCAGCGGCTGTATCTTCCGAGGGCAAAGTAGGAGAGGAATCCTCCTGCCAAGGAAAATGCGATACTATGGTAAAACAAAAATAGTACTGTGAAGATTATGATGTACCCTGCCACAAGAAACGTGATCGCCTCTCTTTTTGATAATCGGTACTGCGTATAATCAATTCCCATTTGCGCCCATACCCCGGAGTTCCAGCTTTTCTGTGTGTATCAGATGTTGCCCGGTCCGAACAAGACCTTTCAGCGGCCTATAGCGAAACAGCATATTCGTCTGTATTTCCCCCTGCGAAACCCCATTGATTTCTGTGATTTCCAGAACTTTGCGGCTTCCGTCCGAAAGTCTTCCCAGGTGTATAATCAAATCAATCCCCTCCGCGATTTGCGAGCGTATGGCCTCTATAGGAAAATCTGCCGCCTGCAGAAACATGGATTCCAGACGCCGCAGCATACCGGAGATCGAATTTCCGTGGCCCGTCGAGAGGCTCCCGTCATGTCCGGTATTCATTGCCTGTATCATATCCATCACCTCCTTTCCCCGGACCTCCCCTACAATAATGCGATCCGGCCGCATTCTCAGACTGGTTTTGATCAGATCTTCCATTGTTACCCTTCCTTTCTGCTGAACATTTGCCTGCTTGCATTCCAGCCGTACGAGATTCTCAATCTGCTTAATCTGCAGTTCCGCGGAATCTTCAATCAGAATTACCCGTTCCTCCTTTGGAATAAAGTTGGACAGAACGTTGAGAAACGTTGTTTTTCCGGAGGAAGTGCCTCCGCTGATAAAACAGTTGTATCCTGCCTTTACAAGCGTTTCCAGAAAGTCCGCGGCTTCCTTTGTGATGCTCCCCATTTTTATTAAAGCAGCCATATCGATTGCCTTTTGCGGAAATTTACGAATGGTAAGAATGGGGCCGTTCAGCGCGATGTTTTTATAGACCGCGTTTACTCTGGAACCGTCCGGCAGCCGCGCGTCGACAATCGGATTCAGCTCATTGATCTCCCTGTGCACTCCCGCGGCCAGCCGCCGTATCAGCTCTTCCAGATCTTCCAGACGTTCAAAGCCGGTGTCCGTTTTCTGAATGACGCCGCTTTTTTCGATAAAAACATGATCTTTTCCATTAACCATAATTTCGGATACCTTCTCATCTTCGATGTAGGGCTGCAGGATATCCAGATCACGTCTCATGGAGTAGAAAATCCGTTCAATCAGCTTCTCCACCTCTTTCGGGTGCCTTTGCATCAGATGTTTATCCTTCAGAATATAAGACTCGATTGTTTCCTGGACAAGCTGATCTGTAAGCTCCTCGTCTTTTATGGTAAGAATACGCCGGATGTCTTTTGTGATTTGGCGCGTGTCATGGGGGTGTTTTGACATAGTGTTTTTATCCATTTTTTACTTATTTTTCCTTTCTTGAATATAGTATAACACGATGGAAAAAATTTGCAATTAATTTTGATCGACAAATTTCGACAAACAGAAAAGAACGGTGCAATCTTCCTATTCTATTCGAGTATATTTTCTTTTTCATGCGTACTAGAATATGGTACACTAGTAAATAACAAGACAATACTGTGCTGCAGTATGCAGACCGCTGCATGTTGCTGCGCGGAACCCGGGGAGACCCGAGCGAAAAGCAAGGAGGAACTGGTATGAAGATGTTATTGGTAGGCGCAGGCGCGGTAGGAGAATCCATTCTGCGTATTCTGCAGGTGAGAGATCCGAAGGGGGCATGGCTGGAGAAAGTCGTAGTAGGAGACTATGATTTCAGCCGGGCAGAAGAAGTGTGCGGGCATTTGAACGGTGACAGCCGCTTTGCGCCTCAGAAGCTGGACGCGAGAAATAAAGAAGAACTGGCGGATGTGATCCGCAGGCAGGGATGCGACTTTGTGATGGACGCGGCAGCCCCATTTGTATCGAATAATATTTTTGACGCCGCTTATGAAGCGGGGGCAGATTACGTAAGCATGGGAACCTGGTCTGTACCGTATGATCCGCCGATCTACGGAACGCTGGAAGAAAGCTTTTCTGAACCGATGTCGAAATATAATTTTGATCGGCATGAGCAGTGGAGAGAGAAGGGCAATATGGCATGCATCTGTCTAGGTATTGATCCCGGCGTTGTAGATGTATTTGCCAAGTTCGCGGCAGAATATCTGTTTGACGAACTGAAAGAAATTCATGTGAAAGACGGAGGCAATCTAGAAATCCCCGGCGCGGGTGAGGATGATATCACGTTCGGATTCAACGTATGGACGGTTCTCGACGAATGTATCAATCCCAATGTGGAATGGGACAAAGAAAAGGGATACATAACGGACGTCCCTTTTGCAGGGGAAGAAGTCTTCGAGATGCCGGCGGGAGTGGGACCGAATACAATGGTAAAAATTGAACACGAAGAACCGGTTCTGATGCCGCGGTATCTGCAGAAATACGGACTGGAAAAATGCACGTTTAAAATTTCCCTGGATGAAAATTTAATGCAGGCGCTGAAAATGATCACCGCGCTGGGACTGCGCAGCCTGGATCCTGTAAAAGTAGGAGATGCCAGCGTAGTACCCAGAGATGTAGTAGCGGCCTGCGCTCCGCAGCCGAAGGATATCGGAGATGAAATGGTTGGCAAAATGTGTGTGGGAATCCACTGCATCGGAACAAAAGACGGAAAAAAGAGAGAGATTTTCATGTATCAGCCGTTTGACAATCAGGAGTCCATGAAAAGATGGAATATGCAGGCGGTTGTCGCGCAGACCGGATTTGGAGCGGCTGTCGGGATCGAACTGATAGGCAGAGGGATCTGGAAGGACGCAGGAGTATTCGCGCCGGAATACTTTGATCCGATTCCATATCTGCAGATTATGGAGGAAGCGGGGTTTGAATACGGTATCGTAGAAATGGATTCTCCTTATAAGAATATGCAGGATAAAAAAATGATGGCGGAAATCTTTGCAAAAGCAAAGAAAAAGTAATACAATAAGAAAGCTTGTATATGAAAGCTGTGGAGCCTGCTCCGGCTCTACGGCCGTTTTTTAAAGGAGGTATGAGATATGGGAGAAAATCAACCTCAGACACACGGTGTCGCGGGACTGAAAAAGTATGATATTCGGGTTTCGGGCATTGTTTTCATGCTATATTGTCTGGTGGCGGCCGGCGCCTTTGGAATTGAGGAGATGATCCCGGAAGCCGGTGCGGGAATGACGTTGATCCTTCTGGTGGCATTTCCGATTGTATGGGCCTATCCGATCAGCAACCTGGTGGCGGAACTGGGTTCTGTCCTCCCTTCAGAGGGAGGCGTGTATGTCTGGGCGAAAGAAGCATTCGGTGAATTTTGGGGGTTCCAGGCAGGATGGTGGGGAACGGTTTCCACCTATATTACAAATGGCGTATATGTCGCGCTGGTCGCGGGGTATGTGACGCAGATGATTCCGATGTCGACAGCAGCGGTACACGTGCTGAAAATAGGAATGATCCTGATTTTTACGGTGATTAACCTGATGGGGCTGAAAGAAGTCGGGCGGGTCAGCACAATTCTTTCGATTCTAATTGTACTCGCGTTTACTCTGGTTACGATTGTAGGGCTTTTAAACTGGCAGACAAACCCGATGGATCCGGTTATGCCTCAGGGATATTCGCTGATCGACGGGATCGGAGGCGGAATCTGCATCTGTGTGTGGATGTACTGCGGATATGAGTGTATTTCCAATATGGCAGGAGAGGTAACAAATCCCCAGGTGATTCCAAAGGGACTTATGATCGCGATGCCTCTGGTCGCGCTTACATATGTACTTCCTACGCTGGCGGGATTGGCGTGCCTTCCGGCGGGAAGCTGGGAAAACTGGGCGACAGACGGAGGATTTTCCGGTAGCGCCGTCGGATATGCCACCGTACTGACCGCGCACCTGGGTCAGGCCTGGGGCTATATCTTCCTTGTCATAGCCATTGTTTCCCAATGCGCGATTTTTAACACTTATCTGGCATCCGGATCCAGAGGGTTCTTTGTGCTGGCAGATGATAACCTCTGTCCGAAAATACTGGTAAAGGTAAGCAAAAAAAGAGGGGTTCCTTATGTAGGGATTCTGTCGCTGGCGGTTGTAACCCTCATTTTGGCACAGTCCGATTTTACCACGCTGGTCAGCGCGGAAGTTGTATTTATGCTTGCACTGTATATTATTCTCCCTTTGTCGGTACTCAAGCTGAGGAAAAAGATTCCGGTGGAAGAACGAAAAGCAAAAGGTCTCTACGTAATGCCGGGAGGAAAGGCGGGGCTGGCTTTCTTTACCGGCGCGCCGATCCTGATTGCGGTCATAGCGCTGCTTGTAAACGGTACGGATTATCTGTGCATGGGCCTGATTGCCATCAGCACGGGACCGCTTGCTTATATCTTTTTCAAAAAGCTGTACGGCGGAATGGCAAAAAACGCTCCGGAACAATATCCGCTCAACAGAAAAACAAAGCTGGCGTTTGGAGATACGATAAGGATCGGGCTTTATCTCATAATTGCGGGAGCGTTCTCCTTCCTGGGGCAGTTTTGGCTGCGCTGGTACGAAATCACCTGGGGAGAGTGGGAACCGAGCGATTATGACATGTTCTCAAATTCGATACCACAGATCCTGGAAGTGCTGAAATGGGGAGGACTGGTGGCTGTGGCGGCAGGCGCAGTCCTGATGCTCGTAGGGCGAAAGATTGAATGCGAAGAGAATAAACTGTGCGATTAAAAAAAGCGAGCAGGAGCTGTCAGAAAACGGTTCTTGCTTTTTTCTCCCTGATTTTGTGAGGCTTGTTGGTCTATTTTCTTTCCCTGTCTAATAAATATGTACAAAGCGTTATGAGGAAAAGAGGGAGTGAAATGAACCGGAGAAGAACGAAGAGAAGACCGTCTGCTTACAGAGGGAGAAAAATACAGGTGAATTTTGTGCCTGTTATTGTTATAATAGGTTTGGCGATCTGCGCAGGTTATCTGACCGCGAAATACGTTGTATACCCGATTCTGGGATATGAGCCGGCCAGTCTGAGCATTTTTCAGGAGAAAGGCTCTGAGACAGCAGTAGAGGAATCCTCAAAAACGTCTGAAAAGGCGGCGGAAACAGAAGGCGGCACAGAAACGGAGAGCGCGGAATCGTCAGAGAAAACGGTCCAGACCGCGGTTTCCGCGGGAGTGCTTGAGGAACAGGCGGAATTGAAGAAAACTTCCGGGTATGCGATTCAGTTTGGAAGCTATTCGACAAAAGCCGCGGCGGAAAACAGTGTGGCTCAGCTGAAACAATCGGGGGTTGCTGCCGAGATCGTGGAAAAAGACGGCGCGTATAAGGTGATCAGCAGACTGTTCAATACAAAGGAAAAAGCAAAGACCGAACTGAACGGAATGGATGCTTCGCTGGGCGCATTTGTGACAGAAATAGAAGAATAACGCTGGAGAGTGATTTATGGTACCTTTATCGACAAGAATGCGGCCGGACAACCTGGATGAGTTTGTGGGACAGACTCATTTTATGTACAAAGGATCGCTTCTGTATAATGCAATTAAAAATAAGACGTTCGACTCCGCGATTTTTTTCGGGCCTTCCGGCACAGGGAAGACCACTCTCGCGAGAATTACAGCGAAAGAAATGGATGCGGATTTTATAGAGATCAATGCTTCCTCCACAGGAACCAAAGAGCTGAAAGCAATATTGGAAAACGCAAAAACGCGGTTCTTCGGACTGATGAAAGAAACGACATATGTATATGTGGATGAGTTCCACAGGTGGAACAAGCTTCAGCAGGATTCCCTGCTGAAGGCTCTGGAAGAAGGCGTAATCCGTTTCATCGGCAGTACGACAGAAAACCCTTATTTTGCGGTCAACAACGCAATTCTAAGCAGGGTTCGGAATATTTATGAATTTCGGAGGCTGCAGACAGGCGAAATCCTGGAGCTTCTCCGGCGGACGCTGAACGATTCCAGACGGGGTCTGGCGGAGTGGGGGATTTCCTATGAAGAGGACGCGCTGCGCCTTTTGGCGGATATGAGCGGAGGCGATGCCAGGGTGGCGCTGGATACATTGGGTTTTATTGCGGACAATCTGCAGCGCGGCCAGGTGCTGGACAAGCGGATTGTCGGAGAAGCTATGCAGAGACAGACAACCTTTTACGATAAGAGCGAGGACAAGTATAATCTGCTTTCCGCCTTGCAGAAATCCGTGCGAGGCAGTGATCCGGACGCGGCGGTTCATTATCTGGCAAGACTGCTGGAGGGCGGCGGGGATCTGCAGATGATCGGCAGACGCCTCCTTGTGATGGCCAGCGAAGATGTGGGAATGGCTTATCCCAATGCGATTACCATTGTAAATTCCTGCGTACAGGCCGCTCTTATGGTGGGACTTCCGGAGGCCCAGATTAATCTGGCCCAGGCGGTTGTACTGATGGCTTCCTGCCCCAAGTCCAATACAGCGTACATGGCGCTGACCCGGGCGAAAGAAGATCTGAGAACCCAAAAAATTGACGATGTGCCGACTCATCTGAAGGATGCCCATTACAGCGGAGCGGCAGAAAGGGGACACGGTCTTGACTACAAATATCCGCACGATTACGGCGGCTATGTGACACAGCAGTATCTGCCGGATAACCTGTACCGCCGGGACGTGCGGTATTATACGCCGACAAACAACGGCACCGAAGCATCCTTTAAAAAGTATCTGGAGGAATTGAAACGAATTGACGAAAGAAATCATAAGGGCTGACCATTCCGGCTTTTGTTTCGGAGTACGGGAAGCCATTGAAAAGGCAGAAAAAGCAGCGGAAGCGCGCAATGAAAAAATTTACTCTTACGGTCCGCTGATCCATAACAAACAAGTGACGGATCAGTTGGAAGAGAAGGGCATTCAGGTGATTAACGATCCGAATGAGGCGGAGAGAGGGGACGCCGTTATTATCCGTTCCCATGGAGTCGGAAAATGGCTTTACGAAATCGCGGAGCAGAAGGGATGGAGACTGATCGACGCGACCTGTCCGTTTGTCGCGAGGATTCACGAACTGGTGCGGACTGCGGAAGAAAAAGGTGAGCGCGTCCTGATCGTAGGAGATGCGTCCCACCCGGAAGTGAAGGGGATTAACGGATGGTGTTCGGACGCGGCCGTTATCGTGGGGAACGCGGAGGAAATTCCAGAACTTGAGGACGAGCATCTGTTTGTGGTAGCGCAGACGACGATTCCAAAGAGTCTTTTTCATGAGGTTCTGGAAAAGCTGCGGGAGCAGGGAAAATCTTTGTCCGTGAATCATACGATTTGCAGCGCCACGGAAAACAGGCAGAAAAGTTGTATGGAAACGGCTCAAAAGGTAGAATTGATGCTCGTTTTAGGGGATCGGAAAAGCTCAAATACAAAAAAATTGTACGATATTTCAAAAAAATACTGCAATAACACACATTTTGTTGAAAATATAACTGATTTACCATTGAAAGAAGTTGAAAAATGTAATAGAATAGGAATAGCAGCGGGTGCCTCGACGCCTGAATGCTTAATTAAGGAGGTTATTGCCAATATGAGTGAAATCACACTTGAAAACAATGAAATTAATTCAATGGACGCCTTAATGGACGAGATCGAAAAATCCTTAAGGCTGCCGCGCAGCGGAGAGATCGTAACCGGAAAGATCCATCAGGTTACAGACAGGGAAATCATTGTCAATCTCGGCTGCAAAAAGGATGGAATCATTCCATCTGATGAAATCACACTGGAAGGAGATCAAAAGCTAACTGACTTATATCATGAAGGCGATGAAATTCAGGCAAAAGTTGTAAAGACAGACGATGGCGATGGCAGCATCCTGCTGTCCAAGAAAAAGCTGGAAATTAGCGAACACTGGGACGAAATCAGCCAGGCGCTTGAAGATAAATCAAACATTGAAGTTAAAGTTGTCAGACCGGTTAACGGCGGCGTAATTGCTGCTTACAAAGAAGTTTCCGGATTTATTCCGCTTTCACAGCTCTCCGATCATTACGTAGAAAACGTAGACGAATTTATTGGACAGACGCTTACCGTCAAAGTATCCAGAGTGGATCTGAGAAGAGGAAAAGCTGTGTTCTCCCACAAACAGTATCTGAATGAAGAAAAGAACAAGAGAATCGCGGAAATCTGGGAAGGTCTGAGCGTTGATGATGTAGTAGAAGGTACCGTAATGCGCTTTACCGATTACGGCGCGTTTGTAGACATCGGCGGAATTGACGGACTGCTGCATATCTCTGAAATTTCCTGGGGAAAACTGAAGCATCCGCAGGAAGTGCTGAGCATCGGCGATAAGATTCGGGTAAAAGTTCTCTCCATGAACCAGGAAAAAGGCAAGATTTCCCTGGGTCTGAAGCAGAACCAGCCGGAACCGTGGAGTGTAATCAACGAAAAATACGACGTTGGACAGATTGTGAACGGAAAAGTTGTGCAGCTTAAGGAATACGGCGCGTTCGTAGAACTGGAACCGGGTCTTGACGGACTTGTACATATTTCCGAAGTTGCCCACAAACGAGTTGGAAACATTGCGGACGAGCTGTCCGTAGGCCAGGAAGTTGCGGCGAAGATTCTGGAAATTGATCAGGACAGAAGACGTATCAGCCTGAGTATCAAAGAAGCGCTGGACGAAATGCCTCAGCCTGAGGAAGAAGCCGCGGAAGCTTATGAAGAAGAGGCAGAACCTGCGGATGTACCGGCGGAAGAAGCTGCCCCAGAAGCGGAAGAAACCAGCGAAGAAGCGTAAACTTGTAAATAAAAAGAATGAGTAAAGGGCGGGAGTCGAACCTCGCCCTTTTTCTGTAGAAAGAGGACAGACTTATGAACAACATCATCCTGGTGGGGATGCCGGCCTGCGGAAAAAGCATTACCGGCGTTGTGCTCGCCAAGACTATGCGGAAAAGTTTTATTGATACGGATCTTCTGATTCAGGAAAAGGAGGAGCGGCCGCTGCAGGAAATCATTAACGAAGACGGACTGGATTATTTCAAAAAAACGGAAGAAGCCGTCCTTACGGAACTGGAGGCGGAAAACGCGGTCATTTCCACAGGGGGCAGCGCGATCTACTATCCGGGAGCCATCGAGCATCTGAAGAAAGGCGGAACCATCGTTTATCTGAAGGTGTCGCTGGCTGCTATTGAAGAACGGCTGGATAATATTAAGACAAGAGGAGTTGCTATGGGGAAGGGGGAGACCATTGAAAATCTCTATGAGCGGCGAGTCCCCCTTTATGAAACATACGCGGATGTGACCATTGAAGCGGACGGACTGACGGTGGAAGAGACCGTGGAGAAGATTGTACAGGCTGTATAAAGAAAAAACGGAAGAAAACAGTGTCTTCCGTTTTTTGCTTATTTTGACGCTTCGATCAGCTCCCGCGCTGACTGCAGCGTAGTCTCCGTAATATTGATTCCACCCAGGAGCCGCGCGATTTCCTCAACTTCCTCCTCCTTTTTCAGGGGGACAACCGTCGTATAGGTACTGGTGTCATCGGACTCTTTGTAGATCTTGTAATTGTGGTCGCCGAAGGCCGCAATCTGAGGCAGATGGGTGATGCAGAGAATCTGATGATTTTCCGCGATCTGCTTTAATTTTTTTCCGACAATGCTGGCGGTGATACCGCTGATTCCCGTGTCGATTTCATCGAAAATCATTGTTGGAATTTCATCATAATCGCCGACGATTTTTTTAAAGGCCAGCATGATTCGGGACATTTCACCGCCGGAGGCGATTTTGGAAAGGGGCTTCAGCTTCTCTCCCTTGTTGGTGCTGATAAGAAATTCCACCAGATCCGTTCCATTGTCCGTATATTCCCTGCTTTCCTTAAATTCGATGATAAGCTGCGCGTCTTTAAAATTCAGTTCTGCCAGCTCCGCGAGAATTTTGCCTTCCAGCTCTTTCGCCGCCGCCTTTCGAAGCTCTGTCAGATCGTGGCTGGCGGCTTTTAATTCCGCTTCGCATTTTTTTCGTTCCGCTGTCAGCTTTTCCTTCGCGCTGTCCACATTCTCCACCTGCTGGAGCCGTTCCTCCAGCTCCTGTCCGTAGGCGATAATTTCTTCCAGAGAAGCGTTGTGCTTTCGTTTCAGCGCGTTCAGGACTTCCATGCGGGAAATGGCCTGATCCAGTTCATCCGGAGAAAATACCGTATTGTCGCGAAGCTCCCGTACCTGGCTGCACAGATCCTCCAGCAGGTAATAGGACTCTTCCATCTGACGGTAAATTTCCGTCAGATCTTTCGAATATTCCTGAATTCCGCCGATCCGATCCATCGCCTTTTTCAGACCGGACAAGGCGGCATATTCTTCCCCGTTTGTAAGCTCATAAGCCTCAGCCAGACTTTCGTAGATGGTCTCGCTGTTCTGAAGCAGATTGATTTCCTCTTCTAACGCCTCATCCTCGTCGGGAGACAGATTTGCTTTCTGAATTTCCTCCAGTTCAAACCGCATAAAATCAAGCTGGCGCTGGTTTTCGGCAGCATCGGCGAGGAGGTGCTTCAGCCGGGAAGAAATCTCCCGGTAACGGGTGAAAATTTCCGATACCTTCTGCTTTGCCGGGAAAATGGAATCCTTTTTATAAAGATCCACCAGCTTGATATGATACTCCGGGTTCAGAAGGGACTGGTGGTCATACTGCCCGTGAATGTCCGCCAGCTTTTTACAGATCTGGTTGAGATTCGCCAGGGTGACGATTTCGCCGTTGACTTTGCACAGGTTCTTGCCGGCTGCGGAGACTTCCCGCGTAATCACATATTCTTCCCCATCGTGGGTTCCGGCCAGCTGAACAATGGCTTTGGACGCTCCGGAGCGCACAAACGCGGTATCCGCCCGGCTTCCGAGAGCGAGGCTGATGGCTTCGATGACAATGGATTTTCCGGCGCCGGTTTCTCCGGTAATGATATTCAGTCCTTCATGAAAGTCGATGTCCGCCTGTTCAATGATCGCGAAATTTTTGATGCTGATATGAGAAATCATGACTTACCTCTTTTGTTTCAGCCCAGCATTTCGTCAAATTCCTTGAGAAATTTCGGGGTGTTTTCCGGATCGTCGATGACGATCATCAATGTGTTGTCGCCGGCTACGGATCCGATTACATGCGGAAATCCCAGGGAATCAATGGCTTCTCCGGCGGCGTTCGCGCAGCCGGAAAGCGTCTTTACCACAACAAGATTTCCGGAAGAGTCTACGGATTTGATCGTTTCTCTGAATATATTTACAAAACGATCAGAAACTGGTCCCTCTACACTTGACGCGACTGCATATTTATATTTGCCGGTAGAGGAGAGCGTTTTGATTAGATGCAGCTCCTTTATATCACGGGATATCGTTGCCTGTGTAACGTCATATCCGTATTCTTTCAATAGGGAAGCCAGCTTGTCCTGGGTCTCCACTTCATACTTTTCGATCAGTTCCAGTATTTTGCTTTGCCTCGAATAACGCATGGTATTCTCCTTTAATATACATTTTTTATTAAGTTTATACATTTATAATTATACCATATCCTGCGGAAAAAGCTACCGGAAAATGTGTTTTGAGAATTGCGGAACGTATGTTTGTGTGATATACTAAATAAGCGCATTTATACGGAAAAGGACGGTGGGAGAAAGGGTTTATGCGGATACTGGGAATTGATCCGGGCTACGCGATTTTAGGCTACGGAATCATTGAGATGAAGGGAAACCGGTTCAAGGTCATCGACTACGGCGCCGTAACTACGGAAGCGGGTATGGAGATGCCGGACAGGCTGAAGGTTTTATACAATTCTCTCATGGAGCTGATCGGGCGTTTTGAACCGGAAGTGGCCTCTGTTGAAGAATTGTTTTTTAATACGAACGCGAAGACCGCCATTCTGGTGGGACAGGCTAGGGGAGTCGCGTTGCTGGCGTGCTCCAATTCAGGACTGGAAATCGCGGAATATACGCCCCTGCAGATTAAGCAGGCGCTGGTGGGAAACGGCAGAGCGGAAAAAAAGCAGGTGCAGTTTATGGTAAAGACCATTCTGAATCTGAAAGAAGCTCCCAAACCGGACGATACGGCGGACGCCCTGGCCGCGGCCATTTGCCACGGACATTCCGCGGGGGCGAGAAACAGGCTGAAAGGATTATAGGAGGAACGCAATGCTGCATTACATAAAAGGCACGCTGGCTATGAAACTGGAAAGCAGCGTGGTGGTAGAAGCCGGAGGACTGGGCTACGAACTTTCTGTGCCAGCTAATTCCAGTATTTATCTGGCGAAGGAAGGGGAAGAAGTTACCGTTTTTACGGCCATGATCGTAAGAGAAGATGATATCAGTTTGTATGGCTTCGGAGAAAAAGCGTCTCTCGACACGTTCCGTAAACTGATCAGCGTCAGCGGGGTGGGAGCGAAGGCGGCCCTGGCGATTTTATCCGCTATGCCGCTGAATGAAGTACATCAGGCGATTGTGACAGAAGACGCGAAAACCCTTACTCGGGCAAACGGCGTTGGGAAAAAGACCGCGGAACGGATTGTGCTGGAGCTGAAGGACAAATTCGGACAGCTGGAAGACGCGGTTCTGCCAAAAGGCGAGGAAGCCGCGGAAACAGTGGGAGACAGTGCCGGAGACAGCCGCACCGAAGCGGTAAAAGCATTGCTCGCACTGGGCTATACTAAGGGGGAAGCGGTGAACGCGCTGGCAGCGGTAAAGGAAACGGATCTTACCGTGGAAGAATACATCAAACAGGCATTGAAAAAACTGTTTTAGAGGATAGCGTATGGGAGAATATGAAGGAAGAATAACTGCGGCAAACGCAGAGGAAAACGAAGAGATTGCGGAGTTTACGTTAAGGCCCCAGTCTCTGGCAGAATACATCGGACAAAAAAAAGCGACCGACAATCTGAAAATTTTTATTGAAGCGGCGAAATTGAGAGGCGAGCCTCTGGATCATGTGCTTTTTTACGGACCTCCCGGACTGGGAAAGACAACGCTGGCAGGGATTATCGCCAATGAGCTGGGGGTGGATCTTCGGATCACGTCCGGACCCGCTATTGAACGGGCGGGGGATCTGGCGGCGATTCTCACAAATCTCAACGAAAACGATGTGCTTTTCATTGATGAAATCCATCGCCTCAATCGGCAGGTGGAGGAAGTCCTTTATTCGGCTATGGAGGATTTCGCTCTGGATATTGTCATTGGAAAAGGGCCTTCCGCAAGGTCTATCCGGCTGGATATTGCCAAATTCACCCTGATAGGGGCCACCACCAGGGCGGGGAGCCTTTCAGCGCCTCTGCGGGATCGATTCGGGGTCAGCTGCAAGTTCGAGCTTTATACAACGGAAGAACTGATGCAGATTATCCGGCGATCCGCAAAGCTTTTAAATGTGGAAGTGGACGAGCCGTCTCTGAAAGAAATGGCAAAGCGCTCCAGAGGAACGCCCCGTGTGGCCAACCGGATTTTGAAACGGGTTCGGGATTTTTCCCAGGTAAAGGGAAACGGCGTCATTGATCTTGCGATTACGGAGAAGGCGTTGACCGCGCTGGGGGTAGATCCCATGGGACTGGAGAGTCTGGATCGGGAAATCCTGCGGACGATTATTGAACGTTTTAAAGGCGGTCCCGTGGGAATCGACACGATTGCGGCTTCCATCGGGGAAGAACGGGTTACCATTGAAGATGTATATGAACCCTATCTGATTCAGGCAGGTTTTCTGCATCGTACCCAGAAGGGAAGAGTGGTTTCCGAACAGGCTTACCATCATCTGGGGATTGCTGTGGACGATGAACAGAGCGGGCAAATAGAAATAAAAATTGAGGAATAATATATGAATATCAACGAATTTGACTATCATCTGCCACAGGAGCTGATCGCGCAGAAACCGGCGAATCGGAGAGACGGTTCCCGCCTGATGGCAGTACACAGAGACAGTGGAAAGGTGGATCACCGCCACTTTTATGATATTTTGGAATATCTGAATCCGGGAGACTGTCTGGTTTTAAACAACTCGAAGGTTCTTCCGGCCAGGCTTTTCGGAGAAAAGGAGCAGACCGGGGCAAAGGTGGAGTTTCTTTTGATCAAACGGATCGAAGGCGATGTGTGGGAAACCATGGTGCGTCCGGGAAAACGGCTGAAACCCGGCGATACGGTAGTCTTTTCCCCTTCCTTTAAAGCGGAGATTGTTGACTATGGGCAGGACGGGACGCGGCTCGCCAGGTTCCGCTATGACGGCATTTTTATGGAACGCCTGGAAGAACTGGGGAAAATGCCTCTTCCGCCTTATATTGAGCGGGCCAGCGACGCGGAAGACAGCGAACGTTATCAGACGGTTTACTGCAAAGAAGAAGGATCGGTGGCCGCGCCGACAGCGGGTCTCCACTTTACAGAAGAACTGCTGGAGCAGGCAGAGAAAAAAGGCGTTCAGATCGCCTATGTGACCCTTCATGTGGGAATTGGAACCTTCCGGCCGGTCAAGTGCGAAAACATCGAAGACCATCAGATGCATTTTGAAGAATACGAAGTGACGCAGGAAACCGCGGATCGGATTAACCGGGTAAAGCGGGCAGGAGGGAGGATTATCTCTGTGGGGACGACCTCCACCAGAACGCTGGAAAGCGCGGCCGTTTTAAAAGATGGACGTTATGAAGTCAGAGCCGGCAGCGGGAGCACAGGGATTTTTATCTATCCCGGATATGAGTTTAAAATGATTGACTCGCTGATTACGAATTTCCACCTGCCGAAATCAACGCTCCTGATGTTGATTTCCGCTTTCTATGACCGGGAAAAAATTCTGGAAATCTACGATACAGCGGTAAGGGAAAAGTACCGGTTCTTCAGCTATGGGGACGCGATGCTGCTGATTTAAACGGGAGGGATGCTTATGCACGATGATTTATTTGCCAGGATTCAAAAAATGATCGAGGATTACAGAAACGCTCTCGGCGACATAGGCATGGCAAACTACGAAAAAAGCGCAATCCCCAAAACTCCTGAGACAGAAGAAGAATTGCTGAAGGCGCTGGAGGTCATTTTTGAATCCAGCAAGGAGCTGAACTATGTCCTGGAAGAATCTCCGAACAGCATCTTTATCAGTGATGGGAACGGCGTATGTCTGCGTGTAAACAAGGCGTATGAGAAGATGGTAAAAATGGGGAAGGAAGAGGTGTTAGGCAAAAATGTAGAGGATCTGGACCGGCAGGGCATATTCCGACCTTCCGTAAGTCTTCTGGCCTTGAGAGAGCGACAGGCCGTTTCTGTTATGCAGGATATTGGCAGCGTTCGGGATATGGCGGTGACAGGTGTCCCGGTATTTAACGAAAAAGGGGAACTGTTCCGTACTGTAACCAATGCCGTCAAGGTTGATGAAATTGAACCTCTTTTGAAGTATGTGAGAGAAAAGGAAGCGCCGACACCAAAAAAAGGCGGGAAAGAGCTGATTGCGGCCAGTCGGGCTATGAAGGACATTCTGGCTCTCGCGGACATAGTGAAAAACACGGAATCCAGCGTGCTGATTACCGGAGAAACCGGGGTGGGGAAGGGTGTGCTGGCTTCCTATATCCATGAAACCAGCGGAAGGAGAGACTGCCGGATGGTAAGTATTAACTGCGGCGCGATTCCGGAAAACCTTCTGGAGTCCGAACTGTTCGGATATGAGAGCGGAGCCTTTACCGGCGCGGACAAAAAGGGAAAACAGGGATTGATCGAGCTGAGTGATGGGGGAACCTTGTTCCTGGATGAAATCAGCGAGCTGCCTCTTCTGATGCAGGTTAAAATTCTTCATTTTCTTCAGACGAAAAAGCTGACGCGGGTCGGCGGGCGGGAGGAAATTTTTATCAATACGCGAATTATCGCTGCTACCAATAAATCCCTGGAAGCAGAAGTCGCCAAGGGAAACTTCCGCCTGGATCTGTATTATCGGCTTAATGTCATTCCGATTCATATTCCTCCACTCAGGGAGCGAAAAGACGATATCCGGGAAATCAGCAAACGTTTTTTGCAGCATTATATGGAAAAATACAATAAAACCATCAAGTTCGACTCAGAAACTATGGAATCCATTTTGAATTATGAATGGCACGGAAATGTCAGGGAACTGGAAAACTATATTGAGCGGATGGTTGTCACCAGTGAATCGGGCATACTGCCGCCCTCGGAGAGTCTGACGGAGCCTTCTTCCGCAGGAGGCAAAGAAAGTACAATGAATCAGACGGTGGAGGAAGTGGAAAAGGAATTGGTCATCAAGGCGTGGGAAAAGTACAGAAGCAGCTATAAAGTGGCAGAAGCTTTGGGCATCAGCCAGTCGACCGCGTATCGAAGAATTAAAAAGTATGTGAAAGAAAGTCAGAAGTGACTGAATCAAAGCAAATGTGAATGAGTGAAACCGGGAAATTCTCGAAAAGAGAGAATCCGGTTTTTTCTTTTTTGCAGCAGCCCACTATTTCCAATGTATTCAGATAATTTTGACGAAATGGAAAGGATGGCATAGATATTGCTTTTTTATATAGAAAAAAAGAAAGGCAGGTACGTGACTGAATGGAAATCAATAAAGCGAGACTCAAAGAAAGAATGGACGCGATTAATGGAATCGCGGTTACAGAAGATGGAGGAATGATGCGGCTCGCGCTGAGTGACGCGGATAAAAAAGCGCGGGATCTTCTGGTCCAGTGGATGAAGGAAGCGGAAATGACGGTGCAGGTAGACGATATGGGTACGATTTATGGAATTATGAAGGGAACCGATCCGGAGGCTCTTCCGATCTGTATCGGTTCCCATATGGATACACAGCCTAACGGCGGCAGATATGACGGATTGTTTGGCGTTATGGCGGGTCTGGAAGCCATTGTATCCATCTGTGAGAGCGGGGAAATGACCAGGAGCGATCTGATTCTGGCGGACTGGACAAACGAAGAAGGGGCGCGCTTCGTCCCGCCGATGCTCGCCAGCGGCACAGTGGCAGGCCAGTTTGAAGCGGAATGGGTCTACGCGAAAGAAGATACGGAAGGGCGGACTTATAAAGAGGAACTTCAGCGAATCGGCTATATGGGGAAAAAGGAAAATCGTCTGACAAACGCGAAAGCGTATCTGGAACCCCATATCGAGCAGGGACCGGTTCTGGACGCGGAAGGAAAGCAGGTGGGGATTGTAACGGGAGCCCTTGGAATCACCGGCCTGGATGTTACCGTAAAAGGCGAGGCGAACCATGCCGGTTCCACACCGATGTCCCTGCGAAGAGATGCTCTGGAAGCGGCAGCCCACGCGATTGTGCGGATTCAGGAAAACTGCAGAAACTTCGGAGAACCCGCTGTTATTACAAACGGAATCATCCACGCGGCGCCCGCGAGCAAGAACATTGTACCGGGGGAAGCGTACTTCAGCATTGATCTGCGCTACCATACGGATGAAGGAATCGCGAAGATGGAAGCGCAGACACGCAGGATCATAGAAGACACCTGTCGGGAGCATGGGACAGAAGTAACCATCCGGCAGTATTGGAAAGCAAAACCTACGGCTTTTAACAAGAAGGTTGTTCAATGTGTGGAAGACGCGGTAAAAGAGCGGGGACTGAATGCGATTCCGATTATTTCAGGAGCCGGACATGACGCGGTTTTTATCAGTGACATCATACCCACCGGGATGATCTTTGTGCCGAGCATCAAAGGGATGAGCCATTGCCCGCAGGAAAACACAAAGTTGGAAGATTTGGAGGAAGGTACAGCTCTGACCGCGGATGTGATTCGAAAACTGGATGAAAGGGATATTCGATAATTCACAGAAAAAAGGCAGATTTGAATGAAATAAGTCTTAAGTGAATGAAAAACGGAGAGGCGCTTCGGCTTTACAGAGGCTGAGATAGATTTGTAAAATGTTGAAATTTCAGATAATACATATAATTCTGGAGAAGGAGGAGCGAATTGGCACACCCTTTGCACCATATATTATTAAAGTCAAAGAAAGGAAGTGAAAAAAGAAATGAATGACTTAAAGCAAATCAAGGATTTTCTCATGAAATGGAATGAAGAACATACGGCTCCGTTTTATGAGGCGGAACATAAGATTTGGAATACGCCGGAACTTTCCATGCAGGAATTTGAGTCTTCCGCGGTTCTGATGGATCTGCTGGAAGAAAACGGATTTTCTGTAGAGCGGGGCGCGGCGGGTATGCCCACCGCATTTATCGCCTCCTATGGAGAAGGCCGGCCGGTGATCGGTATCAACGCGGAATACGACGCGCTTCCGGGACTGTCTCAGGATGAGGCTGCGCTGGAAAAAAAGGCGAAAAGAAAGGGCGCGCCCGGACAGGGATGCGGCCACAATCTGCTGGGAACAGGCGGCGTTAAGGCGGCGATTGCGGTTAAGAATATGATACAGGAATTCGGGCTGCAAGGTACGGTTAAGGTGCTTGGAACACCCGCGGAAGAATTGTGTCTGGGAAAACCTTTTATGGGAAAAGCGGGATGCTTTTCCGGGTTTGACGCCTTTTTAGACTGGCACCCATGGTCCTACAGCCGGGCGGACTATGACAGCTGCTGCGCGTATTTCAGTGTAAAATATCATTTTACAGGCAGAACCTCTCATGGTAATTCTCCATGGCACGGCAGGAGCGCTCTGGACGGAGCAATGCTGCAGGCACAGGCCGTAGAAATGATGCGGGAGCATATTTATCCGGGAAACCCGCCGGACGCGGCAAATACCATCAACTATACCTTTTCCAATACGGGACCTGAATTTCCCAGCGTAGTTCCGGATGTGGCGACTGCCTGGTACATTGGCAGATTTATTACCACAGAAGATATGCAGGACGCGCTGGAACGGGTGACCAAATGCGCGAAAGGGGCGGCGATGGCCACGGAAACCGAAGTGGAAGTGGAGCTGATTACCGCGACGCATCACAAAATCCCCAACAAAGCGCTGGCGGAAGCAATGTATAAGAATTTTGAGATGGCAGGACCTCCGGCGTTTACGGAAGAAGAGCATGAGAAAGCGAAAGCGATCCAGAGAGCTATCGGAGCTCCGGAAACCGGACTTCCGACGGAGATCATGCCTTTTGGCGGAGGCTATACAGTGGTCTGCGACACTTCGGAATTCAGCTGGAACGCGCCTTACGCGTCGGCCTGGATTGCGATGGGCATGCAGGACTGCGGTTGGCACCACTGGGGCGTCGCGAGATGCGCGGCAGATACCATGGGAGAAAAAAGCATGGATACGGCAGCGAAGGTGATCTCCCTTACCGCGGCGGATCTTCTGTGCGATCCCGCGCTTCTAAAGCGGGCTCAGGAAGAATGGAAACAGCGGATGGATGGAAGAACCTATTCCTGTCTTCTGCCGGAAGATTATGAGCCGCCGGTTCATCTGAATGAAGATGTGATGAGAACTTATAAAAAATAGGAAAGGAGAAGAATATGAACATCATTGTGACCATTTCGATCGTTGTACTGATTATCCTGGTACTTGCGTTTATTGGCGCCGGTATCTGGTTCAAACGGCTGGCAACGACCTCGGATGATTTCCTCCTGGCAGGAAGAAGCGCGCCATTCTGGCTTCTGGCCACCGCCTATCTGGGAGGCTATGTCGGTGGAGCCAGTGTATCGGGATATGTGGGAAACGGGTTTAATTCCGGCATTTCGGAAATGTGGGCATCTCTGTTTGTTGTTTCCGGGAGTGTACTGTTTATTCTGCTGTTTGCCAGAAGGTTGAACTATTTCGGGCGCAAGACCAACGCGGTAACGATTTCAGATTTTATCTGCGCGAGGTATGGAGAAAAACTGAGAGTGCCGTCGGCGATTATCTCTCTGACGAGACCTGCGATTCTCACAGGAATGCAGTTTCTGGCGATTTCCGTTTCCATGAAGGTTGTATTCGGAACCAGTACGGAATTTGGGGTAGTGGTATCTTCCGTAATCATTTTATTGTACTTAATTACTGCGGGCCAGTATTCGGCTCTGATTACCCAGTGGTTCCAGTCGATTCTTCAGTCTTTAGGCATTATCCTGTTTGCGCTGGTTGCCTTTAAAGTAATCGGCGACCCGACATCTGTTACAGTTGCCTTCTACGATGTGCTGCCGGAAAGCTTTGTAGATTTCTGGTCTCTGGATATGGGAACCTTCTCCGTATACGCGCTGACGCTGGGGCTGTTTTATCTGGCTGATCCGTGGATGTATATGTGGGCATATGTAGCGGAATCCCCGCGAGTAAGCTCCAACGGAATGCTGGCTGTTTTAGGCGGTTCCTATTACAATGTGCTGCCGTTCCTTGCCGGTATGGCCATTCTGGTCGGAGTAAGCATTGGAAAATTTACAATGCCGGGAGGCATGGACAGCGACTCTCTGTACGCGTGGTTTACCATCAACTTCTCTAACACGGCAGTGGGAGTGCTGATTCTGGTAGGACTGATGATGACCATTATTTCCTGCGGCTCCTCCTTTGCCATGAACGGAGTTACGATTCTGACAAGAGATATTTATCAGAAGATGATTAATAAAAAAGCGACCGACAAACAGGTGCTGTTCGCAAGTAAGGTTTCCCTGATTATCGTTGTTGTGATCGGAATCGCCAGCGCGCTGTGGCTGCCGATCCTGGTTCCTTTGTGGGCTTTGGCGCAGGCCATCGGTCTTTCGGGACTTTTCGCCACAACCATGAGCGCATGGTTCTGGAAGCGTTCCACAACAGCGGGGGCTCTGGCTTCTACCATCGGAGGAGGAGTTGTTGCTTTCGCATGGGCCATGTATGCCTGGGTCACCACGGGAAGTCCGGGAAATCTGGTGATGGGTCTCCACGCCGTACATGTGGGTGTAGCAGTTTCCATCCCGCTTATGGTGATTGTCAGCCTTGCTACCAAGCCGGAATATGAAAAGGCGGAAGCGACAAGCTGGCGGACACTTGGTGAAGAAATGAAGGCGACGAAACTGATTGCGGAAGAAGATAAACCGCAAAGGGGCGGAATTTATGGATGGCTCTGCGCGGATAAGGCAGGATGGAAAATTTTCTGGGTGGTTATCGCTGTTATTTTCCTCGGCCATTATGTACTGTCCTTCGCGTTTGCAAATCAGACGGTAGGTGTCATTATGGTATGGACGGCATTTATTGTAGGCGGTGCGATGATCTTTATGCTCGCGGCTCTCGGCGGTAAGGATATCGTTCATATGGCCAAAGCTAATAAAGCAGCGGAGCGGGCAGAAAAAAAGAACTGACTGCAAAGCAATAAGTAATAGAGAATACAAAAGAGCGGCTTCGGTTTCGAAGCCGCTCTTTTTGCGTGACAATCCCAGACAAATATGGTAAAGTAAATTCGTAGTGTATCGTTGTGTAGGAGAGAAAGGAAGGGTATTTTTTTTGATCCAATTAAAAAATGTATCCAAATTCTACTACAGCAAGGGGATGATTGCCAGTGGATTTTCCAGAGTAAATCTCCGATTTGATGTAGGCGAATTTGTCGTAATCACAGGAGAGTCGGGCAGCGGCAAAACCACACTGCTCAATGTAATCTCCGGGCTGGATTCCTATGAAGAGGGAGAACTGTACATAGAGGGAAAAGAAACCAGCCATTATCTTGCTTCGGATTTTGAAGCGTACCGCAAAAAGTATATCGGAAATATTTTTCAGAACTTTAATCTTGTGAACAGCTACACCGTCTATCAGAATGTGGAGCTGATTCTTCGCGTCAACGGCTGCAAAAAAGCGGAAATCAAACGGAAGGTGCCGGCGATTTTAAAACGCGTCGGACTTTCCAAATACGCGAAAACCAAAGTCTCCAAGCTGTCCGGCGGGCAAAAGCAGCGGGTCGCCATCGCCAGGGCTTTAGCCAAGGATACCGCGATTGTAGTGGCGGATGAGCCGACGGGAAATCTGGACAGTAAGTCCGCGGAGGGGATCGTAAAGCTTCTCAGTGAAATCGCCAGAGACAAACTGGTGATTGTCGTGACCCATAATTATGAACAGTTTGAAGCCTACGCCACGCGGAAAATTAAAATGCACGACGGAAAAGTGGTGGAGGATGAGATTCTGAGGAAAACGGAGCCGGCGCGGGAGGCGGGAAAACGCCAGTTTCACGCGGGAACGCTTTCCGCTGCCAGTAAACTGCGGCTGGGGCTGCGCAATACCTTTAACATCCTGCCGAAATTCGTGCTGCTTTTAATTGTCTTTCTGTTTGTGGTGCTGGCGGTGTGCGGAGAATATACCACATTCCGCCACAGTGACGCGGAAACCGCAAAGCTGGGATATAACGATTACTTCATGAATTACAGCGAAGAGCGGATTGTTCTGCGAAAGCAGGATCACTCCGCCTTTACGGATTCGGATTATGAAACGCTGCAGAGGCTTGAAACTGTGAAATCCGTCGTAAAAGAAGACATCCTGCTGGATTCGTCCATTTTTTTGGAGGATTCACAGTTCGGTTATGACGCGTATCCCCGCAGCGCAAAGGATTTCAAGGGAAAACTCGTCAGGGGAAGAATGCCGGAAAAAGAGAATGAAGTACTGCTTACCGGCCCCAAAGATGATTACTACTTTCAGGAAGAAAATCTCGATCAGATCCTGGACAAATCCTATACGGCAACGCTGGCGACATCCGACTATACACCGAAGCTGAAGGTTGTAGGCGTTGCCTGGGAGGAGCCGGCGGAAAACCTTTACACCTACGGAGGGCATATTTATCTGACCGAGGCGATGATGAAAAAGCTGATCCGACAGACCTACAGTGTTTCGGGGACCATAACTGCCGTTGTCAATGAAAATGAGCTGCAAAGCGAAATGGGGATGCAGTATTACCGGCCTATGGCAAATAGCAATGTAAAAAAGGGAGAGGCGCTTGTTTCCGAAGAACTGAACAGCTATTACGAAAAAGGGAAGGTGATCGGCCAGGAAATCGCGATCAAAACAAAAAATCTTTATTATGAGAAAGGCATCCGGGTCAAAGCCGCGGATACCTACAATGAGAAGACCTTCACGGCAAAGACGGGACTAAAGGATTTTGAGCTCAATGACGGCGCGATCTTTCTGAATCCGTCTGATTACAACCGGCTGTTCAAAACAGATAACTACCAGGTATCTGTTTATACCGCGGACTTAAAGGACGTGGACCGGACCGCGTCCGAACTTGAGAAAATGGGATATCAGCCTCTGGCGCTGAAGAATACGCTGATAAATACGGCGAATGAACTGATTTCCATTGTGCAGGTCCCGGTAACCGTTGTTCTGCTGATCGCGGTATTCTTTATTGCTTATTTTGTTATTCAGCTGATCTTGCGCTCCAGGGCTTCCTATTTCAGCATTCTGCGGATGCTGGGGCTGGACAAGCGGAGCATCCGACGTATTCTGGATGTTGAGCTGATTACCGTTGTCCATATCGCTTACGGGCTCTTTCTGGCGCTGGTAGCATGTGTCCGTTACGGTCTGATTCATTTTGAATATCTGAAGACGCTGATGGAATATATGAGCGCTTGGGATTACGTGATTCTCTATGTAGTGCTTCTTGCCATGTCTTACCTGATTTCAGGAAAATTCGCGAGGAAACTGTTTAAGAAGACGGCTATGGGGTCGTACAGAGAGGAGGCGTAAGCATGGTAAAACTGGAACATGTAAATAAATATTTTAATCGCAGAAGGAAAAATGAACTTCATGTAATCAACAACACTTCCCTGGAGCTGGGCGGGTCGGGACTGGTTGCCCTGCTGGGACCTTCCGGCTGCGGGAAAACGACCCTTTTAAATGCCATCGGAGGATTGGACAAGGTCAGCAGCGGAAAAATCTATATTAACGGGCAGCGGATTACAAGGCGCCGATCTGCTAAAATCGATCAGATCCGGAATCTGAATATCGGATATATTTTCCAGAACTACAATCTGGTGGACAATATGACGGTCTTTGACAATGTGGCCATTGCCCTGAAAATGGTGGGTGTAAAGGACAAAAAAGAGATCGAGGAAAAAGTGAACTATGTTCTGGAGAAGGTGGGGATGTACCGGTACCGGAACCGTTACGCGGACATGCTGTCCGGCGGAGAGCGGCAGCGGGTCGGCATCGCCAGAGCCATTGTCAAAAATCCCGCGATCATCATTGCCGATGAGCCGACGGGAAATCTGGACAGCCGCAACACCATCGAAGTCATGAATATGATTCATTCCATCGCCAGGGACAAACTGGTAGTGCTGGTGACCCATGAGGAAAATCTGGCAAATTTTTACGCTTCCAGAATCATCCGCATCCGGGACGGAAAAGTGGTATCGGATGAAAAAAACGAACACGGGGATCATCTGGATTACCGTATGGAAAATAAGATTTACCTTAAGGACATTCGGGATCATAAACGGCTGAAAACCGACTTGTACCAGATTGATCTGTACAACGAAAGCGGAGATCCCGCCGCCCTCAATATTGTCGTGCGGGGAGGAAATATCTATATTCAGACAAAATCGGAAGGGGACCGGGTGGAAATCGTCGACGAACATTCCAGTATAGAGCTGATCGATGATCATTACCGGGAGCTGACAAAAGAGGAAGCGCTGAAAAACAGTATCAACCGCGAAAAACTCGAAGCTGCGGGACGCCGCCGCTACGCTTCCATTATCAGTCCAGTTTCCATGATTACAAAGGGATTTAAAACGGTGTTCCGTTATCCGGTTCTCAAAAAAATCCTGTTGCTGGGATTTCTGATTTCCGCGATGTTCATTACCTACGCGGTGAGCAATATCTTCGGGGTTTTGGATATTACAGACGACGAGTTTGTGACCGCGGATAAGTCCTATCTGACCATTGAGGATCCCAACGTGCGGGTAAAAGACTATCTGAATTATGAGAGAAACGGAGACTTTGAATATCTGATACCGGGAGATGGGAGTGTTTCCCTTATTATGCCCTATCGGGATTATTATCAGCTGCAGGAATACTCGGCGGTCTTTACCGGCTCCCTTTCAGACTCGGCAAAACTTCGCGATTCGGATCTGGCCTGGGGACGTCTTCCGGAAAACAAGCGTGAAGTGGCGATCGACAAAATGGTTCTGAAAAGGGCGGTGGAGGATCAGTCTACCAAGATGGCCGGCTTCGCTTCTGCCCGGGATTTTCTCGATGAGACGGTTACCGTGCCCAATATGCCGGATATGAAAATCGTGGGAATTACGGACAAGACAAGTCCGTGTATTTACGCGGATCGGGGCATTTTCATCAATTTCCTGGCAAATGTGCCGGAAGATCCGGAGATGGCCATGTACGGAGAGATGACGGATGAAAGCGGCGAACCTGCGTTGCTGGATTATCGTCTGAAAAAGGGGGATGTGTCTCTGAAAAAAGGCAGATGGCCGCAGGCGCTGTATGAAGTGGCGGTTCCTGAGGAAAACGCGGAGGAAATGCCTTTAAACAAAGAGATCCCAAGGCAGGTGAACGGACACAAGCTGAAGGTGACCGGGTATTACTCGGATCCTGCCGCAAGCGGTGCTATGCTGGTTACAAACAAAGCAGTCAAATACAACCTGATTGACACCAAGCCCAATATTACCGTCTGCCCGGGGGAAGAGACGGCGGACAAGGAGGCAGCCATGATGCGGCTGCAGGAAGAGCAGGTAAATGTAAAGGATACTTATGCGGAAAGCAAAAAAGAATATAAGGACAGCTTGTGGTCCTCCATTCGTTCTTCGCTGATTATGGCGGGCGTTGTTCTGGCAGTCTCCTTTATTGAGATTTTCCTGATTATCCGGGCCTCCTTTTTGTCCAGAGTCAAGGAAGTGGGTGTGTACCGCGCTATCGGCGTAAAGAAAAGGGATATCTATAAAATGTTTCTGGGGGAAATCCTCGCTATTACGACCATGGCCAGTGTTCCGGGATTCCTCTTTATGGCTTATATTCTGGATAAGATTTCCGGGTACACCATATTTTCCAATCTGTTTTTAATCAATGGCAAGGTGATCGGATTGTGCCTGCTGCTGCTTTACGGATTTAACCTGGTTTTCGGACTGCTCCCGGTATTTCGTACCATGAGAAAGCGGCCGGCCGCGATCTTGAGCAGAACAGACATCAATTAGACTCCTCATCCGCGCGGCTTTCTTGCTTTTCCCGATTTTTAGTGGTATGATGGAAATCATCAAGAAATTACGGAGATAAAGCAGGCGATGAAACAAAAAGAATTTTTAGATGTATTTGGGAGCGGTTACGATAGATTTGCCTTCCCTGAGGGAATCCGCAGGGTGACAGCCGGACGGGGAGGAGAGGCGATTCTGATTCTGGGGGAGGAAAGGACTGCGCTTTTAGACTGCGGTATGGCTTACTGCGGCAACAGAATGGTTGAAAATCTCAGAAGAGAGCTGGATGGCAGGAAGCTGGATTATGTACTGCTCAGCCATAGCCACTATGATCACATCGGAGCGCTTCCCTATGTAAAAAAGGCTTATCCGGAGGCGGTGACCCTGGGGGCGGAGCACGCGAAGGATGTTCTGCTTCGCCCCGGAGCGCGGAAGCTGATGAAAGAACTGGGCGAAAACGCGAGAGAAGAATACGAGCCGGGATCGGACGCGGAGATTCTTACAGAGGGACTGTCTGTGGATCGGGTTATCCGGGAAGGAGAGCGGATTTCGCTGGGAAAACGGGAATTCCTTGTGCTGGAAACCAAGGGGCATACGGACTGCTCTCTGAGCTTTCTTCTGGAGCCGGACAGTATTCTGTTTGCCAGCGAAAGCACCGGAATCCTGGAGCGCCTGGACTATATCCATACGCCGATCCTCAAGCGTTATGAAGACGCGATGGCGGCTTTTGAGAAATGCAGAAACTGCGGCGCGGAGCATATCGTGCTCCCCCATTTCGGACTGCTTCCGAAAGATTTTAACGATACCTACTGGGAATTGTTTGAAAAGGAAGTGCAGGACAAACGAAAGGTTCTGGCGGAGTATGTAAAGGAAGGGCTGAACGAGGATGAAATCCTGGAAAAGTATCTGGAAAAATACTGGACGCCTATGAAGGCGCAGGAGCAGCCCTATGAAGCGTTTCAGATTAACTCAAAGCACATTGTGCATACACTGCTGAAAAGCCTGAAGAAAGAAAAGGAATAAAGCACAATGAAAAAAAGACTGTCTACAGGTATCTCCCAGAGATCCTGAGACAGTCTTTTAAATGGATAAAAATACTTTTGCCGAATTATGAGCGGAAAGGAAGCTTCATGTGATGGTACTTCCGGTAGGGGGAAATCAATTTCGCAAGACCGCGGTTGTAAATTTTGAAGCCCCAAACTCCGGTCCAATGTTCCTTCCGTTTTGCTTTTACAGTCGTTTCGCGTACGAAGCCGCCGGCATAAATTGGATGCCGGGCTTTTACCGCGTGAATTAAATCGTTGTTGCAGGTAATCACATCGTGAAATACCGTTTCCGCCATGCCTACATAACGTTCCTCGTGGGCGTCCGATCCTCCAAAAGTGGGGAGATCGTATTTTTCCGCCAGCTGTTTGGCAAGTTCGTTGGACCGATCGGATTCGCATGTGTTGAATGTTTCGATAAAATCAAACCGTTCGATCAACTCCATGTTCATCTTTTTAAAATACATGGCGCTGGAACTTTTTACGCCAAAAGGATGGGCTGGACCGAGTATCCCGCCGAACCGATGTACGATTTTAAGGAGACGCTTTAATGTCATACCGCGGACGTTTAAAATCGGAAGATATAAATTATCGGGCATAATTACCAGAATATGTCCCGCGTCTTTCGTATCGTACTCGACTCCGCGAATCACCACAAAATCCCGATATTCCGGTCTGTTTTTTATATGATCCCAAGTACGGCATCCCTTGTAGGAATTATGATCCGAGATCATAAACCCGTCAAAGCCCTTGGCTTTCAAAAGCTCAACATAACGTTCCACCGATACTTTGGAGTCAATGGAACCTTCCTTCGTGTGACAGTGTAAATCAAATTTCAATGTGCAACACCAGCTTTCTTTTTTTCACACTTTTAATATAAACCTATTTTCACCGGAATTCAATTAAGATTTCGTTAATTTTTGAGAAAGTTTCTGGCAGATTCTTAAATTTATGTTAATCTGCAAAACGGTCTTGCGCAGGTTTCGTTTTTGATGTATTATGGAAAAAAATGTAATAAAAAATGAGGCGCAGATAATGAACGATAATAAATACGAAGTATTAAAGCGATATTTTGGCTATGACTCCTTCCGGGAGGGGCAGGAGCTTTTAATCGACAGTATTTTACAAGGACGCGATACTTTCGGGATCATGCCCACCGGAGCGGGGAAATCCATCTGCTATCAGATTCCGGGGATTATGATGGAGGGAATCACACTGGTGATTACGCCTCTGATCTCGCTGATGAAGGATCAGGTGGCGGCGCTGAAAGAGGCGGGAATCCGGGGCGCTTACTTCAACAGCTCCCTGACCCCGGGGCAGTATCGCAAAGCATTGGAATACGCGAAAAAAGGAACCTACAAGATTATCTATGTGGCTCCTGAACGGCTGATGAACCGGGAATTTTTAGAGTTTGCCAAATCTGTAAATATCGAAATGATAACTGTCGATGAAGCCCACTGCGTTTCCCAGTGGGGGCAGGATTTCCGACCCAGCTATCTGAAGATCCTGGACTTTGTCAGAGAGCTTGAAAAAAGGCCGATTCTCAGCGCCTTTACGGCCACCGCCACGAGCCAGGTAAAAGAGGATGTGATCCGGATTCTGCGGCTGAAAAATCCTACCGTTCTGACAACCGGATTTGACCGGAAAAATCTGTTTTTTTCAGTTCAGAAACCGGCAAACAAATATAGCGTGGTTAAGAATTACATCGATACACATCCGGAGAAAAGCGGCATTATCTACTGTCTGACCCGCAAGCTGGTGGAAGAGGTCTGCGAACGCCTCTGCGCGGAAGGTGTGGCGGCAACCCGTTATCATGCGGGGCTTTCCGATGAGGAGCGGCGCCAGAATCAGGACGACTTTATTTATGACGTCAAACCGATTATGGTTGCTACGAATGCTTTCGGAATGGGAATCGACAAATCCAATGTCAACTTTGTCATTCATTACAACATGCCGAAAAACATGGAAAGTTACTATCAGGAAGCGGGGCGCGCCGGGCGAGACGGGGAAAAAGCCGACTGTATCCTGCTTTACGGCGGAAAGGATGTAGTGACGAATCAGTTTTTCATTGAAAAGGATAATGAAAATGAGGATCTGGATGAGGAAGAACGGGAGCTGATTCGGGAGAGAGACCGTCAGCGGCTGAAAAAAATGACCTTTTACTGCCACACAAACGAGTGCCTCAGAAACTATATGCTCCGCTATTTCGGAGAAAAATCTCCAGGGTACTGCGGCAACTGCATCAACTGTCTGACACAGTTTGAAGAAAGGGATATTACAAGGATCGCGCGGCATATCATCGGCTGCGTGGACAGCAGCGGAGAGCGGTACGGGCTTGTTGTCGTTCTGGACGCGGTTCATGGAAATGATACGGAAAAGGTCAGAAGATATCATCTGGATGAAAATGATTATTACGGCAGCGAGTCGGATAAGTCCGTCCGTTATCTCCGCCAGGTCGCGGACTTTCTGCTTCTGAACGAATATTTGCTTCAGAGTGACGACCGTTACAGTGTTCTGCAGGTGGGGCCGAAAGCGGGTGTGGTTATGGCACGGCAGGAAACCGTGACCATGAAAATCCCCAAAGAAAAAGAACCGGCTGTTCGGAGGGCGAAAGGCGGCAAAGCGGTTTATGATGCGGAAGACCCGAGGCTGTTTGAAGCTTTGCGAGCGCTGAGGGCGAAAATCGCCAGAACCCAGAGCGTACCGCCTTATGTGGTATTCTCCGATAAGACCTTGAAAGAAATGTGCGCGAAAAAACCGCGGACAAAAGCGGAAATGCTGGAGATCTCCGGCGTGGGAGAAGTCAAATTTAAAAAGTACGGGCAAGCTTTTTTGGAAGAAATCCAAAAGAATTAATCGGATTCGTTAGGAGACGCAAAGAAGCGTCTCCTAATAACACAGTGAAATGAGTACCGGAACAAAGGCAGAGCAGAGGATCCCATTAAGAACGGAAAACACAACGGTTTCCTCGTTGGTGTGGCGAATAATCATAGTCAGAGTGGTATCCTCACTGGTAGCCGCCGCCGGAGCAATACAGGTATAGCTGTTGAAATGGCGGGAGAGAAACGGAATCATAAAAAAAGCGCCGATTTCCCGAATCAGATTGCTTAAAAAGGCGATGCTCCCAAGCTTTACACCGGCGAAACTGCCGATCGCGACTCCGGACAGACTGTACCAGCCCAGCCCGCCGGCGACCGAAATCGCCTGGTTGAGAGGATAATGCATAATCAGACCGCAAAGGAGTCCGCCGGCCAGTGAACCGATGATGATTCCGAGGGGGATTACCAGAATTTTAATGTGATGTCGGCGGATTTCAGCCAGGATCCCCTTGTGAAGTCCAACGCTGATGCCGACAGAAAACATCAAAAGGTAAAGAATCCACTGGGAGTAGGCGGTCAGAGGCGACAGAATACGGGAGACAGCAGGGAATGCTCCGCCGATGATCCCCAGAATCAACGCTCCAAGAGCCATCAGCACCATAGGATCGCTCCTTTTTGGCGTATCAGACGTATCTTCGGGAATTCCGCGAGAGACTTTCTTTTGATCCCCTTGCCCCATAAACCGTCTGGTTAATAAGTAAACGGCCGCAATGGAAAACGCGGTGGGAAACACGAAAAACAGAAAACTCCGGGCGCCTAAAAAGAGCAGTTCCGAAAAGAATCCGTCCCGTCCGCCCAAAGTGACGCCCATCGAGAAAATAAGCAGCAGTGTGCACACAAGCTGCAGCCGCTCATTTTTCCCCTTATGAGCGGCCGGAAAGATCCGTCCGATCCCGATTCCCAGAACCATAATTGCAATCGTTACCATTCTTCACACATCTCCGCAACTTTCAGCATAATCGCGCACTCGATTCTTTTTTTGTGCAGCTGGCATCCAAAATCATAAACTCCGGTAATCGCGCCCGTGGTATGGTAGGCGTTGGCCGCGCAGCCGCCGCTGCAGTAAAGCTTAGCAAAGCAGTCTTTACATTCCTCATGGGAATAGATATTGCAGCCTTTAAATTCATCGCATACAGAGGCGTTTGTAATCCCATCATATACATTTCCGAGCAGGAATTTTTCATCTCCCACGAACTGGTGGCACGGATAAAAATCACCGGAAGGTGTGACCGCCAGATATTCGGTGCCCACTCCGCATCCGGAAATCCGTTTTACGATACAAGGGCCTCCGGTCAGGTCGATCATGTAGTGATAAAAGGTAAAATCGCGGCCCTTTCCCTCACGCTTGCGTTCCAGCATTTCGCCGGCCAGACGCTCGTATTCGGACAGCAGTTTCGGCAGATCCTCCTCTGTAAGGGCGTAAGGCGCGTCCGGAGGAGCAACCACCGGTTCGATGGAGAGTTCCTTGAATCCCAGATCCGCCATGTGGAGCACATCGCTGGCAAAGTCGGTATTATAATGGGTATAGGTTCCGCGGACATAATAGTCCTTCTGATCGCGGGAGCGGGCCAGCTTTTGAAAGGCTGGAAGGATGGTGTCGTAGGTTCCGCCATCCTCATGGGTTTTGCGCATCCGATCGTTGATCGCTTTTCTTCCGTCCAGGCTGATGACCACATTGCTCATTTCGCGATTGGCAAACTCAATTACTTCATCGGTAAGAAGCAGACCATTGGTTGTAAGGGTAAAGCGGAATTTTTTCCCGCAGCTTTCTTCCCGGGAACGGCCGTAAGCCACGAGCTTTTTGACCACGTCAAAATTCAGCAGCGGTTCCCCTCCGAAAAAGTCAACCTCCAGATTTTTTCGGGAACCGGAGTTTTCGATCAGCCAGTCCAGAGCCTTCTTCCCCGTTTCATAGCTCATAAGGGCCTTCTCTCCATGGTATTCGCCTTTTCCAGCGAAACAATAGCCGCAGGTCATATTGCAGGCGTGGGCCACATGAAGGCACAGAGCCTTGACGACCGACTGGCGCTGCTTGAACAGATCGGCCTGTCCGGAAAACATATCTTTTGTAAACAGTTTCTGTTCCTTTCGCAGGGTTTCCAGATCTTCCATGACTTCCGTCACATCTTCAGCGGAAACTCCGTGGCGGGCTGTAATGATCCGGATTATTTCTTCCTTAGGGACTTTTTCATAAAGCTCGATAATATCGTAGGCAACATCGTCCACCGTATGTACGCAGCCGCTTTCCGCGTCTAAGACGATATTATAGCCGTTCATTTTATATTGATGAACCATAGCAGGATCCTTTCTTTAACATTTAATCTGAAAAAAACGTGTTTGCTTTTTTGCGTAACAAGAAAATAGCTGCATCGCCTGAGGGGAAATGCAGCATTCATACAGATATTACAGAATCGGAACTGCCGAATCTGTTAGTTCTTGCACTGTTCGCACTGCTGGTTTGCAACACTGCAGGAAGTCTTGCTCGCGGACTGGCAGGAAGTCTGGCATTCGCCGCAGCCGCCTGTCTTCGCGGACTTCGCAAGATCACGAGATACTAAAGTCTTGATTCTCTTCAATTGGGATTCCACCTTTCTGTATAGTTTCTTTCAGTAATTAACATGAGTCATAATATCACATTTCAGGCAGATTGTAAATGCGATTTCCCTTTTTTATCACGGCTCCCATAAAATGCTTCCGATATCCTCCAGTTCAAACTCTTCAAAATAGACAGGCTTCAGCCCACGGGAACGGATAAAATCCGTAATGAGTCCAAAGTCCGGATGGGCTTTCAGATTTCCGTGAAACAGGATCGTATTTTCCACCCGTCCGGAAGCTCCGCCGAGAAAACCGTAAGGAAAACCGGAAAGCTTTACATGGTGAGGGCGAATCAGCAGGACATCCATGTGATCGCGGCAGGCCTTGAAGATCCCCTGATCGGAGGTGATAATCGAATGTTTATCCACAACAACCGTGTTGCACTTGGTATATCCCTGAGAAACATGGATTTTGCGCATATCGCGGACACACCGTAAAAGTTCCGGATCCGTATATTTCAGATTATGGATAAAGAATTTGCCGGTGCAGGCGGCGTTATAGATGATATTTTGCGGATAAGAATAACCGATTCGATCGGGCTGCCCGCGAAAAAGCCTGTGGCCGGGTGCCGGGCTGCAGAAATAGATGTCGGGATGGGACGAAACCGGCTCGTAGGTTCGGCGAGTGCTTCGGATGAGCTGAACCAGATGCCCCTGTGCCTTCAGGTAGGATATCAGCAGAGGGTTTGCTGTTTCCGAAAGATAGATTGTTCCCATAGATAACTTTCCTGTTCCTTATTTTAAAAGAGAAAAAAGCTCCCTCCAGCTTTTGATTCCCAATTTTTTATAAAGGTTCAATGTATGCTTTTTCAAGGTATTGGGACTGATACAGAGCTGTTCGCAGATCTGTGCTTTGGAGATGCCGTCCAGAAGGAGATAGACGATTTCCAGCTCACGGGGCGTAAGGTGGTAGGCTTCCACCAGATCTTCTTTGCTGGGATATGTTTTTTCACGGTGGGTATTATTTTCCATAATTTGATATAGGCGGAAATTTAAATGCTCTTTCAGCATATCAAGAAAAAAGATTTCATCATCAGTAAAATCACCGTATTCTCTGGGACGAAATAAATCGATCGTACCTAAAAACACACCGTCATAAATTAGGACGACAATGACCGAATAGTGGACCTTTTCCTGCTCAAAGAGCATCCGATAATAGGGTGTTTTCGTACGTGTTTCATCCCGAAGAAGATCAGTTTCGCGATACACATTGGATTTTGGGGCGGCAAAGGTCCACCTGGTGTAATCCACTTCAAAATACTGATCCAGATATAACTGGAGACGTTCATCGCTAACTCCAAGTCCCACGGGCCGCTCTAAGTGATAGGGGGATTCCGAGGAAGCAAGATAAAAGGTGGAAATGGTGGAGGGAATAAGATATTGCAAAAACTCCAAAACCGATCTGCGCATTTCATCAAAATCACGGACAGTATAAATTCGATAAATAATTTCATTTAACAGCAGGATACTATTTTTTTCAAACATGGTGCAGTGGTACTCCTTTTCTGCGTTTCTTTTAAAATTATATAACAGAATAAGGTGAAATAGAATACTTATTCTGGGGGGGGTAGGTACTACTTTTAGATGATTTGTGTGATTTTTAGATAATAAAAATCACACGGAAAAATAATTTTAAAATATTCTGATATATCGTATGATTTAGAAAAAATGAGATGCTGCAGCAAGCCCAAAATAAGATACGGGGAGGTAAAAAGTGAAAGCGGATTTGATTTTAAAGAGTAACGCGGTATTTACAGGCTGTGAAAACAAGCCTTTCCGCGGAGGAGTCGCCATTAAGGGAAATAAAATCATAGCGGTTGAGCAAGATGATGGAATTGATAAGTTTTGCGATGAAAGAACAAAGGTTTACGAATATCAGGATAATTTGATCATGGCGGGTCTCGTGGACGGGCATGACCACCTGTGGATGGGAGCGATTTCAGACAGCGACCATGAACTGGATCTGAATGCTTCCCGTTCAGAAGAAGAAGCGGTTGAAATGATAAAAAAATATGCCGAGGAACATCCGGATGAACAGAGGATCCGGGGATTCGGGTGGTTTCCGGCCAACTGGAACGATGCGCCCCTCCCAACGAAAATGTCTTTAGATAAAGCGGTGCCGGATCGACCGGCATATATGAACTGCGCGGACGGGCATACGATATGGATGAATACGCGGGCACTGGAAGAGTCCGGATATTCTCCGGATATGGAACTGGTAGCAGGATCGGTCGGAGTCGACGAAAATGGGGAGTTGAATGGTCTGGTTTTTGAACCGGACGCTATGGCATACGCGTGGAAAAACTATCATGATTTTCCGGAAGACCAGATGAAAGAGATTATGCGGAATTTTATGAAAGGTCTTGCCTCCCAGGGGGTAACGTCTCTCAGTGAGATGAGCGCGGATGAATATACAGATTCTACCAAACATCGTTATCAAATTTTTAAGGAAATGGCGGAAAAAGGAGAAATTACAAGCAGAGTGCATGTATACACGGCGTTTATGAGGCGGACTGATTTTTCGGAAGCCGTAAAATGGACAAAAGAATTTCAATCGCCGAACTTCCGGGTGGTAGGCGTAAAGGGATTCCTGGATGGCGTAACATCAACTTATACGGGGCTGTTGCTGGAGCCCTATGCGGATCGTCCGGATACAATCGGAGAAGGAGTTCCTCTGGTCAGCAAAGAATCACTGACTGCCAGTGTAATCGCGGCGAATGCTGCCGGGCTTCCGGTCAGGATCCACTGCATTGCCGAAGGTTCCGTACGGATGGCGCTGGATGCTTTTGAAGAGTCCATAAAAGTCAATGGCAGGCATGGACTTGTCAATACGATCGAGCACATTGAGACGATTCATCCGGACGATATTCCTAGATTTAAGGAATTGGGAGTTGTGGCATCTATGCAGGGTGAGCATCTTCCATTGGAAATGAATGAAAAAATTATTCGTCTGGGAGAAGAGAGGTGTCGCTATGAATGGGCATTTCGTTCTCTTGTGGACGCGGGAGCAAGACTGGCGCTGGGAACGGATTATCCGGTTGTACGTTACAATCAGTTCCCGGGAATTTATGCGACGATCGCCCGTAAAAATTACGATGGATCAATGGCGGGGGTTGACAATGGGGAATCCCTGACCCTTCCAGAAGCGCTGAAAGCGAATACCATCGGATCGGCATACGTTTATGGAAGAGAAAAAGAACTGGGGACTCTGGAGGCCGGAAAGCTCGCGGATGTCATTGTAACGGATCGGAATCTGTTTGAAATTCCGGTTGACGAAATTAAAGATACGAAGATTCTGCTGACAGTTATGGATGGAAATGTGGTGTACGAACAAGATTGATAGGAGACAGGTGAATGAAGAAGGCAGATATAATTTTGAAAAGCAGCGCCGTATTTACCGGATTATCTGCGATGCCTCAGAAGGGAGCCGTAATCATTAACGAAAACAGGATTATCGCTTCTGTTTCATGGGATGATATGGAGACATACATTGGTCCGCAAACCATTCTCAAAGATTACGGGGATTGTATGATCCTACCGGGATTTTGTGAGGCGCACGCGCATTTTCAAGATGGAGCACTGTTTGGCAGCGAGGACTTCCTTAGAGAAATTGTAGAAAGCAAATCTGAAGAAGAGTGTGTTCAGATGGTTCGGGCATTTGCGGAAAGCCATCCGGCGCTGGAAAAAATCGTTGGTCTGGGATGGTTTCCAGCCAACTGGAATGACGCGCCCCTTCCGACAAGGCACAGCCTTGATGCGGTGTGCCCGGACAGACCGATTCTGCTGCATGCGGCTGACGGACATTCCGCGTGGCTGAATACGAAGGCCATTGAATTGACAGGGTTAGATAAAAATCAAGATCCGGAGCTGGATAAATTCATATTGAAAGAAGAAAACGGATATCCTACGGGAGTCGTAAAAGAAAAAGCTCTATTTGATTTTGTTACCCCCTATATTTATCGAATGGGGTTTGACATCGACTATAAAGTTCAAAGGAACCTGATTCGGGGATGCAACGCGTGTGGAATTACTTCTTTTAATGATTTGTCCGGACATCTGCCACATGTAGAATACGATGCCCGGGAAGCGATGGAGCAAAGGGGTGAACTGACTATCAGGATGCATCTGAGCGGTAACCTGGACGGGCCGGAAAAGCTGGAAGAGGCGAAAGCGTTAAGAGAGAGGTTTTCCTCCCCGTTTTTAAGCGTACCCTGTGTAAAAGGAATGCTTGACGGGACGACATCCACCTATACCGCCAGTCTGTTCGAGCCTTATACCGACAATCCGGGCGTATCTGGAGATACACTTTATCAGTATGAAGAACTGATCGAAAATATCAAAGCCGCTAACGCGGCGGGATTCGGAGTCCGGATTCACTGTATCGGTGATAAGGCCGTCAGATGGGCGTTGGACGGATATGAAGCTTCCGCAGGGATAAACGATCTGTCGAATATCCGAAATGCGGTGGAGCATATCGAAACAATCCACCCGGATGATATTCCGCGATTCAAATTATTAAATACAGTAGCATCTATGCAGCCGGCTCATGTGCCTCTGGAATACAATGAAAAATTATCCCGTGTAGGGTATGAGCGCTGTGTATACGAGTGGCCTTTCCGGTCGATTTTGGAAACGGGAGGGATCCTGGCCTTTGGAACGGACTACTTTGTATCGGATTACAACCCGCTTCCTAGCATTTATTATGCGGTAACAAGGCATGGTTATGACGGGAAAATTACGAGTATTAACCCGTGGGAAAAAATAGATCTCTATGAGGCGCTACGGGCCTATACCTTGGGAGGTGCTTACGCGGAGGGAAGAGATCACGAGTTGGGTACCCTTTCTGCAGGAAAATTGGCGGATATCGCAGTAATTGATCGGAATCTTTTTGATATTGATGTTGAAGAAATTAAAGATGCCAAAGTGGTGATGACGATGCTGGATGGAAAAATAATTTATGAAAAATAGATGATATAGAGATAAGGAGTACGGAATGAGCAGTCTGAAACACAAAAGGTGGCAGGTATTAGCCGCCAGCATTTCGATTAATTTCTGCCTCGGTACCTATTACGCGTGGAGTATCTTTGCGGCGGGCTATATGGATTTGTTTCAATGGCCTGCGGACAAGCTCACGATCGTGTTTATTTTATCGGCTTTATTAGGTCCGGTTTCTATGACAATCGGTGGAAAAATGATGGATAAATACGGAGTGCGCGTCGTGATTCTCTTGGCGTCCATTTTATACAGCGCTGGAAATTTTTTTTGCGGAGTGATTGAATCCTTAGCGGTGTTGTATGTGGTTTATCCGGCTACCGTCACCCTTGGGATGTCAACGGTCTTCAACTGCACTGTAAATAATAGCATCAAATTCTTTCCGGAACATAGAGGTTTGGTTTCAGGAGTTGTCACAACAAGCATAGGAGGTGCGACCATTTTCATCGCACCTCTGGTGCAAATGCTGATTCATATATTCCATGTCCAGATGACATTTCGAATCATCGGTATCGCGAGTATGGTAATTATGATAGCAGCCAGTCTTTTTATCAGACAGGCGCCGGAACAGGAAGGACTTAGCGTTCCTCATAGGAAGGTGAGAAGCGTGGATAAAAACTGGAAAGAAATGCTGAAAACTCCGTTGTTCTACGCGCTTGTACTGATGTTTCTTGCGGGAGCGACCGCAGGAATGATGATCGCGAGTCAGCTTGCGATTATGGCACAGGGAATCGTAAAGGTTACTGCAGCGGCCGCAGCGGTAGCGGTCAGTGTTTTTTCCTTTATGAATGCGGCCGGTAGAGTAACATACGGTATTCTGGCCGACAGGATTGGATGGCGGAATGTGCTGATAATCATGTTCCTGGCAATCCTGGCGGGAGAGGCGTTGCTTATCACATCGGGTTACGGAACCTGGATTCGTTTTTTAATCGGAATTTCAATGGTAGGAATCTGCTATGGGGGATTTATCGGCATTTATCCTGCAATTACAGCGGAAAACTTTGGAACAAAGAATCAGGGAACTAATTATGGAATCATGTTTTGGGGGTTCGCCATTGGAGGACTTGTGGGTCCGCAGCTTACCGTATCCTTGGGAAATGTCGGTTCAAATCCCTATATCGGTGGATTCATCGCTGCTTTTGTCATTGCGGCGATAGGACTGGTAATCTCATTATTTGTGAAAAGACAGAAAGCGTAAATATGGCGAGATAAACGTATCTGTTTTGAAATAATGTACTGCAATTTGTAAGGAAAGGAGATGTTATCAAGTATGAAAAAGAAATTATCAAATAAAGTTATATTTGGATATGCTATCGGGCAGTTAGGTGACGCGATGGTATATTGTATGCTGGTCAGCTATTTGGCTTATTTTCTGACCGGACCGGCGGGCGTGGCGGCAGGTCCGGCGGGAACTATGTCCTCAGTCGGACTATTTGTAAGCGCGGGTGCCGCGTTAGTTGTGGGGTATTTATCCGATAATTGTAAAAACCCGAATGGAAGGAGAAGGCCTTTTATTAAAGTAGCGATTCCGGTGTTGCTTGTCGCAATGATACTGTTATTTTCTGATTTTGGATTCTCCGGAACGACGGCGATTCTCTACTATGGAACCTTGGTTATGATTCTGTGGTGCGCGTATACCATGTGGTTTGTTCCTTATACAGCTTTGGGAGCAGAGATTACAGAGGATTATGACGAGCGGCTTAACTTGCGTAATCGCGCGGCGATTTTTACACAGAGTGGAAATTTCATCGGTGGTGCGGTGCCGATGGCACTGGTAGGTCTGCTGGCTGCCTGCGGCCTTGGGGAATCGATGTCGTGGACCGTAATGGCCGCCATCCTGGTGGTTGCGTCCTGCATTATTTTTGCAATTACAATAAAGACAACCAAAGGGCACGAGCTGATTATTGATGTAAGTAAGAACAGAACAAATATTGTGAAAGATACTTTTGAAATTGTTAAGGCAAAACCGACCAAATGGCTAATAGGAGCGATCTTATGTTATATTATTATCAATACCATTTATGCCTCTAACCTCTCTTTCGTTGTTACCTATTACTCCGGTCTTCCGGCTTCCATCGTATCGATCGTATCAGGAGCAGGAATGTTGATTGCGTTGGTACTCGTTCCGTTAATCGGTACTGTCGCGAACAAAATGGACAAACGGAAAGCTTATGTTATCTTTTTCGTAGCGGCTGCAGTTTGGTTGTTTGTGTTCAGGTTCATTTTCGATTTATTTGAACCGTCGATACCGTTGATTATTTTGCTGGGAGCGGGAGTCATGATCGCGATGGCAGCTTACTGGCAGTTAATCGCGGCTCTCAGCTATGACCTTGTGGAGGTTGTGGAAATTAACTGCGGCAGGAGGCTGGAGGGAGCGCTTGCTTCTCTGCAGACGGTTCTGCAGCAGGTTGCCGGTTCCATCGGTATGCTGATCTGGGGATGGGTTCTTGCCTTTGGAGGATTCGACGCGACAGCAGCTGCGCAGACTGATAGCGCTTTGGACTCGATTTTATCTTTGAGTACGATCGTTCCTGGAATTGGAATTCTGCTTTCCGCCGTATTTATTATCGCATACCCGATTTCAAGAGAAAAATTCCTGCTTGTACAGAAAGCGCTTGAGGATAAAAAGAAAACAGGAGAATACAGCAGGGAAGGACTTGAGAGAATTCTTTAAAGATTACTGATTATCTCGCCAATTTTACATAAGCATAGAGGCCAGTACAACTCTTTCGGGTCTCGACAAGACAACGCCGTCAACGTTGGAGCTGACGGCGTTGTCTTGTCGTAATTTTTTTATCAGATATTAAAAAATGGCAAGTAAAAAAGGAATGTCATTGTAAAAGATGGCATCCCTTCATTATATGATTGTCAGTGAAGTCTTTCCCAGGTCGGTGTATTTATTCTTCGGAAGCTGCCTCCATGGCGTTTTTTTCCGCTAAAACTTTTTCGTATTCCGCAAAAATTGCTTCCTTGATTTTATTCCTTGTTTCAGATACAAGAGGGTGTGCAATATCGCGAAAATCGCCTTCTCCCATCTTTCTGCTAGGCATTGCAATAAAAAGTCCGTTCTGACCTTCGATAATTTTAATATCATGTACCACGAACTCATCATCGAACGTGATCGAAACAACCGCTTTCATTTTCCCTTCGTCGTTGACTTTACGTACTCTAACATCAGTTATGTTCATTCTTAGTTACCACCCTTTCGTGCTGACAAATGTAATAGTGCTTTGTAAATACACTTATTAAGATTATACATGAAAAGATTACCTTTTACAAGTTGTTTTTAGAAAAATCTGATTGTTTGGAAAAACTTCCACATCTTTCGTTTCTTCATCCACATGACCCAGATAGACAATCGGAGAGTAGTCTGAAATCTTCTTCTTTTCAGGAGAGATGTTCGCGATCGCGACACCGATGCCAATGACTTCCGTGTCGAACTCGGAAAGAATATCACTGATTCCCCGGACACTGCCGCCGCCCCGCATAAAATCATCGATAATAAGCGCTCTGGAACCACTGAGCGCTGCCCGCTTGGAAATGGACATTTTCTGCATCCGCTCTGAAGAACCGGACAGGTAGTTAATACTCATGGTGGCACCTTCTGAAATTTTTGCTTCCCGTCTTACGACGACGGAAGGAAGATTGAGTAGTTCTGCGGTTTTAAGAGCCAGAGGGATACCTTTGGTTTCGATAGTGACAATATAGTCTGCGCCGCAGCTGCCGAACCTGCGGGCAAAGACCTGAGCCATTTCTTTTACAATAGCAGGATGGAACATAATATCGGAGGTGTATAAAAAGCCGCCGCCCAGTACACGGTTCTTTTCGCGGAGCATTCGGCAGAGCTTTTCCTGGCACTGAGAGGCACGCTCGTCAGAAATAAAGGGGACATACCGGACACCGCCTGCTACGCCGGAGATGGTTTCGATTTTTCCAAGGCCGGTAAGACGGGTGATCTCCCGGAGCTGCGAGATGTCCTCGCTGATGCTGGATTTCGCGGCATGAAAGAGCGAACAAAATTCGCTCAGAGAAAATGTTTTATTGGGAGAACTGCTCAGAATCTCCATCAGTGCGCCGACCCGCTGTACACGCTTCATTTCAACGCCTCCTTACTAAAAATACAGAAATGAGTGAATAATCTATTATGATAATATTCGGTTTTTATTTTTTTGTCAAATAGAGCGCATTTTTTGACGCAGTTATGGTATAATCGTTTTATCACGACCAGGGAGGATTAGACAATGGTAAATTTATCTGATTGCAGGCAGATACATTGCATTGGAATTGGAGGCATCGGACTTTCAGCAATCGCGGAAATTCTGATATCCAGAGGGTATAAGGTTACAGGCTCTGATATGAGAGAAAGTGATATTACGGAAAAACTTATCGCGGATGGAGCGAATATTTTTTTAGGCCATAGAGCGAAGAACGTAGAGGGGGCGGACCTGGTGGTCTACTCCGCAGCAGTCGGAAGCGACAATCCGGAGCTGGCAAGAGCGAAGGAACTGAATATTCCGACGGCGACCAGGGCAGAAATCCTGGGGCTTCTGATGAGTGAATATGAAGATAGCATTGCGATTTCAGGAACTCACGGAAAGACTACGACAACCTCTATGGTTTCTTTAATTTTAAAGGATGCAGAAAAAGATCCGACAATTCTGGTGGGCGGCAATCTGTCCGAAATCGGGGGAAATGTAAAAGTTGGAGACAGCGGCTACTTTGTGACGGAAGCGTGCGAGTATATGGACAGTTTTCTGTCACTGAAACCTAAAATTGAAATTATACTCAATATTGATTCGGATCATCTCGATTATTTTAAAGACATCGATCATATCGCGCGTTCCTTTGAAACGTTTGCTTCTTTGGTGCCGGACAACGGAACGATCATCGCCTATGACGCGAACCCGTTTGTAAAAAGCGTGGTAAAGGGCAGGCCGAATGTGATTACCTACGGGCTGAACGAAAGTTGTGACTATTATGTCAGCGATATTGTGTTCAATGCCGACGGCATGCCGGACTTCAATGTTAATCATGGAGGGAAGGTGCTGTGCAATGTTCAGCTTTCCATTCCCGGGGAACATAATATTCTTAATTCACTGGCAGCCTTTGCGTGCTGTCATATTTTAGGTGTGGAAGCGGAAGCGATTGCCCGTACGCTGAACTCTTTTACCGGAACCCAGAGACGCTTTGATATTATGGGCACGACTTTAAACGGAATCAAAATTATTGACGATTATGCCCATCATCCTACGGAGATTAAAGCGACCCTTTCCGCAGTGAAGAACATGAAGCACAATCAGATGTGGTGTCTGTTTCAGCCGCATACCTATACAAGGACAATGGCTCTGTTTGATGACTTCGCGGAATCCTTCGGAGATGCGGACAAGATTGTGCTGGCAGAGATTTATGCGGCAAGGGAAAAGAATATCTACAAAATCAGCTCGAAGGAACTGGTTAACCGGATCAAAGAGGCGCATCCGGATAAGGATGTCTACTTTTTTAAAGATTTTGAGGAAATCGCAAGCTTTGTGTACAATAACGCAGAGCCGGGCGACTTAGTGATTACAATGGGAGCTGGCGATATTTACAAAGCCGGTGAACGGATTTTAGAAAAGGATCGGAAATTTTAGATTTTCAGGGAGAGCAGGATGAACTTAAAAGAATACGAAGAATTAGAACAAAAACGGCTGGAGATCAACTTGAAACATATGGAAAACGGTGTGCGTTTCATTGATCTTAGAGCGGCTTATATTGATGAAACTGTACAAATCAGTCCGGGAACGACAATTTACCCTTGCGTAGTGCTGGAAGGCAGTGTTACAATCGGTGAGGACTGCGTGATCGGACAGAACACCCGAATCGTAGATTCGGAAATCGGAGACGGGACAACGATCCAGAGTTCCGTTATTCTGGAAAGCAGAGTCGGCAGTGAGACAAAAGTTGGGCCATTCGCTTACCTGCGTCCGGGCAGCAATGTGGGAAATCGTTGTAAAGTCGGAGACTTTGTGGAAATCAAGAACTCGTCCATGGGAGACGGAGCAAAAGCTTCCCATCTGACGTATATCGGCGATTCGGATGTGGGAAAAGATGTAAACTTGGGATGCGGTGTTGTATTTGTAAATTATGATGGAAGCAGAAAATATCGTTCGACAGTAAAAGATGGAGCTTTTATCGGCTGCAACAGCAATCTTGTTTCACCGGTTGTGGTGGAAGAAGGCGCTTATGTGGCAGCAGGAAGCACAGTAACACACGATATTCCGTCCGGGGCATTGTATGTAGCGCGGCCGAAGCCCAGAACGTTGGAAGGCTGGGTCGAAAAGAGAGGGATCCTAAAAAAAGACAGGAAATAGACGTTTTTGCGAAAGAACAAAGAGAAAGAAGAGGTAAGAGGACAGATGAAGAACGGAGCGTTTGCAGATTACAAAGTGTTCGCAGGAAATTCGCACTTGGAACTGGCAGAGGAAATTGCGGCAATTGTGGGAAAACCCCTGGGAAAAGCGACAGTAACAAAATTCAGCGACGGGGAAATTTCGGTAAACCTGTGGGAAACGGTCAGAGGGGTGGATGCGTATATCGTACAGTCCACATGTGATCCGGTCAACAACAATCTGATGGAACTTTTGATTATGATAGACGCTATGAAGAGGGCTTCCGCGGGAAGAATCAATGCGGTAATTCCGTATTACGGGTATGCGCGCCAGGATAGAAAAGCAAAAGCGAGAGACCCGATTACAGCAAAGCTGGTGGCGAACCTTCTGATGGCCGCGGGAGCGGATCGCGTGGTGACGATGGATCTTCATGCGGCGCAGATTCAGGGGTACTTTGACATCCCGGTGGATCATCTGGTAGGAATGCCGATTCTGACCAAATATTTTAAAGAAAAAGATCTGGATGACATTGTCGTTGTATCGCCTGACCATGGCAGCGTAACAAGAGCAAGAGGCATGGCGGAGCCTCTGAACGCTCCGATTGCTATTGTGGACAAGAGACGTCCGGAACCCAATAAGAGCGAAATTATGAATATCATCGGAGATATTGAAGGGAAAAACTGTATTCTGGTGGACGACATGATCGATACCGCGGGAACCATTACCAACGCGGCGAATGCGCTGAAAGATCTGGGAGCGAAAAGTGTAAGAGCCTGTGCGACGCATCCGATCCTTTCAGGTCCGGCAAAACAGCGTCTGGAAGACTCGGCGATTGAAGAACTGGTGCTTCTCAATACGGTTCCGATTCCGGAAGAAAGAAAGATCAGCAAGATGAAGATGCTGTCGGTTGCGCCGCTCTTTGCGGAAGCGATGACCCGCATCTTTACCAATGACTCCATCAGCAGACTGTTCGACTGATTGTCGTGCGGGAACAGAAGGAAAACAGGAGAGAACGTGTAATATGTACATCATTGCAGGCCTCGGAAATCCAGGGAAAAAATATGAAAACACGAGACACAACATTGGGTTTGTCGCGCTGGATCTCCTGGCGGAGCGAAACGACATCAAAATAAACAAAATCAAACATAAGGCTTTGGTCGGAGAGGGACGCATCTCCGACCAAAAGGTTTTATTGGTAAAACCGCAGACCTATATGAACCTGAGCGGACAATCCCTGCGGGAAGTAATGGGATACTACAAAGAGGAGCCGGAACATCTGATCGTAATTTACGATGATATCGACATTCCGGAAGGGAGCATACGGATAAGGAAAAAGGGCAGCGCGGGAACTCATAACGGAATGCGATCGATTGTCAGCGATCTTAAGTCTGACCAGTTTCCGCGGATTCGTATCGGCATAGGGCGCGGATGCGGCGCGGATCTGAAAGATTTTGTACTTGGAGGTTTTTCCGGAAAAGAGAAGGAGCTGCTGCGGGATGCGGTGCGGCGTGCGGTGTTTGCCGCGGAATGTATTGTTGAAAAAGGCATAGACAAAGCAATGAATGAATACAATATAAGGCAAAAGGCGGCAGGGAAAAGAGAAGATGACAAAAAAGGGAATGATTAATATTACGGGAGCCGCGGAAAGCAGAGTGGCTCCCCTAATTGTGAAAATCTTAAAACAGGAGGAAAAAGGACAGTGTCTGGTGGTGGTCTCGTCATATATAAGAGCGCAGCGTCTTGCCACAGACCTTTCTTTTTTTTCGGATAAAACGGTTTATGTGCTTCCGCAGGAAGAGGAGGTATTTGTCCGTTACGAAGCGAAAGATCATGATTCTATGCTTCAGAGACTGAAAATTCTGAAGTCGATTCGGGAAGGGGAAGACTGTATTGTCGTAGCGCCAGCCAGCGCCGCAATCCGAAAATTGCCTCCTCATACTGTTTTTGAACAAAATGTACTTACTCTGACAAGAGGGGAAGAAACCGATCTGGAGCAGGTAAAAGAAAAGCTTTCCGCTATGGGCTATGAAAGAGTGCCGCTAGTGGACGCCAGAGGGCAGTTCAGCATCCGAGGCTCGATTATTGATATATTTACCGCAGACGCGGATGTGCCCTGCAGAATTGAACTTTTTGACACGGAAATTGATTCGATTCGAAGTTTTCATCCGGATACACAGCGTTCCATCGAAAATCTGCCGCGGATTGAAGTCTATCCGGCTCAGCTCATTATCCGAGAGCCGGACACGTTTGAACGGGCGGCTGCGAAGATCCGAAGAGCTTACGATGCGCAGATAAAAAAGATTTCGGAAAAAGAGACGGATGAGCAGCGGGAAGAAAATTTGGAGATGCGGAAACGGCAGCTGGCTGAGTTCGTTGAAAACGGTGTAAACTTGCAGCAGATGGAACATTATCTGCAGTATTTTTATGATGTCACCGAATACATCTGGGATTATATGGAAGAACCGATTTTCATGATTGATGATCCGTCCAGAGTTACAGAGAACCTGGAAGCCAGAGATAAGGAGCTGGGGGAGGACTTTAAAACTCTCCTGGAAAGAGGGCAGGCGATTCCTTCGGAATGGAAGAATTTTTCAAACAGGCAGGATTATTTCAAATTATATCAGATGGATCGGGCCTATCTTTTTACTCCGCTGCAAAAAACAATAAAAGGCGTGGATTCATATGCGGAAATTCGAAATATTATAAGCAGACCGACGCTGGTTTTCAATGGGAAGATGGATCTGCTGGAGACAGAGGTTCGTGCGTATCTGAAAAATGGATATAAAGTGACGATTGTCTGCGCCAATGAAGAACGGGTTTCCAATATGGAGGAGTTTCTAAACCGCGCAGGACTTTTATCCCGGGTATGGGTCAAAATGGGAACGCTCACAGGAGGCATTGATTTTCCGGAAGAAAAATTCTGCTATATCTGGGATGGTGATATTTTCGGTACGCCCAGAAAAAAGAAACGCAGAAAGAAAGCTTCCCATGACATGGGTCAGCCGATCCGTTCGTTTGCGGACATGCAGACGGGAGACTATGTGGTTCATGAAAATCACGGTATCGGAAAGTTTGTGGGTATCGAACAGCTTACTGTCCAGAATGTAAAAAAAGATTATCTGAAAATCAGATACAGCGGGCAGGATGTTCTCTACGTTCCGGTCGAGCAGATGGATCTTGTTCAGAAATATATCGGGGCAGATACGGTTTCACCAAAGCTGAACAAACTTTCCGGCAGCGAATGGAAAACGACAAAAGCCAGGGCCAAAGCCGCCATTGCGAATATGGCGAAAGAGCTTCTGGAGGTTTCCGCGGCAAGGCAGATGGAAAAGGGATACGCCTTTTCGCCGGACACGGTATGGCAGAAGGAATTCGAGGATAGTTTCCCGTATACCGAAACCGATGATCAGCTGCGCTGCATTGAAGAAATCAAAAAGGATATGGAAAAAGATGTGGCCATGGATCGTCTGCTGTGCGGTGATGTGGGGTTCGGAAAAACAGAAGTGGCGGCGCGCGCAATGTTCAAGTGCGCGGCGGACGGCAAGCAGGCAGCTGTGCTGGTTCCGACTACGATTTTGGCCAATCAGCACTACTATACGCTGAAAGAGCGATTTGAGAAGTTCCCTTTTAAGGTGGAAATGCTGTCCCGATTCCGCAGTGACGCTCAGCAGAAAGCTGTGATTGACGGGCTGGAAAAAGGCAGTGTGGATGTTGTGATCGGAACACACAGACTGCTTTCTAAGGATGTTGTGTTTAAGGATCTGGGGCTTCTTGTCATTGATGAAGAGCAGCGGTTCGGAGTTCAGCACAAGGAAGTGATGAAACAGCTTAAAAAGAATGTTGATGTACTGACGCTGTCCGCGACACCGATTCCGAGAACCCTGCATATGTCCCTGGTGGGGATTAAAGATATGAGTGTGATCGAAGAACCTCCGGAAGAACGATATCCTGTGCAGACGTATGTAATGGAACAGGAGGATGTGCTGATCCGGGACGCCATCGAAAAAGAGCTGGACCGGGGCGGACAGGTGTATGTTGTGTTTAACCGGGTGAAAGGCATCAATAAAATTGCGGCGCACATTGAAGAACTGGTTCCGCAGGCGAAAGTTTCAGTTGGCCACGGACAAATGAATGAACATCGTCTGGAGAACATAATCATGGATTTCATTCAAGGTGAGAGCAACGTTTTAGTGGCAACAACCATTATTGAATCCGGGATTGATATCTCCAATGTCAATACGATGATTATTTTAGACGCGGATCGGTTTGGGCTCTCCCAGCTTTATCAGCTCCGGGGGAGGGTTGGGCGTTCCAATCGGATGGCTTACGCGTACCTGATGTTCCAGAAGGATAAAAGTCTCTCTGAGGTCGCGGAAAAACGTCTGAGAGCGATCAAGGAATTTACGGAATTCGGCGCCGGTTTCAAAGTGGCCATGCGGGATCTTGAAATTCGGGGCGCTGGCAATCTTCTGGGAACCGAGCAGCATGGACACATGATGAATATCGGATATGAACTTTATTGTAAACTGGTGGATGACGCGGTTCGCGCCCTGAGCGGAGAGGTGGTCAACCCGGATCGGGAGGAGGCTTCCATTGAACTGAATGTGACCGCTCTGATTCCGGATCGCTATATTCCGGATGAAGTACTGAAACTCCATATGTATAAAAAGATCGCCGCGGTTTCAAGTGATTCGGATGAAGAAGAGATTATTGATGAACTGATTGACCGTTTCGGTGAGATTCCAAGAGATACCATGAATCTGATTAAAGTATCCAGGATTCGCTCCCTGGCGGAAAAATTGTGTATCACCAGAATCCATGAAGAGGGAAGAAAGGTCATCTTCCATTTTGCGCAGGAAAACGGGCTCAGCGCGCGAGCGCTTGCGGCGCTGTCGGCGAAATACGGGATGCGTCTGTTTATCCATGGAGGGGTAAAGCCTTTTGTCCGGTTTGCGCCTGAATATAAAAAACGGCTGGAACAAATTCTGGAGTTTTTAAAGGTCGCGTCCTCAGAAAATTAAAATCGGAACTGTCGATACAGTTCCGATTCAGACTGTAGACAAAAGGTCCAACTTCAAGAAGAGAAGTTGGACCTTTTCTAA
>JAHZHL010000029.1 GCA_019420305.1 Bacillota bacterium | reverse complement strand
CATCGAGTAATTCGGATTACAGAAGAGAAAAGAGAAATTCGGGCAGGCCAAGCGGCCTGCCTGTTTTTTTATCCTGCGATATTGACGAAACGGCAAAAGTGTACTAGACTAAGGGATAGCAAAGCTTTGAGGAGAATAACGACTATGAAAACACTCACGATCGGAGAGTTGGAATTGGGCAGCGGAATGCCCAAACTTTGTGTTCCTTTAACCGGGAAGTCGCAGGAAGAAGTTCTGAAGGAAGCCAGGCAGGTGGAAGAACTGCCGTGTCAGCTGATAGAATGGCGCGCGGATTATATGTTAGCAGAGATGAAAGCTATGACGCTCAGGCAGAAAGGGGACGAGCTGAAGCGGGTTCTGAAATACCTGAGAATGGAACTGGATCTGCCGATTATCTTTACCATAAGGACGAAAAAAGAAGGCGGTCAGGCGGAACTGTCCAAAAAAGAGTATTTTTTCATCAATCGTCTGATTGCGGAGGCCGGGATCGCGGATGTTATGGATATAGAGGCGTTTGACGCTCCGGAAAAGGTGGATGAACGGACTATTCGTAAATTTATCGCTCTGGCGCACAAGCACCATGCTTATGTCTTACTGTCAAACCATGATTTCGAGGGGACGCCGGACTTGGTGGAGATGATGACCCGATTCTTTGTTATGCAGGAGCTCGGTGGAGATCTGATGAAGCTGGCAGTTATGCCAAAGAAGGAGGAAGATGTATTCTGCCTTCTGGAGGTGGCGGCTCTGATGCGGGATACGTATGGAGAAATTCCGTTTATTGCGGTAGCGATGGGCAAATTAGGAGCGACTACCAGGATCTGCGGAGGAGAATTTGGATCCGTCATTACCTTTGCGTCGGGTGCCGAGGCATCCGCTCCGGGACAGCTGGATGCGGCAACGCTGTGGAATTTCCTCCTGCAGTACTATCAGAAGGATGAAGAGGGAAAGAGAGATACAAAATAAATGGAAGATATGATTCGGATAGAAGATCTGGTATTTGAATATACCAGAGATGAGGATCAGCAGCCTGTCAGCGCAATTCGGAATGTTTCTCTGAATATCGAAAGGGGAAGCTTTACTGCGATTATCGGGCGAAACGGATCCGGAAAATCAACTCTGGCCAAAAATATCAACGCCTTGCTGCTCCCCAGCAGCGGGGCTGTTTATGTTAACGGATTCGATACCAGAAAGGAAGAGCAGGTCTGGGATATTCGGCAGAGCGCGGCGATGGTTTTTCAAAACCCGGATAACCAGATTGTATCCTCGATTGTAGAGGACGATGTGGCCTTTGGTCCGGAAAATCTGGGAATTCCTCCCGAAGAAATTCGCAGGCGGGTGGATAACGCGCTGAACAGTGTAAATATGTACGAACATCGGAAGAAAGCGCCTCACCTCCTCTCAGGAGGACAGAAACAGCGGATTGCCATCGCGGGCGCGATTGCCATGCGGCCGGAATGCATCGTGTTCGACGAACCTACCGCGATGCTGGATCCGAGGGGACGCAGTGAGGTCATGTCGATTATAAAGGAGCTTCATGGGGAAGGAATCACCGTTGTCCTGATTACGCATTTTATGGAAGAAGCGGCTCAGGCAGATCGTATCGTTATTATGGATCAGGGAAAAATCGCGCTGGACGGCACGCCACGGCAGATTTTTTCAAAGGTTGATGAGCTCCGCGGCCTGAATCTGGATGTGCCTCTTCCTGTAGAACTGTGCTGCCGGCTGCGGCGTCGGGGAATCAAAGTACCCGATACTATCATTACTATGGAAGAAATGGTTGAATTTTTATGTCAATACAAGTAAAGCATTTAACACATATATACAGTGAGGGGCTGCCTCAGCAGTCTGTCGCTCTGGAAGATGTTACGTTTTCCGCGGAGGATGGGCAGTTTGTAGGAATTATCGGGCATACCGGTTCCGGTAAATCTACCCTTGTCCAGCATTTAAACGGAATTCTGAAACCCAAATCCGGACAGATTATTGTCAGTGGAACCGACATTACGGCTGAAGGAGTGGTTCTGCGGGATATACGAAAAAAAATCGGGCTGGTGTTTCAGTATCCGGAATACCAGCTGTTTGAGGAAACCGTAGAAAAAGATGTGGCTTTCGGACCCGGAAACCTCGGGCTGGAAGAGGATGAGATCCGGAGGCGGGTTAAGGAGGCCATTGAACTGGTGGGGCTGGATTATGAGGAAATTCGCGGACGTTCTCCTTTTGACCTGTCAGGAGGGCAGAAGCGGCGGGTTGCCATTGCCGGCGTCATTGCCATGAAACCGGAGGTGCTGATCCTGGATGAACCGACAGCGGGATTGGATCCGAAAGCTCATCGGGATGTACTGCAAATGATTGAAAAGGTCCATTCTCATGAAGGAAACATCATTTTTCTCATTTCTCACAATATGGATGATATTGCCAGAATGGCGGATAAAATCCTGGTTATGGACAATGGCAGACTCGCGATGCAGGGGACGGCGGAAGAAATTTTTTCACAGGAAGAAAAACTGGCGTCCATGGGACTCGCGCTCCCGTCCTCCGCGCAGTTGATGAAGCTGGCAAGAAAAAAGGGCCTGCCGTTTGATGGGAATTTTTTGCGGATCGAGGACGCGGAAGAGGCTCTATACCAATTTTTAAAAAAGGATTAATTAAGAAATGATACGAGATATTACGCTGGGGCAGTATTACCAGGCAGAGTCCTGGATTCACAGACTGGACCCGAGACTGAAAATTATAGCTACGCTGGTATATATCGCGGCGCTTTTCGTGGTAGATGATTTTTTGGGATTTATCATTGCGGCAGTTGTGCTGGGAGTTGTCATCGCGGTTTCAAAAGTCCCGCTGAAATTTATACTGCGGGGGTTGAAGCCGATTTTTCTCATCATTCTTTTTACCTTTGTTCTGAATCTGTTTATGGTACAGGGAAAAGTACTCGTACATGTCTGGATTTTCAGCATTACAGAAGAAGGCCTGCGGATGGCGGTATTTATGGCGGCGCGCCTGATCCTCCTGATTATCGGATCTTCTCTTTTGACACTTACTACAAAGCCAATCAGTCTGACAGACGGAATTGAAGCGTTACTGTCCCCATTTCGCAGGATTGGTGTGCCGGCTCACGAATTGGCTATGATGATGACGATCGCCCTGCGGTTTATTCCGACCCTTTTGGAAGAAACGGATAAGATTATGAAAGCGCAGCAGGCTCGGGGCGCGGATTTCGAGAGCGGAAATATGATACGGAGGGCGAAAAGTCTGATCCCCATTCTGGTTCCCTTATTTATCAGTGCCTTCCGGATTGCGCAGGAATTGGCGATGGCCATGGAAGCGCGCTGTTATCGGGGAGGCCAGCACAGAAGCCGTATGAACGCCATGAAATTTATGCGCGGAGATTTCGCGGCATCGATTCTTCTGGCAGTATTTCTGGCGGGTATGATTGCGGAACGAGTACTGCTGTAAGGGAAAAGGCCTGATGAAAGGAACGATTAGAATATGAGACAGAGAAAAGCGAAAAATATGGAAGAGCGCATGGCCGCGCTCAGCTGTTACCAGATAGAAGAACCCTGTTCCTGGAGAGGCAGGTGGACGCAGGCTTTTGAGCGGCAGGCGCCTCTCTTTTTGGAATTAGGGTGTGGCAAGGGTCAGTTCCTGACACAGCAGGCATTGGCGAATGGCGATCGGAATTTTATCGGAATTGAGGGGCAGGACAGTGTACTGCTCAGAGCTCTGGAAAAAACAAAGGAAAAGGAAATCATAAATATACGATTTGCGCATCTTTTTGTCAGAGATATCCGGGATTTGTTTGAGGAAGGAGAATTATCGGGAATTTACCTGAATTTCAGTGATCCTTGGCCCAAAAAGCGTCATAGGAAGAGACGACTTACATATGGTGAGTATCTTCTGCGGTATCGGCAGGTTATAAAGGACGATGGGTTTATTGCGATTAAGACCGATAATGACGGTCTTTTTGATTTCACTCTGGAGGAAATCAAAAGAACCGGTCTGGAGATTAAAGAACTGGCAAGAGATCTTCACAACAGCAATTACACGGCCAAAGAAATCACTACGGAATACGAGGACAAATTCCGGGCCGCAGGAAATGCGATTCATTATGTACAGATTTAGAAAGCCGGCAAGCAAGCTGCTCCCTGCGGGCAGAGGGCAAGCCTGCTTTTTTTCAGCCTCCTGTTCGGGATTGCGGCAGGTCGTTTTACCCCTTTAAAGTCCTTTAATATAGTCGGCCGGATCAACATAAGCGCTGTCTTTTGTCATTTCCAGATGCAGATGGGACTCTTCCATGATTTCAAAAAGTGCGGTTTCACCGACCGCTCCGATGATCTGGCCCTGCTGCACGGCATCTCCCATTTCCGCGAGTCCCTGCTCAGCCAGGTTTGAATAAGTAGAAATCATACCATTTCCATGATTGATTTCCACCGTCATGCCGTAGCGATCGTCTTCAGAGACTTTTGTGACTGTACCGCCGGCAATCGCTTTGACTTTTGTGCTGAGGGGCGCGGCAAGATCGACTCCCGGGTGAGTCATATACTGATCCAAAGTTTTGGAATAAATGGGCATGTCCATAGAATATTTCATTTGTATCCTGCCATCAAGCGGCGGTAGATAGTCCGCGGCGCTGTCCGCGCTTTGATCTGTTTTCGTTTTTTCCCGGGCTTGATTGTCATTGCTGTCTACTACTGGGGTTCTGGCGGCAGCCTGTGTGTCTTTTTCCGCGGATGATTCGATCTGCGCGTCGGGTGCTGCTTTCATAGCGGCCCGTTCCGTGTTTATTTTGTTCAGACTGGATTTTACCGCAAAGACTGAGGTAAGCGCCACAACGCAGAAGCACAGAACCAGCGTCAGCGCAGCCCGATCCTTTTTCTTCTTTTTTTCTCGCATAAGTTTCACCTCCAATATAATTTAGTATCGCCAGCCTTGAAAATTTTCATACGGTTAATTGCTTGTAATTAAAGGAAGTTCGTATTATAATAAATAAGTTCAAATTTTTATGAGGAGAAAAACAATGTCTGATTATATTTTGGCAAAGCAAAATGGAAGAACGATTCCTCTGGAAGATAAAATCTTTGGTATCAGCAGCAGGGCGAAAGCCATGATCGCGGAAAAAGGCGCGGATCAGGTGATCAACGCGACGATTGGTTCTCTGCTGGACGATGAGGGAAAGCTGGTGGTTCTTTCATCCGTAGTGGATATGATGAAAACGCTCAGTCCGGTGGATTTTGCGGACTATGCGCCGATTGGAGGGATTCCGCAGTTTCGTGAAGCGGTGAAAAAAGCGGCGTTCGGAAGTTTTCAGCCGACGTGCTTTGCGGAAGCGGTCGCTACACCCGGCGGAACGGGAGCAATTCGCAATACTATTTCCAATTACTCACGGCCCGGAGATAAAATTCTTACATCTGATTGGCACTGGGCGCCATACAATACCATCGCGGGAGAACTGGGGCGGAGCATTGAGACCTACCCGATGTTTACGGAAGACGGCACGTTCCATGTGAGCGCGTTTTCTGACAAAGTGGGAGAACTGGTGGAGCGCCAGAAGAGTCTGGTGATCATTCTGAATACGCCGGCACACAACCCCACCGGGTATTCGCTGACCGAAGAGGACTGGAAAGGCGTGAATCACGCGTTGCGAGAAGCGTCTGAAAAAGCGGAGAGCATCGTGCTTCTGGTGGACGCGGCGTATATCGACTTCGCGGGAGATGAGGAAGAATATCGGAAGTTCCTGCCGGCTTTGGAAGAACTGCCGGAAAACGTTCTTCCGGTGATTGCCTATAGTTTATCCAAAACCTACACACTTTACGGCACAAGATGCGGAGCTATGATCTGTATGGCGAAGACGGAGAAGATCGCGGATGAGTTCAAACGCGTGTGTGAGTTTTCATCCAGAGGCTCCTGGTCCAACAGCGCAAAACTTGCTCAGGTCATTCTGTCTAAAATTTATGCCGATGAAGATTTGCTGAGGCGGGTGAATGAAGAACGGGCACAGTACAGGCAGATGTTGATTCAGCGAGGACGCGCCTTTGAAGAGGAGGCGGAAAAGGCGGGACTTGCGATTGTGCCTTTTGACGCTGGATTTTTCGCGTCCATTCCATGTGAAAATCCGGACGCGGTCAGCAGAAAGCTGGAAGCGGAAGGTCTGTTCATTGTTCCGCTGGCAAAGGGTCTACGCGTTTCGGTTGCTTCTGTTTCGGAAGCCGCGTGCAGAAAGATACCGGCTATGGTGAAAAAAGCGATGGAAGAGTAAAAGGATATTTGACTATTTTGCCAAAGTTATATATAATAAAAAGGTCCGGTGAGAGCCGGAGCCTTTTGCGCGGATGTGGTTCAATGGTAGAACTCCAGCTTCCCAAGCTGGCAACGGGGGTTCGATTCCCCTCATCCGCTCCAGGTGTAAAACCCGTCAGAACGCAGTATTTCAAGCGTCTGGCGGGTTTTCTGTTTAGGGCGCAAAGAAAGCGGCGATCTGCCGATTTTGTATTTTCTGAAAGCGGATTGACAAAGGCGGCGCCGGGTGCTAAATTGTAAAATATGGATGTCGGATTTTTGAGCTTTGAAGGCGAAAGGAACGATGTAACGAAACAAAACAGAAAGGGTGTAGGTGGATTATGGAGAAAAGAGGACTGTCTTCGTTCAGCTTGAAAGTATTCGGGCTGTGCTTTATGGTGCTGGGGAGTATCCCGCTTGTGCTGGGTACGGAATTATTCCCCTATTATCGGATTTTCTTCCGTATAGCGGCAGTTTTATTTGCGTTTGTCCTGACGGAAGGTTTTTTTCATACCTCCAGCCGGACGAAGTATCTGGTACGGCTTTTGATCGCGGGAGTGATCATGTACGGGGGGAATCGCCTTATCGCGTATCTGACCGGAAACAATTTGCCTTTGGAATACGGAATGTTTCTGACTCTGGCCGCGGGATTTGGAGCGATGTGGATCTTCAACTGGGTGAGAGAAGACGGCTACTCGATTGAAAGCCGGATGATTGGAATTACAGCGGGCGCGGTTCTCAGCATACTGGCGATGATGTTCGCGGAAAGCGGTTTTTGCGTGATTCCGGTGATTTTGATCGGATATTTTTTTCATGGAAAGAAGTTCTGGATTATATTGTTGCTGTGTATCATTTCCGCGGTACTCGCGCTGAACAGTATCTCTTATACGCCTTCCGGAGCGATTGACTGGAACCTGTTTTTTACAGAAAACTGCGACTGGTCGATTGTCGGACTTGTTCCGTTTGTACTTTTTTACGGCGGGACTTCCGGTCCATGCAGAGGCGCGGCAAAATGGGTTTTCTATATCTGCTATCCGGTTTGTGTCTGGATCTGCGCTGTGCTGGGAATGTGGATGGGAAAGTGATTCGGGAAGAATGTCCCGACTTGAGACCTGGACGAAGCAGAAACGGTTACCGGCAGGAACCTCGGAAGAAAAAATTGGAAAAAATAATTGACATTAATTACCAATAAATGTATAATATGGTTGCAGGAAAAAGGGGACTGCAATCATATCGGGAAAGGAGAGATACATACAGATGAGTGAAATCGAAAGAAACGAAATTGAATTTTCCATTAAAGAGCGGATCGGCGTGATTAAACCCTATCCGACCGGGTGGAACCGTGAACTGAATCTGGTGTCCTGGAATGGAAAACCGGCAAAGTACGATATTCGGGACTGGGATCCGGAACACGAGCACATGTCCAGGGGCATTACGCTCCGTCCGGACGAAATGCGCAAGATTCTCAGGCTGATGGAGGACAGGGAGGTCTGAGGGAACGGAACAGAATCAGAAGGAATGCATATAGTGATAGAAAAAAGACTTTTCAGGAGGTATATCCATATGAGATGCTATGATAAAAAAGATGGAATGGATCCGTCGCTGTTATTTTTCTTTCTGATTCTTGTGATGATTTTCTGCAGACCGGGTATTGTAGGCTGCGGGAACGACTGCTGCGAATCGGCATGTGAGCCGGCGTGTGACTGCTGAGTGCCGATCCGTGAAAAAATTCCGTCTGATTGTCAGACGGAATTTTTTCCATTGCGGAAGAAAAAAGAAATTGCATAAAGTCCGGCCAGACCAACGATTGCGAAAATAATGCGGCTGATGATCCGGAGGTCAGGGCCAAAGATACTGGAAACAAGATCATACTGGAAAAATCCGATCAGGCCCCAATTAATTGCGCCGATTATGACGAGCGCGAGAATGAAATTTCTCAAAGATATCACTCCTTTCAACAGGTATTCTGCCCATTCCCGCATAAAATATGATATACTGATTAGTAATGCTTTAAGGAGGCATACGATTTGAATATAAAATTAAAAACGGGGCCAAAAGCGCCGGTGATCGAGCGGATACTGGATGCGCCGGTTACCATAGAAGAGCTCCTCAAATCTTATGAGAAGGAACTGCCGTATACGATTCTGGCAGCAAAAGTGGATAACAAGGTTGAAGAACTGACGACAAGACTGGAGCGTGACTGCTGTGTGGAATTCCTGGATATGCGGACACAGGCGGCGAACCTGATCTATCAGTACAGTCTTTCTCTGATTTACCTGAAAGCGATCTGGGATGTTCTGGGAAGCGAAGTCCCGGTAGAGATACAAAATTCGCTGAACAAGGGTCTTTATACGGAAATTAAGACACCGCGCGCGGTTACGGAGCCGCAGGTACGCGCGGTGGAACGCAGGATGAAAGAGCTCGTTGCCCGGGATCTGCCTATCCGGAAGGAAAACATTCCGTGGAAGGAGGCCGTGGCTTTTTTGAAGGAAAAAGGGTACGATGAAAAATACCGCCTGCTGAGCCATCATCCGGAAGTGGAAAATCCCACCTTCTATAGCCTGGAGGGATATAAAAACTTTTTTTACGGAGATATGGTTCCTTCTACCGGGTATATCCGGTATTTTGAACTTCGAAAATACCGGCGCGGCGTGATTCTGCGCTTTCCTTACCCGTCCGAGCCTGACCGGATTCCGGAATATGTAGATGAAAAAAAGCTGTGCGCGGCCTTCGGCGAGGCGAAAAAGTGGCATCGTCTGACGCAGGTGTCATATCTTGCGGATCTGAATGAAAAAGTCAGAGACGGAAACTATAAAGAACTCGTACTTTTATCAGAAGCGCTGCATGAAAAAAAGGTGGCGGCTATCGCCGATCAGATCGTGAAAGCGCGCAAACGCATTATCCTGATTGCGGGACCGTCCTCTTCCGGAAAAACAACGTTTGCCAGGCGTCTCTGCATCCAGCTCAAAGTAAATGGAACCGAGCCGCTGTATCTGGGAACCGATGATTATTTTGTGGAGCGCAAAGATACGCCCCTTGACGCGGACGGCGAGCCGAATTATGAGGACCTGGACGCGATTGACATCGGACTGTTTAACCGCAATATGAATGATCTTCTCAGCGGCAAAACGGTGGATCTGCCGACTTTTGATTTCCTCAGCGGAACCAAAAAGTTCGGGCACAGGATTACTTCCATAAAACCGTATCAGCCGATCCTGATCGAAGGAATCCACGCGCTGAACGGGGAACTTACAAAGTACATTGCGCAGGAGGAAAAGTTTAAAATCTATATCAGTCCTTTTACCCAGCTCAATGTGGACAGCCATAACCGGGTTCCGACGACGGATGCGCGAATGCTCCGGAGAATGGTGCGGGACTATCTGTATCGGGGGCATACGGCGCAGATGACGATTGCCGCGTGGCCAAAGGTGCGCAAAGGTGAGGACAAGAATATTTTCCCGTTTAACGGGGAAGCGGATGTGCTGTTTAATTCCGCGTTGGCGTATGAGCTGGCAATTTTGAAAAAGCACGCGCAGCCCCTGCTGCAGGCTATCGAGCGATCCGAACCTGAATACAGTGACGCCCGGAGGCTTCTTAGCTTTCTGAATTTCTTCGAGGTAATTGAAGATGAGTCGATTATTCCCAATAATTCGATCTTGCGGGAGTTCATCGGGGGCAGCATTTTTTCGGAATATCTGTAGATAAAAACAAGAAGAGATAAAGGAGACGAAAATGAGTAAAATTACAGTAATCGGCGGAGCAAGACAACAGATCACGGCAAACGCTCTTGATCAGATTATGGCAGAGCAGGAAAACGAGGGGGAAATTTTTGCGTCCTTCAGTGGCACAGGACATAATATCGCGGAAAACCTTGGGCGTATAGGCGCTGATGTGGCTTTCGTAAGCGCCGCGGGAGATGATCTCGGCGGAAGAGCGTTGAGGCAGGAAATGGAAAAGGCGGGAGTCGATACGCGGTTTCTGCGCCTTGAGGAAGGGCAGCGTACAGCTGCGAGGATAGAAGTCCTCAATATTATTGGCGATCCGCAGATGATTATGAATGATGAAGAGGTATACGGCTGTATTACAAAGGAAACGGTGGATGAAGCGAAGGAACTTTTGAACGTTTCCGAATTTGTGTGTGTGGATGGAAGTCTGAGTGAAGAGGTGCTGCGGCATCTGACTGAGACGGTAAAAGCTCCGCTCTTTTTAGACCCTCATAGGGAAGAGGACGCGGAGAAAGTAAGAGAGTTTATCGGCGCGTTTGATATGATAAAGCCCAACAGAGGAGAAGCCTCTGTACTCTGCGGAAAGGAGATCTTCAGTGAAGAGCAGCTGAAAGAAGCCGGGAAGTGGTTCGCGGAGCAGGGTGTGAAGCGGATTTTTATTACGATGAGCGGAGGGGGAGTTTATTATAAGGAAGGCGGCTCAGAGGGAATCCTGCGCCCGAAGGAGATGCTTCCTATGCAGAATGAGCGAGGAGCGGGAGACGCGTTTTCCGCGGCAGTTTTGGACGGCGCGAGCCGTGGTATGACCATAGAACAGCTGGCGGCATACGGGATGAAAGCTGCCGAAATTACACTTGAGTGCAAAGCCGCGGTAAATTCGGCTATGAGCCGGGAAAGAATGGAATCCTGCGAATAAACTGGAATCGCGCAGTACCGACGCTCCATTTTTTATGCGGTCCGGCCGCGTGCAGTTCGAATTGGAGAAGTATTGGAAAACGAAAACAGGAGGTCGAAAATGGAACAGAACGTAAAAGAGGCGAACAAGCGGAAGATCGGGACAATTATAAAGAAGCTGGAACAGCGGAACATGAAGGGCTATTACTGCGAAGACGTGGAAGCGGCGCGGAGGCAGGTTCTTTCTATTATCCGGAAAGAAGAGGTTGTTTCCTGGGGCGGATCGGCGACACTGGATCAGATCGGCATCAAAAAGGAGCTTTCCAATGTGATTGACGCGACGACCGCGCCGCCGGAACGGGCCTATGAAGAACGGCGCAGAACCCTGACGGCGGATGTATATCTGACCAGCACCAATGCCGTTACGATGGACGGAGAACTGGTCAATATTGACGGCGTAGGCAACCGGGTGGCAGCCATGTGCTTTGGTCCGAATAAAGTGATCGTAGTCGCGGGAGCGAATAAAATTGCGGAAAATGAAGAGGCTGCCATCGCGCGCATCAAAACCGATGCCTGCCCGCCGAACTGTATCCGTCTGGGCAAGCAGACGCCTTGCGCCATTACCGGAAAGTGCGGACAGTGTCTGACTCCGGGACAGACGATCTGTTCTTATACAGTGACAACGAGATTTAATTCCATTCCGGATCGGGTACATGTGATTTTAGTCAATGAAGTACTGGGATACTGAAGCTGAAAAGGAACGGATGTAAACGAAAGAGCCGCGGGTCTGTACAGACTGCCCGCGGCTTTGCTGTATAAGATGGGAGGGCTGAATCAGGGGCAAATCGGTGCTTGATTATTCAGAAAAGAAACACCAGGAAACGTGTTACAAGAACGAAACCTGGAAGGACTGAAAACACACATGTTTCGCTCTGGAAAAAAGTCAAAAAAATACCGAAAAAATTCACGAAAACCCTTGCTTTTTCCGGTAAAGTGGTATATACTACAAAAGCTTGTGTAAGGCGATGAAGTAGGAAGTTACCTGGCTATAGGATAATTTCTACGGAGAATTGTCCCCACCAGATGGGGGCGAAGGGATTCGCCGGCTTTTGTTTTGTGTAAAAAATAAAGAAACACACGGAGCCGTGTGCCTGCAAAACAAAACGTGCAAAGGTACGGGAGCACGCTTGAAAATACAGGCTTTTGAACCCCTTGTACGAGCATAGCGAAAACAGTACAGAAAATCAGGAGGACAAGATGAGCGAATTACAGAAAATCAGAATCAAGTTAAAGGCTTATGATCATGCGCTGCTGGATCAGAGTGCGGCAAAGATTGTGGAAACTGCCAAGAAAACCGGCGCGGAAGTTTCGGGACCGATTCCGCTTCCGACCGAAAAAGAGGTTGTTACCATTCTGAGAGCGGTACACAAATACAAGGATTCCAGAGAGCAGTTTGAGCAGAGAACTCACAAGAGACTGATTGATATCACCAGCGCTACAGCGAAAACAACCGACGCGCTGACAAAGCTGGATCTGCCGGCAGGCGTTGATATCGAAATCAAGCTGTAAGTTCGGAGAAGCTCAGCATCTCCCGACAAGCGGAAATCCGGCGGGAGCCGGGAAAAAAGTGACAAGGGAACTCCCCTTAGTAAGATTGCATGAGAGGGATAGCTAAGGAAAAGGTCTTTGCGGCGCAGTAAAACGCAGCCAAAACAAGTTTTGGGCGTTTCTTGCGGGAGACCTTCCATACAATTTGCTCCGCAAATTGGGATAGGGCTTCCAAACCAGAGCAATCCGCTGTAAGAATGTAGGAGGAAAAATATGAAGACAATTTTAGGGAAAAAACTTGGAATGACTCAGATCTTTACGGACGCGGGCGAAGTAGTGCCTGTAACGGTGATCGAAGCGGGTCCGGAAACGGTAACTCAGATTAAGACGGTTGAAACCGACGGCTACAACGCGGTTCAGGTGGGATTTGAAGACACAAAGCAGCACAGAGTGAACAAGCCCATGACCGGACATTTCGCGAAGAACGATATTCCGGTGAAAAAGCATCTGGCGGAGTTCAGAGTGGAAGAAGGCGAAACCTATGAAATCGGACAGACCATTACAGTCGCTGATTTTGAAGAAGGCATGAAGCTGGACGTAACCGGAACTTCCAAGGGTAAAGGAACCCAGGGTGAAATCAAACGGCACGGCCACAGAAGAGGCCCGATGACTCACGGTTCCAAGCATAAGAGACTGCCTGGCGGTAAGGCTGGCGCGTCCTATCCGGGAAGAGTTTTCAAAGGAAACAAAGAGTCCGGAAGAATGGGACGCGACACTGTAACTGTACAGAACGTCGTTTTAGTAAAAGTTATTGAAGACAGAAACCTGATGCTGATTAAAGGTGCTGTACCGGGTAACAAAGGCGGCCTGGTTCGCATTCAGAGCGCAGTAAAAGGTCAGGACAAATAAGAAGACTTCAGGAAGGGAGGAAATAAAATGGCAAAAGTAACGATGCTTAACATGACTGGAGCAGAAGCCGGAACCATCGAACTGAACGATGAAATCTTCGGAATCGAGCCTAACCAGAATGCGGTGCACGAAGTAGTGAAAAACTACCTGGCAAACCAGAGACAGGGCACACAGTCAGCGAAAACAAGAGCGGAAGTAAGAGGCGGCGGCAGAAAGCCTTTCCGTCAGAAAGGAACCGGACGCCACAGACAGGGTAGTTCGACAGACCCGTCTCAGGTAGGCGGCGGAATCGTATTCGCGCCGAAGCCAAGAGATTACAGATATAAAGTCTCCAAGAAAGTGAAGAGACTGGCGATGAAATCCGTACTCTCCTCAAAGGTGGAGGAAAAAGAAATTATCGTTCTGGACGAGTTGAAATTTGACGCTCCGAAGACAAAGGAAATGGTGAAGGTTCTGGAAAACGTAAAGGCGCAGAAAAAAGCGCTGATCGTAATGGCGGAAAAGGATGAAAACGTAATCCGCTCCGCGGCGAACATTCCGGGAGTAAGAACCGCGCTGGTATCAACAATGAATGTTTACGAAATCCTCAACCACACAAACTTCATTGTTACGAAAGATGCGATTAACAAAATCGAGGAGGTGTACGCATAATGAAAACGGCTTACGATGTCATTTTAAAGCCTGTCATCTCCGAAAAGAGTATGGAAGATGCGCAGAATAAAAAATACACATTCAAAGTTGCGGTTGACGCCAACAAAACAGAAGTAAAGCACGCTGTGGAAGAAATCTTTGAAGTGGAAGTTAAAAAAGTCAACATTATGAACGTTAAAGGTAAAAAGAAGAGAATGGGAAGAACCGTAGGAATGACTGCCGCCAGCAAAAAGGCAATCGTTACTCTGACTGAAAAGAGTAAAGAAATCGAATTCTTCCAGAGCTTATAAGATAGGAGGAAGTAGAAATGGCAATCAGAAAATATAATCCGACTACGCCTGGATTAAGAGGCATGACGGTTTCTACTTTTGAAGAAATCACATCCACGACTCCGGAAAAATCCCTTACCGTAACGCTGAAAAAACACGCGGGAAGAAATTCCAGAGGAAAGATTACGGTAAGACACAGAGGCGGCGGATACAGACCGAAATACAGAATCATTGACTTTAAGAGAAACAAAGATGGCATTCCGGGAACGGTTAAGACCATCGAATACGATCCGAACAGAAGCGCCAACATCGCGCTGATCAGCTACGCGGACGGCGAAAAAAGATATATCATCGCTCCGGAAAAACTGATGGTTGGAGACGTTATCGTATCCGGACCGGAAGCGGATATCAAAGTCGGCAACGCGCTTCCGCTGGCGAATATCCCGGTTGGTACCATTATCCATAATATTGAAATGAAGCCGGGAAAAGGCGGACAGATGGTAAGATCCGCAGGAAACGGCGCGCAGCTCATGGCGAAAGAAGGCAAAGAAGCCCAGGTGAGACTGCCTTCCGGGGAAGTAAGAAAAATCAGACTGGAATGCAGAGCGACTATTGGTGAAGTTGGAAACGCGGATCATGCCAATATTCAGATTGGTAAAGCAGGAAGAAAAAGACACATGGGAATCCGTCCGACTGTAAGAGGTTCCGTAATGAACCCGAACGACCATCCGCACGGCGGTGGTGAAGGTAAGGCCGGAATCGGACGTGTCAGCCCGGTTACACCTTGGGGCAAGCCTGCTCTTGGATATAAGACAAGAAAGAAGAACAAGGCTTCTGACAAGTATATCGTTAAGAGAAGAAATGAGAAATAAAGGAAGGAGCATAGATTAATGGGTAGATCACTGAAAAAGGGCCCTTTCGTCGAAAAAAAGCTGCTGAAAGCCATTGAGGATATGAACGCAGCCAACGAAAAGAAAGTTGTCAAGACATGGTCAAGGCCATCCACAATATTCCCGCAGATGGTGGGACATACAATCGCAGTGCATGACGGAAGAAAGCACGTGCCGGTATATATCACGGAAGATATGGTAGGTCACAGACTTGGAGAATTCGCTCCGACCAGAACTTACAGAGGTCATGCTGCAGACAAATCATCAAAAGTAAAGTAAGAAAAGGAGAGCATGAAAAATGGAAGCAAAAGCAGTTGCAAAATACGTAAGAATGTCTCCGATCAAGCTTAAGCCTGTTGCAGATCTTGTAAGAGGAAAAGATGTGGGTGAGGCGCTTACTATCTTAAAATTTACACCTGGAAAAGGTGCGGAAATCGTAGAAAAGGTTGTTCAGTCCGCTCTGGCAAACGCTGACGTAAAGGAAATGGACACTGATAACTTATATGTAGCTGAAGTGTACGCGAACCAGGGACCGACCATGAAGAGATGGAGAGCCGGTTCACAGGGAAGAGCTTCAATCATTCTGAAGAGAAGCAGCCACGTAGGCGTTACACTGAAAGAAAAGAATTAAGGATAGGAGGTTCATTTAATGGGTCAGAAAGTAAGTCCGCACGGATTAAGAGTGGGCATCATCAAAGACTGGGATTCCAAATGGTATGCAGATAAAGGAAACTTTGCAGACTATCTGATTGAAGATAACAAAGTAAGAGAATTTGTAAAGAAAAAGCTGTATGTTGCGGGCGTTTCCAAGATCGTATTGGAACGTCAGGCGGATAACAAGCTGAAAGTCATCATTCTGACTGCGAAACCCGGAATGGTAATCGGAAGATCCGGCAACGGCATCGACGAGCTGAAGGGCGAGCTGGAAAAGATGACAAAAAAGAAGATTACAATCGAAATCAAAGAAGTGAGAAGATCCGAACTGGACGCGCAGCTTACAGCGGAAAGCATCGCGCAGGCGCTGGAAAGAAGAATTTCTTTCAGAAGAGCGATGAAGCAGGCGATCGGAAGAACCATGAAAGCCGGAGCTAAGGGTGTGAAAGTCCTCGTGTCCGGAAGACTGGGCGGCGCGGAAATCGCCAGATCGGAAAAATACAGTGAAGGAAACGTTCCTCTCCATACACTGAGAGCGGATATCGATTACGGATTCGCTGAAGCGGATACAACTTACGGAAAGATCGGCGTAAAAGTATGGATTAATCACGGTGAAATCCTGGATAAGGGATTAAAGAGTCCGGTTCCGGAAGAAGCCGGCGGCAGAAGAGACGGCAAGAGAAGAAAAGACGGCGACAGAAGACAGAGAAGAGACGGCGACAGAAGAAGAAACGACAGAAGACGCATGGACAGCAAGCCGGAAATTCCAAAGGCTGTAAACCAGAGAATCAGAAAGAAACCGGAACCTGCACCGGAAGAGCCGCAGGTTGAGGAAGCGCAGAATACCGAAGCTGTTGAAGCGGCTGCGGAAGAATAGACAGTAGAGAGGAGGAAACGCTGATGTTAATGCCAAAGCGCGTTAAACGCAGAAGAGTCCACAGAGGCAGAATGAAGGGCGTAGCGACGAAAGGAAATAAAGTAACTTACGGTGATTACGGCCTGGTAGCCACAGAGTGTGGATGGATTACTTCAAACCAGATCGAGGCAGCCAGAATTGCCATGACAAGATCCGTAAAAAGAGGTGGTAAGGTTTATATCAAAATCTTCCCGCACAAGCCGGTAACAAAGAAACCTGCGGAAGTACGTATGGGTTCCGGTAAAGGTGCTCCGGAGTACTGGGTAGCAGTTGTAAAACCGGGCAGAGTAATGTTCGAAATCGAAGGTGTAACAGAAGCTCAGGCAAGAGAGGCTATGCGTCTCGCATCCCACAAACTGCCTGTTAAATGTAAATTTGCCATCAAGGAAATGGAAGCAAAGGGTGGTGAAGCATAATGGAACTGAAAAAGATGAGAGAAATGTCGGAAGTAGAACTCAACGCGGAACTGGTAAAGATGAAGAAAGACCTGTTCAACCTGAGATTCCAGCATGTTACAGGACAGCTTGAAAATCCGATTAAAATGAGAGATACAAAGAGAGACATCGCGAGGGTTAAGACCATTATCAGAGAAAAGCAGCTTGAAAAGGCTCGCAGCTAACAGGAAGGAGGATGTAATATGACAGTTGAAAGAAACCTGAGAAAGACAAGAGTAGGCGTTGTTGTCAGCGACAAGATGGATAAGACTGTTGTCGTTGCGCTGGAAGACTTCGTAAGACATTCCCTTTATGGAAAAGCTGTAAAGAGAACGAAAAAAGTAAAAGCGCATGATGAAAACAACGAATGTAACATCGGTGATAAAGTTAGAATTATGGAAACAAGACCTCTTTCAAAAGACAAGAGATGGAGACTTGTGAATATTGTAGAGAAGGTTAAATAAGGAGGCACCAGAATGATTCAGACAGAAACAAGACTGAAAGTCGCTGACAACTCCGGTGCGAAAGAACTTCTGTGCATTCGTATTCTGGGCGGAACCAGCCGTCAGTACGCGAACATCGGAGATGTAATCGTTTGCGCAGTAAAGGACGCAGCACCGGGCGGCGTTGTAAAAAAAGGCGATGTTGTAAAAGCCGTTGTGGTAAGAACAAAGAAAGGTGCCAGAAGAGTCGACGGCAGCTATGTAAAATTCGACCAGAACGCAGCTGTAATTTTAAAAGAGGATATGACACCGGTCGGGACCCGTATCTTTGGGCCAGTAGCCAGAGAGCTCAGAGAAAAAAGCTTCATGAAAATCGTGTCCCTGGCGCCGGAAGTATTATAGGAGGCGATCGGATGCGGATTAAAAAAGACGATACAGTAATTGTAATTACTGGAAAAGATAAAGGCAAGACCGGCAAAGTGATTAAAGCAATGCCGAAAGAAGGCAGAGTCATCGTAGAAGGCATCAACATGCAGACAAAGCATCAGAAGCAGACCCCGAAAGAGCCTGCGGAGATCAAGCATCAGGAAGGACCGCTGGATATTTCCAACGTTATGTACTACGATACAAAGACAAAGACTGCAAGCAAGATTGGCTATAAGATCGAAAACGGTAAAAAAGTCAGAGTTATGAAGAAAACCGGAACGGTAATCGACTAAGAAAGGAGGAGACGATTTTGACAGCAAGATTAAAGGAAACTTATGACAACACTGTGTTCAAGGCACTGATGGAAAAATTCTCCTACAAGAATACAATGGAAGTTCCAAAGCTGGAAAAGGTAACCATCAACATGGGACTGGGCGAAGCGAAAGACAATGCCAAAATTATGGAAAGCGCAGTAGAAGAACTGGCGCTTATCACGGGACAGAGACCGGTTGTGACAAAGGCAAAGAAGTCTATCGCCAATTTTAAAGTAAGACAGGGCATGCCGGTTGGAGCGAAAGTTACCTTAAGAGGAGAAAACATGTACACCTTTGTTGATAAATTCATCAATATCGCTCTTCCGAGAGTAAGAGACTTTAAAGGTGTCAGCAAGAACTCCTTTGACGGAAGAGGCAACTACTCCCTGGGAATCAAGGAACAGCTGATCTTCCCGGAAATCAACTACGACAAGGTTGATATGATCAAAGGCATGAACATTGTATTCACCACGACGGCTAAAACAGACGAGGAAGCGGCGGCGTTGCTGGAGCTTCTCGGAATGCCGTTTGAGAAATAGGTAGGAGGGAAATATGGCAAAGACATCTCTCAAAGTAAAACAGCAGAGAAAACCGAAATATTCAACACGCGCATATACCAGATGCAGGATTTGCGGAAGACCGCACTCTGTACTGAAAAAGTATGGAATATGCCGTATCTGTTTTAGAGAGCTTGCTTACAAGGGAGAAATCCCGGGCGTGAAAAAAGCAAGCTGGTAAACGTCGGGAAAGGAGAAATACTGTAATGACAATGACAGATCCAATAGCAGATATGCTGACAAGAATCAGAAATGCCAATACTGTAGGTCATGACACAGTTGACATTCCTGCGTCTAGGATGAAAAAGTCCATCGCGGGGATTTTAACGGAAGAAGGCTACATTAAAGGATTTGATGTTATAGACGATAATAAGCAGGGAACCATTCGCGTACAGATGAAATACGGCCCTGACAAAGAAAGAGTTATCACTGGAATCAAAAAGATTTCGAAGCCGGGCCTGAAAGTTTACGCAAAGGCGAACGAGGTTCCAAAAGTTCTGGGTGGACTGGGAATCGCGATTATTTCCACTTCCAATGGCGTAATCAGCGATAAGGAAGCCAGAAAACTGGGCGTTGGCGGCGAAGTAGTTTGTTATGTTTGGTAGGAGGTAAACAATGTCGAGAATCGGTATCAAACCTGTTGATCTTCCTGCTGGCGTTGAGGTCAAAGTAGACGGTAAGAATGCGGTGACCGTAAAGGGACCGAAAGGCGAACTTACAGAGCAGATCAGCAAATTATTAACAGTAGAAGTAAAAGATAACACCGTAACGGTTTCCAGACAGTCCGACGCGAAAGCGCATAAAGAACAGCATGGACTGGCAAGAAGCCTGATTCAGAACATGGTAACAGGCGTGACCCAGGGTTACGAAAAGAAACTGGAACTGGTTGGTGTTGGATACAAGGCGGAAAAGAAAGGCAAAAAGCTGGTTCTGAGCCTGGGATATTCCCATCCGGTAGAGCTGGAAGACCCGGAAGGAATCACAACGGAAGCACCTTCCGCTACCGAAGTCCTTGTAAAGGGAATTGATAAAGCAGTTGTAGGAAATTACGCTGCGAATATCCGCGCGTGGAGAAAACCGGAACCATATAAGGGCAAGGGGATCCGTTACGCAGGCGAGTATATCCGCAGAAAAGAAGGTAAAACCGGAGCAAAATAAAGGAAGGAGTGAAGTAAGATGGCAAATAAAAGCAGAAACGACAGACGTCTGGCACGGCATAAGAGAGTCAGAAAAGACCTTCATGGAACTCCTGAAAGACCAAGGCTCTGCGTTTTCAGAAGCAATAAAAATATTTCGGTTCAGATTATTGACGACGTAAACGGAGTAACTCTCGCGTCCGCGTCCACACTGGATAAAGAACTGAAAGGCCAGATCGAATATGGCGGCAATAAAGAGGCCGCGAAGAAGGTCGGAGAAGCGATCGCGAAGCGCGCGCTGGATAAGGGGATTGACACTGTGGCGTTTGACAGGGGCGGATTCCTCTATCACGGACGTGTAAAAGAACTTGCGGACGGGGCCCGCGAAGCTGGATTGAAATTCTAACAGGAGGTAAAAGGAATGCGTAATACAATAGATGCTTCCAAACTGGATTTAAACGAGACGATCGTCAGCATCAGACGCGTAGCGAAGACAGTTAAGGGTGGTAGAAATATGAGATTCAGCGTAACCGTAGTTGTAGGTGACGGCGAAGGTCATGTAGGCGTTGGTCTCGGCAAGGCTCAGGAAATTCCTGAAGCGGTAAGAAAAGCGACAGAAGATGCAAAGAAAAAATTAATCAAGGTTCCGACAGTAGGAACAACGATTCCTCACAGAATTCTGGGAGTGTTCGGAGCGGGAAGAGTCCTCCTGATGCCGGCTTCCGAAGGTACCGGCGTTATCGCGGGTTCCTCCGTACGTACTGTGCTGGAAGCCGCGGGAGTGAAAGACATCCGGGCGAAATCCATCGGTTCCAACAATACCGGAAATATGGCGTACGCTACGATTGAAGGATTGAAAAATCTGATGACAGTAGAAAAAGTTGCCCGTCTGAGAGGAAAAACAGAAGACGAAATCTTAGGATAAGGAGGAAGAGACAATGGCGAAAATGATTAAAGTTACTTTAACAAAAAGTGTTATTGGCGCTTCCCCAAAGCAGAGAAAAGTTGTAGAAGCGTTAGGGCTGAAGAAAATGCACCAGTCAGTAGAGCTTGTTGACTCGCCGGTAACCTGGGGAGCGGTAAATAAAGTAAAGCATCTTTTGACTGTAGAAGAACTATAGGATTGGAGGTGCGAAATAAATGAAACTGCATGAATTAAGAGCGGTTCCGGGCGCGAAAAAAGCGCCGAAGCGGAAAGGTCGCGGTACCGCTACCGGTCAGGGTAAGACTGCCGGAAGAGGTATGAACGGACAGAATTCCCGAAGCGGCGGCGGAACAAGACCGGGATTTGAAGGCGGGCAGATGCCTCTGTATAGAAGAATTCCGAAAAGAGGATTTACGAACATCTGGAGAACGGAATATTCCGTTCTGAATGTGGATGATCTGAATCGTTTTGAAGCCGGTACGGTTGTAACGCCGGAAATGCTGAAAGAAGCGGGACTGGTAAAGCAGATGAAGAACGGCGGAGTTAAAATCCTCGGAAACGGTGAACTGGAGAAGAACATTACAATCCAGGCGCATAAGTTCAGTAAATCTGCGATTGAAAAAATTGAATCTGCTGGGGGAAAGGCAGAGGTGATTTAAATGGAGATGTTCAAAACAATCACCAAGGCCTGGAAGATCATTGACATCCGGAAAAAAATTATATTTACCCTTCTGATGCTGGTGATTTTCCGAATCGGCTCGAATATTCCAGTCCCTGGCATTGATAGAACCTATCTTGACCAGGTTATGAATACTGAGGGTGGATTGTTTGCTCTCTTTGACTTGTTTTCAGGCGGGGCGTTCAGCAACTTTACCATATTCGCGCTGAGCATCACCCCGTATATCACAGCGTCCATCATACTGCAGCTTTTGACCATCGCGATTCCAAGGCTGGAACGCCTGGCCAAAGAAGGCTCGGAAGGACAAAAGAAAATTGCGCAGTATACACGGTACCTGACCGTTGTACTCGCGCTGATTCAGGCCATCGGCATGTCGGTCGGCATGTTCCGGCAGGCTCTGATCAATACGGATTTTTTCTCGGTAACCGTAATTGTCCTCGTTCTGTCCGCGGGAACCGCGTTCCTCATGTGGCTGGGTGAGAAAATCAATGAAAGCGGAATCGGAAACGGAATTTCTCTGATTATCTTTGGAGGAATCATCGCCAGGCTGCCGAGCGGAATCCATGAACTCTGGCTCAGATATACAGACGGTACAATGAGCCTGATTTCGCTGGTACTGTTTGTGATCTTCGCGGTCCTTGTAATTATCGGGATTATCGAAGTTCAGCAGGGACAGAGGAGAATTCCGGTACAGTATGCCAAGCGGGTAGTAGGAAGAAAGATGTACGGCGGACAATCAACTCATATTCCGCTGAAAGTCAATCAGGCAGGGGTTATTCCGGTAATCTTCGCCATGTCCTTTCTGCAGTTCCCGCTGACCATTACGTACTTTATGTCAGCGGACAGCGCGGCATCCCAGTGGATTACCAAGTGGCTTTCGCCGCAGGGATCACCGGGAGTCTGGGTGTACGCCGTGTTTAATGTAATACTGATTATGTTCTTCACATATTTCTATACAGCTGTTACATTCAACCCGACGGAAGTTGCTCAGAATATGAAAGCGAACGGCGGCTTTATTCCGGGAATACGGCCGGGCAAGCCGACGGTTGAATATTTGAATAAAGTAATGACAAGAATTACTTTTGTGGGAGCTGTATTTCTGGCAGCAGTAGCCGTACTGCCGACGATTGTCAGCCAGTACACAGGATTGAACCTGCACTTTGGAGGTACGTCCCTTCTGATTGCGGTCGGTGTCGCGCTGGATACCATGAAGCAGCTCGAAAATCAGATGGTTATGAGAAACTATCAGGGATTCCTTAAGTAGGGAGGTAAAAAAATGAATTTAGTTTTATTAGGCCCTCCGGGTGCCGGAAAAGGCACTCAGGCAGCGAAAATTGTTGAGAAATACCATATTCCGCATATTTCCACCGGCGACATTTTCAGAGCCAATATTAAAAACGGCACAGAGCTGGGGAAAAAGGCAAAAGAATACATGGATAAGGGCGAACTGGTTCCCGACGATCTGGTGTGCGAAATCGCGACGTCCAGACTGCTTGAGGATGACTGTAAAGAAGGCTTCCTGCTGGATGGTTTTCCGAGAACGGTTTACCAGGCGGAAAAGCTGGATGAATTCCTTGCGAATCACGGCAAAAAAATCGACAAGGTTTTGGATATTGCCGTAGAAAAAGAAGAATTGATGACAAGACTGATCGGCAGAAGAGTCTGCAAAGCATGCGGAGCAACTTATCACGTTACCAATATGCCGCCGAAAAAGGAAGGCGTATGTGATAAGTGCGGCGGAGAGCTGATGCAGAGAGCCGACGATACGGCAGAAACCGTAGAGAACAGAATCGAGGTATATAATTCGCAGACAATGCCGCTTGTTGAATACTATGAAAAGGCCGGCAACATCGCGCATATTGACGGTGCAATCGGACTGGAAAATGTATTTAACAGCATTGTAAGTGTTCTGGGTGAGTAAATATGATCATCATCAAATCCGATCAGGAAGTAGACATAATGCGCGCCGCCGGGAAGGTTACCGCGGAAATCCTGAGAGAGCTGGAACATTTTATTAAACCGGGGATTTCCACGATGGACATTGACTGCTTCGTGGAAGAAATCATCCGGAAAAAAGATATGGTTCCATCTTTCAAAGGACTGTATGACTTTCCTGCCAGCGCCTGCGTATCTGTAAATGAGGAAGTGGTTCACGGCATCCCTTCAAAGAAACGCAAGCTGAAGGAGGGTGACATTGTCAGTGTAGACACAGGCGCCACTTATAAAGGCTATGTAAGCGACGCGGCGAGGACCTACGGCGTAGGAGCGATTGATTCCGAAGCGCAGCGTCTGATCGACGCGGCGAGAGACAGCTTCTTTGAAGGCCTGAAGTTCTGCAGGGTTGGATACCGGCTTTCTGACATCTCCCACGCGATTCAGGAAAAAGTGGAGAGTGAAGGCTTTGGTGTCATCCGGGATTTTGTCGGACACGGTGTAGGCAGAGACATGCATGAGGATCCTCAGATACCCAATTTCGGAGCTCCGGGCAGAGGTCCGCGGCTGGCAAAGGGCATGGTTTTTGCTATTGAGCCGATGATTACGCAGGGCAGTTACGAAGTGGAGACGCTTCTTGATAACTGGACAGTTGTCACTCTGGACGGAAAACTGGCGGCCCATTACGAAAATTCGGTTGTAATTACGGATGGTGAGCCGGAATTGCTTACATTGTAAAAAAGAGAGGTGTTATTATGGCGAAGAAAGACGTCATTGAAGCAGAAGGAACGGTTATAGACGCACAGCCGAACGCGATGTTTGTCGTAAGGCTGGAGACCGGACACGAAGTGCTGGCACACGTTTCAGGAAAAATAAGAATGAACTTTATCCGGATTCTGCCGGGAGATAAGGTAAAAGTGGAGCTTTCTCCCTATGATCTGACGAGAGGCAGAATTACCTGGAGAGGAAAGGCATAACGAATAGGTTAGGAGGATTGCGAAATGAAAGTTAGAGCTTCCGTAAAACCAATCTGCGAAAAGTGCAAAGTAATCAAACGCAAAGGGAGAGTCATGGTTATCTGTGAGAACCCGAAGCACAAGCAGAGACAAGGCTAATGAAAATGTTTTGCTGCGGTGACTTGTCCTCGCCCTGGGAGGGCTGCGGAGGTCACCTTCGCAAGAACATTTTCATTAGACAGGGGCGAATTGAAGAACAGTTCGCTCGTGACGGATTTTAAGTTGGTGAAGGCTCGCCGGCCGGGCGGCTGCGTTTTTAGGCTGGCGGTTTTCAATAGATAGTAGTTATTTTTTATTTGCATGACGCAAAAGAACATCCCGTTTATATTACGCCCCATGTCGTGAGATATGAAAGGCTGCGTGACGGAAGATGGGAACAGGAGGGAAATATGGCTCGTATAGCCGGTGTCGATTTACCAAGAGAGAAGAGAGTTGAAATTGGCCTGACATACATCTATGGTATTGGCAGACCGACAGCAAACGCGATTTTGGAAAAGGCAGGGATCAATCCGGACACAAGAGTGAAGGATTTATCCGAAGAAGAAGCTGGTAAGATCCGAAAGATCATTGACCAGGAATATGTAGTAGAAGGTGACCTGAGAAGAGACGTTTCTCTGAACATCAAGCGTCTGATGGAAATCGGCTGCTACAGAGGAATCAGACATAGAAGAGGTCTTCCGGTAAGAGGACAGAAGACAAAAACGAACGCTAGAACTCGCAAAGGTCCGAAGAAGACTGTAGGAAGAAAGAAGAAGTAAGGAGGTAGAACAATGGCTAAAGCGGTGAAGAAAGCAGCTAGAAAAAAGAGAAGAGAGCGCAAGCACGTTGAAAAAGGCCAGGCGCATATTCAGTCTACCTTCAACAATACGCTTGTAACGCTTACAGATTTAAGCGGAAACGCGTTATCATGGTCCAGTGCCGGCGCGCTGGGATTCAAGGGATCGAGAAAATCTACTCCGTTCGCGGCTCAGATGGCGGCGGAAGAAGCGGCAAAAGGAGCAATGGAGCATGGTCTTAAGACAGTGGAAGTCTATGTAAAGGGACCGGGTTCCGGAAGAGAAGCCGCGATTCGGGCGCTTCAGAGTGCAGGACTTGAGATCACAATGATTAAAGATATTACACCTATTCCGCACAATGGGTGCAGACCGCCGAAGAGAAGAAGAGTTTGATGAAGGGAGGAAAATAGTATGGCAGTAAATAGAGACCCTATTCTGAAGAGATGCAGATCCCTTCAGATCGATCCAAGCCACATGGGCATTTTCAAGGAGTCCAAAAGAACTCCGCAGAGAAACACAAGAAAAATGAGTGATTACGCACTCCAGCTTCGTGAAAAGCAGAGAGCCAAGTTTATATATGGTGTTCTGGAAAAACAGTTCAGAAACACGTTTGAAAAAGCCGCCAGAAAGAAGGGAATCACAGGTGAAAACCTGCTGATTATGCTGGAAAAGCGGCTGGATAATGTTGTTTACCGGATGGGACTTTCCACTACGAGAAGAGAAGCGAGACAGCTGGTTGTACACAATCACTATCTTGTAAACGGAAAAAAGGTAAATATTCCGTCCTACCAGGTAAAGCCGGGAGATGTCATCACAGTGAGAGAAAAGAGCATGAAATCCCCGAAGTTCAAGGAAATCAAGGAAATGACGGTAGGTACTCCTGGGTGGCTCAGCGTTGACAGAGATAAGCTGGAAGGGACAGTACTGGCTGATCCGACCAGAGATCAAATTGATACTCCTATTGAAGAACATCTGATCGTTGAGTTGTATTCCAAGTAATTAGTTGATTAATGAGAACGCTTATTAGTTGACTATTTGGGGAAAAGGAGGGTTTTGAGTGATAGAAATCGAAAAACCAACAATTGAATGTGTATTTTCAAACGAAGATCCCAATTACGGAAAATTCGTTATTGAACCTCTGGAAAGAGGATATGGCACGACACTGGGTAACAGCCTGAGAAGAATTCTCTTGAGCTCTCTTCCGGGCGTAGCGGTTACATCAGTGAAAATCGACGGAATACTTCACGAGTTTTCAACCATACCAGGAGTCAAAGAAGACGTTACAGAGATTATTTTAAATCTGAAAAAGTTAGCGGTTAAGCTGAACGGAGAAAATACTAAAAAGGTTCTGATCAATGCGATCGGTCCGAAGGAAGTGACGGCAGCAGACATTATTGGGGATTCCGACCTGGAAATCTGCAATCCGGATCTGCATATCGCCACGCTGGAGGAAAACGCTACGCTGGTTATGGAAATGAATCTGGCGAAAGGCAGAGGATATGTTTCCGCGGATCAGAACAAAACGGAAAGCACTCCGATTGCGGTAATCCCGACGGATTCGATTTACACACCAGTCAGAAAGGTGAACTTTACCGTTGAAAATACCAGAGTTGGGCAGGTAACTGACTATGACAGGCTGGTTCTGGAAATCTGGACAGACGGTTCGATCACACCGAGCGAAGGGGTATCCATCGGCGCGAAGATTATGCAGGAACATCTGAACCTGTTTATTGAGCTGACGGATAGCACGGATACGATGGAGATCATGGTGGAGAAAGAAGAAGATCAGAAGGAAAAAGCGCTGGAAATGACCATTGAAGAACTGGAGCTTTCTGTTCGCTCCTTCAACTGTCTCAAGCGTGCCGCCATCAATACTGTGGAAGAACTGACCCATCGTTCAGAAGAAGACATGATGAAAGTCAGAAACCTTGGTAAAAAATCTTTGGACGAAGTAAAACACAAACTAGAAGAATTGGGCCTCGGTCTGCGGCAAAGCGACGAATAGCCGCAGGCGTCAGGTCAGTCCGGAATTCCCGCGCTTTCCCGCGTAGAATTCCGTGGCTTATCTTAGAATAAAACAAAGGAGGATTTAGCGATGCCGGGATATAGAAAACTAGGCAGACCTACTGCTCACAGAAAGGCAATGCTGAGAAATCTGGTTACGGATCTTCTGCGAGAAGGCCGGATTTCCACAACGGAGCACAGAGCAAAGGAAGCCAGACGTCAGGCTGAAAAGATGATTACTCTCGCTAAACGCGGAGATCTCCATGCAAGAAGACAGGTGCTCGCGTACGTATATGACGAAGACGTTGTTACAAAGCTGTTTGATGAAATCGCGCCGAACTATGCGGATAGAAACGGCGGATATACAAGAATTTTAAAACTGGGACCAAGACGCGGCGACTGCGCTGAGGTTGTATTTTTAGAATTAGTATAACGAACTTTGCTTGAAATGGGACATCGCGGAAAAGCGGTGTCCTTTTTTCATCATAGGGGAGGAAGGCAGATCATGCAGAAACCGGGGCAGAACACCTTTGAAAAAGTATACGAAATCGTTGCGAGGATTCCGCGCGGCAGGGTGACGACCTATGGGCAGATTGCCCGCATGATTGGGAACCCAAGGCTTTCACGGGCGGTCGGCTATGCCCTGAATACAAGTCCGGATGGACTTCCCTGCCATCGGGTCGTTAACCGGGAGGGCCGCCTTGCCAGGGTGTTCGAACATGACGGTATCAACGAACAGCGGCTGCTTCTGGAGGAAGAAGGGGTTGCCTTCACACTGGACGGGCGGGTGCGAATGGAAGCGCATATGTGGTTTGGGGATTGAGTGCCCCGAAGGATAAAATGAGGATACCCGGTTCATACTAACAACAAAGGAGTGTGAACAGGATGAATGAAACAAATCATAACGCGGAGCTTTTAAATTTTATTTATCAGAACTCGCAGATGGGAGTGGATACGATTACCCAGCTTCTGGACATTGCGGCGGATGAAACATTCAAAAAGCATCTGCACGCCCAGCTGAAAGAATATCGGAGCATCCATGACAAAGCGGCGCAGATGCTGGAAACAAACGGTTTTAATGAGGAAGGGCTGTCTGCCTTTGAAAAGATACGAACCTACCTGATGATAAATTTTCAGACTCTGAATGATGATTCCACATCCCATATTGCGGAAATGCTGATGGTGGGGAGCAACATGGGGGTAATTGACGCAATTAAAAATATACACAAATACCAGGATAAGGCTGAACCGGATATTCTGGAACTGATGGAGCGTCTTAAAAAGTTTGAAGAAAGCAACGTGGAACGGTTTAAAACGTATCTGTAACGGAAAGCAGGATCGGAGGCGCGAATATCGCGAACCCGGGCCTGTTTTTTTAAATATATTGTAAACTTAAAAATAGAATACGGTTGACAATCAGCGTGCGCCCGTATAATATAGTAAGAAAATACGCTTACGGGAGGCAGCAATGACAAAATCCATTTCGATTCAGAGTATGATTCTGTGCGGACTTTTCGCCGCGCTCATCGCGGTCGGCGCGTTTATCCGGATTCCGGTTCCGGTGGTTCCCTTTACCCTTCAGTTTTTCTTTACAACCCTCGCGGGAATGTTTCTCGGCTCAAGGCTCGGCACGGCCAGCGTTCTGGTATATCTCGCGCTGGGGCTCGCGGGGCTTCCGATTTTTGCCCAGGGAGGCGGTCCGGGCTATGTGCTGGTGCCAAGCTTCGGGTATCTGATCGGATTCGCGACAGGAACCTTTCTGACGGGAAAATTGACGGAAGGGGTGCGAGAGCCGTCTTTCTCAAAGCTTCTGGGAGCGGGACTGGCGGGCCTTGCGGCGGTGTACGCCGTCGGACTTCTTTACTGTTATCTGATCTGCAGGCTTGCCCTTGGGACGCCTGTTGCTTTCTGGCCGCTGTTTTTATATGGGGTCCTGCTGGCAGTGCCCGGTGATCTGGCCCTTTGCCTTTTATGCGCCAGTGTGGGAAAACGGATGATCCCGGTATTAAGGCGAGGCAATTTGGCCCCGGCGGGGGGCGGGGAAAGGAGAAGCGCAAAATGACAAAGATAATAGAGAAAGCGGTTGAGACTTTGCGCGATGGAGGCTCGCTGTCCGAGGAAGAGCTGAACCTGCTGGCAGGAGAACCCCTTCCAAAGCTGCGGCAGGCGGCGGACACGCTGCGAAAGACCTTCTGCGGAGACGCCTTTGATCTCTGTACGATTTTCAATGGAAAAAGCGGAAGATGCAGCGAGGACTGTAAATACTGCGCCCAGTCCGCCTGCTACGAAACGGAGATCCGGGAATATCCGCTGCTTTCAAAAGAGACGATTGTACAGGAGGCGGAGTATAACGCGGATAAAGGAGTTCTCCGGTTTTCTGTGGTGACATCCGGAAAACGTCTTTCCGAAACCGAACTGGAAGCGCTGTGCAAAGCATACCGGCGGATAGCCGCTAAGGGAAGGATCTCTTTATGCGCGTCCCTCGGACTTTTGAACGAAGCACAGTTCCGCAGGCTGGGGGAGGCCGGGGTAAGCCGCTGCCACAACAATCTGGAAGCTTCCGCATCTTTTTTCCCTGAGGTTTGCACGACCCACCGGTTTGAAGATAAGGTGCGCGCCATCCGGGCAGCGCGGAAGGCAGGGCTGGAAGTCTGCAGCGGCGGAATTATCGGCATGGGGGAAACCATGGAAGACCGTGTCGGCCTGGCGGTGGCGCTGCGGTGTCTGGGAATCCGCTCTGTACCGATCAATCTGCTCAATCCGATTCCGGGAACACCGATGGAACACCAGCCGCCTTTGACTCCGGATGAAGTGGATCGGACTGTGGCGATTTTTCGTTTTGCCCTTCCGGACGCGGCAATCCGCCTGGCAGGAGGACGGGGACTGCTGCCGGACCGGGGCGAAAGCGCCTTCCGATCCGGCGCCAACGCGGCAATTACGGGAGATATGCTGACGACTGCGGGAATTGGAATTGAGACGGATCTGGCAATGATCCGAAAACTTGGATTCAAGGTGGTGAAAAAATGACGAAGAAGCTCTTTATAACCGCGACCGGCACGGACGTGGGAAAAACCTATCTTACGGCGCTGCTTGTCAAAAAACTGCGTCAGGCAGGACGGAACGCGGGATATTACAAGGCGGCTCTGAGCGGCGCCAAGCGGCGGGGCACGCGTCTGATTCCGGGAGACGCGGAGTATGTAAAGCGTCAGGCGGGGTTGGAGCACGCGGCGGCGGAACTGGTGTCCTATATTTATGAAACGGCTGTTTCCCCGCATCTGGCAGCGGAGCTGGAGGGCAATCCGGTGGAGCTTTCCAAGGTGAAAGCGGATTTTCAGCGGATTTGCGGAATCTTTGACTATGTGACGGCGGAAGGGAGCGGGGGAATCCTCTGCCCAGTCCGCAGGAATCTTCTGATGATGGAAGATATCATAAAGGCTCTGGACTGCCCCATTCTGATTGTCGCGCCCGCGGAGCTGGGAACCATTAATCATACGATTTTGACCATCGAGTACGCGCGGAGCAGAGAGATGGAAGTAAAAGGAGTGATCCTCAACCGGTTTCACAAAGGAAACGCTATGGAAGAGGATAACTTGCGGTTTATAGAGGAATATACCGGAGTTCCGGTTATCGCCTGCGCGGAAGAAAACGCGCGGGATCTGGAAATAGAGCCGGAAAGGCTGGCCGCGTTGTACCGATAAGGAGGAAAACAATGAAGGACTATATCTGGCATCCATGCACACAGATGAAGGATCACGAAATCTTTCCGCTGATTATGGCAGACAGGGCGGAAGGCATTTATATTTACGACGAGGCGGGAAACGCGTACATGGACGTAATCAGTTCCTGGTGGTGCAACCTTCTGGGACATGGAAATCCCCGCCTCAACAGGGCGGTGGAAAGGCAGCTGAAAAAAATGGAGCATACCATTTTCGCGGGTTTTACCCACCGGCCCGCGGAAGAACTGTGTGAAAGACTGACTGCGGTGCTCCCGGAAGGACTGGAAAAATTTTATTTCGTGGATAACGGCTCCAGCGCGGTGGAGGTTGCCATGAAAATGAGTTTCCAGTATCATCATCAGAACGGAAAGCCGGAAAAGCAGAGGTTTCTGACGTTGGACGGAGGGTATCACGGCGAAACTCTGGGGGCTCTGGCAGCGGGCGGCATGGATCGGTATTCGGAGATGTTCCGGCCGCTCCTTGCGGAGACGGTTCATGTAAAAGGACCGGACTGCTGGCGGTGTCCGTATGGAAAACAGCGGGAGTCCTGCACAGCGGAGTGCGCGAAGATCGCGGAAAAAGCCTTTGCTAAGTACGGAAAAGAAGCCGCCGCTTTTCTTCTGGAGCCGATTCTCCAGGGCGCGGCGGGAATGCGGATCTATTCCCCCAAATACCTGAAAAAGATAAGAGCGCTGTGCGACGCTTATGATGTGCATCTGATCGCTGATGAGATTGCGGCAGGCTTCGGGCGCACAGGGAAATTGTTTGCCTGCGAGCACGCGGGAATATCCCCGGACTTTATGTGTCTTTCCAAAGGCCTGACGGGAGGGTATCTTCCGATGGCGATTACCGTTACGACAAAGCGTATCTATGACGGATTCTACGGGGATTACAGCGAGGGAAGAGCCTTTCTCCACAGCACAACCTACGGCGGACATCCTATGGCCTGCGCGGCAGGTGTGGAAGTGCTCAGAATATTTGAAGAAGAGCAGATTCTGGAACGGATGGAAAGCGATTATCTGAACCGCGTCCTGCGGCAGGCTCTGGAAGGGCATCCAAATGTAGGGGAAATCCGCAGCATTGGTTTGATTAACGCCATTGAACTGACCGCCGATCGGCAGCGGAAAACGCCTTTTGAGCCCCGAGCGCGAATCGGCTGGCGGATTGGACGGGAAGCCATCCGGCGGGGACTGCTGCTACGCCCCATCGGAGACATCCCCTATTTCAATCCGCCTCTTACAATGACAAAGCGGGAAATTGATAAAGCCGTAGAGATATGCAGAGCCAGCATCGAAGCGGTGCTGGGGAATCGGATCAGGTCAGACTCCTGATTGCTTCTTCCACAATATCCAGGGCGTGAAAAAGCTCTACTTCTGAAATAATCAGAGGCGGAGCCAGGGTCAGCACGTTGCCCTGAGAGATTTTAAAGCTCAGTCCCTGTTCCAGACAGCGGTAGAGGATCTTTTCCGCCTCATCGACAGCCTTTTCTCTGGTTTCGCGATCCCGAACCAGCTCAATTCCCAGTAGCGCTCCGATCAGGCGCACATCTCCCACCGCGGGAAGGGAGGCTTTCATTTTTTCCGCGCGCCTTTCCATGAGCGCGTTCAGATCCGCTACATGCTCCAGGAGATGCTCCTGCTCGATATATTCAAGGAGCGCCAAGCCGACGGCGCAGCCCAGAGGGCTTTTTTCATGGGTATAGTGCCCGAGGGAGATATCCTGGCACACATCAAGGCTTTCTTTGGCGATTATCGCGGAAATCGGATAAAGGCTGCCGCCCAGCCCTTTGCCGGTAACGAGGATATCCGGCTCAATATCATAGTTTTCAAAGGCGAACATGGTTCCGGTCCGGCCGAAAGCCGTCGGGATCTCATCGAAGATCAGCAGGATTCCGTAATCATCGCAGATCCTGCGAATTCTCCGGTAATACTCTCGGGGAGGAATCTGTACATCCGTACAGCGGATCGGCTCCATAATGATCGCTCCGATATCGCCTTCACAGCGGCAGACATATTCCAGATAATCCACGCATTTCAGCCCGCAGCCCGCACAGTCGCCGAATATGCAGCGATAGGAATTGTAGGGAAATACATGGCAGCAGCCGGGAAGAAGCGGGCCGATTCCGCTGCGGAAGTGGGCTTCCCCTCCGATGGAAATGGTGTCCAGGTTCGCTCCGTGGAACGAATCCCAGAGAGATATGGTTTTATACTTTCCGGTGACTCTTCTGGCCAACTTCAGCGCAATGCTGTTGGATGCCGCGCCGCTGGGGGTGAAGAGAACCTTCCAGCCTGTTCCCCCGGGCATCAGGCCGCACAGCTTTTTCGCCAGAGCCGTGGCAGTACGGTTGGAGTAACGGCGGGGCGAAAAGGAAAGCCGGGAAAGCTGATCCTGCAGGGCGCGGACAAGGGCGGGGTGATGGTACCCCAGCTGATGTACGCTGTTGCCGTGAAAATCCATAATCTTTCTGCCGTCCTCATCGATCAGATAAATTCCTTCCGCTCCCGCAATCGGGTCCAGGCATGGCGTGGAAAGGGCCTGATGAAGAAAATAACGGCTGTCCTCTTCCAGCAGTTCCTTTGCGCGGGGACTCAGAAAGGTTTCCTGCCATCTGGCGCGTTCTTCTGTAAGGTTAATGTCGCCTTCTGTTTTGTTAAAAATTGATTGTTCCATGGAAAAGACCTCCTTTTATGGATAGTTTATCATAGAAAATGCCGGAGGAATACCATTATAAAAGGCGGGTTGTGATTTCCGATTCAATCCTCGCGATATTCAGATTCCCGAAATCATCATCATATGTAACAATCAGGTTTTTCCAGGGAACAATACCCGCGCGTTCGTACATGGAAAGCTTCCATTTATGATGTTTCATGTAGGAGGAATCGTTTACAAGGCCGCAATGCTCCCAGAAAATCAGCCCATCGGGTCTCCAGATTGTAAAGTCCGGGCTGAAACGGCGGTTTTCGATATAGAGAACCTGTTCATAACGGTAGGGAATGCCATGGGCATCCAGATGCTCCGCGATAATGGCCTCCGATTTTGAGCGGACGCGCAGTCCGCGGGAAGTAACATGTGACTTTTGCTCCGGTCGGCTCGGATCCTTTTCGTACTCCGCTGTCGCCCACTGATTTTTTTGGCGCTGTTCCGGAAGAAAAAATTCCGGGGGAAGGGCCTGCAGGGAATGGGGAAGCTGGCGGAGGATGGCGTCCGGAGTCGGTTCCTGATGTACATGTAAAAGCGCTTCTAAAGCGGGGATATTCGTTTCCAGAATCGCAAGGGAACGCTGCAGATATTTTTTCCTTGCCAGGGATCGGAGCAGCGGCGGATTGTTGGTAATGCCCCGGCGAATGCGCTTTTCCCCGGGGGAGGCGGGAATCAGCTGTACATAGTTCACGCGGCCCTGACTGCTGCGAATCGTTAACTGTCCTTCAGGGAGCGTTTCCAGTTCTTTTCTCTGCTCTTTTTCCATCTGGTGATAGCGTCTTAACAATTCGTGTAAAAATTCATTCGCATTGTGCATTTGAGGAACCTCCTTTTTATAATTTTCATTTATTATACAATATTTACAAAAAAATACAACCAAAAATTTACAAATAAAGGTGTTTTCTTTTCCGTCTGCATAAAATTTCCGTGGGAAGCGAATGCTTCTTTGAGAAAGTCAGTAAAATTGTGTACAGGTATTTTGGCGTGTACAGTTTGTACACATTGAAGGCGCCCGGGAGCAGAGTCCGGAAGCTGTCAGACAAATACTTATTCGGTTTTATGATTAAATATTTGTGTTTCGACGCTATTTGACAAAATAAGACAACGATTTCCGTGGAAGTACCCAATCGCTCGTCCATGGACTGTGTACAATCTGACTTAATGCGGAAACTTGCGCACATTTTGATAAAAACGGAAAACCAATGACAAACAGGGAGAAAGAAAGTATAATAAGTTTATATCGGATCTGCGGCGGCGCCTGTCAGAACGGGAGCCGGACGCGGCGAGAAAAGAGGGAGAAACATGAGCGATACATTATGGAAAAAAGCGGTTTCCTTTCACGGCCACGAATGCGGAGGAATTGCCCTGGGAGTCCGGGCGTGTATGGAAGCCATCGACCGTCTGGGAATCACCTTTTCCGAGGATGAGGATCTGGTCTGTGTAACGGAAAACGACGCCTGCGGGGTGGACGCGGTGCAGGCGATTTTGGGCTGCACTCTGGGGAAAGGGAATCTGATTTATTATGGAACGGGAAAGATGGCGTTTAACTTTTACAACCGGACGACAGGCGAGAGTTTCCGCCTGATCGCCAAGCCGAAAAAGCCGGGAGGCAGAAAAGGAAAAGACTATATTGAATTTGTTCTCAATGGACCCCTGGAGGAGATCTTCGATGTGACAGAAACCCGGTACGAGCTTCCGGAAAGGGCGCGCAGCCTGGAAACCATCATCTGCGAGGTCTGCGGGGAAGGCGCGCCGGAGACGAAAATCCGGATTCAGGAGGGAAAAAAGGTCTGCCTGGAATGTTTCCACGATTACAGCAGGGGATGGTAGGCAGGAATGGAATATAAAAAACTGGATAAAAAGGCGATTACAAGCTGGCGGATCGGAAGACTGATCTCTCTGGCAGTAATGCTGCTGATTTTTGCGGGAATCGCGGTAGGTCTTTCCTTCTGGCGTGAAGCGGAGCCCTACCGCTGGATCGCGTATTTCATTTTGGGAATGTTAACCGTGTACAAGCTCGTCGGGCTTTTTCTATACCCACAGATCGAGTACCGCCAGTGGGGATATTACATCACGGAAGATAAAGTGGATATTCGACATGGACTGTTTTTTATTACGAACACCATTATCCCGATTATCCGCATCCAGCATATCACAGTGAGTCAGGGACCGGTAAACCGGAAGCTGGGGCTTTATGATGTGGAGCTGTCTCTGGCAAGCGGAAGCTTTGAGATTGAATGTCTTTCCAAGAAAACTGCAGATGAAATTTCGGAAAATCTGAAGGCAAAGCTGTATACACGGCTCAGCAGGAGAGAAATGGAGGAGCCGCGATGAAGTTTGGTCCAAGACGCGGACATGTGATGGCGATTTTTGAACGGTTTTTCCGTGATTTCGGTCTGCTGCTCGCGGCGCTTGTCCTATGTCTGTTTTTGGGGGATTTTCAGCTTTTGCTGGAAAATGGAAATCTTGTGGTATTGGTTCTGATCGCGCCGGTTTTGCGCCTGATCCAGTATTTGACTACCAGATACAGCATTGACGGGGAACGATTGATTATAGAGTCCGGACTGTTTCAGAAGAAAAGACGGGAACTTCCTCTGGCCAACATTACAACTGTTGATTTCACCCAGTCTCTGATTTTTCAAATGGCAGGTGTTTACGCCGTTCATGTGGATACAAACAGTAGCATCGGCAGCGGAGATTCCGGCCAGGTGAAAATGGTACTGAACGGAAAGGACGCGATTTTTGTAAAAAAGTTGCTGTTGGCGCGACAACAGGATCTTAGAGAGGAGCGCATCTCTGAGGAAATCAGCGGCAATACGGTTATGGCTTCCCCAGGAGAACTGGTTCTGATGGGTCTCTCACGCTCCCAGATTTTGATCGCGGTTCAGATGATCGCTTATGGGAGCGCGGCTGTCGGCATTTTAGACAAGATTTTTACCAGGGCGCATATTGACGGAGACCAGGTGCTGCAGGCAAGTCTGATGAAATTGTCTGTACCGCTGCTGGTTTTCATTCTGCTCACGGCGCTGTACCTGATCAGTGTCATAGTCAGTGTTCTCCTGACTATGGTGAAATATTACGGATTTCGGGTTACGGACAGAGAAGAATCTCTCTTTATTGAATACGGACTGCTTACCCGCAGAACCTATACATTAATGAAAGAAAAAATCAGCGGTATTTCCTATAACCAGCCTTTTGTTATGAGGCTGCTCCGGCGGGGAACTGTGGAAGTATTCGCGGCGGGATACGGAGGATCGGATGAAAATGACGAGAAGGAAATCGCGCTCCTTTATCCGATTCTCAGGCGGGAAAAACTTTCGGATTTTCTAGAGCGCTTTCTGCCGGAATTTCAGGACACGCAGGAGCCGGTGAAGGCGCGGCCCAGAGCTTTTCTATGGTTTTTTCTGTGCCCGAGGTTTTTCTTTGCCGCAGTATTCTTTTTTGCCATGTGGCTTGTTCCGGTGCCATATCCGGCAGTGACAGCAGGTCTGAAAGGGCTGGGAACTTTGGTTTTACTGGCAGCAGCGGGCTCAGTAGTCCTTGAATTTAAAAATACCGCCCTTGCTGCCGGGGAAAAAAGCTTTCTTCTTATTGGAGGTGGCTATACGAAAAAGATGGTCCTGCTAAAGACGGACAAGGTGGAAACGATCGAAGAAACGGCGTCACTGAGAAAGCGGAGAAAAAGGAGACTCACCGATATCGGTGTTGGTATTCTGGCCCCAAAGGAAGTTGCGAATCATAAAGTGCGAAATCTGGGACTGGAAGTATTTGAAAACGCCAGGGAAAAGCTGGTTTATTAAAGTTTAAATGTTGAGAGGAGAAAATCATGATCATTGCAGTAGTAGACGGACAAGGGGGAGGTATTGGAAAATCCATCGTAGAGCGGCTGCGAACAGAATTCCCCAAGGGGAAAGTGCGGATTATCGCCTTGGGAACCAACGCGGTGGCAACCGGACAGATGCTGAAAGGCGGCGCGGACGATGGTGCTACCGGAGAAAACGCGATTGTGCATAACATGAAGCAGGTGGACATTGTGACCGGTGTGATTGGAATTCTCAACGCCAACGCGATGATGGGAGAACTGACCCCGGCGATGGCGGCGGCCATTGGAACGAGCTCCGCTGAAAAGGTGCTGCTTCCTGTGAATCGGTGCGGAATCCATGTTGTCAGCGTGGAAGAAGCACCGCTGGGAAGGCATATTGATAATGCGGTTTCCGTGATTAAGAATGTGATCGCGGAAAGTGGAAGCTGCTATTAGGCATTCGATTCTAAAAGGCAAGAAGGAGTTTATATTCCTTGTTTTGTATAATTATATAAATCTGTTTTTTTAAAACGTGTCTTTTTTCGCTTTTTGAGCCAATTGGACACGTTTTTTTCTATGGCTCTAGCTGCTCCAGAAAAACCGAGCTGCGAAACGCGTCTAAAACGTGTCCATTTCTTCTGTTTTTATGGATCTGGACACATTCATAAACATGCAGTCCCGGCAAAACGTGTCCAAATACCTCAAAAATTTCATTTTGGACATTTTTCTTCGTCTTCACAGCAGCGAAGCTCGAAACATCCTCGGAAAATGAAAACTTTCTGAAATTATTAGCACTCTTTTTAAGTGAGTGCTAAAAAAGTTCTTTACTTTTTGCTACAGCAGAGTTAAAATGAATATGTAAGAAAATATTTCCTTGTTAATACTAAGATTAGCAGGTGTGGAGGTGAAGATTAATGAATTTAGATAAATACACACAAAACGCTCAGGGGGCAATCATGGATTGCCAGAATATCGCCATTGAAGAGGGACACCAGCAGCTGGACGGCGAGCACTTGCATCTTGCTCTCGTCATGCAGCAGGACGGGCTGATTCCCAAGCTGCTCAAATTTATGGAAATCAATGTGGGCGCGGTCATCGGCGATCTGCAGCAGGAGATGGAAAAGCTTCCCAAAGTAACCGGCGGCGCGGACAATATGTATTCGTCCCGGCGGCTTTCCCAGCTTCTGATGAAAGCGGAGAAAATCGCGGCGGACTTCAAAGACGAATACGTCAGCGTGGAACACATGTATCTGGCGCTGCTGGAAGAAAAGGGGACGCCGTCTTCTAAGATTTTCAAGAAGTACGGAATTACGAAAAATAAATTCCTGGAAGCGCTGGAAAAAGTCAGGGGAAACCAGCGGGTAACCAGCCAGAACCCGGAAGAAAACTACGACGCGCTGAACAAATACGGGCGGGATCTGGTGGAAATGGCAAGAGACGGCAAGCTGGATCCGGTCATCGGCCGCGACAGTGAAATCCGCCATACCATTCAGATTTTGTCCAGAAGAACCAAGAATAACCCAGTCCTCATCGGAGAACCGGGGGTCGGCAAGACCGCGGTTGTAGAAGGGCTGGCTCAGCGGATTCTCAACGGAGACGTACCGGAAGGTCTGAAAGACAAGACGATTTTCGCCCTGGATATGGGCGCCCTGATTGCGGGAGCCAAGTTCCGCGGCGAGTTTGAGGAACGTCTGAAAGCTGTATTAAATGAAATCGAAAAATCCGAGGGCAGGATCATCCTGTTCATCGATGAAATTCACAATATCGTAGGCGCTGGAAAATCCGAAGGCGCTATGGACGCGGGCAACCTGCTGAAGCCGAAACTGGCGAGAGGCGAACTGCACTGTATCGGCGCGACAACCCTGGATGAATACCGCAAGTACATTGAAAAAGACGCGGCTCTGGAACGCCGGTTCCAGAAAGTACTGGTGGATCAGCCGTCTGTGGAAGATACCATCTCGATTCTGCGGGGCCTGAAAGAACGGTTTGAAATTCATCATGGTGTGCGGATTACGGACAACGCCCTGATTGCCTGCGCGACTCTGTCGGATCGATACATTACCGACCGGTTCCTGCCGGACAAGGCCATCGACCTGATGGACGAGGCGGCTTCTAAAATCCGTACGGAAATCGACAGTATGCCGGCGGAGCTGGATGAGATCTCCAGAAAGATCATGCAGCTGGAAATTGAAAAGCAGGCTCTCGGCAAGGAGACCGATGCCGCGTCTCAGGCCAGAATGGAGCATCTGGATAAAGAACTGTCCCAGTTGAAAGCGGAGAGCGCGACCATGCGGGCTCAATGGGAGAATGAAAAGAAAGCGATTACGGAGGCGAAAGGCACCAAGCAGCAGATCGAAGAGGTCAAGCTGCAGATCGAGGAAGCGGAACGTAACTACGATCTGGAAAGGCTGGCGCAGCTTAAATATGGAACCCTGCCGGAGCTGGAGAAAAAGCTGGAAGCTGAAAAAGAACAGGCGGACGAAGGCAAAGAAAACCGTCTCTTGAAGGAAGAGGTCGGTGAAGAGGAAATCGCCGAAGTTGTAGCCGGGTGGACCGGGATTCCGGTAAGCAGGCTGGTCGAATCCGAACGGGAAAAACTGCTGCGTCTGCCGGAAATTCTGCACAAGCGTGTAATCGGCCAGGATGAGGCCGTTGACGCGGTCGCCGAAGCGGTGTTGCGGGCAAGAGCCGGGCTGAAAGCGGAAAACCGGCCGATCGGTTCCTTTATCTTCCTGGGACCTACCGGCGTCGGCAAAACGGAGCTTGCCAAAGCCCTGTCGGAAGCCATGTTCGATTCCGAACGGAATATGGTGCGGATTGATATGTCCGAATACATGGAGAAACACTCCGTATCCAGACTGGTTGGAGCGCCTCCGGGATATGTGGGCTATGAGGAAGGCGGACAGCTGACGGAAGCGGTAAGGCGTAAACCGTACAGCGTAATCCTGTTTGATGAAATTGAAAAAGCCCATCCGGACGTATTCAACATCCTTCTGCAGCTCCTCGATGACGGACGGCTGACCGATAATCAGGGACGAACGGTGGACTTTAAAAACACCATCGTCATTATGACCTCTAATATCGGAAGCCAGTACCTGATCGACGGCATCAAAGCGGACGGAACCGTAGATGAATCGGTAAAACTGGAAGTGGAAAACGAGACTAAGAAATACTTCCGTCCGGAATTCCTCAACCGGATCGACGACATCGTGGTATTCTCGCCGCTGACGGAAAACCAGATCGGCAGAATCATCGAACTGTCCATGGGGGATATCGAACGGAGACTGGAGGATCGGAATATCCATATTACACTTGGCGATGACGCCAAAGCCTTTATTGCCAAAGAAGCCTACACGCCGGCATACGGCGCGAGACCGGTCAAGAGGTATCTGCAGAAACATGTGGAAACCCAGCTGGCGGGCGAAATCATCCGCGGCAATATCAAGGACGGCGACAGCGTGCAGGTGACATCGGACGGTACAGAGCTTAAGTTTGAAGTGAAATAAAAATTCCCTCAGTTCGGGAATTCGGGATTTGCATAAAATAAAACGTGTACATTTTCTGCAATTTGGCAGTGAATGTACACGTTTTTGCTTAATTTTCATCTGCTGTCAGAATGACCCGGCAGGGGGAGCCATCCAGATCCTGCAGCTTTAAAGGGAGAGCAAATAATTGATAATCAATAGAAAAGTCAATGGCCTTTGTATTTACAATCAGCTCAATGAAGGTTACGCCTTTTGGGAAAAATGTTTTATGAATTTGAAAATCCTCCGGGCCTCCCTTAGCGGCACAATCCGGCGAAATCGTGTCCATTACCATCAGACGCATCCCTTTATCATAAAGATACTGAACCGCTTCCAGTGAGAAATAGGGCCAGTCTTTCTGATATTGAGGGGAATCATAGTACTGATCCCAACCGAATACGAACAGCATTCTGCTGGAAACTTTCAGCCCGGACACATCTTTTGGCTCCACGCGGGAACCTGGTCCGAATCGCCGAAAATCAACGGTTGTTACAGGGCCGCAGCACAAATTCAGATCTATTTTGTCGATGGGCGTGCCATCGGCGAAAAAGTGAAGAGGCGCGTCTATATGAGTACCGGTATGAGAACCCAGGAGAATACTACTGGTATTAAAACCCACGTCTTCAATTTTTCCCATACGATTGAGTGCGACCACTGGATGACGCTCGGGATTTCCGGCGATCTGGCCCGATTTATAAGTACAGCTTAAATCAATGATTTTCATGATACCCTCCTGGACCTCATATTTATTCTTCAATTTTGGAAGGACGCTGCAAAAATTCAGGCTGTTGATGAGCCGCGTTTGGATATGTATAAAATCCCTTTCCTGTTTTTACTCCAAGTTCGCCTTTCTTTACCTTTTCTTCCAGAATCGGCAGATTCTCTTTTGTGGTACCGCGCCATTCCTTCAGAATCAAGTACATAGTGTCAATTCCCGCAGCATCCAGAATTCCAAATGGACCGGTTTGTTCCTGACGAACGCCCATCCAGGAGCGATCAATATCCTCAATTCCCGCGGCTCCGGTCCGATATAAAGTCAGTCCCATGTCAACAAAGGAATAAAGCATGTTATTTGCCAGATATCCCGGAGTCTCTTTCTTAAGAACACATGGATTCATGTGAATGGATTTTGCGAATTCTACTAGTAAGTCCACATATTCCGGCTTTGTTTCCGCTACAGGAGAAATATCTGTTACATTGCGGTAAAAGGACGGCATATAAAAGTGCCAGCCCAGGAATCGTTCCGGAGCGCCGGAAGCGGCCGCGAATCTGGATGGTGACAAAGATGACGAATCCGTTGTCAAAATGGCATTTTTCGGAAGATAGGGAGCGAACTGCTTCCATACGGTTTCCTTTGTTTCATAATCTTCATATACCGATTCGCTGACAAGACCGATATCTTCCGGAACCTGAGAAGGATCCGCGACAATAAAGCTTACATTCTTGATTACTTTATCCGCGTACTCATCGGTAAAGTAGCCTTCCGCAATACGCGGAGCCATAACTTCATTGCGGATACGATCCACGACAATTGCTTTCTTTTCCTCGCTTCTTACGTAAACGACGACTTCTCTGCCAAACAGCAGGAACTGAGCGGAAACATGGGCAGCCATAGTACCTGCCCCGATCACTAATACCTTCTTAATGTCTTCTGCTTTCATAATATACCTTCTTTCTTATGTGCATGTGCAGATAATTTTGTTTTCTGAAATATGTTATAAAGCAATAAATATGCCACCACGTGAATATTTGTAATTTTGAGCATAAAAAACTTTGAAAAGAAGAGATTCTAAGGAATGGCGCGCTGGATAAAAGTCGGGGGTAAAAAGCCTGTTCCGGGAATTCTGGAAAAGGATCTCTCATGAAATTGCAATTTACAAACAATGATTGCAAAATGCAATTGCGTATAAGAAGGAAAAGGATGGGAGAGAAGGCGGAGGAAAGGAAAACAAGGGCAAACAAGAAAGATACGCCAGATAATAAGATGGATGGATACGGGAAAATCAGACCGTCCGTGATTTCAGACGGAAGGAGATGGGCCGCGGAAGGGGAGTTGGCATAACTCTTGCTTTTTAGTTTTGCGAAATATGAAACAGCAGGGAGGCAGAAATGTTTGAGACAATAGGATTAGAAAAAAAGGACGGGATTGCGGTTCTGACGATCCGACGTCCGGAAGCACTGAATGCGCTGAACGGCCAGGTCCTGGAAGAAATGAAGCAATGCGTGGATGAAGTGCAGCAGGACAGCGAGATTCGCGCGCTGGTTATTACAGGAGAAGGAAGAGCCTTTGTCGCCGGGGCGGACATTGGCGCTCAGAGCAAACTGGATGTAGAAGGCGGAAGAAACTGGGGCATTTTCGGAAGCCGGCTTTTCCGGCAGATTGAACTCCTGGAAATTCCGACAATTGCCGCTGTAAACGGGTTCGCCCTTGGCGGCGGCTGTGAACTGGCTATGGCATGCGATTTGATTCTTGCCAGTGATAAGGCGAAATTCGGACAGCCGGAGGTAGGACTGGGCATTACTCCGGGATTTTCAGGAACACAGAGGCTTCCAAGGAGAGTGGGCATAGGAAAAGCCAAAGAACTGATTTTTACCGGAAAGATGATAAAAGCAGACGAAGCGGAGAAAATCGGACTGGCCAATCGGGTCGTACCGGCGGACAAGCTGATGGAGGAAGCCAAAAGCCTTGCGGGAGAAATCCTGAAAAACGCGCCGATTGCGGTAAAATACGCCAAAGCGGCTATCGACAGAGGCGCGGATATGGATGTGGATAATGGAATAAGACTTGAAAACGAACTGTTTGCTATGTGCTTTGCGACAAAAGATCAGAAGGAAGGTATGAATGCTTTCCTGGAAAAACGAGAAGCAAAGTTTAAGAATAAATAGAGAAAAGGAGCGAGAAGATGGAATTTACTTATTCAAGAGAACAGCAGATGGTCAAAAAGATGCTGAAGGAGTTCGCGGAAACCGAAATCGCGCCCATCAGTGAAGAGATCGATGAAAAAGCGGAATACCCTTATGAAACGGTAGCCAAATTAGGGGAACTGGGCGTGATGGGAATGCCTTTTCCGCAGGAATACGGCGGAGCGGGCACCGATTATCTGACCTATATTATGGCTGTGGAAGAGCTTTCAAAGGTGGACGCTTCACACGGAGTAATTGTACAAACCCATAATGCTCTGTGCTGCTGGCCGATTTTTACCTATGGGACGGAAGAACAAAAGCGGAAGTACCTGCCGGATCTGCTTTCAGGAAAGAAGCTGGGGGCCTTTGGTCTTACAGAGCCCAACGCGGGAACGGATGCCGCCATGCAGCAGACGACTGCCAAAGATATGGGAGATCACTGGCTTCTGAACGGAACCAAGATCTTTATTTCCGGCGGAGGTATCGCGGATGTTTATGTTATTATGGCAATGACCGACAAATCAAAAGGCAACAAGGGAATCAGCTCTTTTATTGTAGAAAAGGGCACGCCGGGATTTTCCAGAGGAAAAAAGGAAAACAAAATGGGAATCCGAGGTTCCATCGCGGCGGAACTGGTCTTTGAAGATTGTAAAATCCCCAAGGAAAATCTGCTGGGACAGGAGGGAAAAGGCTTTAAAACCGCAATGAGTTCCCTGGATGTAGGACGACTGGGAATCGCGGCGCAGGCTCTGGGAATCGCGCAGGGCGCTTTTGACCAGACGGTAGAGTACATGAAACAGAGAAAGCAGTTTGGAAGAAGCCTTAATAAATTCCAGGCTCTGGCCTTTGAGATGGCAGAGATGAAAACGAAAATCGACGGGGCCAGGTTCATTCTCTATAACGCCTGCAATACAAGGGACAGAGGTCTGAACAGCACGGTGGAAGCGGCTCAGGCAAAGCTGGCCTGTTCGGAAGTGGCTTCTTATGTGGTGGACAAAGCGGTCCAGTTCCATGGCGGTTATGGCTATATTAAAGATTATCCGGTAGAACGGATGTATCGGGATCAGAAGATCACCGAGATTTATGAAGGTACCTCGGAAGTTATGAAGATGGTCATCTCAGGAAGTATCTTTAAATAAGCAGGAGGATTCAGAGAATATGAAAATCATAGTATGTGTAAAACAAGTGCCGAATACAAACGAGATTAAAATTAATCCGGAAACAGGAACCCTGATTCGGGACGGCGTAGAATCGATTTTAAATCATGATGACGCCAATGCCCTGGAAGAGGCGTTAAAAATAAAAGATGGGGATCCGGAAACAACCGTTACTGTTCTGACCATGGGGCCGCCCCAGGCCAAAGAAATGCTGCAGGAATGCATTGCCATGGGAGCGGACGAGGCCATTCTCCTTTCCGACCGGGCGCTGGGCGGTTCGGACACATGGGCGACTTCCAATGCTCTGGCAGCGGGAATCCGTAAAATCGGAGACTTTGATCTGATTTTCGCCGGAAGGCAGGCCATTGACGGCGATACTGCTCAGGTTGGCCCGCAGATCGCGGAGAAACTGAACCTGCCGCAGGTGACTTATGTTAAGGAATTTAAAATGGAAGCGGATGGAAGCGTGCTTGTAAAACGAGCGTTGGAAGACGGTTATGAAGAACTGAAAGTTCCGACGCCTTGCGTACTGACGGCGATTAAGGATCTGAATACGCCCAGATACATGAGCATCCGGGGAATTCTCAGAGCGGGACAGGCAGAGATCAAGGTTTGGGATGCGGACGCAATCGGCGTAGATAAGACCGTGGTCGGACTGAAAGCTTCCCCGACAAATGTATTCCGCTCTTTTACGCCAAAGCCAAAGGGCAAGGGAATTACAGTCGAGGGGGATTCCCCAAAAGAACTGGCAGGAAACCTGCTGGCAGATCTGAAAGCAAAGCATATCATTTAAGGAGGAACACGAAATGACGGATTTTAGCGAATACAAAAATGTATGGGTCTATACCGAACAGCGCGGCGGAAAGCTGATGAATGTGGCGACGGAATTGCTGGGAGAGGGGTATCGCCTTTCCAGGGAAATCGGCGAAAACACAAAGGTATGCGCGCTGCTGGTAGGTGATCAGACAGACAACTTAGTTGACGAGCTTTACGCGTACGGCGCGGATGTCGTATATCAGATCAGCGATCCGCTGCTTTCCCAGTATACGACGGATGGATATACAAAGGTCATTACCGACGCGATCCGCGAAGAAAAGCCGGAAATCGTTCTCTTTGGAGCGACCCATATCGGAAGAGATCTGGCGCCGAGAATCGCGGCGCGGCTGGATACCGGCCTGACCGCCGACTGCACCAGACTGGATATCAATACGGGAAAATACATTCACTACCTGGAAACCTACACAACCGCCAGCACCGCGGGCCTGGATCCGGACAGTGAGGATAAAGGACTGAAGCAGACACGTCCCGCCTTTGGCGGAAACCTGATGGCAACCATCGTTACACCGAGGACAAGGCCTCAGATGGCGACTGTAAGACCAGGGGTTATGGAACGTCTGGAGAAAGACGCTTACAGAAAGGGCGAGCTGGTTTCGATTAAGCCGAAGCTGTCGGAGTCGGATATCCATGTGCAGGTTCTGAATGTGGTGAAAGAAGCGAAAGAACTGGTGTCTCTGACCGACGCGCAGATCATCTGCTCCGGCGGAAGAGGACTGGGAAACGCGGAAGGATTTGAGCTGATCCGGAAATTTGCCGATAAAGTTGGCGGCGTGGTAGGCGCGTCCAGAGCGGCGGTGGATTCCGGCTGGATTGACGCGAGCCATCAGGTAGGACAGACCGGCACTACCGTGAAACCTAAAATTTATTTTGCCTGCGGTATTTCCGGCGCCATCCAGCACCTGGCAGGCATGCAGACCTCGGATATTATCGTGGCGATTAATAAAGATCCGGAAGCGCCTATGATGCAGCTGGCGGATTATGCTATCTGCGGCGATCTGAAGAAAATCATTCCGGAAATAATCGAACAGTGGGACAATTAAAGAGAGGAGAGAAAATATGAAAGAAATTTTAATCAAAGGACAGCTTTACAAGTTTAAAAGCTTTCAGGAATTCGCGGAAGAATTCGCGCTGGGAGAGCGGGATCTGATCGTAACAAATGAGTTTATTTATAAACCTTTCATGAAAGATCTGAATCTCAGCAGCCAGATTGTATTCCAGGAAAAATTCGGCGCGGGCGAGCCGTCGGAAGAAATGCTGACCGATATTTTCGCGGCTCTCGATCCGGATACCTATGACCGGATTATCGCGGTAGGCGGCGGCGCGATCATGGATATCTGTAAGGTTTTGTCCCTGAAGCGCCCGACCTCCGTACATGATCTGTACTTCAAAAAATTTGATGTGATTCCGGAAAAAGAACTGATTGCGATTCCGACCACCTGCGGAACCGGATCCGAAGTAACCAATATTTCGGTAGCCATTGTAAGGGAGGATAACGGTAACACGACAAAGCTGGGACTGGTATCGGATCTGTTGATTCCAAGCTCCGTATGCCTGATTCCGGAAATGCTGAAAACGCTCCCCTACGGTCCCTTCGCGTCCTCTGCCATTGACGCGCTGATTCACGCTGTGGAAAGCTACCTGTCACCGGCAAGAGCGACCATGACATCCGAACTGTTCGGCGTCAAGGCTATGGAACTGATTCTGGAAGGCTTCCGCCAGATCCGGGATGGAGGCAAAGACGCGAGATTTGACTACCTTGATGAATACATTACCGCATCCTGTTATGCGGGAATCGCCTTCTTACAGGCGGGCTGCGCCACTGTCCACGCCATGTCCTTCCCTCTGGGAGGAACCTACCATGTGCCTCATGGGGAATCCAATTATGCGCTGTTCGGAAAGGTTTTGGAAAAGTATGACGCTATAAAACCGGAAGGTAAGATCGCGGAATTCAAAAAGACTATTGCCAGAATTCTGGGAGGAACTGAAGAAGAAGCCATCGCGAATCTGAATCAGCTCCTTGAGACGATCCTCCATCTGAAACCATTGAGAGAATATGGATTTAAAGAAGAGGACGTAGATAGTTTTACGAAATCAGTCATTGAAAATCAGCAGAGACTGGTAACAAATTCGTATGTGCCCCTGACAGAGGAACTGATTAAAGAAATTTACCGGGAATGCATGTAAATGTTTCTTTACATATAAAGAAGCCGCCTGCGGGAGAACCGCGCTCCCGCAGGCGGTAAATAAAGAGGTGAAAAATGGAAAAAAACGATTAAACAGCTATGAGATGGCAATGGTAATGATGTCATTCATGCTTTCTGTAAATATGTGTTCTATGGGAGGTTCAATTGGGGAAGGCAGAGACTTTCTCAGCGGGCTGGGGGCGATCCTGATTGGATTTATTATCCTGACAATATTGGCAGTTGTTTCTGGATTGATGGGTTGGAACAGCCGATGTGATACTGCGGTAATCTGGAAAAGTGTATTTGGAGAAAAAGGCTTTGTTATATTTTCTTTCTGTGTAGCGATCAGCATGTCCATTTTCGCAATTTTTGATTTCTGGAACTGTGGAAAAGTGATTTCCAATTTAATGCCGGGAAATCCAGTACTGGGATTCACGATTGGCATTGTTTTCATTACGGCAGTTTCAGCCATTGGCTCAGTTACAGGGATTACCGGAGTCAAATGGATTTCAGTTTTGTCTATGCCGATTGGTCTGATTTTATTTATTATCCTTGCATTTTTACAGATAAAGGATGCGGGTGGAATGGGCGTGATTCTGTCATATGAACCAGAATCCGTGGAGAGAATGTCTTTCAGTGCGGCTATCACTCTATTTGTCTCTAGCTATATATCCAGCACACCGGTATTTTCTGATTTGACAAAAGATGCAGCATCAAAACGGGCAGTGTGCATAGGTATGATATGTGGAATATTCGTTTTAGTAATACAGTTTGTTTTAGGGCAGATAGGTGTCATTGGATCTGGAGCATATGGATTGGTGGCTATTGGATTTTCTCTTGGAGGAGCAGCATATATTGCGACAGGGATTTTTACAGCGATTGCACAGACGAATACAGTTCCAACGGCTAATTTGATGTATAGTACGCAGATGGCAGCAGTTCTTCGTGTAAATCGAAAAATTATAGCAGTTATTATTCCAATACTGGCAGGCGCAGGCTCTTTTATCGTGGAATATGTTACGGAATTATCAATTATTTCAGCCTGGGCCAACTTTACAGGGGTTATTGTACTGCCGGCATTAGGTGTAACCTTTGCGGATTATTGGGTAATAAAGAGAGGAAATCTGGAAAACGTGGAGACGGGGAAAGCGATTTATCCAAATGCGATGATTGCGATGGCGGCAGGAATGCTCATCGGAATTCTTGGTTCTTATTTTATTGCCATTCCACTTCCTACAGTAATTTCTATGATTGTTTCTTTTGTGGTACATATTTTTCTTTCACGAAAAAAATAGAACGGGGAAAACACCGTAAACCTTGCCAAATGCAGGGATTGCGGTGTTTTGTATTTTTAGTAGGAAATTCCGGTAAAAATAGATCGATGCAGATATTGGATAAATTTTGCGGGAAATAGGCAAAATAGAAATAGCTATATTGACGAATTGGCAGAATGACCCTATAATTATGATATGATTTTGCAAAAAACAAGCAAAATGGAGGTATGAGTTATGCTTCTCGAATTTAAAACAAAAAACTACAAGTCGTTCGTGGAAAGAGCTTGTTTTTCTATGATCGCAGCACCAAAACAAAAGGGGTTGGATTACAGCCTGATGAAAGTAAGAGTAAAAGGAAAAGAGATTAAAGGACTAAGCTCATCCATTATTTATGGTCCAAATGCAGCGGGAAAAACAAATATTATAGGAGCAATGGATGTCATTCGTGCGATTGTGCTGCGGGGCAATGTCAGAAATTCAGAAGAAAAATCCTCTCCAAATCCAGCGGCAGCAATATTGGAGTTGATTCCCAATAATAATGAAACAGAGGCAAAACCGGTGTACTTTTCTGTCGATTTCTATGAAGAGGATCCGGAAGAACGTAAAAATAAGTTTCGGATTCAATATGAATTGGAAGTGGATTTAGGGACGTTTCTTGATGAAAATTATTCGAGGAAAATTGTATCTGAAAAGCTGACGGTAAATGGCGAGGAAGTTTTTCAGCGGACAGATTCCCTAAAACTTGGAACTATGAAAGTGATCAAAAAATATCTTACGAATGTATCGGAGATAGATTCAGAGGGTATCTTTGGGATTGCAGAGAATAGCTTGAGTAAAGATGAATTATTTCTGACAAATGGATTTAAATTTATTTTTTCTCAAAAGTTTGTAAAAATAATTGTAGACTGGTTTACAAAAAAGTTTATGGTTGTTTATCGTGCAGATTCCATGCAGTTGATTAAGAGATTTGCGGATCCAAAGAAAAAAGCAGTCTATGTGGAAAAAACAATAGATGAAGCTGCGAAACTGTTTGGAATTAATTCTAACGCAGTGGGCTATATAGTGAGAGACGATGAAGCGGACGCAAAACTTTATTCTCTGTTCAAGAATATGAAAAACAGGAAGAATGCGGCCATCGCCGCAGAAATTTTTGAGTCTTACGGAACGATACGTTTTATCAATATGTTTCCTCTTGTTATCAAAGCCATGCAGACAGGGGGAACTTTGGTGGTGGATGAGTTTGACGCGTCTATTCACCCGATGGCTTTGATGAGTATTGTAAATGTGTTCCATAATGATGATATCAATATTCATCATGCACAATTGATTTTCAATACACATAACCCTATCTTTTTGAATTCGAATCTTTTTAGAAGGGATGAGATAAAATTTGTAGAGCGTGATGATGACAGCCATCAGAGTGAGTTGTATGCATTATCGGATTTCGGTACTTCAGGAGATAAAGGCGTTCGTAAGCATGAAGATTATATGGGGAAATATTTTATCAGCCAGTATGGCGCAATCAAGAATATTGACTTTACACCAATTTTTGAAGAACTCATAAATAGTGAGAGCGAGGTGTAATAATGATAAAAAGAAAGCCTACTAATAAATATTATTTTAGTGTCGAAGGGGAAACGGAACAATGGTATTTAAAATGGCTGCAGGATTGTATTAATCATGCAGAGGCATCCGCGCGCAAGGTCTTATTTGATTGCGCGGTAAAAAAGAATCCATTGAAACATGTAAAAGCGCTGTCAGTAACCCAAAAAATTGAGATTTACCATTTCTTTGATTATGAAAGTGATGAACCGGAGCACATACAGGCATTTCAGGAAACGATGGATAATATGAAAGCGGCAGGACAACTGGGAAAACAGATTACATACAAGTCTGGGTACAGTAACTTTACTTTTGATTTATGGATTGTTCTGCACAAAGTCGAGTGCAATGCGCCTTATACGCACAGAAAACAGTATCTTCTCCCCATAAACCGCGCTTTTAGAGAAAATTTTACGAGTATGGATGAGTATAAGAAAGAAGCCAATTTTAAAAGGTGTTTGAAGCAAATAAAACTTTCCGACGTAATGGAAGCTGTCAAACGATCTAAGGCAATTATGCAGAGAAATAAAGAAAATGGCTATATTTTGCATCGATATAAAGGGTATCAGTATTATCGAGAAAATCCTTCGTTGACAGTATGGGAAGCAATTGAAAAAATTTTAAAGGATTGTGAACTGGTTTAATCTGCTATTATAAAAACGCCGTCTGGTGGGAGACTCACGCTCCCGCCAGGCGGTGTTTTTGTGCTATATCTTTATTCCATACTTTTTCAACTTTCGCCATAAGGTAGAGGGATCGATGCCCAGCGCCCGGGCTGCGGCGGCCTTGTTTCCGTTGCTCTGTTCCAGGGCTTCCAGGATCATTTCCCTTTCTGCCTCTTTGAGGTTCCCCACCTGAGGCAAAATTGGAGAGTGAACTTCCGGCGGAACCTCCGTTCTGATTTCAGGCAGGACAAAATCTTGCAACAACTGTAAAGTAACAGTAGACTGATTTGAAAAAATGACAGTCCGTTCCATAAGATTAGAAAGCTCCCGGACATTCCCCAGCAGGGGAAGTTTTTTGATCATAGCGAGAGCCTCCGGCTCAATTTCGGTTACATTCTTTCCATGCTGCTTGCTGAATTTCCTGAGCAGGAATCGGACAAGCTCATCTATATCTTCCAAACGGTCCCGCAGCGGAGGAATTTTGACATCCAGAACACAGAGCCGATAGTACAGGTCCTCTTTAAACTTTTTCTCCTGAATCAACTGCAGTAAGTCTTTATTGGACGCGCAGATAACGCGCACGTCAACATGAATGATCTTATCTCCCCCAACGCGGATTACATCGCCTTCCTGGATGACTCGCAAAAGTTTAGACTGGATAGGAAGCGGAAGCTCACTGATTTCATCCAGAAAAATCGTTCCACCGTCCGCCAGTTCAAAGAATCCGATCCGTCCTTCTTTGCTGGCGCCGGTAAAGGCCCCCTTCTCATAGCCGAACAGTTCGCTCTCAATCAGATTTTCCGGAAGAGACGCGCAGTTAACCGGAACCCAGGGCTGCATTTTGCGTCGGCTGGCGTTATGGATACTTTGAGCGAACAACTCCTTCCCGGTTCCTGTTTCGCCGGAAATCAGCACAGGACTGTCGTATTTGGCATAGATTTCCGCTTTTTCTCTGGCCAGAGAAATCAGCTTGCTGCTCCCCTTGATACTTTCAAACGTATGCTCTGCCCACAGCCCCTGCAGATACAGATCTTTGCGCGTTTTATATTGCAATTCATGGATTTCCGATACGAGCTTAATGGAGATTACCTCCCCCTTCTTGCGGTTGTCCACCATAATGGGAGAGCTTTTCAGGATGACCGGAGTATATTCCTTTTGCATATCCAGCTGATTGACCGTTGTGGAATCAATATCCATAATCTGATTTTCCGCCAGAGCTTCTTTCAGATTGCGGCCCACCAGCTCTGTAGAAATAATCCGCTCCGCGGCAGGGTTGGCGAGGACGACCTTCCCGGAATTGTCAACGGCGAGAATTCCGTCTGAAGTGGTCTGCAAAATAGCCTGCTCCAGCTGGTTCTTTTCCTCCTGCTCTAGGATTTCACGGAGCATGGACTGGGCGTTGAGGATGGTTGTTTCGATTACCATTTCATCTACATTGACCTCGATACCCTGTTTCCCGTACTGATGGGCAAGGGACGCCACAACGTAGCCACCGATAAAGACCTCATAACCTTCCGAGAGCATATTGAGCACCTGTTCTTCCGTGGAATGCTTTGTAGTCAGCTCACAGAAATGAATATTATCCTTGGGAACTCCCAAAACCTCCATGCTTTTCTGCAAATAATGAAATAAAGCCGGAGCGCCGATGTGGACGATCCGTTTGGAATAGCTCAGCGCTTTTTTGATAGCCAGAGCTGCCTCCAGTCCGCTGAAGGGCAATTCCAGAAGAGGGATGGAAAGCTGTTCCCGCAGGTAATTGTAGGTTACGCCTGTGGAGATGATCAGGCGGGTTCCTCTTTCGATCAGATTTTTGGAAATTTGCAGCGCGTTTTCGCGGGACGCTCGATGGACAGGATACTCCCAGCCGTGTTTCTCAAGCAGCTCCCGTGTTGTTTCGTATGTCAGTGTGTTCGGTAATATGATGGCGATGGAAAGATCCAAAATTGATGCCCCCTTTTCCCTGTATTTTCTTTTATTATAATCTTCCTTTTTGAAAAAGCAAGGGAATTATTTTGAAAACACCAATACAAGAGGATTGCAAACTGCAATCAAAACAGAGAAACGCAATGGCATCTTGCAAAAAAGAAAATGGAAGATTTTCATCCTTTTATATCTTTTTATAGATAAAAAAGAGTTTTCAAAAAATTTTTTTAATAGAAATCCAGTAATTTCAAGCCTGAAAAAATTTCAGAGCCGTTCAATTTATATTTGGCACGGGCATTGCTTAATTAAAAAACAAAAGGGATTACAAAGGAGGAGCGTAAAATGAAATATTGCTTGAATATCGAAGAATTATTTCCTGATATGGATTTTTATGACAAGTTTCAGGCGGCAAAAGAAGCGGGTTACGATTATGTGGAATTCTGGGCCTGGTATGGAAGAGACCTGGAGAAGATCAAAGCGCAATGTGATAAATACGGCGTAACGATTACCGGATTCAAAGGCGACTGGGACTGGTCGCTGTGCGATAACAAAACAGCGGAGGAATTTATTGAATGGACAAAGAAATCCATTGAAACCGCCAAATTCCTCGGATGCGATTCGCTGATCGTACATTCCAATTCGATTTTTGACGAAGGATCTTCAAACTTTAATGACGTCTACAGTCCTCAGCGGCAGGTGGCCAATATAACGAGTACTCTCATGCGGGTTGCTCCGCTGCTGGAAGAAAACGGTGTGAAAATGTATGTGGAGCCGTTGAACAATCTGGATCATCTGGCGGGAATGTTCCTTGTGAACGCCAGAGTGACGGCGGATATTATCCGGGCAGTGGATTCTCCCAATGTGAAAATGCTGTGCGATTTGTTCCATATGCAGATCATGCACGGGGATCTGACAAACAGCATGCTGGAGAATCTGGACATTATGGATTACATTCATATCGCCGACGCGCCGGACAGAGGGCAGCCGGGAACAGGCGAAATTAATTACGCGTTTCTGCTCAATACTCTGAAAAAAAATGGATTTGAAGGAACAGCCTGTTTTGAGCTCACCCCGCAGGGGAGCACGGAGGATGTGCTGAAAGCCATTGCGGAACTAAGAAAACAGGTAGACTGACAGGCTGAGAATAAAAGTAGGACCATTAAAACACGAATTTAAGATACAAGGAGGAATTGAAAAAATGGAATTCAAGGGAAAAACATGTGTAGTAACAGGAGCCGCGGGAGGAATCGGCTATGCGGTATGTGAAGCGTATGCCAGCAATGGCGCCAATGTGGCGATGATCGACATCAATCAGGAAGCGTTAGACGCAAAGGCGGCAAAGCTGAAAGAAGATTACGGGACAGAAACCCTGACTCTAGTTGTGGATCTGGCTTCGGTCGCGGAAATCAGAGAAGCGGCGGCGAAAATTGAGGAAAAATTCGGAGCCATTCAGGCGCTCGCCAACTGCGCGGGAGTTTCCATCTACGGGGATCCGCTGACTTACACAGAGGAAGACTGGGATAAGAGCCTGGACACCAATCTGAAAGGCACCTTTTTCCTTACCCAGGCAGTTGCCAACAATATGGTAAAGAACAAGGTAAAAGGAAAAATTGTTTCCATCGCCTCACAGGCCGGCGTAATCGGTGAACCCAACGGACATGCCTATGGAGCTTCCAAAGCCGGCGTCTGCATGATCACCCAGACCCTGGCGATTGACCTGGCTCAGTACGGAATCTGCGTATCCGCTATCGCGCCGGGAATTACCAAGACCGGTATGATTGAAAAGTACCTGGAAGAAGAGGCTCCCCGCCAGGGCATGACCAAAGAAGAATTTGAAGCTTTCCGCTGCGCGGAGATTCCTCTTAAGCGGTTTGCGGAACCGAGAGAGGTGGCGGATCTGATTTACTTCCTGTCCAGTGAAAAAGCCAGCTATCTGACCGGCTCTACATACAACATCACTGGCGGAAACGTAAATGTATAAAAAAGAGAAAAAATAATAGGAGGTACGAAGCAAAATGTCACAGAGATTTGAAGCGGGCCCCAGCCCGAATATCTGTTTTGCCAATGACAAAATCGGCAGAATGAAGAAAGAAGTATTTTACATGTCCGATGAACAGGTGGATGAGGAACTGAAAGAATTCGGTTTTCCGGCGCCGCCGGAGCTCTGCAAGGCAGGCTCTTATATCCAGACCACTCCGGGTAAGGAACAGGATGAAATCAGAAAGAAAAACGACGTCGTTCTGATCCCCATCGGATGTACGGAAGACCACGGACCAATGAATCCGTCGGGAATGGATACCTTTATGGTAACGGCGATTGCCGAAGGAGTAAGAAGGTATACCCTGAAACACGGACCGCAGGTAAGCATCGCCTTCCCGCCGCTTCTTTACGGCGTGCATCCACAAAGCCATGTGGGAATGGACGGAACGATTGTTCTTCATGAGGAAACAGCCATCGGAATGCTGAAAGACGTCATGCTGGGACTTTGGAATTCCGGATACCGCAAGATGATTCTGATTAACAATCACGGACACCTTCCGGTTTTACAGACCGCGGTATGGAAGTTTATGAAGGAATACCAGCTCCCGGGAATTTATCGGATTGTAGACTGGCACAGAGCGGTAAGAGAGATGTTCGCGCTGAAAGAAGAAGGCGGACAGTTCGAAACGGCTTTCACCCATGCCTGTGAAGCGGAAACCGGATGCGGCCTGCTGTGCTTCCCGGATATGGTAAATATGGATTATGTGGAAGACGGAGCGGGACAGAGTGTGCTGCCGGGCGGACATTTTGACGGAAGCGTTGACGACACCCATCCGAGCCGCTGGGAAGACGGGGAAGGTCATAATGTCATGGCTTTTGTGGCAACCCCCAACGGCGTAGCGGGAAAAGCCACCGCGGCGACCGCTGACAAGCTGAAAAAACCGTATCTGGCAATTATGAAATACCTGGTAATGCTGATTGACGAATATCTGGAAGCCTTCCCGCCGGGAACCGTGCCGGATCCGGAAAAAACCACACTCAGAACAAAAGAAGAGCTGGCTCCATATCTGAAAGAGCCTCATTCGGAAGGATGGAAATCCGTATACGGCCTTTCCAAAACATTATTATAAAAGCAAGGGATGAAAGGATTTTCGCAATGAATGATTATAAATTAAACGGTAAAGTTGCGGTCGTTACCGGTGCCGGACAGGGCATCGGCAAGGCCGCGGCCATTGCCGCCGCCAGCAGCGGCGCGGATATCGTTCTCTGCGGGAGAACAATGAGCAAGCTGGAAAAAGCGGCGGAAGAGATCCGGGCATTGGGCGTAAAGGCCCTGCCAATTCAGATGGATGTTACAAACTATGACGATATTGAAAAAACCGTTCAGGAAGCGGAAAAAGAATTTGGACACATTGATATTCTGTTCAACTGCGCGGGAGTATGGAAACCCTCCAATCTGGTAGACTTGACTCCGGAATTCTGGGACAGCATTATGGATATCAATCTGAAAGGCGCCGTGTTCATGTCCAGAGCGGTGGCAAGACATATGATTGAGAAAGAAATTCACGGAACCATCGAACTGATTTCTTCCCAGGCGGGAAAAATCGGAGAATACGGAAACTCCACCTACGGAGCTTCGAAATCCGCCATGGATGCCTGGTGCCAGGCGGTCGCTCTGGAGCTGGCGGAGTATGATATCAATGTCGTTGCGGTAGCTCCGGGATTTACTTATACGGAAATGCTGCAGGATGTATATAAGAAACGGGGAGCGTCTCTGGGAAAAGACCCGTCTGTTTTCGAACAGGAAGTAAATGAGCAGGTACCGCTCAAAAGAATGGCAAAGCCGGAAGAAATCGGAAGTCTGATGGCCTATCTGGCATCGGAAGACGCTTCTTACATTACAGGGGTTGTGATTACAATCGCAGGGGGAAATATTACCGTATAGACAAGAATTGAAATAGACCAAACTGACATTTTATTTATAACAATTGGCCAATTGTTCCAAATTATCAACAGGTAATTGGGAAACTACGCTTGGATAAGCGCAATTTTCGTTATTGTTAACATTTTTTAAAGGAGAACATTTTACAATGGAAAAACAACAGAAACTGTCAGATAACAATGGCCAGGTGAAATTAAAAGGAAATATGGGCGTGGGAGCCCTTGTAATGGCAGTACTGGCCTTTTCTGCGCCTCTGTCGACCGCAACCGGGTTTATTCCCCAGCTTCTGATTTACGGTAGCGCAGATAACGGAAACGGAAACTCCGCACCATGGATTTATATCATTTGCCTGATTACCCTTGGTTTCTTTTCCGTAGGTTTTGCGAAAATGGGAACCGTTATGGAACGTCCGGGAGGTTTTTACGCATACATCACGGATGCCCTCGGGAAAAAGGTAGGACTTGCAGCAGCGCTGATTTCAGCAATCGGTTATTCTCTGGTCGGCTTTTTTATGCCGGGTCTGATGGCCATTACTGTAGGCGGTCTGGTGGAAGACGCCGGCGGCCCTGAGATTCCGTGGTGGATTTATGGACTGATTTTCGCGGTATTATCGACTCTGCTGGCTTCTATGAGTATTGACTTTTCCGCCAAGTTCCTGTTTATTGTAATGTGCTTTGAAGCGGCGATTATGCTGGTATTTGACGCCTTGTGCTTTATTAATGGCTCTCCGGCAGGCTCGGGAGGAGCCGGGTTCAGCTTCATCGATCTCTCGACAGGAACGCTGGGCATTGCCATGCTGTTCGCAATGGGAAATTTCTATGGATTTGAGGCTACCGTCGTATATAGAGAAGAAGTAAAAGAACCCAAAAAGACGATCCCCAGAGCGACCTTTATCGCGGTTATCGGAATTGGTGTTTTCTATCTGCTGTGCGCATGGGGCTTTATCGCTCATTTTGGTTCCGCCAAGGTAACCGCCGCGGCGGAAGCGGAAACCGCCAATCTGTTCAGCAACGTCCTGACGGACTTTATGGGCCCCTTTGCCGGCCATCTGATTCAGATTATCGCCCTTGTTTCTATCTTTGCCTCCGGCCTTGCCATTCAGAATGTAGGAGCCCGTTATTTCTACTCTTTGGGAGTGGACGGCGTAATTCCGAAAATCTTCGGCAAAGTTCATCCGAAACAGAACTCTCCGTACGTCGCGGCAATCGCAATCGGGGTTTTATGGGTCGCGCTGATTGTTATTCTGGGAATGATCTGCGGATTTGACGCCGCGTACACTTATACCCGCCCGAACGTAATCGGCAACCTGTTCGTTACGGCGATTCTGGGAACCGTAGCGGTGGCAGTACTGGTTTACATGAGAAAGAACGCGAAAAAGTATGGGTTCACCGCCTTCCAGACGACCATCGCTCCAGTTATCGGGCTGCTGGGAATCGGCTTTACCGTTGTTCTGTGCGCGATCAATCTGAATACGTTCCTGGGAACAACTACAATCGGTTCGGTTCTGATCATTGCACTATTTGTTGTAGTCGCGGCTTTTGGAGTAATTTATGCGACCTGGCTGCAGAAGAACAAGCCGGAGACATATCTCAGAATCGGCAGATATGACCCGGAAAATATGAGTGTAGATGAGATGGAGAATATGGCGAAATAAAACCGAAAACATGGAGGTTTGATATGGAACATACAGGAGGACTTCCAGGCCGGATGGCGGTGGATCATGTGGGATATACTGTTCCGGATCTGGATAAAGCGTTGGACCTGTTCGTCAATATATTCGGCTGCCGATTGATTTTTCAGGGAGGCCCTTACGATGATGCCGGTTATATCTGGCCGGGGGAAACCGAACCTGCGAAAACTCCTATGCGGCTTGCCATGATTGCCCATGGTGATGCGCTTAATATTGAACTTCTCGAATATGATAATGCTTCACAAGAGGGTGTGGTTCCGCCACGCCCCTGTGAACGGGGAGGATGTCACATCAGTTTTTATGTGGAAGACATCGAAGCGGTTACGGAAATCCTGAAAAAAAGGGATGATGTACTGGTGATGGGTGAAGTGGAAAAAGAAATCGGCGGAGCCATCAGCGGTACAGACTGGGTATATACGGTCACCACATGGGGGCTGGTAATTGAATTAATAAGATGGGAGCCGGGAGAACTGCCCTATGAAGAAACGACTTCAGAACGGCTCGTCCCGCCACCATGGAAAAGAAAGAGGTAAAAATATGGCACAGTTATTTGCGTCCCCCGGAATGTACATACAGGGCTATGGGGAATTAAAAAATATTGCCGAATATGTGACGCCACTGGGAGATTCCTTTCTCGTAATCGGCAGTACGAACCGGATTAAGGATTTTGGTGATACGATCCGAGCCAGCTTCGCGGAAAGCGACAAGCTGACCTTTATTGAGCATAACGGTTCCTGTACGATTTCAGAAATTGAAAAAATCGTCGAAATCGCCAAAGAAAAAGGCGGCGATGTCATTATCGGCATGGGCGGAGGAAAAGTTATCGACACAGCCAAGGCAGTAGCGGGAAGGCTGAAGAAGCGCGTCGTTGTAGTGCCTACCGTAGCGGCAAGCGACGCGGCGACTACAAGATGCGCGGTGATTTATAAAAATGACGGATCGGAAGACTGTGAAGAGACTTATGCCAGCAATCCGGATATGGTGCTCGTTGATACGGAGATTATCATGAAGGCTCCAAAGAAATTTATATTGGCAGGGATGGGAGACGCTATGGCGAAATGCGTTGCCGCGCCGGTCTGCTATCGGAATTTCCAGCCCAATGAACTGGGGGGCGGAATTACAGAACTGGCTTTTTCCCTTTCCAATCTGATCCATGATATCCTGATGAATCACGGTGAGCTGGCTTTGACCGCTTTGGATCAGGGAGTCATGTCGCAGGATTTGAATAAGGTAATCGAAATGAATGTACTGATCAGCGGCATCGGCTGTGAAGTCAACGGAGCCACGACGGATCACGCTTTTTACGCGGGCTTTACGACCTTAAAAAATCGAGAGAAAATTATGCTTCATGGAGAATATGTAACCTTTTCTTCCCTGGCGACACTGGTTCTGGAAGGCGCGCCAAAGGAAACACTGGATGAATATTACTCGTTCTGTACCAGGGTAGGGCTTCCGATATGCCTTGCGGATCTTTATCTTGCGGATATGACCGAAGAGGACTTCCGACAGGTTGCCCAGGTGGTTACGGAATGTGGGGGCACATCCCATCTGCCATTTGAGGTAACCGTTGACCATGCGGTATCGGCAATGAAAATTGCCGATGCCATAGGCAAAATGTATAAAGAAGGAAAAAGGCTGGTATAAAGCTGTAGAGAGGTAGGAGGAAAAACAATGCTGAAATGTGAAAAAAGTGAAGCTTTGACAAAAAAGTTTATGGAAATGTATCCGGGAGGACATTCTCAGCTGAGAGTGCCGATGGATGTAACAAATCATAGATTATTTATTGAAAGGGCCAAAGGCAGCCATCTGTTTGATGTAGATGGAAATGAATACATTGAGTACAACGGGGCGTTGGGACCTAACATTCTGGGGTACTGTATTCCCGAATGGACGGAAAAACTGAAGGAATACCTGGACACAAACGGCACCGCCATTGGATCGAATCTGCTGTTCAGCCCCTATGATATCGAAATCGCGGAGCGGCTGAGAAAATACATCCCATGCTGCGATCAGGTGAAATTTACCATGACAGGGTCCGACGCCGTACAGGCCGCCTTCCGGATTATGAGAGGGGTAACAGGCCGCCAGGTGATCATTCGTTTTGAAAAGCATTACAGCGGGTGGTACGATAATGTGCTGGGCGGAAGATGTCAGAAGGATCCCAACGCGAGACCGACTACGGACTTTAGCTCTGAGGGACTTCCGGAAGGCTATGAATACAATACCCTGGGAAGATCCATCTACGCGGGAGAAGAAGTGTTCATGCTCCCATGGAATGACTTTGAAGCGCTGGAACGCACCTTTGAAAAATATCATGATGAAATCGCGGGTGTACACTTTGAAGCGGTTGTGGCCAATAATGAAATGCTATACCCGAAAGAAGGTTTCCTGGAAAAGATTCGGGAGTTGTGTGACAAATATGGATCCATTATGTCGATTGATGAGGTTATCACAGGATTCCGCGTTGGTATCGGCGGCGCTCAGGAAATGTTCGGCGTAACGCCGGATATCTGTACCCTGGGAAAAGCGCTTTCCAACGGCTTCCCGGTGGCCTGCATCGCGGGAAAACACGAAGTAATGGAAAAAATCCGCAGCCGGATCCTAGTGCCGGGAACTTATTCCGGATGGGCCTTCGGACAGGTAGCCGCGGTTACAACTCTGGATATTCTGGCAAAAGACAATTTCGCGTGCTATGACAAGAGAAACGCGGTGCAGGAAACTCTGATGGACGGCATCGTGGAAAGCGCCCAGAGATACGATATTCCGCTGGCAATTACAGAAGCGCCGGGAATGTTCTATACCGTATTCGGCGTAGAAGGCGGAAGAAGCACTTTCTACACGGAAGAGGATATCGCCGACTTCAAGCCGGAAATGGTTAAAGTGTTCCAGCAGTACCTGCAGGAACAGGGTGTATTCATCATGTTTGGCGGCAAGTGGTATATCAGCATGTCCCACACGGAAGAAGATATTGCCAAAACACTGGAAGCTGCGGACATTGCGTTTAAGAAGATGAAAGCCAACGATTACAAGTATATTCCGGAGTAGACAGAAGCAGCTGACAATAAAAGCAGTTCCGATCTGTACGCTGCAGATCGGAACTGTATGAATTTTGATAGGAAAGAAGGTAAAGGGCAATGACAGAAAATACTCCGACATTAAAAAAGAGTCTGGGGGTCACTTCGATTGTTTTCTCGGTTCTGGCATGGGCGGCGCCGCTTCTGGTAGTTGCAGGACAGATGCCGACTATCATTGCGTATTCGCAGGATGGAGTTTTAATTGGATACTGTATTCCATTTGTTGTAGTTCTGTTTTTTTCGGTTGGTTATGTTGCGATTACAAAATTCGTTGATCGGCCGGGCGCTTTTTACGCGTATATAACCGCTGGACTTGGGAAAAAGGCCGGACTCGGAGGGGCATTTATCGCGGTTTTTGGATATGCGATTCTTTTGATTTCGACTTGGCTGGGTTTTGGTTGTCTTTTGGGACAAAGTATTGTGGAATTTGGTGGTCCGGAACTTCCGTGGTATGTATGCGCTTTCATCGGAATTGGGATTACTGCGATTTTAGCGATTTTTTCCGTTAATATTTCGGCAGGCGTTCTGGTAGCTCTGATGGGATGTGAAGCAATTATTATTCTGATTTTTGATATTGCGGTAGGATTTGATGGGGGTCCGGATGGATTTCCAACCGCGGCATTTACACCGGAAGGAAGCATTGGATGCAATTATCTGGGACTTGCGGCGTTATTTGGAACGCTGTGTTTTATCGGATTTGAATCTTCCACGATTTATAGAGAGGAAGCAAAAGATCCGGAAAAAACGATTGCAAGGGCAACCTATATTTCCGTAATAGCGATTGGGGCATTTTATATAGTTTCTTCGATTATGATGCTGATGGCTTTGGGTGAGAATGGAGTCAATTCGCTGCAACTGGATGAGGCGTCGGCCTTGTTCAATGTATTGGCGGAGAGTTTTGTAGGACAATGGCTTTCCAAATGTGTTTCTGTTTTCATTATTACTTCGACTTTTGCGGCGCTGCTGGCGCAGCATAATGCGGTAGCGCGGTATGCGTTCTCATTTGGAACAGATGGAGTGCTGCCTAAACTGCTTGCGAAAGTTCATTCCAGATACGGATCTCCTTATATGGCTTCGGTAGCAGTAACGATCCTGGAGGTTATTTTTGTTCTGGCAATTATGTGCGGGACAGGATTTGATCCGGCAGGAGTTGTAGCTTATGTACTGTATATGCGAATTAACGGACTGGGAGCGATGACCGTCATTGTTCTGATGTGTCTGGTTTCCCTTGCGATTCTGGTCTACTTTAAAAACCACACAACCGACCTGAGCCTCTGGAGGAAAGTGATTGCTCCGGTTTTGGGACTGATTGGGCTGTTAGTTCTGCTCATATTATCTCTGACAAATGTCGATATGCTGATAGGCGCATCCTTCGGCGTATCACTTGGGCTCTGCATTTTCATTCCTGTTGTTTTTGTTTTGGGATATAGTTACGCAGGGCATCTTCAGAAACGCAATCCGGAAATTTATCTGAGAATTGGACGACAATAACTTCGCAATTCCTTTCACAATAGTACCTATATACATGCGCCCCCTGTACGTTTCACCGTATTGGGGGCGCGTGCGTGTATAGGAACAAAAAGGAGAAAAAGATGAAAGAAAAAAATCAGGGAGTACAATCCCGTGTAGCTTTGAGGGCGGACCATTTTCTGGCAGGTTCGATCTGCTTTATCGGATTCCTGCTTGGAATTGAAACCGGCGGGCTGCAGTTTATTTTGCTGAAAGCAGCCAATGAATTTCAACTGTCGCAGACAACAATGGGAAGTATTGTCACAGTACAGTTTGTAGCGGTTACCATTGCGCCATTAATTGTGGGAACGCTTTCCGATCGAATCGGGAAGAAAAAGGTGATTGTAAGCGCCTGTCTGCTGTTTGCATGCGGCTCCATAGTCAGTATTTTATCTTTGCAGATGAGTATGCTGCTGGCAGGAGTGGTCCTAATCGGATTTGCTTTCGGAAGTCTGGAAACAACAATCACCGCGGCGCTGTCAGATGTCTTTGGACAGCGCTCCGGCCGATATATTTCCCTTATGCAGGGCTGTCTCAGCTTTGGGGCGGTAATTTCGCCGCTGGTAGTAAATCTTGCCATCAATCAGTGGGGCCTTAACTGGCGAGTACTGTTCTGGATCTGTCTGATTTTCGCGGCGGCAGGTGGGATTTCCATATTTTTTGCAAACTTTCACAGGACCATGCCGAACTCCGGCGATCAAAGTTCCGGAAAATTGAATTTTCGGGATCGGTTTCTTATAGGAGCCTTTTTAATGATTGGGATCTATATGATCGTGGAGAATAATACGACTTGTTTTATAGATACCTTTTTTTCTACGGTTTTAGAGGACAGCCGTTATTCCGCGGCCGCGCTTTCCGGGTTCTGGGCGGCGATGACAATTTCAAGATTCCTTTTCAGCGCTCTGTATGAAAAAAGACAGGTAATCCTGCCGGTTCTGTGCGCCATAGGAGGAATTCTGCTGATAGCCATGAACTGGCTGGAGCATCCGGCAGTTGTTCTAACCAGTCTTTTTGTAATCGGACTTTGTTACGGGCCAATGTCACCGTTTATCATGAACATGGCGGTTGAACGGTATCCGGAAAAATCGGGAACAACCGCCGGACTGATGCTGGGATTCATGGGCGCCGGCGGCGCTGTCGGGCCGGTACTGGGAGGATATATTGCTGATTTATTCGGGCTGCGTCTCACCTATCTGTCTACTGGAATTCTGGTACTGGTGGAAATTGTGCTCTTTTTTGTATTTATGACGCAGAGCCGAAAACGGCGGATGCTGTAATTTTGTAATATCTGCCTGACGCCAACAAACAATGCAAAGTGCAATGTGTCCATTGTACTTTGCATTGTTTTATTTTTTGCAATAAAAGCAGACCGGAAGCGGGAGAGGAAACAGGAGCGGCGGGAAACTCCCAGACATCTGAAATGTAAAGGGATCAGAGAAATAAATTTTTATTTTCCATAGAAAAGAAAAGTTGGCATACTTATTGCCATTATCTATCTGTGAATACAGAATACAAAATAAATTTATATTGCAAATCTGAAGGAGGTATAAGCAATGGAGCAGTGGAAGGGATTTGAAGAAGGCAGATGGACAGAGGAAATCAATGTAGACGATTTCATCAACCGGAATTACCATCCTTACGATGGAGATGAAAGCTTTCTGAAAGGACCGACAGCAAGGACAGAAGCATGTAATCAGAAGGTAAATGAGCTGCTGGAGGCGGAACGCAAGGCAGGCGGGACTCTTAAAGTGGACGCCAGCCGGATTATGCGGATTAACGCCTTTGAGCCGGGATATATTCTTGAAGGAAAGGATCTCATCGTGGGTCTGCAGACAGACGAGCCGCTAAAAAGGGGAATCTGCCCCTTTGGAGGAATTCGCATGGTGAGACAGGAGCTGGAAGAGTTTGGGGAAACCCTTCCGGAAAACATTGACTTTATGTTCCGCTATACGACGACCCATAATGACGGCGTGTTTAAAGCTTACTCACCGGAAATGAAAAAAGCAAGACATCTGGGATTTATCACCGGGCTTCCCGATGCCTACGGAAGAGGGCGGATTATCGGCGATTACAGGAGAGCGGCCCTTTACGGAATCGACCGTCTGATTGAGGAAAAACAAAAAGACCATGATCGGATTTCCTCCAGAACCATCATGAGTGAGGAAAACATTCGGCTGTCGGAGGAAATCTGGAATCAGATTGCGGCGTTAAAGGAAATCAAAACCATGGCCCAGAGTTACGGATATGATATTTCAAAGCCGGCAGGGGATGTGAGGGAAGCGATTCAGTGGCTGTATTTCGCTTATCTTGCCGGATTGAAGGAAGAAAACGGGGCGGCCATGTCCATTGGAAGAACGGCCACTTTCATTGATATTTACGCGGAGCGGGATCTGGCGGAAGGCAGGTACACGGAAGAGGAAATCCAAGAGTTTGTAGATGATTTCATTCTGAAGCTGCGGGTGGCCAGACACCTGCGGACCGGAGAGTACAATGAGCTCTTCGGAGGCGATCCTATGTGGATCACAGAAGGGCTGGGAGGAATCGGTGCGGACGGAAGACACCGTGTGACGAAAAATACTTACCGGGTGCTGAATACACTGTATAATCTGGGGCCGGCGCCGGAACCGAACCTGACGGTACTCTGGTCTGAAAACCTGCCGGAAGCTTTCAAAAAATTCTGCGCGCAGGTGTCCATTGATACGGATTCCATCCAGTATGAAAACGATGACAAGATGCGGCCGGCCTATGGAGACGACTATTCCATCGCCTGCTGTGTGTCAGCGATTCAGATGGGACAGCAGATGCAGTTTTTCGGCGCCAGGTGTAACCTTGCCAAATGCCTGCTTCTGGCGATTAACGGCGGAGTGGATGAACGGACCGGCGAGCATCTGGGACCGCAGATGGAGCCGATGCCAAAGGATAAAGCGCTGGATTTTGAAGAAGTCTGGAGACGGTATAACATCTATCTGGAATGGCTGATGAGCGTATACGCGAGAATCATGAACATCATTCATTTTATGCACGATAAATATGACTATGAACGCTCCCAGATGGCATTTCTGGATTCAGAACCCAAGCGGCTGATGGCCTTTGGCGTGGCGGGGCTTTCCGTCGCGGCAGACTCGCTTTCGGCGATTAAATACGCCCAGGTATATCCGGTTACAGATGAGAACGGGGTAATCGTAGATTATCGTACAGAGGGAACCTTCCCTAAATACGGAAACGATGACGACCGCGTGGATGAACTGGCTGTGGCCATCAGCGAGAAATCCATTCAGGAACTGAGAAAACAGCCGGCATACCGCGGCGCGGTTACCACCCTGTCGGTGCTGACGATTACATCGAATGTAATGTATGGGAAAAAGACGGGAAACACGCCGGACGGAAGAAGAGCGTGCGCGCCTTTCGCGCCGGGAGCGAATCCCATGCACAACCGGGATGAAAAGGGAGCTATCGCGTCCTTAAATTCGGTCGCCAAAATCGACTGGAACACCTGCCAGGACGGAATTTCCAATACCTTCAGCATTGTACCGGAAGCCCTGGGGAAAGTTCCGGAAGCCCGCAGAGATGTGCTGGTGAATCTTCTGACCGGCTATTTCCAAAAGGGAGCCCATCATCTGAATGTTAACGTGCTGAACCGGGATACCTTGATCGACGCCTATCATAATCCGGAGAAATATCCGAATCTGACGATCCGTGTGTCCGGATACGCGGTGCGGTTTAACGCGCTTTCCAGGGCGCACCAGAAGGAAGTGATTGAACGGACATTCCATACAGCAGTATAGCAAAACTTCAAGCGAACATTGCAGATTGCACATTATGGCGTGCAATTTGCAATGGTGCTGCTGGGGAAACCCGCGCGAATCAGAGGAAGAAGAAAAAGAGGCGAGCCTGGAAGGACGCATTTTCAGGGGAATCTCCGAAAAAGAAAGAGAAATCGCAGGTTGGCACAGTTGTTGCTTCATATAGAGATAAAAGGAAACAGAACAATCTGAGGAGGTAGAGCAGATGGATAAAAAATACCATGGAGTTATTCCGCCAATCGTTACACCGGTGGATGAAAGAGAAGATGTAGATGAAAAAGGATTTCGGGATCTGATTGAGTACTGCGTCGCAGGAGGCCTGCATGGTTTCCTGGTTGCCGGAACCAACGGCGAAACGATGCAGCTGACACAGAAGGAGAGGAATCACGCGATTCGGATTATGCTGGATCAGGTGAAAGGCAGAGTTCCGGTGATTGCCGGCGTTATGGACACCAGTACAAGACGGGTAATTGAAAATATCAAAGCCCTGGAAGACATGGGAGGAACCTGCGCGGCAGTAACGCCGATTTTCTACGACCGCCATACATCCCAGGACGAAACGGTTCGTCATTTTGAGAAAATATTAAAAGAAACAAACGTAGATCTGTTTGTATATAATATCCCTCCCTTTACAGGCATTAAGTTGACTCCTGACACAGTGATGAAAATCGCGGCGCTGGACAAACGGATCGTTGGATATAAAGACAGCGCCGCGGCCTATACGGACTTTCTGAAAGTCACCGCCAGGTTTAAGGACACACCTTTCAGTGTCCTGTCCGGGGCGACGCCCCAGGCGCTTTCGGGAATTCTGATGGGAGCGGACGGCTTTGTGCCCGCGTTAGGCCCGGCATTTCCGGAGATGTTTGTGGACGCGTATGAAGCAGCCAAAAGCAAGGATGTCGACAAGACGAGAGCGTACGATGAACTGGTACGAGAATCCGGAAAAATTCTCGGTATGACGAAAAATGCCACCGCGGCCGCCAAATACGCGATTTCCCTCAGAGGGCATATTGATAAGCGCGTGCTGTGGCCGCAGGATATGATCCAGCCGGATGAAGAGGAAAAAATAAAAGAACAGATGAAAAAAGTAGATTCTATGTATGGAGCTTTAAAAAAATAAAAAGAAAGAAGGCGTAAAAATGTTTACAATAAAAGGAAAAGTGGCGATTATTACAGGGCCGAGCGGAGGCATCGGAAAAGGTGTGGCCATGAAGTTCGCGGAAGCCGGATTTGATATTTTCGGCGTCGATTACGCGGACTGCGGGGAACTGAAAAAGGAAATTGAAAGCAAGTATGGAACAAAACTGGAATACATGCAGGCGGATCTGACAAAGACCAACGCGGCGCTGGCGGAAAAAATTGTAGAGTCGGCAGTGGAAGCCTTTGGAAGAGTAGATGTATTGATCAATAACGCGGGAATCGCAAGACGCTGCGATGCCATTGATTATAAAGAAGAAGACTGGAACGCGGCAATTACCATCAATCTTACGACCTGCTTCCTGCTGAGCCAGGCTGTGGCCAGACAGTATTTGAAACAGGGAAGCGGCGGAAAGATTGTAAGTCTGGCATCCATGCTGGCATTCAGCGGAGGAATCCGCGTGCCTTCCTATGCGGCGAGCAAACATGGAATCGCGGGTATTACAAAGGCGCTGTGCAATGAATGGGCAAAAGAAGGAATCAATGTCAACGCGGTTGCTCCGGGATATGTAGATACGCCGATGAACAAGGCCCATAAGGACGATCCGAAAAGATTCAAAGAGCTGAACGACCGGATTCCTTTTGGCAGATGGGCGACGCCGGAAGAAATCGCGGGCCCGATTCTTTTCCTGTGTACGGAAGAGGCGAGGTACATCAACGGATATGTTCTTGCGGTTGACGGCGGCTGGCTGGCGAGATAAAGGAGGGCAGTATGACAGTTAAAGTAAATCATAAGGATATTTGGAATTTTGTTTCCGATTTGTTCTGCGCGGCAGGAGCTTCAAAAGAGGACGCGGATCTGGTAGCGGATGTCCTGATTAAAGCGGACTTAAGGGGCGTTAAATCCCACGGCGTCAGCAGAATTCCAATTTACATCAAGCGAATCGAACTGGGATTGGTAAATCCGAAAGCGGAACTGAAAATCCTTCATGAAACTCCGGTTTCGGCGGTGGTTGACGGTGGATTTAATCTGGGGCAGATTACTGCCACAAAGGCCATGGGTATGGCCATCGATAAGGCAAAGAAAACAGGCGTGGGCATGGTAGGTATGAATAAAAGTCACCACTATGGAATCGCGGCCTATTATTCCCAGATGGCTGCTGATGAAGATATGATCGGATTCAGCTGCGCCAATACAACCGCCCTGATGGCAGCGCCGGGAGGAGCCAGCAAAGCCATCGGGAACAGCCCCTTTTCCTTTGCGTTCCCGGCAGATAAGCAGCTTCCGGTTGTATTTGACGCCGCCTGCAGCGCGGTGGCGCAGGGAAAAATTATTGTAGCAAATATTAACGGACAGAAAATTCCGGACAACTGGGCGCTGGATCCGGAAGGCAATCCCACTACAGATCCGGCCCAGGCGCTGAAGGGATTTTTACTGCCGATGGCAGGACCGAAGGGGTACGGAATTGCGGTTGTAATGGAAATTCTGGCAGCGGTTTTAAGCAGCGCGGATACCGGCACCCATCTCAGCTCCATCTATAATGATCTGGAGCATCCGCAGGACTGCGGCAACTTTTTCATGGCAATCGATCTCAAGGCTTTCGGCGATGTGGAAGAATTTAAAAAGCGGATGGATCAGTATATCCTCGATATGAAGAGCGGGAAGAAAGCCAAAGATACCAAGGAACTCTTTATGCCGGGAGAAATTGAACTCAAAAAGGAGATTCAGTCTCTCCAGGAAGGAATTGAGATTGAAGATGACACTTTCGCGCCGCTGATCGATCTGGCGAAGAAATATAAGGTAGAACTGAAGTACGAATAAAAAGAAACAGGAGGAAAAAATTATGGCAAAGACAGGAAAAGCATGGGTTATGGCAGGCCCGGGACAGCTGGAGATGAAAGAATTTCCATACCCCAAATGCGAAAAAGATGGAATTATTATCAAAGTAGAAGCCTGCGGCATCTGCGGAACCGACAAGCACATGTTCAACGGAAACGCGGGAATGGTAGATTTCCCGATTATTCCGGGGCATGAATTCGCGGGAACCATTGAGGAAATCGGCGAAGACTATAAAAAAAGTATGCTGATTGTAGATGAAACACTGGAGCTGAAGGTGGGAGATCGGGTTATTTTAGGACCCGGAACAAAAGGCTGTGGCAAATGCCCGACTTGCCTCAAATATCCGGATAAGCCTTTGCTGTGTCAGAACCGTTTCCGGTACGGCCATTCCAGAGTTGGTGAGCCGCCGTATTTCCTGGGTGGCTATTCGCAGTATATCTATGCTCTGCCGGATTCCTGGATTTTCAAAGTGCCGGACGGAATGTCTCCGGAGCTGGCCGCTATGGCGGAGCCGGTATGCATTGCCTTAAGGGTTGTTGAAAGAGCCATGGAAGGTGAGCAGCATTCTCTTGGACATGGACTGGGTATCGGAAGAACCGTCGCGGTTATTGGAGCAGGCCCCATTGGTCTTCTGATTATGGCAGCCTTAAAACACGCGGGCGCGGGAAAAATCATCGCCATTGATATGCTTCCCAAAAAACTGGAAATGGCAAAGACCTTTGGCGCGGATCTCTGTATTGACGCGAAACTCAGCGTTGAGGAGAGACAGGAAATCATCAAAGAAAATAACGGCGGAGAGCTGGCAGATATTGTTGTGGAAGCGGCAGGCGCGCCGATTGCCTTCAAACAGGCTCTGGATTTCATTCGAAGAGGAGGTACTGTCATTGAGGCAGGACACTTTACAGACGGAGGAGATATTCCGGTCAATCCGTATCTAATCTGCAATAAAGACTGCGATATCAAAGGAGTCTGGGCAAACCACCCGGTAATGTTTAGAGACGCCTTGAATTTCCTGGACAGAACCACTGTGCCAATTGAAAAACTGGCAACTCATATTTTCGGAATGAATGATGTTCCGGAAGCAATGAAAACAGCCGGTGGTCCGGATGTGGGAAAAGTTATTATCAAACCATGGGAGTAAACAACTCAGATAGATTTTAGGTAAATGCTAACTTAAATAGAAACCATCCGGAAGCAAATTTCTGTTCTTCCGGGTGGTTTCTATTTGAGGGCAGATCAGGCGTAATGGAGGAAAGCAATATATGAGTAAGGTTCAGGATTTGGTTCAGGCCGTTCTGGAGGCACTTCCAGGAGGAGATTGTAACGGTTACGGCGGATGTGGATACTGTGAGTGCCGGAAATGCGCCGAGGCAATGGTTCACGAAAAAAAAGCAACACTGTGTCCTGCCTGCAGTCAGAAACAGGCGGACAAAATCGCCAGTCTGTTGGAAGTGGAAATACAGCCTGTGAAAGATGAGATCGCCTTTATCGCCTGCAGCGGAGAATCTGCCGGCAAAGAGCGATTGAAAGGATATGAAAGCTGCCAGGCGGCAGTAAAATCCGGATTTTTACGGGGAGAATGTAGGAGTGGATGTGTCGGCGCGGGGGATTGCGTTAAGGTATGTTCCTTTGGCGCGATGGAAAACAAGGATGGAAAGATTTTTATTTATGAAGAAAAATGCACTGGCTGCGGGGCGTGCACAAATCGAGAGGTTTGTCCTCAGGCAGTGATAAAAATGGTACCAAGAGACGCTACTAATTTTATTCCCTGCTCTTCGGGGGAAGAGGATGATGATCGGACGAGAGAAATCTGCGGATCCGGCTGCATCGCGTGTGGTGACTGTGTGCGCACGTGTCCGGAACACGCGATTGAAATCATCGACAATCACGCGGAGATCGATTACGAAAAGTGTGTGGGTTGTATGGCATGCGCCGTGAAGTGCAAAAAGAAAATTATTCAGGATCGGATACATGATCTGACCGTATTAAAGGAATGGGTGGCTTTTGTAAGATGTTCCGGAAAACAGGCGCAGAAGCTTTATCAAAACGCGGGGATTGAAAGCTGCGGCGATGCGGTAAGACTATCTTCGGATGAAAGCCGCACTTTGTGCGCCGATGGATGCCGCGGACTGGGCGATTGTGTGAAAGTATGCAGATACGGGGCGATTTCCGTTGAAAGCGGAGTGGCCGCTGTAGATCCCGGAAAATGTGTCGGGTGTAAAGACTGTGTCTATGCATGCCCGAAGAATTTGATACAGATAGTTCCTTATCAGGGAATGAAATTGGTGGCATGCGCTTCCTCTGCGGGAAAAGAAGGACAACGGTATTCCTGTGAGGATGGGTGTGTCGCTTGTGGAGACTGCAGAGAAAATTGTCCCAACGGAGCCATTTATATGGAAGATGCCCATGCGGTAATTGATCCGCAATTATGTGAAAACTGCCGGATTTGCGTTTCTTTGTGCAGAACAGATGTCATTCGGGAACTGGATGTCCCGGAGTATAATTATTTACAGAAAGCCGCCATGGAAGCGGAAAAAGGAGAGTGGTGATCAATGACGAGACAACGGAAAACAATGGACGGAAATACCGCGGCTGCCCATGTGGCGTATGCGTTTTCGGAGGTGGCGGCAATTTATCCCATTACGCCGTCATCTCCGATGGCGGAGAGTATGGACGAATGGGCGTCTCAGGGGCGCAAAAATCTGTTCGGCGAACCGGTTAAAATTGTAGAGATGGAATCAGAAGGCGGCGCGGCGGGAGCCGTTCACGGCGCTGTTATGGCAGGGGCTCTGACCTCCACCTTTTCCGCATCCCAGGGACTTCTTCTGATGATCCCGAATATGTATAAAATTGCCGCGGAGCAGCTGCCGGCAGTTTTTCACATTGCTGCCAGGACAGTTTCCACCCACGCCTTATGCATCTTCGGTGACCACTCGGATGTCATGAGCTGTCGGCAGACTGGTTTCGCCCTGCTTGCCTCAAATAATGTGCAGCAGTGTATGGATTTGGCAGCGGTTGCCCATCTGGCCGCGATTAAAGGAAAAGCGCCGGTTCTTCATTTTTTCGATGGTTTCCGCACTTCACACGAGAATCAGAAAATTGAGGTCTGGGATTACAGCGATCTGTCAGAACTGGCAGACTGGGACGCAATCCGGCAGTACCGGAAGAAATCCATGCACCCCATGCATCCCTATAGTATGGGAAGCGCCGAACAGCCGGAGACCTTTTTCCAACATAGAGAGGCGTGTAATAACGCCTGCCGGGAAACCGCGGATCTGGTTAATTCCTATATGGAAAAAATAAACGAAAGAATCGGAACAGACTACAAACCCTTTAATTATTACGGCGCGCCGGATGCGAAAGAAATTATCATTGCCATGGGCTCTGTCTGCGACGCCGCGGAAGAAGTAATCGATTATCTGAACTCTATGGGAAAGAAAGTCGGAATGGTGCAGGTTCATCTTTATCGCCCGTTTTCTGAAAAATATCTGCTTCGCGTCATACCGAAAACCGTAAAAAAAATCGCGGTCCTGGATCGGACAAAAGAACCGGGAAGCATTGGGGAACCTCTGTTTCTGGATGTTTCCGCGGCTTTACGGGATACCGAATTTAAAGACTGCTTTCTCAGCAGAGGAAGATACGGACTTGGCTCAAAGGATACACAGCCCGGAGATATTCTGGCGATATATGAAAATCTGTGGGAAAAATCTCCCAAAAGGGAGTTTACGGTTTCCATTAAAGACGATGTGACGGGACTTTCGCTGACACCCTCCGAAAATCCGGATGTGACGCCGAAGGGAACTGTTTCCTGCAAGTTCTGGGGGCTTGGCGCGGATGGAACGGTAGGAGCGAACAAAAACAGCGTTAAAATTATCGGGGATCATACCGACAAATATGTCCAGGCATACTTTCAGTATGACTCGAAAAAGTCCGGCGGCGTTACGATTTCCCATTTGCGGTTCGGGGACCATCCGATTAAGTCTTCTTATTACGTCAAAAAAGCGGATTTTGTTGCCTGCCATAACGCGGCTTATCTGCAACAGTATAAAATGGTACAGGATGTAAAACCGGGAGGAACCTTCCTGCTGAACTGCGCCTGGAAAGACGAGGAACTGGATCATTATCTGCCGGCGGAGGTAAAACGATATATCGCGGAAAACCGGATCCGTTTTTATACCTGCGACGCGGTTTCCATTGCTCAGAAAATCGGACTGGGAGCAAGGAGAACCAATTCCGTACTTCAGGCGGCGTTCTTCAAGCTGGCGGAGATTATCCCCATTGAAGAAGCGACGGAATACATGAAAGCCATGATCGATCGTTCCTACCGGAAAAAGGGAGACGAAATTGTAAAAATGAACTTTGCGGCCGTGGATGCGGGCATTGAGCATGTTCATAAGGTGGAAGTCCCAGCGGCATGGGCGGAGATATCCGGAGACAGGGAGGATTCCAGGCTGGAGGGCAGAGATCGGCAGCAGACGGAATATCTCAACCGGATTCTGGTTCCGACCAATCGTCTGGAAGGGGATGAACTCCCGGTATCGACTTTCGTGGAGACGGCAGACGGTAAAATCCCGTCGGGTACAGCCGCTTTTGAAAAAAGAGGGATCGCGGCGGAGCTTCCTCTGTGGGACAGGGAAAACTGTATGCAATGCAACTGGTGCGCTTACGCATGTCCTCACGCGGTCATCCGCCCCTTCGTATTGGACAGAAAGGAAGCGGAGCCGCTGAAAGAAGCCTGCCTGCCGATGAAAGGCATGAAGGATTCCTTCTTCACACTGGGGATTTCCGCAATGGATTGCACCGGATGCGGTTCCTGCGTACAGGTATGCCCGGCCAGAAAGAAAGCCCTCTCTCTTGTCCCCGCAGAGGAAACCGTGGTAAAGCGGGAGCAGAAGATCTTCGATTATCTGTTTGGCGAAGTCGAAGAAAAAAAGGTTCCCTTCAAGGAAGACACGGTAAAAGGCTCCCAGTTTATCCAGCCTCTTCTGGAATTTTCAGGAGCCTGTCCGGGGTGTGGGGAAACACCCTATGCTAAGCTTGTCACACAACTTTTTGGAGATCGAATGTTTATCGCCAATGCGACGGGATGTTCTTCTATCTGGGGTTGCAGCGCTCCGAGTACTCCCTATACGGTAAACAGAGAGGGAAGAGGACCCGCGTGGGCAAACTCTCTGTTTGAAGATAACGCGGAATTCGGCTTTGGAATGGCTATTGCTGTCCAGGCAAGGCGAAAGGAATTAAAAGCCAGGGTAGAGGCGCTGGTACCGGAGCTGGGAGTACCGGCAAAGGCATGGCTGGCATCTGTCAATAACGCGGAGTCTTCGGAAATTACCGGAAAGAAGCTTTTGCGGGAATGTGAAAAAATCGCCGAGTCCAATGCAGATGCCCGGTATGTGACCGAACATCAGGATATGCTGATAAAACCGTCCATGTGGATTTTTGGAGGAGATGGATGGGCTTATGATATTGGATATGGGGGACTGGATCATGTGCTGGCCTCGGGTGAAAATGTAAATATTATGGTATTTGATACAGAGGTATATTCCAATACAGGAGGACAGTCTTCCAAGGCGACCCCCGCTGGAGCGGTTGCGAAATTCGCGGCTTCCGGAAAATCAGTCAGGAAAAAGGATCTGGCTCAGATTGCGATGACGTATGGATATGTCTATGTAGCGCAGATCGCGATGGGAGCCAATCCAAATCAGACACTGCAGGCGATCCGGGAGGCAGAGGCTTATGAGGGTCCATCTCTGATTATTGCCTATGCACCATGTATCAATCACGGTATCAGAAGCGGTATGGATAAGGCGATGTTGGAAATGAAGCGCGCAGTTCGCAGTGGATACTGGAATCTGTTCCGTTACAATCCACAGCTCGAAGAAGACGGTCAAAACCCGCTTTCTCTTGATAGCGGGAAGCCAACTGAAAGCTTTCAGGAATTCCTGATGGGCGAGGTGCGGTACAGATCGCTGAAGCTGCGGGAACCGCAGCGGGCAGAGGATCTGTTTAAAAAGGCCGAGCGCGACGCTCTGCGGCGATATGAAAATTTACGGAGCCGGAAAGAAAGCTTTGAAGTGGGGAAAGAAGGGAAATCAAGATGAAGCGGTTTGAAATTGTATATAAGAGAAGACTCAATGACAGTATGGTATGGCTGAAAGTCTATGCGCCTCTGGTTGCCAGGAAAGCGAAACCGGGTCAGTTTATTATACTCCGTACCGATGAATTCGGAGAACGGATTCCGCTGACAATGGCAGGTCATAGCGCGGAAGAAGGTACGATTGATCTGATTTACGCAGCTGTGGGAAGAACTACCATGCTGATGGATCAGATGGAGCCGGGAGACTGCTTTGCGGATGTTGTAGGACCTCTGGGAAAACCAACGGAAATGGAAGGGCTGAAAAAAGTCTGTGTGGTCGGCGGGGGTACCGGAAACGCGCTAGCGTATCCTCTGGCAACCGGCATGCATGATTATGGAATTGAAGTGGACATGATCGAAGGATTCAAGACAAAGGAGCTGGTGATCCTGGAAGAAGAGTTCCGCGCCGGTGTGGATCATCTTTATGTAGTCACGGATGATGGCTCCTATGGTGAAAAGGCGTTTACTACGGAAAAGCTGAAATCTCTGATTGAAGAGGGAAACCAATATGATGAAATTGTCGCTGTCGGTCCCCCGATTATGATGAAGCTGGTGTGCCAAATCGCGGAAGAATACGGCATCCCCTCAGTCGCCTCTCTTACCGCCTATATGATCGACGGGACTGGCATGTGCGGCGGATGCCGGTGCAAAATCGGGGGTGAAGATAAATTTGTATGTGTGGATGGTCCGGAATTTGACGGTTCGCTGGTGGACTGGGACGATTTAATCAAGAGGTCTGTTTCCTATCAGGCACAGGAAAAGATCGGCAGGCAACATATATGCAGATTGACAGGAGGTGTTCGTTATTATGATTAATCTGGAAAGAGAACAGAACCCTATGCCGGAGCAGACTCCGGAAATAAGAAACCAGAATTTTTCAGAGGTGGCGGAGGGCTATACGGAAGAAATGGCGATTCGGGAAGCGATGCGCTGCCTGAACTGCAGGAAAAAACCGTGCGTTTCAGGATGCCCTGTCAACATTCGCATTCCGGAATTTATTGAACAGATTGCGAGGGGAGACTTTGAACAGGCCTATCAGATCCTTTCGGAAGATAGTTCTCTGCCTGCTGTCTGCGGAAGAGTCTGTCCTCAGGAAAATCAGTGTCAGGGAAAATGTGTCCGGGGAAAACAGGGAGAATCGGTCGCTATTGGCAGATTGGAGCGCTTTGCCGCGGACTGGCACGCTTCTCACTATAAAAATGAGAAACTCAGGCCGACTGTTTCCAATGGACACAGGGTGGCGGTTATTGGCGCGGGGCCGGCAGGTCTTGCCTGCGCTGGCGATCTGGTGAATAAAGGCTATGATGTAACGGTTTATGAGGCTATGCATAAAGCGGGAGGGGTGCTGGTTTACGGCATTCCGGAGTTTCGCCTTCCCAAGGCAATCGTAGAAGCTGAGATCGCGAAACTGGAGGGAAAAGGAGTTACCTTTGTGACAGACGCGGTGGTCGGAAGAGCGATTACCGTTGATGAACTTATGCGGGAAGAACATTATGAGGCCGTATTCATCGGAACCGGCGCGGGATTGCCTTCCTTTATGAATATCCCGGGGGAAAATTATATCGGGGTGTGTTCGGCCAATGAATATCTGACCAGAATTAATCTGATGAAGGCCTATCTCCCGGAGTATGATACGCCTATTCAGAAAGCGGATAAGATCGCGGTGGTCGGCGGAGGAAATGTTGCCATGGACGCGGCGCGGTGCGCCAAAAGAATGGGCGCCAGCGAAGTATATGTGCTTTACAGGCGCAGTATGGAAGAAATTCCAGCAAGGGAAGAAGAAGTACATCACGCAATGGAAGAAGGTGTTGTTTTTAAGGTGCTGAATAATCCTGTCCGAATTCTGGGAGATGAGGAAGGAAAGGTCAAAGCCATTGAGTGCGTGCGCATGGAACTGGGGGATCCAGATTCATCCGGACGGAGAAAGCCGATTGCTGTAGAAGGTTCGGAGTTTCAAATACCGGTAAATATGGTTATTATGGCAATCGGAACAAAGTTAAATAAACTGATTCTGGATACGACCGAAAAACTGGAAGCAAATGAAAAAGGCGGCATTGGAGCGGATTATACCGCCGCTACAAACCGCAGAGGGATTTTTGCGGGAGGCGACGCGGTAACGGGAGCGGCTACCGTGATTAAAGCTATGGGAGCGGGAAAACAAGCGGCTCAGAGTATGGATCAGATGATGCAGGGAAAAGGCTAATCACCGCTTCCCTGAGCTTCCGTCAGAAACCGTCGATAATACTTCAAAGACGCATAATCGGTGATCTTCTTTAAATACACGGCGTCTGAAAGCCCGCCAATGACTCCGGCGATGGGAATTCCCTGAAGGAACTTCAGGTAGAGCAGCTCCTGCGACAGCGTATCGGAAGCCGAGCGGATGGCGCGGGAAAGCTCCTCCGAGCCGCACTTCGAGGGAACTCCGTCTTTAATGAGGCGATCGATGGCAGCGTTTTCCGATTCCAGATCCCTGCCTTTTAAAAGCGAAGTCCGGATAAGGGAGAGAATGAAACGCCGCTCGCCGTCGGTATCATAGGAAAAGCCGTAGCTGAGAGCGATTTCGTAAATGCTTTTCAGGATCATGCCGATGAAAATCGGAATATCGGGAAGTCCGATGCCGGGAATTCCGGTAGCAACACCTTCGCCGAGGGAAATGGCAAGGTTGCGCGCGTTGGAAAGACGGCTGCGGCGGGAAAAGGCCCGCAGATTTTTGCGGGTTTCGGAAAGCTCCAGGGCATAAATATCTACCTTATGAGCGTGATCTTTCTTCTCTTTAGAATAGGTTTTTTCAATGACCGCCGTCCCCTTTTCAAACACAATCTGAAATCCTTTATAAAAGGCAAGATCCAGCTTTTCCTGCAGTTTGTCGGGGACACGTTCCTCCAGCTTGCGGTTCAGGATAAATTCCTGCTTTTCAGAGTTGTTTTTCAGATAGCGGGTTTCTTTGCGCACCAGCGCGTCCCATTCTTTCTCGTATGGAGTTTTTCTCATATCGGCATTTCCCCTTTCTGTATCGAAGCAATCGGAGCGGGCGATTCACCCGAACTGGAGATCATAAAAGAAAGCTGTCCTCAGAAGCAGCGGCTGTAAATGCTTTGCTGAAGACAGCTTTTTCATTTTGCAGTTATTTTATGGGAGTCCGCGGCGGCGCTTCACGGCGAGAGCCCGATGGCGCCTGCGGATCCTTGACAATTTCCGTAAGGGCGCTGGCAAGACCCGCGATTCCCTGAATTTCAGACGGAATAATCAGCTTGGTCGCCTTGCCGTCCGCGGCAGTCTGGAACGCTTCAAGACTTTTGATGGTGAGGATCTCCTGGGACGGGTTGGCCGCGGTCAGCATGCGCAGCCCGTCCGCTTCCGCCTGCTGCACCATGCGGATGGCTTCCGCCTGGCCCTCAGCTTCCTTGATAGCGGACTGCTTGGCGGCTTCCGCTTCCAGAATGGCCGCTTCTTTATTTCCTTCCGCGATCAGAATCGCGGATTTCTTTTCCCCCTCCGCGCGCAGGATGGCTTCACGCCGTTCCCGTTCGGCGCGCATCTGCTTTTCCATCGCCATCTGGATATCTTCCGGCGGATTGATATTTTTTACTTCCACCCGGTTGATTTTGATTCCCCAGGCGTCGGTGGCTTCGTCCAGTACCAGGCGGATCTTGGAATTGATGTGTTCCCGGCTGGTAAGGGTGCCGTCCAGCTCCAGCTCGCCGATGATGTTTCGCAGCGTGGTAGCCGTCAGATTTTCAATGGCTGCCATGGGATTTTCCACGCCATAGGCGTAGAGCTTGGGATCGGTGATCTGAAAATAGACAACCGTGTCGATTTCAATGGTTACATTATCTTTCGTGATAACCGGCTGCGGCGGGAAGTCGATGACATGCTCTTTTAAGGAAACTTTTTTCGCTACCTTGTCGATCAGCGGTATCTTAAAGTGAAGCCCCACCTGCCAGGTCGAATGGTAGGCGCCGAGCCGTTCCAGGACATACGCGTTTGCCTGCGGAACGATACGGATGTTTGTTACGATCAGCCAGATAACAATGGCAATCAGGATGATCGGAGCAAGTATTGACATAAAACTCATAGTTCTCTCCTTTTCTCTGGCCTCTCCCGGAGCTTACGCGCAGGGAGTGACAATCAGTTTTACCCCTTCAATGTGTTCCACCTTTACGGCGGTGCCGCTTTCAATCGTCATATGCGGATCTGCCGCCGCCGCGGACCATTCCAGTCCGTCCAGCTTTACCTGACCGGCGCTGAAGGGCCGGATCGTCTCAAGCACAAGACCTTCCTTGCCAATCAGAGCGTTGACATTTGTCTTTTCTTTGCCGACTTTCAGCTTTTTCTTCACAACAGGCCGGGTAAAATAGAGGAGCAGGATGGAAACGACGAGGAACAGGAGTCCCTGGAGCCAGATGGGAGCGCCTACCATAGCGCTGATGGCGGCGGCAACCGCGCCTCCCGCGAACCAGATGGTGGTCAGACCAAGGGTCGCGGCCTCAATAATCGCGAAACCCGCGGCGGCAATCAGCCATACAACAGCCGCGCTCAGGGTGATTCCAAAAATCGTCATAAGAATCTGCACCTTTCTTTCAGTGATACACAATACAATAACGTTTCGAGTTTATTTTATCATATTATCGATCTGTTTACACCGTCTTTTTTTTGAGTTGTCGATGTGGCGTTCCATGGCTTCCGCGCCCGCCTCCGCGTCCTTTTCCGTAAAGGCTTTGAAGATCAGTCGGTGCTCTTCCAGAACTTCTGTCAGATAATTGTTCGCGTAGATATCTTCTTCCGATCGGTATTTGAAATAGGTCTGATAAGAGGAAAGCAGCTGCCGCAGCATCCGGTTGTGGGATGCTTCATAGATGATCTGATGAAATCCCGCGTTGATGGTGAGCATTTTGTCCACGTCATTGCGCAGCGTGTAAAATTCCATGAATTCAAAGGTTTCCTCCAGAGCGTCCATTTCATCGTCCGTAATCCGTTCGATGGCCCATTTGACCGCCTGAACCTCATAGATTTTGCGCAGCTGGAACATATCGACAAAGTCCTGCTGGGACAGGCCGATGACAAACGAGCCGCGGTTTAAGATATTTTCCACAAGCCCGTCCATTTCCAGCTGGCGCAGAGCTTCCCGCACCGGAGTCCGGCTCACCTTGTATTCCTTGCAGATCGCCTGCTCCGTCAGCTTCTGACCGGGTTTTAATTTCCCGGTCAGAATGTCTTTCTGCAGCTGCGAAAAGAGACTGCTGGAGATGGGAGCGTTCCCTTTCGGTTCGTCCGAATGCTTGTAAAGTACCATAGCCTGCTCCTTTTAGAGATTCTCCGTCACAAAATCCGTAAAGTCCGAAGCGGTGTTGCCCGTTCCGTCGCCGGGGAGATCCAGAGCCTTTTGCGCTTTGTCCAGAGCCGCTTCCAGCTGAGCGGCTTTTTCGCTGTATCCGATGTGGCGCAGCATCATAACCGCGGCGCGGGAGATGCTGGACGGATTGGCGTATTCCCCGATGCCGTCGGCGATCATGCGGGGAGCGGAACCGTGAATAGCTTCAAACATGGCGTAGCGGCCGCCCACGTTGGCGCTTCCCGCGGTTCCGACGCCGCCCTGAATCTGGGCCGCCTCGTCAGTGATAATATCTCCGTACAGATTCGGCAGGATCACAACGTTGAAATTGCTGTTGATCTGATCGTTTACCAGGTTCGCCGCCATGATATCCACGTACCAGTCGTCGGTCTTGATTTCTGGATAATCCTTGGCCACGTCGTAACAGAGGCTGAGGAATTTTCCGTCTGTCTTTTTCATAATATTCGCCTTGGTTACAATGGAAACGTTCTTATTTCCGTTTGCTTTGGCGTATTCAAACGCCGCGCGGGCAAGGCGGGTGGTTCCCAGAGTTGTGGTGACTTTAAAGTCGATGGAAATGTCGTCGTTAATGTCCACGCCCCGGCTTCCCAGAGCGTATTCGCCCTCAGTGTTTTCACGGTAGAAGATCCAGTCGATGTTCTTTTCCGGAATGACCACCGGACGCACGTTGGCGAAGAGATCCAGCTCTCTTCTCAGTGTAACGTTGGCGCTTTCAATGTTCGGCAGATTGTCCCCTTTTCCCGGAGTGGTGGTCGGTCCCTTGAGGAGGACGTGGCATTCTTTGATTGCTGCCAGCACATCCGCGGGAACCGTTTCCATTTTGGCGATACGGTTCTCCAGTGTCAGGCCGGGGATTTCCCGGATTTCGATTTTTCCTGCTGCCAACTCGTCTGCCAGCAGCTTTTCCAGGATTTTGCGGCAGGAATCCATAATGATGGGGCCGATGCCGTCGCCGTCAATGGTTCCGATGATGATTTTATCCAGTTTGCTGTAGTCGGTCAGCTCGGAGGTTTCCGCGAGACGCTTTACACGCGCGAGCTGTTCCTTTACGATTGTTTCAAATGCTTCCATATAGCTCATAGTTGATTACCGATTAACCTTTCATATAGTTGATTTTTCCGCCTTTTAAGATCAGCGCGATCTCCAGATCCGAGAAGTTGGTGGCTGCCCGATAAGTCTTCCCGCTTGTTTCGTTTTTGATTTCAATGACGCCGGATTTTACCTGCTCCTGGGCGTTTTCGATGACCAGTTTGTCTCCCAGTTTGAAGTCGTCGTAATCCGCAGGATTTTCAAATACCAGAGGCATGATTCCGCTGTTGATCAGGTTGGAACGATGAATTCTCGCGAAGGATTTCGCAACTACGAATTTTACGCCCAGATACAGCGGCGCTAAAGCGGCGTGTTCCCGGCTGGACCCCTGTCCATAGTTGTCTCCTCCGATAATCGCGCAGCTTCCCGCTTCCTTGCATCTTCCGGCAAAATCCTTGTCGATCTTTTCAAAACAGTAATTGGCAAGGTGCGGAATGTTGGAGCGGTAAGGCAGCAGTCTGGAGTCGGACGGCATGATATCGTCGGTTGTAATGTTGTCTCCCGCGTGCAGAGTTACCGTGGCTTCCACTTTTTCCGGCAGAGCGGTGTTTCTCGGGAACGGCTTGATGTTCGGTCCCATGGCGACCGGCGTGTTTTCCGTGTTGGTTCCTTCCGGATAAACGATGAAGTTATCGTTGAATTCAAAATCCGTGTCCGCGATTTCAGGCAGCGGCTGGCCGGTTTTGCTTCCGTCGGTCAGAACGCCGGTGATCGCGGAAATAGCGGCAGTTTCCGGGCTGACAAGGTAAACATCCGCGTCCAGGGTACCGCTTCTTCCCTTGAAGTTCCGGTTGAAGGTTCTCAGGGAAACCGCGCCGGATTTCGGAGACTGTCCCATGCCGATGCACGGACCGCAGGCGTTTTCGATGATTCTCGCGCCGGCAGCGATGATGTCGGCCAGCGCTCCGTTTTCCGCCATCTTGGTGAGGATTTTGCTGGAACCCGGAGAGATAACCAGGCTTACATCCGGATGTACTTTTTTCCCTTTGAGGATCGCGGCAACCTTCATCAGGTCAGTGTAGGAAGAGTTGGTGCAGCTTCCGATGGCTACCTGATCCACCTTGATTTCGCCGATGTTGGCAACCGTGTCTACATTGTCCGGGCTGTGAGGCTGCGCTGCCAGCGGCGTCAGCTTGTCCAGATCCACGATCAGCTCCTGGTCGTAAACCGCGTCCGGATCGGCTGCCAGCGGAGTGTAATCTTCTTCTCTGCCCTGGGATTTTAAGTACGCTTTTGTGTTTTCATCACTTGGGAATACAGAAGTGGTCGCTCCCAGCTCCGCACCCATGTTGGTGATGGTCGCCCGGTCAGTAACAGAAAGGGATTTTACGCCTTCACCAGTGTACTCCACGATTTTGCCGACGCCGCCCTTTACGCTCAGTTGCTGCAGAACGTAGAGGATTACATCCTTGGCGGAAGTCCACGGGTTTAATTTTCCCTTTAATTCTACTTTGACTACCTTCGGAGCTACCAGGCTGTAAGTTCCTTTTGCCATGGCAACCGCCACGTCCAGTCCGCCCGCGCCGATGGCGATCATGCCCAGCCCGCCGCCGGTCGGAGTGTGGCTGTCAGAGCCCAGCAGGGTTTTTCCCGGTTTTCCGTAGTTCTCCAGATGCAGCTGGTGGCAGATGCCGTTGCCCGGCTTGGAAAACAGTACGCCGTGTCTCTGAGCCACGCTCTTGATGAAAGCATGGTCGTCGGCGTTTTCAAATCCCGTCTGCAGGGTGTTGTGGTCGATGTAAGCGACGGAAAGCTCTGTCTGAACCTTGTCGATGTCCATGGCTTCCAGCTGCAGGTAAACCATCGTACCGGTGGAATCCTGCGTCAGCGTCTGATCGATTTTAATCGTGACTTCCTCCCCCGGCGTCAGATTGCCCTCCACCAGGTGGTTTTCCAGAATCTTATATGCAAGTGTTTTTCCCATTCTATTTGACCTCCTTAAAATAAACACGTCTATTGTATACAAGTATACCAGTATGCGGAAAAGCGGTCAAGAAGTTTTAAATGAAGATACACAGTCCCCATTTTTATACCATAATTCATGGCTTCGCTGTCAGAAGCATCCGGTTCAGAACTTCTCTCCGGAGCGCCCTGCCGGAAAAGCTTTTCCCGATCAGCCGCATTCCTTTCCAAGACGTACCCGGGAGCCTTCCGTGGCAGTCGCCACCGCCTGTCCGGCGATTTCATCCAGACCTTTGGCGTAATCCAGAAAAAGTTCCGCTCCCGGAGCGGTACAGGCACCCTGAAACATGTACGCGCACTGCTGCAGCCGGCCCTTCAGGAGCATGCGGCCTGAAAGCTTTTCGCAATCTACAAACGTATCACAGGTGTAAATCACTTTTTCCGGAATGACAGGAACTTCGGTCAGATTTACGCATCCAATAAAGGTTTCGTCCAGATCCGTAACATTGGGAGGTAGCGGGGGCAGAGAGGAAAGTGAGTGGCAGCGGCAGAAGGTGATGGACAGATTCTGAATACTATCCGGGAGATTTTCCACTTCTTTCAGATTCACACAGTCACAGAACCAGTTGGAAATTGACAGTGGAGAAACACCTTCTTCAAAACGGACTTTGATAATTTTGTCACAAAATGTTCGCCAAGGAATCTGCTCGAAGCTTACATATTTTTGTACGTCTCCTTCACCGGCAACAACAAACGTTCCGTCTGAGAATAACTGCGCGGTTGCCCGGCTTTTGTCGGGAAACCCAATATTCCAGGTTGAAATCAGCAAAATTATGCACCTCCATAATTTAAATTAACAAACTTTGTGGATTAGTTTACCATAACTTTACTTTTTTTCCAAGCAGCTATCCAAAAATCAACGGGCCTTTTCGCCAGCGGGCATCAAGCCAATCTTTGAGAAAACAATTCCAACGAAAATCCGGAGAAAGCATTGACAAGATCTTGTGAATGGAATAAAATTACAGTAAATATTATCCAAATCAAAAGGGAGGGATTTACTGTATGAAGAAAACGGTACATCGAGAGCCGCTGACCAGTGACATCATTTTCAAAGCCGTGTTCGGCCGAGACACGCCGGGATGTAAACGGGCGCTCATCGGCCTTTTGAACCGGATTTTAGAATGGGAGGAAGACCCCATCGTAGATCTGGTATATCTGAACCCTTTTTCCATGGCGGAGCTGGAAGGCGCCAAGGAGATCATCATGGACATTCTGGTGGAAACCAGCCGGGGAGAGCTGATCGACATCGAGATGCAGATTGGAACTACCCGGGAACTGATGAACCGCTTTCTGTACTATCTGAGTAAACTGGTAGTGCGGGGGTTGGAAAAGGGAGAGGACTATGGTAAACTGAAAAAAAGCATCGTAATCGTGATCCTGCGGGACCGGTATTTGCCGGACAGCGAACCGGCCCACAGCTGCTTTGTGATGAAGAGCCGGGAGACAGGATACGATCTGAGCGAACTGGCACAGCTGCATGTTTTGGAACTGGGGAAATACCGGTGGAAGGAAAAGGAAGCGGAGAAAATGAGCCCGCTGGAAGCGCTGAGCGCGTACCTGAGCTGCACCGGAGATCCGGAGAAGGAAGCGTATGTGGAGAAGCTGGTAGGGAAAGGAGATGAAGTGATCGCCATGGCAGACGAAGAACTGAAGAAGGTCAGTGAAGATGATCGGTTGTTCGCGTACCGGATGTCCAAGGAGATGTACCAGATGGATCAGGCGATTCGGATGCGGACGGCGAAAGAAGAGGGACTTGCGGAGGGTCTGGAGAAAGGCCGAAGCAGAGGACTTGCGGAAGGCATGGAAAGAGGCATTGCACAGGGTCGCAGCGAAGAACGGATGGAACTGGCGCGAAAATTGAAACAGAAAAATATGCCAGTGGAAGAAATTATGGAACTTACAGGACTTACCCGGGAGGAAATGGAAACTCTTTAATTGCACAAAAAGGACTCTGGAGGGAGTCCTTTTTGTGCAAAAAGTGCCACCACTTCCTTTGTATTGCTCTGCAGCTCCAAGAAACTGTCTTTATCGTCAGCATTCAGAGGAAAAACGCTGCGTTTAGAAAATACGCCAGAGATAGACAGAACCGAAATTCTCACATCTTCATTTTTTCCAGACCTTTGTGCTGCCGGGAAAAGAACGGTTTTTCGCCTTCAGAGTGAGAACGCGGCAAGGTTCTGGAACTGGAAAATTATTATAAATATTTTGGAAAATATAAGAGACTGGAAACTGCCGGACTACAGCGATTCGAAGGCTTCGTCGTCAAAAGACACATACCCCAGGCGATTCAGCATTTGAAAGGCAGTATTCGATTTATGGAAGTATTCAATCAAAGCGTAGATCATTTCTTTTTCTTCTGCTTTCAGCAGAGAAATGTCAACGGTTTCTTTGGTATCAAGCCCCAGAAGATAATCTGCGGAGACTTTAAACAGCCTGGCAAGCTCAGCCAGGTACTGAGTGGAGGGCACACTGACACCCATTTCCCAGGCATTGATAGCAGAACGGGAAAGCCCCAGCCTTTTTGCCAATGAGACTTGAGTAAGCCCGTTTTGTTCTCGCAGTTCCTTAATGCGGCACGCAATCATACAAAAATCACCTCAATATATATATATAGTAGCGTTTAGATAGAATAAGAGAGCCACTATCCTTCGAAGAAAGCCACTCAAGGTGGCCCGCCCCCCTCTTCTCAATTTGCCAAAATTTCTGCAAAAGCGCCGAAAATGAAGCGCCGAAAATGACTGCCTGCCGTACAAGCTCGCAAAGCTCCAGCAGAGTTGAAACGCATTTCTGCAACCCATCCCCAAAAAAAATTCCCCTTTGCCCGGAATCCTTTCATCGTGAGTCTTACTTCTTATTATATATGAGCGAAGGTACTATTTCATTATTGCATATGATTATAAAGTATCATTTTAGACAATATAGATTGACAAGGTTTTGTCACAGGAGTAAAATAATAACGAAAATTGTAGAAGAAAATTAAGAGAATTTTAATTGATTTTCATTTTTTATCCACAATGGAACATGTTCCATACATAAGGAAGTAGCAGCAATTTCGAACGTGAGAGCCTGCAGGGCATAAGTCTATGGTCAAACGTCGCTGGGTAATGCTGGAAACGGCATTGCCTCCCGTATTTGGAAAGGAATCGCTAGTTTTAAAAGACAGCAAAAGACTTTTCCCCTTCACGTGAAAAGTTTTTTTTTGTGGAAAAACGGGAATCCCGCCCCGGTAGGAGGAACGGCATGCTGGTTTGAAAAGAATAAGGGAAACGCTAACGTTCGCGTGAAATTGCGGAAGGAAAGGAGCATGCGCGGCGGAGCGGGATGGAGCAGGATATGGTATAAACGGCGCTCTGGGAAAAGAGCGGTGGGTATATAAATTAGCGTATTTCTTAAGGAAAGGAGTGGTTTTTATGAACACAGTAAGAAATGCAAACAGAAAAGTTATTGTAAGTGTCATTATGACCCTGATGCTGATCGCGGCTATGATGCCGGGCATGGCGTTTGCCGCCGAAGGTTATGGGGTGACAATCACCGGGCCGACAACGGTTCTGACAGGTACAAATCCGCAGATGACAGCGGATGTTACTCAGCCGGAAGGATCGGTCACTCACGTTGATTGGGTAAGTTCCAACAAAAATGTAGCGACTATCAGCGTACACAAGGGTAAGATTACACCGAAAGCAGAAGGCACAACAACCATTACCGCAAACCTGATGGAAGGGGAAGCCCCGACCGGAACCGGTGGAGGAAGCGGCAGTCCCTGCGAAGGAACCCCTCTCGCATCAGCCAGCATTACAGTAGAGGTTGAACAGGCCGCGACTGGAGAATATGGTTTCCAGGGAACCGGCGGCAATACGATGAAAGTGCTGAACCTGAATATTACGCCTGGGAATCTGACAGACGAGGGATACCTCAATATGATCAATGATTTGATTACATTATCAGGAGGAACTTGTGCGTTCGAGTTTACCATGAGCGCGGGAATGAATAACTTTAATGCGGGGGAATTCATTGAGAACAATCTTCCTTATATTCAAATCCTGGACATGAGTGGACAACCTGTTGCGGGAGCCAGTGTGACAATGAATGAGGACACCTGCTTTGATCCGACTGACAAGGGAATTACCATTAACGTAAATGGTCTGACTTCGGGAATGTATAAGCTTCAGTTTGGGGCGGAAATCAGTGGAAACAATGCGGATAAAACGTTAGGCGTGCCGATAACATTCCAGTTTATGGCGTTGTAAAAAGTGGAGGATCTAAGTAAGCTTGTCGCAAGCATGCGGCAAGCTTACTGAAGTACTAGGAACAATACAGAAAGAGATATTGATATATGAAGAAATTATTATCTTTTTTCCTTTGCCTGGTATTAGTGATGACGATGATGCCGGCGACAGTATTTGCGGGTACGGAAGCAAGTACAAAAGAGAATACGATCCATATTTATTTGGATGAAGAAGATATTACAGGAAAGACCGTGGAGTTTAGTTCTGAGGGAACGAAAGTTAGGCGGAATCTGGTGGTGAAAACAGCCAATGGGGACTCTCTGGATGTAACTTGGAAGAGTAGCGATCCGGACAGGCTGACCATTGATGAAGATGGCCAGGTCTATACGAATTCGTATACCTCATGGGGAAAGACAGTAACTGTTACGGCAGAAACTGCAGAGGGCGAGACCGCTCAGTGCCAACTGAAGTTAATGATGAAGCTCCATGAGAACACATTTATGTTTTTAGAAATGATGCCATTTTCTGTCAATGTAGGTGAAAATCAGCTTACCCAGGAAGGTTATTTTGCAGCCCCTTCAGGGTTAGGGGTAAATGAGAATTTGAGCAAGCTGATGGAAGAGGATAACCCGTGGTACTTTCGCTCTTCCAATGAGGATATGATCGAATCCCAGGATATCTCGGCTGAAATAACTCAGAAGGGGGGATCCTATGCAGTCCGCTTTAAGTTTGCAAAAGTGAAACAGCTTGGTAAGACAGTTATTACAATGGGAGTCGATCAGGAATATGCAAAGTGTTCTGCGCAGATAACAGTATCTGCAAATAAAGGGGTAATGCTTTCCAACACGTATTTCCTCCTTGAAGCCGAGGAGTCTGCCCAACTGACCGCCAGAGTGGAACCGAGCACCGAGCCGCAGGACATCGAATTTACATCTGAAGATCCGGAGGTTGCCACAGTAGATGAAAACGGTGTCATTACCGGAGTGTCTACAGGAGTGACCAATATCGTGGCAACGCAAAAAGACGGAGGAACTTCAAACAAATGCAAAGTATCTGTGATTAAAGAAGGCATTTATCTCGTTAACGGTGGAGTGGAAAATTACATGGATTATTCCTGTCTCACACCCGTTGACAGTGAATGGAAGCTCATTTCCGGGGATTCGGTATATGTTGGCTATTACTCAAAAGCGGATAGCTACGGAAATTATATTTCCTGGTACAGCAGCAATTCCAATGTGATTGCCGGGGATGGGTCTAAGACCCTCACTCCGCGTGGAAACGGAACCGCGGAAGTGGTGGGAAGGTGGATCGGTCCAGAAGCTGATAAGCCGATGTATGCGGAAACTGCAAGATTCAAAGTAACGGTTGATGTCCAGGGATTTAAGCCGGCGGAGACGGATACCAGGGAAAGTTACGGCCCTCAGGGAGCATATCTGACGACGCTTGAAATGACGGGTCTGAACATTTCCACCAATCCGACAAACGAGGTTATGTTTGAAAACTACATCAACACCCTGGTGGATCGCAAAGCTGCGGACTTTTCCTTCACGGTAGCAAGTTCAGCGGGAGATGGCGGCGCTATCGAGCCGGACAATTATGTGAAGACGTATATGCTGGATCATATTAAGCTGTATCAAAAATCCGATCTGGATCATCCTATCGCGACTTTTGATGACGGTGGAATGAAGGTGACCTCCGTAGAGGCGGATACGGACAACAATCCGACCAGCGTTGACTTTTCTATTAGCGAAGAGATTCTGGATTTTGATACCGAGTATGTCCTCCTGTTCGATAACGGGTTCCGGCTAAACCATGAATTGCGAAAGGATGTGGCGTTCTTTTTTAAAACCGATGCCTTTACTAAGGCGGATTCCATGAAACTGTCGGCGGCGAGTGCCAATCTGGCAGTCAACGGCGAAGTGAAACTGAGCGCTTCCTTCAGCCCGCAGAACGCGGATGATACGAAACTGACCTGGACGTCTTCCGATCCATCTGTAGCTTCCGTTGATAAGAATGGAACCGTGCGCGGCATCAAAGCCGGAACCGCGGTGATTACAGCGAAAAACGAAAATGGTCTTTCCGCGGAATGTAAGGTTACAGTCGCCGCGGTCAAAGTTGCCGCTGCTTCCATAAAGGCTTCAGCGACCGATTATAATGCGGCGAAACTCAGTTGGAAAAAGTCGGCAGGGACGACCGGAACAGAGCTTTACCGCAGTACATCCAAATCCGGAACCTATAAGAAGATCGCGGCAACGACAGGAAGCAGCTATCAGGACAAGGGTCTGGATACAGGCAAACGAGTTTACTATAAGGCCAGAGTTTATACGGAAGTAAACGGAACCAAATACTACAGCGCTTACTCCAACATTGTGTCTGTAAAACCGACGCTGGCGAAGGTGCAGGGCGTGAAAGCAAACCCGTCTTATAATAAAGTAAAGATTACGTATAAAAAGACAGACGGAGCCAACGGATATGTGATTTACCGCGCGGCCAGGAAAAACGGAAAATATAAAAAACTGGCGACAGTCAAGGGAAATAAAAAGCGCTCCTATACTAATAAAAAGTTAAAGACAGGAAAACGCTATTATTACAAAGTGCGGGCTTACCGCAATGTCGGAAAAACAAAAGTTTACGGCAGCTATTCCCGAATTGTCAAAGCCGAGACTGCTCTGAAAACGCCTTCCATGAAAGTAAAGGTACGGTCTGCCGGAACCAGAGTGAGCTGGAAAAAGACAGCCGGTGCGGATAAATACCAGCTGTACAGAAGTACAAAGAAAAAGGGCGGATATATTCTCATAAGGGAAACCGTGAAAACCTCCTTTACAGATACGGGAGCGAGAGCTGGAAAAACTTACTATTACAAACTGCGCGCTTATAAAAAAGCGGATGGCAAAAAGGTATACAGTAAGTATACGGAAGTAAAAAAAGTTAGAGTAAAATAGTGAAAACAAAGGGCATAAGCGTGCCGAAGGGCATGCTTATGTCTGTTTGTAGGGAAGATGATGGAAAGAAGAATTCATTTAGAGAAAAAACGGATCTTTGCCTTGCTCGTTGTCTTTTTTGTTCTGTGCTCCATTCTACCCGCACAGAGGGCTTACGGCGCGGAAGGTTACGATTTTCAGGGACTTCCGGGAACAGTAGAGACAGCGCAGGGGGTAAAGAATTACAACGGACTCAAACTCGTGGAGCCAGCGGATATTACAGTGCTGGAGACTACGGACAATGAAAACGGGTATTTTTTAAATCAGATTAATGATGAAATTGATGGTACCGCGGGGCGCATTGAGTTCGCCTTTTGCATGACATCGGGTATGAACCAGATCGGCGAGCCGGGGAATTGGACTTTTACATCCATGAATCTGGACCCTGATCCGTCTGCAAAGCCGGGAATGAATCCGTATAAAAAGACGCAGGTCAATATTTACAGAATGGAGGATGGAGACTCTTATACTGGAAAGGACTGGGCGAAGGATAAAACGCCGGTTGTAAATTACGATCTGGGAAATCTTAAAATCGATGACGCAAAAACCTACGCGAATATCACCAATGGAGACGGGACTGGCAGAATTACTCTGTATACAACGGAAGTTCTGTCCACAGGTGACTATATCCTGGAGTTTGGAGCAGAAACCTGCGGCAACAATCCAGGCAAAATTCTGGGTGTGCCGGTGGCGTTCCAGTTTACGGTAAAGGGCGTATATACCTTTGAGGAAGCCATAGAAGCGGCTCAGGAGTTACTGTCTTCGGCAGTAATTGGGAACGAAGCGGGGCAGTATAGAGCGGAAGAGAAAAAGACGGCGCTTAAAACCTGTTTGGAAGAAGCGCAGGAGCTCCAGAACCCGAGTGAAGAACAAAAGAAGGAGATGGCGTCAAAGCTGAGCGATGCCATTGAAGCTTTGGAACAGTCCAGAGTTGTGGACGTCCAGGTAGACTCCATCAGCGGAATCGGAACTTCTGTTTCTGTCGGAAGTTCGGGAACCGCCCAGGCGACACTGAGCACAAACCCGAATGACAAGAGCGGATATCGGAAAGCGATCTGGTCTGCCAGTGAGAATATAGAGATCGACCCTGACACAGGCGAGTGGACGGCTCTCTGGGCGGGAAACGCAGAGATAACGGCAAAATCAAAGTGGCAGAGCGATAACCCGTCCTCCATTCCGGATTCAGCAAGTGGAACGGTTGCGTCAAAAACTGTGAAATTTACGATCACGTCGGACGGGGACTGTTTCTCGATCGGAATCCCCAAGGGAACACCGGAGGATGAGGATAAGGGCATGCTCCAGACTGTGATGGAAAAAGCGCAGGCGGCGCATCCGCAGGAGATCGACAAGCTGAAGATCTTTACAGCCAGAGGCGCTTCTCTGGAGGAAAAAGATTTTGACTATATCAGGGGAGAATTTCCGAATCTGAAAGAACTGGATCTGACGAAGGCTTCGGTGGAGTCTTTGCCGGCTGAGGCGTGCAAGGGTATGGCGGAACTGGAGACGGTGAAGCTGCCAGATCGGTTATCGAAAATCAGCCCGAATGCTTTCAGGAACTGCACAGAGCTTTCTAATGTTGAAATTTCTTCCGGGGTAACATTTATTGGGGATTCCGCATTTTACGGATGTACGTCTCTGAACGGAAAAATGATTACGATTCACGCGGTTACACCGCCGGAGTGCAGTGAATATCCGGGATGTTTTGAAGGCGTTGAAATTAAAGGGATTAAGGTCCCTTACGGGTGCAAAGACGCCTATGCGAAACATAAGTACTGGAAAAAGTTTGTGATTGAGGCAGATACGCAAGAAGAGAAAATGACGATTACCGTATCGGAGACAGGCGGTCTTCAGACCGCGGCGCAGGATGCTCTTGGTGGGCGAAGCGACAGTCAGATCGATACACTTGTCATTAAGACCAGCGGAGATGCGGTATTAAATTACGCGGCGGATATTCCATATTTGCAGGATAATTTCCTTAACGTAACCACGCTGGATCTGTCGGATGCGGTTTTGGAAGATCAGCGCCTGAAAAGCGGAACTTTTGAAGGCAGAGTCAATCTCAAAAAAGTTCGGCTTCACGAAGATACAACGAATATTGCGGGAGAGGCATTCTATGGATGCAGGAATCTGAGCGATATTATCCTCCCTGCCGGATTGGAAAAAATCGGCGATCGGGCTTTCGGCGACTGCGATATGCTAGGGAGCAGCTTGATTCTGGATGCTGTAAAGCCGCCTGAGGCAAACGGTACCTCTTTCCCGGATTGTGTGAAGACGTTTATTGTTCCGCCTCAGAGCGTGAGCGCATACAAGAGTACAGACGAACCATTCTGGCGCACTTACAACATCATTTCCCAGGTGGCGCTGTCTCTCAGCAGCAAGAGCATCAGCCTGGAGGCGTCAGCCAAGGCAACGCTGACCGCAAATGTTACGGTATATAACAATAACCTGGATACGGTCACCTGGACATCCAGCAACCCGAGAGTCGCCTCTGTCAGCCCGGAACGGGGCAAGACGACAACCGTAACAGCGGAAAAAGCGGGAACTGCGACCATTACCGCCAAAGCAGCCAACGGTTATGTGACAGCGACCTGTACGGTAACAGTGCGGGATATGGCGGCGCCCGCGTCTGTCAAAGCATCGGCGCCAGCTTATAATAAGATAAAAGTTTCCTGGTCCGGCGTCAGCGGAGCGCAGGGTTACATTGTTTATCGCTCTACAAAACGGAGCAGCGGATATGCCCAGATACGGACGCTTTCTTCTTCCGACAGAAGTTATACGGATACAGGACGGAAAACTGGAACCACTTATTACTACAAAGTGCGGGCATATAAGACGGTGAGCGGAACTCGGCATTTAGGCGCTTATTCGGCTGTGGCCAACGCGAAGCCGGCTCTGGCGAAAGCGAAAAAGGTCAAGGCAAAGCGGGCGGGAAAACGGAAGATCCGCGTCAGCTGGAAACGGGTAACCGGGGCTACCGGCTATAAGGTATACCGCTCAACAAAGAAAAACAAAGGCTTTAAAGCGGTCAAGACGATTAAAAAGGCAAAGACCGTAAAATACACGACCAAGAGACTGAAGAAGGGCAAACGCTACTACTTTAAAGTCCGCGCTTATCGTACGGTCAGCGGAAAGAAAGTGTACAGCGCTTATTCTTCCAGGGTTTCCTGCAAGGCAAGATAAGAGAAAAACAGAAATTCCGAATGTGGCAGCCTAAAAACATCAGTTCATGGCTGCGCATCGATGGGCGATGCCGGAAACAGCGTCGCCTCCCGTATTTGGAAAGGAGTTAGAAAAAATGCATACAGAAAGAAGACGATTCAAAAAGGTCATTATCAGCATGCTGTTGTCTCTGGTAATGGCAGTAACTATGATACCAGGTTTCGCATTTGCGGAAAGCGCCGCGGTTCCTTCGGCCAGCGCTGCGCGGATGCAGGTGCCGCAGAACCTGGAAGATTACACAGGTCTGCAGCAGGGAACGACGAGCGTAAGAATTTACATGCTGAATTGTGGAGAACTGGAAACAACGTATCCAAATGTATTCGCGGACGCGAATGAATATACCAGCAGATGGGATATTAAAGTGAACCCTGCGGAAACTTCGTTCTTTGACAACTATATTATGGATACGCCGGATCCCGGAAAAGAGATCGAATTTGTCTTTTCCATTGGCGGCGGTGGCATGAACCATCTTAATATTGAAGATGAGTTTGTCATTAATGGAATCGGTGATTATGTAAAAGTTCTGAACGCCGATGGGGAAGAACAGGAAAGAGGAATTGATCTGATCTTTGCGCCGCATCCTGGAAGCGGTGGAGGCACAGGCGGCGGACCGAGCCGTGCGGTTGATGTTATTGTAAAAATCGCGCCGAATACATTAAATGGCGGCGAGACATACAAGTTGGCGATTACATCCGGACTACATACGACGACAAGGGACGCGCTGGACAAGGACATCTATTTTACCTTTACAACCGCTCCGGTTTTAGTTCAGAAAGTGGCGCTGAATCAGACAAACGTGACGCTGGATGAGGGAAAGAGCGTGGAGTTGACTGCATCGGTTTCTCCGGAAAAGGCAACAGATAAAAGCGTAACCTGGACTTCTTCCAATGAAAAAGTAGCGAAAGTTGACGCGAATGGGAAGGTTACTGCGATTAGCGCGGGAACCGCGACGGTAAAGGCGACCGCAAAAGACGGCTCCAACGTATCCGCTTCCTGTAAGGTGACCGTAGATCCGGTATTCCGCAAGCTTTCCGCGAAAGCAGTTTCTAACGGACACAAGAGCATCAAGGTAAGCTGGTCCAAAGACGCGAAGGCGGACGGCTATACGGTTTACCGCTACAATAAAACCGCTGGAAAGTTTAAGGCGATTAAAAACACAGGAAAACGCAGCTTTATCAATAAAGAGCTGACCAGCGGAAAGCGCTATACCTATAAAGTAAGAGCGTATCGGGTGCTGAATGGGAAAAAAGTATACGGCGCGTATTCTGCGAAAAAATCCGCGAAGCCAATTCCTGCGACGACAAAAGTGAGCGCAAAGGTTAAGGGCAGCAAAGCCGTGATCCGGTGGAAGAAGGTAAGCGGAGCTTCCAAATATGTTCTTTATAAATCCACAAAGAAAAAGACTGGATATTATAAAGAACGGATTACGGTAAACAACGGATATACCGATTCCAACCTCAGAAAGGGAAAAACGTATTATTATAAAGCGCGGGCCTACAAAACCGTAAAGGGCAAAAAGGTCTACAGCAAGTATTCGAAGGTTATAAAGGTGAGAGTAAAATAAAAAGACAGGTTCCGAATGTGGCAGCCTAAAAACCCCCTGTTCATGGCTGAGCATCAACGGGTGATGCCGGAAACGGCATCGCCTCCCGTATTTTGGAAAGGAATGGCACGTCAAAGAGAAATGTTCGTTTTTTTGGAAAAGGGACTTCGTTTCGGACAGGCCATTTTCTTTTCTTGAGTGCGCAGCCTTGCGGATCGTAGTTTGAAGAAACTGGCTATATGTCACTTCCTGCGCAGTTCGTCCGCTCTTTTTTCGTTCAGGGTTCCCTGGAAATGAGGCAGCAGATCCCGCTCAATAATCTGATAGATGAACGAGCTGCTGCAGTTTCCCCGGCTGTCATCCTGCGTCAGAATCAGATTTTTACCAATCAGATAATCATGGGTCTGATAGGTATGCAGCTTCTGACCATTGTGAACCGCATAGGACATGACCTCAAGCAACCCCAGATGTTCCCAGATGATCGCGCCTCCTGTCGGCAGCGGGATCGTGAAATCCGGGAAAGTATCTGTCAGAGGGTAAAGGGACTGATAGGAATCCAGCGTCTGCGTGAGAATCGGAAGATTGTGGCGGCAGATTCGGACTGCGTTTTCCGCCAGCTTTTTGCGTATAAGTGTGTAAATTTGCTGCGGATCTTTTCGGATACTGCGGCGTTTGCTGCGCCAGCCAGCAGCGGTTCTCTCTTTGCAGTTTTGATAAACCGAAGTTGTTGTTCGACGCTTCCGCAGAATCAGATGCCCGGGAGGCGCTGTGGAGAGAAATGTTTTGCTGTCCTTAAGCAGGCGCTGTTGAGCCTGAATTTCGGCCTTTAATACTTGTAGAAACATGTCCATAAGACCCTCCTGTCTGTGCAGTGTGTTAAAATAGATAAATGGATAAAATTTACTGTAATAATATGCCAAATGCGTGAGCGTGTCAAGAGGGAGAGGACCCGTTTTTTACGTTTTATTGTTTGGGGCGGGAGGCGATTGTAAAGAGAGGGTGCGGGGCCGGGCCAGGAGCTGGTTTGGAGCTAGCTGGATTGAGACCAGCAGGCCACCAAGAGAGAGTTTCAAGAGTCGATGGTGGCCCGCGGGCGAGGAATCTGCCACCCGCCGCCATCCACCATCCTCCACTTCTCCCATCTCCCAGCATCTCTCTCCCCCGTTTCCGGATATTGCATTGCCGTATCGTTTGCGGCAGCGATATCTTACCGCAATCCTGCCACAGCATGGACCCGCTGTTTCAGAGACTGCCGGGGTCTGCGGCGAAAAGGCTTTCTGCAGGCAGGCGGGCGGGCATGGGACAGGACAGGGAGATTGATTACAGGGGATACCGCGGATATGCAGATGGCATGCAAAAGTGAAGGATGAAGGAATCATAGAGAGAGGAATGTGATGAAATTATATATATGTGTGGATGATACAGATGATCTGACAAAGAGCACCAGCACGGGGAAAATTTCCGATTTAATCGGTTCCCGCATTGTGGAGCTGGGCGGTGTTATGCAGCAGGGGATTACCAGGCACCAGTTGTTTCTTCATGAAGATATCGCCTACACTTCCCATAACAGTTCCATGTGCATGGTCATGGATATTGAGGGGGTGGAAGTCGCGGACATAAAGCGCGAGGCGGAAAAAATCCTGAAGGAGCATATGGCGCCCACATCGGACCCGGGACTGTGCTTTTGCAGGTTGGACCAACTCAGTCAGCCGGACCGTCTGATCGCTTACGGAAAACGGGCCCAGAAGGAAGTCATCCAAAAAGAAGAAGCCTACGCTCTGGCCGGGGAGATCGGCGGCACAATTCTGCAGGAGTACGGCGGCACAGGGATTGGAGTAATCGGCGCGCTGGCGGGAGTGGGACTGCGGCTTTCCGGATGCGACGGCACGTTCCGGGGCGGAAAAGGCAGCCAGTACGCAGGCCAGACTATGCCGGTTTCCAGATGGAAGACCATCATGGGCATCCAGCAGGTTTTGGATTTCCACGGCAGCGAGCTTCCCGATGAAACCGAAATCGGCGTGGAAAAGCAATTAAAACTCGCCATGCTGGATCACAAAAAGACCCTTATTGCCAGAGAAAAAGACGGCCGCTACATTGCCTGCACAAAGCAGGACCTCTATAGCGGCGACAAAAAAATCAGCAAATGGACCACTGCCTGTGAACACTTCCAGGCAGACAACGATATGGAAGAATGTTACGGAGAAAACGAAAACGCCTGCTATAACTGTCTGTACAGACGGTGGACAGCAGATGGATTTTCCTGTGTGAAATAAGGGAGAAGCGGAGTGAGCAGAAAACACAGCAGTAAAAATAACGGAAAATACAAATGGATCAAAGCGGGGATCCTCATCCTGCTGCCCATTCTCTTTTTTCTGGCATCCATCTGCATCGGCCGATACAGCGTTAGCCCGGCTGAAGTCGCGAAAAGTTTCTGGGCCGCCCTTTCCGGAGTGAAGCCGGAAACCCTGGGGCTCGACCAGCAGGCTTACGCAGTCGTGATGAACCTGCGTTTTGAACGGGCGATTCAGGGGCTGATGGTGGGCGCCAGCCTGGCAGTAAGCGGAGCGTGCTTTCAGAGTCTTTTTCGCAACCCTCTGGTTTCCAGCGACATGCTGGGTGTTTCCAACGGAGCGGGGTTCGGGGCGGCGTTGGCAATCCTGCTGTTTAACAACATGGCCATGACCTCTGTTTTTTCCTTTGGCTTTGGAATTCTGGCCGTGATTTTCGCATATCTGGCGGGAAAAGTGAGCGGCGGAACCCCGGTGATTACACTGGTGCTGGGAGGAACCATCATCCAGTCCATTTTTTCCGCGCTGCTGTCCTTGTTAAAATACATCGCCGATCCCTACAGCGAGCTTCCGGCCATCACCTTCTGGCTGATGGGAAGCATGGCGTCCACCAGGACCGAGGAACTGCTGATTTCCGCGATCCCCATGTGCGCCGGACTCATCGGCATGATGCTGTTTCGCTGGCGGCTGAACGTGCTGTCCATGGGCGACCGGGAAGCCAAGACCCTGGGGCTGAACGTAGCCCTCAACAAAGGACTGATTATCGGATTTGCCACCATTTCCACGGCAGGAGCCGTCTGCATCAGCGGCGTCATCGGCTGGATTGGTCTGGTCGTTCCCCATATTTGTAGAATGATTATCGGCAGCGACAACAAATGGCTGCTTCCGGCGAGCCTTTCCGTAGGAGCCTGCTTTATGGTAATGGTAGACACCCTGTGCAGGACCATTACAGGCGCGGAAATCCCGCTGGGAATCGTAACCGCCATTGTAGGAGGTCCGTTCTTCATCTACCTCCTGAAAAAGACGAAGGGAAAGAATTGGTGAAATTATGGCATTAATGGAAGTAAAAGACGCGGCATTCAGCTACGATGGAAAGCGAATGATCTTCGAACATATTGACTTTCAGGTGGAAAAAGGACAGATTCTGTGCATCATCGGCCCGAATGGATGCGGTAAATCCACGCTGATTGACTGCCTTCTGGGACTCAACCGGCTGAAAGCGGGAGAAATCCGCATCGAGGGAAAACCGATCGGCCAGTACAAGCCGCGGGATTTTGCCGAACATGTCGCCTACGTTCCCCAGAGCCATAAAACAACCTTCGCTTATACAGTGCTGGAAGTTGTAACCATGGGAAGAACATACGCGGCGAGGATGTTTTCCCCGCCCGGAGAAAACGAAAAACGGATCGCCCAGGAAGCCTTGAGACAGGTGGGGCTGGAAGGTTTTGAACACCGGGAGTACACCCGCCTTTCCGGCGGAGAGCTGCAGCTGGTGATGATCGCCCGGGCCATTGCCCAGCAGTCAAAAATACTGGTTATGGACGAGCCTACGGCGCACCTTGACTTTACCCACGAGCTGAATGTCATGGAAATTGTCGCCCGCCTGGTGCAGGAAAAACAGATTTCCATCATCATGGCGACCCATTTTTTGAATCAGGCTTATTATCTGGAAAACGCGGGAGTCAATACCAAAGTGGCGATGATGAATGAAGGACGATTTGCCCGGATAGGAACGCCCAGTCAGGTGCTCAATAAAGAAAACCTGGAGCAGACCTTTCATATTATTACAGAAATTATGGAAAGCGGAGGCGGAGAACGAAAGTACATCCTTCCGCTGCGGAATAAGAGGTGACTATGAGAAAAAGAATATTTCTTATCGGACTGATCCTGATGCTTGCCTTCTCCCTTGCGGCGTGCGGCGGACAGGAGCAGACATCAGAACACACAAAAACCATAACAGACTGCATGGGAAGAACCGTGGAAATTCCGGAAGATCCCCAGAGGGTGGCCTGCCTTTACGCGTCTACCGCCCATATGATGGCGATGTTGGATGAACAGGACAAGATCGTCGGAGCGCCCAATGGAGTGAAATCCGATGTACTGATGCAGATGAAATACCCGGAAATCGAAGAGATCGCGACTCCATATCAGGAGGGATCCATCAATGTGGAGGAGCTGCTGCGGATTGAGGCGGATCTGGCACTGATCCGCTACGCAACGGCGGAAGATGAAGGGGAAACCGAAAAACTGGATGAACTGGGGATCCCCTATGTAGTCGTGGATTATCTCAGCATAGAAGAGCTGGAAACCGCTATCTCGGTCATGGGGGAAGTGTTTAACAAAGAAGACAGGGCGCGGAAATATATCGAGTTCGGCAGAGAAACCATGAATCTGGTTTCCAAACGCCTGAAAGACGTGCCGAAAAACGGACGGCCTTCCGTCTTCCACTCGGTCAACGAAGCCATTCGCACCGACGGGAAAGGAGACATCTGTGTTGAGATCATGAATCTGGCGGGCGTAAAAAACGCGGCGGCCGAACACGGCGTAAAAGCGGGGGGAGACAAGACCTACACCACCCTGGAGGAGATTTACAACTGGGAACCGGACGCGTTTCTTGCAAACGAGTACTCTGTGACCGATTACATCCTTTCCGATTCCAAGTGGGCGGGACTGAACGCAGTGAAGGAAAAGAAGGTCTATACACTGCCAGTGGGCGCAACCCGATGGTGCCATCCGGGTTCCATGGAGGCCCACATGGGAGTGCTGGCAATTGCGCGGATGTTTTATCCCGAGCAATTCGCGGATTTGGATATGGAGCAGTATACCGCGGATTACTATAAAACCTGTTTCGGACTGGAACTGGACAGCCGGACCATCGAGCAGATTCTTGCTGGAAAAGGAATGCGGGCGTCTAATTCACCATCGTAATATGTTGTAAACCAAGGAGGAGACATGGAAAAACAGACGACAACAATGCAGAAAGCCACGGAGGCGATTCTTTCAGAGATGAAAAAAGTCATTGTAGGAAAAGACGAGATCCTGAAAAAAGTTCTCATGGTCATTCTGGCGGGAGGGCATATTCTGCTGGAAGACGTGCCGGGAGTAGGAAAAACGACCCTGGCGCTGGGACTTTCGAAAGTGATGAACCTGGAATACCGGAGAATGCAGTTTACACCGGATACGCTGGCCAGCGACATTACAGGATTCAGCGTGTACAATCGGGAAACCGGCGGGCTGGAATACAAACCAGGCGCGGCACTGTGCAACCTGTTTCTGGCTGACGAAATCAACCGAACCTCCGCAAAGACGCAGGCGGCGCTTCTGGAAGTCATGGAAGAAGGGGGTGTAACCGTAGACGGCGTAACCCATAAAACGCCGGATCCCTTTATCTGTATCGCAACCCAGAATCCGCTAGGAAGTGCGGGAACCCAGAAACTGCCGGACTCCCAGTTGGACCGCTTTATGGCAAGGCTTTCCATGGGCTACCCGGATTTGAAGAGCCAGGTGAACATCGTCAAACAGAGACAGACCGCGGATCCGATGCGGACCGTACGGCCTCTGGTGGGAGCGGAACATATCAACGCTATGAAAAAGGCAGTCCGGAGGGTGCGTATGGAGGATGAAATCATCGAATATGCGGCGACCCTCTGCGAAAAGACGAGAACCGCAGAATCGGTGGAGCAGGGCGTCAGCCCGCGGGCGGTTCTGGCACTGGTGCAGATGGCAAAGGCGCACGCGCTGGTAGATGGAAGGGATTACGTTATTCCCCAGGATGTGAAAGACGTGTTCATCGATGTGTGCGCTCACCGTCTGATTCTGACGGCAAGAGCCAAAATCCGAAAGGAAACCGAAGCACAGATTCTGCGAGACATTCTCAATGAAGTAAAGCCGCCGGCAATTGTAGAGAGAAAGGCGAAGTAATGCTGCGGAACAGAGTGTTTTTCGGTCTGCTGCTGCTGATTATGGCAGGCATCTATATCTTTACGAACACCTGGTATACGGCGACTTTGTTGGGGCTGTGCGTGCTGCTTCCGCTGATTTCCCTGGCGCTGATGCTGTTTTCGCGGAAAGGGCTGACTATCCGGATAGAGGTTCCTGCTTCGGCGACCAAGGAGGAAGCGGAGATTACCTGTACGATTCGAAATTCCAGCTTTTTCCCGGCAGCGCGGGTGACGTTCCGGGTCGACATGGAAAATCAGATGACCGGATCCAGAAAAGAAAAACGGGTCAGCACGACTGCGGGAGGAAGGAAAACGGCGACCGCCCGGCTTTCGATGCAAAACAGCAAAGTGGGAACCGTACTGATCCAGGTGAAGAAAATCCGGGTCTTTGACGCTTTTGGCCTGTTCGCTTTCCGCAAGGCGGACTTGCCGGAGCAATCCACCGTTATCTATCCGGATATGCGGGAAGCGGTCGTGTATATGGAAAAGCCCATTGAGACTACCGGAGACGGAAGAAGGTATGCGCCGGAAAAGCCGGGTCAGGATGTCAGTGAAATCTTTTCCCTCCGGGAATACGTGCCCGGGGACGAAGTGCGGAAGATCCACTGGAAACTGTCTTCAAAGCTGGATAAGACCATGCTGCGGGAATTCAGCCTGCCGCTGAATTATTCCGTATTTCTTCTGATGGAACTGACGGCGGCGGAGGAAGAGATCGTGGACACGGTGGTGGAACTGTATCTTTCCCTGTCCCGCGCCCTGCTGGAAAGCGGGATCAATCACAATCTCGGCTGGTTCGACGCGGGAACAGGAGCGTTTCATGTGAGGGAACTGGATCATTTTGAGGATCTGGAAATCGTGACAGCACAGGTGTTGGCGTCCTATGTTTCCGAGAAAAACGCGGCGGCTCTGGAGTACTACGCCGCCAGTGGTTACCGTGGAAAGAAAAGTACCCTGCTTTATATCGCTTCCCGTCCGGATATGGATAAAATCGCGGAACTGGAAGTGGATCAGGTGATGCGGACGATTTTGGTTTATGATGAGGAAGAAGAAACGAGACGGGATGAGGCAGAACAGCTGATCGATGTGATTCCGGTTTCCGTCAGAGAGGCGAAGGAAGGCATCCCGGAGATTATGGTATAGAATATGATTTTAAAAAAGCAGAGACAAATGCAGACAACTATGGATCTGGTTCAGGTCACAGAGGCGGACGGTCACGGGCCGGGCAGAAGGATTCTCTTTGAGCTTCTTCTGGCTGTGGCACTGTCGGTGGGATGCTGGTATACCTATTTTTCCATGTTTCCCAATCCGGTGGATCCACTGATCAGTGCGCTGCTGATCGCGGGACTTCCAATCGGCCTTTATTTTCTGTGCTGGAATCCGTTTTTGGGGCGGTTTCTCGTATTTTACGTATTCCTGCTGACCGCGCTCTTTTTTGTGCTGGCCTATGAATCGGTCTGGAACGGGATTCTGGTTATGGCTAATATTGTCATTGAAATTCTCAATCAGCAGATGAATACGGGGTGGATTCCCTTTGAAGTGGTCGGAGATACAGTGGACTGGAGTAGGGATGTGTTTCTTGCGATGATTCCCGTTATGCTGCTGGCTTCGATGGGAATTGTTTACAGCGTCTATCACAAGGAACCGTTGCTGGGGTTTGTGCTGACTGCGCTTCCCGTGATGACGGGCCTCTGCCTGAAGGCGCGGCCATCGGTATGGCTGCTGATCCTGCTGCTTCTGTCCTGGACCGGACTTCTGGTACTGTCGGCAGTAGCAAGACCGATCAGCAAAAGGAAGAATGCGCCGATTTTTATACAGAATCCGCGCAATTCCTCACTGCCCTATCTGTTTCTGGGAATTACGCTGGTGCTGCTTTTGGGATATGTGCTGGCGTTTTCCGGCGAAGATTATCGGCCGCCGGAACGTGTGGACGAGATGAAGTCCGCCATTTTAGAGGCGGAAGAGCATCTGCGCTATGACAAGCTGAACGGGGCGGAAATTGAGGAGCTGAGCAGAGGGGATCTGACCCGCACCCACCCCTTGCGTTTCACAGAGAGCACGGTGCTGACACTGCGTATGCAGATGCCTCAGGCCATGCATCTGAGAGGCTTCGTGGGCGGAAACTTTGAAAACGGACGATGGAGCGAAGCGATGGATGGCGCCTATTCCGGGGAATACACGGGCATTACCGAATGGCTGGCTCAGCAGAACTTTTATCCCTGGATGCAGCAGGAACGTCTGTACCGTATGTCAAAGGACTATGACTATGTTTCCGTAGATGTGGAAAATGTCAATGGAAACAGCAAATATATGTACCTGCCTTATGAAGCGGCTCTGAGCGGGGATACTTTGCCGGACGAGGTATACTATGAAAAGGACTACGGCGCGTTTACGAAAGGGCTGACCGGACAGCGGGAGTACACCTTTACGGCATTTTTATCGCGATTCGAAGATTATGATGAGGCGGGGCTCGCGAAATGGCTCACGGAAGTAAAGGAAAGTTCGGACTGGCAGGAGTACTCGGACGCGGAGGCGGTGTACCGGAGATACGTTTATGATACGTATCTGTACGTTTCTGATGAGGCCTCCAGAGCCATCGGTACCAGCGGAATTGAAACGTGCGCGGGAAAGACCATTGATTATACCCTGCACTACATCCGAAAACTTTTTGAAGAGGAGTTTACTTACGATATCGAACAGAAGAAAGCGCCGGACGGACAGGATGAACTGACCTGGTTTATGGATGAGAGCCGAAGTGGAAACGACATGCATTTTGCGACTGCGGCGGCGCTGATGTTCCGGAAGGCGGGGATCCCGGCCAGATATGCGGAAGGGTACTATGTATCGCCGGACTGGGTGATGCTCTATACAGAGATGAGCGATGTGACTATGGATGTTCCGGACTCGCTGGCGCACAGTTGGGTGGAGATCTATATCGATGAAATCGGCTGGTTCCCGGTGGAGGTGGTTCCCGGATTCTTTGATATGGAAAAGCAGCAGATCCAGGAAAAGGAAGACGATGAAAAAATAAAAGAGCAGAACAAAGAGAGCTATCAGGATGAAGCTCCGGAGGACAACCAGCCGGAGGAAAAGCAGGAAGAGGAGAAAGACCCGCTGAATCCGATCTGGCTGATTCTGGCGCTTGTAATTCTTCTGATCGCGGCGTATGAACTTATCGGAAGATATCGGCTTCACAGGATGCTTGCTTCCTTTGGCGCCGTCTGTACCGACGCGCAGGTCTACGCGATGTACCGGTACGCCTGCAGGCTGATGGCCTTTGATCGGCATCCGGTTCCGGAAAACCCGTATGACCGTCTGGAGGAAATCGCGGCTGCCTATGACGGGGCGACAGAGACGACCTTCGCGGAATTCCTGCGCATGGTCAATAAAGTCCGTTTCGGAAAGGAACATCTGACGGAAGAAGAGCATAAAAAAATGGCCCGCTACGTGATAACAGCAGGGAGCCATATTTATTCCGGACAAAAGACCGGGAAAAAATTCCTGATGAAGTTTATTTTCTTCTACGTCTGAGTACGAGGAAGACAACGGTGAAAGCGACGACGCACAGGATCAGGAGGATCGCCGCGATTCTGGCGATGGATCCGGTGTCCGGCCCCTGCGCCTGGGAGACGTCGTCCAGCCCGGATTTGTTGACTGGAACCGAGTCGGCTGTTTCGCTGTAGGCGGTTTCGTAGGTGACGACAAAATCTCCGAGTTTTGTGAGGATTTTATTTTCCTCCGCAGTTCGCCGCGTCCCGGTGGTAAAGGTGAGCACATAGGCGTTGTCGATTGTGGTTCCGTTTTTCGCCTGCAGTGTGCGATCCACGCTTAACCGGTAGGTGGTGTTTGGGGACAGATCCTCCGCAGGCTGGATGAACACTTCATGGCGGTAATCTTTCTGAACCTGATTGTCGGGGAAGATGAGCCGGATGGCCTCGGCTTTTCCGTCCGCATCCGTCAGGTGAAAGCACTTTTTGTTGTTGGCCAGGACTGTTACATTACAGATATTTTTGTTAAAATTGAGCTGGATGGTTTCGTTGACCGCGACGTCTTTCTGACCGTTCGCGATGGAAGCGCGTTCCAGCGTAAGCGGAATGTCTTTGTTTTCTCCGTTTCCGCCTCCAGTACCGTCGCCGCCCTCAGCAAAGGACGGAACTGCGGTCAAAAGCAGGAGAAGGAGGGAGAGAAAGCATACCGCATAAGTTCGTTTGCTTTTTAACATAGTAAAAACTCCTTTCTCAGGAACTATCTTAACATATATGGAGGGAAAAATGCGAAAGTTTTCCAGAATAATCAGTACCATTTTAATCGTCGTTCTGGCGCTGGGATTGTCAACGACCGTTTCCAGCGCCATCACCTGGGAGTTCGGAAGCAGCGGTTCCGGGAGGAACCCCTTCACGCCCAGAGGATATCTGGTGGATACAAACAAGGGTCGTCACTGGCTCAACAGCCGGTTTAACAACAGCGGGCCGGTGGTGAAATATACGGGCGTGGAAAACGGCGTGGACTACCTGGAAGCAGAACCAGACGGGGGAGGCACCTATACCTTTTACGCTATGACGGATCGGAATCCGTGGCCGGAAAAGTCGGACTGGATCTCCTATGGAAAGCTGTATCTGGCGGCGTGGAAAGACGGCGAGCGGATCCGGAATTTCAACGACTATGTCAAAACACCGGCGGGACGGGGAGATAAGGTAGATCCTTCAGGAAACGGCACCTGCTATCAGTTTACAATCGAAGGGTTTGAACTGGAGTCCGGTTCAAAGTATGAATTCGGTTTTCTGCGGGGTATGCAGGCTAACAACGGGATCACGCTGGTGCTGGCTGAGGACGAGGACGGAAACACCACCGGTTATATCCAGCAGACCTCGGAAGGGCTGACCTCTGAGGAAAAAGCACGGTATAACGCGCAGAAGGACGAGGAATACGAGTTCATTTCCAGCTGGCACAAAAAGGAAAACGGAAAGGGCTATGTGGTCAACCGGGTGCCGATGCGTTTTTCCGTACAGACCTACGCGGATTTGAGCAAGTGGGAAAAAGCGGCGAACAGCGCCCAGTCCTTCCTGGACTCGGTTACGGATCAGGATCTGAAAAACGGGAAATACCGGCGTTCCAATATCCGTCAGCTGAAACTTCTGCTGGAAGATCTGAACGAAAAGGCGGAGAAAGAGGTAAAGTTTCTGATTCAGGACGAGGCAGACGAACAGATCAAACGTATGGTGGACGAGCTGAAGGATATGCTGGAAAAGGCGAAAAGCGACAAGCCGGAAAAGGCGGATATTTCCAAACTTAAGGAAAAGCTGAAGGAAGCGCAGGCACTCTATAACCGGGTCAGGGACAACGTGGGAATCAATGAGGGACAGTACGGCCGCATTGAGGTGGAAAATCTGGGAGAAGAAATCAACGCAGCAAAGGAAATGGATTTCTATACGCCCCAGAATGAGATTAACAATCAGGTGGACGCTCTGGAAGAAGCGATGATCGAGGTAAAGGCTTCTCTGGTGCAGGAGGAACAGCTGGTGTTTTACGATAAGGTGACCGGCATCTATGTCATCGCGCCGGTGGATTCTCTGCCGGCTGACGCCGAGCTGTTCGTGCGGCGCATGGGGGAAGAGACCGATGATTATCAGTCCATGGAAAAGAATCTTTCGAAAAAGGAAACGGAGGCGATTTTTTACCGGATTCAGTTTTACCAGGGAGATCGGAAAATCCAGCCTACTAAGAATGTGGAAGTGCAGATGCCCATTGACGATGATATCAGCCAGAAGAGCAGCACCGTCTATTCGGTGGGTTCGGGAGGAAAGTTGACTGAGATGAATTCGGTCAAGTCCAACGGAACCCAGATTTTCAAAACCGATACCCTGAAAGCCTTTGTTATGGCGGGAAGCACCGCGACGGAGGCGGAAAAGGCGGAGGCCAGAGGCGAGCGGCTGGCGGCTCTGATGGCGCGGAAAAACGATGACGATTCGGACAATAAGCAGAATCAGCTGCAAGAGGATAAAAAGAAGAAAGAAGTCTTTCGAGATCCGCTGAACCGGCTGTTGAAACGCAGCGAGAACAACGCGACCTTCAGTAATGACGTGCGAAAGGAAACGGACCCGATATACCTGATCGTAGTCGCGGGCGTCCTGGCGTCCGCCGCGGTGGCCATGGGGCTGCGAGGCCTGTGGGAGAGCAGGCGAAACGCGGGAAAATGACAAAAAGACAGGGATTTTTTCTGTTTTGTATCCAGGCAGGAGGATTTCATGCAGGTGGATACAAAAGTTTCCCGGTTGCGCTGGGCGTGTCCGCGGATTTGGGAGATTTTCGGGAGATTGCTGTATTCTGAGCGTCTGAAAGCCGCAAGTTTTGTATCCATCTAGGGAAAAAAGGCCTGAGTGGATACAAGAGGGAAGTCTACAGGAAAACGGATACATAAAAAGCAAAGGTGTAAAAGATGAAGTATGATGTGGTGATTATCGGCGCGGGTATTCTCGGGTGCCTCACTGCCAGAGAACTGACGCGTTATAAGCTGGACGTGCTGGTTCTGGATAAAGAGTCGGATCTGGGGGAAGGGGCGACAAAGGCCAATTCCGGCGTGCTGTACGCGGGATTCCATCCCCGGGGCGGCAGTCTGAAGGGAATTTCCTGCGCGCGGGGAAATCGGATGCACAACGATTTGTGTCGGGAACTGGACGTGCCGATGGAGTACACCGGTTCTCTGTTTGTGGCGTTCCACCAGGAGGGAATCGAAAGTATTGAGGAAAAAATGAAAAAGGGGCGCAAAAATGGCGTTCCGGATATGAAAATGATTAGCGGCGAGGAAGCGCGGAAGATGGAGCCGCGGCTTTCCCGGGATGTGATCGCGGCTATGTACGCGCCGACTACGGGAATTGTTTCCCCCTTCAAACTGGTGCTGCATGCCGCGTACAACGCGGCGGAAAACGGCGCGCAGTTCCGTTTTGATACGGAAGTGGAGCAGATCGAAGAGAGCGCGGGGGCGTACCGGATTCATACCAGCCGGGGAGAGGTTCTGGCAGATTATGTTATCAATACGTCCGGAGAGGGGGCGGCGGATCTGGAGCGTTTTGTAAGGCCGCGGGATCTGGTTATCAAGCCGAAACGGGGAGAATATCTGGTGTTTGACTGCCCATCGCCTATCCGCCATGTAATTTATCAGGCACAGGAACACGATGAAAAGGGAACGCTGCTGGCGCCGACGGTGGACGGCAATATGCTGGCCGGTCCGACATCCTACCCGGTTCGGGGGTATGAACGAACCGAAACTTCGCAAGAGGGGATCGATCACATTACCCATGTGGCGAAAAAGATCCTGCCGGGACTGGATATGGGAACGGTAATCGCGGCTTTCGCCGGAATCCGGGCGAATATCGAAAATGTGCCCAAGGAAGAAAAGGATTTTGTGGTGCGGCTGAGCGGCAGAAATTTTGTGAGCGCTCTGGGAATTAAAAATCCGGGCATGACCGCTTCTCCCTACCTGGCGCGGGAGATTGTGAAGCTTCTGTCGGACGCGGGTCTGAACCAGGAAACAAATCCGGATTTTCAGCCGGTTTACCGGGAGAAACCGTTGTTTTTAAAGGCTGATCCGGCCACGCAGCGGGAAATGCTGGCGGAACACCCGTCTTATGGAAACGCGGTGTGCCGATGCGAAGGTGTGACGGAGGGAGATATTCTTTCCGTATTGAAGGCGCCCCTTCCGCCTCACAATATCAATGGACTGAAAAAGAGGCTTCGTACCGGAATGGGCAGGTGCCAGGGCGGCTTCTGTACGCCGCAGATTATTGATATTTTAAGCAGAGAATGGAAGGTTCCGCCGGAAAAGATTTTAAAGAGCGGATCGGGAAGCTCGATTGTGAAGGGGAGGCTGCGTCCATGAGGATGATTGTAATCGGCGGAGGCCCGGCAGGAATGGCCGCGGCTGTTTCCGCGAAAAAACAGGGTGTGGAAGAGGTGCTGCTGCTGGAGCGGCATCCGTATCTGGGAGGGGTTCTGCCCCAGTGCATTCATAACGGATTCGGCACTCAGCTTTACGGAGAGGATTATACGGGAGGCGAATACGCCTGGATGTGGAAAGAAAAGACCGTTGAGGCAGGCGTGCGGGTGATGACGGCCGCTACCGTACTGTCCATCGGAAAAAGGGCGGAAGGCTGGCAGGCGCGGTGTGTCAGCGCGGATACCGGCGCGGTCGATTTGCGGGCGGACGCGGTGATTATCGCTACCGGCTGCAGAGAGCGGACTCTGCCGCAGATGCGGATCCCGGGAAGCCGTCCGGCGGGAATTTTTACGGCGGGCTCCGCGCAGCTGATGATGAATCTGCGGAATTTCCTGCCGGGGAAAAGCGCGGTGATTCTGGGGTCAGGAGATATCGGTCTGATTATGGCGCGGCGCATGACGCTGGAAGGCATCCGGGTGAAATTGATTCTGGGGCAGGAGGCGACCGGGCTCGCTCGAAATATCGTCCAGTGCGTAAAGGATTATGATATCCCTCTGCGCTACGGATGGACCCTGGCTTCCACTCATGGCTATGAGCGGCTGAAAGGCGTTACTGTCGCGCCGATTGGAGAAGACGGAAGAGCGGATCTGAAACAAAAAGAATATATCCCCTGTGACACCCTGCTGGTGGCCACCGGGCTGATCCCGGAACTGGAGGTGTGCGGGGAGTATGTGCCGGAACAGGAGCCGGGATTGTTTGTCTGCGGCAATGCCCACGTGGTACACGATCTGGTGGATCATGTAACCGAAGAAGCCATAGAAACCGGACGGCGGGCCGCGGAATACCTGGGAAAATCCGTATCACGGCCGCAGATGAAAAAGACGGCTTCCCGGGAACTGACCGGAAGTCGGGGGAACATGATCTGTACCGTTTGTCCGAAAAGCTGCGTTCTGCAGGTGGAGACGGATCCATTTTCCGTGTCCGGAAACCAGTGCGAAAGGGGAGAAGCCTTTGCGCGCCAGGAACTGGAAAGCCCCAGGAGGGTGCTGACCGCAGTCGTGGGAACGGACTGCGCGGAAACTCCGGTTCTTTCCGTGCGAACCGACCGGCCTGTTGAGAAAGCGGAACTGTTTCAGGTCATGCGGGCGATAAAGCGCATTCGGGTGAAAGGGCCTGTGCGGCCGGGACAGGTGATTCAAAAGAATATCGCGGGAACCGGCGCGGATCTGGTGGCCACTTGGGAAGTTTTGTAAGAATATGGGTTGACAAAAATTATTAATCAATTTTACAAATTGGCAGAAATTATTGCAAAATCGTGAAATAGATGACAAGGAAACGAAATAATGCTATAATACGTGAGTGTGTGTCATAGGGAGGAGAATCCTCGGGCATACGCTCTTTTTGGTAAAAGGCGGAAATACGTTCTGCTGAAAGACAGGAGGCAGCAACATGAAATATGTTGAGGAAAGTTGTGAAACTTTTATCGATCTGCTCGCGGGTAAAGGACCGACTCCCGGAGGGGGAGGCGCTTCCGCGCTGACAGGCGCGCTGGGAACAGCCCTGGGTCATATGGTCGGCTCGCTTACAGAAGGAAAGAAAAAATATAAAGAAGTAGAAGGCGAGATTCGGAGCTGGATGGAGCAGGCGAAGGAAAATCAAAAAGCGCTTTTGGAGCTGGTTCAGGAAGACGCGCGATCCTTCGAACCGTTGGCGGCGGCATACCGAATGCCGTCTGAAACAGAGGCGCAGCGGGAAGAAAAGGCGCGTATTATGGAAGACGCGCTGAAAGAAGCTTGCCGGGTACCTTTTGCCATTATGGAAAAATGTTGTGAGGGTATTGAACTCTGTGGGAATTTCGCGGAAAAAGGAAGTAAATTGGCGATAAGCGATGCCGGAGCCGGCGCCAGCTTTTGCAGAGCCGCTCTGGAGAGCGCCAGCTTTAACATTTACATTAATACAAAGTCCATGAAAGACCGGGAGTACGCGTGGCAGGCAAACCGCAGGGCGGATGAAATGCGAAGCGTTTATATGGCAAAAGCCGACCGGATTATCGAGCAGGTTTTTCAGGAAATCAAATAGGAGAACAACCATGGCACAGAGACTGGAAGGAAAACAAGTTGCCGAGGCAATCACACAGCGGGTGCGGGAGAAGTCGGAAGCTTTAAGAAAGCGGGGGGTGGCGCCGACCCTGGCGATTGTCCGGGCAGGAGAAAACCCGAGTGATTTGTCGTACGAGCGGGGGGCGATGAAAAGGGCGGAAAAAGCCGGAATTGAGGTAAAGCGTTTCCTCTTTGAGGAAACGGTTTCCCAGGAGACGCTTCTTGCGGAAATCGACAAAATCAATCGGGACAACGGCATTCACGGCGCGCTGATCTTCCGGCCGCTTCCACAGCAGATAGACGATGGAGCTGTCCGGGCGGCGCTGCTGCCTCGAAAAGATGTGGACGGCATTACGGAAGGTTCCCTTGCGGGAATTTTTACCGGAAGCGGAAACGGCTTCGCGCCTTGTACGGCAAGAGCATGTATGGAAATCCTGGATCATTATAAGATCCAGCTGAGGGGAAAACGGATGGCAGTATTGGGACGAAGCCTCGTTATCGGAAAGCCGGTTTCTATGATGGCCCTGGCAAAAAACGCGACGGTTACTATCTGCCACAGCCGGACCGGGGATGAAGCTATGAGGAACATCTGCCGGGAGAGTGATATTCTCATTGCCGCGGCAGGACAGGCCGGGATGGTGGATGAAGGATATGTCCGGGAGGGACAGGTGATTCTTGATGTGGGAATCAACGTGGATGAAGAGGGCAGACTCTGCGGAGACGTGGATTTTGAACGCGCAGGCGCTGCCGGTTATATTACGCCGGTTCCGGGCGGAATCGGCGCGGTGACAACCGCAGTTCTTATGCAGCAGACCGCGGAAGCGGCGGAAATGGCGGAAACAGCTAAAGCTGCGGCAGGACTGGTTGAATAGATAGAGGGGAATTGGGAAACAAGGAGAACAATTTATTATTTTAAGGAGGACTATATGGATTCATATGGTATTTTGAGCGTCCTGCCGGTACTGACCATCCTGGTCATCGCGGTTACGACAAAGCGGACCCTGTTTGCGATGCTTTGCGGGCTGTCGGTGGCAGCGGTGGTTTTAGGAGGCGTTACGGGCGCTGTGAGCAAATGGGTGGGAGCGTTGTATTCTTCCATGACGAATGAGTCCCTGCAGTGGCTGCTGCTGGTAATTGCCATGTTCGGTATTCTCATTATTTTATTTGAGAAATCCCACGCGGTAAAAGACTTCGGCATCTGGGCGGGACGGTTCATTCATACGAAGAGACAGGCTCTGACCGGTACTGCCATTCTGGGAGTCATCATTTTCCTGGATGATTATCTGAACAATCTGGCGGTGGGAACGACCATGAAGGGGATTACAGACCGCCTGCGGATTCCGAGAACGCAGCTCGCGTATGTTGTAAATTGCGTGGCGGCTCCGGTCTGCATTCTGATCCCGCTTTCTTCCTGGGCCGTTTACTTCGCGACCCTTCTGGAGTCGGAAGGGGTGACCGTAGGCGGAACCGGAATGGGCGCGTATCTGAAAGCGATGCCTCTGACGTTCTACGCGTGGCTGATGGTTATTATGGTGTTTCTCCATACGCTGGGACTGTTTCCCAAACTTGGAATGATAAAAAAAGACGCGTTGCGGGCGGAGCAGACAGGAGACGTATTCCCGGTAGGGGGAGGCGTGGAAGCCGTTGATCCGGAATTTAAAGAGGAAGAGCTGCCGGAAGGATATAAGGCGCATCCCTGGAACTTTCTGCTTCCGCTGATTGTTATGATCGCGGTGACACTGCTGTGCGGCAGCGAAGTCCTGTACGGATCGATGGCCGGAGTAGTTACTGCCGCCATCCTTTAGCTGGCACAGAGAAAAATGAAATTCAAAGAATTCCTGTCATACTGCTTTGATGGCGTTATGAGCATGGGTTTTGTACTGGTTCTGTCTGTTCTGGCGTTCGCGGTACAGTCCGCTAACACAGATCTGGGACTTGCGAACTTTATTATTGAAATTACGACGCCGATCATGAAAGGCGCGTTCCTTCCCGCGGTGGTATTTCTGGTTTGCGGCGTATATGCTTACGCGACCGGATGCTTCTGGGATTTGGCGGCGATTATTCTGCCGCTGGTGGTTCCTCTTGCCAACGCGATGGGCGTTGATCCGATCCTGGCTTCGGCGGCGGTGTTCTCCGGAGCGGCCTTCGGAAGCAATACCTGCCTTTACGGAGACGGCGTTATTATGTGCGCGCAGGGATGTGAGATTAAGTCTATCGACCTGATGTTCGCAACGCTTCCATACGCGTGTATTTCAGGTGGAATTACCTTTATCCTGTATCTCATTTGCGGATTTGTGATGTAAGAGGTGTGATAATATGATTAACAACAAGCTACTGGAAACCTTATACAATCTGGACAACACCTTCGGGGTGTCCGGAAATGAGGAAGAAACTGCCGCGGCGCTCCGGAAGGAGATGGAAGGGCTTTATGATGAACACATTGAAGACCCTCTCGGCAGCCAGATTTTCATCAAATACGGAAAAGACCGGGATCGTAAGATCGTTCTTTCCGCGCATATGGATGAAATCGGTTTTATCCTGAATTATATTGAAGACAACGGACTTGCCAGATTCCTGCCGGTCGGATATCATGACGACCGTACGGCGGTCAACCAGGATATGGTGGTTATGACCGAAAGCGGGAAAAAAGTGTACGGCGTGACCGGCTCAAAACCGGCTCACATCATGACAGAAGAGGATCACGAAAAAGTGATTAAAATCGAAGATCTGTTCGTGGACTTCGGTACGACTTCCAGAGAAGAAACACAGGCTCTGGGCGTGGAAGCCGGTGATTATATGGGCTTTGCCAGAGAAGGCTATGTCCTCAACAACGGTAAATTCTACACCGGAAAATCCGTCGACGACCGCGCGGGCTGCGCGGTTTTAGTGGAAGCGCTGAGACGTCTGCAGGATGAAGAGCTGGATGTGACGGTCTGCATGGTGGGATCGGTTCAGGAAGAAGTCGGAATGCGCAGCGGCGCGCCTCTGGCAAACCGCCTGAATCCGGAACTGTTTCTGGCGGTGGATGTAACTCTGACAGGCGATACGCCGGGTGTGGAAATCAATAAATGTTCCGAGCGTATGGGCGCGGGTCCGGGAATCAAGTTCTACGACTGGGATCCGATTCTGGGCGCGACGGGAAACAACGTGCCGCGGAAGGTGACCAGCGCGCTGATTCAGACCGCGAAAAAACACGACATTCCGTTCCAGCGGGAAGTTATGACAGGCGGCGGAACCGACGCGTGGTCCGCTTCCATGAGTGGCTGCGGCGTACTCGCGGGAGGAATCTGCATCCCGCAGAGATATATGCACACAGCGGTAGGAACCATTAACATGGATGATATGGAATATACCGTGCAGCTGCTGGTAAATTTCCTGAAAGAATATAAAGGTCTGTAAAGAGGAAAGACGGAAGGAACGAGGTCGTGGGAAACGGCGGGTATCCTTCCGTCTTTTGATTCGGCGGCTTCGAAGGAAGGAACTTCGGAATTCCCCTGGCGCAAGGCGTCTGCCGGGTTAAAAAATATTGACATTTTATCTCCAAAGTGGTAAATTAATTAAGACACAGAAGTGTCATTTTCATCTCAGAAGAGATTTTTTACGACTATATAATACTTCAGAAGAAAACCAGGAAGGTTATAATCCCTGATCGAGAATGGTCAGGAAACTTTTCTGGTATTTTTTTGTTTAAAGAGATGACAGAAAACAGAGCAAAGGAAGGTGCCACGGAGATGAAGCGATTAAAAAAGAACACCGAATGGAGCAAATGGATAAGCCTTACGTTGATTGTGCTTTTAGCGGCAGCCATTCTGGCAGGCTGCGGTTCCGCGGATCAAGGAGCGGAAAGCGGCGCGGAAGACGGTGTTACGGCGTATGTGGGAGGGACGATTTTCGAAAGCAGCCTGGATCCGGTTAAGGGCGGGATGGCTTACGGTTATTCGTTTATCAACAGCGCGCTGACGAAGGTCAGCCCGGAATCCGAGTATGTCGGAGATCTGGCGAAAGACTGGGAAATCAGTGACGACGCCAGAACCTACACGTTTAAACTCAGGCAGGATGTCAAATTCCATGACGGATCGGATTTTACCGCGGAAGATGTGGTGTTCACTTATAATACGGTAAAAGAAAACCAGGGCGATAACGCGAACGTGGATTTGAGCCGGCTGGAGTCCGTAACCGCGAGGGGGGACGATACGGTTGTTTTCACTCTCAAAGAGCCATATTCTTCCTTTTTGGATCAGACGGCGCTGTTAGGCATTGTGCCCAGTGACGGTTATGACAGCGAAACCTTTGATACAATGCCGGTGGGAACCGGCCCCTGGAAAATCGTGCAGTATGATACGGAGCAGAAGATCATTGTCGCCGCAAACGAAAGCTATTACGAAGGAGCGCCGGAAATTTCCCAGGTGACGCTGCTCAATATGGAGGAGGATACGGCCATTGCCAACGCCAAATCCGGACAGCTGGATGTCGTCATGGTCGACCCGGCCTATGTTTCTGAAGAAGTTGAGGGCATGCACATTGAAAACCTGGAAACAATGGATGTCCGTCAGATCAGCCTGCCGGTCACAAAAGAAACCTCCTATACGACAGAGAGCGGAAAGACGATTACCGTGGGAAATAACGTAACCTCGGACAAAGCTGTGAGGCAGGCGCTGACCATCGGAATTGACCGCGGCAAGATCATTGACGATGCTTTAAACGGAGTCGGAAAACCGGCGGAAGGTTTTACTACCAATCTTTCCTGGGGCAGCCCCGCGAATTTTGAGGACAATGACAAAGAAGGCGCGGCAAAGCTTCTAGAGGACGCGGGATGGAAAAAAGGAAGCGACGGGATCTATGAAAAAGACGGGCAGAAATGCCGCTTCACCTTACTGTCACCCAGCGGCGATACGGCGAGATACCAGCTGGCTGCCGCCTTCGCGGAAGAAGCGAAATCCATCGGAATTCAGGTGGATCTGGATCAGAAAACCTGGGATGAACTGAATACCGAAGCGGCTTCAAACGGCGTTGTCTGGGGATGGGGTCAGTATGATCCGGTGATTTTAAAGAATCTGTTTTATTCAGAGTCCTTCACCGGAGACGGAACCGCCAACACCGTGCGCTACTCCAATAAAACGGTAGATCGCCTCATTGACACCGCTCTGGGAGCCAATAACCGGGAAGACGCGGTACGCGCGTGGAAACAGGCGCAGGAAGAAAGCGCGGATGATTACGCCTATATTTATCTTGTAAATATTGAGCACAGTTATTTTGTAAAGGATAACCTGGACATTTCCGTGGAAACCCAGATTCCCCATCCTCACGGGCACGGAATGCCGGTGATCAATAACATGAAGGACTGGTCGTGGAAATGATGAATCGAATCAAATATCTGTGTGGGACAACCTTTCGCATGTTGTCTCTGGTGGCGGCGATCTGTGTGCTTTCCTTTGTACTGGTTTCCGCGTCGCCGGTGGACCCGCTGGAAGCCTACGTGGGAGCGGAATCAACAATGTCGGAACAGGCGAAGCAGGAAATCGCCGAACACTGGGGGCTGAACGATCCGCCTGCCCAGCGTTTTCTGACCTGGGCGAAAAATACGATTCACGGTGATCTGGGGGATTCGATCACCTATCATATGCCGGTATCCACTGTAATTTTTGAGCGGTTCCAATACTCGATCGCACTGATTCTCAGCGCCTGGGTGCTGTCGGGAGTGCTGGGGTTCGCCGCCGGGATTCTCGCCGCTCTGAAAAGGGGAAGCCTCCTGGATAAAGGGATTAAAACCTTCTGTCTGATTTTGCAGTCGGCTCCGGTTTTCTGGTTCGGACTTCTGATGCTGACGGTCTTTTCTGTAATCCTCGGCTGGTTTCCCATCGGACAGGCGGTTCCCATGGATAAGCTGGCGGAGGACGTGACCGTCTGGGATCGCATCTATCATATGATCTTGCCGTCTGTTACGCTCAGCATCCTGGGCATCAGCAAGATCGCCTTATATACCCGGCAGAAACTCATTGAGATTATGCACAGCGACTATATTCTGTTTGCCAGAGCAAGGGGAGAAACGACAAGGCAGCTGGTCGTCCGCCATGGACTCCGCAATATCGCTCTGCCCGCGATTACCCTTCAGTTCGCTTCTTTCAGCGAATTGTTTGGCGGTATCGCCCTTGCGGAAAGCGTCTTTTCCTACCCGGGGCTGGGAAGCGCGCTGACAGCGGCGGCTCTCAACGCGGACGCGCCCCTACTCATCGGAATTGCCATGTTCAGCGCGCTGTTTGTGTTCGCGGGAAATCTGATCGCCAATATTCTTTACGGAATCATCGATCCCCGGCTGAAGGAAGGAGGGTACCGTGCTTAGTGCTATTGTGACAAAACAAAAGACCGCGCCCCGCCTTTCCGGGAAAAAAAGTAATACAAAACAGAAAATGACGATATACATCGCTCTGGCAGGTGCCTATCTGCTGGCGGTTATGCTGGCGGGACTTTTTATGTCTCCGGAGCTTTACGGCGTCAATTACGCGGATAAATTTCTGACGCCTTCCCTGTCGCATTTGTTCGGCACGGATTTTATGGGCAGAGATATGTTCTGGCGCAGTATTAAGGGGTTGTCGAACAGCATCCTAATTGGGCTGGCGGCGTCTGCGGTCAGTTCGGTGATCGCGCTTGTTTTCGGGATCTCGGCGGCGCTGGCGGGAGGAAAAGTGGATCGGGTCATTTCCTGGTGCGTGGACTGCTGCATGGGCATGCCTCATCTGGTGCTGCTGATTCTGATTTCCTATATGATGGGGAGAGGCGGCTTCGGCGTAGCGGTGGCAGTGGCGGTAACCCACTGGCCGGAGCTTACGAGAGTGGTACGGGCGGAAGTGCTGCAGGTACGGGACTCCCAGTATGTGCAGGCTGCCCGCAGGATGGGAAAATCAAGGTGGGCGATCGCGAAGTCCCATATTGTTCCCCATGTGCTTCCAGTCTATCTGGTGGGGCTGGTACTGCTGTTTCCCCACGCGATTATGCATGAAGCGTCACTGACCTTTCTCGGCTTCGGATTTTCCGCGGGGGTACCGGCCATCGGAGGAATTTTGTCCGAAGCCATGCGGCATATTGTAACCGGAAAATGGTGGCTGTGCCTGTTTCCGGGTCTGATGCTCCTGATTGCGGTGATGCTGTTTGATGGAATCGGTGATAAATTGAAGCTGCTGCTCAATCCGGGCAGCGGAAACGAATAGGAGGGGGAGTCCGTTGGAAAACAGAGAAAAAAAAGAACCGCTTCTGAAAGTGGAAAATCTGACCGTTTCCTTCAGCCGTTACGATCGGGGCTGGAACAAGTTTGATCTGGAAGTCATCCATTCCCTGGACGCGGAGGTGTTTGCGGGAGAAATTCTGGCAGTGGTAGGCTCCAGCGGTTCGGGAAAAAGCCTGCTTGCCCATTCGATTCTGGGGATTCTGCCGGGAAACGCCAGGGTTTCCGGCTGTATGGAATACCGGGGAAGCGAGTTGACCCCTCAGAGGCAGAAAGCGCTTCGCGGGGAAAAAATCGTGTTTATCCCCCAGTCCGTGGATTTTCTGGATCCGCTTATGAAAGTCGGAAAGCAGGTGAAAGGAGTGCGTGGAACGGTGGAGAAAATGAAGCGGGTGTTTCACCGCTATCGGCTCAATGGGGAGGTAGAAGAAATGTACCCCTTCCAGCTTTCAGGCGGAATGGCAAGGCGGGCGCTGATTGCCGCGGCGCTTATGGAATCGCCGGATCTGATTATTGCCGACGAGCCGACGCCGGGCCTGGATCCGGAGATGGCCGTGGAAACGATGAAAACCTTCCGGGAACTGGCGGATCAGGGCTGCGGCATTTTGCTGATCACCCATGATATTGATCTGGCGCTGCAGGCGGCGGATCGGATCGCTGTATTTTACGCGGGAACGACTGTAGAGGTCTGTCCGGCATCGGACTTTGAAAAGGGGAAAGGCGCCCTGCGGCATCCGTACAGTAAAGCCTTTCTCGACGCGCTGCCGCAAAATGAATTTAAACCGATTGCGGGAACACAGCCCTATGCGGGGAAGCTTCCTTCCGGTTGTCTGTTCGCGGATCGTTGTCCAAAGCGTACGGAAAGCTGCGGAGCGCAGATTGAGATGCGGACGCTGCGAGGCGGGAAAGTGAGGTGCGTTCATGCAACTTAAAGCACAGCAGGTCTGCTTTCGATACCATAAGAGAGCGCCATGGATTTTAAAGGATTTGGATTTTACCGTGGATTCCCGCGAGCGGGTGGGACTGGTGGGACCGTCCGGATACGGAAAAAGCACCCTTTCAAAGCTGCTGGCCGGATATGCGGATCCGACGCGGGGGCAGATCCTGCTGGATGGAAAACCGCTGCCCAAAAGCGGATACTGTCCGGTGCAGATGATTTATCAGCATCCGGAGCAGGCGGTGAATCCGAGATGGAAGATGGAAAGAGTTTTGCGGGAATGCTGGAATCCGGATCCGGAACTCCTTACGGCTATGGGGATTGAAAAGGAGTGGCTGAAGCGCTGGCCTTCCGAACTTTCCGGCGGCGAGCTCCAGCGGTTCTGCATCGCCAGAGTTCTGGGGCCGGACACCCGGTTTCTGATTTGCGACGAAATCAGTACCATGCTGGATGTGATTACGCAGGCGCAGATCTGGCATCTGCTGATGGAGTACGCGGAGAAAAAGCAGATGGGGCTCGTGGTTGTGACCCACAACATGGCGCTGGCGGAAAAGGTCTGTACCCGGATCGTATCATTGCCCGATTTGAACCATATTTGAGTCCGGCGGCAGAATATCCGGGGCACCGCGGAGTCTTGAAACCCGCGGATAAAGTAATTATAATACGAGGAGAATCACGAATGGATAAAGAATATCTGACGAATCTGATGCGGAAAGTGGCGGAAGGGAACACGAAACCGGAAGAAGCGGTAGAGATCCTTAAGGATCTTCCTTTTGAAGATTTGGGATTTGCCAATATTGACCAGCATCGCAATCTCAGAACCGGATATCCGGAGGCGGTATTCTGCCAGGGAAAGACGCCGGAGCAGATCGCGGTGATTATGAAAGAGCTGGCCCGGCAGAACGCGAATATCATTGGAAGCAGAGCAACGGAAGCGGATTTTGAAGCAGTCAGAAAGGTGCTTCCCGACGCGGAATACGATCCGCAGGCACGTATGATTGTGCGGATCAAAGAGCCTGTGCCAAAGCGGGAAGGAACGATTGCGGTTGTGACAGCGGGAACCGCGGATATTCCGGTTGCCGAAGAAGCGGCGGTGACCGCCCAGGCTCTGGGAAACAAAGTGGATCGCATCTATGATGTAGGAGTCGCGGGAATCCACAGGTTGTTCGCCAAGCTGGACCGGATACGCAGCGCCAATGTGCTGATTGTCGTGGCAGGTATGGAAGGAGCCCTGGCAAGCGTAGTCGGAGGACTGGTGGAGCGTCCGGTCATCGCGGTTCCCACAAGCATCGGATACGGAGCGAATTTAGGCGGAATTTCCGCCCTTTTATCTATGCTCAACAGCTGCGCTAATGGTGTGGGGATCGTGAATATCGATAATGGATTCGGCGCGGCCTATCTGGCATCAAATATTAACCGGATGGGAAGCGGAGAATAGAAGGCTATAGATCAGGGAAGAAATACCAGGAGGAATCGTTTATGAAGCTATATTTTGATTGCACCAGCGGAGTCAGCAGCGATATGATTTTAAACGCGCTAACGGGGCTGGGCGCGGATACCGGCGCGGCGCAGAGATTGCGGATAGAAGAGGAAGGGCATTCTCAGCATTCTCATGGCGGACACGCGCATCATCACAGCCACCGGAGCCACAGGGAGATTCGCCGCCTGATTGAGGAGAGCGAATTGCCGCAGCCGGTGAAAGACATTATGTGCTCGATTTATCTGGTCATCGCGCGGGCGGAGGCCAAAGTGCATGAATCGGATGTGGAAAATGTCCATTTTCATGAGGTGGGAAGACCTCAGGCGATCCGCAATATCGCGGGAATTGCCGTCGGCCTGGAAGATCTGGGGGTTCAGGAGATTCTGTGCTCCGAGCTTCACGACGGAAAAGGGTTTATCGAGTGCAGCCACGGCAGGATTCCGGTTCCGGTTCCGGCAGTTATGGCCATGCGGGAAACTTGCGATTATGTGTTTGCCACCGAGGACATTGAAACGGAGATGGTAACCCCTTCCGGACTTGGCGTCCTGATGGGCATCGGCGCGAAATACACGGAGGACATGCCCCGTGGCAGAGTTGTGAAAACCGCGGTGGCAAAGGGAGGCAGAGACACAGGAAAAGAAGGGCTGAAAGCCTTTTTGATTGAGGAAGGAGAGTAAGACGCATGGCAGAAAACAAAAAGAAGGAAGCGCCAAAGCCGATCCGCAATGACAGTCTTCTGGAAAGCATCGAAGCGCTAAAAAAAGAGGAGTCTCAGGAAAATACCGTAAGGCTGCTCAATGAGGTCGTGCGGGCCAGACTACTGGCTCCCGTTTCTCTGGATCGGGATCCGGTGCTTGACGAAACGGAAAAGGAAATCGTGCTGGAAAAGGATACAACCATTAGCTTTGAACTCATCAAGGCGGCTAACGGCGATCTGTACTATCCGGTATTTACCCATGGGGAAGCGCTCCGCAAGTGCAGCGGCGAGACAGATCAGCAGAGCATGATCGTCAACTTTGAAGATCTGGCAAATATGATCCTGGGCCAGGGAAAAGCGGTCCGCGGGTTTGTCATCAACCCGATGAGTGAGAATCTCTGCTTTACTTCGGAAATGATCGAAGGCATGATCCGTGAAATGGAAAGGGAAGCTGGCGGAAAGCAGGGATAGAGCCGATTGCGGCGAATCAGCGGATTTTTCTATTTTTGATATGGAAAAAATTTCTAAATATCTTGATTTGTTGTAGAGAATGTAATAAAATTACAGTAAATATTATCCAATCACAAAAGGGAGGGATTTACTGTATGGGATTACATATTCACAGAGAACCGCTGACCAGTGACATTATTTTTAAAGCCGTATTCGGCCGGGATACGCCGGGAAGCAAGCGGGCGCTGATCGCTTTGTTAAACCGGATTTTGGAAAGAACCGAAGATCCCATTGTGGCGCTGGACTATCAGAACCCTTTTTCCATCGGGGAACTGGAAGAGGAAAAAGAAATTATTATGGATATTCTGGTGGAAACCAGCCGGGGAGAGCAGATCGACATTGAAATGCAGATCAGCGCCACGAAGGAACTGATGAACCGGTTTTTGTATTATCTGAGCAAACTGGTGGTACGGGGGTTGGAAAAGGGAGAAAACTATGATAAACTGAAAAAAAGTATCGTAATCGTGATTTTAAAGGATTCCTGCCTGCCGGAGAGCGAACCGGCGCACAGCTGTTTTGTGCTGAAAAATCAGAGAACGGGTTATGAGCTGAGTGAAATGGCGCAGCTGCATATTCTGGAACTGGGGAAATACAACTGGCGGGGAAAGAAGGCGGAAGAGCTGAGCCCGCTGGAAGTACTGAGCGCCTATATGAACAGCACGGGGGAGCCGGGGCAGGAAGCGTATGTGGAGAGGCTGCTGGAGACAGGAGATGAGGTGATCGCCATGGCGGATGAAGAATTGAAAAAAGTGAGCGAAGATGACCGGCTGTTCGCGTACCGGATGTCCCGCGAGATGTATAAGATGCAGGAAGCGATTCTCATGCGGGAGGTAAAGGAGGTACGGGAAGAAAAGCAGAAGGCAAAAGAACTGGGCTACGCGGAGGGCCATGCGAAGGGTCTTACGGAAGGTCATGCCGAAGGTCTCGCGGAAGGCATTCTGGAAGGTCATGCCGAAGGTATTGCGGAGGGACGCGCCGAAGGTATTGCGGAAGGCCGCGCAGAGGGGAGCGCGGAGAGCGCCAAAAGGATTGCGCGAAACCTGAAGATGGAAAATTTTTCTCCCCAAAAGATAGCGGAGCTTACGGGACTCCGCCCGGAAGAAATCGAAAAACTTTAAATGGACGCGGAAAAAGCCAGAATCCGCTTGACATTTCCCGGTAATAAGGTAAACTAGTTCTATGCAATTTCATACAAGACGCTGAAAAAGAGGAGTAGAAAACCAGTCCTTGCCAGAGAGAAGGTCCGCGGCTGAGAGGCCTTTAAGGGAAACAGTTTTTGAAGGTTGCTTTGGAGTCTTACTGGGAAATGAGAGCCGGAATCGTCCGGGCAGATGTGGACCCTGTTCCCCTGCGCGAAGACGACCGGAAAAAAGGTGGTACCGCGGAACTTTCCGTCCTTTGTAGAAAAGGACGGTTTTTTTATACTGTGAATCACGAAGGAAAAGGAGAATGATATATGAGCAAAAATCTTGCGAAAACCTATAATCCGAAGGATTTTGAAGACCGCATCTATCAGATGTGGGAAGAAAAGGGAGCATTCCGAGCAGAGCGCGATCCGGATAAAAAACCGTTTACGATTGTGATGCCGCCTCCGAACATTACAGGGCAGCTTCACATGGGGCACGCTCTGGATCAGACACTTCAGGACGTATTGACCCGTTTTAAGAGACTGCAGGGGTACAGCGCCCTGTGGCTTCCGGGCAGCGATCACGCCAGCATCGCCACCGAAGTAAAGGTTGTGGAAAAACTGAGGCAGGATGAAGGCCTGGAAAAAGAAGACATCGGGCGGGAAGAATTTCTGAAGCGCGCCTGGGACTGGAAGCGGATTTACGGCGGAAAAATTACAAAGCAGTGCCGAAAGCTGGGAGATTCCTGCGACTGGAGCAGGGAACGCTTTACCATGGATGAGGGATGCAACAGGGCGGTGAACCATTTCTTTGTAAAATTATATGAAAAGGGATATATTTACCGGGGCAACCGGCTCATCAACTGGTGCCCGAAATGCGGGACATCTCTTTCCGACGCGGAAGTAGAGCATGAAGATAAAAACGGCAAGTACTGGTATTTTCGCTATCCGGCGGCGGACGGCGGGGAAGGCGTTGTGGTTGCCACCTCAAGACCGGAAACTATGTTCGGGGATGTGGCCATCGCGGTTCATCCGGAAGATGAGCGGTACAAGGATCTGGTCGGGAAAAAGGTCATTCTGCCTCTTGTGGGAAGAGAAATTCCGGTTGTGGCAGACCCGTATCCGGATCCGGAAAAAGGAACCGGCGCCGTTAAGATTACGCCGGCCCATGACGCCAACGACTTTGAAGTGGGACAGAGACAGAACCTGGAAAGCCTCTGCTGCATCAACGAAGACGCGACCATGAACAGCCTGGCGGGCAAATACGAAGGTATGGATCGGTACGAATGCCGGAAGGCCTGGATCGCGGATCTGGAAGAGGCGGGGTATCTGGTAAAGACGGAAGACAAAGTGATTCCGGTAGGCGAATGTTACCGCTGCGGCACGGTTATCGAGCCGATGCTGTCGGATCAGTGGTTTGTAAAAATGGAAGAACTGGCAAAACCGGCCATCGAAGTCGCTAAAAAGGGGGAACTGAAGCATGTGCCGGAGCGGTTTGAAAAGACGTATCTTCACTGGCTGGAAGAGATCCGTGACTGGTGCATTTCCCGTCAGCTGTGGTGGGGACACCGGATTCCGGCGTGGTACTGCCAGGACTGCGGAGAGATTATCGTAGCGGAGCACACGCCGGAAACCTGTACGAAATGCGGGAGCACCAACCTGAAACAGGACGAGGATGTACTGGATACCTGGTTCTCTTCCGCCCTGTGGCCTTTCTCCACCCTGGGATGGCCGGAGGAAACCGAAGATCTGAAGTATTTTTACCCGACAGATGTGCTGGTTACGGGCTACGATATTATTTTCTTCTGGGTTGTGCGCATGGTCTTTTCCGCGCTGGAAACCACAGGGAAAGCGCCGTTTAAATATGTGTATGTCCATGGACTTGTGAGAGACGCGGAAGGCCGCAAAATGAGCAAATCTCTGGGAAATGGCATTGATCCGCTGGAAATCATCGATCAGTACGGGGCTGACGCTCTGCGCTTTATGATCACAACCGGAATCACGCCGGGCAACGATATGCGCTTTAAAGAGGACAAGCTGGAAAGCGCCAGAAACTTTGCCAACAAGCTGTGGAACGCTTCCCGGTTTGTAATTATGAACTTGCAGGACGAGGACGGAAACTTCCTGCCAATGAAAGAAGGCGCGCTGCAGGATGAGGATAAATGGATCCTTTCGAGAGTGAACGACGCGGCGAAGTATATGACAGAAACCATGGAAAAATTCGATCTGGCTCTGGCGGGCCAGCGGGTTTACGAGCTGATCTGGAACGAATACTGCGACTGGTACATTGAAATCGTAAAAGGACGGCTCTATGGTGAGGATGAAGAGGACAAGGCTGTTGCGAGATCTGTTCTTGTCAGATCCCTCAAAGACATGCTCCGCATGCTCCATCCGTTTATGCCGTATATTACAGAGGAAATCTGGGGATATCTGCCAAAAGAGGCAGCATCGGAAGAGAATCCGGATCATTTCCTGATGAAAGACCACTGGCCGGTTTATGAGAACGCTTTCGAATTCCCGGAAGAGGTGGAAAAGCTGAACATGGCTATGGACGCGATCCGCAGCATCCGGAATATCCGGGCGGAAGCGGATGCCGCGCCGAGCAGAAAGCTGCGAGCCGTGATTCTGGCGAAGGGCCACTCCATGGATACGATTCAGGCAGCGGAACGCTATATCAAAAAGCTGGCGAATATTACGGACATTACCTTTACGGAAGAAAAGGGCGATGTACCGGAAGATGTCATGTCCGCGGTTATAAACGGGGCGGAACTCTTTATTCCGCTGGATGATCTGGTGGATTATAAAGCGGAGTTTGAACGGCTGACCAAGGAAAAGAAAAAGCTGGAAGGCGAAGTAAAGCGAGTAAAAGGAAAGCTTTCCAACGAAGGGTTTGTGAAGAAAGCGCCGGAGAAAGTCGTAAACGAAGAAAAAGCGAAAATGGCTAAGTATGAAGAAATGCTGGCAAAAGTCTGTGAACAGCTGGCGACCGTAGAGAGAAAGCTGTAAGGCGGGGTACTATGGACGCGATAAAACGAATACACGAATTTGAACGATTTGGAAGCGTTCTGGGACTGGAGCGAATGGACATCCTTCTTGCCAAGCTGGGAAACCCGCACCGGGATTTAAAGGCCATTCATGTGGCGGGAACCAACGGCAAGGGATCGGTCTGCCGGTACCTTTACGAAGCTCTTCAGGAAAACGGATATCGGGTGGGACTTTATATTTCACCCTTTATCCGGCGCTTTAACGAACGGATCCAGTTTGACGGACAGGAGATTTCCGATGAAGATCTGGAGTCATGCAGCCGGAACGTACTGGAAAAAGCGGAAGAAATGGTTCGGGAAGGAGCGGATTCCCCCACGGAATTTGAAGTTGTCACCGCCATAGCCTTCCTTTATTTCGCGGAAAAAAAAGCGGACTTTGTGATTCTGGAGGTGGGGCTGGGAGGCAGAGGGGATTCCACCAATGTGGTGGAAAAGCCGCTGATCAGCATTATTACTTCCATTTCTTATGATCACATGGATCGCCTGGGCAGCACCCTGGAAGAAATCGCGGGGGAGAAGGCAGGAATCATAAAAGCCGGCGTTCCGGTTGTTTCCAATGTTGAACAACGGGAAGCAGCGGCGGTGATCGCAAGAACTGCTTACCAGAAGGGGTGCGTGTTGTATGACGCCACAAAGCTGCGGTATGCTGTCTGGGAGGAAACCGCGGGGGGAAGTTCTTTTGATATGAAAATCTACGGCACGGATTACAGCGGCGTGCGTATTTGCATGGCGGGAAAACATCAGGTGGAAAATGCCAAGACCGCCCTTCTGGCTCTGGAAATTCTGCGGAAAAAAGGAATGATAAACGTCCATCGGGATAACCTGTACCGGGGAATGGAGAAAGCCAGGCAGCCGGGAAGATTCGAGATTGCGGGGGAGGAACCGTATCTGATTCTGGACGGCGCCCATAACGCCGCGGGAGCGGAGGCTCTCCGGGAAACTATGAAGCGTTGTTTTCCGGAACGCAGAATCCTGATGGTTGTCGGAATGCTGGCTGATAAAGAGATCGATAAAATTACCGATTCGTTTTGCGAGATTACGGATCAGTTCATTGCGGCGGAACCGGATAACCCGAGGAAGCTGCCGGCGCGGGAACTGGCGCGGATTCTGAAGGAAAAAGGCGCGGCGTGTGAAATCGCCGAAAGCGCCGGACAGGCAGTGCGGATGGCTCGGAGCCATAAATCCGAACCGGAGGTTGTGCTGTTTGCCGGGTCATTATATCTGATAGGAAGTGTAAAGGAGATTTTAAATCATGTGTGAAAAAGAAGCGAAAAAAGTTCTGCTGTTCTACAATCCCCATTCCGGAAACGGGTTGTTCAAGAATAATCTGGACCATATCATCGATCGTTTCCAGACCGCGGGCTACCAGATTGAGCCGATCCGGGCGGCAAAGGGCATGGCGATCAACAAAGCGCTGTCCAATATGAACCAGGATGAATACAGGCAGATTATCGCGGCAGGAGGAGATGGAACGATCAACATCTGTGTCAATGCCATGATAAGACATAATATTAACTTGCCGTTGGCGATTTTTCCGGCAGGTACAGCAAATGACTTTGCCTATTATTTTGAAATTCCAAATGATATGGATAAGATGATCGATATCGCGCTGGGAGAGCATTTTACCAACGCGGATGTAGGACAGGTAAACGATCGCTATTTCGTTAACGTGGCAGCGATGGGAGCTTTGATTGATGTCAGCCAGAAGACGGATCCGAACCTGAAGAATACCATCGGCGTCATGGCCTATTACCTCAAAGCGGTTACGGAAATGCCGAATCTGAGAGCACATAAAGTAAAGCTTATCACAGACGATATGACTTATGAAGAAGAAATGTATTTTATGGTCGTGATGAACGGAATTTCCGCGGGCGGATTCAAGAGAATTTCGCCGGAATCGGAGATTAACGACGGCATGATGGATGTGATTTTATTCCGGAAAATGCCGATTCTGGAACTGGGACCGCTGCTCTTTAATGTCATTCACGGGAACCATTCCAAGAGCAAGCATGTACTGACGTTTCAGACGGATCATCTGCGGATTGAAAGTGAGGATAATATTTCGACGGATATCGACGGAGAGAAGGGAGAACCATTCCCGCTGGAATTCAGCATCCTTCACAACCGTCTGAGAATTTTTACGGAGGTGGACGATATATAAATGATTAATTTCAGAATGAGTGAAACAAAAGACTATGAAAAACTGGTACCCTTCTTCATTGAAAATGAGCTGGAATTTTCGGAAGAAGAACCGGTGCCTACGGATCTGGTGAAATGCTGGCAGGTTACTCATGGCGAGGACGGACATCTGATTGCAGCTTTGGTTCTGGCAAAACGGGAAGGTGAGTTCATCATTGACGGAATCGCGGTTGAAAAGCTTTACCGGAAGCTGAAAATCGGAAAGATCCTCTTAGATAAAGCCATAGAGGAAACCTTGTCAAGAGGTGGAACCAGCATTTACCTGGTGGCGCGCGCACCGGAGTTTTTCCGTAAGAATGGATTTCAGACTGTGGCGAGGGAGGACGCTCCCAACTTTTTCGAATGTCTGACCTGTCCGCAGTATGGAAAGAACTGCCATCCGGAAGTGATGAAACTGGATTTTCAGTAATAATTATCCCCCAAAAGCAATATATTTTAGAGATACTTTGCTTTAGGGGGATTTTTTATGGAAAAGATTCTGGAAGGAAACAGCGCGCAGCTGGTTGGAACAGTCCTGTCCGAACTGGAATTCAGCCACAAAACGTACGGGGAAGCGTTTTATATTCTGTTGGTGGGCATTCTGCGGAAAAGCGGATATGAGGATGACATAAGGCTGATGATATCCGAACGTCTGATTGGGAATATGGATCTGAAGCCGGAGAGGACGGTAAGAATAGCGGGTCAGGTGCGTACTTACAATCAGGAGAGGGAAGGGAAGAACCATCTGAACGTGGTGGTATTTGTGCGAGAACTGGAACTGCTGGAAGAAGCGCATCCACATGAAAACCGGATCTGTTTGGAAGGTTATGTCTGTAAACCTCCGATCCGGAGAACTTCGCCGCTTGGAAGGGAAATCTGTGATCTTATGCTGGCGGTAAACCGGATGTATAATAAGTCCGATTATATTCCGTGTATCGCTTGGGGAAGGAATGCAGCCTACGGAGGAACTCTGGCGGTAGGCTGCAAACTGCTGATCGAGGGAAGGATTCAGAGCCGCGAATACAAAAAACGAAGTAACGTCGGAGAAATATGTACAAAGGTAGCTTATGAAGTCTCGGTGATCCGGATGGAAGAACTTCAGCCATCTACAACCTGAGCCAGCCGATCACAGAACGCGCGCATCTCGCAGTCGAGATCCGGAGCTCCGCAGGTAATCGCGGATTCCAGATCGCCGGCTGAACGGGCCAGATAAGTAAGGCCCAGGGTTCCGGCAAGGCCTTTTACGGAGTGGGCCAATATTCTGGCTTCGTTTCTGTCCCCTGAAGTCAAGTGGCTTTCCATCTGTTCTCCGGCTTCCGCGTAATTTTTTTTAAATTTTGCGAGATGCTTTTCGTACAGAGCGCGGCTGCCTCCAAGATTTTCGATTGCCTCCTTCTTCCCTGCGTAAGGGTCTTCTCTGGAATATGACTCCTCAGAATGTTGATGAAAAGAAGGCACGGAGGGAACAGGGCGGTCTTCGATATAAGGGCGCAGCGCGCTGTAAAGCTGCGTGTATTTAAACGGTTTGAGGATAACAGTCTCAAAGAGGTCTCCGTGCTTTTGAAGGGTTTCCCGATTCATATTTGTTGCCGTCAGCGCCAGGATTGGAGCGGAAATCCCCATTTCTTTCAGCTTTCTGGAGGTTTCGTAACCGTCCATCATTGGCATATGAATATCCATCAGGATAACTTTGTAGTAGGATGGATCGCGCTCCCCGCACATATCAAGAGCAGCGGGTCCGGAAGGCGCGTGTTCGCAACAGAGATTCACTTTGGAAAGCAATTCTTCCACAACGTCGTAATTAATCTGCGTATCTTCTACAACCAGAATCCGCTGCCTGCGTCCATGCAGGACAGGAATCAGCTGTCCTCCGGAGTCAGAGGAACTGTAGTACTTGGGCGCGGTGATTGTAAAGAAGAACGTGGAACCCATTCCTTTTTTGCTTTCAGCCCATATGGCGCCGCCCATGCGTTCCACCAGCGAACGGCAGATGGGAAGTCCCAGTCCGGAACCCTGGTGTGTTTTGGTCAGATTCCCCTCTACCTGATGAAATTCTGTAAAAACATCGGTGAGCTCTTCGCTACTGAGCCCGATACCGGTATCCTCTACTGAAAATTTCAGGGAGATCGTATCCTGAAACTCCTTGAGTACGCAGACACGGATTCGGATGAAACCGACATTAGTAAATTCGCAGGCGTTTTTCAGCAAATTTGACAGTACCTGCTCCATGCGGAGAGGATCAAGCCGCAGACAAAGATCCGGATCAAACCGGTAGTTTGTGAGAATCCGAATTCCTTTTTTTTCTGCTGCTGATGAAAATTTTTCGGTAATCCTTTCTAAAAAATCCTTTAATCGGAAAGGGGATGGGTTTAGCGTCAGTTTCTCATTTTTCAGCATGGAAAAGTCCAGGATGTCATTGAGCAGAGACGTCAGATGATCCGCGGAAACATGAATCTTGGATACAATTTCATGCTGCCTTTTCGTGAGCTGCGACTCTTCCAGAATATGATTCAGGCCGACGATCGCGTTCAGCGGTGTACGCAGCTCATGAGACAGATTGGAAAGCAGTGTCTCCTTTGTTTTCAACAGAAACTGGATTTCATCAATTCTGTTGGATAACTGTTGCTCCATTAAAACCTGCTGCGTTCGGTCTTCAAGGGAAATGACACATCTGGTACCGCGTTTTCCGCTGTGTACAGAGAATACGGTGGTCTGAATATGCGAACCCTGAAACTGCACCGTCTGTGTAAGCGTTCGATTCCCCGTGTCCGGTTCTGAGACGCGGTATTCCATAATCATCCGGTAAATATCCCCCGGAAGCAGTTTCGCGATTTCACATCCGGCAATGGAAGGGTTGTCCAGACGAAGGAGCTCACAAAAATGAGGGCTGGCGAACTCAAAACGATCGGCCGCATCAATGAGCGCAATCCCGCCGTCCATATGTTTCAGCATTGAGGCGGACAGAGTCTTATACGCGCTCATTGTACGAATGGTATGCAGAATCCAGGCTCCGCATCCAATGAGCGCGGAAAAAAGCAGAACATTTAAAACAACTAGTATTTCTCCCAACATAATAATACCCCCAATTCTCTGAAAAAATTCTATATAGGTAGATTTTAAAAGGAAAAAAGACAAAAATCCACATGAGATTTTCGACAAATTCCGAGTTTAAAGAAATCCCTTGAGGTATTTTGTCGATATTGGTAGAATGGAGGGACACAAGGAAAAAGAAAAGGAAAAAGGAGATTGGGAACATGCTGGATATGATAATACTTCTGGCGAAGATCTGCGGAGCTGTTGTTGTCGGAATTTTCGCGGGTCACGCGGCCGTCTATATCTTTAATAAGATCCCGGCGCAGTGGCTGTGTGATTACGGTCAGAAGCCGGATGAAGCGTTGAAGGATCCGCATCAGCAACGGGTAAAGGGGTTTCCGTGGAAGTGGGTGTTTTCCGGATTTTTTATGGCGGGAGGGATTCGCCTTGTGGTTGAAGACTGGACCTTCGCCGCGGCGGCGGTTGTCTTCTGCTGGGCTTTGCTTGAAATCGGATTAGCGGATAAAAAGTACGGGATCATTCCGGATCAGTTTGTCATTCTGACGGCGATTTCCGCGCTGGGATTTATTCCTTTCCACAGCAGCTTTCTGCAGCCGATGTGGGGGATGCTGCTGGGCGGCGGGGTGATGCTTGCTTCCGCTCTGATTGGAAAATTGATTCTGAAAAAGGAAACCTTAGGATTCGGCGATGTAAAATTATTTGCGGCGGCAGGGCTGGCCCTTGGTTTTCGGGGGACGCTGTGGGTGCTGGTTTTATCGGCCGTAGGAAGCGCGGTTATTTTTTCGGTTCTGCTGCTGATGCGGAAAATCAAAAAGGAGGATATGGTGCCGCTGGGGCCGTATATCTGCGGTGCCGGGATTTTTTATGTGGTAATTGTCTGGCCTTTGCTTGTAAAAATGTAGATTTCATATATAATAGAGAAGAGGTTTCACTCCGGCAACTTGTCCTCGGAGGGTTCTGCGGAGGCCGTGCGGATGGCAAGTAAGGGGGATTGTATCCTGAGAGGCTGTTTTATGCGCGGTGGATACAAAAGTTATGGGATTGTGGGTTTGAAAGCGGAGGATTTGGATGCGTTTTCGGGATTTTCCGGGAAGATGTCTGCCCGAATGGGAAAGTTTTGTATCCGGAACGCTGGTTTTGAGACAGGTGGATACAAAGAGGGGGAGCCGTTCCGCGAAGCAGCGGGTTCTGTTTGGGAGGGAGCGGATTTCACAGGGTTTTCACAGGCAGGGGATAAAATAGAAGGAAGTTAAAGGGAGAGTTTGAATGTTAACAGGTAAACAGAGGAGTTTTCTGAAAAAGCTGGCCCATCGTCTTGAGCCAACTGTTTTTTTAGGAAAAGGCGGTCTGACTGAGAATATAAAAAAGGAACTGGTAACCGGATTTGAGTCGCGGGAACTGGTGAAGGTAAAGCTGCAGGAAGGATGCGAGCTTTCGCCAAAAGAAACGGCCAATCAGCTGGCGGAAGAGTTAAACGCGGAGTTTGTACAGGCGATTGGCCATAAGTTCGTCCTTTACAGGGCGTCGGAGGAACAAAAGAAGAAGGGAAAACAGATTGTTCTTCCGAAAGCCTGAGAAAGGATGAGGAATGGAACGGAATTTTCTGCTGAAAATTGAATACGACGGCACCGGTTTTTTCGGATGGCAGAGACAGCCCGGGGTTCCTACGATTCAGGGGACGCTGGAAGATGCGCTCAGCGCGGTTCTGGGTAAAAAAATTCAGGTAAACGGAACCAGCCGTACGGACGCGGGGGTTCACGCGTATGGTCAGCGGGCAAGTTTCTCAGGAGAATTCGGAATTCCAACGGACAAGCTCGCGCTGGCGGTAAACAACCGGATCGCCGGAGGAATGCGGGGGAAAGCGGCAACCGGACCGATCCGGATTAAAGAGGTCCGGGAGATGCCGGCGGATTTTCATGCCCGTTTTAACGCAAAGGGAAAAACCTATCTTTACAAAATACACAACTCTAAGGAGCCGGATCTGTTTCTGCGCAACTACTGCTACGCGATTCGGGAACCGCTGGATGAAGAGGCAATGCGCCTTGCGGCTTCCAGGATTGAGGGAACCCATGATTTCCAGTGTTTTCAGGCATCCGGAGGTACGGAGAGGGAAACAACCGTACGCACGATCTACAAGACTGATGTCCTTCGGGAGGGAGAAGATATTTCTATCCGTGTGACAGGCGACGGTTTTTTATATAATATGGTGCGAATTATAACAGGAACGTTAGTGGAGACAGGTCTGGGAAAGCGGACTCCGATGTCAATGGACTCTGTGATTCGCGGCAGAGACAGGCAGAACGCCGGGCATACGGCGCCGCCCCAGGGGCTTTATCTGATGGAGGTGTACTATGAATTACAGGAGGTACCAGGATATGATGAATGAACGGCCCGGGTGGGACGAGTATTTTATGGAAATGGCGATCCTGACGGCAAAGCGCTCAACCTGTCTGCGCAGACAGGTTGGTGCGGTAATTGTTCAGGACAGACATATTATCGCCACAGGATATAACGGGGCTCCCCGGGGGCTGGAACACTGCGGGCAGCGGGAAGGCGGATGCCTCCGCCAGCAGCTGGGAATTCCTTCGGGTGAGCGGCATGAACTGTGCAGGGCGCTTCACGCGGAACAAAACGCGATTATTCAGGCAGCTACCCTGGGACATAGCATCGAGGGAGCTACGATTTATATTACCAACCAGCCGTGTATCATCTGCGCGAAGATGATTATCAACGCGGGGATCAAGAGAATTGTGGTAAAAGAAGGATATCCCGATCAGATGTCTGTCGATATTCTGGCAGAGGCCGGATTGAAAATCGTAATGTTAGGAGATCAGTAAACGTGGAGGCCAATTATTTTGTATTATGGGCGTCTTTTCTTACGTCCTTTATGCTGGCGCTTTTATTTACGCCGCTGGCCATCTGGCTGGCGCCGAAAATCGGAGCCATGGATATCCCAAAGGATGAAAGAAGAGTGCATTGCAAACCCATTCCCCGATTTGGGGGAATGGCAATGTTCATCGGAATTATGGCGGCAACGCTGATTTTTATTATGCCGGCCTTTATTCCGGACAAAAATATCGGAGGAATTCTGCTCGGAGGAGCGCTGATCTATCTATTCGGAGTAATTGATGATTTGCGGGATATCAGTCCCAAGTTTAAATTCCTGGGGCAGTTTGTCTGCGCGTGCATTGTTTATGCTTCCGGAATCCGTCTGGAATTTGTCAGCCGTTTTTTGGAGGGAAGCGACATCGTTATGAGCAATGTTGTGACGTTTATTCTGACGATTTTCTGGATTGTAGCGATTACAAACGCCATCAATCTGGTAGATGGTCTGGACGGACTGGCTGCGGGAATTACGGCGATTGCCTCCCTTTGTATCGCGTATGCGGGATATATACACGGACATTATGTAGCGGCTACCGCGATGCTTACCATCGCCGGCGGCGCGTTGGGATTTCTCCCATATAACTTTCATCCTGCGAAAATTTTTATGGGGGACGGCGGATCGCAGTTTCTTGGATTCTGCCTGGCTACATTTTCCTTGATTCAGCCGGTAAAAAGCGTAACCGTGGTATCGGTGGCGATTCCGACGCTGGTACTGGGACTGCCTATTTTTGATACCGCTTTCGCGATTCTCAGGAGGATCTTAAAGAAACAGTCCATTGTAGTAGCGGATAAAGAGCATCTGCATCATCGTATCATGCGGGCAGGGTTCGGACAGCGCAGATCGGTGATGATTATGTATTGTATCAGCGCGATTATGGGGGTAGTCGCGGTAGAGTACAGCAGAGAGCTCATGGTGGATTGCCTGGGTCTTCTTGCGATTGTGATCATGCTGTTGTACGTGCTGCTTTCAGATACCAGCAACAAGAAAGTGGAGATTAATGCGGTAAATATCCGAAAACAGGAAGAAAGGGAGAATAAAGAGAAAAAACATCGGAAAGAAGAACATTTGAATGAAAAAGGAAGCAACTCTGAATACGATCAATAATAAATTGCTGTTAAAAACGATGGCGGCTGTAGCGCTCCCGATTGCGCTGCAAAGTCTCATCGGATCATCTCTCAATCTGGTAGACAATCTTATGGTGGGAAGTCTCGGAGAAGCGGAGCTCAATGCGGTGGGCGTCTCGGTGCAGTTTTATTTTGTCCACTGGATGCTTCTGTATGGGTTTACCGGCGGATCGGCTACCTTTATGGCGCAGTATTTCGGTGTGAAGGATTTTCACAATATCCGGAAGACGGTAGGATTTGCCCTTACGGTTACGGTCAGTGTCAGTATGTTGTTTTTCCTGACTGCCCTGATTTTTCCCCACTATGTGCTGCGGATTTTTACCCGCTTTCCGGAAATCATCGAACTGGGAAGCGGCTATGTCCGCGCCTGCGCGCCCGCTTTTCTGTTTACCGCGGTGACGGTTCCTTTCACTTCAGCGCTGCGGGCGACCCAGCAGACAAGGATCCCTCTTTATATCAGCGGAGCGGCGTTTTTGACCAACACTTTTTTGAATTACCTGCTGATCTTCGGCAGCTGGGGCGCTCCAAAACTGGGCGTCGCTGGTGCGGCGCTGGCGACGATGATTGCCAGGGGACTTGAAATGTCACTGATTCTTTATATGGTGTTTGGGCGTAAAAATAAGCTTTGCGGTCCGATTCGGGAATTTTTCAGCTATACAAAGTCGTCTGCCGTTAAAATCGTAAAAAACGCGGTACCGACAACGATCAACGAAACTATGTGGGGACTGGGAACGTCTCTATATGTGGCGGCTTTCGCCCGCATCGGCGTAACGGAAGGCGCGGCGGTTCAGGCTTGCAGTACCATCAATAACCTTTTCATTATGGCAGCTTTCAGTATCGGCGACGCTACCCTGATTCTGGTGGGGCAAAAACTGGGCGAAGGAAAGCTGGATTACGCGTATCAGCTCGCGAAAAAAATGGTCAAAATCGGACTGGTGATCGGTCTTGCCGCGGGAGGTCTGCTGATTGTTTTCGGAAAGCCGCTGTTAAGTCTCTTCGAGTTTACGGATCGGGGAGCCCATTTTGCTCTGTTAATTCTGATCGTATATGGATGTACGATGTGGCTTACTGTTTATAACGCGGTGAATGTGACCGGCGTTCTGCGCTGCGGCGGAGATACCAGATTCGCCATGCTGGCGGAAGTGCTGGCTGTATGGTGCGTCGGCGTACCGATGGCCTTTCTGACCGCGCTGGTTCTGCAGTGGCCGATTTACTTCGCGGTTCTGGCAGTGAAACTGGAGGATGTGGTCAAAGGAATCGCGGTTACCAAACGGTTCTTCTCGAAAAAATGGGTGAAAAATGTAATTTCAGAATGAAAAAGTTCCTATGAAAAACGCAATTTTTTTGAAAAAGTTCCTATGAAAAACGCAAAACAAAATGTTGCTTTCCTGTGAATAAAGTGATACATTAGGAGTATACTACGATTGATAGTGAAAAGGGGATGATGGAGCTTGGAACGGGATATTATGAGAAGGTTGGTAGATTGGAAGGACTCCGCTGACAGGAAGCCAATGCTGCTGACCGGTGTACGACAGTGCGGAAAGACCTATCTTTGCAAAGAATTTGGAAGCCGTTATTTTGAAGATGTCGCGTATTTTTATTTTGAAGGCAATAAAGGACTGGCGTCGGTATTCGAGTATGATTTTAATGTGGATCGAATTCTTGACGAACTTGGGAATATTATACAAGGAAAGAAAATTATACCAGGAAAAACTCTTGTAATCTTTGATGAGATACAGGCGTGTCCCAGTGCGATTACATCGCTAAAGTATTTTTGTGAGAATAAGCGGGAGCTGCATATTTTATGTGCAGGTTCTCTTCTGGGTGTGGCAATTAAACGAGAACAGATTTCATTTCCCGTAGGAAAAGTGGATCGTCTGCAGATGTACCCGCTTTCTTTTTCAGAATTTTTACGGGCGGACGGGCAGGAGGCACTGTATGAAGGCGTCCGGAATTACCGTCTTGATCGGAGTCTCCCTGAGCTTTATACAAACAGGCTGGAACAAGCTCTAAAATATTATTATATTGTGGGAGGAATGCCGGAAGTCGCCGCAAAATGGGTGGAAACCCATAATATCACAGAAGTGGAAAGACTGCAGGATAATATTCTGCAGGACTACAGCAGTGATTTCGCAAAGCATGCTCCGAAAACGGATATTCCGAAACTGAGTTGGATTTGGGAGTCGATTCCCAAACAGCTTGCGAAGGATAATCATAAATTTATTTTTTCCCATGTGAAAAAGGGAAAACGTTCGAGCGAACTGGAAGATGCTCTTGAATGGCTTGTTGATGCCGGACTGGTGTATAAGCTGGAACTGGTTTCTCAGCCGGAACTGCCTCTTTCGTTTTGCGCGGATGCTTCTTTTTTTAAAGTGTACCTGTCCGATGTGGGATTGCTCCGCAGAAAATCAGGTGTTTCTTATAAAACGATCATGGAAAACACGGAAATGTACAGAAATTTTAAAGGGGCTTTTACAGAAAATTTTGTGCTGACAGAGTTGCTCAATCAACGAATTCATCCGTACTTCTGGCGATCCGGCAATACGGCTGAACTGGACTTTTTATTTGAATATGAAGATGAAATTGTTCCAGTAGAAGCGAAAGCGGAACTAAATACACGGGCAAAAAGTTACCGCCAGTACTGCAGAACCTATCATCCGAAATATGGTTTCAAGTTCTCCATGAGGAATACAGGTGTACACGAGGTAGAGGGAACCAAAACATATAGTATTCCTCTGTATCTTATTTGGAGGCTGAAAGACTTTCTCAAGGAACCTGATACTATGTAAAACCCCCGGAACCTGAAAAGGGTTCGGGGGTTTTTATGAGGGAGGGTTTACTTACCCGCTTTTTTAATATCCGCAAGCTGCTGCTTTACGCTGTCAAAAGACGTAGAGCCTTGGGAGCGCTTTGCTTTGATACAGCTGCGGATGGCGATTTTGTCGTAAATATCCATGTCAAATTGATCGGAGAAGGATTTGAATTCCTCCATGGACATTTCTTCAATGGCAATTCCTTTATTGATGCAGTACAGGACAATTCTTCCGATGATTTCGTGACAGTCACGGAAAGGAATTCCTTTTGTCACCAGGTAGTCAGCGGCGTCGGTCGCGTTCATGTAGCCGTATTTTGCCGCCCGCTCCATGTTTTCTTCCTTTACTTTCATGGTGGCGATCATTTCGGTAAAGATATTTACCGATGCTTTCAGCGTATCCCCCGCATCAAAGACCGGAAGCTTGTCTTCCTGCAGATCCTTGTTGTAGGCAAGGGGAAGCCCCTTGATAATCGTCAGCAGGCTCATCAGATCGCCGTAGACTCTTCCCGTTTTACCGCGGATCAGTTCCGCCATGTCCGGGTTCTTTTTCTGCGGCATGATGCTGCTTCCTGTGGAATAGGCGTCGTCAATTTCCACAAAGCTGAATTCTACAGAGCTCCAGAGAATCAGTTCCTCACAGAAGCGGGACAGGTGCATCATAGTGATGGAACAGCAGCTGATAAATTCCACCGCAAAGTCCCGATCCGCCACCGCGTCCATGGCATTGGGGCAGACGCCCTTAAATCCCAGTTCGCTGGCAAGAAACTCCCGATCCGTATCATAGGTGGTTCCCGCCAGAGCGCCGGAGCCCAGAGGAAGATAATCCATCCGATCCAGGCAATCCGCGAAACGGGAGGAATCCCGCTTAAACATCTGGTAGTAGGCCAGCAGATGATAGGCCAGGGTGACAGGCTGGGCTCTCTGCAGGTGGGTATATCCCGGCATTACCGTATCCTGGTGCTTTTCCGCCAGGGTCACAAGGGTGTCCATGAGGGCGGAAAGCAGTTTCTCGATTTCGGCAATTTCATCTTTCAGATAGAGCCGGATGTCCACCGCCACCTGGTCGTTACGGCTGCGGGCAGTATGAAGCTTTTTGCCGGCTTCACCGATGCGCTCGGTAAGGATCGTTTCGATATTCATATGGATATCTTCCGATTCAATGGTGAATTCCACCTTACCGGCGTCAATGTCGGCTTCGATTTCTTTCAAGGTTTTGACAATCAACTCCGCGTCCGCCTGGGGAATGATTCCCTGGCGTCCCAGCATGGTCGCGTGAGCGATGCTTCCTTTAATATCGTCTTTGTACAGCCTCTGGTCGAATTCGATAGAGGCGTTGAACTCGTCAGCGGACGAAGTCGCCGCCTTTGAGAACCTTCCTTTCCAAAGTTTCATGCGGTTTTGCTCCTCCTTCTTTGTTCTGTTTCTGGATTGCGCGGATCTTCAGAGGCAGTGAGAAGAGGTTGATAAAACCGTCCGCATCGCTCTGGTTGTAAACTTCATCCTTGCTGAATGTAGCGAATTCTTCGCTGTACAGGGAATTCGGGGACTTGCGGGCCGCCGCGGTGGCACTTCCCTTGTAAAGCTTCATTTTAACTGTTCCGGTAACCAGCTTCTGGGTTTCGTCCACAAAAGCGGAGATGGCTTCCCGCAGAGGGGTAAACCACAGGCCGTCGTAAACCAGCTGCGCGAATTTCTGCGCTACAATATATTTGTACTGAGTCGTATCTCTGTCTAAGATCAGTTTTTCCAGAGCAGAGTGAGCCGCGAAAAGGATGGTTCCTCCCGGAGTTTCATATACGCCGCGGGACTTCATTCCCACCAGGCGGTTTTCAATAATGTCGGCGGTACCGACGCCGTTGACGCTTCCCAGTTCGTTGAGCTTTGTCAGCAGTTCGATGGGTCCCATTTTTTCCCCGTCCAGTCCTACCGGGACGCCGGCTTCGAAATCAATATCCACATAGGTCACCTTGTCCGGAGCCTTTTCCGGAGGTACGGAAAGAACGTGGATGGTGTCGTAATGTTCGTTCCAGGGATTTTCCAGCTCGCCGCCCTCGTGGCTGATGTGCCAGATGTTTTCATCGCGGCTGTAAATCTTCGCTTCACTCTGGTTAATCGGAATGTTGTGGGATTTGGCGTATTCCAGCAGATCTTCCCTGGACTCAAAATCCCAGAATCTCCATGGAGCGATAATTTTGATGGCCGGATCCAGCGCTTTAATGGTAGTTTCAAATCGAACCTGGTCATTTCCTTTACCTGTGCAGCCGTGAGCGATATAGAAGGCCTCTTCCTGCTGCGCGATTTCCACCAGCTTTTTGGCCATCAGAGGTCTTGCCATGGAGGTTCCCAGCATATATTCGTTTTCATAAACTGCGCCGGCTTTCAATGTCGGCCAGATAAAATCGGTAATGAACTCTTCCCGCATATCAACGGTAATCGCTTTGCTCGCGCCTGTTGCCAGCGCTTTTTTCTCAATCGCCGCGAAGTCCTCTTTCTGTCCGGCGTTGCAGCAGACCGCGATTACGTCGTAGTCGTAGTTCTCTTTCAGCCATGTCATAATAATCGAAGTGTCAAGTCCACCCGAATAGGCAAGTATTACTTTTTCTTTTGCCATTTTGTTTCCTCCCTTTTGTCTTCCTTATGGAAATGAATATTTAATTCACGTGATGAATAAAAATTTAAAACATAGGTTAATTATACAACAAAGGTCTGAAAAATCAACCCTATTTTTGTAAAAAATCCACAAAAAGATAAAGACTTTAATGTATAATTGTTGTAAAATGAATTTGCAGGCGCAAAGGTGCGCGCGGCTGTCTGAAAACGGAGACTTCCGTATATAATAAATTGGATGATTGGAAAAGAAGGAGGGGCAGGGAAATGACAACTTTGAAGGAGCGGATCGAGTATGCCGCCGGGGCGGGATCTGTGATCGAGGATTGTGATATGAGGCGATTCACTTCCTTTCGCGCGGGAGGCAGAGCAGAGCTTCTCGTAATGCCGCGGAGCGTGCGGGCGCTGCGGGAGGTGCTTAAAATACTGGCGGATTCAGGAAAGACCTGCATGGTCATGGGGAACGGCTCGAATATTCTGGTGCGGGATGGCGGCTACCGGGGCGTGATTCTTAAGCTGGGGGAAGCTTTCGGGGAAATCCGCGCGGAAGGAGAGATTCTGACCGTGGGATGCGGCGCGCTGATGTCCTCGGTTGCCAGAGCGGCTCTTTCGGCGGAGCTGACCGGTTTTGAATTTGCCAGCGGCATTCCGGGGAGTCTGGGGGGCGCGGTTTTTATGAACGCGGGCGCTTACGGCGGAGAAATGTCGCATATTATCAAGGAAGCCAGAATTTTGGAAAAGGACGGCAGCCGGGAATATACCCTCAGCTGCGGCGAACTGCAGCTGGGATATCGTCACAGCGTGCTTCACGAAACCGGAGATCTGGTGCTGGAAGCGGTGCTGCAGTTAAAAAAAGGAGATAAAGAGGCGATTGGCAGAGAAATGAAGGAGCTGGCGGCAAAGAGAAACGCCAAGCAGCCGGTTTCTCTGCCCAGCGCGGGAAGCTTTTTCAAGCGGCCAGAAGGGTATTTCGCGGGAAAGCTGATCCAGGACGCGGGGCTTAAGGGGCTTTCGGTGGGGGACGCCCAGGTTTCGCCTCTTCACAGCGGATTTATTGTAAATAACGGCGCCGCTACGGCAACGGAGATTATACAGCTTATGGAAATTGTACAGGCAACTGTCTTAGATAAATTTGGCGTTCAACTGGAGCCGGAGGTGAGAATCATTGGAGAAGACAAAGAAATATGAGATGGGATATGATCTCCACACCCATACGATTTATTCCCATGGGACGGGGAGCATTGAAGATAATGTAAAGGCGGCGATTGCAAAGGGGATGTCCCATATCGCTATTAGCGATCACGGACCGGGACACCGGTTTTACGGAATAAAACGGGAAGACGTGCCAAAGATGCGGGAGGAAATTGAGGCTCTGAACCGAAAATACCCGCAGATTCAGATCCGTCTGAGCGTGGAGGCAAACATTGTAAAAAACGGCAATCATCTGGACGTAACGCCGGAAGAGTATGATCAGTATGATTTCGTAATCGCGGGGTATCATTACGGCATCCCCGGGTGTTACAGTATCTCCAACTGGATCTGGGGGCATGGACTGAAGTTGGGAGAAAAGCGGCTGAAAACAAAAAATACCGATATGGTAATCAAAGCCCTGTATGAAAACGACATTTCCATCCTTACCCATCCCGGGGACAAGGGTCCCTTTGACATCCTTCCCATCGCGGAAGCGTGCGCGGATACAGATACGCTGATGGAAATCAATACGAGGCATCCGCACCTGACCGTAGAAGAGATTAAAATTGCGGCGCGGACAGACGCTCAGTTTATTATCAGCAGTGACGCTCATTCCCCCGAGCGGGTCGGAGATTTTGAAAGCGGATTGGTACGGGCGAAGGAAGCGGGTCTGGACCTTTCCAGAATTGTGAATTTAAGGGAGAAGAAATGAACACAGTCATTGTAACGGGATTATCGGGAGCAGGAAAGACTCAGGCGATGAACTGCCTGGAGGATCTGGGGTACTACTGCGTGGACAATATGCCGCCGGCATTGATTAAGAGCTTTGTCCAGCTTGCGGCGGGTGAGTCTACCCCCATTGAAAAGGCGGCCTTTGCTGTAGATGTAAGAGGCGGCGAGCTTTTCGCGGATATGGAAAAGGCGCTGGAGGATTTGGAGGCCAGCGGAATCAACTATAAGATTTTATACCTGGAAGCTTCGGAACTGGTACTGATCCGCAGGTACAGCGAGACAAGGAGACAACACCCTCTGGCCAGGGGAGAGAGTACGCTGGAAGGTCTGAAACGTGAGACTGAAATGCTGAAAAATCTCAGGGCGCGGGCTGACTATATTATTGATACTTCCAACATGAAGGTGGCGCGCCTGTGGGAGGAGGTAAAGGATCTGATCACCTCCGGGGAGAGTGAGAAAACCTTTGTTCTTAATGTGATGTCCTTCGGTTATAAAAGGGGCATGCCTCTTGGAGCGGATATGGTCTTTGATATGCGGTTTGTTCCAAATCCGTACTATGTAAAATCCCTGCGCAGCCTGACCGGAAATAACAAGAAGGTGCGGGATTACGTTATGAAGCAGGAGGTGGCTCGGGATTTCATGGATCGAACCGAGAAGATGCTCCTGGATCTGATTCCCTACTATATGAAGGAAGGGAAATACAGTTTGAATCTGGCTTTTGGCTGCACCGGAGGACAGCACCGATCCGTTTCGGCAGCCAATGAAATGGCGGAGCGCCTGAGGGCGAAGGGAAAACGCGTTACCGTGGAGCATCGGGATTTATAGGAGAGAATATGTCTTTTTCAGCAGATACCAAAAATGAGCTCGCCCATGTTGAGCCGGAAAAAAAGTGCTGTATGCTGGCGGAAATCGCGGGATTTATCCGTATGTGCGGGAGCATCCGGCTGGCGGGGGGAGGAAAATTTGAAATCGTGACAGCGACGGAACATCCGGCAGTGGCCCGGCATTACAAAAGGATGCTGAAGGAATACTTCGGGATCGATGCGGAACTTGCGGTGGGACAGGGAAGCGGTCTGAAAAAGGGCCGCTCTTATCTTCTTTCCATAGGACCTGAGAATTTGAGTGAGCAGATCCTCCGGGAGACGGGAATTCTGATGGTGAAAGAAGGGATGAATTACATCAGCGATGGTATTTATGACGGGCTGATCCGGACCAAATGCTGCAGAAAAGCGTACCTTCGGGGAATTTTTCTGGCTTCCGGAACCATTACGGATCCGGAAAAAAGCTATCATCTGGAATTCAGCTGCAGCAGCCAGATCCTGGCGGGAGATGTGAAAAAGCTCATCAACAGCTTTGTGGATCTCCACGCGAAAGTTTCCGCCCGCAAGAAGAATTACGCGGTATATGTGAAAGAAGCGGAGCAGATTATTGATATCCTGGCCATTATGGGAGCCCACTCGCAGATTTTCGCTTTCGAGGATGTGCGGATTACAAAAGAAATCCGCAACAAAGCTAACCGCATCAACAACTGCGACAACGCTAATATTGATAAAACTTTGAAAGCCGCGGAAAAACAGCTTTCCTGGATTCGCAAGATTCAGGAAACGAAGGGGCTGGCATTTTTGCCGGACAAATTGAGGGAAGTAGCGGTGCTGCGTCTGGAAAACCCGGAAGCCACCCTGCAGGAGCTGGCGGATATGATGGATCCGCCTATGAAAAAATCAGGCCTCAACAACCGGTTCCGCAAGATTGAGGAACTGGCAGGCAAGTTATAAAAGGAGGATTTTATGAGAAAGTTTGAGCTGGAACACCGGGTCGCCTATGTAGAAACCGACGCTATGGCGATTGTACATCATTCTAATTATATTCGCTGGTTTGAGATGGGGAGAAATGATATGCTTCGCACCATCGGATATCCTTATTCCAAGCTGGAAAAAATGGGGATCTGGATGCCGGTCATCGGAGTTGCCTGCGACTATAAGTCTCCCGCGATGTTTGATGAGGTAGTACTTATCCGCACCTGGGTTGATAAGGTAAAAGGAGCCAGCGTCTACCTCGCTTATGAAGTCGTGGGGAAAGAAAGCGGCGAGGTGAAAGTTACGGGAAGCAGCAGCCATGGAGTTACGGATACGGATTTAAGGCCGCTGCGTCTGAAGAAAGAGTTCCCGGACTTATATGAAAAACTGGTAAATGCGATGAAATAGCCGGAGAAATCCCGGCTGTTTTCTGTTTTTGTGGGGGAGTTTTCGGCGATCTATGGGGAAAATGGATCATGAATTTTGCAGATCGCCCCCATAACTTTCAGATAAGCAGAAAATATTTCCTGATTGTATCGTGGATTTCCCGCATGGTCAGCGGATGGTTTTTATCTTCAAAGGTAGCGATTAGATTATCTCCAAGGAGAATGCCGGCCTGGCGGTAGTCCATAATTTTTCTGCTGCTGCTTAGCGCGTAAGAATCATCGTCCATTAACCCAAAATGTTCCCAATAAACGATACGGTGGAAGAGCGGGTGCAGAATGGTAAAATCCGGGGCATAAAGCTTTTGCTCAATATGCAGGATTTCTTCATAGTGGAAAGGAATTTCGAACGCAGTGAGTGCGTCTGCAATCATCGACTCCGCTTTGGAGCGCACCATAAGCCCCGAAGCGGTTTCATGTGTAAGAAACTGCGGATATTCCTGATAGCGATCATAAGGTTTGTGTTTCCAGCTTTTTAACTGCGGATCTTTGGGGAGAAGCGGAGCGTCCTGATAAGCAGGCGCCAGCATCTGCCGAATCATTACAGGATCATAAGGCTGATAAGCGCTTAAAAATTGCTTTGCCGCGCGAATATTGCTATGCAGGAGAGGAAGGCTCTTCTGTATAAATTGCCTCTTTTGAAGCTGGTTCAGCAGAGAGGCGTTTTTCGCTGTCAGATATTTTTTGTGACGCTTCCCGTTGTCCCACAGAATATGATAATAATACGCTCTTTCGCCCCGTTTCTCTAACGTGAGACTTCCATCAGGAAGTGATAAAAGCTCCTTTTCAAATTCCGCGGCGAGCTGCTGCATCTGTTCCAGTCTGCTTTCCATAACCGAACGCAATGTGTCCATAGAATCCCTTTCTTTTTAAATATGTAATAATTTTACATTTATTATATAAAATTGCAGACGAGAGCGCAAGTCCAAAAGTTACCGCCGGGTACCTATCCCACTTTAAAGTGCGGTCTTCACAAACTTTTTCGCGGGGTGCATAATAGACTCAGAAAGGGAGGTAAAACACAATGAACGAAAAAGCGAGAAACTATGTGGATTTGTTTCGAAAGGTAAAGATCGCCTCAGCGGCGACCGTGGATGAACAGGGGAGACCTCAGAGCAGGATTATCAATGTCATGATCGCGTCGGACGAAGGAATGTATATCGTGACTTCCAAGGGAAAACCATTTTACAAGCAGCTGGTGGACACAGGACGCGTCGCTCTCAGCGCTATGTGTCCGGACTGCCAGTCCCTGAAATTCACCGGGAAAGTGAAAATGGTCGATAAAAAATGGGTGGACCGTGTATTTGAGGAAAATCCGGGTATGAATGAAGTCTATCCGGGCGATACCAGGTACATACTGGACGCGTTCCTGATTTACGAAGGCAGCGGAGAGTGGTTTGACCTGCTCAACTATCCGATTAACCGGGAGACTTTTTCTTACAACGCCAGTGAGGAAAAAGCGGGGTTCGAAATTCAGAAAAACTGCATCGGCTGCGGAAGCTGTATCCCGGTTTGCCCGCAGAAATGTATTACGGAAGGGGAGCCGTATAAAATCGATCCGGTTCACTGTCTGCAGTGCGGCGCCTGCTTTGAGGTCTGCCCGGCAGAAGCGATAAAGAGATTGCACCCGTAAGCGGGATCTGGTAGTATAATAGCAGAAAATCAGGAAAGGGGTAGAAACGTGGAGTTTTTGAAAGAAGTGGCGCAGCTTTATCAGGAGCGGAGCGAATGGTTCGGGCAGCTCATCTGTGAACATATTCTGCTGTCCCTGATCGCGATCCTTCTGGCGGGCGTCATCGGCCTGCTGCTGGGAATTCTGATCGCGCGCTGCGAAAAGGCAGCGCCGCCGGTTCTGGGGATTGCCAATGTGTTTTACACAATCCCGTCCATTTCCCTGTTGGGCATGCTGATTCCATTTATGGGGATTGGCGACAAAACCGCGGTGGTTGCCCTGACCATTTACGGAATTATGCCCATGGTACGAAATACTTACGCGGGCATCAAAGGGGTGGATGAAGAGATTATTACAGCGGCACGAGGCATGGGCAGCACGGAATTTCAGATTCTGACCTGCATCAAACTGCCGCTGGCTCTGGGCGTCATTATTGCCGGCGTGCGGAATATGGTGGTCATGACCATTTCTGTAGCGGCAATCGCTTCCTTTATCGGGGCAGGCGGACTGGGAGTCGCTATTTACAGGGGAATTACCGTATACGACACAGCGTTGACCTTCGCGGGAAGCGTCCTGATCGCGCTGATTGCGCTGATCAGCGACCTTCTGCTGGGGCATCTGGAAAAGAGACTGAAGAAAAGGCGGATGAATTAAAATGAAAAAAAGAATGACAGCAATCATACTGGCACTGGTTCTTGTACTGGCCGCGACAGGATGCAGCGGCGGCGCGTCGGAGGAACCGGTGAAAATTGCCACAAAACCGATGACCGAGCAGTATATTCTGGGCGAAATGCTCAAAATTCTGATCGAGGAAAAAGCGGGATATGAGGTGGAACTGACCAAAGGAATCGGCGGTGGAACCAATAACATCCAGCCAGCCATGGAAAAGGGCGAGTTTGACCTGTACCCGGAATACACTTCCAGCGGCTGGGTTATGGTACTGGATCATAAGGCGGAAGGCATCGACGATGAGGAAATGTTTGAAAAGCTGAAAAGCGAATATCAGGAAAATTTTGATATGACCTGGGTTGGACAGTACGGCTTCAACAATACCTTTACCGTGGCGGTCAGCAGCAAAGTGGCAGATCAGTACAATCTGAAAACCTGTTCGGATCTGGCCCGCGTATCGGACAAGCTGGTATTCGGCGGGAACCCGGACTATATTGAGCGGGAAGATGGATTCGGCGTACTGTGCGAAACCTACGGCTACAATTTTAAAGACGTAAAGGACATTGATATCGGGCTGAAATATAAAGCCATGCAGAATGGAGATATTGATGTAACCAACGGATTTACCACAGACGCGCAGCTGAGCCGGGACGATGTGAAGCCTCTGGAAGATGACAAACACCTGCAGGTAAACTACTACTGCTCGACGGTGGTGCGGCAGGATGCCCTGGAAAATTATCCGGAACTGGAAGATACCTTGATGCTGATGGATGGAATTCTGACAGACCAGGAAATGGCGGAGCTCAACTACCAGGTGGAAGTCGAGGGAAAAGAAGATGTGGATGTGGCAAGAGAATTCCTGATTTCAAAGGGTCTGATCGAAAAATAAAGCGGGGGACAGGATTATGGAGATTATCCGACTGGAACATATAGACAAGTATTTCGGAGAACGAAAAGCGCTGGACGATTTCAGCCTGTCGGTAAAAGAGGGGGAATTTCTGACCGTAATCGGCAGGTCCGGCTGCGGAAAGACAACCATGCTTAAAATGATAAACGGTCTGCACACGCCCGATCGTGGAAGGGTGCTGGTGGAAGGGACGGATATAAGTCAGACGGACCCCATTGCCCTGCGGAGACGTATCGGCTATGTGATTCAGAACAAGGGACTGTTTCCCCATATGACCGTAGAGAAAAATATTACCTATGTGCCGGTTATCAGCGGCAAAAAAAATAAAGAAGAAAACCGGAAAAACGCGGCTCGCCTGCTGAAAACCGTCGGTCTGGAAGAAGAAATGCTGAAACGGTATCCAAACGAGCTTTCGGGCGGGCAGCAGCAGCGTGTAGGGATCGCCCGGGCCCTCGCGGCGGACGCCAGAATTCTCCTGATGGACGAGCCTTTCGGCGCTCTGGACGAAATTACAAAACAGGCGATGCAGGATGAAATTCTCAGGCTTCACAAAGAGCTTGGCATCACCATTGTTTTTATCACCCATGATATCCGGGAAGCCATGAAACTGGGCGATCGCGTGCTGGTGATGGATCAGGGCAGGGCGCTGCAAAGCGATACGCCGCGGAACATTTACCGCAGTCCCGCCAGCGAGTTTGTCCGGCAGCTGACCAGAGCGGGAAGCGGCGCGGAGGAATATGGAAGCTTCCGCGTTTTTGATTCAGATAAGTGAGAAAGGAAATCGATCATGGAGCCATTTCGAATCGGGCCGATTCGCCCGCCCAGCGAGGCAGACAGCCTTCTGATGCAGGTGACGCAGGGGTGCACCTGGAACAAATGTAAATTCTGTAATCTTTACCGGCATACGAAATTCCGCGCTTACACGGTGGACAGCGTAAAGGAAGATATTGACCGTATGGCTGCTTTCGCCCGGAAAGCAGAGCGGAGCCGGTGTACGGACGGCAGCTGGGATGTGGAAAGACTCAACGCGGAGCTTCGTGAAATGCCGCCGGAGGAACAGAACAGTTATTATGTTGTCGCCACCTGGCTGCTGAACGGCGGTAAAAACGTATTTCTTCAGGATGGCAATACTCTGGCCCTCAGCGGAGGACGCCTGACCGAAGTGCTGCGGTACCTGAAAGAGACGTTTCCGCAAATTGAAAGGATTACATCCTACGGCCGGGCAGAGAATTTGTCAAAGGTCAGCGCCGAAGAATTCGCCGAACTTCGGGAAGCGGGACTTACCCGAATTCATTCCGGTTTTGAATCCGGTTCCGATGAAGTTCTGGCTCTTGTAAACAAGGGCGTGACATCGGAGCAGCAGATCCGAGCGGGAAAAAATATCAAAGCCGGCGGGCTGGAACTTTCGGTTTATTTCATGCCGGGACTTGGAGGAAGAGCGCTTTCGCGGAAAAACGCGGAGGGCATGGCGCGTGTAGTCAGCGAGGTAAATCCGGACTTTGTCCGTATACGAACCGCCGCGATAAAGCCGGGGACGGAGCTTTATGAGGATTATGAACGAGGAGATTTCGTCCTGTGCAGCGAGGATGAAAAAGTGGAGGAAATCCGGATCTTGATTGTAAAGACAGGGGATGTGAATACACGGATTGTCAGCGACCATATCGTCAATCTGCTTCAGGCGGTAAAAGGCAGCCTGAAAAAGGACAGGGAGAAGATGCTGGCGATCCTTGATGAATACCGGAATATGCCGGAGCCTGAGAAAAAACTGTTCCAGCTTGCGCGGAGGACAAGAGCGCTGATCAGCCCCAAAGAACTTGCCCGAATGCCGCTGCGGCAGAGACGGCAGCTGCAGAGAGCCGCGGAACAGATTTCCGATCCCGACGAATGGACAAGAACGATGAATGAATGGATCGGCAGGTATATATAATTTTCGTTTTGGGACAATGAACCGAAATCGGACTGTTTTTTAGACGGAGTAGATGACCTTTCGGAGACCGAAAAAATAGGACATCCGATAGCTTTGAGAACGGGAAAGAGCTTCACGGGACAGAGGCTCTTTTTTTTATGACTCCGCGTCTTCAAATGCCTGCCGCAGGACTTCTAAAAACGCGTCAAATCCGTCCAGCAGAGCGGTACGGACCTCCGGATTCATATTGTAGAGCGCGGTGCCTTCGATATCATACAGCCGCAGCAGAATTCCGTCCGCGTAACGCTGACCCTCTTCGGTGAAAGTGAGAATTTTACTGCGTCTATCCTGCTTGGAGGGCTGTTTCTTTACGTACCCTTCTTTTTCGAATTTAAGGAGAATGCTGTTAACCGTCTGTTTCGGCAGCAGGAGCTTCTGGCAGATCCTCTGCTGGGTGCAGGTGTTCGGATTTTCCGCGATAACAAAGAGCACAAAGAGTTCGTTAATAGAGATTCCCTGTTTCTTTGCCCAGGTATCATAGATTTTATCGGTGGTGAACCAGAAATTATAATAACGTTCGATATCTTGTTTGATCGTCATTCTCTATCCTTTCCTTTTCTGACATAACGATTATATTTTCATTCTATCATACCATAAAAAATAAAAAAAAGAGTTATTTTCATAATTATAAGAATTGTATTGACAAATCAGAAGATAGCGATTAATATAAAAATAGTCCGAAACGGGACTAAAAAGGGGAGGGAATTGCTGAAAGGAGGCAATATTTATGTCAGAAGTAAAAAAGTGGAACCCTCAAGTGAAAATCAAGAGCTGAAACGAGGGATTAAGGGATGGCAGGTATCGTTCATCGGCCTTGGCGGCGTTATCGGTTCCTGTTATTTTCTGGGAGTGGGAACCTGTCTTGGCGAGATGGGGCCCGCGGTTCTGATCGCGTTCGCGATTGTAGGTGTTATTGTTTACGGACTGATGATCGCGTATGCGGAACTGCTGGTAAACCTTCCGAGAAAAGGATCGTTTGTCGCCTATACCAATGAATTTCTGGGTGAGACGCTTTCGACCGGTATGGGATGGTCGTTCTGGTTTAACTGGGTTTGCTACGTACCATCGGAAGCGGTTGCGGTCGCTACCGTCCTCCAGTATCTGACAGGCTCGACGAGCGGCGTATTTTACGTAGCCTGCGCGGTTGGCTCGCTGCTGGCGCTCACGATTATCAATCTCTGCGCAGTTGATATCTTCGCGAAGATTGAATCAGGACTTGCCATTACAAAAGTATGTGTAATTATTTTATTTATTATCCTGGCGTTCGGAATCTGGGTAGGCCTGTGGGGAAGCGACCACTTCCTGGGCGGAAGCGTTAACTTCGGCGGAGACGAAGGATTCGTGCCGCAGATGTTCCCGAAAGGAATGGCGATCGTATTCACTTCTATGACGGTTGTGCTGGTAACCTTCCAGGGTACGGAAATCGTAGGTCTGGCGGCGGCTGAGGCGCAGGATCCGGAAAAATCGGTTCCGAGAGCATGTAAAAGTGTTACCTACCGTATTGCCGGACTGTATATGGTGCCGATCCTGCTGATCGTATTGATTTACCCCTGGAATCTGGGAACAGAGGACAATCCGATCTTCGCGGATATTATGAACCGATATAACATGGGATTCTTTGGAATTATCATGTCGGCTGTTGTGCTGATTGCGGCGTTCAGCTGCGCGAATACGGGATTCTACGGTACTGTAAGAGCCATGTTCGGTCTGTCCATCGAAGGGCTTGCGCCGAAGTTCCTGAGCAAACTGACTAAGACATCCAATCCGCGGAACGCGGCGCTCTTTACGCTGTTGTTCATGTGGATCGTGCTTATCATCGGCCTTGTATCTGAACTGACAGGCGCTATGTCGTCTCTGTACGCGAACCTTCTGTCTCTATCCGGATTCACAGGAACACTTGCCTGGGTAGGAATTTGCGCTTCGCAGCTGGTATTCAGAAAAAGGCTCAAGAAGAGAGGCTACGATCCGGAGACCTGCCTGAAAGCGCGTGTAAAGAAAGGACAGACCTGGCTGCCGGCTTTCGCCATGATCGCGCAGATTATCTTCCTGATTATGATGGCGTTTGGTGAAGGACAGTTTCCGGCGTTCTGTCTCGCTACCGCGTCGGTTATCGTGCCGATGATTATACGGGTCATCGCGAGAAAGACCGGCCATGTGCGCAATGTAAACGCATTGTCTCACGATGAAAAATCCTTTGATGAAACATTCCCGGATCTTAATAAGTAGCAAGGGGAAATTTACATTTATTAAGATCTGATTTTGGAAAAGAAGGCAGTCTTCTGGCATACTGCCTTCTTCTCATTTTTTGAGACTTTTTTCTGCGCAGTTTTGCGTTCTGACGCTGCGGAAGGTGCTTGCGGAGAACGGAATAACAGTGATATTCTGCGGGCAGCTGCGCAGAGGAATGTACAAACCGAAATAAAAAAACTACATATATTAAATGAACCTTTTGGAGGAAACGGCCCGCGGAACCGTTTCCTTTTTTGAACAGCAGAGGGCGAGGAAGAGAATTAATTATTCTCATAAATGAGAATAATTATTAGAATTGATACGGAAAAAAGGCAAAAAAATTCCGGATTTCTGATAGCTAAGAAAAAACTGTAAAAAAAAATATCGTTGAGAATCCTTGGAAAACAAGGCTTTTTCAGAATATTTCTACAGTGAAAAAGCTTGCGGAGAAGACTTGGCATGAGATTTGTATATATATAATGACGTAAAAGTTATACTGTTGCTATCAGGTGTCAGGATAGCACAAAAAAGAAAAGGGAGGTCACTAAAATGACTGCAAAGAACAAAGAAGCTTTAGAGCTGGCAACTCGCGTTGTTGATTACATTGAAAAGGATGCGCTGACAGACGCTGACAAAAAGGCCATCCATGACGAATCAATCGCAAACTTTAACGAAAACTACAATCCGGGATGGCTGGAATACAGAAAGTCTGTATCTACTGATTCCGCGTTCATTGAATGGGAAGACGAAGGTGATGTATTCAGAGATCTGAACGGCACAGAATTCATCGACTGCCTGGGCGGATTCGGTATCTTCATCTGCGGACATAACAACCAGGAAATTAAGAAGACTGTACGTGCTCAGTTAGATAGATTCTCTCTGCATTCCCAGGAACTGGTAGACCCGCTGAGAGGTTACCTGGCTAAACTGCTGGCAATGATCACTCCTGGAGATCTGCAGTACTCCTTCTTCACTAACGGTGGTGCTGAAGCGGTAGAAATGGCTCTGAAACTGGCTAGACTGGCTACTGGCGGAAGATGGTACATCTCCACAGTTGGTGCGTTCCACGGAAAATCCATGGGTGCTATCTCCATGGGAGGTAAGGGCGCTTACAGAGAAGACTACATCCCGATGATTCAGCAGGTACAGCACGTTGAATACGGTAACGCTGACGCTACAGAAACTGCAATCAAGAACCTGCAGGCTGTAGGTGAAAAAGTTGCTGCTATCATCGTTGAACCGGTTCAGGGTGAAGCTGGCGTTAACATTCCTCCGACAGGATACCTGAAGAGATTAAGAGAAATCGCTGACCAGTATGGCGTAGCTCTGATCTTCGACGAAATCCAGACTGGTCTGGGACGTACTGGTACAATGTGGAGATGCGAAGTAGAAGACGTTACTCCGGATATCATGACATTCGGTAAAGCTTCTTCCGGCGGTGTTGTTCCGATCACTGGTATCATCGCTAGACCTTGGACTTATGAAAAATCCGGTGTTGGTACTGGACAGGAAGGCAAAATGTTTGACAATCCGTGGATTCTGGGATCCCCGACATTCGGTGGTAACCCGCTGGCTTGCGCAGCATTCATTTCCACAATCAAATATATGCTGAAGAACGATATCCCGGGACAGGCAAAAGAAAAGGGTGAATACTACCTGAACGGCCTGAAGAAATTACATGAAAAATATCCGACTGTCCTGACTGCTTACAGAGGAGCTGGTATGCTGATCTGTATGGAATTCCCGGAAGCAGAAGTTGGATACGATGTAACTAAGCACCTGTTCGAAAGAAAGGTAATGGTAGCTGGTACATTAGTAAATGCTAAGACAGTAAGAATCGAGCCGCCTGCAACTCAGAGCTATGAAACAATCGACAAAGTTCTGGCTGCACTGGACGAAGCTCTGGCTGCTGTTAAAGCTGACTTCAAACTGTAAAAAGAGATTCATCATAATTACCTTTTTGGGGAGCCGCAGCATATGCTGTGGCTCCCTTTTTTGATCTCCGGAATAAAGGAAACCCGGAGAATGCGGACAGTTATAGAAGGGAGAATGTTGCGATGCTGGATCTGATTATAAAAAACGCGGTAGTTCTTACAATGGCAGGAAAAGGGGTCGGACTGATAAAAAAGGGAGCGGTCGGAATAAAAGACAGTGAAATTGTCTGTGTGGATGATGCGGATGTGATCGCGAAACAGTTCCGGGCGGAACGGGAAATTGACGGCAGCGGCAAAATTCTGCTTCCGGGGATGGTTGATACGCACTGCCACTCCTATTACGGGAATCTGTGCAGGGGCGTGCTGACCGATCTGGAGTTTTTTCTGGAACAGGGACTTGCGGGATACCAGAACACCCTGACGGTGGAGGATGAACGGATCGCCTGCAGGGCGTTTCTGATGGAAGGGGTGAAGCGGGGAACGACCACCTTCTGTGATATGGGTTCCGGTTATGATGTGCTGGCCGGAGTGCACGAGGAGTTTGGCGTACGGGCGCGGGTTGCCGAACAGATAAGGGAAGTTCCATGGGATATGACCGAGTTCCTGGAGGGAGATTACCCGTTTGCGCGGAGGAATGCGGAAGCGGGACTGAAGTCGATGCGTCATCTCCTGGACACCTATGGGACAGATCCGTCTGAACGAATCAGCGCTATGGTGGGCTTTCAGGCACTGGATTATGTTTCGGAAGAGCTGGTACTGGAACTTCGGGAAATTGCCCGAAAGAGACATGCGATGATTCATACGCATCTGGCGCAGTCGCCTTATGAACTCAGACAGGTAGAAAAGCGGTTCGGAATGCGCTCTGTAGACGCGTTTGAAAAGCTGGGACTTCTGAATGAACAGACTCTGGCAGCCCATCTTGTTTACAATGAGAAGTGGGAAAATGAAAAAGCGGCAAAGAGCGGCATGAAAATGGCTTACTGTCCGTGCTCCTGGTGTGAAGTGGGCGTATCTCCGCCTTCCGCCCAGTATCTCCATTTTGGAGGGACTGTGGGGATTGGAACCGATGAGTCCGCCTATACAGGGATTAATCCTTTTACCAATATGAAAATCGCCCATCTGAACACGAATATTGATGCCTGGCACAATCAGGTTCCGAATGTGCCAATGAGTATGTTCCTGCGGATGCATACCATTGAGGCAGCCAACGCCCTGGGCATGGGAAGCTGGATCGGAAGTCTGGAGCCGGGGAAAAAAGCGGATCTGATTCTGATAAACCCGAAAACCATCAATATGACGCCTATGCTTTTGGAACCTCTGACCAATATTCCGCAGACACTTGTGTGCGCTTCGGCGGGAACGGAAGTGGAAATCGTGATAATCGACGGAAGGGTGATTGTGGAAGACGGAACCATGAAATGCGTGGATGAAGAAGAACTGATGGCGCAGACTCAGCGGACGGCACAGAAGGCGGCGGAAGCGGCGGCAGAATATTATAAAAAAATGCCGTCCTCAGAAGTACTGGAACGACAACGCTGGTTTGAAGCGCGATAGTGTTATTTATCGGGACTGCTGTTTTTTTCGAGTGGAAGAGGAAGAACTTTGCAGACTTTGACCATATCAAAGCTTTCTTCGATAAAATGGCGCAGCTGTGAGCTGAACTGACAAGATTCCGCCAGGGAGCAGTCTCCCGGAAGGTGAATTTCAATTTCCACATAGACCTTATCTCCGAACAGCCGGGTGCGCAGCCGCCCCAGCTCTCCGGCAGCCTGCTTCCGCAGATAATCGGCGGCAGCGTTTTGAATCGCGGCGGCAGTCTTCGGATCGCAGGCTCGGTCGATCATCTTATTGACCGCCTCGATAAAAATGGTCAGCGCCGCTTTAATAACGAACAGACAGATGATAACGCTGACAATCGGATCGAGGATAGGAAAGCCTGCTCTGGAACCGATGATGCCGATAAAACTGCCGATGGAAGAAAGCGCGTCCGCCCGATTGTGCCAGGCGATGGCCATGAGCGCGTCGGAGCGGATTCGTTTTGCGGAGCCCCGCATGTACCAGTAAAGCCCTTCCTTTATGGCGATGGAGATCAGCGCCGCAAAGAGAGCGAGACGACTGGGAACGCCCAGTGTTTCATAATTTCCGGACATAATTTTTTCAAGGCCGGCGTATCCGATTCCGGCACCGATGCATCCCAGCACAATGGATAAAATCAGCGCGGCCACGCATTCCATCCGTTCGTGGCCGTAAGGATGCCGTTCGTCCGGTGCTTTTGAGGCCATTTTTACGCCGATAATCACAATAATCGTGTCAATGGCGTCCGCCGCGGAATGAATGGCGTCGGAGACAAGAGCGCCGGAACGGCCCAGAATGCCTGCGCATAGCTTTAAACAACATAAAAACAGATTTCCACCGATGCTGACGAAGGAAACCCGCATAGTAGTCTGCTTTCGTGAGAGTTTTTCCATATAGTCTGAATCCTTTCTTTCTATTTAGTTATAATACAAGTTTCACAATTTGTCAAAGAGAACCAGCGCGCCGCGCAGGGACTTTGTGCTGTAACTGAAGGGAAAAATGTGTTAAAATAAGACCGTTGAACGCGAACGTGAAGGGGGAAATGATATGATCACACCTGTAAAAATGGAAGACGGCAGACTGTGGATTCTGGATCAGAGTCTGCTTCCGGGACAGGAGCATTACATAGAACTTCGAACAAAGGAAGAAATCTGGGCGGCAATTAAAAAGCTGCAGGTACGGGGCGCGCCGGCAATCGGAGTGGCTGCCGCGTACGGACTTTACCGGGCGGTCAGGGATTTGGAGTCTCCCAACTTCCAGGATTTTGCCAGAGATTTCCACTGGGCGAAGGAATATATCGCCACCGCGCGCCCGACCGCGGTGAATCTGTTCTGGGCGCTGGAACGGATGGAAGAGCGGCTGTACCAGCTGCGCGAGCAGGCAGATGCGGAAACGCCATGGGAAGAACAGAGGGCGTTTATAAAAGAAGGACTTTTCCGGGAGGCGGACACCATTCGCCGGGAAGATGAGCAGAGTTGTCTTGCCATGGGAGAACACGGACTGTCCCTCCTGAAAAAAGGAATGGGAATCCTGACTCACTGCAATGCGGGAACCCTGGCAACCGCCAAGTATGGAACCTGTCTGGCTCCCATTTATCTGGGTCAGGAGAGAGGCTATCAGTTTCGGGTGTACGCGGACGAAACGCGCCCGCTGCTGCAGGGAGCCAGGCTGACAGCCTGGGAGCTTTCGCGGGAGGGCGTGGATGTGACACTGATCTGTGATAATATGGCTTCCTCTGTGATGAAACAGGGGCTTATTGACGCGGTGGTAGTCGGCTGTGACCGTATGGCGGCCAACGGTGACGGAGCCAATAAAATCGGGACTTCGGGAGTTGCGATTCTTGCCAAAGAGTACGGAATTCCCTTTTATATGTTTGCGCCGACTTCCACGATTGATCTGGATACGGCCTCCGGAGAAGAAATTGTCATCGAAGAGCGGGACGGGGACGAAATTCGCAGCCTGTGGTATGAACGGCCCATGGCGCCGGAAGGGATTAAAACATATAACCCGGCTTTCGATGTGACCGGTCACGAGTATATTACGGCGGTTATTACGGAAAAGGGCATTGTGCGCCCTCCGTATCAAGACAGCCTGAGGGAACTGATTCATGGGATATAAAGTAAAGCTCAATGTTTTTGAAGGCCCGTTTGATCTGCTGGTCTACCTGATCGAACACGCGCAGATGAGTATTTACGATATTGAGATATCCGAGATCACCAGTCAGTATCTTTCTTACATGGAAGAGATGAAGCGTCTGGATGTGCCTTTGGCTTCGGAGTTTCTGGTTCTGGCGGCAGCTCTCATCGAAATTAAATCCAAAATGCTCCTGCCGAGGACAGCGCCGGGAGGAGAAAAAGTGGAATTTGAGGATCCAAGGTCAGAACTGGTGGAAAAGCTGCTGGAGTACAAGCGGTTCAAACTGCTGGCCGAGATGCTCCGCAAACAGGAGGAAGCCGGTTCACGGACAATGGAAAAGCCGCAGGAGGATCTGTCCGCTTACACAGGGGAGCCGGATGAATATCTGAAACTGGATCTGCGGCAGTTTGTCGCTGCTTTCGATCTGTTCCTGAGAAAGAAGAAAAAAGAAGAAGAAATCCGCAGACACCATATCCGGACGGAAAAACAAAAAGCGACCGCCGAAGCGAGAATGGCGGATATCCGGGAATATTTTCTGGAGCACGCGGGCGAGGAAGCGGATTTTAAAGAACTGGTGCAGAAAAAAGAGGATAAATATGATATCGCGCTGACGTTTTCGTCTGTTCTGGAAATGATGAAAGAAAATCGTCTGGACGCGGAGCAGAAGTATATCTACGGGGATATTACAGTGAGGGCCACCGAACGTCTGCTGGAGACGGAGGAAGAGCCCGGGGGAGGAAGTACGGATGACGAGTAGGCACGCGATGAAGTCTGCCTTTGAATCCATGCTGTTCGTGTGGGGACAGCCGCTGGATGTAAAACTGGCAGCCGAGATCTTTAATATCAACTGGAAAGAAGCGTATGACTGTTTTCTGGAGCTGCAAGAGGAGTACGAGCGGCAGCAGAGAGGTATTCGCATAAGGGAAGTGAATAAGAGTTTTCAGTTCGTAACCTGCGAGGAAAATATCGAATATATTGAGCGGCTGTGTACGCCGATCAAGCATAAAAAGCTGTCCCAGTCCGCCCTGGAGGTTCTGGCGATCATCGCTTACAAGCAGCCGGTCACCAAAGGAGAGATCGAGTCCATTCGGGGAATCCGCTGCGATCGGGTAATCGACGGGCTTGAAAAAAAAGAACTGATCACAGAGGTAGGACGTTCTTCGGGGATTGGACGGCCGATTTTGTACGGCACTACCGATGTGTTTCTGAAAAATTTTGGGTTTACCAACCTTAAAGAATTGCCGGATATTGAAGAAATCGAAGAGATTATGGGGGCGGAAGAGCCTGCCGACAGTCTGGATTTGCAGCAGATTTCCTTGAAGCTTCCGGAAAAATAGAGTATTAAGAAGGTGAGAGTTTGGAGTACCGTTTTAGCAATCAGGATCTGAAAAAGCTGATCATACCGCTGATTATCGAGCAGTTTCTGCAGATTTCCGTGGGACTGGTGGATTCGATCATGGTGGCCAGTCTGGGAGAAGCGGCTGTGTCGGGCGTTTCCCTGGTAGACTCGATTTTTATTCTTTTTATTAATGTCTTTTCGGCGCTGGCGACCGGAGGGGCAGTCGTCGCGGGTCAGTATATCGGAAGGCGGGATCCCCAGACCGGGTGCAGAGCGGCATGGCAGATGGTTCTCTTTATTTTTGCCTTCGCGATTGTCGTTATGGCCGCCTGCTATGTATTCCGGGATTTTATTTTACACCAGGTATTCGGAGAGATTGAGGCGGACGTCATGGAAAACAGCCGTGTGTTCCTTCTGATTGTCAGCGCGTCGATTCCCTTTATCGCGCTGTACAACGCGGGAGCCGCTGTATTTCGGGTCATGGGAAACTCCAGGATTGCCATGCAGATGTCTCTTTTGATGAACGGTGTGAATCTGGCGGGAATTGCGATTTTGCTCTACGGTTTTCATATGGGGGTGGAAGGGGCCGCGATTCCGACGCTGGCCGCGCGTATTCTTGCGGCGGTGATCATTATAAAGCTGCTGTTCCGGCAGGATCGGCTGCTGCATATTCCCCGCCCGTTGACGTTTCGCCCGGACTGGTTCCTGCTGAAGCGGATTCTGTCTATCGGAATTCCCAATGGGCTGGAAAACAGCATGTTTCAGCTGGGGAAAATTCTGGTACTCAGCCTTGTTTCCGGATTCGGTACAGCCGCCATCGCGGCTAACGCCATCGGAAACTATGTCGCTTCCTTTGCGATTCTTCCGGGGATTGCCATGGGCTACACGACAATTACGGTCGTTTCTCAGTGCGTAGGGGCACGAGATTACCAACAGGTGCGCTATTATACGAAAAAGCTGCTGAAAATCTGCTATCTGACGATGCTCCTGTTTAACGGAGTTGTCGTACTGGCGCTGCCGCTGATTCTTTATGTATATGGCCTTTCGGATCTGGCGAGCCAGTACGCGAGGCAGATTCTGATTTATCATTCCGTCTGCGCGGCGCTGATCTGGCCGTTGTCCTTCACGCTGCCATATACACTCAGAGCGTCCAACGATGTGGCGCTTACCATGTTGATTTCCATCGTATCCATGTGGGTGTTCCGCGTGGCCTTCAGCTACCTGCTGGGACTTTATCTGCATCTGGGGCTATTCGGGGTCTGGATCGCGATGACCATTGACTGGTTCTTCCGCGCGTGCTGCTTTGTCATCCGGTACCGGAGTGGAAGATGGATCAGCAAATCCGAGCGGCAGTATCTGGAACATTTGTAAGCATAAAATCTCCCGCGGAACCGTAAATTGTTCTGTAGGAGATTTTTGATTATGAAAAAGAAAAACTTTGGAATCGGAGTCGGGTTCGCTGCTGTGTTGTTTACCGCGGTTGTCTTGATCGCTTTCAAAGCGGATGAGGTCCGGCAGACCGCGGCGATGCCCGCTGTACCGCAGATTTCCGCGTCACAGGCGATCCTGGTGGAAGCGGAAACAGGGGAAGTCCTCTATGAGAGAAATGCGCGGGAGCGGGCGTATCCTGCCAGTACTACCAAAATTATGACTGCTCTTCTGGTTCTGGAAACGCTGGAGCGTTATGACAGCCCTATCGATCAGGTGGTTACCGTACCCCGGGAAGCGGAAGGGGTGGAAGGGTCGTCTCTGTATCTGAAAGCCGGAGAAAAAATCCGTCTGGAAGATTTGCTGTACGGACTCATGCTTCAGTCCGGAAACGATTCGGCTGTTGCTCTGGCCATTCTGACGGCAGGCAGTACAGAAAATTTTGTGGCGGAAATGAACGCGAAGGCAGAAGAACTGGGCTGCGGCAATACGCATTTTGTCAATCCCAACGGACTGTTCGATGAAAACCATTATACAACGGCCTGGGATCTGGCACAGATCGCGAGGGAAGCCATGCGGCATCCGATGTTCCGCACGATTGTGGCAGCTCCGTCCTGGGACGCTCAGAGGGAGGGGAACGACTTTACCCATTTTTACAATAAAAATAAGACGGTTCATGAATTCCGGGGTGGAAACGGGATAAAAATCGGTTATACAAAAGCCTCCGGCCGGACGTTGGCGGCTTCGGCACAGAGGGACGGAAAAGAGCTGATCTGTGTGGTCATGGGCGCACCAAACTGGTTTAACGACGCATATACATTAATGGAGTATGGTTTTAAGAGATTGGAGGAATAACCATGACCTATAAAGAAGAAGTATGCATTGACGCGGGAACGGAAAACTGTCCCTGTCTGCTGGCTCAGTCCGGCGACTGCCTTACCTGCAGCCGCCTTCAGGGAAAAGATTTCTGCGACTGCGGCTGGAGGGGCGTGTGCATTTATAATGAGTACATCCAGAACGGAAAGAAAATCAACAATCGCAGGGAAAGCAAGCGGTGCCGCATTTTAAAAAAGATCTGGTACGGTGAGCATCTGTTGGTTTTTGTTGTGGAGGTAAGCCGCGGATTTGCTCTTAAGGCATCGCTTCCCGGATCTTATGTTTTTTTAAAACTCCATGGATACAGCAGCTGCTACAGCGTGCCGATCTCCGTGATGCGTTCGGATCCGGACAAGGGGCAGATCTACCTGGCAGTAAACGTGATGGCGGGAAAGACAAAGGCTCTGACTGAGGCGGGAGACGAAATCGAGGTGCGGGGCGTCTACCGCAACGGTCTGCTGGGGGTCCGGAAGCTGTTGAAAAAACAGCCGCAGAAGGTTCTGTGCATTACCAAGGGAGTGGGTTTCGCGCCCGCGGCTCACTATAATCGGTGGGCTTCGGGAAAGGATACGGTCGATCTGATTGTGGATCTGGACAAAATCAATCAGGAGCTGGTGAATGACTATCTGGCGGACTGTCCGGCAAACAGTATCCGTTATACCGAACTGACTCCGGATTTTGTGTGTCCGACAGGCTACGACGCGATCCTGCTGCTGGCTTCGGATTACTATCAGGACGCGATTTCCATTCCCGGAGAAAAAGCGGTCTACAGCAATAACTTTCATATGTGCTGTGGGGAAGGGATTTGCGGAGCTTGTACCATGGTGGATGAAACAGGGAAAAGCCATAAAATGTGCAAATGTCAGTTTTATGATTTTTAGTAAAATTCACAAAAAATAAGAAAGAAATAGTTGACAAACCACAAGGATAATTTTATAATAACAGCATAATTAAAACAGTGAAACCGATGATTGAGAGTAGTAGGTTCGGAACCGCGCTTTACAGAGAGCCGCGGGCGGTGAAAACGCGGCAGGTAGCGACTGGACTGAATGGACTTATGAGGGCAGGAAGAAAGACGGAGACGTTGAGTAATACCTGACGGGATCTCCGCCCGTTATAAAGGGAGCGCGTATCAACAGCTGTACGCGGAAGCAGAGAAGAGATTCAGTCTGTTCTCAGGGTGGCATAGCAAAAGCAGCGCTTTTGTCCCGTAGCGGGATGAAGGCGCTTTTCTTGTTACAGGACGCTTCTCAATCAGGGAAATGGAAAGGAGTAAACCAATGAAAAAGAACGTACCCCACAGACTTTACTTAACCGAGGAACAGATGCCAAAGCAATGGTATAATCTGAGAGCGGACATGAAAGAGCAGCCGGCGCCGATTATCAACCCGGCAACCGGGAAGCCCGCGGCGGTGGAGGATTTATATCCGGTTTTCTGCGAAGAACTGGCAAATCAGGAAGTGGATGGAACAACCCGCTACTTCGATATTCCGGAGGAAGTGTTGGATATCTACAAAATTTACCGCCCTTCTCCGTTATGTAGGGCTTATAATCTGGAAAAAGCGCTGGATACGCCGGCGAAGATCTATTATAAATTTGAAGGAAACAATACTTCCGGCAGCCACAAGCTGAACTCCGCTGTGGCCCAGGCTTATTACGCGAAACAGCAGGGGCTGAAAGGGGTTACCACGGAAACCGGAGCGGGACAGTGGGGAACTGCCCTGGCCGAAGCGTGCTCCTACTTTGGTCTGGATCTGGAAGTGTATATGGTAAAAGTTTCTTATAACCAGAAACCGTTCCGAAAGAACATTATGGAAACCTTCGGTGCCAATGTATTCGCCTCGCCGTCGGATCGGACGGAAGCGGGGAGAAAAATCCTGGCCGAAGATCCGGAGAACAGCGGCAGCCTGGGATGCGCCATTTCCGAGGCCGTAGAGCGGGCTGTCACCAGCGACGGATATCGTTACGTGCTGGGTTCGGTTCTCAATCAGGTGTTGCTCCACCAGTCGATTATCGGGCTGGAAGCAAAACAGGCAATGGAGCTGCTGGATGAATATCCGGATATTGTAGTAGGCTGCGCGGGAGGCGGCTCGAATCTGGGCGGACTGATCGCGCCGTTTATGCAGGATAAGCTTACCGGAAAGCGCGATCCGCGGATTGTAGCCATCGAACCGGCTTCCTGCCCGTCCTTTACGAGAGGCGTCTACAAATATGATTTCTGCGATACCGGAAAGATCACGCCTATGGCGAAAATGTACACGCTGGGGTGCACCTTTAAACCTTCCGCGAACCACGCCGGCGGTCTGCGGTACCATGGAATGTCGCCGATTCTGTCCAAGCTCTATGCGGACGGCTATATGGAAGCCTCCGCGGTGGAACAGACAAAAGTATTTGAAGCGGCCGTACAGTTCGCGAAGCTGGAAACGATTCTTCCGGCTCCGGAATCGGCTCATGCCATCAAAGGCGCCATTGATGAAGCGCTCAAATGTAAAGAATCCGGCGAAGCAAAGACGATTCTGTTTGGGCTGACCGGAACCGGCTATTTTGATATGACCGCGTATGCCGCGTATAACGAAGGCAGGATGAGCGATCACATTCCGACGGATGAAGAGTTAAAACCTTCCATGGACGCGATTCCGTCGATTCCGGGAATCCAGGATTAGCAAAATTTAAAAAATAAGACCTTTCTTTTTGGCATCGGGTTCTTGCAAAGAGGAACCCGATGCTTTTTATCCGGTCTTCACAGGAACAATCTCAAAAACGGATTGAACCGGCAGGACATCTACGATAAAATAAGGTTACGATACCGGGAAGGGAGACGGCGGATGTATTGTAACCAATGCGGACATAAGATAAAAGATACGGCGAATTTCTGTAAAAAATGCGGAGCGCCGGTCGATTCTACGGAAGAAACCTCTGAGCGGAAGCAGCGGATGGTACGATTTTTCTATTTGCATAAAAATAAAATTCTGCTGATTTTTATCGCGGCGCTGCTGGTATGCGGAGCGGCAACCGCCGCGGCGGTGATGCTTCCGGATTTCTTTCAGAAAGGGAAGGAAAACAGCCGACCGGCAGGCGCTGTAAAAACCGTAAGCAATGTGGATTTAAAGGATTCCTATGAAATTGAGGACAATAAGCTGAGCCTGGATCCGCTGTATGTTACTTATGAGGACGGAACGCTTCATGAACTGACAGCGTATGATGTTTATATTGATACGGTTTTGTATGAAAAACAGGAAAACAGGATTGACGCGTCATCTCTTTACGATGGGAAACATCTGGTACGTCTGGAGTGGGAGAAGAATGGGCAAACATATGAATTCGAGAAGACGATTGCTCTGGAACATAAGAAAGATACCTGGGAAAAATATGTTGACCTGGTGGGGATGACCGGGAAAGAGATTGCGGAGGCATATGGGAGTCTCGGCGCGCCGGTGTATGGCGAGCTGAGCCAGGGTGACTGGGGATACGCGTACGCGGAGGTTGAAAGTTTGTCTCTGCAGGTATGTTTCCCCGCGGGACTTCTGGATCGGGAAGAGGATTATTCCAATTCAGACAGCGCCTGTCTGGAAATGAGCGGTACGCTGAACACGCTTTTTTATAACATGGAGACGGAAATGAGCATGGAGGACCTGGAGACGATTCTGGAGCTTTCCCTGACTCCGATGGAGTCAGGAGGCTGCTCGGGCACCCTTTCCGACGGAAAGCAGATTTATATCGGAGAAGGGGCGGTACTGGACGGCGTCTATACTCCGGACTCCTCCGTCCGCGTTACGGTGAGTGACACAGAGAGAGAATCCATTCTGGAACGGATTTTTTAGGGTATTTAAGGAACGGCGCACTGAGACTGCATGTTTCAGCCAAAATTCGATACAATAAAGGATATGAAATCGAAGGAGGAGATGAAACATGTGGAAAAGAAGAAAAGCGAGAGTCCTTACAGGGGAGAGACTTTCGGACTATGAGTTTTTTTTGAGAGAGCAGGAAAAGGCAGGGAATACGGTAAAGAAATATATGCAGTCACTGGCTTTCCTCCGTTCTCATCTTGCGGGCGCGCCGATTACGAAGGCGGCGCTGATTGAATGGAAGGAGGAACTGGTTCGAGAATATGCCCCCCCCCCCGCGTCGGTGAACGCGATGATCGCGGCTGTCAATTCATTTTTGAACTTTACGGAGTGGACGGACTGCCGTGTCCAGCCTCTGAAGATACAGAGAGCAATCTTTCGCAGAGAGGAAAAGGAGTTGACAAGGAGTGAGTATGCCCGCCTTGTAAAGACGGCGGAAAAAGCGGGAAAGGAACGGCTGGCGCTTGTATTGCAGACGATTACTTCTACAGGGATTCGTGTCTCAGAGCTGCAGTTCATTACCATGGAGGCCGTGCGCTGCGGGAGAGCGGTTGTCAGATGCAAGGGAAAGAGCAGAGAGGTCTTCCTTCCGAAGAAATTATGCCGGTGTCTTGACGCGTATATGCGCGAGCAGAACCGGAGAAGTGGATTAGTATTCGTAACAAAGAGTGGAAAAAAACTGGATCGATCCAACATCTGGAGAGAGATGAAATCTCTGTGTGAAGAAGCGGGTGTTTCAGCGGAAAAGGTATTCCCACATAATCTGCGGCACTTGTTTGCCCGAACTTACTATTCTCTGGAAAAAGATCTTTCCCGGCTGGCCGATATTCTTGGACATACCAGCGTTGCGACCACCCGGATCTATACTGCGGAAAGCGGAGCCATCCACCGCGCACAGCTGGAGCGGATGGGGATGATTATCACATAATTTTGATTCTGTTGTAACATAAATCAAAAAAATATATACATATTTGCATTATACTACAAAAAAAGGGCGTATCGCAAGCCCTGCGCGAAAAGATGCGGAGCTCACTTGGACACAGAAAAAGACCGCAGCTCTGAAAATAAAATAATCGAAGAATATTGCAGGGCATTGAAGTCATATTCTCGTATACAAAAAATTATATTTGAAAACGACTGCATTTTGTAAAGAAATGATAAAAGACAGAAAAAACATTCTACAAGAATACAACAGAATCAAAATTATGTAGTAAAATTTGAAAAACGCTAAACGGAAAAGGGGTTTATATATGTAGGGAATAGACCCGAGGCAAGGTGAAAGTGGAAAAATAACTGGTTAAACCGACATTTAAATGAGGGAGAGGGAAATGAACGGTGTAAAGGAGTTTTGCGAATATTTGATTCATGAATATTTGGAAAACTGCAATTATGATATTTTTGAGCAGTATATTGATCCAGATATATCGGTAATCGGAACCGGCGGGTCAGAGTTTTTTCTGTCCAGAGAGGATTTTGACAAGGCGATCAAACAAGAGGAGGAGGCAAGAGCGGAGCTTGTTCGTTTTGCGGTTCAGAAAAAAGAAATATGGCCGCATAAAATAGGAGAGTCACTTTATCTGGTCGTCATGCGCATTGCTGTGAGAGAAATTTCTCCGGATGGGTGTATTGCGTGTGAGATGGAGTTCCGTGTAACAATGGTTCTGAAACATGAAAATGATTGGAAAATTTTACATCTTCATCAGTCGACACCGGATCCCTATCAGTCGCCGGGCGAATTTTTCCCAAATGGTATGGTCGGGAGTATGAATCAACAGCTCAAAGAGCTGGTTGAAACGCAGACCCACGCGCTTCGTGATATGAACGAGAAGCTGCAGTACGCGGTGGAGCACGATTATTTAACTGGTCTTTATAATCGTGCCCATTTTGAAGCGGCGGTCACAAGTATACTTCGTAGCTGCCCCCGGAACCAGGGCGTTTTTGTGATGTTGGATGTGGATGATTTTAAACTCTGTAATGATAAATACGGGCATCTTCTGGGGGATGAAGTCCTTACTGCCATTGGAAAATGGATGGAACGTGAATTTCCCGACGGTCTGCTCGCCCATTACGGCGGAGATGAATTTACCGTATTTTTGGATAAAACAGTGAAGGAACGCGAGGAATTTTCAAGACGGATGGAGAAGGCTCTTCTCGCGCTTCGTCAGGATCCGTTTTTGAAAATGTATGAGATTACCGTTTCCGCGGGAATCGCTTTCCGAAAAGATGAGCAGATGTTTGAGGAATTGTATCGTTATGCGGATCAGGCGCTTTACGAAGCTAAGGAAAACGGGAAGAACAGCTTTCTGATCGCGGGTGAGTCGGCTGGTCTATAGGGAAGAGCTTGTATAACTCCCACACTTTCCAATAGAAAAAGGGGGATAAAACGGGATTTTCACCCAAAATATGGAATTGGAAAAGCAAAAGAAAAACCCAATAAACCAGTTGGAATTACTTGATTTAGCGGGTTTTTGCCTGGAGCTACTGGTCGGATTCGAACCGACGACCTGCTCATTACGAGTGAGCTGCTCTACCCCTGAGCCACAGTAGCAGGTACTTCCCTATTATACAATCGATCATGGGAAGAATTCAAGAGTTTTTTTTAATTTTTCATTCAACGTCTTCGACTTCTTCGACAAATTTAAGAAAGCGCAAAAATTTTACTTTACACCGTAGGGGATTTTATTGTATAATAGCATTTGTCAGTTAACGAGCGCCATTAGCTCAGCTGGATAGAGTAGCGCACTACGAATGCGAAGGTCTGGGGTTCGAATCCCTAATGGCGCGCCAAAGCCTTGAAATCACTACGGTTTCAGGGCTTTCTTTTTTACTCCCTTTGTGAGAGGCGCCGGCGGAACTACGCTTATATCCGCAGGGCGGTTGCCAATTTCTTCATTCCATATTATAATTTTCATATAAATCTCGAAAAGAATTGTAAAATCCAACAAACAGGAGGATAGAGCTATGAAAATTGTAATGCTGGAATCTCTGGCTGTCCGCGGAGATTTGCTGGCGAACTATACAAAACCGCTGGAAAAAGCGGGGCATACTTTTGAGGCATATGAGAGGGATGACGATCCGGATACACAGATCGAGCGATGTAAAGACGCGGATATCCTGATAATCGCCAATATGCCGCTGAAAGGGAGTGTAATTGAAAGCTGTCCGAATCTGAAATTTATCAATGTCGCCTTTACCGGGGTGGATCATGTGGATCTGGCGGCGGCGGAAAAAATGGGAATCGCGGTCAGCAACGCTTCCGGCTATTCCAATGATTCGGTCGCGGAATTGACCATCTGCATGATGCTTTCCCTTCTGCGCAATGTACCGCAGGTGGATGCCCGCTGCCGGGAAGGGAAGACAAAAGACGGACTTGTCGGAAACGAACTCAAAGGAAAAACTGTGGGCATTATTGGAACCGGAGCCATCGGAAGCCGTGTGGGTGAGCTTTGCAGAGCCTTCGGGTGCAGGACGATTGCCTACAACGGATTCTCAAACAAAGAGAGTACGAAAGACGTCGCCTATCTGCCGCTGAACGAAATGATGGCCCAGTCTGACATTGTCACGCTGCACTGCCCGGTGACGGAAAAATCCAAAGGTCTGATTAACAAGGAGTCTTTGGCGCACATCAAGGAAGGCGCGATTCTGATTAACGCGGCCAGAGGACCGGTTGTGGATTCGCAGGCGCTGGCGGACGCCTTAAACAGCGGAAAAGTCGCGGGTGCCGGCATTGATGTGTTTGAAACGGAACCTCCCCTTGATCCGGCCCATCCCCTTTTACACACGCCGAATACCATCGTAACCCCTCATGTGGCGTTCGCGACAGAAGAATCCATGGAAAAAAGGGCGGAAATTGTATTCGCCAACCTTGACGCTTGGATGCAGGGACGGCAGATAAACAAAGTAATCGGATAACAAGAGGACAGATGAGAGATGGATTTACAAAAACAGATCGCGCAATGGCCGCTGATCGGCGAAATGAGCGAACAGAGGGAAGTTTTCTGGGGAAATCCCAGGTACGGGCAGGAAGCGGAGTGTCCTTTCCACAGAGAGGATATTGAGGACGCGGCGGAGCGGCTCGACCGTTTTGCCCCTTATATACAAAAGGCCTTTCCGGAGACGGAAAAGATGGGAGGAATCATCGAATCCCCTTTGAGAGAGATCCCTCAAATGCAAAAGGCCTTGGGAATAGAAGGGAGACTTTTTCTGAAATGCGACAGCCATTTGCCGATTTCCGGATCAGTCAAAGCCAGAGGCGGAATTTACGAAATTCTGAAGCTGGCGGAAACCATCGCGATGGAACATGGTATGTTGAAAACAAGCGATGACTATGGACAGCTGATGCGGGAGCCGTTTCAAAAGCTGTTTTCCGGCTATCGGGTCGCGGTGGGGTCAACGGGCAATCTGGGACTTGCTATCGGTATCATCAGCGCCAAACTGGGATTTCAGGTAACCGTACACATGTCACGGGATGCCAGACAGTGGAAAAAAGACCTTTTAAGGGAGAAAGGCGCCACGGTAAAAGAATATAGTCAGGACTATCAGCAGGCAGTGGCAGCCGGCAGAGCAGAAGCGGAAAACGATCCCCTCTGTCATTTTGTGGATGATGAAAATTCGGCAGATTTGTTCCTTGGATACGCGGCTTCCGGCAAACGTCTGAAAAAACAGCTGGACGCTCAGGAAATCAAAGTCGATGAGACCCATCCTCTGTTTGTCTACCTGCCCTGCGGAGTGGGCGGCGCTCCCGGGGGCGTGACATTCGGCCTTAAAACCTATCTTGGGCCTCATGTCCATTGTATTTTCGCGGAACCGGTTCATGCTCCATGTATGACTCTGGGGCTGATGACCGGATTGAAAGACCGCATTCGCGTACAGGATATCGGACTGGACGGGAAAACCGAGGCGGACGGTCTGGCGGTAGGCCGCTGTTCCTCCCTGGCGGCAGGCGTGATGGAAACGATGGTGCAGGGGTGTTACACGGTACAGGATGAGAAATTGTTTTCCTATCTGGAGCTTCTCGCGAGACAGGAACAGATTCGTATTGAGCCTTCCGCCTGCGCGGGATTTGAAGGACCGCTGCATATGATGTATAATGATGAATATGAAGCGTCCCATATTGTGTGGGCAACCGGCGGCAGCATGGTGCCGGAAGAAGAGATGAACGCCTATGTACAAAAAGGAAGGACGCTGAGAGAAACGAGGGCGGAAGAAAGGGAGGTCTAAATGAACGGACAGCAGGAGATGGAGCGCTATCTGGATAAAACCATGTATGAAAACAACGAACAGCAAAAAGAAACGGTAAATGGCAGAATGAGATCCGTAAGGATCGGCTGTTCCTATGAAGATACTTCCATTACGCTGGGATTTCCGGTGCAGGAATGGCAGGCAAACCGGGGTGGAATGATGCACGGTGGAATGATCTGCACGGCCTTCGATATTACAGCGGCAGCAATCGCAAGATTTTGTGCCGGTGAAAACTATGCCCCGACAATCAGTTTAGATGTTAAATATATCCGTCCCGTGCAGATTGGCGATCAGCTGATTGTAACCGCCAAAGCAACGGCAGCGGGGAAGCGGATTACGCAGATTGTCTGCGAGGCAAGGAGCAAAAATACGGGCAAACTGGCGGCAACCGCGGCCTCTGTCTATATGAATGTAGATACAACGAAGGAAAACCGGTGAAGGGATTCCCGCAGGAGCGAGTCGGAAAAAGACTGCTCCTTTTTTGCGAAAATTTCCCAAACAGGGACTTGAATAAACATGAATGAAGATGTATAATTATCTGAATGAAAACAAGACGCAGGAAGAAAAAGAGGAAGAGGACAATGGAAAACAACAAGGAAAAGATGGAAGGACTGATCTACCTGGAAGATGGATCTGTGTATAAAGGACATGGATTCGGCTTTCGGGGAACAAGAACAGGTGAACTGGTATTCAATACTTCTATGACCGGCTATCAGAAGATATTGACCGATCCTTCCTATAAAGGGCAGATTATTACAATGACCTATCCCCTTATAGGCAATTACGGGATCAGCAGTATTGATAATGAATCCGGAGGAATCCACGCCTTCGGTCTGGTAATAAAAGATCTGTGCGGTCAGCCATCCAACAGCAACAGCGTGATGACACTGGATACCTGGCTGCGGGAGCAGAAAACCCCGGGAATCTGGGGAGTGGATACGAGAAAGATTACGAAGAAAATCCGTACGGAAGGAACGGTAAAATGCGTAATCAGCAACGAGGGCATTTCGATTGAACAGGCCAGAGAGATTTGTGAAGCTTCCACGCTGCGGGGCGACTGGATGAAAGAAGTTTCCACTGTGGATCGGGTGACCCTGGGCGCGGGAGGAACCTATAAGGTGGCGGTACTGGACTTCGGCGTTAAGATGAGTATCCTGAAAGCCCTGATGGAACGGGGATGCGAGCTGGAGATGTTTCCTTACGGAACCTCGGCGAAGGAAATTCTGGACTATCATCCGGACGGCATTTTCCTGACAAACGGGCCGGGAGATCCGGAGGAAGCTACCGAAGCGATCCGGGAAACCGCGGTTCTTCTGCGGGACGCGGATGTGCCGATTTTCGGAATCTGTATGGGACATCAGATTCTGGCCCTGGCGGCGGGCGGTCAGACTTATAAATTGAAGTATGGACACCGGGGCGGCAACCATGGCGTATATGACAAAGATACAAAGCGTTCTTATATTACTTCTCAGAACCACGGTTACGCGGTAAAAATGGAAAGCATCATGCTCAACGGTATGGAAGTGACCCATCTGAACCTGAACGATGGAACCGTAGAGGGAATGGAGCACAGAGAACTTCCGGTGTTTTCCGTGCAGTTTCATCCTGAGGCGTCTCCGGGACCCAATGACAGCGTATATCTGTTTGACAAATTTGTAACTATGATGAAAGGTGGTAAGGAGAATGCCTAGGAAAGCGTCTTTAAATAAATTGCTTATTATCGGTTCCGGCCCGATTATTATCGGCCAGGCGGCAGAATTCGATTATGCGGGGACACAGGCCTGCAAAGCGATTCGGGAAGAAGGAATCGAAACCATTCTGGTCAACAGCAACCCGGCGACCATCATGACCGATGAAGGGATCGCGGACAAAGTGTATATGGAACCTCTGACAGAGGAGACCATGGAACAGATTTTGGAAAAAGAGCGGCCGGATGGAATTCTGGCAGGGTTTGGCGGTCAGACCGGTTTGAACCTGGCGATGTCCCTAGAAGAGCATGGCATTCTGGAAAAATACGGAGTGAAGCTGCTGGGGGTGAACCGGGAAAGCATCGAAAAGGCGGAAGACCGGGAAGAATTCAAAAAGCTGATGCAGGAAATCGGAGAACCGATTCCCCCGAGTGTAATCGCTACCAGTATGGAAGAATGTGAGGCTTTCGTTAAAAAAATCGGATATCCGGTTATCATCCGTCCCGCTTATACGCTGGGAGGAACCGGAGGCGGCGTCGCTACAAACGATGACGAGCTGCAGCTGCTGTGCCGGAGAGGAATGGAAAACAGCGCCATCGGGCAGATTCTGCTGGAAAAATCTGTCGCGGGGTGGAAAGAAATCGAGTATGAAGTTATGCGGGACAGCCGTGATAACTGTATCATTGTCTGCAGTATGGAAAATCTGGATCCGGTGGGCGTACATACGGGAGACAGCATTGTTGTGGCACCGACCCAGACTTTGCGGGATGAGGAGTATCAGATGCTGCGGGATTCCGCGGTGAAGATTATCCGCAGCCTGGAAATCGAGGGCGGCTGCAATGTTCAGTTTGCTCTGAATCCGGACAACGGAGAGTATATTGTAATCGAAGTAAATCCGAGAGTAAGCCGTTCGTCGGCGCTGGCTTCCAAGGCGGCGGGGTATCCGATCGCCAAAATCGCGGCCAAAATCGCCCTTGGATATAATCTGGATGAATTGAAAAATTACGTGACCCAGGAGACCAGCGCCTGCTTTGAACCGGTTCTGGACTACTGTGTGGTCAAGTTCCCCAAATGGCCCTTTGACAAATTCCGCACCGCTTCCAGAAAGCTGGGGACTCAGATGAAAGCTACGGGTGAGGTCATGTCCATCTGCAGGACCTTCGAGAGCGCCCTGCTGAAGGCTCTCACTTCTGTGGAAATCAAGTGTGACGGTCTGCGGATTCCGTTCGTTTCCAATCTGGACAACGAAAAGCTGATGGAAAAGCTGGCGGCGTGCGACGACGAACGTATTTTCTGCATCGCGGAAGCTTTGAGAAGAAAGCTGATTGACGTGGAGGGGCTTTATGACCTTTTGAAAATTGACCGCTGGTTCCTGAAAAAAATCAAGGGAATTATCGATCTGGAGGAAGCGCTGCAGACCCAGCCGCTTACCAAGGAACTGCTGTACGAAGTTGAGTCCAGAGGATTTACAGATAGCGAAATTCTGCGGCTTTCCGGCGTGTCCAGGGAGGTTCTGCAGGATATCCGTATCTACAACGATATCTTCCCGGTATATAAAATGGTCGACACCTGTGGAGGAGAGTTTGACGCGGCCACCCCTTACTATTATTCCTGCTATGATGAAGAGGACGAGGTGGAGGTTTCTCCGGAAGAAAAAATTCTTGTGGTCGGCTCGGGACCGATCCGGATCGGCCAGGGAATCGAATTTGACTACTGCTGCGTGCAGGGCGTCTGGGCCATTAAAGATCTGGGTTATGAAGCTATCATCATGAACAACAATCCGGAAACCGTGAGCACGGACTTTGATACTTCGGATAAGCTGTATTTTGAGTCCCTTCATATTGATAATGTAATGAACGTGATAAAGAAGGAGCGTCCTTACGGCGTGATTCTGCAGTTTGGCGGACAGACGTCCCTGAATCTGGCGGAAAAGCTCAACAGCCGCAGCATTCCCATCCTGGGAACGCCGTACAAGTATATTGATCTGGCGGAAGACCGGGAAAAATTCTGTGAGCTTCTGGAGGAAATCGGAATTTCCGTGCCTGAGGGGCTTGCGGTAACCACGGCGGAAGAAGCCTTCGCGGCGGTGGAAAAGCTGGGATATCCTCTGGTTGTGCGCCCTTCCTATGTAATTGGAGGAAGAGCGATGCAGGTTGTATACAGCGATGTGGAGCTGAAACGCTATTTGAAGGAAGCGGTTTCGATCTCCACGGAGCATCCGGTTCTCATCGATAAATATGTCCAGGGAAAGGAAATTGAGGTCGATGCCATCGCGGACGGGGAAGACGTGCTGATTCCGGGAATTATGGAGCATATCGAACGAACCGGCGTCCATTCCGGCGACAGCATTTCCGTATATCCGCACTTCACCCTTTCCAAAGAGGTGGAGGATACCCTGATCGATTATACGAAACGGATCACAAAGGCGCTGCACATTACGGGACTTGTGAACATCCAGTATGCTTACGACGGAAAGAAAATTTACGTGATTGAGGTAAACCCGCGGGCTTCCAGAACCGTACCGATTTTGAGCAAGGTAACGAAAGTCCCGATGGTAAAGCTGGCAGTGGCGGCTATGCTGGGACACAAACTGCGGGATTCCCAATACGGAACCGGGCTTTACAGGAGAGCCGATTACTATGCGGTAAAGGTTCCGGTGTTCTCCAACGCCAAGCTGACCAATATGGATATGGCTTTGGGGCCTGAAATGAAATCCACCGGTGAAGTGCTGGGCATTGACAAGGATTTGAGCAAAGCGATTTACAAAGGATTCCTCGCGGCGGGGACGAAAATTCCGACAGAGGGCAATATCTTTGTAACGCTGCGGGATCCGGATAAAAACGCGGGAACCGCCAAGACCTTGAAACGGTATGAACAGGCAGGATTTAAGCTATATGCTTCCGAAGGCACCGGAGCTTTTATGCACAAGGAGGGCATTGCCGCGGAAGTCATTCCTTATGAAAAGGCAAAGGAGATGATTGGGGAAGAGATCCAGATGGTAATCAACACTCCGAAGGTTGCCAATCGGCCGGAGAGCGATACGTTCCCGATCCGCAGAAAAGCCATTGAGCGGGGGCTTCCGGTTCTCACCTGCATGGATACTGCCGCGGCATTTTTAATCGCTATCAGCCTGAAGCAAAAACATACGCGTCTGGAGTACCATACGTTGTAAAAACAGAAAAAAGACCGGAATTAAAACCGGTCGCTGTAATTGAGCATATTTCTGAGCCGTCTCGTTTGAGGCGGCTTTTTTCCGCCATGGAGACTGGAATAGTAAACAATGGCGCAATGAAATTCTTTTTCAGAGGTGTGTAGAATCGCGTAAGAGCCTTCGCTTCCGTCCCGGGGCTGGGAGAGACTTCCCGGATTGACAAGATAGATCCCGCTTTCTTCCTCATAAAACGGAATATGGGTGTGTCCGAATAAAACGGCGCGGCAGCCGAGTTCCTGCGCGCGGTAAAGCAGATTAAGAGGGCTGATTTTGACCTGATCCATGTGTCCGTGGGTCAGCAGGAGTTTGCCATATTCCGTATCCACAATGCGGTAATCTTCTCTGCTGTAAGAGCCGTCCATATTTCCTTTTACTCCGATGACCTCCACTCCGAAGATTTGAGCAAGCCGCTGAGCGTCTTTCTCATAATCGCCAAGATGAAGAACCAGATCCACATCCGTCAGTCTGTTCCATACTTCTTCCGCTTTTTCGGTTCTTCCATGGGTATCACTGATGACAAAAATTTTCATAACAATGAGCCTCCTTTGGTAAAAGCATTGTAACACAGGACAGGCGTGTTGACTAGAGCGGAAGGATAAGGTAAAATAATTTCGACTTGGACAAGCGGGAGGAAACAGAAAAAATGAGAATTGAATTCAAAGATGCGGCAGTACCGTCAAAAGAGGAAATCCTCAAACAGGCAGAGGGACAGAAACGTGTCGTTCTGGCAGGAAAAGAGCCTCTGAAGCGGACAGGGATCATTGATATCGTCCGTAAGCTTCAGAATGAAGAAATTTTGATTGAGACCGACGGGCAGGAACTTTCAGCGATGGCGGAAAAATTAAAAAAGGCCGGGCTGACCGGCGTGATGATCAATGTCAATACCATGCGGTACACACGCTATAAAAGATCCCATGACGGCATGCAGCTGGAGCCGGTGGTGGAAGGGATCAACAAAGCGGTTGACCAGCGGCTGAAAGTGCGGCTTCAGGTTTCTTTAGAAAAAGGATTCAGCGATGATGAAATTCTGGATTTTGTGCAGCTGACCTTTCAGCATGATTACGAAATTGTATTTCTGCCAACCATGCCCTATGAGGAAATCAAGGCAAAGCTGAGGCTTCGCCCGGTAGAAGGGGATTTCGGCGATGTGGACATGTTTAAATACGCGGCAGCGATTGGAAAAATTGGATTTTTGAAGGATTGTGAATAAAAAGACATAGCGGAAACGCACACTTTTTAATGGATCCGCCCCAAGCAGGGGCGGATTTTTCGTAGATAGATGTTGTTATATTTCTTCGATCAGATAGACTCCTTCAAAATTTCCAAATTCCTCTACTGCCTGATTATGGGAGATCCCTTTGGGGAGAATCATGGAGAGGTGAAAAGCGATTCCTTCTTGCATGATCGGATTCGCCTGGCTCAGATGCGTTTCATAAAAAGCGGCGTCAATGGAGCGGACATGCCGGATAAAAGCGCGGAAGTGCTCGACGGAATCAATTTCAATGTAAAGGTCGATGGCATGGGACTTTTTGTAAAAATGGTTTTCCACCTTTGGGAGCAAAGCGAGGCTGGCGAAAATTACGACGGCGGCGACTACCGCGCCGGAATAAAATCCGATTCCGAGAGCCAGTCCAAGGCAGGCCGAAGCCCAAAGCCCCGCGGCGGTCGTGAGTCCTTTTATCTTGTGCCTTCCGGTAACCAGGATCGTGCCGACACCCAGAAAACCGACGCCGGTTATAACCTGCGCGCCGAGACGGGCAGGATCCCCGGTTCCGTATGTCTGGCAGAGATACGCGTTTGTAAGCATGGCAAGAGCGGAACCGACGCAGACGAGAATATGCGTACGGAACCCGGCGGGGTGGCGGTTGGCACCCCGCTCCAGCCCGATAATACCGCCGAATATGACGGCAAGAACAAGACGCAGAGCGGTTGAGAACAAATTTACATCATAAAAGATATCCGGTAAGGAAATCATCATTTAGCTCCTTTTTGCTTTTATTATATGCGCAATATCGGTTTGGGGCAAGAGCGGAAAATAAGAGCTTTTCGGAGTTTATCAGGAAGAAGTGAGAAAAAACGGGGTTTTCTGGCGAAATTTCAGATTCTGTGTTAAACTGTAGAAATAGAGCATAGGAGGATTTTCATGTATAAGGAATTAGTAAAATTGAAGATCGATCTGGGGCTGCGCAAACCGTTCAGGAGAGAAACCGGAAAAACGCTGAAGCGGCTGAATGAAATGGATTATATATACGGAAGCATGGAACTGGACGGCACGGAGCTTTCTAAAAAAGAAGTAGAAGGAATCATGGAAGGGGAGATTCCGCGAGAGGCGTCCTTGAAAGACTGCGTGTTTATTAAAAATTACATGAACACATTAGAACTGATGCGGGATTGCCTGGCACTGAAATGCAGTTTGGATAAAACGCTTTTGCTTAAATTTTACAGTTCCCTTACGGGAAGGGAAGCGGGATTTCGAAAGTCGGAACCATTTGTGCGGGAATGGAGCTATGTCCCTCCATACCATGAAGATATTGAAAGCGGAATTGAAAAACTGTTTCGGGAGGCTTACCGGATCGGAGCGAACGAGATGCGCCGCGCGGCCGCGATCCACTGCGGTATTCTGCGGCTTTACCCATTTGAAGAACACAGTGGAGCTATGGCAAGGTTGGCTATGAACTATTATCTGGAGGAAAAGGGGTTTCTTCCCGTAGCGCTTGGGTATAATCGGGAAGAGTACAGAAAAACCATGACCGAATGTCTGAAAGATAATGACGACGCGATTTTCTTCTGGGGTCTGGAACGGGCTGAATACAACAAGATGGTGCAGGTTCTGCAAATCGTAGAGCATGATGAAGAGGTATATGGAAATCGAGAAGAAAAATAGGGCGGAAACAGCTCTGGGGGAGTAAAAAAATTTTTTTAAAATACAGCAAATTAGTCAATTTTGGTAAAGAAAAAAAGACAAATTGATAGAAAATTTAGAGAGTTTCCCCTTAAGGGGAATGGCATTGATACTATTAGGAACTATGTCGAAAAATACCTGAATTTCAATGTGTTTGCGCTGAATACAGCAGAAGGGGCATGTCAGATGTGTATTTTTTCGAGTCTTGATTTTTGATTCTTTACATTTAAAAGAAATCGTTTATAATATAGGGTAATAACAAAAAAGTTACAAGTTTATGAAAGTAAATGGTTCAGAAGAAGCGTTTGCAAGTAACAAAATTGTATTTGGCAGAGGAGAGGTGGCAGGAATTGACTTATGTGTTGGGCGCGATCGCCGGACTGGTCTTCGGAGGCATTATAGGACAGCTTAAAAATCTGTTTATCTGGCGGAGATACCTGCGGGAGAGCGCTTCGGAACATGCGGGGCCAGAGAGCTTGGGCAGCCTGTATACCAGATCGTTTATCAGTTATGCTGTGAACCTCCTGGTGCTGGCAGCCGCTTTTTTTTCAAGAGACATCCTTCCTTTCAATGGAATCGCGTTTCTGGCAGGAACAGCGGTGGCACTTGCAACCATGAACAAAGTTCTGGCTTTTGAACAGAAACGACAGGAACGTAAGGGAAAGGGGAGTGAACAATGATATGATTGAGACTTTAAATTCGCTGGGAATTTCAAATGGAATGATTACCAGCGCGGCGATTACAATCGTGCTGTGCGTGCTTTCTGTCATAGCGGGAAGACGCCTGCAGACGGTTCCGTCCGGTCTGCAGAATTTCGCGGAATGGGCGATTGAGAGCCTGTACCGCTTTTTCGGAGATATTATGGGGGAACGCACGTGCAAAAGGTATTTCCCTCTGATCGCGACACTGTTTATTTACATTTTGGTTTGCAACTATTCCGGACTGCTTCCGGCTTCCGGGCATATCCCGGGTCTGACGGCGCCGACCAGTTCCATTAACTGTACGGCGGCTATGGCAATTATTGTTTTTGTTATGATCCAGATTTCGGGAATCCGGAGCCATCATGGCGTCCGTTATTATAAACACTGGTTTCAGCCTTTTGCGTTCCTGTTCCCGTTAATGATTCTGGAAGATTTGATAAAGCCGGTATCGCTGACACTGCGACTTTACGGAAATATATATGGCGAGGAAACTGTAACGGCTTCCTTTTTCGATTTAATTCCGATTGGCCTTCCGGTTGTCATGCAGGCATTGAGCGTTCTGATGGGTCTGATACAGGCGCTGGTATTCTCGCTGCTTGCGGCGATTTATATTAAAGAAGCGCTTCCGGAAGATGAGGAGAGGCTGGAAGCTCCGGCCTAAAAGCGCCGGAGGAATAAAGCGATGCACTTTATATGTTTCTACGCGGACAGTAACACTGTTTCGCTGAAAAAAGATAGATAATTTACTAATTTTGAAAGCTGAAAGGAGAATGAATTATGGGTTTAATAGCAATTGGAGCAGGTTTGGCAATTGGATTAGCAGCAATCGGTCCTGGAATCGGACAGGGGCTGGCGGCAGCGAAAGCTCTGGAAGGAATGGCGCGGCAGCCGGAAGCGGCCGGTATGCTTCGTACGAATATGATTCTTTCATTTGCGTTTATGGAATCCCTGAGTATATACGGACTTCTCGTCGCGTTCCTGCTGTTCGCGCAGATGTAACAGGAAGCGGCTGTTTCCTGAAAGCTTCGGTTGAACGCGGACGGGAAACAAAATCAGTTATGCAAAGGGAGGTGAGCCGATGGTTGAAGCTTTAGGGCTTAGTTTGACAGAATTTGTATTTTATGTAATCAATTTTCTGATCTTGGTAGGACTGCTGACGAAGTTTCTGTACAGACCTTTTTTGAACATGCTGGAAACAAGAAAACAATCCATCCAGGATGCCCTTGATAACGCGGAGTTAATTAACCGCAGGGCCGATGAAAAGATGGAAAATTATGATCGGCAGATTGTGAAACTGGAAGAGCAAGGGCGCGAGATTATCAAAGAAGCGAAAGAGCGGGCAGAGAAGCAGGCGGATGAAATCATAGAGGAAGCTCATTCGAAAGCGAATTCCATTATTGTTGCCGCGGAGCGGCAGGTTGAACTGGAAAAACAGAAAGCTTTGGAAGAAATGAAGCAGCAGGTTGCCACGCTGGCGCTGCTTGCCGCTGAAAAGATTGTGGAGCGGAGCATCGCACAGGTAGGACAGGATCAGATTGTAGACGAGATCATCGAACAGGCAGGTAAGAGACAATGGCAGAATTAACGATTGCTACAACTTATGGCAGCGCCTTATTTCAGGCTGCCAGTGAAGCCGGAAAGGAAGACCTGATTTTAGAGGAATCGGAACAGGTTCTTGAAATATTCAAACAGGAACCTGATTTCTATGACTTTTTTAACTATCCGGGGATCTCTGCCAAAGAAAAAAAAGAGGTTTTAAAAAATGTTTTTGAAGGAAGGATCAGCAGGGAACTGTTAAACCTTCTCTATATTTTGATCGATAAAGGAAGAACCTATCACTTCCCTAAAATCGTGAAAGCATTTAAAGAATTCGTCAACCGCAAAGAAGGTGTAGCAGTGGGAACGATTTATTCGGTTCAGCCGCTCAAACCGGAGCAGCTTGCCAAATTTGAGGAGGAAACCTCGGCGCTTCTAAAAGAAAATACGAAGCTGGAAAATAAATTAGATCCAAAGCTGATCGGGGGTGTAAAGATCCTGATAGACGGTCGTATTATCGATGCTTCCATACGAAAGCGTTTTGAGGATCTGGGAAGCAAAATAATCTAACAGAGAGGAGATAGCCATATGAACTTACGGCCTGAAGAAATAAGCGCTGTCATAAAGGAACAAATTAAGAATTATGAAAATCGGCTGGAAATATCCGATTTCGGAACAGTCATACAGGTCGGTGACGGTATTGCCAGAGTCTATGGACTGGAAAAGTGCATGGCGGGGGAACTTCTGGAGTTTCCGGGAGAGACCTACGGAATGGCGCTGAATCTGGAAGAAGACAATGTGGGAGCGGTAATACTGGGCTCCGACCAGGAGATTAAAGAAGGCGACATCGTCAAACCGACCGGAAAGGTTGTTGAGGTGCCGACCGGACCGGAAATGATAGGGCGTGTCGTAAACGCGCTGGGGCAGCCGATTGATGGAAAGGGACCGATTACTGCCGCGGAACACCGGCCAATCGAATATCCGGCGCCGGGTGTTTTACAGAGGAAATCGGTACATGAGCCGCTTCAGACGGGAATCAAGGCAATCGACTCGATGATTCCTATCGGGAAGGGGCAGCGGGAACTGATTATCGGTGACCGCCAGACCGGGAAAACAGCGATTGCCATTGATACCATCATTAATCAGAAAGAAGAAGATGTGATCTGCATCTATGTTGCCATCGGACAAAAACAGTCCACCGTCGCGCAGCTTGTGCAGACACTGGAAAATAAAGGGGCGATGGATTACACGATTGTAGTATCCGCTACCGCTTCGGAAGTTGCCCCGCTGCAGTACATCGCGCCGTATGCGGGATGCGCGATTGGCGAGCATTTTATGTATGAAGGAAAGGATGTCCTTATTATTTACGATGATCTGTCAAAACACGCGGTCGCTTACCGAGCCATGTCGCTGCTTTTGAGAAGACCTCCAGGAAGGGAAGCTTATCCGGGAGATGTATTTTATCTGCACAGCAGACTTCTGGAACGAGCGGCCAAGCTTTCTGATGAGCTTGGCGGAGGCTCTATTACGGCGCTGCCGATTATTGAGACTCAGGCAGGGGATGTATCCGCCTATATTCCGACTAATGTAATTTCTATTACAGACGGACAGATCTTCCTGGAAACAGAATTGTTTTTTACCGGGCAGAGGCCGGCTGTAAATGCGGGTATTTCGGTATCCCGCGTGGGAGGAAATGCGCAGATCAAAGCAATGAAGCAGGTTTCCAGCAAAATCAAGCTGGAACTGGCTCAGTACCGGGAACTGGCGAACTTTTCCCAGTTTGGTTCGGATGTAGACGCGGAGACAAAAAAACGTCTGGATCACGGACTGGTTCTGATGGAGATTCTTAAACAGCCGCAGTACCAGCCGATTGCGGTGCAGCATCAGGTAATGATTATTTACGCGGCTATTAATAACTATTTGGCGGATCTGGAGATTGATCAGATCAAGAGCTTTGAAAAGCAGCTGTTTGAGTTTATGGATACCCAGTACCCGCAGGTGGGCAAGTCAATTAAATCCACCGGGAAACTGGATGAGGAATCGGAAAAACAGCTGCAGGAGGGGATCGGACTGTGCAAGAAATCATTTTTAAGACTTTCTGTATAAGCCGGGAGCCGGACAGCCGTGTATCAGAGAAAAGGGAGGTGAGGCAATGGCAGCCAGCAACATGCAGGATATAAAGCGGCGTATCAAGAGTGTTACCAGCACGGAGCATATTACAAATGCTATGAAACTGGTGTCCGCCGGTAAACTGAGGAAGGCCAAAGCCACCTTTGAAAAGACAAATGAAAACTTTCATTATATTACCCATTCCATTGCCGAAATTTTCAATAACAGCAGCGATGTGCCCCAGCATTATCTTTTGGGAAACCGTGAGATAAAGACGACTTGTTATATCATTGTGACCAGCTGTAAGGGACTTTGCGGCGGGTTTAATTCCAATGTGATTAAGGAGGCGGAGCGAGAAATTCTGGCGGATTGGGAAAAACCGGTGATTGTCGCGATTGGAACCAAGGGGAAAGAATACTTTGAAAAACGGGGATATGATATTTACAGCGAATATCTGGCTCCGCCGGAAAGCATCTCTTTCCTGGAAACCCAGAAAATGAGCCGGCCGATCATTGAAATGTATAATTCGGGCGAGATCGATGAAGTGATGCTGATTTATACATCGTTTATCAGCAGTCTGGAGCAGGAAGTGAAAAATGTAACGCTGCTCCCCTTTGACATTGAACGTGACCCGGAAATTATGAAACTGGATAAAATGGTGGAATATGAACCTTCCGTGGAAGAAGTGTTCAACTATCTGGTGCCAAAATATGTTGAGTTGATGATCTACGCGGCTGTAGTAGAGTCCGCCACTTGCGAACACGCGGCAAGGCGTATGGCCATGGAAAACGCTACGGACAATGCTAGGGAAATGCTGAGCAATCTGTCGCTTTATTATAACAGAGCGCGTCAATCGGCAATTACCGATGAGATTATTGAAATCGTGGCAGGTTCAGAAGCACAGAAATAAAATAGGAGGTAGATATGGGCAAAGGAATCATACATCAGATTATAGGGCCCGTTATTGATATTAAATTCGCTCCGGAGGAGATTCCGGAGTTGCTTCACGCGATCAATATCGACTTTCAGGGAAGAACGATTGTGGCGGAAGTTGCGCAGCACATCGGAGATGATGTAGTACGCTGTATCGCGCTTTCTTCGACTGATGGACTGACACGGGGCATGGAAGCCGTAGATACAGGCGCTCCGATTAAAGTTCCGGTGGGTAAGGAAGTCCTGGGCCGGATGTTTAATGTAATCGGCGAGACCATTGATGAAAAAGGCGCGGTAGAAACAGAACTGCGGGCGTCCATTCACAGGGCGGCGCCTGAATTTGAAGAACAGGATACGACCGCGCAGATTTTTGAAACCGGCATTAAAGTTATCGACTTGATTGCCCCTTATACGAGAGGCGGAAAAGTAGGCCTGTTCGGCGGGGCGGGAGTAGGAAAGACCGTACTGATTCAGGAGCTGATCAGCAATATCGCGAGAGAACATGGAGGAATTTCTGTTTTCGCCGGTGTAGGGGAGCGCACCAGAGAGGGAAACGACCTGTATTATGAAATGATCGAGTCCGGTGTAATCAACAATACCGCTATGGTGTTCGGACAAATGAACGAGCCGCCGGGAGCCAGAATGCGTGTCGCTTTGACAGGATTGACAATGGCGGAGTATTTCCGGGATACGGAAGGACAGGATGTACTGCTGTTTATTGATAATATTTTCCGATTTACCCAGGCCGGATCTGAAGTATCCGCGCTGCTGGGACGCGTGCCGTCGGCGGTAGGATATCAGCCGACTCTGGCCACGGAAATGGGAGCTTTGCAGGAAAGAATCACTTCTACGAAGAAGGGGTCCATTACATCGGTACAGGCTATTTATGTTCCCGCCGATGACCTGACAGACCCGGCTCCGGCAACGACCTTCGCGCATCTGGACGCGACGACGGTACTTTCACGCGCGATTACCGAGTTAGGAATTTATCCGGCGGTTGATCCTCTGGAATCAACCTCCAGAATTATGGATCCGCTGATTTTAGGGGAAGAACACTACAATACCGCAAGAGGCGTGCAGGAAGTGCTGCAGAGATATAAGGATCTGCAGGATATCATTGCCATCTTGGGTATGGATGAGCTGTCGGATTCCGACAAGCTGGTTGTAAACAGAGCCAGAAAGATTCAGAGATTCCTGTCCCAGCCGTTCAGCGTAGCCGAACAGTTTACGGGAACTCCGGGCAAATACCTGCCTCTGAAGGAAACCGTAAGAGGGTTCAAGGAAATTCTGGAAGGCAAACATGATGAAATTCCGGAATCCATGTTCCTGTTTGCCGGAGGAATTGATGAAGTTGTAGAAAGGTTTGAGAACAGCCATGAGTAAACTGGTAAAGCTTGAGGTCATTACACCGTCGAAGGTTTTTTACAGGGGAAAGGTGCGGCTTCTGATCGCACGGACACTGGAAGGCGATGAGGGTTTTATGGCGGGACATTCCTGGGCGTGTAAGCTTTTGGATATCGGAGAGCTTTGGATTCTGGAAGAGGATAAAGGGAGCTATAATGATGATGATTTCCGCGTCGCGGCGATCGCGGGCGGGTTTATTGACGTAAAAGACAGCATTATCATTTATACGGACGCGGCGGAATGGTCCGAAGATATTGATATGGATCGGGTTCTCAGTGAAAAGGCGAAGGCTGAGGACTGGCTGACTCACGAAACAAAACACGATCCAAACGAAATTGAGCGCGCGAGAATTGCCATCGCGAAGGCAATCACGCGGATGAATGTTGCGGAAGGCGGCGCCAGGAGAAAGCGCTGACCGCATTTGGAAAACAAAAAAAGATCGTTCTCCCATCTGTGGAGAAGATCTTTTTTTTGTGAGCATTCTGCGCAACGTTTGATAAAAGGCGCGAAACAGAATGTTACGCTTTCGCGTAAATTGTTTTTGTTGTAATTCCAGGCAGGGCGCCTAATTTGCCGGAAAGCGCGCTGATGGTATCTGCCGGGGCTTCCATAGCGATGCTGATAATGGAAAGTTCTTTAGACGGATGCGGAATGCCCATACGTCCGATGATCGAGTCTTTATATTCATGTAAAATTGAATTCAGTTTGTCTACAGAATTCATGTCCTCAACGACAATTCCAATTAACGCGGTTCTTGTTTCCATAATGAATTCCTCCTAACGTGTGATATGCAATAACCAGCTTCTTTGTAATCCATGATACCATTGTTTCCACTTTTCTACAAGAGAAAAGATGAGCCCGGATATGTAATAAAAACGTATTTGTAGCCAGAATCCATAAAAATGGTGAAGTGGATACAAAAGTTGTGGGTTTGGGGATTCGTTTTTTCGAAAATCACGCGAATTTACCGAATTTCCAAGACTCCGATCCTGTGAAAGGGAAAGTTTTGTATCCACTTGGTAGTATAGAGGCTGAGTGGATACAAAACGGGGAAGCGGTTAAAAGGCTCAGATCGGGAAACGGGAAGAATGAGGACTGAGATAGGTGTCAATGCAGCGCCGGATATGGCCGAAATGGAGCGGATGTTCTTTTGTTTCAAAGGTCATGATCAGGTTCATCCCCAGAAGATAACCGCTGTCCGCGTAAGCTGCCAGTTTGTTCATCGCTTCATAGGCATATCCGGGATTATCCATCATCCCGAAGTGTTCCCAGAAAACAAGCAGCCGATGCATCGGATGGACAATGCAGAAGTCAGGCGCGCAGGTGCGGTTGCCGACCTGGATGAGTGGTTCATAATGGAAATACAAATCCGCTCTTTCCAGCATGGTCGCAATGTCGGCCTCTGCTTTGGAGCGGGTAAGGAGGCCTCCCTCTGAACAATGCTTTCGAGCTTCCAGGAACGCGGTATTGGTTTCGTAATCCATCTGTGCCCATCGCTGGGGTGAACAGTCGCCGGGAAGAAGGAGGGCGCTGCAGTCATAGTCCTCCCGGTAATGGGGAAGCAGGGAACTGCCGATTGCGAAGGGATCATAGATCTGAAAACGGGAAATGACAGATTCTAATTGTCCGCAGTTGCTTTCTAAAACAGGAAGCGCTTCGGAAAGATACCTTTTAGTTTTTAAATCGTAAATAAGCTGTTCTCGATTTGGCAGTCTCAGGGAAATCGGAATCTGATCGCGCTTTCCGTTGACACGGACTACCCGGTAGTCATAATCTCCGCGATGTGAGAGATACCCGTCAGGAAGCGTTTCTTTCAGCGCATGAAGCCGGTGTAGATGAGAACGCTGGCGGTTATATTCTTTATGCAGTAAATGCAGTAATGTTAATTGTTGAAACATGGGAACCTCCTTGAATTAATTGGTAATTAATTACATTTTATACAAATAATATATAAAAATCAAGGAGAATTTACAAAAAAAGTAAAAAGATTCATAGCATCCGGGCGATACTTTGCCATATTGTAGCCAGAGTCTGTGAAAATAGCGAAGTGGATACAAAAGTTGTGGGTTTGGGGATTCGTTTTTTTGAAAATCACGCGAAATTGCCGAATTTCCGAAACTCTGATTCAGCAAAAGGGAAAGTTTTGTATCCACTTAGCTGTCTAGAGGCCGGGTGGATACAATATGAGACAATGGAGAAAAATAAAAGAAGCCGCGCGTTTGCGCGGCTTCAGCCTATTATTACTCTTCGTAGTTGGTTCTCGGCGTGTAATGGGTATGGAGCAGTTTGTGAGCCTGTTTTCCGTTTGCCATTCCCAAGAACTCCTTATAGAGTTTTTTGACAGCCGGATTATTGTGGGATTTCCGCGTGAACATTTTGCGGTCCTCCTGGTACAGAGACTTCGCACGTTCTGCCTTGATGTCGATCCAGTTGCGGACATCGGAGAGCTGCAGAGGCTGACCTCCGCCGTTGATGCAGCCGCCGGGGCATGCCATGATTTCCACAAAGTGGAACTGTTCTCCGGCGCGGATGGCTTCCATCAGTTTTCTCGCGTTACCCAGACCGTGGGCAACCGCGGCGCGTACTTTCAGATCCGCGATCTGAATGGTCGCGATTTTAATCCCTTCCAGTCCGCGGACTTCTTCATATTCGAAATTGTCAGCGGAAGAGTCATTTAAAATATCAGCTACAGTTCTCAGCGCCGCTTCCATAACGCCGCCGGTTGTGCCGAAGATAGCTCCGGCACCGGATGCTTCGCCGAACGGATTATCAAAGTCACTGTCGCCCAAATCCGGGAAGTCGATTCCTACGTCGTAGATCATCTTTCCCAGTTCTCTGGTGGTAATAACCGCGTCTACGTCAGGAAGCCCGTCAACCTGCATTTCCGGTCTCGCGGCTTCAAATTTCTTCGCGGTGCAAGGCATTACGGAAACAACAAAGATGTCTTTCGGATCAATTCCTTCTTTCTGAGCGTAGTAGGACTTCAGAATCGCGCCGAACATCTGATGCGGTGATTTACAGCTTGAGAGGTTATCCAGCATATCCGGGAAATTATGTTCGCAGAATTTAATCCATCCCGGAGAACAGGAGGTAATCAGCGGAAGTTTGCCGCCGCCGCGGATACGGTCGATGAGTTCAGCGCCTTCTTCCATAATCGTCAGATCCGCGCCTGTATCCGTATCGAATACCCGGTCAAATCCCAGCATTTTCAGCGCGGTTACCATCTTTCCGGTTACCGCTTCACCGATATTCATATTAAACTCTTCACCGATAGCAACCCGGACAGCAGGAGCGGTCTGAACTACCACGTGCTTGTTCGGATCGTAAATCGCTTCCCATACCCGATCCGCGTCGCTCTTCTCATGGAGAGCGGCTACCGGGCACACGTTGATGCACTGTCCGCAGTTGGTACACGGCGTGTCTTCCAACTTGAGGCCGAAAGGAGAGCCGATTACCGTATCAAATCCGCGGTTCATGGTATCAATAACCGCTACCGTCTGAATGTTTTTGCAGGCGCTGACACAACGTCTGCAGAGAATACATTTGTTCGGATCGCGGACAATGGATACGCCGACATCCAGCGGAAGCCGTTTTTTGTCGCCTTCAAAGCGCACATTGGAAACGGAGAGCTTGTTGGCCAGAGCCTGGAGTTCACAGTCCATCCAGCTTCTGGTACAGGTCTGGCACATAGCGTCGTGGTTGGAAAGAATCAGCTCCAGATTTACCTTTCTGGCTTCGATTACTTTCGGCGTATGGGTGTAAACTTCCATACCTTCTCTTACCGGATATACGCAGGCCGCCTGCAGCGCTCTCGAACCCTTGACTTCCACTACGCACATACGGCAGCATCCGATTTCGTTGACGTCCTTCAGGAAACAAAGGGTCGGAATTGTAATGTTTACCTCTTTTGCCGCCTGCAGGATCGTGTAATTTTCGGGTACATATAATTGAATTCCATCTATTGTAATATGGACTTTGTTCATAGTTTCGTGCTCCTCCTTTACGCGTTCTTAAGTATTGCCTTGAACGGACATTTTTCCATACAGAGGCCGCACTTAACGCACTTATCCTGATCAATAGCGAACGGAGTATCCTTGTCTCCAGAGATACACTGGGTCGGGCATCCTCTCTTACAGATACCGCAGCGTTTACAGGTATCATCGTCAATGATGAATTTAACCATGGAAACGCAGACGCCTGCCGGACATTTTTTGTCTACGACATGGGCAACGTATTCATCTCTGAAGTATTTTAATGTGGAGAGCACCGGGTTTGGAGCACTCTGTCCCAATCCGCACAGGGCGGAAGCTTTGATGTTTTTTGCCAGTACTTCCAGTTTGTCCAGATCTTCCAGGGTTCCTTTTCCCTCGGTGATGCGGACAAGAATTTCATGCATTCTCTTGGTTCCGATCCGGCACGGCGGACATTTTCCGCAGGATTCATCCACGGTGAAGTCCAGGAAGAATCTTGCCAGGTCAACCATGCAGGTATGTTCATCCATTACGATCAGACCGCCGGATCCCATCATGGAACCCAGTTTTGTCAGAGAGTCGTAATCGATCGGCGTGTCCAGATGCTCCGCGGGCAGACATCCGCCGGAAGGACCGCCAGTCTGAGCGGCTTTGAAGGTTCCGCCGTCCGGAATTCCGCCGCCGATATCGTAGATAATCTGGCGCAGCGTCGTGCCCATAGGAACTTCTACAAGTCCGATATTATTAATTTTTCCGCCGAGCGCGAATACCTTCGTTCCCTTGGATTTTTCAGTTCCGATATTGGAAAACCAGTCCGCGCCGTTTAAAATAATCTGCGGAATATTAGCGTAAGTTTCTACATTGTTGAGAACAGTCGGCTTTTTCCAGAGTCCTTTTTCCGCGGATCTAGGAGGCTTTGGACGAGGTTCGCCGCGCTTTCCTTCAATGGAAGTCATCAGCGCGCTTCCTTCTCCGCATACAAACGCTCCCGCGCCAAGACGCACTTCCAGATTGAAGTTGAAGCCCTTGCCGAGGATGTTGTTTCCAAGAAGTCCGTATTCCTGCGCCTGGCGGATGGCAACGCCCAGACGCTGTACCGCTACCGGATATTCCGCGCGCACATAAATGTAACCCTGATTTGCGCCCACCGCATAGCCGTTGATAATCATCGCTTCGATTACGGAATGAGGGTCGCCTTCGAGAATGGAACGATCCATGAACGCTCCCGGATCGCCTTCGTCAGCGTTACAGATCACATATTTGGTGTGTTCTTTTACAACCGCCGAAGACTCCCATTTGCGACCGGTCGGGAATCCGCCGCCGCCTCTGCCGCGAAGACCTGATTTTTTGATTTCGTCGATAACGTCATCGGGCTCGAATTCCGTCAGAACCTTTGCCAGAGCCTGATAGCCGTCCAGCGCGATATATTCGTCAATATTTTCCGGATCAATGATTCCGCAGTTGTGCAGAGCGATTCTCTTCTGCATTGCGAAGAACGGAATCTGAGGCAGGCGATCGCGGATTTCTTCATATTCCTTTTCGCCGGCAAGAAGCCGTTTTACAATTTTACCGCCTTTTACATGGCTTTCAAAAATTTCTTCCACATCTTCCGGAGTGACTTTGGTGTACATTACATGTTCCGGACAGATCATCATAATCGGACCTTCCGCGCAGAGACCGAAGCATCCGGTTTTGATTACTTTTACATCCTGGCCGAGACCGTTTTTCTTAATCTGATCTTCAATGGCCGCGGCAACTTTCAGAGAACCGGAAGACGCGCATCCGGCAACTCCGCAGACCAGAATATGTATTTTCGCGCCCTCCGCGGAAGGAGCCTGCGTACGGTCGAGACGGATGCTCATATTTTTTGCGGCATTGTCCCTTAAAGCGTTTAATTCCTCAATATTTTTAATCATAATTCTCTCCTTTTGCTACTGATCTTCGTATTTATCAAGAATCGTGTCCACTTCATCGGCAGTGAGCTTGCCATAAACCTCATCGTTAATGGTTACGACAGGGGCAAGTCCGCAAGAACCGATACAGCGGCATGCATCCAGAGAAAATTTTTGATCATCGGTGCATTCTCCAACATCAATGGAGAGTCTGGTTTTAAATTTGTCTAAAATATCATTCGCACCTTTTACATAGCAGGCAGTTCCCATGCAGACGTTAATCTGGTATTTTCCTTTCGGATTAATGGAAAACTGCGTGTAGAAGCTGACAACGCCATAAACTTCCGCAAGGGGGATATTCAGTCCCAGCGAAATTTCGCGCTGCACTTCCAGAGGGAGATAGCCGTAAACTTCCTGAGCTTCGTGAAGCACAGGAATCAGCGCACCCTGCGTATCTTTATACTTGGCAATAATCTCCCTGAGACGGGCGGCCTTTTCCTTTGCATCGGCGCAGCCGGCGCAATGTTCGGTCATGGTAATGTACTCCTTTCACATTCACAATAAAACAAACAATCACAGCAGAATACTGTGCACACAAAACATTCATCCGTATACAAAAATTAGAGTATGTATACTGATATTTAGGAAATTTTATCATAATTGATATTAATGTGTCAATTGAAAGACGCAATTTTGCGAAAAGCAGCAAAGTAATAAGAGTTTCAGGGAGAATTTAACAGGGAAATAAAGCAATTTTAAGTTGCCGACTGTCAAAACTTTCACAGTAAAGGCTCACCATCTCAGACAAGATGCGGTAAGATTGAGACGACCGGGTTTTGCATAAATATCTATCAGATCCAAACCGCTATTTGATTAAGAATATTGTATACCTTTTACTATATGCTCCTTTTTTTTGAAAAATCCATTATAATGAGAGCATCACAAAAAATCAGGAGGAGCGGCTATTATGAAGGAATATAAGATATCTCATCTGGTGAAATCGGAAGATTTGAATCATCACGGTACTCTGTTTGCCGGAAGAACTGCCGAATGGCTGGTGGAAGCCGGATTTATCGCGGCTGCGGCGACTCATGGGCGGCCACAGGATATTCTGTGCGTGAATGTCCATGGATTTACGTTTAAACGTCCTGTACAAAAAGGTGATATTCTGACGATTCACAGCAGGATTGTTAAAGCGGGGACAACCAGTCTGATGATTCATGTAAAAGCGCTCTGTGAAATCCACGGAGGACAGAGTGTAGAAGGGTTTGTTACATTTGTGTGTGTGGATGCAGATACAAAAAAACCGAAGCCACATAGGATTGTGCTGGATGAAACGGAAGATAAAGCGGAACTTGAACTGAGACAGAGAGCTTTGGAAGTAACTAAGTAGGAGATTGGAAATGCAGAAAGGTGCTTTGCGGGAGACTGCGGAGCACCTTTCTTTTGTATTTTTGAAAAGAATTCGTATATTTGTATCAGAGTATAAAAAAGAAGTAAACTATCAGGAGAATCTACTGAATAGGAAAGGATAAAGTTTATGCAAAAAGAATATGTTCTGATTCATCGGGATATGGTAGCTGAGTTTCGCGTTTTTCTGCGGAACCGAGAGAATGCGGAAGCCACAATAAGCAAATATTTAAGGGATATAAATACATTTCTGAAATATTGCGGAAAAGAAGGAGCAATCAGCAAAGAAGTTCTGCTGTCGTATAAAGCCTGGCTGCTGGAGCATTATTCCGTAAACAGTGTTAATTCTATGCTGGCGGCGTTGAACCAGTTCTTATCTTTCTTGAATCTGGAATGGATGAAACTGAAACGGGTTCGAGTGCAGTGTCGTACATTCCAAAATGTGGGGAAAGAATTAAAAAAAGAGGACTTTCAATTATTGGTGAGAAGCGCGAAAAAACAGGGAAAAACACAGCTTGCCATGATTATGGAAACGCTGTGCGCGACCGGAATCCGCGTCAGTGAACTGAAATTTTTCAGAGTGGAGACAATACGCGGCGGAGTTGTGAAAGTGTGGAACAAAGGCAAGTACAGGATGGTACTTTTACCGCATATTCTCAGGAAGAAGCTGCTCACCTATATAAAAAAAGAAAAGATCCGTTCCGGTCCGATATTTCGTACCCGTACCGGAAAAGAGAAGGATCGATCAAACATCTGGAAAGAAATGAAAGATCTGGCAAAATGCACAGGAATTGGTCCTGAAAAGGTGTTCCCACATAATCTGCGGCACCTGTTCGCAAGATGTTTTTACCAGACGACCGGAAATCTTCTCAATCTCGCGGATATTCTGGGGCATAGCAACCTGGAAGTTACGAGAATTTACGCGTCAGACGGTATTGCCGAATGGCAAAAAAATATGGAGCTTGTCCGGCTCCTGGAACATTGACCGCATAATATTCGTTATGTGGTACTGTGGACACTATATTATGATAAAAACATTTTAATATATAAATTCTATCTTACATATTTTTTCGAGTCAATACCCAAACGTTACATTTCAGGAGCTTTTTGTTTCAATTAATAAGACGGAAAATTCCAAATATATTTAAACGCGGACACGCAAAGAAAACCGATCATCTGAATGTGAACATTATATCGGCTTTCCTCCGTAAACCTCAGCGAAGCGTTGCAGATTCCATTAAACATATAGTAATCCTTATCAAAAAAGAGGTTCCATACATGCGTAAAAAATGTCAGTCAACCACATAACGAATATTATGTGGCGGTTCGGATAATGGTTCCTTTTGTGGACGGGTTGCGTAAATGAAAGTTTTAAAGAAAGGAATTATAAGTATGCGTAACGAGAAGCTGAAACAGAGGAGAAAACGAATGAGAAGGAGGTACAGCGTCGGCGCGGCGGCTCTGGCTGTGGTGCTGGTGTTCGTTCTGGCTCTGGGGCTGGTGACACCGGTATCGGCGGCGGAGACGAGCGCGGACGGAGATACCAGAAATGATTATTCCGACTCTCTGGGAGGAGATTCGTCGACCCGTTATGCGGGACGTGTCTGGACGGATAAGAGCGTCTCCGATGAGAATGTCTCCTTTTCAGGAGATGCCGGAGAGATCGTTGTAGAAAAGAAAGCCGGAGAAGAATTTTTGGTGACTTATTCTGCGCTGGCGACTTCTCAGGCGATTGAGGGTAAGGTGCAGGTACCCGTAGATGTGGTATTTGTGATCGATAATTCCAACAGTATGGATGCTTCTGTGGGAGACGGAGCCGGAAAATCCCGCCTGGAAGCAACGGTAGAGGCGGTGAATGTCTCGATTAAACAGATTATGAGTTCAAATGAAAATTCCAGAGTGGCAGTGGTAATTTATGGTCTGGAAGCGGAGACGCTGCTGCCTTTAGGACATTATGCCTCGATGAGGGATGGGAACTATATAACATGCGATTCCCAATATACTGACGGAGGATGGTTTGGAAATGACGGATACCGTACAACTTTTTCTGCACCTGATGGCAATTCTGTCACAATGGAACCGGGGGAGAGAGGCACCAATACCCATTTAGGCGTGGATGCGGGAATGGACATCCTGACCGGAGCACAGAATATCGGAGAAGGTGTGGGAAAACATGTACCCGCGCTGATTCTGCTTTCAGATGGAGCGGCGACAAGCTCCGGCTCCGGAAACTGGTGGGAGCCAAGCGGAACATCAGGAAACGGGCAAAGCACGGCAAACTCATATGCGCTGAAAGTTGCCATGAACGCGGCCTATCAGAAACAGCAGGTAAATAAGCATTATGGTGTATCGGCAGATTCGGATTATGCATGTAAAGTTTACACGATTGGTATGGGAATTGAGCAGCTTAAGGACACAGGGGGGAGACCGGATAATACCGATTACTACCGTGCCCAGATGGCGCTGGATCCGGGGCAACATTTAACGGACAATAACAATGTTGCAAATAGCATTGAAGATGCTTGGGATCGCTATCAAAGAAATCAGAGGCCGACTTTGGATGGATACACTTTCAATCACCCGTCTACAGACGACATCGACTCCATCGCCTATAACGATGGCTATTATTCTGCGGAAAACGCGGAAGATGTGGCGAATGTCTTTGACGATATTACAGGCTCCATTGTAACGGCAAGACCGTCCGTGCCAACCGAGATCGAAGAGGGCAAGGATCCGGTAGAAAGCGGATACATTACTTATACGGATCCGATTGGTGAATATATGGCTGTAAAGGATGTAAAGACTCTTATTTACAGTGGTGTAGAATTTACGCAAAAAGATTCGTCGACTGAAGGGAACACGACAACCTATACCTTTGAGGGAGAAATCGACAGCGCCGTATACGGCAAGCATAATGTAAGCGAGATAGAGATTTACGTGCAGCAGACAGATGCGACTCATCAGACGTTAACCGTTAAAATACCGGCATCTGCTATTCCGCTGCGGGTAAATACGATCGATATAGCTACAGATGGCACTGCTCAAAATACAAGCAACGGAGCGTACCCGATCCGGCTGGTTTATTCCGTGGGCGCCCAGGAAGGTGTTGATCTGGAAACTCTGGAAGGCATAAGCAATTCGTATATTGAGGAAAATGCGGACGAAAACGGAAAAATTCAGTTCTACAGCAACTTGTATAGTGGGAACACCCAGGGAACGGGAAGTGAAGCAAAAACAGTCGGTAATGCAACCGTAGAGTTTACACCGTCAAAAGAAAATCCTTTTTACTTTGTACAGGAAAACACACCGCTTTATCTGGATGAACAACTTCAACAGGAAGCCAGATCCTACAACTCGGATGCAACTTACTATTTCGAGATCCAATATTATGAGGGAAATTCCGTGAAGCGCGAGGCTGTGGGACGAGCCGCGGATTTAATGGATGGCTATACAGAAGTGATTGACGGGCAGCTGAACCTGAAGGCCGGATCTCCACGTCTGGGGAACTTAATGGATCTGCGGTATTCGAAAGATCATTCCGATAAAAAGGAGAATACGACCAATACGGCGGAAACCGCGTATTATCCGACTTTTGAAGGTGAGCCGGAAACGGGGAAATTTATCGTATACCTCGGCAACAACGGTGTCCTGAAAGCGAACGCACCGCAGTCCCTGACCATCGAGAAAAAAGTAACCACGTCAGCCGGACTGGCTGCTCCGGGTGCGGACTTTACATTTGATGTAACCATCGAGAACAAGGCGGACAGCACCGTAAAAGCGATCCTTCATGAGACAGGAAAAGAGGATCGGGAACAAGAAGTAACTTTCGACCAAGACGGGAAAGCGACTATCACGCTGAAGACCGGGCAGTCCCTGGAAATTCCGAACATGGCGAAAGACGCGGAATATACGATTACAGAAACGAATCTGCCGGATGGCTTTACAAGCGACAAAGTGGATAACACGGTAAGCGGTACCATGGGAACGGAAGACAAGACCGAAACCTTTACGAACACTTACAGCGTCACTCCTATTACATCTGAAGATCTGAAGCTGGATCTGGGCGGAACAAAGAACATGGTGGGACGTGACTTCCAGAATGGTGATTCTTTCGAATTTACCATTTCCGCGGCACAGTTCACGCCAGACGCGCCGCTGCCGCAGAAAGACGGAAAGACTGTAACGAGTGTAACTGTTACGCCGACGTCCGGAGAGGCAACGGAATTTAAGTTTGACGGAACCATTACCTTTACAAAACCGGGTGAATATCGCTATATCATTCGGGAAACGGAAGGCGCGCTGGCAGGCGTAGATTACGATCCGGCGATCTACCGGCTGGATATTGTGGTTACGGATAACGGAGACGGCACCCTCAGGCTGGCAACGCCGGATGAGATCGAGGAATTATATCCAGACTCTCAGGTGCCATACACTGCAAATCCGTATCTGGAAAAATGGACAGACGGAACTGACTTTGAAAAAGCGGAGAAGATCGAATTTACAAACAAATACAGCGCTACTGACGCACAGGTGGTGCTGAAAGGAACCAAGGAGCTGAAGGTAGAGAATAGTGAGAAAAAGCTTGCTGACAACGACTTTACCTTTAAACTTGAAGCGCTGGGGTCCAATACCGATGGCAGTGACAGCTTTACCGCAGACTCCGCCCAGCCGATGCCAAATATGACAGAGGTGGGCAATATTGCCAACGGAAACGTTCAGTTCGGCAGCATGACCTTTACCCAAAATATGATTGGTAAAACTTACGGCTACAAAATTACCGAAGTAGTGCCGGAAGGCGTGGACGGAGAGAACCGGTTAAATGGAATTACCTACGACACATCGGAAGAGATTGTAAAAGTAACAGTGACCAGATCGGATGAGGGCGGAGACGAGCATGTCGTAGCGACAGTAACGCCAAATGAGAAGGGAAACCATTTTACCTTTACAAACACTTATAGACCGGATGAAGTGATCATCGGCGGTACAGATGATGGAATGAAGGTTCAGAAGACGTTTACCGGAAGAACCTGGAAAGACGGAGATGAGTTTGAATATACGCTTACGGCTGCAAACGGAGCGCCGCTGCCGGAGGACACAACAGTGACCATTGGAAAGCCAGCGTCTGGAGAAGTGAACACGGCAGCCTTTGGAAATATCACATTCTCCAAAGCAGGCAGCTATGAGTATGAAATTAAAGAAACGACAGGCAGCCTGGGTGGCGTAACCTACGATAAACACACTGCGAAGGTTACAGTGATCGTGACAGAAGATCCGGCGTCCGGAACCCTTTCCGCAAAGGTGGCGTATGACAATACGGGTGCGGAAACCGAAGCTGATCAAAATCAAAAAGGGTGCGCGGCGTTTACAAACACTTATAAGGCAGCATTTGACCCCTCGACAGCAGTGAATCTGACCGGCAAAAAGATATTGACGGGAAAGGAACTGAAGGACGGAGCGTTTTACTTTGAGGTATCAGCTCAGGATGGAGCGCCTATGGGAGATAGTCTCAATCTGAACCCGAATAAAGGGGAATCAATTCAGCTGCTCAGCAATATAAGCTATGAGAAAGCTGGCGACTATGTATATCTTATAAAAGAGCAGATTCCAGAGCCACGCGCAAAGGGAATGGTTTATGACGAATCGGTATATCGCGTAATGGTTTCGGTTAAAGACGACGGAGAGGGACACCTGACAGCTTCTGCGCCCAAAATTGAAAAGAGGGCGAAAGGCAGCCAATCTTATGAAGCGGCAGACGAGGTAGTCTTCGAAAATAGCTATGCGCCGCTTAAGACGGCGCTCGCCACGCAGAAACTGACGAAGAAACTGACCGGAGATCGCAGCGGAGCTCTGAAAGCAGGAGAGTTCACCTTTGAAATGAGCGTAGTAAGCGCGGATCCACAAGATGGCATCAGTCTGCCGGATCCGGCCGTAGTGAAGAACGCGGCTGACGGAAGTGTTTCATTCGGTGACATTACCTTCACGAAAACAGGTACCTATAAGGTACAGGTAAAAGAAACTGTGCCGGAAGATGCGGATAAAGTGCCGGGCGTTGTTTATGACGAACACGCAATCGTAACCACTTTTAGCGTAAATGATGTCGATGGGCAGCTTGTGGCAACCCGTACAGGCACGACAGGAAGCTCGACGTTTACAAATGAATATAAGACAAGCGGAACGTTAGACGGAAAGACGAGTCTGGAAGTTACAAAAGTACTGACAGGCCGTGATTGGAAGCAGGGTGACAAGTTTACCTTCACTCTGGCGGCAGGTGACGCGGATACAGAGAACGCGGTCGCGAAAAAAACAGTCGTGCTCCCGGAAACAAAGAACATTTATATTACAGATGAAACAGAAGGCTACAAAGCGTCATTCGGCGATATTACCTTTAATGCGGCGGGAACCTATACGTTTACCGTTCAGGAAGTAAAACCGGAAACCGGAGCTCTGAGTGGAATCAGTTATGATACAGAGCCGCGCACGATCACAGTAAAAGCGGCGGACAAAGGTGACGGAACTCTGGATGTTCAAGTGGTCACCGAAAATAGCGATAAACTGACTTTCATAAATACCTATTCGCCAGGAACGATTGATCTTGACGGAGCGTCGAACCTGGAAGTGACGAAGGAAATAACTGGAAGAGATTGGCAAAATGGAGATGCCTTTACCTTTACATTGGAAGCGGATCCGAATGATAAAACAACGCAGGATGCGTTGAATGCGAAAAAGATTACGTTACCGGATAACGCGAAGAAACTTGAGATTACGGATCAGACGACAGAGCATAAAGCGTCCTTCGGAAATATCACGTTTACCAAAGAGGGAACTTACAAGTTTATTGTAAGAGAGAATATTCCGGCTGACGCGGATAAGCTGGGCGGCATCACCTATGATACAGCTGTAAAGCATATTATCATTAACGTTACAGACAATAAAGACGGGACTCTGACAGCGGAGAAAGCGGAAAACAGTGAGACTCTGGATTTTAGAAATACCTACACTCCGGAGGAAGTTACAATCGGAAACGACACCAACGCGGGCATTGCCGTACAGAAGACACTGAACGGTCGCGCGGGCGATGAGAAATGGCTGGAAACAGACCGCTTCCATTTCACAATTAAAAATACCGCAAAGCCGGATGGCGTGGAAAACGCCCCGATGCCGGAGCCGGCGGAGCTTACCATCGAAAAGCCGGAGAGCGGCAAGGTAAATATGGCCGATTTCGGAGAAATGACCTTTAACAAGGCTGGCACCTACCAATATGAAATCGTCGAAACAAAGGGCGATATTCCGGGCGTAAGCTATGACGGACATACTGCGTTGGTGACAGTAGAAGTAGAAGACAATACGAAGACCGGAAAGCTGGAAGCGAAGGTAAGCTATGATAACAGCCAGGCGGCAGATACGGATAAAGATGAATCAAAAGCCGCGGCCTTTACCAACGCTTATGATCCGGATCCTGCCGTCATCGGAAGCGGCGAGATCGCAGGTATCAGCGTGAAGAAAACCTTTACGGGACGCGCCTGGGATCGCGATACCGATACTTTCAACTTCCGGATTGAAAATGTGAAGGTGCCGGAGGGCACAGAGATTGCTCCGATACCGGAGAATGAAGAAGTTGCGATCGGAAAGCCGGAAAGCGGAGAGGTAAACACAGGCGTTTTCGGAGAAATGAGCTTTGACGCGCCGGGGGACTATATCTACACGATTGATGAAGCGGATGGAACCATCGGCGGAGTGAAATATGACAAGCATAAAGCGACAGTGACCGTCAGGGTAACCGATAATGCTAAAATCGGAAAGCTGGAGGCAGAGCTGCTTTACGATAACAGCAGCGCGAGCACCGAATCGGACAAGGCGGAAATGGAAACCGCGGCGTTCACAAATACCTATGAAGCCAGCGGCACAGTAGACGTGCCAGGTACAGACCTTACACTGACGAAAAAACTGATTGGAAAGACTTGGAACGAGGATACATTCAAATTTGTTATCACAGGAAAGAGCGCGCCGGAAGGCGTTGATCCGATTCCGATGCCGGAACAGACAGAAGTAACGGTGGACAAAGCGACAGACGCCGATAACAACATAGCGAATTTTGGCTTTGGAAAAATTACATTCCATGCACCAGGTGAGTATCTCTATGAAGTAAGAGAACAGGAAGGCGATAACCAGGGAATCACCTATTCGAAGAATGTCGCCGAGATCAAGGTTACCGTAACAGACAATCTGAACGGCGGCTACACCGCGACAGTGGAGAAATCGAACACAGTATTTGAGAACAACTATCATGCTGAACTGGACTATATGGCAAAAGGCGGACTGGATCTGACGAAGAACCTGACCGGACGCGACCTTGAAAAGGGACAGTTTGAATTTACCGTAACGCCGAAAGATGATTCTTCCGCGGAAAAAGCGGGAATCGAAGGCGCGAAAGTAATTCAGACAGACGCCGCGTCCATGAATGCGGAAGGCATAAGCTCAGCAACTATGCCGGTGTTCTCAGCTATGAAGTTTAACGCGGACGACGCCGGAAAAACATATCGTTACACGATTGAAGAAACCAAGAAGGGCGGAGCCGGCTACACCAATGATGATACGGTTTATACCGTTGAAATCAGCACAGAAGATGACGGTGCCGGAGTTTTGACCGTGACAACCACAGTCAGCGGAACAGACGGTACCGATAAAAGCTTCACCTACAGCAGCAAGGACGCTCCAAAAGAAACAGCAGAGGTCGTATTCGATAACGCGTATGACGCGGAGGCTGTTCTCGGAGGAGAAGGAACGGTAAGTCTTAAGGCCTCCAAGACCCTGGACGGACGCGACCTTGAAAAAGGAGAGTTCCAGTTCCAGGTACTGAACAATCAGGGTACAGTGATCGCCAAGGGCAGCAATGCCGCGGCAGGTGATGGAAAAGCGACGGATGTTACGTTTGACGCGATTGAATATAACATCGATCGGATGAACAAAGATGTGGCAGAGGGAATTGCCGATCGAAACGGATCGGTCTACACTTACCAGTATACGCTGGCTGAAGTAACCGATGGTCTGACAAAAGATGGAATCAGCGGTGTCGCTACGAAGTTCGCCGTGACTGTGACAGTAATGGATAACGGGGACGGCACACTGGGGATCGATGTGGCTTATCCGGACGGCGGAGCTGCCTTTGAAAACGCTTATGGAAAGGATGCCAAGGCAGAAATTCAGCTGAGCGGAACAAAACGGATCGTGGTAAAATCCGGCGATCATGCTCCGACTCCGACGGATATTGAGGGTAAATACACCTTCACTCTGACCGGGTCTGAAGGCGCGCCGATGCCGGATAAGACCGAGGCGAAAAACGACGCGTCCGGTACGATTGACTTTGGTAAGATTACCTATACCATGAAAAATGTATTTGGCGCGGAAGCCTCATCCGCTGACGGAGAGTCAGCTGAAAAAGCAAAGAGCAGTCCGCGAACCAGAACCTTTACGTATACAATCCGTGAAAACGGAAGCGTCGCGGGTATCACCAATGATGGAGCGCAAACTGTAAAAGTTACGGTGACGGACAATGGCGACGGCACCTTGAGTGTACAGCCGGATGGAACCGCGGACTTCACATTTGAGAATACCTACAGTGTAGCGCCGAGCGGCGAGACTTCGCCGACAGACGGAGCGGTTGCAATTACCAAGACTTTGGATGGCCGTGATCTGAAGAAGGGCGAGTTTGATTTCGTCATGACAGATAAAAATGGAAAAGAAGCGACGCGGGGAACCAATCGCGCGGACGGAACCGTTGTACTTGGCGGAATCAGTTTTGAAAAGCCGGGAACTTACGAGTACACAATCTCCGAATCCGCTGGAACCCAGGGAGGAATGACCTACGATGGAACGCGTTACAAGGCGATTGCGACCGTAAGTGATCAGGGTGACGGGACGCTGAATGTAAAGTGGAGCGTTTCTGACGCTGATGGCAAGACTATTGAGAGGATCACCTTCCATAACATTTATCAGGCTTCGGCAACCGGCGTACAGCTGGCAGCGGTGAAAAAACTTGACGGCCGCGAGCTGCAGGAGGGTGAATTCACATTTGTCCTGAAAGACAAGGATGGAGAAGTTATCGCGAAAGCTCAAAATGATGAGAACGGAGCGGTTACATTTGAGGAGCTGTCCTTTAAGCAGGCAGGAACGTATGCGTATACCATGGAGGAAGTTGCGGGAGAAGACGGACAGATCACATATGATGACACGGCTTATCCGGTAACGATTACCGTAAAGGACAGCCAGAAAGGCTATCTGACCGCTTCGGTTGATTACGGCAAAAAGACTCCGGTGTTTACAAACGTATATGAGGCGGAAAAAGACGCGTCCGCTCAGACGGGTGATAACCGTCCGATTCTGCCAATGCTGATAGTAATGACAGCGGCACTTCTGGCAATGGCGGTGATTGCGATGAACGGTCTGCGCAGAAGGCAGAAATAACCTTCGGGGCTAGAATCCGAAATTTGTGGAACAGAGGAAAGGGAGTGTACGATGTGCGGCAGAATCAGACAGACGCGTTGTTATACGAATTGGTTTACAACATCGGCTGCACGTACATTTCCGATCTGCGGCTGCAAAAGAAAGAAGCTGCTTTGCGGCTGCTGGAACAAAAAAGAAAATTTTTTACAGAAACATATGGGACTGCGGCCTTTCAGAATGTGCTGACCTATGTAACCGGATAGAGAAAAAAAGAAAACAGAAAAGGGCCGTGAAAAAAACTGTCGCGCGAGAGATTGCGCGGCAGTTTTTTGTTCGGGAGTTCAAAGAAAAGTTTCATATTGTCGCCAAAGAGGCGGAGTGGTAAAATAACAGGCGGAGATAAGAAGGATTGGAGGAAGAGCGATTGATTGACACTGTTATTTTTGATATGGATGGAACACTTCTGGATACTCTGGAGGATCTGAGAGACGCGGTAAATGAAGGCCTTTCGGTAAAAGGTTATCCGCCGCGCAGCTTGTCGGAAATCCGACAGTTTGTCGGAAACGGCGTGGGAGTTCTTCTCAGAAAAGCTGTGCCGGAGGGAACCTCTGAGAAGGATATGGAAGTTTGCCTGGAAGCTTTCAAGGCGCATTACGCGAAGCACTGGCAGGACAAAACAAAGCCGTATGAAGGAATTTTAAAACTTCTGGAGGATTTGAGAGCGTCGGGGAAAAAGACGGCTGTTATTTCCAACAAATATGATGAGGCAGTTGTACAGCTCTGTAAAGATTATTTCCCGGGACTCTTTGACGCCGCCAGGGGGGAACGGGCCGGTGTGCCGAGAAAACCCGCGCCGGACGGAATTTATTCGATTCTGGAGGAACTGGGCGCCGCGAAGGAGCAGGCGGTATATGTAGGAGATTCCGAAGTGGATATGGAGACCGCGAAAAACGCAGGGCTTGTTTCCGTAGGCGTGACCTGGGGATTCCGGGATAGGGAGCTGCTTGAGGAAAAAGGGGCGAACTACATAATCGAGTCGCCCGCGCAGCTGCTGGAAGTCATAAAGTAAACGGCGCCGTCCGGATAGACGGCAGGAAGGAAAAAGGAGAAAGAAATTCGGATGTTTGAAAAGGGACAGAGATGTACAGTGGAAATTGTGGATATGAGCGATCAGGGACAGGGGATCGGACGGGCAGACGGTATGGCTGTTTTCGTGCCGGGAGCAGTGGTCGGTGATGTGGCGCGGGTGCGGCTGACAAGGGTGAAGAAACACTATGCGTTCGCGAAACTGGAAGACGTGGAGGAGCCTTCCTCCCATCGGATCGAACCATTGTGTGAAGATGGATTTCAGAAAGGCTGCGGAGGCTGCGCTCTGGCGCGGCTGGATTACTCGGGTCAGCTTTCTCTGAAGGCAAAGCAGGTGAGGGACAAGCTCTCTCGTCTGGGCAATCTGGAAGCTCCGATTGTGAATCCTATTCTGGGTATGGAGGAGGAACCTTTTTATTACCGGAATAAAGCGCAGTTTCCTGTAAGTACCGGCGGCGTTATCACCAGGAAAGGCGGAATTGTAGAAGCCGTAAGCGATCCGGCGGTCGGATTTTTCCGTTCCAAAAGCCACGAGGTCGTGGACTGTAAAAGCTGTATGCTGCAGTCTCCGGCGGCTATGGCGGCAGCGGAAGCTTTGCGGCAGTTTATGAAGGAGGATCATATTACTGCCTGGGACGAGCGCTGGGAGCGGGGGCTGATGCGCCATCTGATTGTAAAGACGGCTTTCGGAACCGGCGAGGTAATGGCTGTTCTTGTCATCAACGGCAAGGGAATTCCCAACGCTGCCAAGCTGATTCAAATGCTGGACGACGCTATTTACGAGGCGGGATTTTCCCTGGAAAGCGTGGTTCTGAATATTAATAAAAAGAAAACCTCGGAGATTCTGGGAGAGACTTGTGTCCATCTTGCCGGAAAGCCAACCATCACCGAGGTCATTGGGGGACTTTCTTTTGAGATTTCCGCCATGTCCTTTTTCCAGGTAAACCCCGCGCAGACGGAAAAGCTGTATGCCAAAGTCAGGGATTACGCGGCTCTGACCGGGGAGGAGCATGTGCTGGATCTCTATTGCGGAATCGGCACTATCGGCCTTTCCTGCGCGGCGGACGCCCGGCAGGTGGTGGGAATTGAGTCGGTTCGGCAGGCCGTTCTGGATGCGAACCGCAATGCCGTCATCAACGGGATTGTAAACGCGAGGTATATCTGCGGAAAGGCGGAGGAAGAGCTTCCTCGTCTGCTTGCCGCTGAGGATACGGAGAATGATCTCGCCCGGATTGTGCGCAGCGCGGACGTAGTCCTGTTAGATCCGCCGCGGGCGGGGTGCAGGCCGGAACTTTTGGAGGCGGTGGGAAAAGTCGCGCCTGAAAGGATCGTTTATGTTTCCTGTGACCCGGCGACTCTGGCGAGGGATGTGCGCGTGCTGGGGGAGCTGGGATATACGTTTATGGAGGCCACACCTGTGGACATGTTCCCCTGGACCGGGGCGGTCGAGACGGTTTGCCTCTTGCGCAGACAGGATTTTGGTCAGGTATAAAAAGGAGGGTTTTACATGCTTATAGATCGTGTTCAGACTTGCGCGGCGCCTTATCTGAAAGGCCGCAGAATCGTAGATCTGGTCGTGGGCGTATCGCTGATCGCCGTGCAGCTTGATGACGGAAGTATCGGAGTCTCCTATGTGCTGCGGGAAAGCCTGCCCGGAGGCTGCTCGGTCTTTCCCTATGCCAGAGAGGCAGTCGGCATGAGCGCGGAGGAAGCGGGACTATGGGCGGCAGAAGGCAGAGAAGATCTGCAGCGGGCGATTGGAAACGCGGTGCTTAACGCGGCTGCCCAGCAGCAAGAGCTTACGGACTGCGGTGGAAAAGATGAGCCCTTTGGCCTGCGGTTAAAAGGCGGGGAAACCGTCGGCATGGTGGGGATGATTGCTCCGGCGATTCACATGCTGAAACCCTGGGGCTGTAAATTCCTCATTTTCGACAAAGGAAGAGAAGGACAGGAGGGGATCTGCCCCGCAGAAAAGCAGCCCGAACTGCTTCCGGAATGTGACATTGTATTTTTAAGTGGGACTACTACGATCAACGGAACAGCAGATTCTCTGATTGGGTGGTGTCGCAAAGACTGCCGGATCGTGATGATCGGATCCAGCACGCCCATGTATCCGGCGGCTTTCGCAGATACGAATGTGCGAATCCTGGCAGGATCGTGGGGAAGGAAAGACAAAAAAGAAGAAATTTTTCGTCTGATTTCTCTGGGATCCGGCATGGACGCGCTACGGGGCTGTATGGTGAAAAAGAACGTAAGCGTCAATATGCCTTAAGCCAAAAAGTCTGCCGTACCGACTTCGCGTCAGGTACGGCAGACTTTTTTATGAGTATAATTTCCTTCTGGGCTTTGATGCCAGCCAGCTTTATGCCGGGAAGATCTGAAGCCCCAGTGTGAGGGCGATGAGGCCGATTACCCAGAGTACGATGATCAGCGGCAGCACGAACTTCACGAATCTGGTCCACGGCAGCTTTGCCATAGACAGGCAGGCCATCAGCACGCCGTTTGTGGGCGTAATGAAACTGGTGATACCGGTTCCGAACTGGAAGGCAGTGATGATGTTCTGTCTGGAAACACCAACCAGGTCGGACAGAGGCGCCATAATCGGAATGGTCAGCGCCGCATGTCCGGAAGAGGACGGAACAAAGAAGCAGATAATGTTCTGAATCAGCATCATCAGATTGATGAAGATGGTTTTTGGAAGACCGCCCAGCATAGCGGCAGCTCCGTTCAGAATGGTGTCGATGATTTTTCCGTCCTGCGCAACCAGGATAATCGCTCTCGCCAGCCCGATTGCCAGAGCCGCGTAAATCAAATCTTTGGCGCCGCCGATAAAGGCGTCCGCGATTTCGTCCTGATGTAGCCTGCCTGCAAGCCCCCCGAAAACCGCAATCATCATAAAGATCATAGAGATTTCCTGGGTATACCAGCCGCGGGCCAGAACGCCCCAGACCATAATCCCCATTCCAAGGCCGAATACAATCAGCACCGCGCCGTCTTTCTTTGTGAAATCTTTGATTTTGCTGGTATCAATCTGCAGGCTGTCTCTGTTCACCTGGTCAAATTCATAGACCATAGACTTAGCCGGGTCTTTCTTGACTTTGCGCGCATAGAGCATGACAAACACAATGGCAATCGCCATGATGATTACCCATAACACGCCGCGGTAAACGATACCGGAGCCAACCGGAAGCTCGGCCAGAGACTGGGCAAGACCGACTGAAAACGGATTGACGGTTGAAGCCAGGGTTCCCGCGGCCGCACCGATATAGACGATCGAAAGACCGGTCAGCGAGTCATACCCGAAGGCCATCATAAGGGGAATGAAGATCATATAAAACGGCAGGGTTTCCTCGCACATGCCGAAGGTCGTGCCTCCAAGGCCGAAGAGAATCATACATAGAGGTATGATAATCATCTCTCGTCGCCCCAGCAGCTTGACTGCCCGTCCAATTCCGGCCTCAATGGCTCCGGTACTGTTGATAACTCCGAACGCTCCTCCGACAATTAAAACAAAACCAATGGTTTCAGCAGCGTCGATGATTCCTTTGATTGGAGAAGTGAACAGGTCATCCAGTCCCTGCGGGTTGGATTCTACTTCGTGATAAGTGCCCGAGACAACGACGGTTCTTCCGTCCGCGGTTTCGGTTGTATCAAACTGACCGCTGGGTACCAGCCAGGTTAAAATGGTCATAAAGAGAATGATACAAAAGATAATGGTATACGTATGTGGTATTCTTAGTTTGAACTTTTTCATAGTAATTCCTCTTTCTGTAATGTTTAATCTGCTGATTGAAGCTGCTCTTTGAATTCCGCTTTCGCCCGTTCCACCAGCTCCGGATGATCGTACAGATCGATTGCCATGCCGGCGAAGCTTTTGATCATCTGATGCATTCGCTTATACGCGGCGGGAGCGTTAGCGTATTTCAGAGCTTCCTCATCGTGAACTTTAAAGTGAAGATTGTCATCGAGGGCAATTTCCGCATAGAGGGTCGGCAGCGCGTTGCTGACGTTTCCGATATCCGTTGAGCCCGGAGATGGTTCCTTTGTCCGGTATGCATGGGTAAAGCCGTTTTCCAGCATGTTTTTTTCCGCCAGTTCCCCCAAAACCGGAATGGTCACAATGTCATCCAGAGAAGCGTCCGGGTGGGAGATTTCCAGGGAAGCTCCGGTCATCAGTTCCGCCCCCTTCGCGCAGTTAATCACTCTCTGTGTTACCTTATTTACATAACTTCTTTTGCGCCCTCTGACATAAAATTCACATTCCGCGCGTTCCGGAATCGTGTTGACTGCCTGGCCTCCGTCTGTTACAATGCCGTGAATCCGGATATCGGATTTTACCTGCTGCCGCAGCGCGTTGATTCCCGCGAAGGTCAGCTGTACCGCGTCCAGCGCGTTGATCCCTTCGTAAGGAAACTGAGCCGCGTGGGCCGCTTTTCCGGTAAAGGTAAAGCGCAGAGAATCCATAGCCAGCGCAGGTACCATGATATCCGTATTCTCTTCCAGATGGGCCTGCAGCGCGATGTCCACGTCCTTAAAACAACCGTCTTCCAGCATATTGACTTTTCCGCCGTAATTTTCCTCCGCGGGAGTTCCGATGAGCAGAATGGTGCCGTTCAGATGTTCGATCATACGCCCGAGAACGGCCGCGGTGCCGGCGCAGACCGCGGAAATCCAGTTGTGGCCGCAGGCGTGAGCCGGCTGATTTCCCTCAGGACCATAGCCGGGAAGCGCGTCGTATTCCGCGAGCATTGCGATGACAGGTCCGTCGCCATGTTTCTTTTCCGCGCGGAACGCCGTTTTTTCGCGGCCGTAAGGCTGCTGCACTTCAAAGCCTTCTTTGCGCATAAACTCTGCCAGAAACGCGGAACTTTCATATTCCTCGCCTCCCAGTTCGGGATGGTTAAAGATAAAGTCACTGATTTCTTCAAAGCTTTTGCCCATTTCCTGCTCCAAATCACAGGCCAGCTTTTTCTTTTCGTCTGTATTCATAAATACCTCCTTTGTGTATCGCGTTCTCGGCTTTTTAATACAGCAATCCACATGCCAACAAGAAACATTGATTATCGAAAAAAGAAAAAAGAGGTGGGATTGTATTGGAAATACAAAGGTTATGCGCAGAAAAGAAAAAAGTGTATAAAAAAACTCCCGCGAAAACAAGTCTGAATAAACTTGAATTTGGGAGTTTTAATTGACTTAAGTCTAAAATGATTAAGTTAAAGTAGACTTGGAACGATGGCGAGCTATTTTATAAGATTTTCCCGTATGATTCGCTGCTGCTCCTTTTTGATGGCTTTTAAAAGTTCGTTATCACGGTAGATTTCAAGAAGAACTTCTGCCATAATTTTTGAGATCTGCTTTAACTTTCTGGAAGAGAAAGGAGAATTGACATAGTTCAGCGCTTTTTTATCATGAACCCGAAATTCTCCGTCCGCTTCCACATCGAACTCCATATAAAGGGTTGGGCATACATGGCTGACATTCCCGATGTCAGAAGACGTATAATCCGCGGTCCGATCGTATTCTTCGGAGGGAAAGATTCCTTCTTCCGCCATATAGCGCAGAGCGAGTTCCTGTAAAAGGGGATTGTTGAGAATATTATCGTAAGGATTTTCAAAATAGGATAGCTGCATTTTCGCGCCGGCCATCAGCGCGGCGCCCTCGGCGCAGCGAATGAGCCGCGGCTTGATTTTCTCCAGATATTTCCGGTCGTTGGCGCGCACATAGTAGCGGCAGGCCGCGGTATCCGGGATAACGCTGGGCGCTTCCCCGCCTTCCGAGATAATTCCGTGGATTTTCACATCATTGCGGAGATACTGTCTCTGCGCGTTGATTCCCATAAAGGTGAACTGAGCGGCATCGAGGGCACTGATTCCTTCTTCGGGCATGGAGGCAGCATGGGTGGCGTGACCGGTAAAGCGAAATTCCATCGCGTCCAGCGCCAGGAATTTGCAGGCTACCGTTGTATAATGTTCCAGGTGGGACTGGATTACAACGTCCACATCGTCAAAAGCATGCTCTTTGATCATTTCCGCCTTACAGCCCAGGTTTTCCATGGCAGGCGTCCCCAGAATCCGCAGTGTGCCGCTGAATTCGTCCTTTAAGTCGCAGAGAACCATTGCCGTACCCATGCCTACCGCGGAGATCCAGTTGTGTCCGCAGGCATGCGCGGGGCTTCCTCCGGGACCGAATCCGGGGAGGGCGTCGTATTCTACAATGATGGCAAGCACCGGTCCGGGGCCGTTTTTCATTTCAGCCAGAAAGGCAGTATCCAGTCCGCAGTAGTGGGGAGTAACGGAAAAGCCCAGAGCCTCGGCGGTATTCATCAGATAACCGCAGGCAATATATTCCTCTCCACCCAACTCCGGATTCTTAAAAATAAAGTCGCTGATCGCTTCCATCTTTTTTAAATGATCCGATACGCTCTGTTCGATTTGTGAAATGAGATTTGGTTCAAGCATAGCTTTCCGCCGCTTTCTGCGCGGCACTCCTTTCTGCAGCGTGTATTCTGCATATAACTATATCATAACCCGGCAGGTCCCGTCACAAAAAAGATGACGAAACAGCTGAAATGATCTATAATACCTTCAAGGAGAAGTCGTTATGATAAATCAGTTCAGGGAAGAACAGCTAAACGAGATTTTCAATATCCTTTCAGATGGCGTTCTGGTTACGGATCCGGAGGGGAACATCGTGTTCTGCAATGAGAAAGCCGCGCAGAATTATCAACTTCCGAGAGCCAAACTTCTGGGAAGCCCCATTTCTTTTCTGCTGGAAGGCGGCTTTGTGGATCAGTCTTTCTGGAAGCTGGCGGTTTCCGCAAAAAAGCCGGTTACCTATGAGCAGGTATGCAAGTCCGGAAAACGGCTGATTAACAAAACGCAGCCGGTTCTGGACAAACGAAAGGCGATCCGATATGTCGTGGAACAGTCTTACTCGGTAGAAGAGCTTGCTTTTCAGTCCAATCTTCCGCTTGAAAGAGCTCCGGTTTTAAATCAGACAGCAGAGCTTCAGCAGAAGGCGGAAGAAACACTGATCGCAGAATTCAAAAGCCCTGCCATGAGTCAGGTCTATAATCTGGCTGATAATATGGCTCCGAAAAATATTAATATTCTCATCCTCGGAGCGTCGGGAACCGGAAAATCCCAGCTTGCCAAGCGAATTCACCAGAACAGTGTCCGGAAAAACGGACCGTTTATTACGATTAACTGTTCTACCATTCCGGAGAATCTTCTGGAATCCGAGCTGTTCGGCTATATGAAGGGCGCTTTCAGCGGAGCCAGTGACAGGGGCAAGCAAGGGCTTGTGGAGCTTGCTGACGGGGGAACACTGTTTCTGGATGAAATCGGAGAGATTCCCCTGAGCCTGCAGGTCAAGTTCTTGCAGTTGGTTCAGGAAAAGACCTACCTTCCTGTGGGAGGAACCCATCCCAAACAGGTGGATACCCGTATTATCGCCGCCACCAATAAAGATCTGCTGATGCAGGTCAAGGAGGGGAAGTTTCGAGAAGATCTCTACTACCGGCTGGCAGTGGTTACCATTAACATTCCGCCTCTGTGCGGCCGGAAAGAAGACATCCGCAAACTGATTCTTCATTTTACCCATGTGTTTAACCATAAACATCATACCGATGTAGCTTTTTCGCAAAACGCGGTTGAGGTTTTGCTGGAATACTCCTGGCCGGGCAATATACGGGAACTGGAACACCTGGTGGAATATTTGATTTTGAATGCGGAGGACGGCTATATTATGCCTTCCATGCTTCCCGCCAATATGCAGCAGACAGGAGAAAAACGTAGGGAAGCGCGGCCCGGGCGAGAAACGGAGCGAGACGGCGGAGCTTCGGAAGAACAGACAGAGGAAGCGTTTTCCGAGTTTCCTTCTCTGGAGGAATTCCTGGACCATGTCCAGGCACGCCTGATCCGCGGTCTTTACCCGAAATACAAAAGTTCTTACAAGCTGGCAGAGCGGCTGCAGATATCTCAGACAAAGGCAAGCCGTCTGATCCGAAAATATATCCGCTAGCGCTCCGCGCGTCGGCGGTTTTTCTTTTACAAACATTTAACATCTGCCTGCGAACAGATTTAACATTCCATTGTTATACTTTCTTTAAATAAAGGAGGAAGGAACCGATGGGAATTTTACAGAAAAGCAGGCTGGTTTTGCTGGTGACGGCGGTTATGGTATTGGGAGCAGCTCTATGGATTCAGACGGTTTATGGAGCAACCTGGGAAGCGGAAGCGCAGAATCGTGAAGGATACGGCAAGATCTGCCGCATTAGCCATGAGGAACAGTCCGTGGATCTTATCAGTATGAAAGCCGGGAAATCCGAAGACAAGGCAGCGTCTGAAAAAGAAATCCGGCTGCCGATGCAGGCGATCGCGCAAGCAAACGGCTTTTCCTGCGGAGCGGTTGCCGATGTGGCGATTAATAAAAAGCAGGATCTGGCAGTCTTAGCCGTACAGGCGGAGGACTATGAAGCAGGCGGAACCATTGTGTTTATCGGATCTGACGGTACGTTTAAGGGAATGCTGGAATGCGGCGTGCAGCCGGATATGATTACCTTTACTCCGGATGGGAATTATGTCATAACGGCGGATAAGGGGCCGCAGAAAACGGATTCCGCTAAAAGCGGAGAAAGTTCTCAGGGCTCCGTGACGATTGTCAATATCAGCAACGGGATTCCGTCAGAAGCGAAAATTATTCCATTTGAACGGCAGGAGAGGCAGGCGGATGCTCTGGAACCGGAGTCGATTACCGCTTCCGAAGACAGCAAAACCGTATATATTGCTTTGCGGGGAGAGAGCGGAACAGCGGTTTTGGATTTAGAGAAAGAGCGCTTTATCAATATAAAATAAAACGGAGCCGCTTTTGCTTTCTCCGAAACAGCAAAAGCGAAATAAGGATATCTGTGATAACCACTGTGCCGGGACTGGGCAAACGTCCCGCGCGCCCGGCACATGTTTTTTTTATTCGGCAGGGAGACGTGTGTAGAGAGCCGGTTCCCTGCTGCTTTTTTTATTTAGGGAGCGGTAAGAAACAGAGGTTACGGGAGAGGCTTTTTCTGTTATAATAGGAACCAAACGGGAAAGTTATCAGAAAGGTGGGAAAAATATGGATTTAAAGAAAATATTAGTATTGGGAGTTGGCGCGCAGGGGTCAGCGGCAGCGAAACGGCTGGACGAAGATCCGGGAGTGGCAGAGATTGTCTGTGCGGACTGTGATAAGACCGCGGTAGATAATCTGGTAAAGGATCTGAAAAAAGCAAAGGGACTGCAGGTAGACGCGCACAGCAAAGAAAGCATCGTTTCTGCCGCCCGGGGGGTGGATCTGATTCTGAACGCGCTGCCTCTTGAATGCACGAAAAATGTTCTGGATGCCGCTCTGGAAGTAAAGACCAACTATCAGGACTATGCGGCAACCACCTCGCTCCATGAGGACTGGGTAGAAAGCATCCGGATCCAGTATGACGTGTACGGGCCGAAATTCAGGGAAATCGGAAGGACGGCCATTGTAGGAACCGGGTCGGCTCCGGGGCTGATCTGCGCGGCTACAAGAGACGCGATGCGCTATCTGGATACTTGCGATACCATTTACAATATCGTATGGGAAGGTGTGGAAGCAAAGCGGTTCCTGCCGTTCTGGTGGTCGCCGGTGACCGCGCTGCATGATATGAGCGAAAAAGCTTATGCCTTCGTGGATGGAAAGCTGATACGGACGCCTGCCTTTGAACTTCCCATTAAGCGCAGATACGATTACATGGATCGGGAAATCACCTTTGTGGAACATTGCCATGACGAACCGATTCACTACAGCTTTAACGCGGAAAAATTTTTCAAAGGCGCGAAAAATGTCTACTTTAAATATGCGGGTCCGGGAATCGATTTTGCGAAACCCCTTTATCGGGCGGGACTGCTTTCCCACAAAAAAGAAACCGTAAACGGCATGGAACTCGCTCCGTTTGATGTGGTGCTGGCGCACGTTCCTCCGGCTCCGAAATTTAAAGAGGAGATCAAAGAAATTATCGATGAAGGTCTGATTTCGGATTCCGGATGTATGGTCATTGAAGCCTATGGGAAAAAAGACGGAAAAGATGTTCTGGTAGAAACCCATGTCTTTGCGCCGGGACTGGTGGAATCGTATGAAAAATCCGGGATTTCCGCGGAAATGTATCTGACCGGGCAGGGGGGCTACCTGTTTACCAAATTGTTTATTAACGATAAATTTGATCAGACCGGTCTCATATCTTCGGATATGCTGACTTTCGAACAGGTGGACTGCTACTTTAAATACGCGGCGGAACTGGATATCACGCTGGATACGAAAATAAAGGAACTGTAGCTTGCAGGGAACAGCGCCTGCCGGACCAGATACAGACAGTCTGGAACGGCAGGCGTTTCTATTTCTTTAATCAAAATCGATCCAGAGAAGATGCTTTCCGCAGTGGAGGCATCGGAACAGATAACATTGCGTCGATCCGTTGCTGTCAGAGTTCTGAATCATTTCTTTTTGTTCGTCCATCACACCCATCTTACGCAGTTCTCTGGCTGCCCGGCCGCTGGCAATGCAGTCCGGACACCGATATTCAATCTCGTCAACGGCATGAAAACCTGCTGTGTTTTCGTCTCACGTTTCATTTTCTTTTTCTGTTCGAGGTATATTTTCAAATATCTGGCCATAAAAATCCCTCCAATTCTGCGCTGCGGCGCCATTTCAGATGTTTTTTTGATTCTACCTGGAAGCGGCAGCCTTTTCAATCTTTCCAGATAATTTGCTTAAATTCAAGGATAGGGCAGTTTATAAAAGACGGCTCGGGTATATCTCTGGAGCGAAAGGGTTAAAGACAAATTAAAGACGTATTATAGTCAGAAAATTCGAGTTATTATAAACGTGAAATTATTAATAAGGAGGATCGAAAATGGAATTACAAGAAATTATCAACAGTCCGGGACTGTGGATTGCGTCAGCATTTATGGTGGTCGCGGTAGTGGGCCAGGCGATTATCTTTCTGCGGACAGCACTGAAAGAGGCAAAAGAAATCGGACTGAATCGGAATCAGTACATAGCGGGAATGCGCTCTTCTCTGATTACTGCAATCGGGCCGTCCTTTTCGCCAATTATTGTACTGTTATCCATGATTGCGGTAGTTGGAGCTCCTACCACATGGATGAGGCTGTGCGATGTAGGCGCGGGCAGAACAGAGCTGGCGATTGTATCTCTGGCATCAGAAGCAGTAGGAGCGACACCGGGGACAAGCTCGTTTGGAGCGGAAGCGTTTGCCTACTCTCTGTGGGGAATGGCCTTAAATAACTTGGGGTGGCTGCTGGTAGTACTAATCACAACCCACAAAATGAGCGGAATCGTAGATAAGCTATATACGAAATACAATCCGAAATGGATCAAGCTCTTAATGGGAGGAACGATTATCGGTCTGTTCGCTTATCTTCTTTCCAATCAGGTGGTGCCAAGCGCTGCGGAGGGCGCGTGGGCACCGATTGTAGCGGCTTTAGTCGCTGCTGTGACTATGCTGCTTATAACAAAAGGACTTGCTAAATTCCAGAGACTGCAGGAACTGGCTCTTGGAATTGCGATGCTGGCAGGAATGTTTGTGACACAAGCTATCTTCGGATAAAAAAGAGAGGAGGAACTTATGAGTAATACATTATTAGCAGAAGCTGCCTTTAATAAAAAACTGATTAAACTCGGTATTGGTACCGTTATCTTTGCCATTATCGCAAACTTTATTCCTGCCATTTATGTCTATGTCGCATATGGAATTACCCCTGGAATTGATGGAATTCTGCGTGTATGGGGGATCGCGGCGGCGTCTTACGGAATTTCGTGGGTCGTACAGCCGATCGCTTACTTTGGAGTTCTGGGAGCCAGCGGTTCTTACATCGGGTGGCTTGCGGGGTCTGTGGGGGATATCCGTCTGCCGGCGGCGACGATGGCGCAGAAAGTGGCGAAGGTGGAACAGGGAACTCACGAGGGAGATGTTATGGCTACTATCGGAACTTCAAGCTCTGTGCTTGTTTCCGTTGGCTTTGTAACCCTCTTTACCTTTATCGGATCGAGGGTTCTGCCGCTACTGCCGCAGAGTGTTCTCGATGCGTTCAACTATATTCTTCCGGCGCTGTTCGCGGCTGTATATGTGGAGATTGCGAGAAAAGATATCCGGACAGGCCTCGCGGGAATCGGCGCGGGAATTCTCCTGATGCTTTTAGGCATCGTGCTGAATGCGCCGTCATGGCTGATGACTATTTTGATCGTATTGAGTGGAGTTGCTGTAAACAGAATTTTTTATGTGATTGATCGGAAGAAAGGAGAAGCATAATCATGCAGGAATCAAAAATTATAGAAAAGTGCGCACAAAATCAGAAAGCGATGGAAGCCTTTTTAGAGAAATTGGTAAACATCGACAGTAAGCTGAATGATCCGGAAGGTGTCGCCAGAGTAGCACATCTGATTGGAGAAAAAATGCAGCGAATCGGACTTGAGGTAGAGTATCTGAACGGGGGAGAACTGCCGACGCATATCCGCGCAGTAAAAAAATCGCAGAACGCGAACGCGAAAAATGTGCTGATTATCGGTCATATGGACACGGTCTTTGATAAAGGTACCGCGGCACAGCGCCCGTTCCGCATAGAAGGAGAAAAGGCTTACGGACCGGGTGTCGCGGATATGAAGAGCGGGATTACCATTGCGTTGAACGCTTTGCAGGTTTTGTATGAGGAAGGCTGGAACGAACACAATATTACAGTCCTTCTCGCCGGAGATGAGGAAGCAGGCCATCCGGAAACTGATTTTAAAGAACGTCTGATTCAGACCGCGGAAAATATGGATGTCTGCTTTAACTTTGAAACCGGTGTCGATAACGGTGATCTGGTTGTTTCCAGAAGAGGCGTAATGTACCCGGTGTTCAAAGTGGAAGGAAAATCCGCTCATGCGGGCAAAGACCCGGAAAAAGGAGCCAGTGCAATCAAAGAGCTTGCCTATAAAATCTTGAAATGTTACGAACTGGATGATAAAGAACGAGGAATCAATTTTAATGCAGGCATAATCCGGGGCGGACTTGTGGCGAACGGTATTGCCGGACATGCGGAAGTGGAAGCGGATTTTCGTTTTGACAAAGTGGAGGACGCGCCTTATATCGTAGAAAAGCTGCAGGAAATCGCAGATGAAGTGTATGTGCCGGGGACAAAGACTTCCCTGTCCATTGATGATAAACGGACGTTCCTTCCAATGGTTGAGTGCCCGGGCGCGGACGCTCTGTTCAAACTTATGCAGGAACAGGCGGCAAAGCTGGGAAGAACAATACAGCCGATTACCGTAGGATCAGGGACGGACTCCTGCTGGACCACTTATAAAGGCGTCCCTACGATTTGCGCGTTAGGCGGAAGAGGCGGAATGAATCACAGCGAAAAGGAATATCTGTTTATTGAGAGTCTTACCGATCGCAGCCAGCTGTTTGCGCTGACCTTGTTACATTTATAGAGTCTGCTGAAAGCAGGGAAAACTACTGTCGGGGAGCAGAACGAACGATGAATCAGATAGATCAAAATACAAAAAATGGTTTAAAAGAAAAGAGCAGAAAGGTCATGCTGCGCAAACTGAAACGCTATCGCCAGCTGAATCAGATCGCGAAAAAGGGACAGATTGTATTTTCCGGTTCTTCGCTCTGTGAGCAGTTTCCGATTTTGGAACTGATACAATCGCAGAATTTAAACCTGACAGTTTATAACCGGGGAATTGGGGGATTTGTAATAGATGACCTCTGGGAGCATAGAGATGTCTGTATCTTTGATCTGAAACCGAGAAAATTGTTCCTGAATATCGGAAGCAATGATATCGGGGAAGGGATAGACACGCATGGACTTTTACGAAAATACGGGCATCTGCTTGAAGAGATTCTGACACGCATTCCGGAGGCGCAGATCTATGTTCTGGCATATTATCCGGCAAATACAACGCATACTTTTCGGCAGTACGGCGTGTACCGGGAATCCGTACAAAACAGGACAAAAGAACGGATCAGGGAAATGAACGAGGCTTTGCGCCTGCTTGCCGAAAAAAAGGGGCATGTTTCCTTGATGTGAACCGGGGACTTACGGATGAACATGGGCAATTAAAACCGGAATACTGTGTCGATGGAATTCACATGTGGCCTGATGCCTATGAAATTGTTCTGAAAAATATGCTCCCGTACCTTTTGAAAGAGCGCTGAATCGGCGCTCTTTTTTTCAGAATCAAGCGTGATAAAATAAAAGGTTATAAAATATAGAGAGAAAGGAGGCATGGGTTTTATGATGATCGCAATTATCGGTCCGAAAGAAGTCGTGGATCGATGCAAAAAAGTGATAAGAGAAGCGGATCGGGGGGTCGAGATTGTTACCGTTTATTACAACAGCTATCAGGAGGCGCCCGCTTTAGCGGCAAAATACCAGGAAAAGACAGATGGGATCATGTTTGTGGGGAAAACGCCCTTTAAACTAACAGAAGCGCAGATCGTGAGAAAAGTGCCATGGGCCTTTTTAGATCGGGAAGTGAATACTCTTTTTCGGGCAATGCTGGAGGCAGACGTTCTGGAGAAAAAAGACCTGCGCAGGATCAGTTTTGACACCTACGAGGAACGAATGATTCTATCCGCTTATGAAGATATTGGAATTGAAAAGGGTGAGTTGCACATTTACGTCGCGGAACAAAGATTGACGGATGAAAGTTATCATGACTATTTGAAAGAATTTCATCTTTCGAATTATAATTACCGGAACGTCTCCTGCTGTATCACCGGGTTTACAGAAATCTATGAGTTCCTGAAAAGTCGGAGGATCCCCTGTGTCAGAACTACGGCGCCTAAAAATGGAATTCTTGTAACCTACCATCAGATCGAGCAGCAGTATATGTTGGGGCAGCAGAAGGACAAACTGATTGTTGTTGTAGATGTTCAGATTGATATGCCCGCAAGCTATGCGGCGGATGGAGGGGAGGAATACGCGAGAATCTGTAATCGCAACCATGTAGTGGAAGTTTTATATTTGTTCGCGTCCAGAATTGAGGCAACGATCATAGAGGTTTCGGGGAATGAATTTCTACTGTTTACTACGCAGAAGGTATTGCATAAAGAGTCTGATGACTTATACCGGCTCTACTTGTTTGATCTGATGAGGGACGTTATGATAAAGAATATCAGCATTGGAATCGGATATGGGGATACCGTTCTTAAAGCAAGGAATCACGCATACCAGGGCAAAACAGAGGCTTTCAGGTTCGGCACAAATACCGCGTTTGCCGTCTATGGAGAAAAAAGAATGCGGGGGCCGATCGCGCTGGAAAAAAACCAGACAGAAAGTGAAGGTACTGCCGGGAGGGACTATATGGGAGCACTGAGCAAAGAAACCGGAATCAGTATTCAGACATTATGGAAAATCTATAGAGGTGTGAAATACTTGAAGAACCGGGACATCACGTCCAAAAAACTTGCGGCGGTCTGTGAGATGAGCAAACGTAATATGGATCGTCTGATTGCTAAAATGGAAGGGGCGGGAGCATGCCATGTGATCGATGAACGAGTCGAGGGGAAAAGCGGGAGACCTACCAGAATTATTGAATTTAAGGGATTTTAACAGCTGTTTTCTGAATTTCTCCGCAGATCTCACAAACGAAGAAAATCGGATGCCTGTTTTATCCTCCAGTCATGTAAAATCCCTGTAAAATCCCCAACTTTCCCCTTTTCATCCGTAAAAAAATAGGATATACTAAAGTATTGAAATTGTTATATCAAAAACATCAGAGTGATAAGAGGCCGCAAGGCCCTTGAACATAGCTCTCATAAGCGATAAGAGGGCATCTGAGAAAGAAAGGAAAGGGGAATCAGAAAATGAGTTTCATGGAAAAAATTTTTGGCGACCTGAACGCGAGAGAGGTGAAAAAGGTTGCTAAAATTGCGGATAAGGTCGAGGCTTACGATCAGCAGATGCAGGAGATGTCCGATCAGCAGCTGCGGGATAAGACGGCTGAGTTCAAAGAACGCCTGAAAAATGGCGAGACACTGGATGATATTCTGCCGGAAGCGTTTGCCGTATGCCGGGAAGCGTCGGTAAGAAGTCTTGGAATGAAGCCATTCCGTGTGCAGATCATCGGCGGTATCGTGCTTCACCAGGGGCGTATCGCGGAGATGAAGACCGGTGAAGGTAAGACGCTGGTGGCGACGCTTCCGGTCTATCTGAACGCGCTGGAAGGCAAGGGCGTCCATGTCGTTACGGTTAACGATTATCTGGCAAAGCGAGATATGGAGTGGATGGGAAAACTCTATAACTTCCTGGGTCTGTCGGTAGGCTGCGTGATCCACGGTATCAGTGAAGAAGAAAGAAAAGCCGCCTATAACGCGGATATTACTTACGGTACAAATAACGAATACGGTTTTGACTATCTGCGGGACAACATGGTGCTTTATAAAGAAGACATGATGCAGAGGGAACTTAATTTCGCCATCGTTGACGAGGTGGACTCTATCCTGATCGACGAAGCGAGAACGCCTCTGATTATTTCCGGGGAAGGCGGAAAATCCACGGATATGTATAAAACGGCGGATCGCTTTGTGAGGGATCTGCATGTGGATACGGATTTTACCATCGAAGAAAAGGAAAAGCAGGTTTCTCTGACCGAAGAAGGTGTCAGCAAGTGCGAAGCGTACTTTAACGTAGAGAACTTTTCAGATCCGGAAAATATGGAAATCAATCATCATGTGCTGCAGGCTCTGAAAGCCAGGAACCTGATGAAACGAGACGTAGACTATATTATCAAGGACGGGGAAATCATCATCGTTGACGAATTTACCGGTCGTCTCATGTTCGGAAGGCGTTACAGCGACGGACTGCATCAGGCTATCGAGGCGAAAGAAGGGGTGCTGGTTCGTTCCGAATCAAGAACCCTGGCGACGATTACTCTGCAGAACTACTTCCGTATGTACCAGAAGCTGGCGGGGATGACCGGTACTGCCAAAACCGAGGAAGACGAGTTCCGTGATATCTATAACATGGATGTTGTGGTAGTGCCGACAAATCTGCCGATTGTCAGAGAAGACCTGCAGGACGCGGTGTACAGCACGGAAAAGGGCAAGTATAAATCCATCGTGGACAAGGTAATCGAAGCGCATAAAACCGGACAGCCGGTTTTGGTCGGCACGGTTTCCATTGAGAAATCGGAGATTATTGCCAACGCTCTGAAAAAGAGGGGAGTTAAAAAGTTTAATGTCCTCAACGCCAAGCACCATGAACAGGAGGCGGAGATCATCGCTGAAGCCGGCCGTCTCGGAACGATCACCATCGCGACCAACATGGCGGGCCGTGGTACGGACATCATCCTGGGCGGAAACCCGGAATTTGAAGCTCGCAAGGAAATGAAGAAACTGGGGTATGACGCGGAGACCATTGCCTTTGCCACTGGGTTTGTGCAGACCGAAGATCCGGATCTGTTGAAGGCAAGGGAAGAATTCAACCGACTGCATGAGAAATATAAAGAAGAAAGAAAAGAAGAGCAGGAAAAGGTACGTGAACTGGGCGGATTGTGCATTATCGGTACGGAGCGCCATGAATCCCGAAGAATCGATAACCAGCTTCGCGGACGTTCCGGAAGACAGGGCGACCCGGGCCGCACGCAATTCTGCATTTCTCTGGAGGATGAGCTGATGCGCCTGTTCGGCGGAGAAAAAATGCAGAGTGTGGTAAAACGTCTCGGCGTAGAAGAGGACGAGCCGATTGAGGCGAAAATGATTACCCGATCCATTGAAGGGGCTCAGAAAAAGGTGGAAGGCCGCAACTTCTCTATCCGTAAATACGTACTCCAGTACGACAATGTTATGAACAAACAGCGTGAAATTATTTATGGAGAGCGAAAGAAAGTACTGTTCGGAGAAGACCTGCGGGATGATATCACGGGCATGACTCACGAGCTGATCGACGAAATTGTGGAGCCGATTACGGTGGCTTCCCGCTTTTCGGAGGAATGGGATTTTGATGCCCTTAACGAAGGACTGAAAAAATTGTCGCCGAACTTCCGGCCTTTGGAATATACCGATGAAGAGCGGCACGGCTTAGGGCCGGAAAGCCTCAAAGAGGATATTTACGAGCTGTTTGAACGGCTTTATCAAGAGAAGGAAGCGGAGATAGGCGTAGATAAAATGCGTGAGATCGAGCGCATGATTCTGATTCGTGTTGTGGACAACAAATGGATGGATCATATTGACGCGATGGATCAGCTGCGGAACGGAATCGGACTGCGGGCTTTGGGACAGCAGGATCCGGCTGCCGCTTACGCGCAGGAAGGCTTTGATATGTTCGAGCTGATGATTCAGTCTATTAAAGAAGATACTGTTAAATTCTGCTATAGCGTAACGGTTCAGACCAGAACAGAGAGAAGAGACGTGATCGGTACCGGTAGAGAGCGGAAAGACGAATTTGTAGACGAAGGGCCGATTGTGGAAGAAGGAGAATTTCCGGAAGAGGGCGAAATCCCCGAACGGGAAGTCAAGCAACAGCCTTACCGAAGAGAGCATCCGAAAATCGGAAGAAATGATCCATGTCCATGCGGTTCGGGTAAGAAGTATAAGAACTGCTGCGGGAGAAACGCATAAGGCCAGAGAAATGCGGCTTTTTCGCCGCGGGACACAGGAAAGAAGAGATCGGAGGATAGAACTCCGATCTCTGTTCTATTTCAGGAGGAGGAATTGAAATGAAGAAGGAGTGGATTCCAGGCAAAAATGGATATACGATCCCAGGTATCCATACGCTGACCGGAAAGGAGGCGAAAATCGCCGTTATTGCCCATGGCTTCGGGAGCAGTAAGGAGAGCCCGACTGCCGCCATGCTGGGAGAGCAGTTCCCTGCCTGGGGGATTGGAACCATTGCCTTTGATTTCCCGGCTCATGGAGAAAGCCCGGTTGGCGGGGAAATGCTGACGGTTGAAAACTGCTTGGCAGATCTTCAGGCAGCCGAGGAGACTGCCCGCCGGCTCTGCCCGCATGCGGAAATCGGGTATTTCGGTTCCAGTTTTGGCGCGTACATTACGCTGCTGTATCTGGCTTCGGGGAAGGCGGCGGGGCGGAAAGCGTTTCTGCGCAGCGCGGCAGTGGAAATGCCCGAACTGCTGCCGGAACTGACCGCAGATTTCGCCGGAGATCTGGAGCGGCAGGGATGGTTTCTCTTTGACGCGGGTTATGTACGACCCCTGCGTCTGACGAGGACTCTTTTTAATGAGCTTGCGGAAAACGATGTCTTTGAAAAATATCAGCCGGGATCCGCGGAACTTTTTATGGTTCATGGAAGCGGAGATGAAACTGCTTCTCCGCAGGCAGTCCGCAGATTCGCGGAATTTTCCGGAGCGGAACTTGCCATGCTTTCCGGCGGAGACCATCGTCTGTCGCTTCCGGGAATGCCCGAGAAAGTACTGCAGCTGGCGCGGGAGTTTTTTGAAACTCCCGGGGATAAGGGATGATCCGCACTTGAAAAACAGGACCGCCATAAGGTATACTAAAGCATCGGGCCAAAAACAGGGTTTGGCTCAGAAAAAACAGAAAGAGGGTAGTGAATTATGATCGAACTGGATTCGATAAAATCCGAACTGCCGGGCCTGAAAGGCAAACTGAAAGAGGCAGGTGAGTCCCTTTGACCTGGCCGGTCTGAGGGAAACATTAAAAAGCCTGGATGAAAAGACACAGGCGGAAGGATTCTGGGAGGATCACGAGAACGCCCAGAAAGTGATGAAAGAGAAAAAGTCCATCGAAAATAAAATCGAAGAATACGAAGCGCTGGCCACGGAGATTGAAGACGTGGAAGTGCTGATTTCCCTTGCAGAGGAAGCGGATGATGCCTCTATGGTAAAGGAAATTACGGAAAGCTATGAAGCGGCTGCGGAAAAGCTGGAAGCTCTGCGGCTTGCCACGCTTCTGACAGGAGAATACGACAAAAATAACGCGATTATTTCTGTCCATGGAGGTTCCGGTGGAACCGACGCCAAGGACTGGGCGGAGATGCTGTTCCGCATGTACCTGCGCTGGGCGGAGCGGAAGGGCTACAAAGTAAAGATCCTGGACTATCAGGAGGAAAAGGAAGGCGGCATCAACAGCGCTACCGCTCTGGTGGAAGGGGAGAACGCCTACGGGTATCTGAAAAACGAAAAAGGCGTCCACCGTCTTGTGCGGATTTCTCCTTATGACTCATCGGGAAGGAGGCATACTTCCTTCGCGTCCATGGACGTAATTCCGGAAATTGACGATGACATGACCATTGAAATCGATCCCGACGATCTCCGGATCGACACCTTCCGATCCAGCGGAGCGGGCGGCCAGCATGTCAATAAGACGGACTCCGCGATCCGGATCACCCATATTCCGACGAATATCGTCGTTTCCTGCCAGAACGAGCGCTCCCAGCACCAGAACCGGGAAACCGCCATGAAGCTGCTCATGTCAAAGCTGGTGGAACTCAAAGAACAGGAACATAAGGAAAACCTGAAAGAACTGCAGGGCGACTACAGCCAGATCACCTGGGGCAGTCAGATCCGTTCCTACGTATTCCATCCGTATACGATGGTCAAAGACCACCGCACCGGCGCGGAAGTGGGAAATGTTCAGGCGGTGATGGACGGCGATCTCGACTACTTTATCAACGAAAAGCTCAAACAGAAAGAAAGGTAAACAAAGCTTTATGAACATCATCGAAACACTGGCAGATGAATTTCATCTGAATCCACAGCAGGTAGAACATACGGTGGAACTGATTGATGAGGGGAACACCATTCCTTTTATCGCAAGATACCGGAAAGAAGTCACCGGGGGACTGTCCGATGTGACCCTCCGGGATCTGGATGAACGGCTCACCTATCTGCGAAATCTGGAAGACAGGAAGGAAGAAGTCATCCGCCTTATCGAGGAGCAGGGAAAGCTGACCGAAGAACTGAAGAAAAAAATTCAGGAAGCCCAGGTTCTTCAGAGAGTGGAAGACCTGTACAAACCATACAAACAGAAAAAAGCGACCAGAGCGTCAAAAGCAAAGGCAAGAGGGCTGGAACCTCTTGCCCTTATCTTCCGAGCCCAGGAAAAGGAAGAAGGCAGTCCGGAGGACTTCGCGGCAGCCTTTGTCAGTGAGGAAAAGGAAGTGCCGGATGCGCAGGCTGCCATCGACGGCGCTAAGGATATTATCGCGGAAATGATTTCCGATGATCCGGAACTGACCGCGCAGGTGAGGGAAAAGACCCAGAACACAGGCCTGATCGTGACCGAAGCTCAGGATCCGGAAGAAAAAACGGTTTACGAAATGTACTACGAGTACCAGGAAGCCATCAAAAAAATTCCAAACCACCGGATTCTCGCCATCAACCGGGGAGAAAAGGAAAAGAAGCTGAAAGTCAAAGTTTCTGTGCCGGTGGAGGACATACAGGCGCTTTTGGAAAAAGCCGTCATTACAAACGCCAAATCCATTTTTACAGAGCTTCTGAAAGAGACGGTGGCCGACGCGTACAAGCGGCTGATGGCGCCGTCTGTTGAACGGGAAATGCGTAATATGCTTACGGAACGGGCGGAAACAGAGGCAGTAAAAGTCTTCGCTAAAAATACGGAAAAACTGCTGATGGTGCCGCCGGTAAAGGGCGCCCGCATTATCAGTATCGACCCGGGGTACCGGACCGGATGCAAAGTGGCGGTCATCAATGAAACCGGAAAGCTTCTCGCCTATACCACCGTTTACCCGACTCAGCCCAAAAATGATGTGGCGGGAACCGAGAAGGTGCTGAAAAAGCTGGCGGACAAATACAAGATCAATGTCATTGTCATCGGCAACGGTACCGGATCGAGAGAAACCGAGGAAGTGGTGGCGGACTTTATTAAAAAGAATCATCTGCCCATCAGCTACACCATTGTAAATGAAGCGGGAGCCTCCGTCTATTCGGCTTCCAAACTGGCGACTGAAGAATATCCGGATCTGGACGTTACCACAAGAGGCGCCATGTCTTTAGGACGCAGGCTGCAGGATCCGCTGGCGGAGCTGGTAAAGATCCCGACTAAAAGTATCGGCGTAGGACAGTACCAGCATGATATCAATCAGGGGCTTTTGGAAGCGGCGCTGGACAATGTGGTGGAAGACTGTGTAAACCGGGTAGGAGTCGATCTCAATACCGCTTCCCCGTCCCTTCTTGCCCATGTGGCGGGGATTAATATGGGAATCGCGAAAAATATTGTCGCCTACCGGGAAGAACAGGGAGCTTTCACCAACCGGAAAGAACTGAAAAAAGTTTCCAAGTTGGGCGAAAAAACCTTCAAGCAGTGCGCGGGCTTTATGCGGATTTCCGACGGAACCAATCCGCTGGACGCCACCTCCGTGCATCCGGAATCCTATCCGGCGGCGGAGGCTATGCTGGAAAAGCTGCACATTGACAAAGATGCCATCGCCCAAGGCGGCGCGGCGGATATTGAAGAAAAAATCAGCCTGCTTTACGCGGCGGACGAAAAGCCAAAACAGAGCGGCACCAGGAAAAAGGGTCTGGCGGCTCTGGCAGAGCTGTCAAAGCCAAAGGAATCCCCGAAAAAGAATCTGGGGAAAGCCATCGAAAAGCTGTCCGCGGAACTGGATATCGGCGCCATGACGCTGAAAGATATCATTGAGGAAATTAAAAAGCCGGGAAGAGACCCCAGAGAAGACGCCCCTGCTGTTGTGTTCCGGAACGATGTCCGCAGATTTGAGGATTTAAAGGTGGATATGGAGCTGACAGGAACGGTGCGTAATGTGGTGGATTTCGGCGCCTTTGTGGATATTGGAGTCAAAAATGACGGATTGGTCCACATTTCTCAGCTCAGCGACAAGTACGTCAAGCACCCTATGGATGTGGTTTCGGTCGGGGATACCGTAAAGGTAAAAATCATCAGTATCGACTATGATAAGCAGAAAATCGGATTGACCATGCGGCTGTAGTCAGCGGCCAGTTGTATACAGTATTTATCCGTCAGCCTGGTTGTAATAAATCGTCAGACATGTTAGACTTTTTATAATTGGTGCAGGATTTGCACATTACGTCATTATAGAAAAGGAGACGAGAAAAATGCTATTTGAGACACTCAGTAATTTCTGGCAGGATACCGGTCTGGCGAATTTGGCATATCAGAATGTCATCATGATCGTGGTTTCGTTTATCTTTCTTTATCTGGCCATAAGACACGGGTTCGAACCGCTTCTGCTGGTTCCCATTGCCATGGGTATGTTATTGTCCAATCTGCCGATCAGCGGAATGTTCGTCGAGGGCGCGGAGATCACCTCCTCGAATCAGCTGCCGGATGTTGGAATCTTGACTGTGTTCTATGCATTAAAACCGATTATACCGTCGATTATTTTCCTGGGCGTAGGGGCTATGACGGACTTCGGGCCGCTGATCGCGAACCCGAAATCTCTGATCATGGGAGCCGCGGCGCAGCTGGGAATTTTCTTCGCGCTGTGCGCGGCGGTTTTGTTAGGATTTAACGCGCAGGAAGCGGCTTCCATCGGAATTATCGGAGGGGCTGACGGTCCGACCGCTATTTACCTGACAGGCAAACTGGCGTCGCATCTGCTGGGTGCGATCGCGGTGGCTGCGTACTCCTATATGGCGCTTGTGCCGATTATACAGCCGCCGATTATGAAAGCTCTTACCACGAAAAAAGAGCGTATGATTAAAATGGAGCAGTTAAGAGTGGTAAGCCAGAAGGAAAAGATTCTGTTCCCAATCGTTGTTACTGTCCTTGTGGTACTGCTTCTGCCGTCCGCGGCGCCGCTGATCGGCTTCCTGATGCTGGGGAATCTGTTAAAGGAATGCGGGCAGACGGATCGGCTGTCCGATACCGCGCAGAACGCGCTGATGAATATCGTAACCATTATGCTGGGGCTCGCGGTTGGAGCTTCCGCTACCGGAACCACCTTTATTAAAGCAGAGACTTTGAAGATTGTCGTGCTGGGTGTATGCGCCTTTGCGGTGGGAACTGCAGGCGGCGTGCTGATTGCGAAGCTGATGAATTTGTTTTTAAAGAAAAAGATCAATCCGCTGATCGGTTCCGCGGGCGTGTCGGCGGTACCGATGGCCGCTCGCGTATCTCAGAAGGTCGGGCAGGCGGATAATCCGGCAAACTTCCTGCTGATGCACGCTATGGGACCAAATGTGGCAGGCGTAATCGGCTCCGCGGTCGCGGCATCTGTCATGCTTTCTATGTTTGGCGGATACTGATTTTTAAAGGAATGAAAGACTCGTGCAGTGAAGCAGTGCTGTGTGAGTCTTTTTTTTCAGGAACAGACACGGGTATACAGCGGCAATTCGTATATCTTTATACAATCTTAATGCCGGAAGAGATACTTTTAATCCCGTTTTTATCTGGAGAAGGCTATAATAAAGGCAGGAAGTTTAAAAGAAGGGAAACCATAATGCGTAACTTTTACCACACAATAAGAAAAAAGCGGCTGTCTGTTATTATCCTTTATTTTGCGGCGTTCTTCATATCTTGTCTGTTCCTTGTCACTGCGCTGGAAATGCGGGCAAGCGCCAGCGGCGTTATGCTGGGATCCGCGATTTTGCTCTGGTGTATCGCCGTGGCTTTCGACGCGTTCTGCAAAGCCGAGGAGCGGAAAGAAAAAAGGAAGAAAAAGCAGCATGCCGCAGCAATAAAGAAAAACACGCCTGCGGCCTCACAGCTCGCGCATATGAACGATAAATATCGTGGCAGACGCGTGGCGGCCTGCAGAAAACGGTAATCCTCCATATCCTTGATGAAAAGAAGATAGCTGCCCTTGTAAAACGGGCGGCTATCTTTTATACTATTTCAAGGGAAAGCAGCCGATTAAAGGAGGAAAGAGGAGTGAAGCGGGAAGCCAGAGGAGAACTGAAAATCTTTTTCGGTTACGCGGCGGGCGCGGGAAAAACCTACGCGATGCTGGAGGAAGCGCGGGCTGTCGCGAAATCAGGAGTTGATGTGGTAGTTGGTGTGATCGATCCGCATACACGGCCGGAAACCATGGCGCTTCTTGAGGGGATGGAAGTCCTGCCGCCACTTAAGGCGGAAGGCACAGTGTCCGGTGAGTTTGATCTGGACGCTGCGCTGAAAAGAAAACCTGAGTTGATTCTCGTGGATGAACTTGCCCATACAAACGCGCGGGGACTGCGACATACAAAAAGATATTCGGATATTGAGGAACTCCTGAACGCGGGGATTCATGTTTTTACAACTGTCAATGTGCAGCATGTGGAAAGCCTGAACGACCTGGTGGCTTCGATTACTCAGGTTATCGTTAAGGAGCGGGTTCCGGATTCGATTTTTGATCGAGCCGAACAGCTGGAGTTGGTGGACATCGAGCCGGAAGAACTCCTGCAGCGCCTCAAAGATGGAAATGTTTATAAAGCGGGGCAGGCAGAGCGGGAACTGGCGCCTTTTTTTACTCCGGACAATCTGGTGGCGCTGCGGGAAATTTCGCTCCGCTACACGGCAGATCAGGTCAATCAGGAACTGGAGACGATCAAGAATTCCAGAACGGGCGGCAGCCGATACCAGTTGAACGAGCATATTCTGGTCTGTGTAGGGCCGTCGCCCAGCAGCAAAAAAGTAATACGTACCGCGGCCCGTATGGCGAGCGCGTTTCATGGCCGTTTTACCGCGATGTATGTGGAAACGCCGGATTTCGAAACCTTTTCTGACGAGATGAAAAAGCAGATTCACGAAAATCTTCATCTGGCGGAAATCCTCGGCGCAAAATTGACAACGACGTACAGCGATGATATTCCTTATCAGATTGTGGAATTCGCAAGGGTAAGCGGAATCTCCAAAATCGTAATCGGCAGGCAGAAACAGGCAAAAGGACTGAAACGCTTTTTTTCGGGAAATGCCGGATTTATCGATCGCATTCTCAGCCTGGCTCCGGATCTGGAAGTCTTTGTGATTCCGGATGAAGAACCGGATTTGCGACGGGAAGGTCTGCTCTCGCGGCGCGGCAGGAAGCTTTCATTTTCCATGAAAGATTTCTGCAAAACGGTTCTTATTATGGCCGCGGCGGCCGATGCCGGGTTACTCTTTCAATACATGGGGATGCGGGACGCGAACGCGGTGACGATTCTGATTCTGGGAGTACTTGTTACAGCGAACCAGACGAACGGGAGAATCTATGGTGTAATGGCTTCGCTGACAGGAGTGCTGCTGTTTAACTTTTTTTTCATCAATCCCCGTTTTACATTGTACGCAAATGCCGAATACGCGGTTACGTTTCTTGTGATGCTCGCGGCAGCGCTTATTACAAGTACGCTGACCAGCAGAGCGCACAGCCAGGCCAGCGCTTCCGCTCTCAATGTATACCGCACGGATATTCTGCTGGATGCCGGCAGCCGCCTGCAGCATGCGGAGTCGCTGGACGAGATTGTGATTGAATCCGAACGGCAGATTTATAAAATCATGAAAAAGCCGGTTCTGTTTTATACTGTGGAAAAAGGTGAGATCGCCAATATCTATTCCTATGATTCCCAGCAGGAGCGGCCGGTGAACGAGCTTTATATGACCGGGGAAGAACAGGCTGTGGTAAAGTGGGTAATCCGGAATAAGAAAAAGGCAGGAAAGCGGACCGATACTCTGCCGGGCGCAAAAGCGTATTATATTCCGGTCAAGGACGGACATAACGAGGTGCTGGCTGTCGTCGGCCTGGTGCTGGACGATTCGGTTCCTCTGGAAGATATGGAGCGCTCCCTTCTTTCCGCGCTGCTAGGGCAAATCGCCTTTGCGCTGGAGAACTATTACAGTGAACGGAAAAAGCGGGAAACCGAAGTGGAGGCGGAGCGGGAACGGTTCCGCGCCAATCTGCTGCGATCTATCTCCCACGATCTGCGGACGCCTCTTACCAGTATTTCCGGCAGCGCCAGTTCCCTGCTGTCGACGGATTTCGCGCCCGAAACAAGAAAAAAGCTGACACAGGGGATCTACGAAGATTCTATCTGGCTCATCGAGCTGGTGGAAAATCTCCTGGCTATTTCCAGGTTTGACGGAGATAAAATCGAAGCCAGGAAGGAGCCGCAGCTTCTTGAGGAAGTCATTGAAGAGGCGATGAACCATATGACGCGGAAATCCATCGAGCATATTGTTTCCTCAGAAGTAGAAGATCCCCTGCTGATGGCGGAAGTAGATGTGACTCTGATCGTGCAGGTACTCGTGAACCTGATTAATAATGCTGTCGAATACACGCCTAAGGGATCGAAGATTCAGATACGGGCCTTTTCTGAAAATGGACAGGCGGTGGTGCAGGTCGCGGACGACGGAAACGGTGTCCCGGATTCTGAAAAAGAGGCGGTTTTTCAGATGTTCTACACTGGCGGCAGCCGGGAAAAAAGCGATTCCCGCAGGGGAATGGGACTGGGACTCGCTCTCTGTAAATCCATCGTGGAGGCGCATGGGGGCAGGATCTGTATCAAGGATAATGTGCCGCGCGGCGCGATTTTTGAATTTACATTACCACTGGCGGAGGTAAAGAATTATGAAAACTTCAATTCTAATCGTTGAGGATGATAAGGCAATCCAGAATCTGCTGTCAGCTACACTGGACGCCAATTCCTATCAGTGCTTTACAGCGGAGACAGGAGAAAAGGCGATTTTCCTGGCAACTGCCAAAAATCCCGATATCCTGATCCTCGATCTGGGGCTGCCGGATATGGACGGAGTGGAGCTTATTACCCGGATTCGAAGCTGGTCCAGCTGCCCGATCCTGGTGGTGAGCGCGAGAAGCGAGGACCGGGATAAAATCACGGCGCTGGACGCCGGGGCGGACGACTATCTGACAAAGCCCTTCAGTATGGAGGAACTGCTGGCAAGACTTCGGGTGGCCCAGCGGAAAATCGCGGAACTGCGGAAAAACAGCGCGGCGGAATCTTCTGTTTTTCAAAATGGAGGTCTTACTATCGACTATGCCGCGGGAACAGTGGCGGTAGATGGAAAGCTGGTTCATCTGACGCCAATGGAGTACAAGCTGATCTGCCTGCTTACGAAAAACGTAGGCCGCGTTTTGACGCACAGCTATATTCTGAAAGAGTTATGGGGAGCCGCCTATGAGAGCGACGTCGCTTCCCTGCGGGTTTTTATGGCCACCCTGCGGAAGAAAATTGAGAAAAAGGGAGGGCCGAAGTATATCGAGACCCATGTGGGCGTAGGGTATAAGATGGTCCGGATGGAAGGATAATGCCATTGGGGGCGGGAAAATCGCAGCTGTAAAGCTGGAATGTTACAATACGTTGCTTGCGGCAACGGGCAGATCCTCATAGAATTGTTGTGATATCTAAACGAGGAGGGGATTTCTAATGTTGAACGAAAATCTGAAAGCCATCCGAAAATCAAAAGGCCTTTCACAGCAGGAACTGGCCATCAGGCTGAACGTGGTGCGTCAGACGATTTCAAAATGGGAGCAGGGATTGTCCGTTCCGGATTCGGATATGCTGCTTACTCTATCGGAAGCTCTTGAAACACCTGTAAGCGTTTTGCTGGGAGAAACGATTGAGCCGCCGAAGGACGATGGGTTAAAAGTGATTTCGGAAAAGCTGGAACTCATAAATCTGCAGCTCGCGCAGCGGAAGAATGTGAGACGGAAAATGCTTCATTGGCTGTTTCTCTCACTGTGCGCGATCGTAGCAATGGGATTTGTGATTTTGGCAGTATTGGGCAGCTCTTACCTGGACTGGAATTATAGCGATCCTGAAACTGCCGTTGTGGGAGTGGCGTTTCATGGATTTGAGTGGGTCTTTGTAAGGGTGGCTCCGATTATTTTCGCAGGGGCGTTCATCGGAAGCATCTTAACACTCGAAAGTAAGCAGTTTTGATTTTGGAGAGGGGCGGCATGCGTATCTGGCTTGATTATATTCAAAGCGGAAATTCAGAGGGTCGTTGACTGGAGCAAGATTGATAAAGAAGACTATCTGCTGGCTCTGGAGAGCAGTCCGATTAAAGATATTGAAATCAAGCATCTGCTAAAAAATGCCTTGACCACAGTTATTATTATGAGGGATATAGTGAACTATCATTTTTTTGGGGCAGGAATCCGTAAAATGTGTACAAATATACTTGCAGAGCCTTTTTGTACACAACTGCGATTTCTGGCTTCCGGTCTTTTTCGGAGATTTGCCGTCAAATTTTGTCGATTTGAGTCGAATTAAGACTATTTATACATAATATCTTTTGATTATTCTAGAGACCCTTGCGGTTCCCTTCTCTACGGATAGAAAAATGTGTACACGTAAGCTGTTTTTTTCAAATTGTACCCGTTTCCTTTGAACAGAAAGAGCAGAACTGTGACTTCGAATGTATACAGATTCTTTTCTGCGAGGGGGAGAAGGGAGCATGCGCGAGATGTAAAGAAAAGTCGGTAGTTCGGCAGGAGCATCCCCGCTTTCACTTGGAGGCGGGGTATGATATAATGGAGAAAAGCCGAGAGAGGAGCATTCAGTGTGTTTTGTGTCGCAGTTTGTGATGATGAGAAAACGGTTTGCCAGCAAATCAAATCGTTTTTAGAGCCATATTGCAAGAAGGGCGAGTTTGAGGTACATATTTTCACCAGCGGAGAAGCGCTGTATGAGGCGGTTTCCGCGGGAAAGCGGTTTGATCTGATTTTTCTGGATATTGAACTGAAGCTGATGAGCGGCGTGGCGGTAGGCCAGAAGATCCGCGAAGAGCTTTGTGACGAGGAGGTTCACATTGTCTTTATTTCAGGAAAAACGGAATACGCCATGGAACTGTTCGCAATCCGCCCGCTGCATTTTCTGACAAAACCGTTTACGAGAAAGCAGATTATCGAAGTCCTGGAAAAGGCGATGCGTCTTTCGATCCGTTATCAGGATACCTTTGAATTTAAAATCGATCAGACCTACCATAAAATCCGCTACGGAGAAATCTGGTATTTTGAAAGCAAAGCCAGAAAGATTAGCTTGCATACAGAAGATGAGGAGTATCTTTTTTACGGCAAACTAAATCAGGTGGAAGATGCCACCGGGCATCATTTTCTGCGTATCCACCAGTCCTACCTTGTGAATCCGCAGTTTATCGCCTGTTATGAATATCATCAGGTACATCTTTTAAATTCTCGAACGCTTCCCATCAGCGAATCCTGTCGAAAACAGGTGAAACAGCAGCTGCTGCGAAAATGGAGCGATTTGTAAAATCATGAGAAGGATCGCTTCGTATTTTTAGCAAATAAACAGGGTGTTTTTGACAAAGCGCTTTTTTTTGAATTGTGAAACTGTTACAATAAAAAACAGCGGCTGACAAAAAAGTGTGTAAGTGATGTTATAAGCGGCGGATAATAGGGGGAGAAACATTTGGATCTGGAACTGGTTATGTGCCTGGCAGGCAATTTATTTGGTATTTATATTATCAGCCGCTTTTTTTCAATCTTTTTCGAGACCGAGGGAACCCAAAAAAGAAAAGGGCTGAGATTTTTCTGCTACGGGTTCTATTATGCGCTCAACAGTATGGTTTCTTTTTGTTTTCATGGACCGCCGCCTTTCATTATTCTTTCGAATGTTTTCGGATGCCTGCTGGTTTCCTGGAGTTATAAAGGCAGCTGGAAGCACCGACTCTGCGCTGTGACACTGATTCTCGCGGTGGGAATTGTCTGTGAAGACGCGGTCTACTATTATCTGCGGAATCTCCATATAGAGTATCTGAGAATAATCTGCGTTCTTGTAACCAATTTTCTTTCATTCATGATTGTACTTTTGCTGCAGAAAGCGATAGATTTAAGGCACGGAAAAGAATTTACATTTCTGGAATGGGTTGCGGTTATCGTAATCCCGGTATGCAGCCTGCTGATATCCATTGCCGTCCTGGATGAATGTAAAGATGAAATCACCGTGGTAATCGGCGGTCTCAGCATGATTCTGATAAATGTACTGCTGTTTTTTCTGCTGGATCGGATACAGGAAATGTATCGCAGTCAGTTAAGTTTCGCGCTTTCGGAACAGCAGAACCAGGCTTATGAAAGCCAGATAGATCTGCTGCGGGATTCAGAGGAAAAAATTTCCGCTCTCAGGCACGATCTGAAAAACCATTTTTTCGTGTTGAATCAGCTGGCAGAGCAGAATCAATGTGAGGAAATTGTCCGTTACATACAGGAACTGCAGACATTGGACGAAGGGCAGACTCAGATGGCGTCTACCGGAAACCCGGTGATCGACGGATTTGTGAATCTGAAATTAAACGAAGCCGCCGCTTTGAGCGCGGACATCAAAACAGAGCTGAATATTTCAGAAAACATGCCTATTGCGGCAAAAGATCTTATTATTATTTTAGGAAACCTTCTGGATAACGCGCTGCGGGCCCTGTCTCTTTGCGATACGGGACGCAAGCTTCTTACCATCCGTATGAGTCAGGAACGGGGCATCCTGTTAATCGAAGTGACAAATTCCTATAACGGGACAATTCATAAAGTTGGTACTGCGCTTCGGACAACCAAAGCGAAAAAAGAAGGCCATGGAATCGGGCTGAAAAATGTCCAGCGGGTGGTAGACGAGTATCATGGACAGATGGAAATCGACTATACGGAAGATTTGTTTTCGGTGAGACTGGTGGTATTTTTATGATCACTTTCGGGAACTGTCGGGGGCCATGGCTGCCGCGGCAGCAGGAGTTCTGCTGGTGGAGACTGCTCTGATCCTGTATCTGATCCGAAAGCTGGAACAAGCAAAAGCATGGAAAGGTATAGACAGGATCATTATCTAACAAGGGCCTCTACATTATTTTACGGTCACAACATTTTCATGAGCGACTTTTTAATGAAATTTACATTTTTATGAAAAAGATGGTGTGGAACCAAATCAAACCAGAGAGTATAGCCTATTTTTATCGCGAAAAATGTAAAATATGACATTTTCATGTCTTAAAAATATAGAATAGGGATATAATATATAGAGGTGTATGTCCGAAAGCAAGTACCGCTCATGGAGCCGGAGAGGACACCAAAAGAAAAAACGAAAAGAGGTAAATGTTATGTTAGAGCCAGGAACAAAAGCACCTGATTTTGCGCTCAGGGATCAGAACGGGCAAATACGTAAATTGACGGAATACAGAGGAAGAAAAGTTGTTTTGTACTTCTACCCCAAGGACAACACAGCAGGCTGCAGCAAGCAGGCGTGCGGGTTTGCGGAACTTTATCCCCATTTCCAGGAAAAGGATGCTGTTGTCATCGGGGTCAGCAAAGACAGCGTCGCTTCTCACAAACGGTTCGAGGAAAAATACAGCCTTCCCTTTACGCTGCTTTCGGATCCGGAACTGGAAGTTATCAAAGCCTATGATGTCTGGAAGGAAAAGAAAACTGCGGGAAAGGTGTCCATGGGCGTAGTTCGGACCACCTACCTGATCGATGAAGAGGGTATAATCCTGAAAGCATTTGGAAAAGTAAAAGCGGCGGATAACCCCGCTCAAATGCTGGAGGAACTGTAGATGAAAATTATTATTTCCCCCGCGAAGACAATGTGTGTTGACCGGGAGGCTTATGAAGTCAAGGGGCTCCCGCGCTTTTTAGAGGAAACCAGGACCCTGATGGAAGCGATTAAAAAGCTTTCCTTTGATGAGGCGAAGCGTCTGTGGAAGTGCAGCGATAAGCTGACAGAGCTGAATGTTCAGCGTTTTGCGGAAATGGATCTGGAGAAGGCATTGACGCCGGCGGTGTTCTCTTATGAGGGACTTCAGTACCAAAACATGGGACCCGGAGTCTTTTCCTGCGGAGCGCTTACATACATCGGAGCGCGTCTGCGAATATTGTCCGGGTTTTACGGCATCCTCGGGCCCTTTGACGGCGTGGTCCCTTACCGCCTTGAAATGCAGGCCAAGCTTTCTGTAGACGGATGTAAGGAGCTTTACCAATTCTGGGGCGGAAAGATTTATGAAGCCATCGCAGATGAGTGTGGCGAAACGGAACCTTTTACGATTTTAAATCTGGCGTCAAAAGAGTATTCTCAGGTGATAGAACCCTATGTCGGTCCGGAATGCAGATTTGTGACCATAGATTTTGGAGAACTGGTCGGCGGCAAAGTGAAGCAGAAAGCGACTCCGGCCAAAATGGCCCGCGGAGATATGGTAAGATTTTTAGCGGAAGGCAATATCACAGATGTGGAAGGAGTTAAGAACTATACCGGATTCGGATTTCAATACTCGGAAGAGTTATCGGAGCGGGACAGACTGGTTTTCGTCAAATAGAAGAAGGAGCGCCTGCTTTTATCAATATTGAGCTGAAGAGTTCTGTGCGGATGGAGTTGAAAAGAGGGAAACTGGCTTCGGGATTCTGCTATTTCAATTCTTGTTCTAAATTACGGAAATATTCCGTGTCAAAGAAATCCGTCAGGGAAATATTCAGACCGTCACAGAGCTTTTTCAGAGTAACAATTCCGGGATTTTGACTTTCCCTATTCATAATGCTTTTGATCGTAGACGGGGAGACTCCCGCACAATAACTCAGCCCATTGCAAGTGAGTTCACGTTCCTGGCATAATTCTTCGATTCTTTTGATAACGGCCTCATAGCTATTCATTCATGCGACGCTCCTTTCCTGCTCATAAGGATATTTTACAAAAGACATTTAGCCATTACATATTGTATCACTCCGTTTTGAGGCTTTCGGGCAAACAAGAGGAGCGGTTCGGGGGAGATGTTCGCCCGGGAGAGGGAAATTGGCTGACTGGAAGCGCGAATGGGCAAACAAGCGCCAACTTTCAAACAGGATGTTTGCCCGCAGGAGGCGACCCGGCTCCGCCTTAGGGCTTTTCGGCGAACAAGGCGTGCGGCCCGGGCGAAATGTTCGCCCGGCAGAAACCAAGAAAAAATTTTCTGAAAAAATTAGCACTCATCTATTGACAGTGCTAACAAAAAGAGTTAATATATAATTGTTCCAAAAGGGGGAACAAAGAAAAACGAAAAGAACATCAAAGATGTTGAGGAGGGATGACATATGTTGATGATGCCTAGAAGAAATTTTGGTTTTGATTTGTTTGATGAAATGTTCAAAGACCCGTTCTTCAGCGGAATGGACAGTAAAAATGGGATGATGAAGACTGACATTAAAGAACAGGACGGCGCGTACCTGATGGATATCGACCTTCCGGGGTTCCAGAAAGAAGATATTAACGCCGAACTGCACGATGGATACATGACCATCACCGCACAGAAGAATGAATCCAACGACACGAAAGATGAGGACGGAAACTACATTCACAGGGAACGCTACAGCGGGAGCTGTTCGAGAACTTTCTATGTAGGAGAAGGAGTGACAGAGGAAGATATTAAAGCGTCCTTCAAAGATGGAACCCTGCATCTTGCGATTCCGAAAGAAGAACCAAAGAAACTGGAAGAACAGAAAAAGCTGATTTCCATAGAATAACTCAAAATAAAAACATAAAAACGGGAGCCTGCGGGTTCCCGTTTTTATGTCTCTGGAAAAGCTGGGAATAAAAACCACCCATTGCAAAACACTTTCGGCGCCGCTATAATAATATCCAGTACAGAAAAAGGAGAAAACCGATGCAGAAAATCGATACGGTAATATTTGACTTTGACGGAACGGTCATGGATACCAACAACGTAATTTTAAACTCCTGGCAGCATACCTTCCGCACGCTGGAAAACAGAGAGGAAAAGCCGGAGAACATTATAAAGACCTTCGGAGAGCCCCTGGAGCTGACTATGAAAAATTTTTTCCCGGAGGTTCCGGTGGAAGAATCCATCGCCATATACAGAAGCTACCATTACGATAATTTCGGTAAGCTGATTTCCGTTTTCCCCGGTATGAAAGAGTTGATCCGGGAATTAAAGGACGAAAACTACAAGCTGGGACTTGTGACTTCCCGGCTGAGGAAGACAACGATGCAGGGGCTGGAGGCTTATGGCCTTCTTCCGTATTTTGAAGTAATTGTAACGGCCGATGATACGACAAAACACAAGCCGGATCCGGAACCCCTTAACATTGCCCTGGAAAAACTGGGGGCAGCGCCGGAAAACAGCGTCATGGTAGGGGATACCATGTTTGACATTCTGTGCGCGAGAAACGCGGGAGTGAAGTCCGTGCTGGTAAGCTGGTCCATGGCAGTCACGGAGGAAGAAAAAAACGGGCCGGACAGACCCGACTATATCATTGAAAAAGCAGAAGATTTGAAAGAGATTCTTTAACAGGAAAAAGCGGCAGCGCCCATCCCAAGTTAGGAAAAGGCGGTAGCCGCTTTTTGATTGTTCCGTCTTGCAGCTACAGAATTTTTGTCGTCCATTTGCTGCAGTCCCAGACGTCGGTTACGAAATCCTCATAAAAGTCCGGTTCGTGGCAGATTAACAGAATGCTTCCTTTATATTCCGTCAGCGCCCGTTTTAATTCTGCCTTGGCATCCACATCCAGATGGTTGGTCGGCTCATCTAAGAGCAGCAGGTTGCTGTCCCGGTTAATCAGTTTGCAGAGGCGGACTTTCGCCTGTTCGCCGCCGCTTAAGACCCGGACCTGACTTTCGATATGGCGGGTAGTCAGGCCGCATTTTGCCAGCGCGGAGCGGACCTCAAACTGGTTCATGCCGGGAAACTCGTTCCAGATTTCTTCGATGCAAGTGTTGGTATTACCCGGCGGCATTTCCTGCTCGAAATAGCCAATCTCCAGATAATCCCCCAGCCGGCAGCTTCCGGACAGAGGCGGGATCAGACCCAGAATACTTTTCAGAAGCGTTGTCTTACCGATTCCGTTGGCGCCGATCAGGGCGATTTTCTGTCCACGTTCCATAGAAAGGGAGAGGGGAACCGATAAGGGCTCGTCATACCCGATGACCAGATCTTCGGTTTCAAACAAAACCTTTCCGGAGGTGCGCCCTTTCTGAAAGTGAAATTCCGGCTTGGGCTTTTCCGCGGCAAGCTCGATCTTTTCCATATTATCCAGCTTCTTCTGGCGGGACATCGCCATATTCCGGGTTGCCACCCGGGCCTTGTTTCTCGCTACAAAATCCTTTAGTTCGCTGATTTCCTGCTGCTGCCGTTTGTAAGCGGCTTCAAGCTGAGCCCGTCTGGCGGCGTATACTTCCTGGAAATTATCATAATCGCCCACATAACGGTTCAGTTCCCGGTTCTCCATGTGGTAGATAATATTAATGACACTGTTTAAAAAGGGAATGTCATGGGAAATCAGGACAAACGCGTTCTCATATTCCGTGAGATAACGCTTGAGCCATTCAATATGTTCTTCGTCCAGATAATTGGTCGGCTCGTCCAGCAGAAGAATGTCCGGTTTTTCTAGCAGCAGCTTTGCCAGCAGAACCTTTGTCCGCTGGCCGCCGGAAAGATCCGAAACTTCCCGATCAAGCCCCAGATCCAGGAGACCCAGCGCCCGCGCGACTTCTTCCACCTTGGCGTCGATCATATAAAAGTCATGCATGGTCAGCATATCCTGGATTTCGCCCAGCTCTTCCATGAGAGCCGTCATTTCCTCTTCGCCCGCGCTTCCCAGAAGATCACAGATTTCATTCATACGGGCTTCCATATTAAATAGGTAAGAAAACGCGGACTTCAGTACATCCCGCATAGTCTGTCCGGGCTTAAGGGCGGTATGCTGATCCAGGTAACCGATACGGCAGTTCTTTGCCCACTGGATCTTGCCTTCATCCGGCGCCAGTTTTCCGGTTACAATATTGAAAAAGGTTGACTTCCCTTCGCCATTAGCGCCTACAAGGCCTACATGCTCTCCTTTCAGCAGGCGGAAGGAAACGTCGTCAAAAATGGCTCTGTCGCCAAAGCCATGAGATAAATGTTCAACGGTTAAAATACTCATAAAAACTCCTTTGCTGTTTAAATCCGCAGACTTGATTATAGCGGAAAGCGGCGTGCCTTGCAAGAACCGGTTTGCCCCCCTAAAAATAATTGACTTTTCAGCCCAATAAGATATAATATATAAAATAGTTTGATAATCAAAGTAAATAACTTGGAAGGGAGTCAATGGGGATAAAAAATGGGGATTGCAATTACAGGACTTGGAAAATGTCTTCCGGAAAAAGTGGTTACCAATGATGATATCTCCGATCTGGTGGATACGGATCATAACTGGATCATCGAGCGGACAGGCATCGAACAGAGGCATATCGCTACCACGGAGTCAGGAACGGATCTGGCCTGCGCGGCAGCGGAAGAAGCGTTGCGGGACTCGGGAGCGAATAAAGATGAAATTGGACTGGTATTGGTAGCGACGGCGACGCCGGATGATATTGTACCGATTACGGCCGCGCAGGTAAAGAGAAGGATGGGGCTGGAAAACGCGGTGGCTTTTGATCTGAACGCGGCGTGTACTGGCTTTATGTACGCTCTGTGGACCGCCGAGGCGCTGATGAAAAACGGCGCCATGCCCGGGGCGAACACCGTAGCTATTGGCAAAGCTCTGGTAATTGGTGTGGAGCGGCTTTCGAGAATTACCAACTGGCAGGAACGCACCAGCTGTATCCTGTTCGGCGATGGAGCGGGCGCCGCGGTTTTGGAAAACCAGCCGAGGGAACGGGGCATTCTGGCTACTTATGTAAAAAACTATGACGACCATAAAGGCGTCCTGACCTGCGGGAAAGAATATCGGGGCATCCCGTTCTGGGAAGATGAGGAAAAAACACAGCTTCTGGCTCTGCGGGGAAAGGCGGTCTTCCGGTTTGCCGTCAACTCCATTGAGGAAGTAACTGATGAAGTGTTGAAAATGGCAGGACTGACACTGGATGACATCGACTGGTTCGTGCCTCACCAGGCTAATGGCAGGATTATGGAGGCGGCGGCTCAGAAAATGAACCAGCCGATTGAAAAATTTCAGATCAGCATCAATAAAAGCGCGAATGTTTCTGCTGCCAGTATTCCAATGGCATTGTATGATTTAGAGAAAACTGGTAAAATAAGAAAAGGTGATAAAATAGCAGTAATGGGGTTCGGCGGAGGCCTGTGCGCCGCGGCCGCCATTATAGAATGGTAAAGACCAGGAGGATGAAAGATGGTAAATGTATGTGAAGTGTTAGGAACCGAGTATCCTATCATTCAGGGAGCGATGGCAAGAATCGCGGAATGTAATCTTGCCGCGGCAGTCAGCAATGGAGGCGGGCTGGGAATTATCGCCGCCGGCGGAGAAACCGCGGACTGGCTGCGGGATCAGATCAAAAAGACCCGCGAAATGACAGACAAGCCTTTTGGGGTCAACATCATGCTGCTGGCTCCCAATGTAGACGAACTCATCGACGTGGTATGCGAGGAAAAAGTTCCGGTTGTGACAACAGGAGCGGGAAATCCGGGAAAATATATCGCGAAAATGAAGGAATGCGGAATTAAAGTGGTTCCGGTCGTTGCCAATGTGGCGCTGGCTATCCGCGTGGAACGGGCCGGAGCCGACGCCATTGTAGCGGAAGGCACGGAAGCCGGAGGACATATTGGAGAAACGGCGACTATGGCGCTGGTTCCGCAGATTGTGGACGCGGTAAATATTCCGGTTCTGGCGGCAGGCGGAATCGCCGACGGCAGAGGAATCGCGGCTGCCTATATGCTGGGAGCAAAAGGCATACAGGTGGGCACCCGTTTTCTGGTGGCTAATGAATGTATTGTCGCTCAGGGGTACAAAGACGCGATCCTCAAAGCGAAGGATTCGTCTACAGTAGCTACTGGGCGCAGCACAGGACATCCTGTGAGAGTCATTAAAAATAAACTGGCGAGAGAAATCCTCGCCCTTGAAAAGCAGAACGCGGACGTTGAGAAAATCAACGAGCTGTGTACCGGAACGCTGGCGGCTGCGGTACTCAGCGGAGACGCGGATCATGGAAATATCATGTCCGGCCAGATTGCGGGACTTGTGAAGAAAGAACAGCCGGCAGCGGAGATTATTGAAGAAATGTTTAAGGAGGCGGAAGAAATCTATGAAGATCGGAATAACATTTGCAGGGCAGGGCGCTCAGTATCCAGGAATGGGTAAAGATCTGTATGATAACTACGAAGCTGCGAAAAACGTTTTTGATATGGCAGGCGACCAGATCAAGCAGTGGTGCTTTGACGGCGACGCGGAGACCCTCAAACAGACCCATGTAACGCAGCCAACGGTTTATACAGTAACCATGGCGGCTTACGAAGCTTTCCTGGAAGCCCTGGAAAAAGAAGGTCTGAAAGACGACATCGAGATCATCGGCTACGCGGGATTCAGCCTGGGAGAATACGCGGCTCTGACAGCGGCAGGCGCTATCGGGGAAATCAAAACCGGTATGGAAATCGTAACTAAGAGAGGTCAGATGATGAACGAAGCCGGCCTGGGACCGGACGGACAGCCTATGGGAAAGATGGCGGCTGCTATGGCAAAGAGACCCCAGGTACTGGAAGCGGTAGAAGAGGCCAGAGGCGACGGCATCCTGGAGGGCGTAAATTTCAACTCTCCTTCCCAGACTGTGGTAGCGGGAGACAAAGACGCCATCGCCCGCTTTATGGATGTGGCGAAAGAAAAGAAAATCCGGGCAAAAGAACTTCCGGTAGGAACCGCGTTCCACAGCCCGATGATGATACCGGCGGCGGATAAGCTGAAAACTGTTCTCAAAGAAGCGGGACTGAAAGCTCCAAACGCGAAAATCTACGCCAACGTAACGGCGGAAGATATGATGAAGGACTTTGACGGAAAGGACGCGGGCGAATACCTGGCCGACATTATGTCCAGACAGGCGAAGAGCCCGGTTTACTGGGAAGAGACGGTTCATCATTTTAAGAGAGACGGCGCGGAAATACTCATCGAGATCGGACCGGGAAAAACTCTTTCCGGACTGGCGAAAAAAACGGAAGCGGATCTGAAGCGCTTTAACATTGAAAACGCGGAGAGCCTGAAAGAAACCATCGAAGGGCTCAAGGCTCTGAAAGCAGAACAGTAAGGAGACAGAGATGTTAAAAGGAAAAGCGGCGATTATTACAGGCGGCGTAAGAGGTATCGGAAAAGCCATTGCCAGAGAATTCTGCGAAAACGGCGCGGACGTGCTGCTGTGCTACCGCAGCAACGATGAACAGGCGCGGAAAACCGCGGAAGAACTTGCCGGGTTTGGAACCAGGGTGGAGCTCCTGAAGGGCGATGTGGCGGACCCGGAGACTGCCAAAGCGGCAGTTGCCAAAGCAAAAGAATGCTTTGGACGCGTGGATATTCTGGTTAACAACGCGGGCATCACAAGAGACAAACTTCTGATGCGCATGTCGGATACCGATTTTACAGACGTAATCAGCGCCAACCTGAACGGTTCCTTCTATTTCCTCAGCGCGGCGGCCAAAGTGATGATTAAACAGAAATCCGGAAGAATCATCAATTTATCTTCGGTGGCAGGCGTGAAAGGAAATCCGGGACAGGTTAACTACAGCGCGTCAAAAGCAGGCGTTGTCGGCATGACCATGTCAGCGGCAAAGGAGCTGGGAAGAAGAGGCATTACCGTAAACGCCATTGCGCCGGGATTTATTGATACGGATATGACGGCAGTGATGACCGATGACCAGAAAGCGAAGGCCGCGGAGGCCATCAGTCTCGGAAGAACCGGAAAGCCGGAGGATGTGGCGAAGACCGCGTTGTTTCTGGCGTCAGACGGCGCTTCCTATATTACCGGACAGACCATCTGCGTGGATGGCGGTCTGAATATGTAGAGAATGAGAGAAAGGATTTTGAATAAATGGAAAAGAGAGTTGTCATTACAGGAAGAGGAGCGGTGACGCCGGTTGGAAACACCCTCGCGGAGTCCTGGGAAAATATTAAAGCGGGAAAACACGGATTTGCGGAAATTACCCATTTTGACATAGAACCTCATAAAGTAAAGATGGGAGCGGAAGTAAAGAACTTTGACTTCGGCGATAAGAGAGCGGCCAAGAGACTGGATCTTTCTTCCCAGTATGCCTTAATTGCCGCGGAAGAAGCGGTTACGGATTCCGGTATTGTCAGCGGTGAAAACGTAAAGGCAGAGCGCTTCGGCGTGTTTGGAGCGACCGGAATCGGCGGGATTTCCACCCTGGAAAGCGAAGTCACAAAATGCGTGAAAAAAGGAACCATCGCCAGAGCCTCCGCTCTGCTGGTGCCGATGGTAATGCCTAACGCGGTAGCGGGAAATCTGGCGATTAAATTCAGCGCGAAAGGGCCCTGCTTTGGAACCGTATCTGCCTGCGCGTCGGGTACCCACGGAATTGGCGAAGCGTTCCGCAATATCAAGCATGGATACGCGGATGTATTGTTGGCCGGATCTTCCGAATCCGTCTTTACTCCGGTATGCTTCTCCGGATTTGCCAACATGAACGCTATGTCTACGAGAACAAACCCGGACAGATGCTCCACTCCGTTCGATGAAGAGCGAGACGGCTTCGTACTGGGCGAAGGGGCAGGATTCCTGGTTCTGGAAGAACTGGAACACGCCAAAGCGAGAGGCGCGAAGATCTACGGTGAGATCGTAGGATATGGCGCGACCTGTGACGCATATCATATTACGGCGCCGGCTTCTGATGGGGAAGGCGCAGCTAACGCCATGGCTCTGGCCATTGAAGAAGCGGGAATTACGCCGGATCAGATCGATTATATCAACGCTCACGGAACCGGAACGCCATATAATGATCTGTTTGAAACCATCGCTGTTAAAAAAGTATTCGGAGAGGATACAAAAGTTCCAATCAGTTCCACAAAGAGCATGACCGGACATCTTTTAGGAGCAGCAGGAGGCATTGAAACGGTACTTTGCGCCGAAGCCATCCGCGACGGGTTTATTCCGGCGACCATTGGCCTGGAAAAACCGGATCCGGAACTGACGCTGGACTACGTGCCGAATGAAGGAAGAAAAGCGGATCTGACCTATGTACTGTCCAATTCTTTAGGCTTCGGCGGACACAACGGAACACTGATTGTTAAGAAATTTGAAGAATAGGTGATCCCATGCTGATGAATCAGGAACAGATAAAAGAAGTGATCCCTCACAGAGAACCATTCCTCCTTGTGGATGAGGTGCTGGAAATGGAGGCCGGAAAGTCGATTACCGCGCTGAAACATGTGAGAGAAGAGGAATACTATTTTCAGGGGCATTTCCCGGAGCGAAAAGTAATGCCCGGCGTGCTGCAGGTGGAAGCTCTGGCCCAAGCCGGAGCGGTCGCTGTACTGTCCCTTCCGGAAAACAAAGGAAAACTGGCTTTCTTTGGATCGATCAAAGAAGCAAAATTCAAGCATCAGGTGGTACCGGGAGATACTCTGACTCTGAAGGTGCGTTTTGAAAAGCTGCGAAGCCGGGCGGGAACCGGGAAAGCGGAAGCCTGGGTTGGCGACAAGCTGGCCTGCAAGTGCGAAATTATGTTTATGTTTGAATAGGGAGCGCGAAACGGTGGATAACATAAAAAAGATCAATGATATTTTAGTAAATCTCTTCAATGTGGTTTATAAACTGGAGGAGAAGGCGCTGAAAGAATCCACCCGCAGAGATCTGTCCCTTACAGAACTGCATACACTGGTCGCAATCGGCGAAGGAAAACCGAAAACCATGAGTCAGGTTGCGGCCGCTTTGCAGATCAGTGTAGGTACGCTGACCGTATCTGTAAGCAGGTTGGTAAAAAAAGGATACGCAGAACGGTTTCGCATCCCGGAGGATAAACGGATCGTAAAAGTAAAACTGACCGAAGAAGGGGCCGCGGCAGTCCGGGAGCACGAAGCGTTTCATATATCTATGATTCGGGATGCGGTTTCCCAGATTCCGGAAGAACAACTCGGAAAGTTTATCGAATCCATCGATAATATCAATGAATATCTGGTAATGCGCAAGCATCCCCCGGCAAAAGATCCGGGTCCTTTCTGTCTCAAACCGATGGAATTGGGAAGAGTACATGTGCCGATTCCTATTTTTCAGGGCGCTCTCAGCATCGGCCTGTCTATGAGCCGTCTCGCGTCTGCCGTCGCCAGAGAAGGAGGTGTCGGCATTATTGCTGCTTCTAAAATCGGATTTAAGGAAAAAGACTTTCCGGATAATCCCCTGGAGGCAAATAAGCGCGCTTTACGCAGAGAGATCAAACATGCTCTGCAGATGGCAGGGAGCAGGGAGACCAGAGGACCCATCGGTGTTAATATCCTCTGGTCCTCAAAGCACTGCAGGGAGTACGTGAAGACCGCGGTGGACGCGGGTGCGGAAGTGATTGTCTGCGGAGCCGGAATTCCTACCAATCTTCCCCGCTACTGCAAAGATAAAAATGTCGCGCTTATTCCTATCGTAGCGTCGAAACGTGCGGCAAATATTATTATCCGCAACTGGACCAAGAAATATAACCGTACGCCGGACGGATTCATTTTCCAGGGTCCCCTTGCCGGAGGCTACTTGGGTGTGAAAGAATCTCAAATTGAGTCGGCAGCGGAAGATTTTTATAAAAATATCGCGGATATCAAAGGGGAACTGGAGGCGCTGGAGCATTGTCCTCTTATCGTATGCGGCGGGATCTATAACAGAGAAGATGCGGAAAAGGCATATGCCTACGGCGCGGATGGCTTTCTGATGGGAACCCGCTTTGTGACAACCGAAGAGTGTGATGCCAGCGACGCGTACAAAGAAGCTTACCTGAAATGCGCGGAAAAGGACGTCACGATTATCACCAGTCCAGAGGGGTTCCCTGGCAGGGTCATTGCCGGAGCTTATGCGTCCCGCGTCAGTGAGGATTCCAGATGCATTACAAAAGGACTGATGAATGCTGCCTTGGGAGATCCGGACAAGAGTCTGATTTTCTGCGGAAGCAAGATTTACAAAGCGCATAAAATAGAGCGAGTGGCCGACATTTTTAAGGAATTCAAGTGATTCATGAAAGGAAAACGGAGGTATGCTGCATATTTATTACGGCCGCGAAAATAAGAATAAAGACAAATTTCTTTTTGATTCCATAAAAGGCAAGACCTTGCTGCTGGTGCCGGATCAGTTTACCTTGCAGGCAGAAAGGGACGCCTTTTTTTATCTGGGTGCAAAAGGACTCATGGATCTGGAGGTTGTCAGCGTTTCGCGGCTTGGACTGAAAGTTCTTGCGGAAACAGGAGGAGGCAAACGCCCTCTGATTGACAAATACGGCAGGCATATGCTCCTTACCAAAATTCTCAGCGAAAACAGAGACACACTGGGAATTTACAGGGGGCAGGAGAAAAAGCAATCGTTCATTGAGATGATCAACAATTTTATCTCCGAACTCAAACAGTATGGCGTGGATCCTGCGGAGCTGGAACAGATTGCGGAAGAGTTGGATGACCAGACGTTTTTAAAGAAAAAACTGCAGGATGTTGCATTGATCTTCCGGAATTACGAAGAACAACTCAGAGGGAAGTATTTGGATACAGAGGATTATATCGATCAGTACGCGGAGAAGATTTGCGAATCCGAAATGGTAAGAAACGCGCAGATTTGGATTTACGGATTTGATTCGTTTACTCCGAAGAACCTGGACGTGCTCCGCCAGCTGATCAAATCTGCTCCCCAGGTTCATCTTATAATGACCAGCAGCAGAGAAGGAAGAGACTGCGAAATTTTTTCTCTGACCCAGAACTTGATTCGAAGATTCGGAGAGATTGCAGGGGAAGAGAAGATTGCTTGGGAAGTGGAAGAAATTCCGGATCACTATTGTTTTACTGATAAAAAAGAGGCGATCTCAGGCTTGGAGCGGGAACTGTACGCCATTCCCGCAGATCCGGTTTCAGATACAGAAGGTATTACCCTGGTGAGAGCGGCGAATTTTTACAGCGAGGCTGAATCCGCGGCGGAAAAGGTGCGGTGCCTTGTGCGGGATCAGGGAATGGCTTACCGGGATCTGATTTTAATCTGCAATGACATGGAAGGCAGAGGCGCGATTATCAAGAGGGTGTTCGACCAATATGGAATTGATTTATTTTTGGATACAAAACAGAACATTCTGCACAGCCCGGTTTCTGTATTTTTACTGTCTCTTCTGGAGATCTGCGGCAGGGGATATGGAACAGAATCGGTCTTTCGGCTGCTGAAAACCGGACTGACCGATCTGAGGTGGGAAATCGTAGAGGAACTGGAGAACTATGCAAGAAAATACAGGATAAAGGGAAACCGGTGGAAAGAACCGTTTTCCAGAGGAAAAAGCGAATATGGAGAAGAAGAGCTGCAAAGGATGGAAGATGGAAGGCAGGCATTTGTTTCGCAGATAGAACCATTTAGAGAAGGATTTCAAAAAGCCGGTACGGTAAAAGAAAAAGTATTTGTACTGTATCAAAACCTGACTGAAAACTTTCATATTCCGCAAAAATTGGAGCGTATGATTGCGGAACAAGAGGAACAGGGGCTGCTCAGCGCGGCGGCGGAAACTGCGCAGGTCTGGGGAATCGTGATGGATGTGTTGGATCAGTTTGTGGAAATTGTAGGGGAGGAAACCATCCTGGCGGAAAGCTTCAGCGATATTCTGAGGGCAGGTCTCGAATCGGTGGAAGTGGGACTGCTGCCGCCATCGGCGGACGGGCTGATTTTGGGAACCATGCAGCGGACAAGGAGCAGCCGGGTAAAAGGAATGCTGGTATTAGGAGCCAACGAAGGTGTGCTCCCGGCGTCGGCTGCCATGGACAGTATTCTGAGTGAAGACGAAAAACGTTTTCTGGCGGAAAAAAAAATTGAAATCTGCAAAGTGGACGAAGTCCGCATTCAGGAAGAAAAGCTGGCGATCTATAAAAATCTGTCCAGACCTTCGGAATGCCTGTGGGTGAGTTATTCCGTGTCTGACGGTGAGGGAAGAGAACTGAAGCCTTCACAGATTTTCCGGAAACTGGAAGAGATTTTTCCCGGACTTCCGGTTCGGCAGGATATTATTAGCAGCGGCAAGGTATGGGAGCTTATTCAGGCTCGGGATGCCGCGAGAGAGCACTTGACCGCAGCGCTGCGGGAGCGAATGGACGGCGGGACACTGGATCCGATCTGGAAAGAAACCATTCACTGGTATAAGGAGAACGGAGGGCTGGGGAACTTGCGGGACGGCTTGTTTTTTACAAACAGACAGGAGGCTCTTTCAAAGAAAATAACAGAGGAGCTTTATAAGCGGGAGCCGATAAAAGAACTTCCGGTCAGCCCTTCCCGCCTGGAACGTTACAGCAGATGTCCGTTTTCCCATCTGATCGATTACGGCCTGAGGCCGGAGGAACAGCGCGTCTTTGAAATCGGCGGACGGGAGCTGGGCGATTTGTACCACACCTGTCTGATGGAGATCTCTTCCTGGCTGACCGAGGACAGCGTGCCGGTAAACGCGCCGCAGTCCAGATGGATGACCGTGTCAAGAGAAGAATGTGAGCAGAAAGTGCGTGAAATTCTGCAAAAAGAGGCACAACAGTATCGCGAGGGTCTTTTTTCCAGCGGAAAAGAAGAAACCTACCGGACTCGCCGGGCGGCTGAGATCTGTGGAGAGATCAGCTGGATTCTCATCGGACATGTACGGCAGGGAAAGATCCGATCTATTGCCTTTGAGCAGGAATTCGGAAGAGAACGCGAGATTCCTCCCATAAAAGTAAAAACAAAACAGGGAGAGGTTCTGATTGAAGGGAAGATTGACCGGGTTGATCTGCTGCAGGATGGAAGGGTCAAAATTATCGACTACAAAACGGGTACCGAAAAGTTTGATCTCAATGAGGTAAAAAAAGGCTTTCGGCTACAGCTGATGCTTTATCTGCGGGCTGCCCAGAGTGAAACCCGCCGGCCCGCGGGTGTCTTTTACTTTCTGATTCGTGAGCCGTCCGTCAGCGCGGAAGGAATTCCAGTGGAACAGATGGAGGAAAAAGTAGAGCTTGCGGTAAAAAGAGGCTGCAAAATGGACGGGGTGATGATCGATGACCCGCAGGTGATTGAAGAAATTGCGGGAGATTTTTCCGGATATTCGGATATTGTGCCGGTGCGCAAAACCCAGAAGGGAATCTCATCTACAGGAACAGGGACTCTGATGGATGAAGAGACCTTCGCGGAACTGCAGCGTACAGTCGATGAAAAACTAGAAGAAATCTGTGAACAGCTTCTTTCAGGAGATATTTCCATCCGCCCGAAACGTTCCGGAGATGTCAGCGCGTGTACATGGTGCAAGTACAAGGGTATCTGTCAGTTTGATCCGATTTTTGAAGATTGCGGATATGAAACAATTTGAGTGAACTGAAAAATAGCAGCATAAAAAGTATCGGTTTTGAGATTTATTCTCAAAGCGACAAAATCAGCAAATAAATATTTTGAAAAACAGCAAATTGGTTCCTAAAAAAGGGAATCGGCAGTTGACATGTTTTCGGATTTACTGATAGAATATATACAATGTAACAAATAAATAAGAGATCCGAGTCCTGATCCTCCTTCGCTTTGGCAAGGCATGGAGGCTGGACCGATAGGGTTTGTATGGAAACATACAGGCCTCCCGCGTTTTGGAAAGGATTGATGCCGATCGCTTCTTTGCCATGGTCTGCTCTGGTGACAGAGCACGCAATGGCGATGACTGTGCTTTTGATATGTTGAAATACACAACCCCTTTCGGAACGTGCGGAAGGGGTTTTCTTTTTAGGGTTGTTACGTCGTTATTTTTTGAAATAAGTAAAAAAATGGAGGCAAGCTATTATGAATTTGAAGAAAATGACCCTGAACATCAATGGCGCGGATCGCATGTTCATTTGTGATCCGGAAAAGGATACGCTGGCGTCCGTACTGCGCCGCCTGGGCCTGACCGGCACAAAAGTAGGCTGCGGCACTGGCGTATGCGGAGCGTGCTCCGTTATCCTGGATGGAAAAGTAATCCGTTCCTGCACCAGAAAAATCAAGAATGTAAAAGAGTATAGCTCCGTTACAACGATTGAAGGAATCGGTACCGTGCTGAATCCTCATCCGCTGCAGTACGCCTGGGTACATCTGGGAGCCGTACAGTGCGGATTCTGCGTGCCTGGATTTATCGTATCCGCGTATCAGCTGCTGCTGGAAAATCCGGATCCGACAAGAGAAGAAGTCCGCGACTGGTTCCAGAAACATAGAAATGTATGCAGATGTACCGGCTACAAACAGATTGTAGACGCGGTTATGGAAGCGGCGGCTATTATGCGCGGAGAAAAGACATTCGAAGATATCACTTATGACTGGTCCAAAGACGTGGGCGACTTCTACGGCAAACCGCTCATTCGTCCGAATGCGATGCCGAAAGCCTGCGGCGTATGTGACTATGGTGACGACATCGAGCTGCACATGCCGGAAGAAACCCTTAAGGTTGAACTGGTTCAGCCGAGAAAATACAGCCACGCCAAAATCCTTAACATTGACTGCAGCGAAGCGGAAAAGATGCCTGGCGTATTCCAGATTGTTACAGCCAAGGATATCAAGGAAAAGGGCGGCTCCAACAGGCTCATGACCTATGCGTTCTCCGAAAGAACCGTAGAACTGCAGCAGGGACATCATGTTCTGGCGGAAGATGAAATCCTGTACTATGGAGACGTTGTTGCCTTGGTGTGCGCGGACACAAGAGAGCACGCGAAAGCAGCGGCCGCGGCAGTAAAAGTAGAGATGGAACCGCTGCCGGAATACATGAACTATCTGGAAGCGGTTACTCCGGACGCGGAGAAGATTCATAAGTGGATGCCGGATACATATGGCGCGAACATCTACTCCGAACTGCCGGTACTGAAGGGCGATCATGAACATGTTCCGGAAATCATTGAGGATGCGGCTTATTCCGTAGAAGGCTCCTTCTACTCCTCCAGAGAACCGCATCTGTCCATTGAAGGTGACGTTATGCAGGGTTACTATGACGAAGACAATAACCTCTGCGTACACTGCAAGACCATGACTCTGTACTTTGACAGAGACGAAATCGCCGAAGCAGTCGGCGTTCCGGTTGAAAACCTGAGAGTAATCGAAAACCCGACAGGAGGTTCCTTCGGATGGGCGATGAGCGCGCACACTTACTCCATGGTTGCGATCGCTACAAAAGTAACAGGAATGCCTTGTTCCCTGTCCATGGATTACGCGCAGTTCATGGCAGTATCCGGAAAACGTTCTCCGGCTTACTTTAACGCGAAACTGGCGTGCGACAAGGACGGAAAGTTTATTGCCGGCGAATTTGACGCGGGACTTGACCATGGTCCGTTCCTGGAACTGGGCGATGACAAGCTGACGAAGATTTCCAGATTCATGTTCTACCCGTACTACATGCCGAACGTAGTCGGACTCTCCAGAGTTGCGGCTACCAACCATTCCTTCGGTACAGCGTACAGAGGCTACGGCGCTCCGCAGGCCTTCACAGCATCGGAAGCTCTGGTTGATATGCTGGCGGAAAAGGCGGGAATTGATCCGTTTGAAATCCGGTACAAAAACATCGCAAGACCGGGACAGGATAATATTAACCAGTACCCATTCCTCCATTATCCAATGGAAGAAATGATGGACAAGATGAAGCCGCTGTATGAAGAAGCGGTAGCGAAAGCCAAGGCGGAATCCACAGACGAAATCAAGAAAGGCGTAGGTATCGCCTGGGGCGGATACAACGTAGGGCTTGGCGCGGTTGACGAAGCTCATGTTGCTATCGAACTGATGCCTGGCGACAGACCGAAGTTCAGAAAATACGACACCTGGCAGGATCAGGGCCAGGGCGGTGACCAGGGCTCTCTCATCTGTACACTGGAAGCTCTGAAGCCTTACTTCCCGGATATTACACCGGATGATGTAAAACTGATTCAGACAGACAGCAAGTACTGCCCGAACACCGGTGAATCCGCGGGTTCCAGATCCCATTATGCCAACGGTAAAGCAAGTATCGTAGCTGCCAAGAATATCGCGGACGCTATGAGAAAGCCGGACGGAACTTACCGGACTTATGATGAAATGGTTGCGGAAGGAATCCCGACAAGATACAATGGAGACTGGGCTACTGTTGACGAATATGACTATTTCTACGATCTGGATCCGAACGATGGAAGCGGCAACCCGACTTACACTTACACCTATGCGCTCTTCCTGGCGGAAGTGGATGTAGAAGTCGCGACCGGAAAAACCACATGTACCGGAATGACTTGTGTATATTGGATTGGTAAACCTGGAAACATCCAGGCTGTTGAAGGCCAGGTTAACGGCGGTATCTCCCATTCCATCGGATTTGCGTTAAGTGAAAACTATGACGACCTGAAGAAACATTCCAATATGTTCGGCGCGGGCGTGCCTTACATTAAAGATGTTCCGGATAAGCTGGTTTCGATTGATGTCGGAGGCCATGACCCTCGTGGACCATTTGGTTCTTCCGGAGCTTCCGAAGCGTTCCAGTCTTCCGATCATATGGCGGTAATCAACGCGATTAACAATGCGGTCGGAGTAAGAGTTTACGAGCTTCCGGCGACATCGGCTAAGATCAAAGCCGGAATCGACGCGCTGGCTAAGGGAGAACCGAATCCGAATGTACCGGAACCGTATTTCCTGGGATCGGATCTCTATGATGCTATCGAAGAAATCAAGAACAATCCGCTCAGCCCTTCAAAACCGGAGAATGTAGAATTTGGTTCACTGGGTAAGGAAGGCATTGAGTGGAAATAACTCTATGGTAACTCGCTAAAAGACCTTTAACATGCGGAGCGTGCTTTGATTTGCGCGCTCCGCTCTTCCATATTATTGAAATCTGTGCGACAGACCGGCAGATGGAATCATGCTGCGCATCAGAATCGAAAGATTTGACGGGTGCCGGAGTGATAACATCCGGAATTGAAGGAGAGAACATGCAGAATTATTACAAGCAGTTTGACACATGCAGAGAGCGGGATATTCCTGCCTGCGCGGACGTATGCCCCTTTAAGATGGATATCCTTGCCATACAGGAACGGATCGCCAAAGGACGCTTTAACGCGGCTTATAAATCCATTCGGGACGCGGTTGTTTTTCCGGGGATCGTATCCGAGATCTGCCCCGCGTACTGTGAAAGTATCTGCGTCCGAAATATTGTGGACGCGCCGGTGCAAATAAGACTGCTGGAACAGTCTATCGTTGCGAACGCATCACGGAAGGCTCCTAATAAATATAACCTTCCCGTAAGAAAAAAGCGTGTCGCGGTTATCGGCGCGGGTCTTTCCGGTATGGGATTCGCCTTTCGGATGGCTTCCAAAAAATATGACGTAACGGTTTTTGAAAAAAGTGGAAAAATCGGAGGAAGCCTTGAGGGAAAAATGGATGAGGCAGCTTATATGGCTGAATTTGAACTGCAGTTTCAAAATGAGAAATATGAGCTTCGTCTTCATTCGGAGGTGGAAGATCTTCGGACTCTGTGCAGGGACGAACAGAATGTCTTAGATTCGCGGGAGGAAGAACTCTTTGATATTATTTATGTCGCGACAGGCAAAAATGGAAATACCTTCGGAGTTCCGCTGCCGGGTGAATCTTCTGATTCAGCAGAAAGCGACCTCGGCGGCTGCATGCGGATCGGAGATACAGCAGTCTTTATCGGTGGTGAAGTATGCGGAAAAGATCCAATGCATGCTTTGGCAGACGGAATCAATATCGCCTCATCGGCGGAAAGTTTTTTAAAAACGAAAAAACTTGAATATCCAAAGCAAGAACGGCCGACAGGGTGTGTTCCGGATGAAGATAAGCTGGTAAATACGCCTCCGGTGAGTCCGCGGGAAGGGGATGTTTTAACAGAAGAGGAATGCGCGGCGGAGGCAGAGCGTTGTATCCGCTGTCAGTGCGATGCGTGCGTCCGCCAGTGCGATCTGGTTTCCTACTATAATAAGATGCCGGTCAAAATGCGGGATGAAATTTTTCTTTCCTGCAAGCCGGCAGGATCTCTCGTTCATAAGTCCCCGGCGCGAAAATATGTGGCTGCCTGCACTATGTGCGGATTGATGACAGAAGGCTGCCCTGAGCATATTGACCTTTGCGGTATGATAAAACTGGCGCGGCATAAAATGCATGCTGCCGGTAAAGTTCCGGCAGCTTATCGGCAATACTTTATGCGGGATATGGTATTTGCCAACGGGGAACAGGCGGCGCTCAAACGAAAGAGCGGAAACGGCGGTCGGTATGCCTTTTTCCCGGGATGCAATTTGGGCGCGTTGGATCCGGAATATGTGCTGAAGCCGTACAAATGGATCCTAGAAAAGCAGCCGGATACTTCTATTCTGTTGAGGTGCTGCAGCGTACCGGTAGACTGGGATGGGAACAGCGAAAAACACCAGGAGGAAATGAACTCTCTTAAACAGGATTGGGAAGAGCTGGGGAAACCCATTTTGATTATGGCCTGTATGTCCTGCCGGAAACATCTTCGGGAATATCTTCCACAGATCGAGACCGTATCGCTATATGAGATTTTGCGGCAGTGGGGATTTAAAAAGGATAAGGCGGACGAAGCAACCGGAGGCACATATGCGGTTTTTGATCCGTGCTCCGCTCGTGGAGAAAAGACCGCGCGGGAGGCAGTAAGAACCCTTGCCGCGGACGCGGGAATCACAGCGACGGAACTGCCGCGAGGAGACAAGCACGGATGCTGCGGATTTGGCGGCATGGGGAGCATCGCTGCTCCCGAGTTTTCGGAATATGTAGCCAGACAGCGCATGGAACTCAGCGAAGACCCTTATATCGTATATTGCTCCAACTGTAAAGATGTTTTCTGCGATAGGGGAAAACGGACGGTGCATATTCTGGATCTTCTTTTCGGAATCGATCCGGAAGGAAAGAAATCTCAGCCGGATCTGACACAGCGGAGACGGAACCGCATTCGGTTAAAGCAGCGGTTGCTGAAGGAAATATGGGGAGAAGAATCGGAAATGAAATCATATGAAAGTAAGTATATTCTCATCATGGGGGATGGGGTACGGGAAAAAGTAAACAAACAAAAAATTCTCGAGGAAGATATCTGCGATGTAATTGAGCATGCCGAAACGACCGGCCGTAAAACGTTGATTCCAAATACAGGGCATTATAAGGCATATAAAGAGATTGGTCATATTACATGCTGGGTAGAATACGCCCCTTTCGAGCACGGGTATGAGATCTACAATCTTTACACTCATAGAATGAAAATTGAACTGGAGGCTGTCTGGAATGGAAGAAAAACTGATTTGTGATAAATGTAAAGTGGAACTGGAAGAACTGGAAGCACAGTTTTCCTATCTGGGAAAAAGTTTTCGCCATAAGGTCAGTCGGTGCCCCATGTGCGGGCAGATCTGTCTTTCCGAGGAACTGGTGACCGGAAGGATGAGCGAAGTTGAGTCTATGATGGAGGATAAATAAATGAGTACGTTTTATGCCAGAATCTGCAGGAATGGACATGTGAATATTACCTATCGGAGAGCAGGAAAAGAGGAGCGCTGTAAGGAGTGCGGCGCTCCTCTGATCGATTCTTGCCCGCAGTGCGGCAGTGTCATAAAGAAGTGGCACTATTACGGCATGGTATATCTGACGCCCAAAAACTTAAAGTTCCAGCGCCCGGACTCCTGTAGAGAATGCGGATATACATTCCCCTGGGCGGGAAAGAATATAAATTTTGATTGACTTCTGCCTCTTGGCATAGTAAAATATTTCTCGTAACAGAAATTGAGATAAGGGGAATTGGCGCAGCTGGGAGCGCGTTTGACTGGCAGTCAAGAGGTCACGGGTTCGAGCCCCGTATTCTCCACCAGGATGAAGCTCAGGACATAAAACGGTTCTGAGCTTTTAAATTACGAAAATCCGCTTCTCGGCGCGGATGGAATGCTTTTGCGCGAATGCCAGAACCGACGACTCTTTTTGAAAAAAGCCCGCGGTTCTGACAAAATATGCAGTTCTTCTGCGTCAAAATGCGGATTTCCCTTGTTTTCCTTTAAAAAATCTAGTAAGATAAAACAAGGTGAATTTATACAAATTGAGTAATTCGGAAAGAGGCCAGATATGGATAGAAACGAAATCGCAAAAAAGAGAAAAGAAGAAGTTGTAAAGTTACTTCAGAATATGAACATAAAAAAGGACGCTGCGGGTGGATTCTCCAAGGACGATGTGTATACGTGCATGCAGGATCTCTGCAATTTGTATGAAGCGAATATCGCGCAGCTTGAAAAAGAATATGGACAGGACATCCAGGTTCTCCAGCAGCAGCTTAATACGGAAAAGCGGACTGTGCAGCAGAGAGTAGCCGCGGCGAAAAAGGAAGCGGAGCAGGAAGCCGAGATAAAAACACGTGAGATTCAGCAGAGACTGCAGAAATACGAAGCGAACAATGATGTTTACATCAATATGATGATGGAAGCGAAAAAGAACAGCAATGAGATTATATCCAGGGCAAGGGCGGAAGTCACGGAAATGATGGAAGATGGGAAACGCCAAATCGCGGAGGCGGAGAAAAAGCAGGAAGAAGAAAGAATGCAGCTTCAGGCGGAAAAAGTGAAGGTGCAGACGGAACTCCAGCAGCAGAGAGAGGAATTTGAAAAAGAATCCGAGACTGCACGCAGCCGTTTTGAAATGGAGATGAAAGCGATCCGTGAAAAAGTCGAAGCGGATAAGACCGAAGCGGATATTCTTCTGAAGGCGCAGAGAGAGCAGGCGGAAGAAGATATTCAGATGGAAAAGGCAAAATCCCAGATGCAGATTGAAGCTGCCTGGAGCGAAGCCGAAAAGCAGATTAACGAGAAAAAAGCGCAGGCGAACGCCGAACTGGAAGCGGAACAGAAACGTATTCGGGTTCAGCTTGAAAACGAGCAGCAAAAAATCGCGGAACAGCTGGAAGCGCGGCAGAATAAAGTCCATGCGGATCTGGAATTAAAAGAAAAGAAGATTAACGCGGAACTGGAAGGAAAACAGCAGAAACTGACTCAGCAGATGGAAGCGGAACAGACCAGAGTCCGTGAAATGCTGGAGGCAGAGCAGAAGAAAACAAGAGAGGAGCTGGAGGCCGAAAAAGCCAGAGTCAGAGAAGAACTGGCAGCTCAGACAAGCCGTGTCAACGCGGAACTGAAAGCAAAAGAAGAACGTGTAAACCATGAGCTGGAAAGAAAACAGCAGCGTGTTCAGGCCGAGCTGGAGGCAGAGCAGAAGAAGGTGCGCCAGGAAGTCGCAGATGCCCGTACAAAGAGCCGTGAGGAAGTAAAGGCTGTACAGGAAAATCTGGCCAAAAATGTTCAGCAGGCTCGAGAAAACTTTAATTCTGAAGTTCAGACCATGCGTGCCAATCTGGAAATCGAAATGCAGAATGAAAAATCCATGGCAAGAGCCGAGATTAACCGAATGAAGGCGGAAATGGAAGAGCAGAAGAGGGAGCTGGAAGAACGCCTGGAAACGGAACGGAGAAATCTGGAACTGGAAGAAAAGAAACTGCAGCAGCAGAAATACAAATACAGTACATATATCGAAAAGATCGAAAGCGAATTCGGCAAGGTGAAATCCGACATCGGCAGTGTGACCGATGCGCTGGAAGGAATTCGCAGCAAGCTGTACTTCCCGGAAAATGGTGAACTGGAAGAGAGCGGCGAATCCGTAAGTGTAAATGAAGAATGATAAGAGCGATCTGAACATATTTGAATTACTGAGCGGAGATACACAGAAAAAACCGGAAAAGGAAAAAAATGATCAGGGGCAGTCTGCTCCTGATCCCTTTTTTCATGAGGCCATTAAGCAGGCCATCGACCGAAATAGCGAGACGGTTCCACGAACCGGGAGGCAGGTTGCCGTTCTGCGGGGCAGGCGGCTCTGGAATTGGATAAGACAGGGATGGAGAGGATTTGCGGTTGAGACTGCGGCAGTCCTTCTCGCGGTTTTTGTCCTGTTTCATGCGGTGTTCCAGGTTTCTCTGGTTTCGGGAGATTCCATGAAGCCCGCGATCTGTGACGGCGACCGGATTATCCTCTTTCGGCTGGACAGGAGTTTTGAACGGGGAGATGTGATTGTTTTCCGCACAAAGGATGGTCAGACACGGGTAAAGAGAGTGGTGGCGGTGGCCGGAGATACTGTGGACATCAGCGCGCGGGGTGAACTCCTTGTGAATGGGGAAGTTGTGGAAGAGGATTATGTTTACAGCTCCACGACCGTTACTGATGAGACGGTGACCTATCCGGTTACCGTAGACGAGAGTTCTTTTTTCGTGCTGGGTGATAATCGCGCGGAGTCACAGGATTCCCGCAATCAGGAGATCGGACTTGTAGAAAAGGAGGCGATCCTGGGCAGGGTCGTCCTGAGCGTAAGAAGCTTTTAGGAGAGAAGAAATGAAAGCGTTAGAAGAAAAAATCAGAAAAGAGGGAAAGGCGATTGGCACGGATGTCGTTAAAGTAGACGGATTCCTCAACCACCAGATTGATGTACAGTTTATGAGCCAGCTCGGAAAGGAATTTCGCAGACGATTCGCGGATCTTAAGATTGATAAAATTCTGACTGTGGAAGCCAGTGGGATTGCCATTGCCTGTATGACTGCGCCATGGTTTGGATATCCTCCGGTTGTGTTCGCGAAAAAGACAAAGCCGAATACTATGACCGATGAATTTTACGGCGCGGAGGCGCGATCGTTTACCAAAGGGACCGTTTCTATTATACGTGTATCAAAAAAATATCTTCATCAGGGAGATCGAATTCTGATTTTGGATGATTTCCTGGCCCACGGTGAGGCGGCGACCGCGATGACCCAGCTGGTATCTCAGGCGGGCGCGGAAGTCGCGGGAATTGGAGCGGTGATTGAAAAGGGCTTTCAGGGAGGCGGAGATCGTCTGCGGAAAGCGGGCTTCCGGCTGGAGTCGCTGGCCATCATAGAGAAGATTGAAAAGGGAAAAATACGATTCGTGTAAAATTTTGCTGTTTTTTCGATAAAGAACTTTACAAGCGAATTGATCCATGGATATAATGGGGTGTATCTTATTTCATTTACTTATATGAGGCAAAGGAGAAAGAAAACATGAAAAAAGTTTTGGCAGTATTGCTGGCGTTCGTGATGATCTTCAGCCTTGCGGCCTGCGGAGGCAGCAGTGAGGAAGAAGGCAGCGCGGATGGAACAAAGGTTGGATGTATTTTCATCGGCTCGATCAATGACGGCGGTTTTTCCGAATGTATGAATGAGGGCCTGGAAAAAGCGGCCAAAGAAAACGGAATGACTCTTGTGAAAAAAGAGAATGTAAGCGATTCGGACAAGCAGGCTTCAAGAGACGCGGCAACAAACCTGATTGACCAGGGATGCGAGGTAATCGTGGGATGTTCCTTCGGATTCGGAGAATCCTTGAAGGAGCTGGCGGATTCCGGTGATTATGATAATATCACATTCCTGCATTTTTCCGGAAACTATCAGAATGAAACCAATATGGAAAACTTCTTCGGTTCCATGGAAGAGGCAAGATATCTGTCCGGAATGGCAGCGGCAGCTACCAGCAAAGACGGCGTACTCGGCTATGTAGCGGCGTATCCTTATACGGAAGTTCAGATTGGAATCAACGCATTTACTCTGGGCGCGCAGGCAGTGAACCCGGATGTGGAAGTAAAAGTTGTATATATCAATACCTGGGGTGACGCGGAGCTTGAAAAAGCCGCGGCAGAACAGCTGATCAGCGCGGGATGCGATGTTCTGACCTATCACGCGGACTCTACGGCAACTCAGCTTGCCGCGAAGGAAGCGGGAATTTATACAACCGGATGGAACTATAATAATAACGTCGCGGGAGACAGCTATATTACAGCGCCTTACTGGGATATGTACGCGTACTTCAACCCGACCTTCAAGGCAATCAACGACGGAACCTTCAAGCCGACCGGCAACCAGCCGTTCAGCAGCTACGGCTCCATGCAGAGCGGCCTGATCTGTCTGGATGAACTGGGAGACGCGGTTCCGGAAGACGCGAAGACAAAGATCGCGGAAGTGGAAGAACAGATGAAAGCCGGCGAATTTAAAGTATTCTCCGGAGAGATTAAATATAACAACGGCAAGACCCTGTGCAAGGACGGACAGACCCTGACAGATCAGGAGATCTGGAAGATTTCCGGCGAAGTAGAGGGCGTGACGGCAACATCGAATGAAAGCAACTAAAAGAGAAAACAGAAATTAAATAAATGGTGCAGAGGGGAACCGGCAAGGTCCCCCTTGTACTATTTATGAAGAAGTTTTGGAGGAGTATCGTGCAGCAGGAACTGGCAATCGAAATGAAACATATCAGCAAAACATTCGGAGAACTCAAGGCGAACGATGACGTAAACCTGTCTGTCCGCCAGGGGGAAGTCCATGCTTTGCTCGGTGAAAACGGAGCGGGAAAATCCACGCTGATGAATATGCTTTCCGGAATTTATACGCCGGATGCCGGCACTATTCGGATCAACGGAAAAGACGTGCATTTCTCATCACCAAAAGACTCCATAAAAATGGGAATCGGTATGATTCACCAGCACTTTAAACTGGTGGATGTCATGACGGCAAAGGAGAATATCCTGATCGGACAGCCATCGAGCCTGTTTGTTCATGGAAAGAAACTGTCCAAGCAGATAAAGGAATTATCCGATCAATACGGCCTGGATTTGGATCCGGATAAAAAAGTGTATGACATGTCTGTAGGGGAAAAACAGACGCTGGAAATCATGAAGGTTTTGTACCGGGGCGCCAGGATTCTGATTATGGACGAGCCGACCGCGGTTCTTACTCCTCAGGAAATCAAAAAGCTGTTCCGTGTCATCCGTAATATGAAAGAACAGGGATGTTCCATTGTCATCATCACCCATAAACTGAATGAGGTAATGGAAATCTCCGATCGGGTTACCGTGCTCAGGAAAGGGAAATCCATAGAAACGGTCGTGACAAAGGATGTGGAAGTTTCCAGCCTGATTGAGATGATGGTCGGAAAAAAGGTCGATCTTTCCATCGAAAAGCGGACGTTCCGAGGGAACAAGCCCCTTTTGTGGCTGGATGAAGTGACGGTTCTTGATAAGGAAGGAAAAGAGGCGCTTTCCAACGTAAGCTTTACGATTAATTCCCACGAAATTGTTGGTGTCGCGGGCGTCGCGGGAAGCGGGCAGAAAGAGCTTTGCGAAGTGATCGCGGGACTTATCAAGGCACAGAAAGGCCGGGTATATTTTGACGGCGAGAATATTCTGGGAAGAACGCCGAGGGAGATTATACGGCTGGGAATCCGCATGGGATTTATTCCGGAGGATCGGCTGGGAATGGGACTGGTGGGTTCCATGGATATTGTGCATAATATGGTTCTCAAAGACTATCAGAACCAGCCGGGAATTTTGCTGCAGAGAGGCGAATGTATTAAAAAAGCGAAGAAAATCGTCGAAGAACTGGATATTCAGACTCCCAGCATTTACACGCCGGTCAAAAAACTGTCCGGGGGGAATGTGCAGAAGGTGCTCTTAGGAAGAGAGATCGACTCCGCTCCCAAGGTGCTGATTACCGCCTATGCGGTAAGAGGTCTGGATATCGGCGCGTCCTACAAGATTTACGAACTGCTGAGCGAGCAGAAAGCGCGAGGCGTTGGCGTGCTGTTCGTAGGAGAAGATCTGGATGTTCTGATGGATCTCTGCGATAAAGTGGTGGTTCTGTGCCATGGAGAAGTGACAGGCATTGTGGAACCGGCAAAAGTAACAAAAGAAGAGATTGGTCTTCTGATGACGGGAAAACAGGAAGGAGAGGCTCTGGCATAATGGATGTTATACGAATTACAAAACGTGACGCTCTGCCCAGAAAACGGGAAATTCTGATTACGATTCTGGCAGTGGTGCTGTCCATCGTATTTGCGGGAATTATTCTGCTCATTTTCGGCCTGAACCCGCTGCAGATTTTTCAGGAGATTATCATGGGATCGGTGGGTACGGGGCTGCGTATCAAACAGACGATTATTAAGGCAATTCCGCTGATTATCGCCTCCATGGGCATTATCGTGGCGTTTAAAATGAAGTTCTGGAATATCGGGGCGGAAGGGCAAATCACGATGGGCGCTCTGGGAGCAAGCTGGGTTGCGCTTAATATGGGAGATGGTGTGCCAAAACCGCTGATGCTTCTTCTGATGTTTGTGGCCGCGGCTGTCTGCGGAGGAATCTGGGCGTTTATTCCGGCGATCTTTAAAGCAAAGATGGGAACAAACGAAACCATATTTACGCTGATGATGAACTATGTGGCGATTAAATTTGTGACCTATCTGCAGTATGGCCCGTGGATGGACCCGGCAGCCAACGGATTCCCGCGGATCGCGACCTTTTCGGATAATGCGGTGCTGCCTTCTATCGGCGGGGTACATATCGGATGGATGATTGCCATTGTGCTGACTGCTTTCATCTACTTCCTGATTAACTATACGAAAACAGGATATGAGATCGCGGTGGTTGGAGAAAGTCTGGATACCGCCAGGTATGCGGGCATGAATATCAGCAAGGTAATTGTAATCGCGATGCTGATTTCCGGAGGCCTCTGTGGCGTCGTGGGTATGATCCAGGCTTCCGCTATTGAAAAAACACTGGTTGCGGGGATCGCGAACAACTACGGGTTTACCGCTATCATTACAGCCTGGCTTGCGAAGCTCAATCCGGCCTCCACGCTGGTTGTGTGCGTTGTGTTCGCGATGCTGATTCAGGGAGGAGAGTATATTCAGATCGCTCTGGGGGTGCCGAGCGCTGTTTCGGATGTCGTGCAGGGGCTGATCTTGTTCTTTGTTCTGGGAAGCGAGTTTTTCATGCGGTATAAAATCCACTTTGGAAAACCTTCCGAAAAGGAGGTGGCATAAATCATGATCGAATTTCTGGCAGCCTGCGTTGTTGCGGGAACCCCTCTGGCTTTTGCCACCGTCGGGGAACTGATTACAGAGAAAACAGGGAATCTGAATCTGGGTGTAGAAGGTATGATGCTGATGGGAGCGGTAATGGGCTTTTTTACAGGCCTCAATACGGCAAACCCCTTTATGGCGCTTGCGGCGGCGGCTCTGGCGGGAGCCGGCGGCGCGCTGATCTACGCTTTTGTAACGGTCAGCCTGAAAGCGAACCAGGTGGTAACCGGCCTGACGCTTACGATTTTCGGCACAGGCTTCGCACAGTTTGTGGGAGAGCCTCTTCTGGGATCTATGGCGCCGTCTGAAATTACTTCGTTTTTCAGCAAAATCGCCATTCCGGGCCTGGGTCAGATCCCGGTCATCGGTCCGATTTTTTTCCAGCAGGATGTTTTTGTGTATCTGAGTTATGTGATCTGCGCGGCAGCCGCGGTGTACCTGTACCGGACCAGAATGGGCATGAACCTGAAAGCACTTGGAGAAAATACAGCAGCAGCCGATGCTTCCGGCATTAACATTAACCTGTATAAATATGTGCATATTCTTATCGGAGGAGCCCTCTGCGGTCTGGGCGGGGCGTATCTGTCACTGGTACGTATCCCGATCTGGCAGGAGGATGTAGTAAACGGGCGCGGCTGGATTGCGGTTGCTCTGGTCATTTTTGTCGCATGGAACCCAATTAAGGGTTTCTTTGGAGCCGCTTTGTTCGGCGGACTCAGCATTATCGGCCTGCGTTTTCAGGCTATGGGACTTGGAATTTCCCAGTACCTGGTGGATATGATTCCGTACATCGCGACGATTATTATTGTGATTATCAGTACTCATAAGAGGAAAAAAGAAAGCCAGCCGCCGGGAGATCTGGGGAACAATTACTTCCGGGAAGAACGGTAGCAGAACCGGCTGGAAGAAGAGATCGCGGAGTTGCGATGGAAAGTCGAAAAACTGGAAACGCAGCTTAAAGAACATATCGAAAAAGGCAGAGAATAGCAAGCGAAAGGCCCTCTTGGATGCTTTCATCTGAGAGGGCCTTTTTCTGGTTTCAGCGACCTTTTTCAGGAGACTTTTTATAAATGTCTTGACACCTGTAAATAAATGTGTAATATTAGAATTAGTATGTTTATCAGTTGAGTTGAGGAGAAAGACGATGACAGAAATTGTGAGACAGATACAAAAGCTGAAAGAGGAAAAGGATGTGCTGATTCTGGCGCATTATTATGTAGATGAAGAAGTTCAGAAAGTCGCCGACTGTGTTGGCGATTCCTATTATCTCAGCGAAAAAGCCGTAGAGGCGAAGGAAAAAGTCATTTTGTTCTGCGGCGTGTCCTTTATGGGGGAAAGCGCGAAGATCCTGAATCCGGACAAACTGGTGCTGATGCCGGACAAAGAGGCGGACTGCCCTATGGCCCATATGGCGACAGCGGAAAAGATCCGCAAAGCAAGAGACGAATACGAGGATCTGGCGGTCGTATGCTATATCAATTCCACCGCGGAACTAAAGCGGCATTCGGATGTATGCGTGACCTCTTCCAATGCCATGAAGATCGTAAGCGCTCTGCCTAATAAAAATATTCTTTTTGTGCCGGATGAAAATCTGGGAAGATATATCGCTTCCAGACTTCCGGAAAAAAACTTTATTTTTAACGACGGATACTGCTATGTGCATAAAGAGATTTCAAAAGCCGATGTGTTAGAGGCGAAGAAGCGCTGGCCGGACGCCGAGGTTTTAGCCCATCCGGAATGCCGCATGGAAGTTTTGGAGGAGGCGGATTATGTGGGCAGCACTTCCGGGATCATTGCCAGGGCCGGAGAAAGCTCTGCCAAAGAGTTTATCATCTGCACGGAGACCGGCGTGTTTTACGAGCTGCAAAAAAATAATCCGGACAAACAGTTTCACCCGGCAAAGGAACAGCAGATCTGTTCCGGCATGAAACGGATTACACTGGAAAACGTATTACATACTTTAGAAACGCTGCAGGAGCCGGTGGAAATGGACGAAACCGCCCGGCAGGAAGCGCAGCGGCCCCTGACCAGGATGCTGGAGCTGGCCAGATAAATAAGGAGGACAGCCTCATGGAGAATAAATACGATGTAATCGTGGCGGGCACAGGAGCTTCGGGGATGTTTGCGGCTCTCAGCCTTCCGCGGAATTTAAATGTCCTTATGATTACAAAGGATAAGACGGAAAACAGCAATTCTTATCTGGCGCAGGGCGGAATTTGCACCCTGAAGGAGCCGGGCGACTACGATGCCTTTTTTGAAGATACCATGCGGGCAGGGAGATTCGAAAACAGCGAGGCTTCCGTACGCTGTATGATTGAACATGCGGCGGAAGTAAACCGGGAACTGATTTCCTATGGCGTGGAATTCGATAAAAAGGAAGATGGAGATTTCGATTATACGAGAGAAGGAGCCCACAGCGTCTGCCGTATTTTGCATCATAAGGACGTAACGGGAAAGGAAATTACCAGCAAGCTGATTGCCGCGGCTAGAAAAAGGGAAAATATCGAGATACAGGAATACACCCTGATGATGGATCTGGTAATGGAAGGCGGACGGTGCTGTGGAATGGTTGTACGGGAAGAAGACGGGACGCTGCGCCAGATCGATGCCAAAGCAGTCATACTGGCTACAGGCGGAATGGGCGGACTGTTTGAACACTCAACGAATTTCCGCCACATTACGGGCGACAGCTTCGCTATGGCGGCAAAGCATGGAATCTGCCTTAAAAACCTCAACTATATCCAGATTCACCCAACGGTGCTTTACACCAACAAACCGGGAAGAGGATTTCTGATTTCGGAATCCGTTCGCGGAGAAGGCGCGGTCCTGCTCAATAAAAATGGAGCACGATTTGTGGATGAATTGCTTCCGCGGGATGTGGTTTCGGCCGCGATTCAGGAAGAAATCCAGAAGACGCACAGCGAGTGTGTCTGGCTCTCTCTGGAGGGAAAACCGGAAGAATGGATTCGGACCCGGTTCCCCAATATCTATCAGACCTGCCTGGAAGAAGGATATGATCTGTGCAGCGAACCGATTCCCGTTACGCCGGCTCAGCATTATCTGATGGGAGGAATCGAAACCAATACCAGCGGCGAAACCTCCGCGAAGAATCTTTACGCGGTAGGAGAGACCGGCTGTAACGGCGTACACGGCGCCAACCGACTGGCCAGCAACTCTCTGCTGGAGGGCATGGTATTTGCCGGAAGAGCGGCGGAAAAGATCGAACAGACGATCCCGTTTATTTCTTACGGAACCACCCGGGCGAATCTGGAGGATTACGAAGATCTGGAGACCTGGAAGAACGAAGGGAGAAAACGGATTATGAACGAAATAAAAAGAAGGGACGAGAAATTCTATGATCAATGGTGTCACCACAAAGGTTAATGTTGATCGGTATCTGCTGAGCGCGCTTTCCGAGGATATTACAGGCGAAGATGTGACGACAAACGCGGTTATGCCGGAGCCGAGACGGGGAACAGCCGATCTGATCTGCAAGCAGGATGGGATCCTCTGTGGTCTTGCGGTATTTGAGCGGGTTTTTCAGTTACTGGATGAGGAAACGGTGTTCCAAACGGATTTCCGGGATGGTGACGCGGTAAAAAAGGGAGATGTGATCGGAACGGTGACCGGAAATATCCAGGTGCTGCTTTCCGGAGAGCGGACAGCCCTCAACTATCTGCAGCGTATGAGTGGTATCGCGACCTTTACAAGGGAGATGGTTCAGGAACTGTCCGGAAGCGGGACGAAGCTTCTGGACACGAGAAAGACAACGCCCAATATGCGTATCTTTGAAAAATACGCGGTAAAAGTCGGCGGCGCGCGGAATCACCGTTATAACCTGTCTGACGGAGTTCTTTTGAAAGACAACCATATTGGGGCTGCGGGAAGCGTCGCCGCGGCGGTCAAGATGGCAAGAGAGTACGCGCCCTTTGTCCGCAAAATCGAAGTGGAAGTCGAGAACCTGGAGCAGCTGCAGGAAGCCCTTGAGGCGGAAGCCGATATTATCATGCTGGATAATATGGACGATGATACCATGCGGGAAGCGGTAAAGCGGACAGCTGGAAGAGCGCAGCTGGAATGTTCCGGAAATGTGACAAAGGAACGATTAAAGATAATTGCAGAAATCGGAGTGGATTATGTATCTGCCGGAGCGCTGACCTACGGCGCGCCGATTATGGATCTTTCGTTAAAGAATCTGAGGCCGATTGAAATATAGGATAGCAGGCCGCCGCATTTTGTGGCGGTTCTTTTTTTTCACACAAGTCGCATAATATGTTACAATACAAAAAGAAAAAACGATACAGGAGGTAGTAATATGGTTTATGTACACTTGGCAACTGGTTTTGAAGAAATCGAGGCGCTGACTATCGTAGATCTTCTGCGGCGCGCCAACATCGAAGTTCAGACCGTTTCCATTACAGGAGAAAAGCGGGTAGCAGGAACTCACGGTGTCCCGGTAGAGGCGGATATTCTCTATGAGGAGGCAGATTACGAGAACTGTCAGATGATCGTGCTTCCGGGCGGCCTTCCCGGCGCGGAGCACCTGGGGAATCATGAAGGTCTGACCAGCCATATCCGCTGCTTCGCGGAAAACGGAAAATATCTTGCCGCGATCTGCGCGGCGCCGATGGTATTTGGTGCTCAGGGCGTATTGGAAGGGAAGAAGGCAACGATTTACCCGGGAATGGAAGAACTGCTGAAAGGCGCGCAGCCACAAAGCAATCCGGTTGTCGAGGACGGAACTGTTATCACTTCGAGAGGTCCGGCTACCGCCATGCCATTTGCCCTGAAGCTGGTGGAAATTCTGAAGGGAAAAGAGGTTTCTTCACAGCTTGAACAGGATCTGTTATGGAACCTAAGGTAGATTTTCATATTCATACCTGGTTTTCGGACGGAGCGAGCTCACCGACGGATATTGTAAAACGGGCAAAGGAGGCAGGGTATGATAAAATAGCCATTACGGATCATGATGGTGTTGATGGGCTGGAGGAAGCTTTGGAAGCCGGCGAACAGGAAGGGATTCGCGTGATTCCCGGAATTGAGTTGGCAACGGAAACCGCAGATGGAACCGAGCTTCATATCCTGGGATATGGATTTGATCGGAATGACCCGCATTTTCAGGAGATTCTGGCGGATTTGAGGAAAAAGAGAGAAACGCGCAATCAAAAGCTGCTGGCAGTGTTGAAAAACATGGGATACCCTCTGAGCATGAAGGATCTGACCCTGCGTGAGGGGCAGAGGTTTATCGGAAAACCGATTATTGCCAGAGCCATGGTGAAAAAAGGTTATATCCAAAAGCCGAAAGACGCTTTTGAAAAAGGAAAATTTCTGGAATCGCCGGAAGCGAAAAAAGTCAAAAAAGAAAAAATGAATACGACGGATGCCATTCACCTGATTCGGCAGGCGGGAGGAATCGCGGTGCTGGCACATCCCATACAGATACGGGATTTCGGTGAGCCGGGAAGCGAAGACTTTTACCAGAAGACGGAAAATTTGATCGAGAAGCTGAAAAAAGAAGGTCTTGGAGGGCTGGAATGCTTCCATCCGGATCAGAGTCCGGAAGAGTCAGAACGTTTCGCGCGGATAGCGAAAAAACAGGGTCTGCGCATAACAAGAGGATCGGATTTTCACGGGAGCGAGTACAAATAAAGAAAAAAGACGTATAATTGGGACAAACTGGGAATACTATATATCGTATGCCTGAAACCGGAGTGTTTTGTGAAACCATCCGGAAAGGCATCCAAATACTCAGTGCCCTGAAAGGGGCGAGACAAAAAGGAAGCGATATTATGAAAGAATTACCCGGTAACAGGAGTCTTTTATTCCTGAAGAAAAGGAAAAAGGCGGTTCTCGGGACAGCAGCCGCGGTGCTGGCAGCTGTTTCCATTGCCGCTGGAACCGCCATAGTACCGTCAGACTTTGAAGTACCTGTAATGTTAGCGAACGGAGAAATCATCACACCACCCTGGTATGTCACGGTTGAAGGCGAGAAAGTCGCTCTCGTGGACAGTGAGGAAGATGCCAGAGAAGCCGTAAAATTGGCAGCGGATCATTACAAAAATGAAGAGACCATAAACATCGAAATAGAAGAGCAGACCTCTACCGCGGAAATGGATCTGGAAAACGGCGATGAAAAGCCGGAGATTCTGACCCCGCAGGAGGCTGCGGCGGAGATCACATCAAAGCAGGAACTGACCGTAAAGACGACGGAAGTCATTACGGAAAAAGAGCCGATGGAGTTTGAGGAAGTAACAAAAAAGACGGACAGACTCTATGTCGGACAGACGAAGGTCAGACGGGAAGGAAGCGCCGGTGTCAAAGAAGTCGTCAAAGAGGTGACGAAAGAAAACGGGAAAACGGTGGAGGAAGATCTTCTCTATGAAACGGTTCTGAAAGAGCCGAAGTCCAGGATTGTCCTGTCGGGCACCAGACAGCAGGAAGAAGCATTTGCCGTTTCCGCGGAAGGAAATCCGGCGCGGCGAGGCAGTGGAACCCTGGCCGCTCCGGTTTCTTCCTTGAATATAACATCTGGGTTCGGTCCCAGATGGGGCAGAACCCATCTGGGCGTGGATCTCGGCATGCCTTCAGGCTCTTCCATTTTCGCAGTAGATGCGGGGACGGTAATCTTTACCGGATATTCCGGCAGTTACGGCAATCTGGTAAAAGTCGATCACGGGAACGGAATTGTAACCTATTATGCGCACTGCAGTAATATTCTGGCGAATCAGGGACAAATCGTGAAAAAGGGAGACGTGATCGCGCAGGTCGGCTCTACCGGAAATTCTACAGGCCCGCATCTTCATTTTGAAGTAAGGATAAATGGAGAAAATGTAGACCCCATGGATTATCTGTAGCGGGGTGCAATAGGGAAGAAACGAAAAATCAGAGGATGACAAACGGAAAGGTCCGTTGTATAATATAAGGCAGGTATGCGCACCTGTCTTATATTATTATATGATAGATGAAAGAGGATGAGATATGGCATTTTTCAGGGCAATCAGAGAAGATATCAAAACGGTACTGCAAAAAGACCCGGCCGCGCGAAACGGCTTTGAGGTCCTTTTATGTTATCCGGGAGTCTGGGCCCTGATCTGGCATAAGCCCGCCCACTGGTGCTACAAACATCATATGAAGCTGCTGGCGCGAATTATTTCGCAGACGACCCGCTGGTTCACCGGTATCGAAATCCACCCGGGAGCGACCATCGGACGGAGATGCTTCATCGACCATGGTATGGCGGTGGTAATCGGAGAGACGACAGAGATCGGTGACGATGTGACCATTTATCAGGGGGTTACTCTGGGCGGAACGGGAAAAGATACGGGAAAACGCCATCCGACTATCGGGAACCGCGTCATCGTAAGTTCCGGAGCAAAAGTTCTGGGACCGTTCAAAGTCGGAAATGATGTGAAGATCGGGGCGGGGTCGGTGGTTCTGAAGGAAATCCCCGACGGCTGTACGGTAGTGGGTATTCCCGGGACGATCGTAAAGCGAAGCAAACCGACTAACGAGGATCTGAATCAGGTTGACCTGCCGGATCCCATCGCGGTTGAAATGGAATGTCTCAGAAGGCGTGTTGTAATGCTTGAAAATAAACTGCGGGAAAGAGAGAAAGGAAGTCAAGATGAAGATTTATAATACCCTTACCAGAAAAAAAGAAGAATTTGTGCCGATCGATAAAAATGAAATCAAAATTTATGTCTGCGGTCCGACGGTCTATAATTATTTCCATATCGGGAACGCCAGACCGTTTGTTGTATTCGACACATTGAGAAAATATCTGGAATACCGGGGATACCGGGTGAATTTCGTACAGAATTTTACAGACGTTGACGATAAGATTATCAATAAAGCCAGAGAAGAAGGCGTGTCCGCGGGGGAAGTCAGTGAAAAATATATTGCAGAATATTATAAGGACGCGGCTGCGCTTAACGTGAAAAAAGCGACGGTTCATCCAAAAGTGACGGAGAATATGGATCAGATTATCGCCTTTGTTAAAGATCTGATCGATCTGGGATATGCCTATGAAGTGGAAGGCGACGTTTATTACAGTACCAGAGCTTTTAAAGACTACGGAAAGCTGTCCGGTCAGAATATTGAAGATCTGGAGGCGGGTGCCCGTATTGAAGTGGGAGAAAAGAAGAAAGATCCTCTGGATTTCGCTCTTTGGAAGGCAAGAAAGACAGAAGATGAAATTGCTTGGGAATCTCCATGGGGAATGGGGCGGCCCGGCTGGCATATCGAGTGTTCCACCATGTCAAAACGATATCTGGGAGATACGATTGATATTCATGCCGGCGGACAGGATCTGGCGTTTCCGCATCACGAGAATGAAATCGCCCAGTCCGAGGCTCATAGCGGAAAGCAGTTCGCCAACTACTGGATGCACAACGGCTACATTACTATTGATAATGAAAAAATGTCAAAATCCAAGGGGAATTTCTTTACAGTGAGGGATATCCTCAAAAGCTATGATGGAGAAGTCATCCGATTTTTCCTGCTGTCCGGACATTACAGAAACCCGATCAACTTCAGTGACAGCCTGATGGAGCAGGCGAAAAACTCCCTTGCGCGGATGCGCAATGCCAAGAGCAACCTCAGCCATTTAATTCACACCTGTGAGGGTGTGATGACGGAAGAGGAGAAAGCGATGCTGGAGGGATTTGATTCTTACCGTCGGGAATTTATCCGCGCTATGGATGATGATCTCAATACCGCTGACGCGATTTCCGCGGTGTTTGAGCTTATTACCGCGGTCAATACGGCAGTAAAAGACGGATGCAGCAGAGAGTTCGCGGAAAAATCTCTGGAAACCCTGCAGGAACTGACGGATGTTTTGGGTCTGCTGCAGCAGGAGGAAGAAGCGGCGCCGGTTGATGATGAAATCAAGGCGCTGGTTGAAGAACGTCAGGAAGCCAGAAAAAATAAAAACTTTGCGAGAGCGGACGAAATCCGCGATCTTCTGAAAGAGCGGGGAATTACGCTGAAAGATACGCCGCAGGGGGTGCAGATTATAAAAGAGTAATGGATGCGATACAGGCAAAGAGAATGAATACAACGGCGCTGGCATATCTGGGAGATGCCGTCTATGAAGTGGCGGTTCGGAGCTTTGTGATGAAAAGCGGCCAGCAGCATGCGGATCGGCTCCATCGGATTGCTATCAAATTTGTCTGCGCTGAAGGACAGGCCATGGCGCTGAAAGCGATTATGCCGGAACTGACGGAAGAAGAGCAGGCGCTGGTGCGCCGGGCCAGAAACCGGAGGATCACGTCAAAGCCAAAGCATGCGGCCCCGGTTACTTACAAACTGTCGACGGCGTTTGAGGCGTTTATCGGATATCTATATCTGATTGGAGACAAAGAACGTATGGAATGGTTCATCGATCGGGCGATTACCATCATAAATGAGAACGGAGCAGGGTATGGCAAAGAAAAAGAAGCAGATCCGCAATAAGGCGAGGGATGTCATCGGCGATTATTATAAGACGAACAACCAGTATACGAGAGAAAACCGTGAGCGGCAGCAGGCAGAGGGAGAAAAGAAAAAAGGACTGAAAAACTGGAGCCCTACAGAAAAGCTCTACCTGATTGTCATTGTACTGGGGCTGATCGGCATTTTTATCCGATATGTGATTTTTTGATAGAGGAAACAGACAGGAGAGAAAAATGAGCAGGGCGGATCAATTATTTGTATCAATGTGTGAAACAATTTTAGAAGAAGGTTTTTCTTCAGAAGGCCAGACAGTGCGGGCAAGATGGGCAGACGGAACCCCGGCCCATACCATCAAGACGTTCGGGGTTGTCAACCGTTATGATCTTCAGGAAGAGTTCCCTGCGCTGACACTGCGGCCGACCGCGATTAAATCAGCTGTGGATGAAATGCTGTGGATCTGGCAGAAAAAATCCAACAATATTAAAGATTTAAACAGCCGCATCTGGGATCAGTGGGCGGATGAAACCGGCTCTATCGGTAAAGCCTACGGATATCAGCTGGGGGTAAAATATAAATTTGCCCATGGAGAAATGGATCAGGTGGATAATGTGCTGTGGCAGCTGTCTCATACTCCGTATTCGAGACGGATTATGACGAATATTTACAACTTTTCGGATTTAGCTGAAATGGGTTTGGAACCCTGTGCTTACAGCATGACATTTAACGTGACAGGAAACAGACTGAATGCGATTTTGAACCAGAGATCACAGGATATTCTTACGGCAAACAACTGGAATGTCGTGCAGTATTCGGTGCTTGTGCATATGCTTGCCCAGGTGTCCGGCCTGGTGCCGGGAGAACTGGTGCATGTAATCGCTGATGCGCATATTTATGACCGGCATGTGCCTCTGGTGAAGGAGATGATAAAAAGGCCTCAGTATCCGGCGCCGAAATTTACGCTTAACCCGGATGTCCGCAATTTTTATGATTTTACCGTAGAGGATATTAAAATCGAGAATTATGAAAAAAATCCGCAGATAAAGAACATTCCGGTCGCGATATAGGAGCAGGCAATGAACGCAATTGTAGTGGTAGATGAAAACTGGAACATCGGGCGGGAAGGCGGTCTGCTGGTTCACCTTCCCGGTGATTTGAAATATTTCAAAAAAAGAACGTATGGCAAGACCGTTGTAATCGGCAGGAAAACTTTGGAGTCCTTTCCCGGGAAAAAACCGCTTCCCGGAAGAAGAAACATCGTGCTTACGCGGCAGGCGGATTACAGGGCGGATGGATGTGACATCTGCCGCAGTCGGGAAGCGGTCATGGAGCTTTTGGGCGAGCAGACCGGGGATGTCTTCATTGCCGGAGGAGAATCTGTTTACAGAGCGTTCCTTGACGACTGCGATACGATTTTCCTGACGAAGATTTATGCGGCTTTTGACGCGGATCGGTCCTTTCCGGATCTGGATCAGGACGGAGCGTTTTCCATCGTGTGGGAGAGCGATGTGCAGGAAGAAAACGGAATTTCATACCAGTTCTTTGAATATGTGAGGAAATGAAATGGCAGATATGATTACCGGCAGGAATGCCGTAATGGAGGCGCTCAGAAGCGAACGGGAAATTGAAAAGCTGATGGTTGGAAAGGGGACGGAAGGTTCGATTCGGAAGATCATCGGCATGGCAAAAGAAAAAAAGATTCCAATCCAGTACCGCGAAAAACAGGCGCTTGATCGAATTGCGAAAACCGGAAACCATCAGGGCGTGATTGCTCAGGTATCCGAGTATCTCTACTGCGGGCTGGAGGATATCCTCGCGCGGGCGGCGGAGCGGGGAGAAGATCCTTTTTTGATTGTTCTCGACGGGCTGGAAGACCCGCATAACCTGGGGGCGATCATGCGCACTGCGGAGTGTTGCGGGGCGCACGGCATTGTGATCCCCAAAAGACGTTCGGCGGCAGTGACCGGAACCGTGGCAAAGGCTTCAGCCGGAGCGATTGAGTACATGCTGTGCGCGAGAGTCTCCAACATTGGACAGGCTGTCGATCAGCTCAAGGAGCGAGGCGTATGGATCGCTGCCTGCGACATGGATGGACAGAATTACACCAGACAGGATCTGACGGGAAGCCTGGCGCTTGTGATTGGAAGTGAAGGAGCCGGAATCAGCAGGCTGGTAAGAGAAAAATGTGATTTTACAGTATCTATTCCAATGAAGGGAAAGATTACATCTCTCAATGCGTCAAACGCGGCGGCAATTTTAATGTATGAGGTGGTAAGACAGCGTGATGGACAAACGGTATGAAGGATTCACAGACGAGCAGTTGGTGAAGGAGGCTCAGGGCGGAAGCTTGGATGCGGAAGAATACCTGATCCGGAAGTATAAAGAAGTGGTACGAACCCGATCACAGCTCTATTTTATTATGGGGGCGGATGGGGAAGATGTTGTGCAGGAAGGAATGATCGGCTTGTTTAAAGCGATCCGAAGCTACAATGCCGGAAAGGACGCTTCTTTTCATACGTTCGCGGAATTATGTATCAACCGGCAGATTCTGACCGCCATCCGGATTGCGAGCCGCAGAAAACATTCGCCGCTCAATACTTCCGTATCTTTGGACAGACCGTTGTCGGATGAAAATCCGGATGGGACGCTGGAAGAAACGCTGCGTTCGGACAGCGACTCTGAGCCGGAGGCGCAGCTTATGATGAAAGACGTCGCGAAAATGATCCGCAGCAATGAGGGAAATCTTTTCAGCGCTTTTGAGCTGCAGGTCTGGAACGAATACCTTCAGGGAAAGAGTTACCGGCAGATTGCGGAAGATCTGGGAAAAAGCGCAAAAGCGGTAGACAACGCTATGCAGAGAACAAAGAAAAAGATTATGACATGGTTGTCCGGATAATTCGTAATTTGTCCATAATTTGAACCGTTATTTTGTTGACACAAGGTCCAAAATATAGTACTATATGAATTAATCGGTATGCTGTTGTAGCTCAGGTGGTAGAGCGCTTCCTTGGTAAGGAAGAGGTTCGGCAGTTCAAGTCTGCTCAACAGCTCCAATTTTTTTTAAGGGAAGATACATTTTAGGAGGGAAATTAAGAAATGGCAAAGGAAAAGTTTGAAAGAACGAAACCGCATATTAATAT
>JAHZHL010000028.1 GCA_019420305.1 Bacillota bacterium | reverse complement strand
CCTAAAGGATGAGCCACTGGCTTATTTATTTTACACACATTATATCAACATTACCAACATTTTTATCGTTTAGTTGCACATTTTTTCCAAATATTGTGATCTGAGAATGAAAATTTAGCGATTGGGCCTGTTTTGGGCAAACAAACTATCTCATCCTTCTAATATGTTCGCCCTAAATATCCCTCCGCGGCGATTCCCCGCAAACATCTTTCAATTTTTTAGAAATTGTTCGCCTTTCTGAGGAAAAATCACCGGGCAAGAGCCTACATCCAAGCGAAATCAAAGATACTGAATCAACATCACGATTTTCACGTTTTTTGAGTAATAGCTGAAAATATGGTACTTGACTTCTATCAATTCTGTGTATTCCTGGCAGATCACAACAAAAGCACCGTTTTTCGGTGCTCATGTTTCTCTTTTTTTGATACATTTTCAAATTCGGTTGACAATCCTCTGCCTGAAATTAGTCAGCGCCATTTCAGAGAATACCAACCGGAGGATTTGGAGGTACCTCTGTAAACTTTAATATAGTATGTACCCTTCTTCCAGTTATCACCCGTTATGAATGTAGTGTTTGAACTGTTACTCCTTATGGCATTAAGCACCAGGGGCTGTCTCTCTCCTGCAAAGCGCATGCGCTTGTTCCCTCTGTAAATTACAACCTTAATTTTATTATTGGTCGCGCCTTTTATGGCAAGCTCATGTTTTTTCGACTTTTTCGTCACCCGGAATCGATACCAGTCGGTTCTCTTTTCACCGGCTACGATCGTGCCCTGTTTTTGTTTGTTCTTTTTCAGAAGAACCGCTTTGGATTTCTTTTTCCCGCTCTTTTCGCGGATCGCCTTATTGATTACGGTAAAGGTATGCGCGACGTCATGATTCTCGGCTGGAACCACCTTAATATAATAAGTTTTTCCTTTTTTTACACCAAACGTAGGACTATACTGGAGATTGGTTGGGCTGGAAATCGCTTTTTTCTTGCTGTTGCACAGGGTAGCGTTCCCATAGGTATAGCCGTAGTAGTTATAAGACTCTAATTTCAGATATCCGTTCTTTACAGCCCTGAATTTGAAATAGTAATCCTGTCCCTTGTCCAATTCGATTGAAATCGGCTTGTTATTATAAACGGTTTGGGTTCTTCCGCTTTGACCGCTTTCCGCAAAAACAACACTGGACGAAGTAAAGGCAAGTGTAAATATCAGTAATGCAGAAAGCAGTATATTTGTTCCTTTTTTCATGTTTACCTCCTTAAATATTTGCATGCCATAATTAACTTTATTATACCATATTATACCGTTATAAATAGCCTTTTCCTGTCCTTCTGGGGTTCCTTCCTGTTGCAGAGAAAACGTTCGCCTCCCAAGGAAAAAGCATCGGAGAAAAGCACCAAGTAAGATCCACATCCAAGCGAAATCAAAGATACTGAATCAGCATCACGATTTTCGCAGTCTGCTCCTCCCGATTAACATAGCTGTGCGGCACGGACGCGTCAAAATACAAGGCGTCGTCTTCTTCCAACTGATATTCACAGTCGTTTACGATCACAGCAGCCCTTCCCTCCATCAGCATCAGATATTCATAACTGTTGGAGGAATGTCCGCTCGAAGTATATTCACACCCGCTCTCCATTTCCACCTGATAGACCTCGAAATTTCTTTCCGCGTTTTTGGGGTAATAACTGAAAATATGATACTTGTCTTCCACCAGCTCCGATATATCCTCTTTTCTTATGTGAACCGGCTTTACACGTTCCATTTCCAGAAGGCTCGTATACGGAAGTTCCAGCGCTCCCGTCAGCTTCCATATAGTATTAATGGTGGGATTGGAATCTCCCTTTTCAATCTGCGAAACCACCACCTTGCTCACGCCTGCCAGTTCCGCCAGCTGTCCCTGGCTGAGATTTCGCTCTTCTCTTAATTTTTTCAGATTATGGGCGATAACTTTCCCGATTTCCATATTTCAAAATCCCTCTCGATAAACTTTATTTTCTATATTGTAAATTATAACTAACAATGTTATAATCTTGCTTGTAAATTTAATTTTACAATATGTTTACTATAGTTTCAAGAAGAAAGAAGGCGAATTTATGAGGTATCAGGCGCTGAAAGCGGCATTTCCATATACCATTCCTATTTTTTCCGGATTCTGGTTTCTGGGCCTCGCGTATGGCATCTATATGCGCGCTTCCGGCTTTTCCTTTGTGTATCCTATGATTATGAGCGCTCTCATCTTTGGCGGTTCGCTGGAGTTTGTAGCGGTGGAAATGCTGCTCAGCCCCTTCGCGCCGGTTCAGGTGTTGATTATGACGCTTTTAATTCAGGCAAGACATTTGTTTTATGGAATTTCAATGTTGGAAAAATATAAGGGGCTGGGATGGAAAAAGTTTTTTCTGATTTTCGGCATGTGCGATGAAACCTTTTCCATCAATTATACCGCCGCGATTCCGGAACATGTGGACAGAGGCTGGTTCCTCTTCTTTGTAACGCTGCTTAATTATGTTTACTGGGTTTCCGGCGCGACAATCGGCGGCCTTGCCGGCGCTCTGCTTAAATTTGATACTTCCGGCATCAGCTTTGTTATGACCGCCATGTTTGTCGTTATTTTCCTGGAGCAATGGCTGAAAGAAAAAAATCATATTTCCTCTCTCCTCGGACTTTCAGTATCCGCGATATGTCTGTTCTTCTTTGGAGCGGATTCCTTTATGATTCCGGCTATGGCTGCCATCGTCGGGCTTCTCACCCTGTTGAAAAAGAAACTATCGCAATTGGAGGTTTAAAGTCAAATGACAATTTTGCAGCAAATGATCACCATCGGCCTGTGCGTCGTAGGAACGATGTCGACACGTTTTCTCCCGTTCCTCATATTTCGTGAAAACCGCAAAACGCCTGATTTCGTCCAGTATCTTGGGAAATTTCTCCCGTCTGCTGTTTTTGGCATGCTGGTCGTCTATTGCCTTCGGGATGTCAGCCTCCTGCAGGGAAATCACGGGCTTTTCGAATTTCTTTCTATTCTTGCCACAGGAGCTCTCCATTTATGGAAGCGCCAGATGCTGCTTTCCATCGCCGGCGGGACGATCTGTTATATGATTCTTTTGCAGTTTTTTGCCTGATTGCGGGCTTCTGTGCTGTGATATTTTTCAGTTCCATTCCTCCATCAAAAGAAAATCACGGATATTGCAATGCTTGATCCCATTGCGGCTCATGTCAAATTCATCTAAAGAAACAACATACTTTGGGAAATTGTCGCGGATAGTATCGTATGCGCCGAACTCACGGCTGATGGTTTCGTCGGATGCAAGCAAATAGGCTACCTGAATATACAACTTTTCGCCACGCTTGTCACACACGAAATCAATCTCTTTATCCCCTGCCTTACCTACGGTAACATGATAACCCCGACGCAAAGCTTCCAGATAAATCATATTCTCAAGAATAAGATTGATATTCTTCATATTGCCGCCAAAGACGGCCTCACGGATACCATGATCCGCAATGTAGTATTTTTCGTTAGAAGAAAGGATCTGTTTCCCTTGTAGATCTTCACGCTTCACCTGATAGAACAGATATGCGTCACAGCAATATTTGATATAGTTCAAAATTGTCTCCGGCGCAACTGTATGCTGCTCGTTCTTGAGAAATCTGGCAATCGAAGTTGCAGAAAACGTATTTCCCACATTTGCCATAACATAAGCGATGATGCGTTCCAGCAAATCCACATCACGTATCTTATTTCTCTTCATGACGTCCTTGAACTGGACGGAGCTGAACAGATCTTGAAGATATTGTTTTGACGGCTCGTCCGCGTACTTAATATTGGAGAGGTACGGCATACCACCAAGAAGAAGATACTTCTGAAAGCACTTCTGCATTGATTCGTTCGGCACAACGGATCGATAAAGTTCCATGAACTCTGCAAAGGAGAATGGATAGATGACAAACTCTACGTAACGTCCTCCAAGATAGGTCGCAAGTTCACCGGACAGCAGCCTGGCATTTGAACCCGTGATATAAATATCACAGTCAAGAGAAACACGCAAAGAGTTGACACATTTTTCCCAGTCCCGCACTTCCTGAATCTCGTCAAAAAAAAGATAGACCTTGCCGCCGATTTCAGAAGCTTTTTTCGTAATCGCATCATGCAAGGCTTTTGCGGTCTGCAAATGGGCAAAATTCAGGTTCTCAAAGTTGATAGAGATAAACTGCTGCGGATTGATACCGGATTCTTTGAGTTCCTGCTTGATAAGCTCCAGCATGACTGATTTTCCACAGCGCCGAATGCCAGTCATCACCTTTATAAGATCCGTATCAATAAACGGACGGATGCGGCGCATATATAGTTCACGTTTAATCATAAATCGGAAAGCCTCCTTTCTGTTGATCGCACTCAGAATACTACAATTATATCTTAAAAACAAGGTTAAAATCAAAATTTTATCAGTTATAACTGATAAAATTTTGATTTCGTTCTAATTTAGCAGATATAACAAGAATCGGCATAATTGATACAAATTATACCAACTATGCCGATTGATTCAGAGTCTTGCCCTATCGTCTTCTATCTTATGTTACCGGATTCCCGTCATCGGCGATGGTCGTCACGAATTCCACCCGTTCCTTTCCATCTACAACATTATCCGCGAAAAGGATCATGCCTTTGGACTCCAGCCCCCTCAGCTTTCTCGGCTTGAGGTTTGCTACAACCGTAACTTTCTTTCCTACACAATCTTCCGGCTTGAAATACTCCGCTACACCGGATATGATCTGCCGTTTTTCCGTACCCATCTTCACCTGGAAGACCAGCAGCTTGTCCGCTTTCGGATGTTTTTCCGCGGACAGAATCGTGCCAACCCGCAGATCCAGCTTGGCAAAATCATCGTACTCAATGGCGGGCTTTAATTCCAGAGGAACGTTTTCCTCTTCAGCGGGAGCGCCCTTCAGAGCCTCCAGTTCTTCCAGCTCTTTTTCAATGTCCAGTCTCGGGAAGATCGGCTCTCCCTTCTTAACCTGTTCGCCCTGCATCATATTAAACGTAAACGCATCTTCCCAGGCTACATCCGCGTACCACAGACCCAGCTGTTTTCTGATTTCATTGGAAGTTGAGTGCATAAACGGATAGATCAGAATCGACACAATGCGCAGGGTCTCCGCCAGATTGTGAAGCACCGTGTCAAGACGCGGTTTATCCGCTTCGTTTTTCGCCAGAATCCACGGCGTGTTCTCATCAATATATTTGTTGGCCCGTCTGACAGCTACCCAGATTTCTTCCAGCGCCAGATTGAATTCAAATTTATCCATATGGGCTTCCACTTTATGTCCCGCGGAAGTGGCGATGGCTTTTAAATCTTTATCTGTGGCGTCTTCCGGCTCGCAGGCGTCCGGAACAATTCCGCCATTGTATTTCTCGATCATGGAAACGGTTCTGGAAACCAGATTACCCAGGTCATTAGCCAGATCGTAGTTCATTCTCTTGAGCATTACCTCATTGGTGAACACGCCGTCCTGTCCGAAGGTGTATTCCCTGAGCAGGAAGTATTTCAGCGCGTCGATGCCATAGCGGTCGATGAGCATTACCGGGTCCACTACATTCCCCTTGGATTTGGACATTTTTCCGCCCTCCAGGAGCAGCCAGCCGTGACCCAGAACCTGCTTTGGCAGCGGCAGTTCCATGGACATGAGCATTGCCGGCCAGATAATGGTATGGAATCTCACGATTTCTTTCCCCACCAGATGTACATCTACCGGCCAGTACTTTTCGTAAAGCTCCGGATCATCCGGATAGCCCAGTGCGGTAATATAGTTTGTCAGCGCGTCCAGCCACACATAGATAACGTGTTTTTCATCAATGGGCACCGGGATTCCCCAGTCAAAAGTGGAACGGGAGATGCACAGATCCTCCAGCCCCTGCTTTACGAAGGAAATCATTTCGTTTCTCCGGCTTTCCGGCTGCAGGAAATCCGGGTTGTTTTCAAATAAATCCAGCAGTCTGTCCTGATATTTGGAAAGACGGAAGAAGTACGCCTCTTCCTTTGCCTTTTCCACCGGACGGCCGCAGTCCGGGCACTTGCCGTCCACCAGCTGGCTTTCCGTCCAGAAGGATTCACACGGCGTACAGTACATGCCTTCGTACTCGCCTTTATAAATATCACCCTTTTCATAAAGCTGCATAAAGATCTGCTGTACCCGCTTTACATGCCGCGGCTCTGTGGTACGGATAAAATCATCGTAGGAAATCTCCATAGTCTTCCACAGCTCTTTTACGCCGCTTACAATTTTATCTACATACTCCTGCGGAGTTACCCCCTGTTCTTTGGCGATGGTCTGAATCTTCTGCCCGTGCTCGTCCGTACCGGTGAGGAACCGGACATCATAACCGGCCAGTCGCTTGAATCTCGCCATGGCGTCTGCCATTACCGTACAATAGGTATGCCCTATATGAAGGTTGGAACTCGGATAGTAAATCGGAGTTGTAATATAGTATTTTCCTTTGCTTTGTGTCATTTTTATCATTCCTTTCCTGCGCGGCTTCGAATGGGAAGCAGCGTTGCTAATCATTAGAATATCACGGTTTTCGAGTATCGTCAATGAATGGTCCGGCTGAGGCGAAAACTTTTTTTCAAAAATTTTTAAAAAACAGTTGACAGACATAGTTCGTCATAGTATACTCAAGTTAGTTAAAGCTAACCAAACAAAAAAACATATCCACACAGGGAAATGTCGCATCCCTTATTTTTTACCTCATTGGTTAGCCTATACTAACTAATTTTTTCTGAACAAGGAGGCAGCGTTTCTATGCTGGAAAAGTATTTAGTCGCGCACTGCTCACCAACCCTGGCAGGGTTAAAAAGTGCCAACATATTTAATTACTCTTTCACATCAATAAAACTTTTAAAACAGCAACTTGAGCATTGCGGCCGGATGCTTCGTCCAAAAGGCGTTTCCATCCGTGTTTTGCGGGCTTCAGAGAATAAAGCTCTGATCTATGTCTACCGTGGGCACCGGGTTCAGGAAGAATTGAAAAGACAGGGTGTTTTTGACTTCCTTTCAAACTATGGCTACGAAACGGACCGTCTCGACATTTGTCTGCAATTTCTCAGCATGCGGATATCTTCTCACTTGGAATTTCCTCACGAGATTGGTCTGTTTCTTGGCTACCCTCTCGGTGATGTCATAGGTTTTGTTGAAAACAAAGGAAAGAACAGTCGCTGCAGCGGATGCTGGAAAGTCTACTGCAACGAATGTGAGGCAAAAAAACTTTTCGCCAGATTTGAAAAGTGCAGATGCCTTTACCACGAATTGTTTAACCGCGGAAAAACCATCTGTCAGCTGACAGTTTCCGCCTGAATATAGAAAGAAAGACGAGGTATTGATTATGAGCAAAGCAGCAGTTGTGTACTGGAGCGGTACAGGAAATACAGAAGCTATGGCGCATGCCGTTACCGAAGGCGCGAAAGGCGCCGGGGCGGAAGCCGAGCTTTTTACAGCCAGTGAATTCACGCCGGATAAAGCGGCCGGATTTGACGCAATCGCGTTCGGCTGTCCTTCCATGGGCGCGGAAGTTCTGGAGGAAGAAGAGTTTCAGCCTATGTGGGACGCCTGCAAAGGTTCCCTCGCAGGGAAAAAAATCGCCCTCTTCGGCTCCTATGGATGGGGCGACGGGGAATGGATGCGGAACTGGGAAGCCGAATGCCGCGACGCGGGGTTCAATTTTGCGGCTGAACCGCTGATTGTCAATGAAACTCCGGATGACGCGGGTCTGGAATCCTGCAAGGAATTAGGTGCATCCCTGGCCTAGCCAGCCAGTTTGCAAATAAACTACAGTTGTACATAGCCATAATAAAATGTAAAAAAGCGCCTGAAGCTCAGGCGCTTGTCTCCTTTTTTGGAGTTCGTGAGATCGTCTTGTGATTTTTATGGGGACGCGATCCTATAAAAATCACCATTCCACCCCATACTTACAGAAATGTCTTAACTCCAAAGTATCCCAGCACGATAACGCCCAGGATAATCCGGTACCAGCCGAAGACTTTGAAGTCGTGTTTTTTAATGTAGCTCATCAGGAATTTGATCGCCACAATGGAAACGAGGAACGCTACAATCAGGCCGTTAACCAGCAGCAGACTCTCATCACTTGTAAAATGGAATCCGAATTTTACCAGTTTCAAAAGGCTGGCTCCGAACATGACCGGAATCGCCAGGAAAAAGGTGAATTCCGCCGCTACGGTCCGGGAAACGCCAATCATCAGCCCTCCCATAATCGTGGCGCCGGAACGGGATGTCCCCGGAAAGATTGCCGCCACCAGCTGGAAAATTCCAATAATCAGAGCCTGCTTGTAGGTCAAATCGTCAATGCTTTCCACCTTGGGAATGGCGTGCTTATTTTTGTTTTCAATAATAATGAACAGCACCCCGACCAGAATCAGCATGATCGCTACGGTCTGATAATTGTAGAACAAGGCGTTAAACACATCGTCAAACAGCAGTCCGATAATCGCCGCCGGCAGGCAGGCTACGATAATCTTCAGCCACATAATCCATGTCGCTCTATTCGTAGGAATCAATCGCTTCCAATAGATCACCACAACGGCCATAATCGCGCCAAGCTGGATGACAACCAGGAACATTTCCATAAATTCCGGCGAAACATCCATTTTGATAAACTCATCTACCAGAATCATATGTCCGGTACTGCTGATGGGAAGCCACTCTGTAATTCCCTCAACAATCCCGAGGATAATCGCTTTTATAATTTCCATCTCCATTTAGCCAAAACACTCCTTCTTTCTTATCCTTGCAAGCTGTAAATTCCACAGCGTCCTAACTCTATATGATATAGGAAATATACAGGTTTGTCAAAAAAATCACGCTAATTTAAGAAGGATTTAAGGTGTCTTCTCAAATAATTATAACCCCGCCCCATGGCTTTGTGGTAAAATGGGCATAAGATAAAATAGTTTCAGAATCTAAGGGATTGGAGGGATGTAAATGAAAGAAAAATTTCACCTTACGGATAATGTAGCGATTCTTAATTTTGATCTTGCGCTTCCGGACACAAAGTCGGGACTTTTAAAATCGGAAGAATTCAAAGCCTTTGCTCTGCGTTATATGGATTATCTCCGGACTCATGATACCGATCTTTATGAGTGGGCTGCCGCGGGAAAAAGCGACAAGGAAGCCGTGGAGGATCTGTGCAGACTGGGAAGAATGATTCTCGTCTTCGATATACAGGAGGTCAGCAGTCCGTACCTGGACGGCACGGACAACGCCCTTAACTTTGTAGAGGGCATCTTTAATTACTGGAAGGATCATCAAAGATACTCGATTACCACCAATCGCCTCAGCGATACGGAATCGACGGTCTTTGTAAATCAGGACTCGGAATTTAACCAGCTGATCCGCAATACCTTCCGCAAGATCGAACAGTCTCTGAGCGGCCACCCCAATAAAATATTCCGCCAGCAGCCGGCAGGAACCAACGCCGCTATCGCGTGCTACATGAATTCCAGTATCCATTTGAGCGAACGATACCATTTCTTAAAGGAAATCATGTTCATTGATTCGGTCATGCTGCGGACGCCGACGATCCTTCATCCGAAATCCAATAAACGGGAAGGGTTATTTGAAAAGACACTGAAAAACCCGGCCTTTACCTTCAGTGGGGATCCTGCTGAATATTTTTGCTATCCGGCCAAAGTGGGGGAGCTTCTCTTCTTTATTTGTTTCCACCGGGATTATATGGCGAACGGGATCTCCTGCGCAAACCTTTTTGAACTGGCAACGCCGGAGGAAGCTTCACAAAAGCCGGACGGAATCGTCCTCTTTGGAAATCCGGACGGACAGGGACAATGTACCTTCTATCACGATCAGGACGAAGATCTCTGGGTTGGAAGCGTATCATCAAGTGAAAAAATCGAGTATTTCGGCTATATGAAAAAGATGGTGCTGACCCTTCATAATGTGGCTATGATGCAGCGGGGCTGGCTGCCGATTCACGGAGCCTTTATCAACGTAATCCTGAAAAGCGGAAAGAGTAAAGGGATCTGTCTTATGGGCGATTCGGGCGCCGGCAAGTCAGAAACCATCGAGGCTTTGAAATCTCTTGGCAATGATAAAATACAAAAGCTGGAAATCGTCTTTGATGATATGGGCACCTTCCACATTGAAGACGGCGTACCGGTTGCTCAGGGAACGGAAATCGGCGCCTTTGTCCGCCTCGACGATCTGGATCCGGGAGCGCCGTACCGGGATATCAACCGTTCTATTTTCTTCAATCCGGATCAGGCAAATGCCAGGGTTATCACCCCCGCGGCTCCCTATTCTCTCATCACGCGCAACCACAAAATTGATCTGTTTGCCTATGCCAACAACTATGATAACAAGCAGGGACTGCGGCAGTTCGAGGATCTGAGAGAGGCCAAAGAGACCTTCGTAAAGGGGATCCGTATGGCTAAAGGCACAACCCAGGAAACAGGGCTTTCGGAAACCTACTTTGCCAATCCCTTCGGTCCGATGCAGGAGCAGGACAAATGCGAGCCTATTATTGAGGAAATGTTCCAATGTCTCAAGAAGAACAATGTATTTATCGGCGAGGTCTATACCCATCTGGGCCTCAACCCGGAGGGAGACGATATCAAGAACGCGGCGAAAGCGCTGCTGAAGTTTATTGAAAGCAATTAGTTCTTCTGCCGTTAACGGCAGAGGGTTTCCCTTTGACTTTCATTTTTCACACCAACAGCTCCCGATGTTCCGGCATTTGGGAGTTGTTTTTATGTGCAAGAAAAAAGCTGCCGCTCTGACGACTTTTACTCGTCAATGCGGCAACCCCTCTTTTATCATGCAGAAGACGGAACCTTTCGTTCCCATTATCTTTATCAACACTTTGCGAGATTTTCCGTTTGTTTCTAAAAATTACAGCGTTCCAGAGATCGCTTTCGCTTTTTTCCCTGCAAGTAAGCGACTCCGCCTGATTTACGACCTGAAAACCTTGAAATGTTAGTAACAAACGCGAAAAATTTCAATCTGTTACTAAATGACAACCCTTTTCTGCGTTCAAAGGTTTTCAATTTCCTGTGGACTGAGCCCTGTAAGCTCCGCAATTTCTTCCACTGACATGCCCCTGGCTTTCATTTTTTTCGCGACTTCAATTCGCCCCTTGATTCGACCTTGCTCTATGCCTTGCTCTTTTGCCGTCCGCATGCGGATCGCCTGGTCAATCTGATACATCTCTTTTGACATCCGGTACGCGCTCAGCACTTCCAGCGGATTCAGTTCCTCCGCCTCCTTATTCCGCGAAATTCCCGGTATAGAGCTGATAATATTTTCCTTTTTCCGCGATCAGATCCTCATGGCTGCCCCGCTCGATAATGCGTCCGTGTTCCAGGACCATGATGCAGTCGGAGTTCTTTACTGTAGACAGCCTGTGGGCGATGACAAAGGTGGTTCGCCCTTCCATCAGCGCGTCCATACCGGCCTGAATCAGACTCTCCGTTCGGGTATCAATGGACGACGTAGCTTCGTCCAGAATCAGTACCGGCGGGTCGGCAACCGCTGCCCTGGCAATCGAGAGAAGCTGGCGCTGCCCCTGACTCAGGTTCGCGCCGTCTCCGGTAAGCACGGTCTGATAACCATCCGGCAGCCGGTGAATAAAACTGTCCGCATTGGCGAGTTTCGCCGCGGCAATGCACTCTTCATCCGTGGCATCCAGCTTTCCGTAGCGGATATTGTCCATAACGGTTCCGGTAAATAGATGGGTATCCTGCAGTACCATGCCGAGGGAACGCCTTAAATCCGGCTTGCGGATCTTGGTGATATTGATTCCATCGTAGCGGATCTTCCCGTCCTGAATATCATAAAAGCGGTTGATGAGATTGGTGATCGTCGTCTTTCCCGCCCCAGTGGAGCCGACAAAGGCGATCTTCTGACCCGGCTCCGCGTACAGACGAATATCGTGAAGCACCATTTTATCGTCGTCATAGCCAAAGTCCACGCCATCCATGACCACTCTTCCTTCCAGCTTTTCATAAGTAAGCGTACCGTCTTTATGCGGGTGTTTCCACGCCCAGATTCCGGTACGGGTTTCCGCCTCTGTCAGAGTTCCGTCCTCTGCTTCCTTCGCGTTGACCAGTGTTACATAACCGTGGTCTTCCTCCGGCTCCTGATCCAGCAGTTCAAAGACTCGGTTGGCGCCGGCCTGTCCCATAACGATAAAGGTCATCTGCTGGCTGATCTGCGCAATCGGCTGAGTAAAGTTCCGGTTCAATCCGAGAAAGGCGATAATCGTTCCGACCGTCGTTCCCGCTGCGCCGGAAAGAGCCAGCAGCGCTCCGAAAACCGCGCACAGCACATAACTGAGATTTCCGATATTGGCGTTCACCGGCATCATCAGATTCGCGTACCGGTTTGCCTTATCCGCGCTGTCCCGCAGCTGGTCGTTTAGTCTCTTAAACTCTTCCACTGCCTGCTCTTCGTGGCAGAACACCTTAACCACCTTCTGACCGTCCATCATTTCCTCAATATATCCGTCTACCGCGCCCAGGTCATGCTGCTGATGTTGAAAATACTTCCCGGAAAGGGCGGAGAACTTTTTCGTTACAATCAGCATAATGACCGCCGTCGCAAGTGTCAGTACCGTCAGGGGCACATCCAGGATCAGCATGGAGATAAAAGTCGCCGCCATAGTTACGAGTGCGTTGATGACCTGAGGGATGCTCTGACTGAAAAGCTGGCGCAGTGTATCTACGTCATTTGTATAAACCGACATAATATCCCCATGGGCGTGGGTATCAAAAAACCGGATCGGCAGGGACTCCATTTTTGTAAAAAGCTCGATACGCAGCTTTTTCATTGTTCCCTGACTGACATTGACCATAATCCGGTTATACCCGTAAGTCGATACAATGGCGATGATGTACATAATCGCGATTCCCACAAGCGCCTTCGCCAGCAGCGAAAAGTCCGGCGAAGCGGACTGCATCAGCGGCACGATGTAGTCATCCACCAGAGACTGCACAAAGAGCATTCCCCGCATAGTCGCCACCGCGGTAATGAGAATACAGATTACCACCAGCAGAAACGAAAACTTGTAATTCTTTATCATGTATCCGAGCAGACGTTTGAAAATCCCCAAAACGTCACTTTTTTTCATTTTTTCCGGTCTTGCTTCCATCTATATCAAATCCCCTTTCATCAGCCTGCCTGGTCGAAATCACCGCCGCCTTTAATCTGCGACTCATAGATTTCCCTGTAAATCGCATTGTCCTTCAGCAGGTTTTCATGTGTGTCAAATCCCAGAATATGCCCGTCATCCAGAATCAGAATCCGATCCGCGTCCTCCACGCTGGACACCCGCTGAGCGATAATCAGCTTGGTAGTACCCGGAATCTTTTCCCGGAAGGCCTTGCGGATTCTGGCGTCTGTCGCCGTATCCACGGCGCTGGTAGAATCGTCCAGAATCAGCACCTTCGGCTGCTTTAACAAAGCTCTCGCGATACAGAGTCTCTGTTTCTGCCCGCCGGAAACATTGGCGCCGCCCCGCTCCAGATACGTTTCATATTTTTTCGGCATCTTTTCAATGAACTCATCCGCGCAGGCCGCCCGGCAGGCTTCGACGCATTCTTCCTCTGTCGCGTCCTCCTTTCCCCAGCGGAGGTTTTCCAAAATGGTGCCGGAAAAAACAACGTTTTTCTGCAGCACAACCGCCACCTGATTTCGCAGCGCTTCCAGATCATAGTCTTTTACATTTCTTCCGCCGACGCGGACTTCTCCTTCCGTCGCGTCGTAAAGGCGGCTGATCAGGTTCACCAGGCTGGTCTTTCCGGACCCGGTCCCGCCGACAATTCCGATGGTCTCTCCGGATTTAATATGAAGATCGATGTCTTTGAGCACCTCTTCACCGGAACCCTTCTGATAGGAAAAGTCCACATGATCGAAATCAATACTGCCGTCCGCCAGTTCCATCACCGGCTCTTCCGGATTTCGCAGTTCCGGCACTTCGTTCAGCACTTCCGAAATTCGCTTTACACTGGCCGAACTCATGGAAACCATAACGAAAATCATGGAAAGCATCATCAGCGACATCATAACGCCCATGATATAACTGAACAGCGATGTAATCTGTCCGGTCGTCATATCTCCGGCTACGATGAACTTGGCGCCAAACCAGGAAACCGCCGTAATACAGCCGTAGATCACCAGCATCATAGACGGCGCGTTCAGCGCCAGCAGACTTTCCGCCTTTACAAAGAGCCGGTACAGGTTCTGCGTCGCTTTTGTGAACTTCTTGTTTTCAAAATCCTCCCGCACATAGGCCTTTACCACGCGAATGGCGGAAACATTTTCCTGCACATCCTCATTCAAATCGTCATACTTGTCAAATACCTGATGGAACACTTTCGAGGCCCCTCCCAGGAGAAAGAACAGCATAACGGCCAGAAAACAGAGCGCGACCAGAAAAATCAGACTCAGCGTCCGATTGATCCAGAAACACATAACCATGCTGAAAACCAGCATCAGCGGCGCCCTTATCGCGATTCGGATAGACATCTGAAAGGCGTTCTGCACATTCGTAATATCTGTTGTCATTCTGGTAACCAACCCCGCGGTGCTGAACTTGTCGATATTGGAAAAGGAAAAGTCCTGTATCCGTTCGTACATATTCTGCCGCAGATTGCAGGCAAATCCCGCGGACGCGCTGGCCGCGTATTTTCCCGCCAGTATCCCGCAGGTCAGGCTGCACAGCGCCATAACAATCATGAGTAGTCCATAGCGGAATACGGCCCCCATATCTCCGGCCTGAAGCCCCTTGTCAATAATCAGAGCTGTCGTAAATGGAAGGATTACTTCCAGTACAGCTTCCAGCCCGGCGTAGAACAGAGTCAGAATCGAATCCCGCTTGTACTTCCCGAGCTGCTTTAAAATTGTCCTCAATTCTAATTCCCCCTTTATTCCGTAAATTTCTCTCTTTTTTGTTCACGCACCTATTCTACCGTCAATTTTGTTGTTTGTAAAATTCAAATATGTTATAATCTATAACATATTCTTATAGATGATTATATATATTTTTTATAACAAGGAGAGCCTATGAATACCATTCAGTTAGAATGTTTCCTCGCGGTAGGGCGGCACCTGAATTTCTCAAAAGCCGCGGAAGAAATTAAAATTAGCCAGCCCGCGGTCAGTCACCAGATTCGCTCTCTGGAAGAGGAGCTGGGAGTCAAGCTTTTTCTCCGTACGAGCAAAAGCGTCTCCCTGACGCCGGAGGGACGGCGTTTTTTCCCGGACGCGGATCGAATCCTGAAAATTATCGCCTCTGCCAGAGATCGGCTCCACAGTTCGGCAGATCCGATCCCTCTTGAAATCGCCTGCGACAATCAGTTAGAGCTGGAACTCCTTCCCCGTCCCATAAGCAGGCTGAAAAAAGAATTCCCTCAGCTTCAGCCCTTCATCCGTCTGGTTCCTTTTGATATACTTTCCAATCTTATGGAATCCGGACAGATTGATGTGATGTTCGGCGCAAAGAACACCTATAAAAGCGACTCCCTGCAGTATCACAATCTCTTTTCCAGCCCGATTTGCTGTATCTGCAGCAGGAATCACCCTTTGGCTCAATATCAGTCTCTGACAGCGGACAAGCTGCATGGCCCCATCGTTTTATGCGAATCCCACCGGATTCCCCAGTCCCTGTTTCAGCTGCAGCTGAGAATCGCTTCTTCCTTTCCGGAGGAAGAGCGTTTTTTCGGGGACAGCTATGAAAGCGTTCTGACCTTAGTCAAGGCGGGACTTGGTTATACACTGCTTCCCGCGCTTCCCAATATGTCGACGAAGACGCTGTGCTGTATCCCCCTCACCGATCAAAAGCCCTTTTCTTTTGGGCTCTATTACTCGGACACAGACCGCAGCTGGCTTTTCAAGCGATTTTGGCAGATTATGAAGTCCTGTCTTGAGGAGAAAAATCCGTAAACGCTTTAGCTTTCTGTAAAAAAGGAGAAGGGTTCCTCCGTCATAAGAAAAGTCTTCTGACGGGAATCCCTTCTCCATATTCGTATTTCAGTCAGGATTTAATTGAGGATTTTGTTTATTTAACGTTCGTTTTTCAATTCCAGATAATCTTTAATCAGTTTGACAATATTATCAATGGAGATATAACCGCTGTCAATGCACAGGTTATAGTTGACTGGATCTCCCCACTTGCGGCCTGTATGGTAATTGTAATAATTGGCGCGGGCCTTGTCGGTATCGTTCATAACCTTCTTTACATCTTTTTCCGGAACATTGTACTCTTCCACCGCGCGTTTGATCTTATCGCCTTTTTCCGCATAGATGAAAATGTTCGTCGCTCCCGGAATACCCCGCAGCACATAGTCCGCGCATCTTCCTACGATGACACAGGATCCCTCGTCGGCAATCTTGCGAATCGTATCAAACTGCGCCAGGAAAAACCGCTCGTTCAGAGAAAGGCTGTCCGGGCCGGAATCTCCGGTTCCAAAAGCAGAGGACAGGCTGTAGAAAAAGCTGTTCTTGGCTTTCATTTCCGCCTCTTCCATCATCTCTTTCGAAAATCCGCTTTCTTCCGAAATTCTGCTCAGAAGCTCTTTATCATAATAAGGAATCCCCAAATCATCCGCCAGTCGTCTTCCGATCAATCTTCCTCCGCTGCCGAATTCACGGCTGATGGTTATAATCTGCTTACTCATAATATTGCCTCCCTTATTTCTTTTTTCTATTATAGCAGATCCGAGCGGATTAATCCAATATCATTTCGATACTGCATCCCTTCAAAGGAAATCCGTTTCACATTGTCAAAGGCTTTCTGACGAGCCTCTTCATGGGTCGCCCCCACAGCCGTCACGCCCAGCACTCTTCCACCGGAAGTTACAATGGCGCTGCGGCAGGAGCTGGCGTCACAGATATGGTCGCTGGCGGTACCCGCGTGGAATACGACCACATCCTCATCCACTTTATCAAGGCCGGTAATTTCCTTGCCTTTTTCATAGCTTCCCGGATAGCCGCCGGAAGCCAGAACCACGCACACGGCCTTTTTGTCGCTCCATTTCATCTCTGTTTCCGACAGCCGGTTTTCCGTCACTGCCGTAAAAATATCCGCAAGATCGCTGTCCAGACGCATCAGAACCGACTGCGCCTCCGGATCGCCGAACCGATTATTGAATTCGATCACCTTGGGGCCATCCTTGCTAATCATCAGACCGATGAAAAGCACTCCTTTAAAATCCAGACCGTCTTCCTGAAAACCCTTGAGGGTCGGATCGAGGATTTCCCGGCGAATCCGCTCTTCCAGTTCCTTATCGAACACAAGACTTGGAGAGTAGGTCCCCATTCCTCCGGTATTCGGACCCTTGTCGCCGTCAAAAATCCGCTTGTAGTCCTGGGCCGATTCCATGGGAACAATCGTATGCTCGTCTACAAAGCACAGCATGGAAGCTTCCACGCCGGTAAGGAACTCCTCTACGACTACTTTGTCTCCGGCGCTGCCGAACACTTTCTCTCCCATCATTTCCTCTATGGCTTTTCTGGCGTCTTCTTCTGTTTCCGCGATGACAACGCCCTTTCCCGCTGCCAGACCGTCGGCCTTCAGCACCATAGGATAGCCGAAGATTCCCACCGCGTCCAGCAGTTCCTGTTTGTCAGTAAACTCTCTGTATCCGGCGGTCGGAATGCTGTGCCGCTTTAAAAAGTCCTTGGTAAAGGCTTTGCTGGCCTCCAGCTGGGAGCATTTTTTATTAGGGCCAAAGGCCGCGATTCCCGCAGCCTCCATTTCATCCACAATTCCCATGGCAAGGGGTACCTCTGGCCCGATAACCGCCAGATCGATCTGGCTTTCTCTGGCAAAGGCGCAGAGACCCTCAATATCCTCGGCCTTGATAGGCACACACTCGGCGTCCAGCGCAATTCCGGCGTTACCCGGCGCGCAGTAAATTTTATCAACCTTCGGGCTCTGGGCCAGCTTCCACACGATGGCGTGTTCTCTGCCGCCGCCGCCCACTACTAATACTCGCATATGTTACTCCTGCAATTAATGTTTGAAATGGCGGATTCCGCAAAATACCATGGCGATTCCCAGCTCGTTGGCCTTGTCAATGGATTCCTGATCCCGAATAGAGCCTCCCGGCTGAATAATTGCCGTCACGCCCGCTTTCGCCGCCGCGGTTACACAGTCGTCAAAGGGGAAGAACGCGTCTGAAGCCAGAACCGATCCTTCCAGAGAAGTATTGGCCTGGCGGATGGCGTTTTCCACCGCCCAGATCCGGTTCACCTGTCCCGGTCCGATGCCGACAGTCGCCTGATCCTTGGCAATTACAATGCCATTGGATTTAATATGTTTTACCACCTTCATGGCAAGGCGCAGATCCTCCATCTCTTTTTCCGTCGGCGCCCGGTCGGTCACAACGTTCAGCGCGTTTTCGTCAAAGAGAATATCGTCCACACCCTGAACCAGCAGGCCGCCGCTCACCTTCTTAATATCAATCTCGCCTGCCGCCTCTTTATTTTCAATGTCCGGCAGCTTCAGGAGACGAATGTTCTTTTTCTGTGTCAGAATTTCCATGGCCTCGTCTGTAAAGTCCGGCGCGATGACGATCTCAATGAAAATCTTGTTGATTTCCTCGGCAGTCGCCTTGTCAATCGGACGGTTTGCCGCCACGATTCCTCCGAAGATCGAAGTCGGATCGCAGTCATACGCTCTTTTATAAGCGGTGTAGATGTCGCTTCCTGTTCCGACGCCGCACGGGTTAGCGTGTTTTACCGCCACGACGGTGGGCTCTGAAAATTCTCTGAGTGCTGCCAGAGCGCCGTTGGTGTCATTGATGTTATTAAAGGAAAGCTCTTTTCCGTGGAGCTGCTCTGCCTTTACAAGGCTTCCGTCCGCAGGCTGAATCTCCTTATAATAAGAAGCTTTCTGATGCGGATTTTCACCGTAACGCAGTTCCTGCACCTTTTCAAAGGTCATAGTCAGATTATCCGGCAGCTCCGCTCCGATCTGCTTTCTCAGATAGTCGGAGATCATCGCGTCGTAAGCAGCCGTGTGCTGGAACACCTTCAGAGCCAGACGGTATTTGGTGTCATAGGAAACGGTTTTGTTTTTCTTTAACTCATCAATTACCGTCTCATAATCCGCCGGATCGCAGATTACAACCACGTCTTTATGGTTCTTCGCCGCGGAACGGAGCATGGTCGGTCCGCCGATGTCGATGTTTTCGATGGCGTCTTCCAGAGTTACCCCCGGCTTTAAAATCGTTTCTTTGAACGGATACAGATTGATCGCCACAATGTCGATGGTCTCAATTCCCAGATCCGCAAGCTGTTTCATATGCTCCGGCTTGTCCCGCATCGCCAGAATTCCGCCGTGGACTGCCGGATGCAGGGTTTTCACTCTGCCGTCCAGACATTCCGGGAATCCCGTTACATCGGAAATTCCGGTAACGGCAATGCCGCTTTCCTCCAGTTTTTTATGAGTTCCGCCGGTGGAAATAATGGTAACTCCCAGATTCTCCAGTTCACGGGCGAACTCTACAATTCCGGTTTTATCGGAAACACTCAGTAATGCTCTCATTTTCTATTCCTTTCCATCCCAACAATAGGTACATAACTTACATTTATCAACACCAATGGCTTCGATGGTGTCCTCCAGGTTCTGGAACTTCAGACTGTCAAACTGCAGACGCTTGCGGATTTCCTCCACCATATCCTCATGCTTCTGCGTATTGCTGTCGGCGTATTCTTTCAGGATTTCCGCGTCGATTTCTTCTCCCTCAATGCCTTCCAAATCCCGGATAACCCGGCGGGTAATCAGCTCCAGGTCGCTGACAGAACGGGAGAAGTTCAGGTATTTGCAGCCGTACATAATCGGTGGGCAGGCGGAGCGGACATGAATTTCCTTTGCTCCGTTGTCCAGAAGGTAGGAAACAGTCTCCGAAAGCTGGGTTCCTCTTACGATGGAGTCGTCGATCAGTACGAATTTTTTATCATTGATAATCTGAAATACCGGAACCAGCTTCATCTTGGCAATCAGATTCCGGGCCTTCTGGTTCTGCGGCATAAAGCTTCTCGGCCAGGTCGGCGTGTATTTAATCAGCGGACGCGCGTAAGGCACTCTCGACTGGTTGGCGTATCCCAGCGCGTGAGCCACGCCGCTGTCGGGAACGCCGGCCACATAGTCCACGTCCAGATCGCTTTCTCCCGGTCTCTGAGCCAGAAGCTCCCCGTTGCGGTTACGCATCATTTCCACATTCCTGCCTTCGTAAATGGATGTGGTATATCCGAAGTAGGTCCACAGAAACGCGCAGATCCGCATGTCTTCCTGGGCCTCTCCCACGGTCTTTTCCTCTTCCGCGGTAAGGAAAGCGATTTCCGCGGGGCCCAGTTCGCGCTGGTATTTGTATCCCAGATTGATGAAGGCAAAGGACTCAGAAGCCGCGCAATAGGCCCCATCCTTTTTGCCGATGATCAGAGGGGTTCTGCCATATTTGTCTCTGGCCGCGTAAAGACCTTCTTTCGTCAGAACCAGCATGGTAACGGAACCTTCGATCCGCTCCTGAGCGATACGGATTCCGTCCACAATGTCTTTTCCTTCCGAAACCAGAGCGGCTACCAGTTCTGTGTTGTTGATGCCTCCGCCGCTCATGGACATAAACTGTCCCGGCCGGTCTTCCAGCAGGTCCTTTACGATTTCTTCTTTATTATTAATCCGTCCCACCGTCGTAATGGCGTAGTCGCCCTGCCGGCTGCGGACGGTAAGGGGCTGGGGATCCCCGTCGCTGATAGCTCCGATTCCCATATTCCCTTCCATTTCTTCGATATCCACTTCGAATTTGCTGCGGAACGGGGTGTTCTCAATATTGTGGATCGACCGGTTAAAGCCGTCCTTTTGCAGTACGCACATTCCTCCCCGTTTGGTTCCCAGGTGCGAATGGTAGTCGGTTCCGAAAAACAAATCCATTACGCAGTCCTGTTTTGAGACAAATCCAATAACTCCTCCCATCTATTGACCTCCTTTTTCTGGTAAAGTTTCCATTACTTTTTTAATTCCCTCTGCTAAAATAACATGTTCGGTTTTTAATACCCGCGCGGCCAGAGTCTCCGCCGTGTCCCCCGGCTCTACCGGCACCTCCCGCTGCAGGATAATTTCTCCGGTGTCCACGCCTTCATCCACAAAGTGAACGGTCGCTCCGGACACCGTTTCTCCCCCGTCCAGCACTGCCTGGTGCACCCGCTTGCCGTAAAATCCTTTTCCGCAGTATTTGGGAATCAGAGACGGATGGATATTGATAATCCGCCCCCGGTAAGCGTCGATCACCGGCGGCTCCAGTACTTTCATGTAACCGGCCAGAACCACCAGATCCGTGTCTTCCTCCGCAAGGGCTTTGAGCAGCCCCTCCGTATCCTTTATGACCTTTCCTTTGATTCCGGCTTTTGCCGCCCGCTCCAGGGCGAAAACGCCTTCCCTGCTGGAAATGACCTGCACGATCTCCGCGCCCGCTAATTCGCCGCTCTCCACTTTATCAATGAGGGCCTGCAGGTTTGTCCCTCCGCCGGAAACCAGTACGGAAATATTGACCATTTATTTATCCTCCAATATTACTCGTTCGCTGTCTGATTTGACGATCTGTCCGATAATGTCCGCCGTTTCTCCCGCGGCCCGCAGATCCTTTACCGCCGCGTCCGCGTCTTTGGCTGATGCAATCATCATCATGCCTACGCCCATGTTAAAGGTGGAGAACATTTCGATCTTATCGATATTTCCGCATTTTTTGATATACGGGAAAATCGGGGGAACTTTCCAGGTGCCTACTTTGATTTTCGCCGCAAGCCCTTCCGGCAAAATCCGCGGAATATTCTCGAAGAATCCGCCCCCGGTAATGTGGACGATTCCCTTCACATCATATTTCGGAAGCACCGCGTTGCAGGCTGCCGCGTAGATTTTTGTCGGAGTCAGCAGAGCTTCACCCAGGGTCTGTCCCAACTCGTCCACGTAGGTGTCCACTTTCATATTCATCTTATCGAAAAAGACTTTTCTTACCAGAGAATAGCCGTTGCTGTGGATTCCGCTGGAAGCGATGCCGATGATAACATTTCCTTCCGCCACATGTTCTCCGGTGATGATCTTTTCCTTGTCCACCATTCCCACGGAAAAGCCAGCCATGTCATACTCGCCTTCCCCGTAGAAATCCGGCATTTCCGCTGTCTCGCCGCCGACCAGGGCGCTGCCTGACTGTCTGCAGCCTTCGGCGATGCCCTTTACAATATCCGCGATTTTTTCCGCCTTTACTTTTCCGGTCGCGATGTAGTCCAGGAAAAAGAGGGGTTTTGCCCCCTGGCAGAGAACATCGTTGACGCACATGGCTACGCAGTCAATGCCTACCGTATCATGCTTGTCCATCATAAAGGCGATTTTCAGTTTGGTTCCTACGCCGTCCGTACCGGAAACCAGCACCGGCTGGCTCATGGTCGCCACATCGATCTGGAACAGGCTGCCAAAGCTTCCCAGTCCGGTGAGGACGTTTTCATTAAAGGTACGCTTTACATGATCCTTCATCAGGGTGACGGCCCGTTCGCCTTCTTTGGTGTCCACGCCCGCGTCTTTGTAAGTCAGTTTTTTTGTATCATCCATGCTCTTTCCTCTCTTTCCGATTCTGTTCCGGCAGTTCCATCGGATATTCTCCTGTAAAACAGGCGGTGCAAATTCGGTCTTTGCCCAGGCCAATGGCCCGCAGCATACCCTCCACGCTGAGATATCCAAGAGAATCCGCTCCGGTCATCTTACAGATTTCCTCAATGGTATACTTTGCCGCTGCCAGCTTTTCTTTATCCGGAGTGTCAATGCCAAAAAAGCAGGGGTCGGTTACCGGAGGAGAAGCCACGCGAATATGAACTTCTCTGGCGCCCGCGTCCTTCAGCATTTTTACAATCTTTCCGCTGGTTGTTCCTCTTACAATCGAGTCATCTACCATAATCAGCCGCTTGCCCGCGACATTTTCCTCCAGCACATTGAGTTTTAGTTTCACAGACAGTTCCCTCATTCTCTGATCCGGCTGGATAAAGGTTCTTCCGATATAGCGATTTTTAATCAGCCCTTCACCATAGGGAATACCGGATTCCTCCGCATAGCCGATAGCGGCAACCGTTCCCGAATCCGGAACCGAAATCACCATGTCCGCCGGAACCGGCCATTCCCTCGCCAGGATTTTTCCACACTTACTCCTGGCGGTATACACGCCGATTCCGTCAATCCGGCTGTCCGGTCTCGCGAAGTAGACATACTCAAACGCGCAGGAAGCGAGCTTTTCTTTTCGAGCGTACGGATATGAGGTAATCTCCCCATTTTTGATAACAACCAGTTCTCCCGGCTCCACATCCCGCACCAGCTTCGCGCCCAGAAGTGGAAACACACAACTTTCTGAGGAGAAGATATAGCCATCTTCATTTTTCCCGATGCATAAGGGCCTCAAACCGTTGGGATCTCTTACTCCGATGAGTTTGTCCCCGGTGGTAATAACCAGCGCGTAAGCTCCCTGAATTTTCTTTAGCGCTTTCTCAATGGCTTCCTCAATGGGGACGTCCCGCCCGTATCTGGCGATCAGAGCGGCAATGACCTCTGAATCAATCTCCGTCTGAAAGATGACGCCTTTATTCTGCATCTTTTGCTTCAGAATCCGCGCGTTGACCAGGTTTCCATTATGGGCCAGCGCTACCGCCTTGTCCCTCAAATAGATCACCAGGGGCATCGCGTTGCCCGCGTGGCTTTCCCCCGCGGTGGAATAGCGTACATGCCCGATCGCGATATCGCCCTGCATCCGCTCTATGATTTCGTCGTTAAAGACTTCCTGCACCAGACCCATATCTTTATGGTACTGAATGGTTCCCTGCCTGTTAACCGCGATTCCCGCGCTTTCCTGCCCTCTGTGCTGCAGGGAATGCAGTCCGAAATATACGCCGCGGGCAATATCTTTTTTCCCCGGCGCGTATACTCCGATGACGCCGCATTCGTCATGAAATTTTTCTTCTATCCCCTTCATTAATCCGCTTTCTTTACGCGCTTTAATACTTCCTGATAAGTTTCTTCCACATTGCCCAGATCTCTTCTGAACCGGTCTTTGTCCATCTTTTCATTGGTCTTTACATCCCACAGTCTGCAGGTATCCGGAGAAACTTCGTCCGCCAGAATCACTTCTCCGTCATAAAGACCGAATTCGATTTTAAAGTCGATCAGCTTCAGTCCCTTATCCAGGAAGAATTCTTTCAGCGTATCATTTACGATAGCCGCGTATTTTTTAATGGTCGCGATCTGCTCTTCGGTAGCAAGTCCCAGCGCCAGGGCATGGGATTCACACATCAGCGGGTCGCCCAGATCGTCGTTTTTGTAGGAAAATTCAAAGGTCGGCTTGTCAAATACAATTCCTTCTTCCACTCCGTAGCGTTTGGCGAAGGAACCCGCGGAAACGTTCCGCATGATGACTTCCAGAGGCAGAATTTTTACTGCCTTTACCACAGTCTCTCTGTCACTGAGCTGTTCCACGAAATGGGTCGGCACCCCTTTCTGTTCCAGGAGCTGGAATACGATGTTGCTCATTACGTTGTTCACCGCGCCTTTTCCCGCGATCTGCCCTTTTTTCTCGCCGTTAAAAGCGGTAGCATCGTCTTTGTAGTCTACGATGTACAGGTTTGGGTCGTCGGTTTTAAATACTTTCTTTGCTTTTCCTTCATAGAGCTGTTCTAATTTTTTCATGGTATTCTTCCTTTCTTTCTTGGGGTTATTTATCGGAAACAATCACTTTTTCTTCATCCGGCATGCGAAATTCTTCGTCCAGCTTGATGATATCTTCCGCCATCTTCTGTTTATAATCCTTAATGGCCTGTCGCAATTCCGGATATTTGGTGCTGAGGATCTGGACCGCCAGGATTCCCGCGTTTTCCGCTCCGTCAACAGCCACGGTAGCTACCGGAACGCCCTTTGGCATCTGTACAACGGACAGCAGAGAGTCCAGTCCATCCAGTGTGCTGGATTTCATCGGAATCCCGATTACCGGAAGGGGCGTAGTGGCCGCCAGTACGCCTGCCAGATGCGCCGCTTTTCCCGCTGCCGCGATAATCACTTCAAATCCGTTCTTTTCCGCGTTTGCCGCGAACTCTTCCGCAACCTTCGGCGTTCTGTGAGCGCTGATGATTCTCGTTTCTGTTTCCACATTAAAATGCTTTAAAATATCCTCTGCTTTCTGTACAACCGGGTAATCCGATTTGCTTCCCATAATAATCGCAACTTTCATTTTTCCCTCCTGTTTGTTCCGAGCCTTCCAGCCTCCGTCCGGGCTCAGGCTCCTTTGTATCCTTTTTGCTGAAAATGCGGGGCAGGATACAAAAGTTTCCCAGTTGCGAGATCGAGTTCTTGAAAAAAGGCTCTTTTCTGCTGCTTTCTTTCAAATCCGATCCTGCAAATCCATAAATTTTGTATCCAACTAGCCGCAAAACATAGGAATGGATACAATCCATTCCTATGTTCCAATTACTTAAAGTATTTTACGCCGGATTCAAAGATCTTCTGTTCCTTGTTTCCGTCTACATTTTTATATACGTACTGTCCGATTCGTTCGGAATGGCCCATTTTACCCAAGACTCTTCCATCCGGCGAGGTGATTCCCTCAATGGCCATGTTGGAAAAGTTCGGATTAAAGGCAATATCCATAGAAGGATTGCCGCCAAAATCCACATACTGAGTTGCCACCTGTCCGTTTTCAATCATCCATTTCATAACCGCTTCATCGGCGATAAATCTTCCTTCTCCGTGAGAAATCGCGACCGTATGAATATCTCCCACTTCCGCGCCGGCAAGCCATGGAGATTTTACGGAAGCCACTCTCGTCCGAATCAGGCAGGATTCATGGCGGCCGATCTTGTTGTAGGTCAGAGTCGGGCTGTTTTCATCCGTGTCGATAATCCTTCCTTCCGGTACCAGTCCCAGTTTGATGAGAGCCTGGAAGCCGTTGCAGATTCCCAGCATCAGACCGTCTCTGTTTTCCAGAAGATCCGTTACCGCGTCTTTGATCCGCGGATTGCGGAATACGGCGGTAATGAATTTGGCCGAACCGTCCGGCTCGTCTCCGCCGCTGAAGCCTCCCGGAATCATAATGATCTGGCTTTCCCGGATTTTCGCTTCCAGTTCTTTGATGGAATCAATCAGCTGGTTCTGAGTCATGTTGCGGATAATGTGAATGTCCGCCTGGGCTCCTGCCCGCTCAAAGGCGCGCTTGGAATCCATTTCACAGTTGGTTCCCGGAAATGCCGGAATCAGAACCCGCGGTCTGGCGAGTTTTACTGCCGGAGCCTTGCGGTTTCTTTCTGTATAGGAAAGCGCTTCCACCGTTTCACTGGTATTATCTTTGGTTCTTACCGGGAACACCCCTTCCAGCGGGGCTTCCCATTTGCGGATGATTTCATCCAGGCTCATGGAAATTCCTTTCATGAGAATTTCTTCTCTGTCGGTTGTGTTTCCGATCTTGCGGAAGGTTACCCCTTCAAAGAGAGTCTCAAGGGACTCGTCCGCCGAAAGCTCCAGAACCATTCCGCCGTAATCCAGGCCGGTGTTTTCCGTTTCCGGAGCGCAGACGCCGATTTTATTTCCCACTGCCATTTTCACAAGGGTCATAAAGAGACCGCCTTCTCCGATAGCGGAGGCGGACAGCACTCGCTTCGCCGCCGTCAGTTCTCTTACCTTGTCCATGGATTTTTTATATGCTGTAAAGTCGATGATACCCTCTTTGTCTCTGGAAGCAGGCAGGTAAACAAGCTGGGATCCGGCTTGTTTCAGTTCCGTGGAAACCACCTCGCCGGCGTCCAGCGCCGCTACCGCGAAAGATACCAGCGTCGGCGGAACATTGATGTCCATAAAGGTTCCCGACATGCTGTCTTTTCCTCCGATGGACGGGATTTCCAGCTCCTTCTGCACCCGCAGCGCGCCCAGCAGAGCGGCAAAGGGCTTGCCCCACCGTTTTGGATTATCGCCCAGTTTTTCAAAGTATTCCTGGAAGGTCAGACGGATGGTTTTATAGTCCGCTCCCATAGCGACCATTTTCGTTACCGAATCGATGACCGCGTACATGGCTCCGTGGAAAGGACTCGCTTTGGCGATTTTGGGATTAAATCCATAGGCCATAAGGGTCGCTGTCGTTGTTTCTCCCTGGGTTACCGGAAGTTTCGCCGCCATGCCCTGAGCCGGGGAAAGCTGGTACTTTCCGCCCAGAGGCATCAGCACCGTTGACGCTCCGATGGTGCTGTCAAACCGTTCAATGAGACCTTTCCTGCTGCAGCAGTTCAGATCCGACAGAGCCGTTTCCGGCGCCATAGTCTTTGTCAGCACGGATGGGTCGAAATTTCCTTTTATTTCTACGGCAGCTTCCTGTTTCGCGCCGTTGGTATCGAGGAACGCCCTGGAAAGGTTGAGGATACAGTCTCCGCGCCAGTACATTTTAACACGTCCTTCATCCGTTACCTTTGCCACCGTTGTGGCTTCCAGGTTTTCTTCGCTGGCGTAGGCGATGAATTCCGCTTCCTTTTCTTTATCTACAACAACGGCCATTCGTTCCTGCGATTCGGAAATCGCCAGTTCCGTGCCGTCCAGTCCTTCATATTTTTTCGGAACCAGATCCAGATTGATGTCCAGGCCGTCCGCCAGCTCGCCGATAGCTACGGACACGCCGCCCGCGCCGAAGTCGTTGCAGCGTTTGATCAGGGTCGCGACTTCTTTTCTGCGGAACATTCTCTGGATATTCCGTTCTACCGGCGGATTTCCTTTCTGGACTTCCGCTCCGCACTCCAGAATGGATTCTTCGGTATGCTCCTTGGAAGAACCGGTAGCGCCTCCGCACCCGTCTCTTCCTGTGCGGCCGCCTACCAGTACGATAACGTCTCCCGGAGCCGGAACCTTCCGGTTCACATGGTCAGCCGGAGCCGCGCCGATTACCGCGCCGATTTCCATTCTCTTGGCAACGTAATCCTCATCGTACACTTCATCCACAAGTCCGGTGGCAAGTCCGATCTGGTTTCCGTAGGAACTGTATCCAGACGCCGCGCCCTGTGTAATCTTTCTCTGAGGAAGTTTTCCCGGAAGGGTTTCTTCCACCGGTTTTCTCGGATCCGCCGAACCGGTTACCCGCATAGCCTGATAAACATACACTCTGCCGGAAAGAGGATCGCGGATGGCGCCGCCCAGGCAGGTTGCCGCGCCGCCAAAAGGCTCGATTTCCGTCGGATGGTTGTGGGTTTCGTTTTTGAACATCACCAGCCAGTCCTCTTCTTTTCCGTCGATTTCTGCCTTTACTTTAATGCTGCAGGCGTTGATTTCTTCGGATTCGTCCAGATCGTGAAGAATTCCTTTTTTCTTGAGGTATTTGGTTCCGATGCTGGCCATGTCCATGAGGCACACATCTTTTTCCCGGTCTCCATAAACCTCTTTTCGCATATCCATATATTCTTCAAAGGCTTTGCGGACAATCGCTCCGTAAGGGCCATCCTCAAATTCCACCTGTGTCAGCTGGGTATTGAAAGTCGTATGGCGGCAGTGGTCAGACCAGTAAGTATCGATGACCTTCAGTTCTGTCAGAGTCGGATCCCGCTGTTCTTCATTTTTGAAATACTCCTGAATCACGCGGATATCCCCTTCACTCATGGCAAATTCCATATCTTTGCGAAAGCTCTGCAGTCCCTCTTCATTCAGCTTTGTAAATCCGTCCATGATTTTTACATTTTCAGGAACCATTGTTTCCATATCCAGGGTCTGAGGCTTTTCATTTTCCGCGATCTGAGAATCCACCGGGTTCACACAATAGTTCTGGATTTCCTTCTGCTGCTCTGGTGTTACATTCCCCTCCAGAACAATCACCCGCGCGAACCGGACTGAAGCTTCCACTTCCGCATTCATCAGCTTGATGCACTGAGCCGCCGAATCCGCTCTCTGGTCATACTGTCCCGGCAGATATTCCACCGCAAAAAAAGTTGCAGAACCCAGGTTATCCGGCATCTCTTCGTCATAAGCCGTATCAATCGCTGGTTCTGCAAACACCGTGTATTTCGCTCTCTCGTAGGTCGCGTCATCAATTCCGTCAATGTCGTAGCGGTTTAAAACGCGGATTCCGGTCAGTCCGTCCACGTGCAGGTTTTCCCGGATATCGGCAAACATCCCCTGCGCCTCTACGTCAAATCCATCTTTCTTCTCTACGTATATTCTTCTTACCATGATTTCGCCCTTTCCGTACGTTATCGCCTCTCAGGCAAATATCGTTCGCCTTTTTGTCTAAAAACTGCATATTTACGGGATTATTCTAGCATCTTTTTTCACCTGATTCAATGAAGAATGCTCGGAAAAAACAAGTTTTTTTCTACAATATCGAACGTTTTGCACATGCACACCCATCATCGTTCGTCTTTGTTCCATTTCCGCACTCATCATGCTTGTCCAGCACGCCCTGTACCTGCGCGCATCACGATCCATGCCAAAACCGCCGCGGCAATCCCCGCCGTCAATTTTCCTATCATCAGCGGTACCAACATCTGCATATTAACACCAGCGGTATAGCTGAGATGATCACCTAACGCGCACATAGCAGATACCGAAAACGCTACGTTCATTACTCTTCCCCGTGGGTCCATATCCTCCAGCGTATCATACATGGGGATACTATTAGCGAGCGTTACGAGAAATCCCGCGGCCGCGGTCTGGTTGATCCCCAGACGCATTCCGGCTTTTTCCAGCGGGCGTCGAAACAGACGGGTAAGCGCGCTGACAAGGGGGAACGCCCCGGCAAGCAGAATCGCGATATTTCCGATAATCAGAAACACTTCCTCCAGGGGCATAATCTGCCGAAAGACCTCTATTGGAGTCAGTTGCTGCAAAATTCCCACAGCAAGCCCAAAGACGCTGACTGCCACAATCAGTCTTCCAATCCAGACAAAACAGACAGTCAGAAGCTTTTCCAGCCTCCACATGCCCAGCGCCAGAAGCAGTGAAATAATCAGAATGGGAATCGTATTTTTCGCCACCATTCCAAGAGGAAATCCCGCACAGAGACCTCCTGTAAAAACTCCAAGCGGAATGGTAATAACACCAATCAGAATTCCCTTTGCCAGCAGTGTCTTTTCCCTTCCTCCCATAGGTCCTCCCAGTATCAGCGGAATGGTAAAAGCGATCGTAGCTCCCAGCATAGAGCTTGCGAGAATTCCTCCCAGCGCCGCTCCCTGCGGATCCGCCGCTAACTGCTGCGCCAAAGGCGCGCCTCCCATATCAATCGCGAAAAAAATTCCGGCGAACATAGCGGGATCGATACCTGCGGCCTTAAAAAGAGGGACCGCTATGGGTCCGAGAAGCCCGGAGAGCACCGGGGTCAGCACAAGAATTCCCGCCATTGTAATGGTCAGAATTCCCATAGCCATAATTCCTTCTTCGAACTTTTGTCCAAGCCCCAGCCGATTGCCTGTGATGCGGTCTGCCGCTCCAATCATAGCAAAAAGCACCATAATATAGATAATTATCTGGTTGATACCGATTGTTCTCACTTCCTTGTCTGGTTTTCTGACTTTTATTATATAAAGTTTATCAGAACGTGTAAAGTGGCGCCCCTTCGGAAAAACTTCACTCTCCTTTTCAGGATGTTGTGATATAATGATAAAAAAGAAGGAAAGGATACTGCTGTTATGCATCTGACTTTTTACGAGTTGTCCGCGTTTTTCTTCATTTACGGGTTTCTCGGCTGGTGTACGGAGGTCTGTTTTCAGGCTCTGAGCAGAGGAAAGCTGATAAATCGCGGTTTTCTAAACGGTCCCATCTGCCCTATTTACGGGGTCAGTGTTGTTGTCATTATATGGCTGCTTGAACCCCTGGCGGCTCACGGGGTGATTTTATTTTTGGGTTCTGTCATTCTTTGTTCATTTTTGGAATGGCTAACCGGATTTATACTGGAAAAGCTGTTTCATCAGCGATGGTGGGATTACTCAAAGGAACCGTTTAACATCGGAGGCTATATTTGTCTGCGCTTTTCCATTATGTGGGGATTGGCCTGTGTCTTTGTTGTATATATCGCGCACCCTACGGTCGCGTTTCTTCTTTCCCTGGTACCCCATACGCTGGGGCTTGTCATCCTGTGTATTCTGGGAGCGGCCTTTCTGGCGGACTGCGCCGCTACAATCGGCACCATGATAGGTCTCAACAAGCGGTTGCTGCATATTGAAAAAACGGCATCCAGACTCCGTGAATTTTCAGATGATGTTACAGAGGTTCTGTACGAAGGTTCTATCCGCGCAAAAGATAACGCGGAAAAAGCGAAATCTGAACTTGAGGAGCAGAGTGACGAATTTCGCGAAAAACTTTCAAAGGGAAAAGAAGAGCTGCAAATTCGCGCAAGGAAGAAAAAGCAGCTCGCCGAAGAACATCGCATGGAATTGGAACGAAAACTTACATATGGGCAGCAGCGTCTTTTGAAAGCCTTCCCGGGAGCGGGTTCCACCAGGTATTCAGAAGCAATGGAACTGCTCAAGCAGCACATTGACCGTCATAAAAAGCAAAAAGGAGGCAAAAAATGAAAGTACTGAAAGTTTTTCTCGCAGTGATCCTGTCTTTCCTGCTGCTCTGCGCGCAGGGCGTGTTGATGGGCGTCATCGCCTGCAATGAAGCAATCTCATCTGATTCAATCGCAAAAGCTGTTCAGGAAACGGATTTTACAAATCAAATTTCACAGCAGGCTCTGGACGCCGCCAGCAGGCAGGCGGATGAAAACGCGGACGAAAAGGTCAGCGAATTTCTAAACGAAGCGATGCAGACTGACGCGGCCTCTGAATTTATAGGGCAATACACCGCCTCTGCCATCCAGTCAGCTCTGCAGGGCGAAAACTTTTCTCGCTTCACAAAACAAGACCTTCTGGATCTGACGGACGAAAGTTTGGACGAGCTTTCCGCGGAATCAGGGCTTTCCATTTCGGATAGTCAGAAAGAACAGGTTCGCAATTATGTGGAAGAAAACGGCGATGAGCTTGTACAGGATCTCAATTCCTCTCTGCCGGTTTCTCAGAATCCAATGGCCGCCAATTCCTCTCAGTCTGAATTATCTCAAGCCCAGACCTTTCTCGGAAGTTCTATGCAGCTTGTTCTGGCTGCCATTTGTCTGATTCTTGGAATTATGCTGATCATGCTGTTCTGGGGAAGCAAACTTGGTTTTATCTGGTGGGCGGTTGTCAGCTTTCTCGCTGGCGCGGTTTGTCTGCTGGCGGCAAGCGCGGATGCCCATCTCACGGATTTTGTCCGTAGCATGGCCGGCGAAAGCGACGCCGTCTCCCGACTGGCCGCGCAAATTATCAGCGAAGGGCTGCAATTTTCGGGATTCGCGGCTCTGATACTGACTGCGGTTTTGATCGTTATCTGCCTGCTCTGCAGGCTCCTTTCCCGCAAAAGGGCATGATTCCACGGGATCATGCCCTTTTACTCTATAGTTTCAATTCAGAAATTGCGCTTTTTTCCTCATAGGCTTTCACCAGTTCCGGCGCCATATCCACATCTCCCAACAAAACACCTCCACAGAATTTCTCATTTCTGAAATACAGCTTTTTATAAATCTTCTGCTGTGGAAGATCCAGTTCTTTGGCCGCATAAAATACCTCTCTGTCTTTTCCTGTGTCGCCGATGGCGAAGAGACTCAGTCCCAGTCCCGCGTAGGTGACTGCCGGCACGACAGATCGGTAGCGCGCGTCTTCCCCCGCCGCGTTGGCCGCCGCAACCTTTGCCATTTCCACCGCCTGGGTCCAAAGCCCGTAGTTGACTCCCCGGAAAGGGGCTGTCGCATTAACGGGAAATGACTGTTAGTGTGACAGCTTTTTTGTGT
>JAHZHL010000027.1:6970-7266 GCA_019420305.1 Bacillota bacterium | reverse complement strand
GCGGCTGGAAATATCGTCGTAGAGACGATGCTGCAATCCCCCCACGGCCACTTTTGCCACTACTTGAAATATTTGGCTCACACGGGAGCGGCGGAAAGCTGGACGGAGTTTTTTAATACCGGTAAAAAAGCGGTAACACTGGAGATGCTAAGCAGCTTTTCTATATCCGGAATTACTCCCCTGGCGGCAGGCGCCGCGCCGGGACAGCTTAGAATACACCGGCTCAGAAGCGACTGGAGCATGGAGGGAAGGCTCGTGACCGAGCGGTTGGAGCGTCTCAACCTGGAGCCCTCCTG
>JAHZHL010000027.1:309-6960 GCA_019420305.1 Bacillota bacterium | reverse complement strand
CGGGGTTCGCAGCGAACGGTTCGGCCAAGTCGGGTCTATGCCGGTAAACAAATGGTTCCCATGGCTTCTGGTGGAGGACGTGAAAAATCACCTTTTTTGGGGCGCGCAGCTCGGGCATAACGCTTCCTGGCAGATGGAGGTGTACCGGAAGGATGACGGCGCTGCCATCAGCGGAGGCCTTGCGGATTACGAGTTTGGACATTGGGCCAAAACGGTGAGGCCGGATGAAAGCTTTCGGACGCCGGCGGCGACGCTGACCGTTTGTAAATGTGATACGATAGACGAAGCGTCCGACCGGCTGGTTTCCGCCATGCGGGTTCCGGATATCGCCTCCGAACAGGAGCTTCCGATACTATTCAATGAATATTGTACGACATGGGGATGTCCTTCCCATGAAAATATTGCAAATATTCTTTCCGCAATTCAAGACAAGGGGATTTCCTATTTTGTAATCGACGCGGGCTGGTATAAGCCGGAGGGGATCCCCTGGGAAAACGCCCTGGGAGACTGGCGGGTTTCAAAAGAGCTTTTCCCGGAAGGACTGGAAAAGACGGTGGCGGCGATCAAAGAGGCCGGGATGACGCCAGGAATCTGGTTTGAGCCGGAAACCGCAGGCAAGGCCTCGGAGGCCTACCGTCAGGAAGAGCACATGCTGACAAGAAACGGCGCGGTAATTACGACCGCAGGCCGGCGCTTCTGGGATCTTCGGGACCCCTGGGTAAGGGATTACCTGCGGGAAAGGGTAATCGAGTTTCTGAAAAGCTGCGGCTTCGGATATGTGAAAATCGATTATAACGATACTGTAGGGATCGGCTGTGATAAAGCGGAGAGCTTAGGAGAGGGCTTGCGGCAGAATATGGAGGCATCCTTTGAATTTTTCCAGGAAATGCAGCGATGCATCCCCGGTTTAGTGATTGAAAATTGTTCCTCCGGAGGTCACCGCCTGGAGCCCAAAATACTTTCCGCAACAGCCATGTCCTCCTTTTCAGACGCCCATGAATGTACGGCGATACCGATTATAGCCGCGAATCTGCACCGGGTGATGCAGCCGCGGCAGAGCCAGATCTGGGCTGTCATTCAGCAGAAGGACTCCTTAACGCGGATTGCCTACTCCATGTCGGCAACGCTTCTGGGAAGATGCTGCCTCTCCGGCCATGTGACGGAGCTGACAGCGGAGCAGTGGAAAACGATTGAAGACGGAATCGCGTTTTACAAGGCGGCGGCTCCGGTAATTAAGGCCGGCAGGTCTTACCGGTTTGGTCCGGAGCTCCTAAGCTACAATGAGCCGGAGGGCTGGCAGGGGATGCTGCGGGTTGGAAATCAGGGAGAAAGCCTGCTGGTAATCCATATGTTTGGCGGAGAGCTGCCGGAATGCGTAAGCCTCCGGCTTCCGAAGAATACAAGAACAGAGGTTCAGTCCGTTTATGACGCGTGTCATAGCAAATATCAGATATCGGATGGCGTTTTTCAATGGCGTCCGAAGGAAACATTCAGCAGCATAGCGTTGCTGCTGGCATAAATACAGAGGCCACAGCGGAACGGTTCAGGTCTGTAACGGGCTTGCGAGTTCTATGGCGGCCGTGTGATCGTATAAGAGGCTTTTTCATGAGGAAGAGGGAGGATGCAATGAAAAGAGCTGTCGTAACGGCTTCTTATTTAGAGGCGCAGGCGGACGGAAAACGCTACCGCCTGGTCCCCGTTACAGAAGAAATTATTCGCTGCATTACTGCGGAGAAAGAGGTTGTGAAAGAGACTACCATTCGTAATTGTTGAAAACTTTGTGGCAAAAGGTAGCCAAACGGCGCGGATGTCCGCTGATATAAGCGGTTTCCGCTTTTTATTAAAGGAGGACAGACAGGCGGAGCTGATTGGGGAAAGCTAAGCGGACGGTCACGGTCATTCATCCTGTCAGAATCAATAGAGAAAATAAACTTATATTTTTATGGGAGGAATTTTATGTACGATTTGCAACCGTATCTAAAAACGATCGATGAGGTGATTGCCCGGGGGCCTTATCGGGACACATGGGAGTCATTGTCTACCTATCAGGTTCCAGAATGGTACCGAAACGCAAAATTCGGGATTTTTGTCCACTGGGGGATCTTCAGCGTTCCTGCGTTTGGAAACGAATGGTATCCAAGAAATATGTATATTCAGGATTCTCCTGAATACGAACATCATATCAAGACCTATGGGCCGCATAAGGATTTTGGGTATAAGGATTTTATCCCCATGTTTCGGGGAGAGCGCTTTGATCCGGAGCAATGGGCGGATCTGTTCCAGAAAGCGGGAGCCAGGTATGTGGTTCCGGTTGCGGAATTTCATGATGGATTCCAGATGTATCAAAGTGAAATATCTCACTGGAATGCCTATGAGATGGGACCGAAGCGGGATGTGCTGGGAGAGATCAGCGCAAGCTGTCAGAAGCGAGGAATGGCACTGGGTGCATCCAGTCACCGGGTTGAGCATTGGTTTTTTATGGGAAAGGGGAAGGAGTTTGACAGCGATGTCAAGGATCCTATGGAACGGGGCGATTTTTACTGGCCCGCAATGCCGGGAGGCGATCCACAGGATATTTATTGCAAGCCGGAACCGTCGGAGGAGTTTATGCAGGATTGGCTGGTACGTACCTGCGAACTGATCGATAAGTATTGTCCGAAAATTCTGTGGTTTGATTGGTGGATCCAGCACAGCGCCTGCAAGCCATGGCTGAAAAAGGTAGCGGCCTATTACTATAACCGGGCTGCGGAATGGGACGTAGGAGTCGCCATCAACTATAAACATGATTCGTTTTTATTCGGTACGGCCGTGCCGGATGTAGAACGGGGACAATTTGCAGAGATTAAACACTATTTTTGGCAGACTGATACTGCGGTGGCGTTGAATTCCTGGTGCTATACTGAAAATAATCAGTTCCGTCCCGCGCCGGAAATTCTCTGCGATCTGGTGGATATCGTCAGTAAAAACGGTTGCCTGCTGCTGAATATCGGGCCCAAAGCCGATGGAACCATTACAGAAGAGGACAGGAGAATCCTGCTTCATATCGGAGAATGGCTGAAAGATAACGGCGAGGCTATCTACGATACGAAAGCCTGGAGAAAATACGGAGAAGGACCGACAAAGGTCGAGGACGGACAGTTTTCTGATGGAATCAAGAAGAACTTCACCACAAATGATTTCCGCTTCACGACGGCGGGCAGCTGCGTATACGCTATTGCTTTAAAATGCAGTGACAATGGGGTATATGATATCGTTTCTCTGGGAGAAAAGGATGCTTCCAAGCAGGCTAATTTCCATGGGATCATCAAAAAAGTGGAACTGCTGAAAACAGGGGAAACGCTGGAATGGAGCCGGGATGAGGAAGCGCTTCATATCAAATGCAGATTCAAGAGTGAAGACCCGGTGGCGTTTAGAATCAGCGTAGACTGATAGGGGATGACGTTGGAACAAGAAAGGAAGACGAGAAAATGCGGAAAAAAGCGATAAAACTGCGAAAGGTACTGTCACTGGTACTGGCTTTTGCGCTGTTGGCTGGAATGTTGCCAATGGAGTGGTCTACTTTCGTTGCGAAAGCCGCTGACTCCTATGAACTTGTAGAGAATGCAGAAGTAAACGACCTGCTGTACTTTGTAGACGCGGGCGACTATAATACGTCTACGGTTCCAGAGGGCGAGAAGCTGGGCCTTTTGAACAGCAGGACCGACCAGTTGTACGGCGAGGACGCAACAACTGGTTATAGCTGGGGTTTGCAGAGCCTAGACGGCGGTAAACATGATGTCCTGCAAGGTATTGGCCCCCAGGGTCAGTGCAATACGCTCTGCCAGCACTCCGACAACGGAGTAGATCTTAACCGAGGCTATGCGGATTGGGAAAATGGACTGAGCGATATCACTGCGGATGTCGTCTCCCTGCGCTATGGGACCCAATTTGATCCCTATGGAAAAGGGATTATTCGCTATGACTTTGAGGTCCCGGCAGGCTATTACGCCGTGGAAGTCGGATTTATGGCGCCGTTCGTAGCAGGATACGACGCGGAAATCGAGGTGAACGGAAAGAGCATCGCGACCGGGCATGTGAATTTCAGAAGCACGGCCGTGTTGAAGGGTACCGCAAATGTGCGCGAAGGGCAGACCGCGATGGAAGTGAAGTGCATGGGGGATTGGTCCTCCGGCATACAAATCGCTTATATCAAAGTGTACAAAGGCGAAGCGCCCTATGCTTTTGACGAAACGGTTGTGGACGATGCGAATGTGGACGACCTGCTGTACTTTGTAGACGCGGGAGACTATGACACGTCTACAGTTCCAGAGGGCGAGAAGCTGGGCCTTTTAAACAGCAAGACCGACCAACTGTATGGCGAGGACGCGACGACCGGTTACAGCTGGGGCCTGCAGAGCCTGGATGGCGGCGAGCATGATAAGCCACAGCCCGATGGCCCCCAGGGCCAGTGTAAGACCTACTGCCAGACCTCCAACAATACTTCAGACATTACTAACCGGGGCTACGCGGATTGGAGCAATCAGACGAATGTTGGCCAGTACGATGTTTCGGTGCGCTATGGAGACAAATATGATCCCTATGGAAAAGGGATCATCCGCTATGACTTTGAGGTACCGGCGGGCTATTACGACGTGGAAGTCGGATTTATGGCTCCGTTCAACAACGGATACGACGCCAAAGTGCAGGTGAGTGGTAAAACCGTCGCGACTGGCCGTGTAGATCACATGGGTACTGCGGTACTGAAAGGCACCGCAAAGGTAAAAGAAGAGGAACCGTCAATCAGAGTGGAGTGCAGCGGGGACTGGGATTCCGGCGTGCAGATCGCTTACATCAAGGTTTATAAATCGGAAGAGTCCCGTTATTATGAACTGGGTGAGGGAGATATCCTGATCGAAGAACTGAATGACGGCGGCTATTATATGGCTAATCAGTACTTTGAGGTTGAAATCGGAACGCGCGGTCAGATCCGGGCGCTCTATCTGGTAGGTGATGAATATCGTACAAACTATGTGATCGATACCGATCAAGCTGGAATCGGCCATGGCGTAGGCGAACTGATCCTCAGTGTGAAGAAAGAAGGGGAAGAGACTTATCAGGAATACTTCACCACTGTCTCCGGCGACGGAAGAAGTTTCTCAATTGAAGACGATAAGCTTGTGGTTACTTATGAGAATGCTACTGGCAATAAAGCAATCAATGGGTTTAAGGTAGTGGAGACCTATCAGTATGTGGACGACCAGCTACGCTGGTCCGCTACCGTGGAAAATACCGGCGAGACGGATATTGTAGTCGGCGACTGGGGAATCCCGATCCAGTTTAATGAGAATTTGTCCGGCACGGCGGAGGAGATTTATCAGAGACGGGTCGTGGACCACTCCTTTGTCGGAATGGACAGCTCCTATCTCTATGCTACCCGGCCTAGCGGTGAAGGACGGTATCTGCTGTTCACCCCGGAAGCCTCCACTGACGCAAAGCTGGAGTATATGGATCACTGGGCCGATCAGGAACGCGCCAATGAAGAATCCTATGTGGGCGGACTGTTCGTCTATTATATCCACTCCGACAATATCAAGAAAACCCATAGAGGTTATCTGGATACTAACACTTCTGTAACGATCCCGGTGGGAGAGAGCAAAACCTATGCTTTCAACTTTACTGCAGTGATGGATGAAGAGGATATGAGAAGCACCCTCTATGAGGAAGACCTGGTGGATATGGTCGCGGTGCCGGGCTTTGCCTACTCGGTAGATATGCCCGGAAAAATCTATCTGCATACCAAGGTGCCCCAAGAGAAGATCAGAATCGATATCCAATGTCCTCACGAGTCAGGCGTTTATGAAGATATGGGCGACAACGTGTATTCCGTCATGGAGCATACCAAGACAGACGAGAATACATATGCGAAATATCTGGAGACGAAAACAGTTGACGGGGAACAGTATCATATTTACGAGCTGAAGTTCACGGAATTCGGGCATCACAACCTGATCGTGAACTACGAGCAGGCCGGCGGGACCAAGCAGGCGGTAAGCCAGTTCTATATGATGGATACCGTGGACAACATGCTCAACGATCACGCGGAGTTCATGGTGGAGAAGACCCAGCTTGACCGGCCCGGCAAGGTGGGAGATAAGGTGTTTGACGAATACTGGCTGAATATCAAGGGCAACCGGATTGAAACCTTCGGGGAGGACGGCGACGGCTATTTCCAGATGAACTACTGGGGCTGGGGCGACGACTGGGGAGCGACCCACGCCCAGTTCCTGGCGGAAATGAACGCGATTTCGCCGAATAAGGACCAGGTAGAGGCGCTGGATGCTTATCTGGATGTAGCGATCTGGAACGAGCTGATGCGTGAGCATCAGAAAGATTACCGTGTCCACAACTTTCTGATGGAAGCCCCTAATACCAGTCCGGACGGACGCGGTTACGCTTATCCCCATATTTACAACACATACTTCTCCATGTATAAGATCGCGGAAAATTATCCTGAACTGGTGGATTACCGCGAGGATGCGGAGACCTATCTGCTGCGGGCGTACAATATTTTCTGCACACAGAACAACGGCTCCGTGGGCTACGGCGCCAACTGCGGCACCATGGGCGAGAGCTCCGTTCCGGATATCATCGAGGCTCTGGAGCAGGAGGGCT
>JAHZHL010000027.1:0-280 GCA_019420305.1 Bacillota bacterium | reverse complement strand
GAACAAGTACGAGGCCTTTGAAAACAGGCCGTATCCTTACGGCTCTGAGTATGCCTATGACAATACGGCCGAGGAAGGCGTATTTGTAGCCGCTATGCTGGCACAGGAGTACGGATTTGAAAGCGATCCCTACATGTCTCCGGAAGAGCGGATCAAAGCCCTGGATGATAAGACTAGAGCCTGCCGCGGCGTACAGCCGCTGTGGTACTATTACGCCAATCCAGTCACTATTTGCAATGAGAACTGGTGGAACTTCCAGTATAGTATGGCTCTTGCGGCG
>JAHZHL010000026.1 GCA_019420305.1 Bacillota bacterium | reverse complement strand
CGTAAAAAGCCTGATTCAAAATGTCAAACATTTCTTTTCCGAAAACGAACCTGTCATAGACGAAAATGGCGTGCAGTCACTGGTTCTGACAGACTGGGAGGACCTTTCCGATGGAAAGGAGATCGCAGGGACACTGTATGTGCCTTCGTATATCCCAGAGGGATATGAATTTCAGGAAGCAACATTTGATCGGATCGAAGAAGCGTCAACGGGGACAAGTTATCATTTCTCAAATGGAAAGAAAGATCTGTATGTTGATATCGAGGTTCTCTTAGATGACATGAATGTTTATGTGTCGGGAGATTTATTTCAGTCACCATTTTCAGAAAAGGAAATGTATTATGCGAAATACGATGATGGGAGCGCTGTGACCTATGCCGAAGGAGATCATAATTTTTCGGTAGTGGGATACTTGTCAAAAGAAGAAGGGACGAGAGTAATAGAAGGAATCGTCGAACAAAAATGATGCGAACCAGGGCAATATAGGAAAGCCTCCAGAGCAGATATGCTTTTAGGAGCTTTTTATTTTATAAATTTTTCTGATTTTGAACCGAGCAACCGAAAAGGATCGTCTTAGTATATAGAAGGGTAAATCTAATCAAAGGTTTCTGGGTTACCTTTATCAACCTACAATTTATGATACAGGGAGTGATGCATACCTTTATCAATTATTATCTAATTAAGAATTGAGAAGTAATATGAGAAAATAATTCTAGTGCATCATTATCCGTCGAAGAACAAAAAGAAGTTCTGGGAAATCTGACAGATGAAAATATAAAAGAAGTAATACCTAATTCACATGGAGAGAAAAATGTACAAGAAATATTGAACTCACTATTGACCTCGATGAACCAACAAATACAACGATCTATAATAACGGAGTAAAACTTGAAGAAAAAGAATTATATACTACTGTGCATCCAAAGGAGACGGTGCCCCTTTACAGAATTGGTATAAAATTATAAGAAGCTCTTCAAAAATAGTATCTACAACGTATAAAGTAAAAACATTAAAAATGTCTTCAAGCTATTCAGGATATGCATCCAGTACAGTGAATGATTTTAAAAAGGCAGGATGGATTAAAGGAACCAAAACGGGTCTACAATTTCTTCGCCACAGAAAGGTAAATGTTATAAACTTGCATCGCCAACTCCAAAATGGTTCAATGAACATTATGGATTCAAATATTCTACAAAAATAGCCATGCAGTATGTAAAAAGTAGCGTCACAAAAACATCAACATATCAAATCACGCTCAATAAATAATAATAGTATAGGTCTACTTAAGGACATCAAGTAATCGGTGTCCTTTTTTAGGTATGATGGGGATGTCGTCAGTCTGCAGTAAGAAGCTTGGGTGCGTGTAAGAAATGATGAAGCATATAGTTTTACAGCAAGGATGTTCATACTGGCTGTAAGGGAGATTAACCATAAATATATTGTAGTAGGAGGAAATAAGGAACTGTATGATTTGAAAGTTCCTAATTTGTCGAAGACAGCAGAAGCCAGACTGAAAGAACCGGCAGGAAAACACCATATGGGCGTGAAAACCCTATGCCCGGCAGTTGTTGGAAAAGTTTGTTCTGCAGCTGGAACGGATTCTTCTTTTATTTTAAATTGCGCTTTTATCCCCGGGTGTTTATAATATCAGTAACAGATCCATTCCGCGGGCGGAGCAGAGACTGCCTGCGAATGAAAAGGAAAGGAGAGCTTTGATGTTCAGAGAAGTAAGGAGAAACAAAAAACAGATTCTATCAGAGGCAGAAAGCCGCGGCATCCTTAATAAGGCGACTTCCGGCGTGCTGTGTGTGCTGGGAGATGAAGCGTATCCCTACGGCGTTCCGATGAGCTATGGATTGGAAGGGAATCGGCTGTATTTTCACTGTATGCCGGTCGGCCATAAAGTGGACGCGATGAAACGGCATGATAAAGTATCCTTTACCGTGATTGAGACCGATCAGATTGTTCCGGAAGAATATACGACTTATTTTCGCAGCGTGATTGCCTTCGGTAAAGTAACGTTTATAGAGGAACCGGATGAAAAGCGCAGGGCGCTCCGGATTTTAGCAGAAAAGTATTCGGCAGAGTTCCTGGAAGGCGCGGAAAAAGAGATCGAGGACAAGCTGAGTGCGGTCTGTATCTTTTGCTTGGAAATCGAGCATCTTTCTGGAAAAGAAGCGATTGAGTTCGCGGAAGCCAGGTAGGGAAACGACAGACCGGGAGTCTGCGTGTTTGGATGGAAAAAAGAAAGGGGCTGTTCGCGGCGCTGCCTGACAGATATCAGGGGAAGCGCAGCGAGACAGTCCCTTTTTCACGGAGCGGATTTTCAACCGTTCAGAATGGCGTCTTTTCGATCCAGCAGATCGTCAGAAAGAAGCTGTTTTTCTACATTCTCAAATCCCAGGCGTTCAACGGTCTGGGCAAAACGTTCTCCAGGCTGACCTTGTTCTTTGAATAGGAGGATCGCCTTTTCAATAACGGCAAGAGCCTCCTTTCGTTCGGTGAACTTCTTTGACAGAGGCTTTCCGATGGCGATTTGTTTCCCCCATCTTCCGCCAATGTAAACCTTGTAGCCGCTGATACCCGTTTCCACCGCTTTGAAAGGACATTTGCCGACACAACGTCCGCAGCTGGTGCACCGATCCGGATTAATACGGGCAAGTCCGTCGATCACAGTCGGGATATGAAGAGGACAGGCGGTTTCAATGCTGCATTTTTTGCATCCTCTGCAGCGGGATTCGTCGAGAACCGGCGTGTACTGGCCGATGATTCCCACATCATTGAGGTTTGGTTTAACGCAGTTATTAGGACACCCCCCTACCGCGATTTTGAATTTATGGGGAAGTTTTACATCCTGATAACCTTCAAAAAATCGTTTATGGATTTCTTCGGACACGTCAAACGTATCAATTCGGCCGTACTGGCAGGTCGTTCCTTTGCAGCTTACCACAGGGCGAACCTTCGCTCCGGTGCCGCCGGTTGTCAGACCGGCTTTGGCGATATAGCGGCGAAAGTCCTCGATTTTATCATAAGGAACTCCCTGACACTCTACCGTGAGCCGGGTTGTCATGGTCACGATTCCATTTCCATAACGCTTTGCGGCTTCCGCGATACAGATACTCTGATCCGCGGTGATTTTTCCGTTTACAGTAATAACACGGGCAGAAAAGCAATCCGTACCCTTGTTTCGGAGAAAGCCCAGGGCTTTTACTCTTTTTTCCTCACTTGCAGTAATTGTCATGTTGATTCTCCTTCTGTCTTTCTTTTAATTCCTCAGCAGTATCGGTCTCTCTTTGCGGATCTGTTAGAATTTTAACCAGAAACGCAGTTGTTCTACTTCCTATTATACACATAAATACGGGAAACAAAAGGAGAATACAAATGGAAAGCGGCAGTTTACATAAAGTAGAGACAGCGGGCGCGATGCCCTAAGGGGCAGGGGGTGAAAAAAAGGGGGGGAGTAATCGTTAAAAAATAAACAAAAAAGGCAAATTAATAAGAAAACAGAGCAAAATAGTTCAAGGGAAAGAAAATGAAATTGCTGGAATGAAAAGGAAAAGAAACGCATAAATACGACAATTTCTCTTATAAATATAGAAAAAGACTGTCTATATTAGAATTTTTTGCATATTTAAAAATGTATTGCAAAAACCTTGCCAATAAAGTAAAATATTCATTGTGAAAAAGAAACGTATAGAAAAACAGCTTGATAAAGCGGAAAGGCAGAGGAGTATGGACGTAAAGAAAGTATTTGTAATCGGTGCCGGATTTATGGGTTCCGGTATTGTGGAGAATGTAGCCGCGAAAGGACTGGAAGCAGTCGCTTATGATATTTCTGAACAGCAGAGAGAAAGAAGCCGCAAGAGCATTACCAAAAACCTGGAGAAGCAGGTTGCCAAGGGCAGACTGAAGGCGGAAGAAAAAGATGCCGTTCTCGACAGGATTGAGTATGTATCCGAGATTTCCGCCTGCAAGGACGCGGATGTCGTGATTGAAGCGGTTGCTGAAAACAAAGAAATCAAGGTCAGCATCATGAAGGAAATTGAAAAATACGCGAAAGAAGAGGCGGTGATCGCCAGCAATACTTCGTCGATTTCCATTACATCTCTCGGCAGCGTGTTTCAAAATCCGGAACGCTTTGTAGGAATGCACTTTTTCAGTCCGGTTCCGAGAATTCCGCTGATGGAAATTGTAAGAGGATATCAGACCGGAGAACGGGCAATTAAAATCGCCAGCGATCTGGGAGAATATATGGGAAAGACCTGCATTCTCGCGCAGGATGAACCCGGCTTTATCGTGAACCGTATGCTGATTCCGATGCTCAATGAAGCGTGCTTCCTGGTAGAACGGAAAATCGGGAGCATCGAAGAGATCGATATGGGTATGAAAATGGGTCTGAATCATCCGATGGGACCGTTGGAACTGATGGATATGATCGGGATTGATGTCGAACTTGCGGTAATGGAAGTGCTCCATGAAGAGATCGGTGACTCCAAGTACAGACCCGCGATTTCCCTCAAGCGTATGGTGGATTCCGGATTCCTGGGAAGGAAAGTGGGAGTCGGATTTTATGTTTACCATGAAGACGGAACAAAAGAGCCGAATCCGAAGCTTCTGGAAATCCGCTAGGCCGGTACAACAGCGGAACCGGCGCCGGAGAAACAGAATTTAAGCAACAGCGAAAGCCCTCCTTTTATCAGAAATTCTTCTGAAAAGGGAGGGCTCTTTTATTGTCCTGATCGTTAAAAAATGATATACTTTACAAAAAGACAGAAAAAGAGGGAAGCGGGTAGATGGATTTAAAAGATTTTACAGATTTGGGAAACGATATCGGAAGGCGTGTCAACGACGCCATTTACCATATGAATTTTGATCAGCTTAACAGGGACATACGGAATAAAGTCGATCAGGCTTTCGGAGATCCGCGGGCGAACGGCGGGTTCGGCGGGTTGGATGGGAAATTGTACCATGGGGAAGAATTCGACGGAACTGAAACCGGAGCCGAGGACGATGGGTTCCGCGGGCGGCCCGGAAGGCGCAGTGAAAAAGCGGCAGATACGATCCGGCCTTCAGCAGCCGGAGTTCCGGTTATTTCAAAAATCCCGGGGAAGGCTGGGAGCCTTGTCATGCTCATCACAGGCTGTCTGATGATGGGGATTTTCGGGATTGCGGTGGTGACTCTGGGAATCCTGAGCGTGACCATGACATCGGTGGGAACGATCCCCTCCGCTGTGCTGGGAGCTGTGGCAGGGGGCATGGTGATTCCATTTCTTGCGGGAGCGTTTCTTGCGGTTTCGGGCGGAAAAAAACGCGGTCTGACTCGCCGGTTTTACGCCTATTTATCGGTTCTCAAGGGAAGTAAATTCTGCGAGCTTCAGAAACTGGCGAAAAAAACCGGAAAAAGCCTGCGCTTTACGGCAAAGGATCTTCAGAAGATGATCGATAAGGGATTTTTCCCGGAGGGGCATCTGGATGACCACAGAACATGCTTTATCGGAACAGAAGAAATGTACCAACAGTATCTTCAGGCAAGAGACAGCGCCGCCCGCAGCAGTGACGCGGGGATGCGGGAAAGCGCGGAAGCGGACAGCGCGGCGCGGGAGCCGGACAGTCGACTGGAGCAGATTATTCGTGAAGGAGAATCCTATATACAGACCATTCGGGAGGCGAATGACGCGATTTACAACAAAGAAATTTCAGAGAAGTTGTACCGGATGGAACGCATTGTAAAGAAAATATTCGAGTATGTGAGAGAAAACCCGGAACAGGCCGATCAGCTGAGACGGTTTACGAGTTATTATATGCCGACGACGGAAAAGCTGGTAAATGCCTACCGGGAGATGGACGAGCAGCTTGTACAGGGAGAAAACATGAAAGCGGCAAAACGGGAAATCGCACAGACGCTGGATACAATCAATGAAGCTTACGAAAAGCTGTACGACAGTATGTACGCGGAGGTGGCGATGGACGTTTCCAGCGACATCGCGGTACTAAAGAGCCTGTTTGCCCAGGAAGGACTGACAAACGACGAATGGAACGGAGGGAAAAAGAGATGAGTGATTTTAGCACAGATTTTAACATAGGAAATACACCGGCGCCGGAACCGGAGCAGCCGGCGGCAGCGCCGCAGACAACGCAGACGCTGACCGCGGAACAAGAATACGCCAAATACCCCCTCAGCGACACGGAAAAGCAGCAGGTGGAGGAGTTCGCGAAAAAAATCGATCTGTATGACAGCCAGACGGTGCTGCAGTACGCGTCGGGGACGCAAAAGCAGATCGCGGATTTTTCGGAGCAGGCATTGGAAAATGTGAAAACCAAGGACTTCGGAGAAGTCGGAGAAACGTTGACGCGGGTAATCGGCGAATTGAAAAGCTTTGATGTAAAAGAAGAGCCGAAGGGGATTTTCGGCTTTTTCAAAAAGAACGCCAACAAGCTGGCTGCTATGAAAACCAGATATGAAAAAGCGGAAACCAATATCGAGAGTATCTGCAAGGTACTGGAGGAACATCAGATCCGCCTGATGAAAGACGCTGCCATGCTGGATAAGATGTACGAGATCAATCAGGAATATTTCAAGCAGCTGACCATGTATATCATAGCGGGAAAACGCAGGCTGGAATATGCCAAAGACGCGGAGCTTCCGACCATGATGTCCCGGGCAAAGGCCACAAAATCCAGTGAGGATCTGAACGCGGCCAATGATTACGCTTCTCTTATCGCGCGATTTGAGAAAAAGATTTACGATTTGGAACTTACCAGAACCATCGCCATGCAGACGGCTCCACAGATTCGCCTGATCCAGAATAACGATGTCCAGATGTCTGAGAAGATTCAGTCCATGCTGGTAAACACCGTGCCTCTGTGGAAGAGCCAGATGGTGATCGCTCTCGGTATTGAGCATTCCAATAAAGCGGCGCAGGCGCAGAAAGCGGTAACGGACATGACCAACGAACTGCTGCGAAAGAACGCGGAGACCTTAAAGACCGCCACTGTGGAAACGGCAAAGCAGATGGAGCGGGGTGTCGTCGATGTGGAGACTCTGGAACATACTAATGAACTCTTGCTTTCTACCATTGATGAAGTGATGCAGATTCAGGAAGAAGGCAGACAGAAGCGCGAAGCCGCGGAAAGCTCTCTGCAGAAAATGGAAAATGATCTGAAGCAAAAGCTGCTGGAAATTAACAGTTAAAAAGAGCAAGGAGGAGCATGAATGAACCAGCAACCCGTATATATTGTCGGACACAAGAATCCGGATACCGATTCCATCGCGTCCGCAATCGCTTACGCGGATATTAAAAATAGAACCGAGGAACGGACCTACATAGCGGCCAGAGCCGGGCAGCTCAATGAAGAAACCGAATATGTCCTGAAGCGTTTTCAGGTAGAGCCTCCGGTATACCTTTCGAATGTAGGCACCCAAGTGAAGGAAATGGAAATCAGAAGAACGCCCGGAGTGAGCCGGGAAATTTCCATTCGGAACGCCTGGCGGATTATGAAGGAAACGGAAGCCGTTACCCTTCCGGTTACAACCGAAGACGGGCATCTGGAAGGAATCGTAACTACAGGCGATATTGCCAAATCCTATATGGACGTTCACGACAGCATGTTTTTATCAAGGGCCAAGACCCGTTTCCGCAGTATCGCCGATACGGTAGGCGGAAAAGTAATCGTAGGAGATGAGAATGGAATCTTCTGCAAGGGCAAAGTAATCATCGGAGCGGCCCATCCGGATAAAATGGAAACCTATCTGGAACCGGGGGATCTCATCCTTTTGGGAGATCGTTACGAAGACCATCTGCGGGCGGCCGAACAGGGCGCGGGATGTATGATTATCTGTGTCAACGCGAGAGTAGGCCCCAGTATCCGAACCATTGCCGAGCGCAACGGATGCGTGATCATCAGCGCACCTTACGACACCTTTACGGTGGCTCGGCTGATCAATCAGAGTATTCCTCTCAGCCACATCATGAAAAAGGAAAATCTGATTACCTTTAAAACAGAAGATTACACGGAAAGCATCAAGGAAGTAATGGCAAACACCAGACACAGGGCCTTTCCGGTGCTGAACAAAAACGGCCTTTATGAGGGAACGATTTCCAGGCGTAATTTCCTGGGAATCAAGAAAAAGCAGCTGATTCTCGTGGATCACAATGAAAAGAGCCAGGCGGTGGATAACATCGAAGACGCTCAGGTGCTGGAAATTATTGACCATCATAGATTAGGCTCCCTGGAAACCATTGAGCCGATCTTTTTCCGCAACCAGCCGGTGGGGTGTACGGCCACCATTTTGTATCAGATCTATCAGGAGAGAAATCTGGAGATTGAAGAAACCATCGCGGGGATTCTCTGCGCGTCGATTATTTCGGATACACTGATGTTCCGCTCCCCGACCTGCACAGAAACAGATCGGCAGGCGGCCATATCTTTGGCGGCAAAGGCGGGAATTGAAATTGAGCCTTTTGCCCGGGAAATGTTTCACGCGGGGAGCAATCTGGCGGATAAATCCACGGAGGAAGTCTTTTTTCAGGACTTTAAAAAATTCATTGCCGGAGAAGAAAGCTTTGGTGTCGGACAAATCAGTTCCTTTGATGAACAGGAACTGGAGGAACTGGAGCAGCGCCTGCAGCCATTTATGGAGAGTCAGTGCGGAAAGAGCGGCATGAACATGGTATTTTATATGCTGACGAATATTCTGGAAGAAAGCACCCGCCTTCTGTGCTGCGGCAAAGGAAGCTCTTATCTGGTGCGGGAAGCCTTTGATCTTGAGGGAGACGCGGATGTCTATGAGCTGAGGGGGGTTGTTTCCAGAAAAAAACAGCTGATTCCCGCGTTTATGAGTACCCTGCAGGAAAACGAGTAATTTCCCTGGTGAAAACCCCTTGCAGGTTGCTCTGGATCCGGCATCTGTGCTATAATAAAATGCCACGTTTAAATGTGGTCTGCGCAAAAAAATAAAGGAGAATTAGATGGAAGCGAAATATAAAAGAGTCCTTTTGAAGATCAGCGGCGAAGCGCTGGCGGGAACCGGAAAATTCGGGTTGAATGAGGAAATGCTGAAAAAAGTCGCGCTTCAGGTAAAGGAAGTCCACGATATGGGCGTGGAAGTAGCGGTAGTGGTTGGCGGCGGCAACTTCTGGAGGGGAAGGAGCAGTAAAAGTATGGACCGCGCGACTGCGGACTACATCGGAATGTTGGCGACCGTTATGAACGCCATGGCTCTGCAGGATGCCTGTGAAGCCGAGGGCCTTCCCACCAGAGTACAGACGGCGATTGAAATGCGCGAAGTGGCGGAGCCCTATGTACGGCGCAAGGCAATCAGCCATCTGGAACACGGGAAAGTCGTGATTTTTGGTGCGGGAACGGGAAATCCGTTTTTCTCCACCGATACGACAGCGGCTCTCCGGGCGGCGGAAATTGACGCGGAAGTCATCCTGTTGGCAAAGAAGGTGGACGCTGTATATTCCGATGATCCGGAACAGAATCCGGAAGCGGTGAAATACGATGAACTGACCCATCAGGAAGTTCTGGAAAAGGGCCTGAAGGTGATGGATTCGACGGCGGCATCCCTTTGCAGGGATAATCACATCAATATTCATGTGTTCGGAATCGCGACAGACGGCAATGTGATGCGGGCGATCTGCGGCGAACCAATCGGAACGATCATAAGATAAGAAAACCAGGAGGTAGCGAAATGGCGATTAATGTTGAGGAAATTTTACAAACGAAAATTGAAAAAAGCAAACATCATTTAAAAGAGGAATTGACGACTGTAAGAGCGGGAAAGGCTAACGCGGCCTTAGTTGATCGGGTGATGGTCGATTATTACGGCTCCCCGACTCCACTGAAAAGCCTGGCGAATATTTCGGTACCGGATCCAAGGACGCTGATGATCTCGCCGTTTGATCCAAAGTCCATTCCGGAAATTGAAAAAGGAATTAACAAGGCGGATATCGGGATCACACCGGCAAATGACGGAAAGGTAATTCGGCTGACCATTCCGCAGGTGACCGAGGAGCGGAGAAAAGAACTGAATAAAACCGTTAAAAAAATGGGAGAAGAAACAAAAGTCGCAATCCGCAATTTGAGAAGAGAGGCCAACGACGAGCTGAAGAAGGAAGAGAAAAACGGAGAACTGACCGAAGATGATTTGAAGGGCGAAATGGAAGAAGTGCAGAAGATCATCGACAAGGCGGTAAAAGACGTGGACGCCATGATCGCGGATAAAGAAAAGGAAATCATGGAAGTATAAGTAACGAAGGAATTGACAGAATCAACAGACAGGATGTGGTTAAATTTAGCCACATCCCTTTAATAGGGGAACTTTATGTTAGACAAAGAGCGGATGCCGCGGCATGTGGCGATCATTATGGACGGCAACGGAAGATGGGCGAAAAAACGGGGTCTCCCGCGGGTAGCGGGTCATAACGCGGGAATGAAGACCATGAAAAAAATTGTGGATCACTCCGACAAGCTGGGAATTGAATATCTGACGGTTTATGCCTTTTCCACAGAAAACTGGAAGCGTTCCATAGCGGAAGTGTCCGGAATCTTTAAGCTGCTGGTGACGTATGTGAACAGCGAGCTAAAAGAACTGGTGGAAAACAACGTTAAGGTAACGGTGCTGGGTGATTACAGGCAGATCCCTTCCGATGCGGAGAAGAGTCTGGAAAAGACACTGGAAGCAACGAAAAATAATACAGGGCTGCGTTTCAATATTGCCCTCAATTACGGCAGCCGGGATGAAATCCGCAGAGCGGTGGAGGAAATCGCCCGCGGTGTACAGGCAGGAAACCTGAATCCGGAGGATATTACGGAAGATACCATCAGTGAGCACCTGTTTACGGGAAAACGGCACCTGGATATTCCGGATCCGGAGCTGGTGATCCGCACCAGCGGAGAACTGCGCCTGTCCAATTATCTTCTGTGGCAGACTGCTTACAGCGAACTGGTTTTTTCCGATGTCCTGTGGCCGGACTTTTCACCGGAGGAATACGAAAAAGCGATTGAAGAATATCAGAGCCGGGATCGGCGTTTCGGCGGGAGGTAAATGTCAAAATGAAAACGAGAATTTTATCAGGCCTGATCATGGCGCCTCTGCTGATTGTCCTTTTTTTGGGAGGCTATGTGCTGCTGGCGGCCTGCTTTGTCATCGGAGTGATGGCGGTAAAAGAATTCTATGACGGATTCGGGAACATGGGAATCCGGCCCAGTTATGTTACCGCCTATGCGGCGATTTTGGGTCTTTATGCCATCAATATGTTTACAAGCGATTACCATTGGTATATGGTGTGGTTTTTCGGGTGTGTAGTCGCCAGCCTGCTGTATCTGTTCCGTATTGAGGAACGCAGGCTGGAGGACGCTATGGCCACGATTACGGGAATTTTTTATGTAATCTTCTTCTCCTATCATGTTCTTTTAGTAGAGCAGACAGGAGAATATTCGCTGATGTTGTGGCTGATTGTACTGACGGCTTTCGGCACAGATATCATGGCGTATTTTGCAGGCGTTTTCTTTGGAAAACACAAATTATGTCCGAAGATCAGCCCGAAAAAAACCATCGAAGGATCCATCGGAGGAATTCTGGGCAGCGTGATTCTCTGCGGCGTATTCGGGTGGATTTTCATTCCGAGGCTGTTTATTCACTGCCTGATTATCGGAGTCCTGGGCGGCGTGATTTCTCAGTTCGGGGATTTGACCGCTTCCATTTTCAAGAGAAAAATGGGAATCAAGGATTATGGAAATCTGATTCCGGGACATGGCGGAATTTTAGATCGGTTTGACAGCGTGCTGTTTACCGCGCCTATGGTATACTACTATATTTTGTTGATATTAGGATAGAAATGATGAAAACGATTGCAATACTGGGAAGTACCGGTTCCATCGGAACCCAGGCGCTGGATCTGGTGCGGAGAAATCCGGAAAAATTTTCGGTTACCGTACTTTCCTGCAGCCGGAGGATCGAAAAGCTGAAAGAACAAATTGAGGAATTTCATCCGCGGATGGTTGTCGTTCAGCGGGAAGAAGACGCCGCGACGCTGGCGGCGGAATATCCGAAGCTCCAGGTGGAATACGGGGACAAGGGATTGATTGCGGCAGCGGAAAGCAGCTGCGATCTGGTACTGAATTCCCTGGTGGGAATCCGGGGGATGATTCCGACTTATTACGCGCTGCGGGCAGGAAACGACATTGCCTTCGCCAACAAGGAAACCCTGGTAGCGGGGGGCGAGCTTATCATGCGCACTTCCGAAGAAACCGGCAGGAAGCTTCTTCCTGTGGACAGTGAACACAGCGCGATTTTCCAGTGCCTGCAGCAGAATTCCGGGCAGGCGGTAAGACGAATTCTGCTGACGGCTTCCGGCGGACCGTTCCGGGGGTATACTCTGGAGCAGCTCCGGGGTGTGACGCTGGATCAAGCGCTGCGGCATCCAAAATGGGATATGGGAAATAAGATTACCATCGACTCCGCCACTATGATGAACAAAGGGCTGGAGATTATCGAGGCAAAATGGCTGTTTGATGTGGATCCGGATCGGATTCAGGTGGTGGTTCATCCTCAGAGCATCGTGCATTCAGCAGTGGAATACTGGGACGGATCGGTTCTGGCTCAGATGGGAAATCCGGATATGCGGATTCCCATCAGCTATGCCTTTTCCTGGCCGGAGCGTCTGGAAAACGATTTTAAGCCGCTGGATTTATTCGCGGAAGGAACGCTGACTTTTGAGCGGTCGGACCCGGAGGTTTTTAAAACGCTGCGTCTGGCGCGGCAGGCATGCAGCCAGGGGGGAACATATCCGGCGGCTCTCAACGGAGCCAACGAAGTATTGGTGCAGATGTTCCTGGAGCAGAAGATCGGGTTTACGGATATTCAGGATACCATTGAAAAGGTGCTGGAAGTACATAAGCCGGAAAATCATCTTACGTTAGAGGGGATACTGGAGGCAGACCGGAAAGCCAGGGAAGCGGCGGTTCGCCTGCTTTCAAAGAATTAAAAGAGAAAGGGAAAAGAGAAAATGACAATCATCTACGCGATTATCATGTTTTGCCTGCTGATTTTCATTCACGAACTGGGGCATTTTATGGCGGCAAAAGCATGCGGGGTCAAAGTCAATGAATTCGCGCTGGGCATGGGACCGGCGATTTTTAAAAAACAAAAAGGGGAGACCCTTTACGCGCTGCGAGCCATTCCTATCGGCGGCTACTGCGCTATGGAGGGAGAAGACGAAGAATCGGAGGACGCGCGGGCTTTTAATAACAAACCGGCCTGGAAGAAAGCGATTATTGTGGTAGCGGGAGCCGCGATGAATCTGATTTTATGTATTCTGTTTCTGATTATTATCGCTCTTTATACCGGGACGGTGACAACGACCATCGATCAGGTGACGGCGGGAAGCCCGGCGGAGGCCGCGGGAATCCAAAGTGGGGATAAGATCGTCGCGGTGGATCAGAAAAAGACAGACGACTGGGCCTCTCTTGTCACCGCCATCGGAACCGCTAAGGAAGAGGTCACTCTTGAGGTTGAGCGTGACGGACAGAATCTGACGCTGACTTCGGAACTGACGGAGGCGGAAGACGGAAGAATGGTGATTGGAATTGTTCCGATCCGGGAGCATAACGTGCTGACCGCGATAAAAGATGGTACCGTCAATACCTGGAATATGACAAAGATGATGGTGGACACCTTCCGGCAGCTCTTTACAGGAGACGTATCCGTAAAAGAACTGTCCGGGCCTGTGGGAATCGTTTACGCGGTAAACGATACGGCGCAGTACGGATTTGTCTACCTGCTGTATTTGACGGCGCTCATCAGTCTGAATCTGGCGATTGTCAATATGCTGCCCCTGCCGGCTCTGGACGGGGGAAGGCTTTTGTTTATCATCGTGCGTAAAATCACAGGGAAGGCCATTACCGATGAAATGGAAGGAAAGGTTCACTTTATCGGAATTATGCTTCTGTTCGCGCTGATGATTTATGTAACCTGGAACGATATTGTCCGGTTTATTGTACCGATATTTAATTAAGTGAGGAAACAGATGACAAAACAAGTGTTTTGCGGAGATGTGAAAATCGGCGGAGGCGCGCCGATCTCCATACAGTCTATGACCAATGTGAATACCGCGGATAAGACCGCGGCAGGGGCGCAGATTCGCCGTCTTGAGGAGGCGGGCTGCCAGATTGTGCGCCTTGCTGTTCCGGATATGGAGGCGGCGGAAGCGCTGAAGGATCTGAAAAAGCTGGCAAAGGTACCGCTGGTGGCGGATATTCATTTTGACTATCGTCTCGCGCTGGCGGCGATTTCCGCAGGGGCGGATAAGATTCGCATTAATCCGGGAAATATCGGCGGAAAGGAAAAGGTGCGCCGGGTGGCGGACGCGGCAAAAGCGGCGGGAATTCCCATCCGGGTGGGCGTGAATTCCGGTTCTCTTGAAAAGGACATCCTTGAAAAAAACGGGGGGCCTACGGCGGCCGGCCTTGTGGAGAGCGCTCTGCGAAACGCCGAGCTTTTGGAGGATCTGAACTTCCATGATATTGTCATTTCCCTGAAATCTTCCGATGTAAAGATGAATTACGACGCTTACCGGATGCTCGCCGCTAAGACGGACTATCCCCTTCATATCGGCGTAACCGAAGCGGGAACCTTATCCAGGGGCAAAGTAAAATCCGCGGCCGGGATCGGCGCGCTGCTGCTTGCAGGAATCGGCGATACCATGCGGGTTTCCCTGACTGCCGATCCGGTGGAGGAAGTGCTGTTTGCCAAAGAGCTTCTGAAGGCCACGGGAATCCGGGAAAGCGGATTTGATCTGGTATCCTGTCCCACCTGCGGAAGAACAAAGGTGGATCTGGAGGCGATTACGCTGCGGATCGAGAAAGCGCTTTCTGCCTGCAAAGAGCCGGCGGACGGAAAAAAGCGGAAAATCGCGGTGATGGGATGCGCGGTCAATGGCCCGGGAGAAGCAAGGGACGCGGATCTGGGAGTGGCCTGCGGCGACGGCAAAGGTGTAATTTTCGCCAGGGGCGAGATCCTCAAAACCGTAGAGGAAGAGGCAATCGCCGAAGAAATGATTCGAATGATACAGGAGGGGAACTTTTTCAGCAAGGTATGAAGACTCTGATAGAAAACAGCATTACATGGGCGCGCCTTTCCGGGCACCCGAAAGAAAATTATACATTCAGCATCGAACGAGCGGTACTGGGCCGTCAGGACAATATCCTGACGATCCGGATACGGCTCAATTTTGTTGTGCCTTTTTCGGATGTGGAAAAGATCGAAGCCATCTGTAAAAGCGAGGTGGAAGGGCTTTCCGGAGTCCGGCTGGAGTTTATTTATGAAGACGTTATTTTAACTCCGAAGGAGGTTATCGCCCTCTTCATCGAGCATATGATCCGGATTGTCAACGGCAGCTACGCGCCGATTACCAAGACGATTTTTCCGGAAAAATTTCAGTTTGAGGACGGCCGTTTAACGATTTACGCGGTAGGGGAGACTTCCGTCGCCCTGTTAAACGAACAGGTGGCCTCCAAATTCCGCCATCTTCTGATGGAAAATTTCGGGATTGAGGCGGATGTTCTCTTTCAAAATCATAAAGAAAGCTGCGAAAAAACCTATCGGGAGATCGAAGAAAAAGAGAAAAAAGACGCGGAGGAAAACAGAAGGCAGCAGCTGAAAGCGGCTCAGAACGCTCCTAAAGAAAGCAGCGGGGGAGGCTTTCGGGAAAACAGCGGCGGAGCTCCCTGGGGCGAGAAAAAACAGTGGAGCCGGAAAAAAGACAGATACGAACCGGTTTCCGGCAACCGGATTATGGGGAAAGCCATTTTCGGCGAGCCGACGCCCCTCGGTGAAATTACAACTGAAAGCGGACAGGTGGTTGTGGAAGGAGTTCTGTTTAAAAAGGCGGAGCGGACCATTAAGAGCGGTTCCAAGCTGATTACCCTTCTGATTACCGATAAGAAAACCTCTCTGTGCGTCAAGTTTTTCGCGCCGGAGCAGAAGTGGATCGATATCGACACTCATCTTGATTCCGGGGATATTGTCAAAATCCAGGGAGACGCGGAGTGGGACACCTTTGATAATGTCCTGACCGTAAAGGCAAAGAGCATTGAAAAAGGCGAAAAACAGTTCCGTCAGGATAACAGTCCGGAAAAGCGGGTAGAACTGCATGTACATACGAAAATGAGCGCCATGGACGGGCTCAACGATGTGAAAAATCTGGTGAAAACCGCGGAAAGCTGGGGGCATAAAGCTATCGCCATCACGGACCACGGCGTGGTACAGGCCTTCCCCGACGCTTCCCATGCCGGAAAGGACATCAAGATCCTCTATGGGGTAGAAGGATATCTGCTGGAGGACCGGGACTGCATTCGCGAGGACGGAACCATTGACTACAAGAAAAAGGGAACCAACCACGTTATTATTCTGGCTCAGAACCGGGTAGGACTGAAAAATCTGTACAAACTGGTTTCCTATTCCCACCTGGACTATTTTTATAAAAAGCCGCGGATGCCTAAATCCGTGATTGAAAAGCACAGAGAAGGCCTGATTATCGGATCGGCCTGCGAGGCGGGAGAGCTTTACCAGGCAGTGCTCCATAAGGAAAGCGAAGAGGAAATCAAACGCCTTGTGGATTTTTACGATTATCTGGAGATTCAGCCTCTGATTAACAACCAGTTCCTGATTAACAACGGAACCGTTAAAAATATGGAACAGCTGATGGAAATCAACCGGGAAATCGTAGCCCTGGGGGAAAAATACGGAAAACCGGTCGTTGCCACCTGCGATTCCCATTATTTTGACGAGGAAGAAGCCCTGTACCGCCGGATTCTCATGGCAGGCCAGGGGTTTAAGGATGTAGAGGGAGACAAGGGCCTGTATTTCCGGACCACTGAGGAAATGCTGGAAGAATTTCAATACCTGGGTGAGGAAACGGCCCGCAAGGTGGTCATCGAAGCGCCCAACGCTATTGCCGACCGGATTGAGCGCATGATGCCGGTGCCGGAAGGAAAGTTTCCTCCCAAGATCGATCATTCGGATGAAATTCTGCGGGAAAAATGCGAGAAGCGGGTTGTCGCCATGTACGGCGATCCGGTGCCGCAGGAGATCCGCGCGCGGCTGGATAAGGAACTGAATTCCATTATTAATAACGGTTATTCGGTTATGTACATGGCGGCGGAGATGCTGGTACAGAAATCCATGGAGGACGGCTATCTGGTAGGCTCCAGAGGGTCAGTCGGATCCTCTTTTGTCGCCACCATGTCCGGGATTACGGAAGTAAACCCCCTGGAGCCCCATTATCTGTGCCCCAACTGCAAGCACCTGGAGTGGGGCGATAAGGAAAAATATGACTGCGGAGTCGATATGCCGGAAAAATACTGTCCGGTCTGCGGAACCAAATACAATCAGGAGGGGTTTTCCATTCCTTTCGAGACCTTCCTGGGATTTGAAGCGGACAAAGAGCCGGATATTGACCTGAACTTCGCCGGAGAATACCAGGCCACCGCCCACAAATTCGTAGACGAGATTTTCGGCGCGGAGAATGTCTATAAGGCGGGAACCATCGGCACGATTCAGGGCAAGACCGCTTACGGTTATGTAATGAAATACTTTGAGGAGCGCCAGCTCCCCATCAACAAGTTTGAAGCGGATCGGCTGACAAGCTGCTGTGAAGGTGTGCGGAGAACTTCCGGCCAGCATCCAGGCGGCATCATCATCGTGCCCAGGGGCCATGAGATTTATGAGTTCTGTCCGGTCCAGCATCCGGCAAACGATGTGAATTCGGATATTATCACCACTCACTTTGATTACCATTCCATCGATCAGAACCTTCTGAAGCTGGATATTCTGGGTCACGATGTGCCGTCCATGATCCGTCAGCTCCAGGATATGACCGGAGTGGATCCTCTGAAAGTGCCGCTGAAAGACGAAAAGGTCAACAGCATTTTCAACGGAATTGACGGACTGGACATCAAAGACCCGGATTACAAATTTACCCATGGAAGCTACGGGATCCCGGAATTCGGCACCAGCTTTACCCGCAAGATGCTGGATGATACCAAGCCGACAAAATTCGCGGATCTGGTACGGATTTCCGGATTTTCCCACGGTACGGATGTGTGGCTAAACAACGCTCAGGAGCTGATCGTCAGCGGAACCGCGACTATGAAGGACGCCATTTCTACCCGTGACGACATTATGAACTATCTGCGCCTGAAGGGACTTCCCAACAAAGATGCCTTCACCATTATGGAAAAGGTCAGAAAGGGAAAAGGCCTGACCCAGGAGCAGGAAGATCTGATGCGGGAGCATCATGTACCGGACTGGTATATCGGTTCCTGTAAAAAGATTAAATACATGTTCCCGCGGGCCCACGCGGTGGCCTATGTAATGATGTCCTACCGGATTGCCTATTATAAAGTATATTACCCGCCGGAATTCTACGCGGTTTACTTTACCACCAAGGCGGCGGACTTTGATGAAAAGACGATCCTGCGGGGCTCTCTTGCGGTTCAGGAAAAAATGGACGATATCATAACCAAGGGAAACAACGCTTCCAAAAAAGAAGAGGCGGAGATGATCGTTTTGGAGGTGGCTTACGAAATGTACGCGAGAGGTTATGAGTTTCTTCCCGCGCGCTTTGGAATCTCCGATGGAACTAAGTTTGGCACAAAGGATGGAAAAGTCGTGCTCCCCTTTGTGGCGGTTTCCGGCGTGGGAGAGACGGCCGCCAGATCCCTTGCCGATGAATACAAGGTGCGTCCGTACGAGACCGTGGATGAAATTCGGGAACGGGCGAAAATCAATAAAACCGCAATCGAAGAGCTGCGGGAACACGGCGTGCTGGAAGGACTTCCGGAGACGGATCAGCTGAGTTTGTTCTCCTTTTAGACGATGTGATAAAAGATATTTTCCGATAACTTTCAAATAGATCTGCAGATCGGACTGATTGGCAGGTCTATTTTATTAAAAAAACAGGTAGCTATATATACGCATATTATAGACTAAAAAAGAAAGAGGTTTTAGGATAAAATATGGGTATAGAAATGAGGTTATCGGTTGTGAATTATGCACTTGAGAGAATAGAAGCCATATGTGGCAAAAAAGGTATTACAAAGTACAAACTGGCAAAGCAGGCTCAGATTCCGTATACAACACTTACAAATATGTTCAAGAAGGATACAATGCCGACTCTTCCGACGTTGCAGAAGATTTGTGAGGGTCTGGATATTACCATGTCGCAGTTCTTTTTAGAGGACGAGTCACGAGTAGACTTGACCGACAAGCAAAAGGAATTGCTCCTTTTATGGGATGAGCTCCCCGGGGATCTGCAGTCCAGGGTGCTGGGCTATTTAGAAGGCTTGAGGGAACTGAAGGAAAGGTAGAAGAACCGTTCTGCGTGCAGCCGGGGAACGATAGCGCGCGCAGAACCGACTAGTAGTTTAGATAGAATGCGTCCCGTTTTTTCATTTGATCCAACTGCGCCAGTTCTTCCGCTCGTTCCAGCAGTCTTCCCTTCGAAAATTCAGAGAGCGAATTGTAAATCATCAGAAGTTTTGTCGTGTCCTGTGTGTACTCCTGGAACAGGAAATACTCCTGAAGAACCTCACGAACGTCATATCTCAGCATGGTGTCCATATTGACATGATAGAATTCGCACAATGTATATAGAGTGGCGACATCGGGGAGCCGATCCCCGTGTTCATACTGACAATAGGTGGAACGGCAGACTGAAATTTTCGCCGCGAGCGCGCTCTGGCTTAACTGCGCGTTTTGCCGAAGCGCCGACAGATTATGGGCAACACGCTCCTGAAGTTGTGCTTTCATATAAAAATCTCCTTCCTCTGTGCATATTTACGGTTCGCCTTCTATAGAACAGGGACTGAGTGAAAAAGGTGCAAATGAGCCTTCTTGTTTTGTCCATTCAAAAAAAAATCCGCTAAAAGATATAGAAAAATCGTCCCAAAGAGTATTCCGAGAGGCTGGGAAATCAATACACTTATAAGTAGATAGAATCATACTACGAGTCAGAGAGGAAGCAAAGTTGGATACAAAAGAAAAGGAAGCACTGCTATGCAGCAAATATAACAATATAAATCGGCTTCTGGCTATTATGAATGTAGAGAAACAGGATCGGGAAGATCTGCTTCAGGAAGTTTTCATCAAAGCGCTGCGTTATCTCAATAAACTGAGAGATGTGGAAAAGATGGACGCGTGGCTGTGGAGCATTACCAGAAATGAAGTGAATCGGCATTGGCGGGAGGTAATGAAAAACAGACAAGCGATCCGCTCACTGGATGCGGAGGAATTTGCGGTTGATGTAGCGAGGCAGGATGGAAATTATTATTTGCGTCTTGCCAACGAACTGGAACGAATCGGAGACAGGGAACAGATCGCGCGTCTCTTGCGGAGACTGCCGGAAGATGCCGTCATTCTTTTGCGGCTGTACTACTATGAAGGATACAACCTCGCCGAAATCGCGCAGATTACAGGTGAAAGCGAGAACACAGTCAAAAGCAGGCACAGAAGAGCGCTGGAAAAACTGAGAGGGTTCGCGGCCGCAGAGGCTGTGATTGAAAAACGGAAGTAAGGCTTAGAAGGTACGGCTTGTTTTTCATCGTAAAGTCCGCTATAATAGACAATATGGTGAACATAGGTAACGACTGGGATCAAATCCTGGAGGGAGAATTTGAAAAAGAATATTATCAGAAGCTGAGATGTTTTCTGATTAAGGAATATAAGACCAGAACTGTTTATCCGGATATGTATGATATTTTCAATGCCTTGAAACTGACGCCCTATAAGGAGGTAAAAGCAGTGATTTTAGGGCAGGATCCCTATCATCAGCCGGGACAGGCTCATGGCCTTTGTTTTTCTGTGCAAAAGCCGGTTGCCCCGCCTCCGTCCCTTGTGAATATTTTTCAGGAAATGAAAGACGATCTGGGGATTGCGCCTCCGAGCCACGGATGTTTGGAAAGCTGGGCCAGAAGCGGCGTGCTTCTATTAAATACGGTACTTACCGTGCGGAGGGGACAGCCGAACTCGCATAAAGGAATGGGATGGGAAATTTTTACGGATCGTGTGATAACGCTTTTAAATGAGCGGGCTGATCCAATGGTATTTATTCTGTGGGGAGGAAACGCGCGGGCAAAGAAATCCCTTATTACCAACAACCGACATCTGATTCTGGAAGGTGCGCATCCGAGTCCTCTGGGAGCGGGGCGGGGTTTTTGGGGAAAACATTATTTTTCAAAGACGAACGCCTTTCTGAAGCGTTTTGGCAAAGAACCTGTAGAGTGGGAAATTCCGGAGTAAGGAGGCATTTAAGATGTCATCGATGAGTATTGCGGCTGCGGTTTTCGCTCTGGCGGCCGTAGTTGTTTTCTGGATAGGGATGTCCTACAGGGGCTTTTCCAATCTAAGAAACAGTACGGAGGAAGCGTTTTCCGCAGTGGAAATCTATATGAAAAAAAGGAGAACGCACCTTTTAAAACTGATAAAGCTGGTAAAAAAACATGGAGACAGGGATCTGAGCGATGTGGCGCAAAATGCCGCGGATGCTGTCCGGCTTGCGGAGGAAGCGGGTTCCTTGGAGGAGCGAATCGTCAGTGAGGGCGCGGTGGCGGAAACGATTAAGACACTTTTTACGGCGCTGGATGCCGAGGAAACGCTCAAAGAGGATAAGCGATGTGTCCGCCTCAGACAGGACATTGAGGACGCGGATCGGAATATCGTCCATGCGGCGACCTTTTATAATACGATCGCAAAGATGCTCAATCAGAGGGTTCATGTATTTCCCAGCAGCCTGATCGCAAAGCTGTTTCATTTTACCGGACGGCCGCTCATATAAAAGGCGGGAGCGGATTGGTTGCGAGGGTTTCAGAAATTTGAAAAGAGAGAGGAACAGATTATGAAAAGACGCGGCTGGGCGTTGCTGCCCTTTATTGTATTTATTGTGCTGTTTGCCGGAGTCGGAACTATAAGCGGAGATTTTTACGCTATGCCTGCGCTGGTCGCTTTTGTAGCGGCATTATTTGTGGGGATGCTGCAGAATCGAAGGCTGACGTTTGATGAAAAGCTGTCAATTATCGCCAAAGGCGCGGGCGATGTTAACATCATAACCATGATTTTGATCTTTATTGTGGCAGGCGCGTTTTCCGGGGTGGTCACCGCTGCGGGAGGGGTGGACAGTACGGTTAATTTCGGACTTTCGGTAATGCCGCCGCAGTTTATGGTGCCGGGACTGTTTGTGATCGGTTGCTTTATTTCCATTTCCATGGGGACGTCCATGGGGACGATTACCGCGCTTGCGCCCATTGCGCTGGGGGTTTCGCAGCAGACAGGGTTTCCGCTGGCGATCTGCATCGGAGCGGTTGTCTGCGGAGCCATGTTTGGTGATAATCTGTCCATGATTTCCGATACCACCATTGCGGCGGTGCGGACTCAGGGGTGCGAAATGAAGGATAAGTTTAAACAGAATTTTTTCATTGTGCTTCCGGCGGCAGTGATTACGGTCATTCTTTTCTTTGTACAGACGATGGGGCTGAGTTATCAATCACAAGCCTCTTATGATTATAATTTTGTGCAGGTAATTCCGTATCTGGTAGTACTCATTGGCGCTCTGATTGGATTTAATGTGTTCCTTGTGCTGATTTCAGGAATTATTCTTTCCATAATTGTGGGTGTGGCATACGGAGAGTTTACTTTAATTGAAAGTTTTACCGCTATTGGCGACGGAATGACAGGGTTGTTTGAAATCTCGATTATTTCTCTGATCGTTGCGTGCATCGTTTCACTGATAAAAGAAAACGGCGGAATTGATCTGATTATTGATACGATTAAAAAGAGGACAAAAGGAAAGCGGGGAGCGGAGTTTGGAATTGCGCTGTTGGTTCTTTTGGTAGATTTGTGTACAGCAAATAATACAGTTGCTATTGTCATGGCAGGGCCGATTGCGAAGGAGATCGGAGACGAGCTGGGTGTGGAGCCAAAGCGGGTAGCGTCTCTTCTGGATATTTTTGCGTCAGTCGGGCAGGGTCTTATCCCTTACGGAGCGCAGCTTCTGACGGCTGCCGCGCTGGTGGGGCTGACACCGCTGAATATCATTCCGAACTTATATTATCCGGTTTTGATGGCTGTGTGCGCGATTCTCTTTATGATTTTCCGACCACAGAAGTCAGTCCCTGTGAAGGAAGAAAAGGATATCCGGGAGGAAATTGCGGAACGGATAAAATTATAAAGCAGGAAAAAAAGACCGTGGAATTTTATGCTCCGCGGTCTTTTTCGTTCTATAATGCATCAATCGAGGGGTGAACCTGGTAAAATTCCTTCAGACGTTCGTATTCCGCGGCGGCGCGGCTGTCTGGCCTTCCGGTTCGGATCGCCCGGATCATAATATTCTTGGAGGTATGTTCCAGGCTGGTAAATTCGATCATTGCGACATCGTAGCCGCAGGCTTCCAGTTTCAATCCCCGCAGACCGTCCGTGAGAATTTCGGTGAACCGATCTTTGAGAATTCCATGCTTGAACATGGGAGCGTGAAGAGCATTGCGGATTTGTCCGAAAAGCTCGTGCTGACAGCATGGAACGGAAAGAATGACCCGGGTATTCCATTTTACGGCATTGATCAGCGCGAAATCTGTGGCAGTGTCACAGGCATGGAGGGTGACGACCATATCGGCGTAGTCATTTGTATAGTCCGCGATATCTCCCATAAGGAACCGCAGATGCTCATAATGGAGATCGGAAGCGATCCGGTTGCAGAATTCGATTACATCTTCTTTTAAATCCAGTCCGATGATTTCCACGTTGCGGTTCTGGATGACCCGAAGATAATGATAGAGGGCAAAGGTCAGGTACGCTTTTCCGCAGCCGAAGTCGATGATGCGCAGGGGACGGCCCATGCCGCTGGGAAGGCTGGGAAATACATCCTGGAGAATCTCCAGGAATCGATTGATCTGCCGGAATTTGGAGTAATGCCGCGGAAACACTTTCCCCTTGGGATCCATGACGCCCAGGCGGATCAGAAAGTCGCAGGGCGTTCCTTCTGCAATGGCGTAATTTTTGATATGGTTATGAGACAGGTTCTCCCTTCGGAGCGTACCGGGTTTTTGTATGATTTTCGGCCGATCCGGTTTGGCAGCCAGGATCTGAATGTCCGATTCCTCTGTAAAGAGGTTGATTTGCTTGAAATCGCGCAGGACAAAGTCAAGACAGGCAGCCAGGACAGCACCCTCTTCCAGATTCTCATGAATCGCCTTTTTTTCATAGTGAAACTCTGCCTGGAACATCTTCCTGCCGTGGAGCAGGATTGGGCGAAGCGTGACTTTTTTGTAAGGCAGTGATTTCTTGCGGGGATTGCTGAAGATAATTTTTACCAGAGTCTGCTCGAAGAGGGCAGACTGAAATGTTTGTTTCAACTGTTCCATATGTTTGCTTCCTTTTATCAAGTGTGTAATTAAACTGCTATCAGTGTATCATATCTTTCACGGAGAGACCAGTCCCGGGCGACGGTAATTTTAAATACTCCGACAGCGAGAGCGCCAGAGCGTACGCGATTTTTTCCCTGTTTTCGATCAGCCAGCGGGCGTCTTCCTCATTATCATGATAAGCCAGTTCCGCAAGGACAGCGGGAGCTTTTGTTTTTTTTAGTTCGGAAAGAGAGTCGTTTGGTATAACGGCTACAAGGGCGGGAACCGGATAAATTTTTTTCAGATTTTCCGCAAAAATATCCGCGGCTTTTTTTCCGGGACGGCTGCCTGCGAGGTAGTAAATATCCGGACCCTGGATGAGGCCGGACAGATTCCCGGGAGCTATATTGGAATGGAGGGCCAGGTGGAAATCCGGAGAGTTTCTGTTTGAGCGGGAGATCATTTCGGGAAGAGTATCGAAGGGATTGTTGCGGATAAAGGAAATCCCGCATTTCTGCAGCCAGGGAACCATGGAGTCCGCGATGAGATTCATGTGGTATTCTTCGGTTCCCAGACCGGATGTATACGAATGGTAATCCTGTACGGAAGGACTGAGATAAACGCTGGGCATGGGGAATGCCTCCTTTTTTCTTTCAGCCTATGCGGGAAAACTGAAAAGTGTGCGGTGCATGATGGCTGGACGATTCCCGTCTGTTTTCAGGATTCTGTATGCTGGTGGCGGGAATCCTTGGAGTGGTTACGAGAAACAGCAGCGGCGGAGGCGCCTTTACTGCCGGAGGGTTTTATTTCCTGGGCGGTGTTTTGGCATTCGTAAATGCGGGAAGCTATACGGATCTGAATATCTGGGCAGGTGCATGTGTTGCTTTTGGTCTGGTATTTATCATCGGAACGCTGGCAGAAAAAAGGCGGGGCCGCTGAAAGGCAGACCCCGTTGTTTTACCTCGAGAGGAGCCGGAAGGTTCCTCTTTGCTTAGAAAAACCTGCGGATTCGAACGGATGAAATCGCGTCATTGATGCGAAGGAGGAGCTCCGTTTCCTGTTTCAGGATATCCCGCAGCAGCTGATATTCGAAATCCAGCAGATTTTTTAATTCTTTTACTGTCTTTTTCGGGTCATTTTCACGGATACTGTCAAGCAGCGGAGTCAGTTGCGCGAATCTGTGAAGTTTCCCGGTACCCCAAAACAGATCGGATCTTGTGTAATCTTGGCAGTCCATAAGCCAGTCGTATACGTCTTTGTCAAACTGGCAGGCAACTTTAAAAAGATCCAGTTCCCATAAAATTTCAGTCATGTCTGCTGATGGATCGTCCTTTCGCGCGGCCAGCGCTTTTTTGATGGCAGTGATATTGGAAATGACTGATTCGTGCGCGAATACCACATCATCCCAAGGAGACAGCTTTTTCAGATCTCCCTGAATCAGGCGATAAATTTCCATAAGCTTTTTTCGTTCTTCCGCAATATCGGGGAGAAGAGAAAGAGGCACTTCGCCGTCGGAATAAGTTTTGTTTAATCTGGTCAGTTCTTTAAATAGTTTTTCCGACGTTTCAGAGATCGATCGTGCCGCTTCTTTTAACTGAAATACAGGTATCTGCAGAAATTCTTCACTTAGACCTTCAAGTCCTTTTGCGATTCCTTCGAGTCCATAACGATAGTGGAACGGCGGAAGTACAAAATGATCAAAGGCATAGACCATTTCTGTGTAATGGGCGGTGACATAGGAGATGATTTCTTTTTCTTCCTCATAAATCTTATAATTGTCAAACTGGGTATGATAGTTCTGATAACTCCATTCTGCGGGACCTCTTCCGCAGATAATGCCGGGGATTCCTTTGATCGCGTAGTTATAATCATCGGACCAGGGACCGTTCAGTCCGAGCAAATCGGCGCCGCCAGGCCAGGAGGTTTCGGGAACCTTCATCTGTTTCATGAATTCTTTAAAGAATCCATGATATTCCGGAGTGCTGGCGATGTTGTAAACCGGTGTTCCCGGACGTATTGCATCAATATTGAAAAATGCCGTCATCTTTCCGAACCAGTTGGGATGAATCCGGTTGATGCTGTTCCAGGAGCCGATACACCAGTCATAACGGGATTCGGTCACCCCGTATTCTTCGGAGCCGTGAGCGATAAAAGCCAGCGTATGCTTTGGCTGGTAGCCGCTTTCAATCATGGCTTTCGCAATGCCGAGAATGATTCCTACACCGAGAAGATCGTCCTGATAAGAATGGAAGTATCCGTCCATATGGCCACCCAGAAGAATCATGCGATCGTTATTTTTCCCGGGAATATAGCCGATCACATTAGAACTTGAACCGTTGAAATCTACGGTAATGTCCAGTTGCATAACAGCGTGTACAGATCCGTTTTTCAATAAGTCGCGTAAGATGGATGCGTTCTTGCGGGATATGTTCCCGACTGGAAGGAGATATCTGGACTGAGAGTCAAAGCTGTTTATCGCCTCTTCTTTTGTTCCGTAAAAATCGCCGCAATAGGAGATAATACAACCTTTAGCGCCGCGGATTTCTGCCTGATATACGGGCAGACTCATCCAGAAATCTTCCAGAATATCAAATGTGCAGAGCACAATTTTATCTGTAACATCCAGACCTTCGTAATCCTGCGCGGTTCCGCGTCCCACATCAATAATTTCTCCTGCGATTCCCCCATCAGGAGTCCCTTTCGTCCCACAGTAAGAGGACATCGGCATGTCAATTCCGTTGACACTCAGTTTCCCGGATGTGAATTCCCAGGAATGGACAGGGAACGGTTCAATGGCGACGTTCTGGAGTCCGATTGCCTTCATTTCTTTCTCAATTCTTCTCGCAACATTCCATTCACCGCTGCTGCCCGAAACGCGAAATCCGTATTCTCCCCCGTCATTTCCCATAAGGCTCAGTTCTTTTGTAAGATTATGGATGTATTCGACGCTTTCTTTTTTTATGATTTCTTTGATCATTTTGTCCCTTTCCGGCTGTTGCCTGATACATAACTTAGAATTTTTAGAATTAATCCTGAATTTTTTGTATATTCAGATTAGCACGAGGAAATCAATCGCACAAATACGAATAAGGTATGCTTTTCATATAAAAAAGGTATGCCCGGCAAGTATTGAAGCAGGATCGGGCGATGGGATATAATGGGCTGGAATTTAAATGACTGCAAAGGAGAACGGAAAAATGAATTACGATGAGAGAGCATTGAAGCTTCATGAAACATTTCGGGGGAAAATTGAAATCACAGGGAAAGTAAGCCTTAGAAACAAAGCGGATCTGTCCCTTGCCTATACACCGGGCGTGGCGGCTCCGTGCAGGAAGATCCAGGAAAATCCGGAAGAGGTGTACCGCTATACGAATAAGCGGAATACGGTGGCAGTTATCACAGATGGTTCCGCAGTTCTGGGGCTGGGGAATATCGGAGCGAAAGCGGCGCTTCCTGTTATGGAGGGGAAGGCTCTGCTGTTCAAAACTTTTGCCGGTATAGATGCGGTTCCGATTTGTTTGCAGACACAGGACGACAGGGAAATTGTGCATATCGTGAAAGCAATCGCTCCGGCCTTTGGAGGAATCAATCTGGAAGATATTGCGGCGCCCAGATGTTTTCATATCGAACGACAACTTCAGGAAGAATTGGATATTCCGGTTTTTCATGATGATCAACATGGTACCGCGGTTGTTGTAACTGCGGCATTGTTTAATGCTGCGGAAATAGCGGGGAAGAGAATGGAGCGTCTTAAGGTCGTAATCAACGGTGCCGGCGCGGCAGGAACCGCAATCGCGCGGATGCTGCTGGCGGCAGGTGTAACGGATATAATTGTCTGTGACAGAATGGGAGCGATTTCAAGCGGAATGACAGCATTGCCGGTGGCGATGCGGGAACTTGCGGCTGTTACTAATAAAGAAAAGAAAACCGGAAGTTTGGGAGATGTTCTAAGAGATGCGGATGTATTTGTAGGAGTTTCGGCGCCAGGAGTTTTAACTGCGGATATGATCCGGAGTATGGCAGATGACCCGATTCTTTTTCTTATGGCAAATCCCGAACCGGAAATTTTTCCCGAAAAAGCGATAGATGCGGGAGCCAGAATCATTGGAACCGGGCGATCTGATTATCCGAATCAGATTAACAATGTTCTTGCCTTTCCCGGCATTTTTAAAGGAGCATTGGAGGCACGCGCGGATCGGATTACAGAATCTATGAAAATGGGGGCTGCCAGAGCCTTGGCGGCAGCAGTATCAGAAGATGAGAAAAGGGGGAACCGGATCATTCCCGATGTTTTTTCGCCGGGAATTTCTCAGCGAGTTGCTGATGCTGTTTCGAAGTCGTGGAAAAAGGAACGTTAAGTACAGCCATACTTTTTCAATATGAAACGCATAGTATTTTCGTATTTTTCTTTCGAAGAAAGGCATGCTACGATTTTAATAGCAAGAAGCTTCTTAACTTTTAAATCTTTAGAAAAGAGGGAGTAGCATGTCAATTATTTTATCTGTTCTGCCGATTTTATGCCTTCTGTGTTGTCTTCTGGTATTTAAACTCTCTGCAATGAAGGCGAGCGCTATATCATTTTTGATTGCTACCGTGATTTTTTTCATTAAATATCAAAGCGGTACAATCGGCCTTGCCATTTCCATGGCAAAAGGATTTGGTCTGGCGCTGTTTGTTATTTTAATTATATGGGGAGCGATGTTTCTTTATAATCTGGTATATGAGGTGCAGGCCCTGCATGTAATTAACAAAAATTTGGAGCGTATTTTCACAGATCGATTCTTGCAGTTCCTTTTGCTGAGCTGGATTTTTTCGGCGTTTTTGCAGGGAATTGCGGGATTCGGCGTACCGGTAATCGTGGTTACGCCGATCCTGATCGCGTTGGGGTTTGATCCGGTGATCTCGGTAGCCTCTGTTCTGGTAGGACATTCCTGGTCCATTAGTTTTGGATCGATGGGTTCATCAATTTACGCGATTAATATGGTTACGAATGCTCCGCTGGCTCAGATTGTGCTATATATGGCGATATTCGGGAGTTGCGGACTTTTATGCACGGGGCTGACTGTCTGCTATATTTACGGCGGAGGAAAACAACTGGCAAAAGGGTTTCCGTATGTTCTGATTCTGTCTGTGTTCATGGGGGGAATGCTATATATACTGGCAAAGCTTGAAATGTTCTCGGTGATTGGGCTTCTGACAGGCTTTGCCGGACTTGTGGTATGCTTTGTACTTAACAAAATAAAACAGCCACGGGATGAAAAAAAGGGTTTGTATAAAGGCAATCTCAATCTGTTGCAGGCCGTGATGCCTTATCTTCTGATTGTAGTGCTGTCGATTGCGTTTTATCTGCTTGATCCGGCAATCTCTTTGAATCTGGACTTCCCGGGATATCGAACCGGACTGGGGCATGTGGTGGCAGCAGAAACGGATTATGTAACTTTTAATCTTTTGAAGTATCCGTTTTCTGTTATCATGATTGCATCTTTTCTCAGCATGATCCTTTTTTATAAAAAGAAAGCCCTGAACGGTGAGAAGGTGAAGGTGATTGTTGCAAAGACTGTTAAAAAATGTATTCCTACTACCATTACATTGGTATTTCTGTTGAATATGGCGGTTATTATGATGGACTCCGGTATGATTGGGGAAATCGCAGATTTTCTAGTGTCTGTAACAAAAGAGTTATATCCGCTGGCAGCGCCTTTTATTGGTCTTTTAGGGGCATTCGTGACGGGAAGCAATACCAATTCTAATGTTATCTTCGGTTCTCTTCAGGAGACCGCAGCGAACTCGCTGGGGATGACTGTGGCAATTATGTGCGCGGTACAATCGATTGGGGCCTCTGTAGGCTGTGCCATCGGACCGACGACAGTTTCACTCGGCTCTACGGCAGCGCAGATTCAAGGGGAAGAAAGCCGGATTTATAAAAAAACGCTAGTCCCGATTCTTACGACCGCGATGATTTTAGGCCTTGTGAATTTATGGATAATATAGATGGAACGTACAGGAGGAATGAAACTATGAAAAAAGAACTTAGCGCAGCCCTGATTATGCTATCTTTTCCAATTCTTATGGCGGGAGGAAATCTGGGAAACACAGCGCTTTCCTCCGCGGGAATCGCGTTGTTGGTATTGAATGCCGGTTTTATCCTTGTTCCTAAAAAGAATGTGAAGGATCATAAAAAATAAATGCTGTCCCGGTAGAATCAGGACAGCTTAAAGGTTTGAAGCAACTGGAGAAAATTTTCTGTAGCGGGAGGTATATAACGTTCCGGATTCCAAAGCGCGCACACTTCTGTTACCAGATGAGGCGCATTGATTTGGACGGACCGCATGGTATCCAGCTGGATCATATGCGCGATATCCATAGGAACAATCGCGATACCCTTGCCAGACAGAGCGAGAAGCAGGGAGGATTTGGCATCATCGTTAATACAGCTGTAGAACGGAGAAAGTCCTTCCTGTTTAAAATAATCGTCGAGGATATATTTCCAACGTCTGTATATGATGAGGGGCTTGTTATTAAAAAAATCGGGATTTAATGCAGAGGTCGAAACTTCTTTGAAAAAGCTGACATGTCCGAATGCGACAAGAGGTTCCCGTAATAAAGGAATACGGCTGTAGGAATTTCCGTTAAAAGGCGTGCGGACGAAAGCCAACTCAATCAGATTGCTTTCCAGGGAATCCAGAAGATCATATGTATTGCGTTCATAGATGTCGAACTGGACATCTGGATATTCTGTGCAGAACCGATTCAGAAGTTCGGATAATAGATTCGGGCTGAAGGAAGAAATCAGACCAATTCGGATGTGCCCGCTGTTCCCTGCTCCGATATTCTGGATTTCCCGGCAAGTTTCCTCTGTGAAATCAATGATATTTTTGGCTCTATGATAGAGTGTTTCGCCCGCACTGGTCAGAGTAATGCAGCGGGGACCTCGTTCAAACAATTTTGTGCCGAGTTCAGATTCGAGCAGTTTCAGCTGGTGGCTGAGAGGCGGCTGCGAAATATGCAGCGCCTTTGCTGCTTTTGTGATACTGGTTGATTCTACAACGGCAATGAAATATTGCAAAGATTTAATGTCCATAATGTTCCTCCAATAGAAAAAGGATGCCTCTTCCATATAAATCATTGAAGCATATTTAGTGTGGAAAGTCAATTGCAAAATATTGGGGATATATGGAATATTATGAATAATTCAAATTTAAAGGAGAATGAAAAGTGGAAAAGAAAAAGTTTGTTTACTCATTCAACGAAGGCTC
>JAHZHL010000025.1 GCA_019420305.1 Bacillota bacterium | reverse complement strand
GCATGAAGAAAGGGCTGTGCACTAACGCTTATTTCTCGTTAACGCGACAGCCCCATTTTTTTCAGTCGTCAAAATCCGGCAAGAACCCGTTTCATCTGTTCTTCCGGCTTTTCTTTATGGGGATCCCCTGTGCACTTTGTCGGCGCGGCATTCAGAAGCTCGCCCAACAGCGGCTGTCTGGCAGTTCCGCCCCTGAATGGAAATCACGTGCAGTTCCCAGCAAAATAAATCTTCGTTTTTTTCTCCATATGGAGGCTTGCTCATATAGAAAAATTTCTGCATCGGTATTGTCATTCCAAACTGCATGAATCGTCAGTTGCTCCCTTTTTCGTTAAAAATCGCCTAAAAACGATTTATATGCCCGACAGGCCTCGTATACATCCGCCTTGGAAACGACTTCCCACGGCGCGTGCATATTCAGTACCGGTACCCCCGCGTCGATAACATTCATGTTGTAGTTCCCCATAATGTAAGCGATGGTTCCGCCGCCGCCCTGATCGACTTTTCCCAGTTCCGCAGTCTGATAGTTGACTTTCGCGTCATCCAGAATCTTTCTGAGCTGGGCGATATATTCCGGGTTAGCGTCGTTGCAGCCGCTCTTTCCTCTGGCACCGGTGTATTTGTTGAATACAATCCCGTGCCCCAGGAAAGCGGCGTTTTTCTTGTCGCTGACACTCAGATACAGCGGGTCCAGTCCCGCGCTGACATCACTGGAGAGCATCTTTGTATTTTTAAGGGCTCTGCGGACTTTAATCAGCGATTCTCCCTCCATGCAGGCCATCAGTTCCGCGATGGTGTTTTCCATAAACAGAGACTGGGCGCCTGTGGCTCCCACGCTTCCGATTTCCTCTTTATCCACCAGGAAGCAGCAGTTTGTATACTGGCAGGACTCCACATCTAAAATCGCGGCAAGGGATGTATAGGCGCATACCCGGTCATCATGCCCGTATCCCATGATCATGCTGCGGTCCAGTCCGTAATCCCTCGCTTTGCCGCTGGGAACCACTTCGATTTCCGCGCTGAGGAAATCCTCTTCCTCGATACCGTAGTTTTCTTTTAAAATCCGCAGGATATTGGCTTTTACCGCTTCCCTTTCTTTCTCATCTTCCGCTGCCTCTTTCAGAGGAATGCTGCCGATGGTAACGTCCAGATTTTCGCCTTCCACGATTTTCGCGCCTGTTTTTTTCATCTGATCCGCCGCCAGATGGATCAAAAGATCGCTGACTCCGAATACCGGATCCTCTTCCTTCTCGCCGATGACAAAATCGACACTCGTCCCGTCTTTTTTCACGATTACGCCGTGCAGAGCCAGGGGCAGTGTTACCCACTGGTATTTTTTAATGCCGCCATAATAATGGGTGTCGAAAAGGGCAAAGCCTTCGCTCTCATAAAGAGGATTCTGCTTTAAGTCCAGACGCGGCGAGTCAATGTGCGCGCCTAAAATCCGCAGTCCTTCTTCCAGCGGTTTTTCCCCGATGACAAACAGGGCGACATTTTTGTTCATGTTCACCGCGTAAACTTTATCGCCCGGTTTTAAAGAGTCCCCTGCTTTCAGGACTTCTTCCAGATCGCGGAATCCTTTTTCCTCCGCCATCCGCAGAGTCAGCCGGGTACACGCCCGTTCCGTCTTGCCCTCTGAAAGAAAGTCCTTGTAACCTTCGCTGAATTCCATTACCTTTTTCATCTCTTCATCCGTGTATTTTTTCCACGCGTTTTCTTTGTACATGTTGTTTTCTCCTCGCTTTCCTGTTCTATTTTTCATGATCGCGTTTATTCGCGGTTATATACCTGCGGCTGCGGTTTATCGGCTTTTTCCCGATAAAGATTCACTCGATACTTTCAGTATACCATCTCTTCCAAAAAATAGACACGCAAAATTTTCGTTGCCAGCCAGAACGCATGGACATCTGGATTGTTCGCATTTCGCTTTGCTCGGCGGCATCCAGCGAATTTTTTACAAAAGATGTTCGCGGTAATGTTGTACAGGCAGGCGGCTGCAACTTGCATCTTCTTAAGGGCATGTTGAAAAGGAGCCCGCTTGGTTTCCCGGGCTCCTTGAATTATTTATTTTTACGCTTCTTTACACACTCTGCCAGAAGATACTCAATCTGTCCGTTGATGGACCGAAAGTCCTCTTCCGCCCATCGGGCGATTTCATCCCACAAAGACGGCGCGATCCTAAGAAGAATCTGTTTTTTCTTTTTTTCGGACTCCTTCAGCTTTTTCTCTCTGGCCTTGATTTCCTGCTCCATTTTTTCCAGCTTTTCCAGCTTTTTCTGGAGCTGCTCTTCCTTTTTCTCCAGTTCTTCTTTCATAGGCTGGCCTCTTTAGTAAATGGTTCCGCTGTTGACTACCGGCTGCGCTTCCTTGTCACCGCAGAGTACGACCAGCAGATTGCTTACCATGGCCGCCTTTCGTTCTTCGTCCAGAACCACAATTTCCTCTTCACCCAGCTGATCCAACGCGGTTTTTACCATGCCCACCGCTCCGGTCACGATCTTCTGCCTTGCCGCGATGATAGCCGCAGCCTGCTGTCTCCGGAGCATAGCTGCCGCGATTTCCTCCGCATAGGACAAGTGGGTAATCCGAACTTCCAGCACTTCCAGTCCCGCGTCCTCGACCCGCTGCTGCAGTCTGCTTTTCATCATATCGGCGATTTCCTGGCTGCTACCGCGCAGAGTTTTCTCCTCGGTATCGGTTTCCTCAATACTGTCGTACGGATACTGCCTTGCGATGCTCCGGATGGTGGAGTCGCACTGTGTGGACAGATACTGAAAATAATTATCCACGTTAAATACTGCTTTTGTCGGGTTTTCTACTCTCCAGACGACAATTGCTCCGATAATAATCGGGTTTCCCATGGCGTCGTTGACTTTCTGGGTACCGTTATTAAACGTCAGAACCTTTGTAGAGACCTTTTTGTTTATGGACGGCTTTTTCTCCTTATTCTTTTTCGAACTTTCACTCAGCTCCTGCAAAAGACCCTCTGACTCATTCTGTTTTTCCGCGATGGGATTCCTGGCTGTTACGAACGGGTTCACAAAGAAGAATCCGTGATCCTTTATTGTACCGTAATACTTACCGAACAAAGTCAAAACCAGCGCTTCATTCGGATTGATGATTTTCAGCCCTCCCAGCAGCACGCACGCGATACAGAATACGACAGCCGCCGCCACAATCACAGCAGCCAGCGCAGCCATAGCTCCCCATACAATCGCTCCCACACAAATCAGCATCACCAGAATCAGTATCAGCATCATTGCCATTCCATTTGCAGGCTTTAAAACTTTTTCTTCAATTTGCGTATTTACAAAGTTCTTTTCCATCTGTACCTCCTTATTTTCCCGCTCATTTTCCATGCGCCTTCATTCACTCTTTATATTTTACAGCGGTTCCGTAGGCAATTACTTCGGCAGTCGCGTCCATAATCGCGGATGTGGCGTACTCCATCATGATAATCGCGTCCGCTCCCATTTTTTCCGCTTCCGCAACCATCCTCTGCGTGGCCACCTCTCTCGCCTCGTTGAGCATATCCGTATATCCGCGAAGCTCTCCGCCGACCACATTTTTCAATCCCGCCATGATGTCTTTTCCTATGTGTCTTGCCTGTACAACGTTTCCCTTGACAATTCCCAGCGCTTCAATTTCTTTTCCGGGAACGTAATTAATGGTAAGTATCAACATCTTGCTTCCTCCTTTTATTTTTATATCTTTGTGATATCATAATAATATCATACTAATTTTCTTTGTCAAGCACTTTCTGCAAAAAGGCGGAAGAGGCCCTGCCTGGGTTGAATCGGCCTGTGGGGGGGAGTGATCCTGGAAGCAGGCTTTTTTCAAATGGGCATCTGGGCCAGTGCACACCGCCGTGACTTTTTTTCGGATTGCGTATACACAAATCGTCCACACCAGGCCTGTAATTTGTGCTATTGCGTATAAAACTGCTCCGAATGTCTGGTAATTTAGAGAAAATCCGTTTTAAAAACAGGAAAAAACGGGGCGATGTATACGCAATCGGCAAAATCTGCCCCTAGGTGTGCACCGTCCCGTTTTCCGTAATCTTATTTAATTTATATCGGACATACAGAAGCCGCGTCCCCTTATCCTCTAATCCGGTGATACCGCCCCGCGACCGGAAGTATACAAGCGGCGATCACAAAGGCGATGATAAAGGCGACCAGGAACAAAGTCGTCCCGGAAAAGGCGGATACCAGCAGCGCCGACAGAAACTGGCCCAGAAACATCGCCATGGTGCAGAAGCTGATATTCAGTCCCTTCTTTTCCGGTGTGCTCTTGTTAACAATCAGACTGTTAAACAGAGGCGTGGAACAGCCAAACCCCAGTCCGGCGAAAAATACCGCGATCCATAAAACGACCGCATGGCCCGACAGGAAGTACAGAAGAAAAGCAATTCCATAACAGCAGAACGCGATGGTCAGGCAACCCTTTTCCTGTATTCTTTTTACAATATTAGGCATAAACCCTGCCGCCAAGACCGCGATTAAATCCAGCGCCGCCAGATAGTAGCCTGTGAAGGAAGGACTGTACCCCAGCTCTGTCTGCAGATAAATCGGCAGCGAAACCATCGCGGTAAAAAACATCAGCATTCCCAGGAAGGCAATCAGCAGAACCAGCGGTATCGGCACGCCTTTTCCCGCGCCCTGCGATTCCTCCTGCGCCTGTTCCTCCGCGGCTCTTCCGCATCTTGGCACGAAGAAAATCAAAAGAAGAAAAGCTAAGATACCAAGCCCATAGATATAAAACGGGCAGCGCCATGAAATATCCGCCAGCACTCCGCTGATACTGAGGAAAATCACGCCGCCGAATTCCATGGACATTCCCTGTACCGCGATCAATCTCAGCTGACGTTCCCCCTGGAAGAAAGCGGCAATCAGCGCGACAGCCGAGCTCATAATCGCCGCTGTCGCTACGCCCAAAAGAAACCGATCCACGAAAATGGCCACGGCATTTGGCATATAACCTCCGGCTACGCCGAAAATCCCATACAGCAGCAGTCCGAAAAACGCGACCCAGTAGGGGCCTTTCCGGTCAATCAGCTTCCCGAAAAAGACAGCCGACGCGACCACCCCCAGAGCCGGAGCCGTCACCAGCCAGGAAGCGTAATTTCCGAGTCCATATACCTCTCCCAACTGGGGAAGCGCCGGCGTAATCGCGTTGCCTACCATGACGGTCAGACTGCTGGCAAGCATAATCGCCACTACCCCGGGAATTCCAATTTTCCTTGTGTTTTGTCTTTGTTCCATAGTTACTCCTTTCATCATTTCGGATTTCTTCCGGATCGAGCGCATGAAAAAAGGCACCTTCTTTCGATGCCTTCTCTATTCATTATCTTCTAAAAATAAGTACACAAAAGAAAGCATCCACGCTTTCTTCTCTCATCCAGACTTTACTGTCGGCTCCGGGTTCTGACCGGATTAGCTTTCGCTCGCGGGCTGTACCGCCGGTAGAGATCACTCTTCTAGAAGAAATCTGCCTGTTATGTATTTCATGGTTTATGGTACCAGAGCAATGCTGCGTTTGTCAAGGTACGGGCAAAAAATTTTCAATCTCATCCCCTCCCGTGGGACACAACATGAATAGGTATGCGCAGGCAAAGCACATCGTAAGCTCTTAGAACGCAAAAAGGTGTACTTAAGTTTAAAATTCTTCATATTATACACATTTGAGAAGCCTCCCAAAGCTGCGCTTTTGCGCAAACAAGAATGATTCGTACTATCGTTGCATAAATACTCTGTATTCGAGCATATTCTACAAATTTCGACAAATATTCTTTCAGGGACTTCAAACGGGACCAAGTAAAAATGTGTGCAAAGAAACTAAAAAAGCATCTCTGTACACATTTTGATGATTTCCTCAATAGTTTGCTTTCCAGCCTTCGCATTCCGAATCCCGGATCAAACCTGTAAACAGGTCAGTTCCTCCACTCTCCTGCCCAAATCGGTTTTGCAGGTGGAAAGAATCTGTTCCAGGTTCATCCTTTTATCGTAAACCGATAAAGCCCCACTGACCCCGAAGGAATCCAGCGCGCGGCGGACGTCCGGCTCCACGTATCCGGCAACGGCTACAACCGGCACATGAAATTTCCGGGCATGCCGCACCACACCGGCAATCACTTTCCCATCAAAGCTCTGCCGATCCAGCTTCCCCTCTCCGGTTATCACCAGATCACAGCCCTGCAGCATCTGATCAAAATTCACAACCTCCAGCAGCAGTTCGATTCCGGAAACCAGACTGCCGCCTAAAAACGCGCAAACCCCTGCCCCCATAGCTCCGGCCGCGCCGCTTCCGGGAATACGGCTTACATCCATCCCCAGTTCCCTTTTTATCACTTCTGAAAAAGCTCGCAGATTCCGATCCAGCACCCGGATTTCTTCTGTATCCGCCCCCTTCTGCGGGCCGAAAATATACGCGGCGCCTTTTTCTCCGAACATGGGATTTTCTATATCACACATTCCCTGAATTTCAACACCTGAAAGCATCTTTTCCGCCCCGCTGTTATCAATGGATACAACGTCTTCCAGCGAATCTCCCGAGGGAACAAAGCAGCTTCCGTCCTTTCGAAAAAAACGGGTTCCCAAGGCTGCCGCCATTCCGGCGCCCCCGTCGTTGGTGCAGCTTCCCCCCAGTCCCAGAATCACACCGCGGCAGCCGGACCGGACCGCATGAGCGATCAACTGTCCCACCCCGTAAGTCGAGGCTTTTCCGGGATCACGCTTTCCACAGGCCAGAGGCAGTCCGGCAGCCGCCGCCATTTCCACGACTGCCGTATCGCCCTTCACAACTCCGTAAAAGCTTTCAATCTCTTCTCCAAATGGGCCCTGTACCCTCACATTTCTTTTTTCTCCACCAATAGCGCGGACGAAACAATCCACCGTTCCCTCGCCTCCATCCGCGATGGGAATTCCGCAGATCTGACAGTGAGGAAAAAGGTTCCGCACCTTTTCCGAAATCACATCGCAGACCTCAACCGAGGACATGGTTCCTTTAAAAGAATCTGGTACAATCACGCACTTTTTCATAGTTCCCCTTCACCTTGCCTTATTGATTGCCTGTTAAATAACCATTCCGAAAATCAGGTAGAGTATCGCGCTGAGCGCAACCGGTATAATGGTAAGCGGGATGGCGGTCTTCGCGTAATCCGTATTCTGAATCTGCGTTCCGGCCGAAATCAGCGTAACGGCATCCGCGTAAAAACAGGTATGGCTGGCGAAAACCGTTCCCGATATAATCGCCGCGCCTACGAGATATACATTAGCGTCCACCGCAACCGCCAGCGGCAGAATAATCGGCGCGACAATAGCGATGATTCCCCAGAAGCTTCCGCAGGCAAACGCAAGGAAGGCAACCAGCAGAAACGCGATAACCGGCAGCAGTCCCGGACTGAGCAAAGGCTCTACCTTGTCGATAATATATGGAGTCAGTCCCAATTCTTCATTGGCTTTCCCCAGAATAAAGGAGGTCAGCACCAGACCGGTCACAAAACTCATACTGGTAAACCCCTTAAAAGATATATCACAAAATTCGGCTACTGTCATGAGTTTTTGCGGAATAAACATTACCGCGCATACGATAATCGTGACAACGCCGCCCATCAGAATGTCGCCGTCTGTTACAATGGTGGCAATGACAAAGACTACCATGGGAACAATAAAGTTAACTGCCCTCGCTTTAGACGGATCCATCTCTTCCTTGACTTCTTCCATCGTGCCTTTTTCCAGCTGTTCATAATAGCTTGGCGGAAAAACCTGTCCCTGCGCCGCGCGCTGTTCTGCCTTTCTCATCGGTCCGAACAACGGGATTATTTTCAGCGCGAACAGCGGTGCCAGAATCACTGCCAACCAGGCGTAAAACATATAGGGAATGGACTGGATATACGCACCCAGGCTCGTTCCGTCGCTTCCCGTAATTTCCAGGGATTCATACTGTCCTGACATGAATACGGCCCAGGATGAAATAGGAATCAGCACACACACGGCAGCTCCGGTACTATTGATTAAATATGCCAGGAATTCCCGTGAAACCTTGAACTTATCCGTTACATTCCGCATAGCCACGCTGACGCCCAGATTATTCAAATAATCGTCAATAAAAATCAAAATTCCTAATATCCATGTGGAAATCAGCGCCACGCCTCTGGTTTTCGCGAATTTAGTACCCAACTGCGACAGTCCCTGCGCGCCTCCGGATTTTTCCAGCAGCATGATGATCACGCCGAACACCCCGAATACGAGAATGTACCAGGCGGATTCTCCGAAAACCTCCTGAGCCGCGGCGACCCATTCAGACAAGAAATTCTGTTTTTCCAAAATGACAAACCCTACCAGAGAACCTACAATCAGGCACTCCAGGGTCCGTTTTGTAATCAGCGCCGATACAATTACAACCACTACCGGCAACAGACTGATTATCCCGTAAGTATTACTGGCATCCATTCTATTCTCCCCTCCTTCTTACTTAATCACGGCGCGGTCATACGGCATTCCGCATCCGTCTGAAACTTGTGTAAAATAAGAAAGCAGCATCCGATCCAGATCCGAAGTTTTCAGTGTACCCTTTATTTCCGCGATCAGAGCTCTCGCCGCCTGAAAACTCTCGGAAGCCGCTCTGGCGGAAAAATCCTTCAGCTCCTGCGGATCTCCGTTCCAGTTTCCCTCGATATACTCTGCTTCCTCCAGAAACCTGTTTTCCATACTGGAGAACGTCTCTTTCACCTTGGGCGCGAACTTCTCATAGTTCAGCGCTATGTACCGTTCCAGCTCAATAAAGGTCCACCACTGATCCTGTTCCCTATACAGAGCGTCCGCGTGCTGCAGATCTTCCGGGAGCCATTTTACATTATAAAACGGCCGGAACACGGAACAGCATGGAGGCGCCATACTCGACCAATAAGTAAACCGCAGTTCTTCCGGCGCGTCCTTGCGGATAACTGCCACACAGCTGGCCGCGGTTACACATCCGCTGACGCCTCCCGGATGGCTGCAGATACATGGGATTTTCGCCGCGGCGGGACTGAAAATCGTCTGTCCCAGCGCTTCCCCCTCATAATGGTCCCGCAGATTGTCCATCATCATCTTGGGAGTAAAAGGCTCTCTGCCATTCATCAGTCTGTCAAGCCGCGCGTAGCGGACGAAGCCTTCCGATTCCCCGAACAGACAGTCGTCAATGGTCCATGCCTTCGCCGGATTAAAATCTTTTTCCTCTGTCTGCGGGGAAATCCAGCCTTTTTCCTTCGCTTCCCGCAGCGCGCCTTCGCTGATCCAGGTATAATCAGACTGGATGGAATAACAGTTGGATAAATAGCCGGTCTTCTCGACTTTTTTCGCCGCCCAGCTTCTCTGATGGGATTCAAAGAGATAAACTTCCTCCCCATCCGCGATTACATAATTACTGTTAAAAGGGCGGATTCTGGTTTCCGGATCTCCTCCGGTACCAAAGGTCTCCAGCAGCTGTCCGATGGTTTCCACCGCTTTTTTCGCGGAATCCGATCTTTCCAACGCCAGCCGCAGAATATCCATTCCGATCAGACCCCATCTGCGTTCCGGCGCTTCCCGCCCTGATACCTGTTCATTGCCGATCATAACCCCGTGCTCGTTGATTCCGTGTTCAAATCCGAAGAACACATGGGGCTTTGAGCCGATACACGCATAAGTGTGGGGGACCTGCGGAATTCGGATAAAGCTGCATTGAACTTCTTCCCCTTCCTCGTGATCCCGCGCTTCAAAGAAACACAGAGGCTGCGCCTCGTTTATCGGCCGATCGCTGTTTTTTCCAAAAATAACACTTCCGTCTTTTGTCGCGGTGCCTGTCGCCGCCATGGTTGTGCAGGATCTCGTTCCTGCGCTGTATAACATGCGTCTGCCTCCTTTCCGGATTGTAAAATTTGTGTATTACTAGTATAATAGTTCCATAGCCCGAAAGAAATGGGCTGTTCCCCAAAAAATTACACGTTTTTTTGTTACCTGTACTAAATACGGAGGTGTTCCATGTATCTGCAAAAAGATACCGCAGCCAAAATTATCGAAGAAATCAGCATGATTCTGGATTATGACCTGAATATCATGGATGAAAAAGGCGCTATTTTAGCCAGTACCGATCCGTCGCGGGTCGGAATGTTTCATGAAGGAGCCTGGCGCATTATCCGCTACCATCTGAAAGAGCTGTGCATTTATGAAGATGGGCAGTATCACGGATGCCGCAAAGGAATCAATCTGCCGGTATTTTTAAACGATCAGATCATCGGTGTTATTGGAATTACCGGGGAGGTTGCGGAAGTAATGAAATACGCGAAGGTATTGAAAAAGATGACGGAAATTCTCGTCTTGGATCTTTTTTCTTACCACAAAAAAAGCCAGCAGGAACAAGCCCTCTTATTTTTTATCAACGAATGGGTGAATAAAGAACCTGCGGAACTCCTTCCTGCCTTTCGGGATGAACTCCACAGCTATGGCTTTTCAGAGAACGCGCCTTTTGCGGTTGCCCTGGTCACGCCCGGACAGATTCTGCAGGACGCGGAGCCGCCTGTGCTTTCCAGCTGTCTCTGCTCTTGCCGCGGTGATGTGGGAGTTGTCATCTGCAGCACCAGCCAGACGGAAAAGCTCGCATCTTTTTTAAAAACATCCGCCCAAAACGCGGGACAGGAAACATTTCTCGCCTCTGTAGGGAGCGTCCAACCCGATTATACCGGCGTGAAACGTTCTTACAATCAGGCGCGGAAACTTTTAACTGTGAAGCAGGGTGAGAGCGGTATTTTTTTCTATGACAACAGTACGGCGGAACTGATTTTCCACGATGTTCTGCCGGAATATAAAGAAGCGCTGATCCGCCAGCTGCTCCCCGGCTTTACAGAAGAGGAAATGGTAGAATTCGCGGATTTTATGAATGCCTATGTACAGAACAACGGTTCAATCGGCCAAATCGCAAAGCAACTCTTTGTCCACAAAAATACCGTTCAGTACAAAATCAATAAAATTCTCCGGCAAACCGGAAAAGATCCGCGCGTGATTCAGGATGTAATTCTTCTGAACATGGTCGCCGGTTGGATACGGCGGCCGTAGGAAATGGGAACTGTACACATTCTCTAGGCTGCTCAAAGCTGCGATTCCACAAAAAGAAAAAAGCCATCATCGTATCGATGATGGCTAAATGGTGGAGAATAGGGGGATCGAACCCCTGACCTCATGATTGCGAACCATGCGCTCTCCCAGCTGAGCTAATTCCCCGCAATTTTTGTCAGCGAAAATATTATAGCACGTCTTTCTCCAAAATAAAAGCTTTTCTTTAAAAAAAAGTACTTCCTGCTCAAATTTTTCTGTGAGTCCTGTTTGGAACCCTTCCTGCTTAGAAACAAATTTAAAAATTCCCATTTTGTTTATACAATTTTCAGCGTTCCCAGGGCTTTGCTCCGCCGATCAACCGGTAATCCGGATTTTTCCTCGAAATACAGCCCTGAGACGCTGAAAAAGATAGAAACAAATTCAAAAATTTACAATCTGTTTCTATCTTTTCAATTTTCTTTCGGCTTCCTGCCGACATCCGTTCAAATGCCAGTCAGTTTCCCGTCAAATTATCTATCGGGTTTTTTTCAGGTACCTGGAAGCTACCCATTTTTTTACACCAATCAGGGACCAGCCGTTCCGCCGCGCGTATACGGTAACCTTTAATTTGTCAGCCAGTTTTCCTACAACTTCCGATTTTACGCTATAAGATTTTCGTACATTCAGCCTGCTTCCCGGCGTATGAACGTAGCGGGTTTTCGGCTCCGGCTTTTTCTCAAATTTCAGCCCGCGGCTGTCTCTGATCCTTGTGAATCCGCTGTCCACGAAGAAAAGCTTTTCCGGCTTTCGGTTGCTTCCGGTTGTGGTAAGCACGTAGGCTCCGTTACTATTGGCGCTCCAGCCGGAACCTTTAAATTTTCCGGTTCCCCACGTCATGTGAATGTGGTTGCCCGTAGCGCCTCCATCTGTTCCTTCGCGGAACATCTTTTCCTTTGCCCGAAAAACATCTCCCACTTTTAAATTCGCGATATCCGCGTCGCTCATATGGGTAGCTCTCCCGGTCACATAGAAAATTCCAATGGGCGTAATCACTTTTTTACGCGTTTGCAGCCATACGGTATTTGGCTTTCCCGAATCTCCCCTGCCGTAAATTTTTTTCACAACGACATCAGCCGGAGCGTACATATAATCTCTTCCGGTATCCGCTCCCGCCTCGTCGATAGGGTAATCCTTTTTATTTCCTGTACTGTATTTTCTATGGCTGTAAGATCCGTCGTAAGTCTGGCTGATGCCCATAACCTTAAACGGATAGATCAAATATTGCCATGCCATCTTTCATTCCCCTTCTGCCTCAGAGTCAAGACGGTTTTACCGTCTCAGGATCAGATTATGTATCCGGGGATAAAATGGTGCCTCTGTCAGATCTGATTATGAAAAATACAGTCCAGCAAAAAGATAACGGCTGTAATCGCGGCGACAATGGCGACATTCCGGTCTTTTCGTTTATCAATAATCTTACGGAAGAGCGGGTAGAAAATATACAGCATCACCATTCCGCCAATGCCAAAGCGAAAGCTGGGATTTGGCGCGATCCGGCCTTCAAAGTTCATCCAGAACCGATCGTAATCCCACATCCAGTCTCCTGTCGTCCACTCCATAATATAACTGGCAATCAGCTCGATGGCCGTTGCAATCACCATAATTCCAATGAAAACAAGAACCGGGGTGATATTGACTTTTCCGATCCGTATTTTCTTTTTCATAAACTTTCCGAGGCAAAGCAGCAGTACAATCGCGCCGACGCCATACACAATACAGTACGGCCCGATTAAAACACCTCTGTCCGAGTACCCCCAGCGGTAAACGACTACCTCCAGGAACACTTCGTACATCCATCCGATAATAGAGGTGGCCAGAAAGAATAAAAACAGTTCCTCCACCTTCCGCAGCGTACTTTTTTCCATATTAAGTTCCTCCTTATACTGAATACCTTTCTGCGCTTCCTGTTTAAGGTACGTTGATTGTATCTTAATTTCTGCCCGCACGCAAGAAGAATTTTGTTCCTTTCACAGCATGCGGCGACGCGTTCTCCCGCGTTCTTAAGTTCGTTTCAGGAAACGGTCGATTCCGTTTGCCATGCCCTTCGCCATCTTGTTCTGGTATCGGACGGAACGATTCATCTTTTTATCCTCTTTCGGGTTTGAAAGAAATCCCATCTCTACAATCGTTACCGGCACCTTGCTCCAGTTGATGCCGGACATGGTATCCGTATACATAACGCCTCTGTTTTTCGCGCCGGTCACTTCGCAGAATTCTGACAGAACCGCCCTGGAAAGACCGCGGCATTTTTTCGAAATCTTTTTGCAGTATTTGTTTTCCGCGGTTGGAGAAATCGTCAGAGCGCCTTTTACTCCGCTGTCTGTCGATGAGTTGGCGTGAATCCGGATAAATACATCCGCTCCCGCTTTATTGGCAATTTTAGCACGCCGGGAGTTGCTGATATTCACATTATGCTTTGTGCGGATCAGTTTTACTTTGTAGCCCCTGGAAACCAGCTCCTTTTTAAGCTTTTTCGCCATTTTCAGTGTCAGCTTATATTCTGGAATTCCGGTACTGGTTCCTGTCGCGCCGGAGGACACTTTCGCTTTTCTCTTCTTTGCTCCGGGACCGATAGGTTCCTTTGACGGATTTCCTTTTCTCTGGTGACCCGCGTCAATCGCTACTAAATATCCGTTATTCCGGGACAGCCGTCCGCTTCTGATATAGTACGTTTTTTTCGAATCGTATACTCTTGACCAGCCGGCTTTGGAGATTCCGGTCACCCTGACTTTTCTGCTCTTTTTCAGCTTTACCGCTTTCGGCGCTGAGGCTTTCGGTTCTTGAAACAGCCAGGCCGCGGATTTTGTATAACGGATTTGCTTCACCGTTTGAAACTCAGACATCCCGGCGGCCGCGTATACACGATGGACACAGAACGTCACGGCCAGGAGCATAATCACCGCGATAATCCCGGCAGTCGTTCTTGCTCTATGTAAATTCCTCACGTTCATTGGCACAGCCTCCTTTTTTCTATTCTGACATGTTTGTAAAAAAATGTCAATCCCTTTTCTTCCTACTGTGCCCGCAGTTTTTTGTCTGACATTTTGATAATGGTGTCTGCTACATCCTCCACAGAAAAAGCGTCTGTCCGCAGCGCCAGATCGTAATTTTCCGCCATCCCCCAGTCTCTTCCGGTAAAGTATTTACAGTGGTTTTTACGCTCGATCGCCACCTTTTTAATTTTTTTCTCCGCTTCTTTCGGATCCAGTCCGTCCCGCCGGACAACCCGATCGATTTTATGCTGCATTCCCGCGCTGATAAACACATGCAGCGCGGTTTTATATTTCCGGAACACATAGCCGGAAGCTCTTCCCACAATAACGCAGGAATTTTTTTCCGCCAGTTCTTTCATAACCTTCTGTTCCACCTGAAACAATGCTTCATACTTGGGCTTTTCCTCAGCTCCATAGGAGTAGTACTGCGTGTACAGATCATAGAGACGCGCGTCCGGAAGCTTTTCCTCATTATTCCGGATATACTGTTCGGAATAATCGCTTTCCTCGGCAGCGCGCCGGATTACCTCACTGTCATAATAGGCAATTCCCAGCTTTTCCGCCACCAGTTTTCCCACTTCTCTGCCGCCGCTTCCGAACTCCCTTCCAATGGTAATAATCCGATGCGGCGTACCGGTCTCTTCATATTCAGGAACCGCTTCCCGCACCTGTGCCGGAAGAAGCTTGGCAGTCGGTTTTTTCAATGCCTTTCCGAAAAGTTTGGCAATCAGTCCCACGGTCAGCGCCGCGACAATCGTCCCTTCCCGAACCCCGATTACCCCGTGGAATAAAATAAGAGAAATGACCAGCGCGCTTCCTGCCATGGAAGCGTCAAAACATACCTTCGTGATTCCGAAATCGGTCCGGAAACGAATGGTGACCGCCTGCACAAAGGCTTCCCCCGGAAGCATAACCACATCCGCCGCGACTTCGAGGAACACGCCGAATCCCAGAATCACACATCCGATCAAAAGAAATAAAATTTTCATCAGATATTCCTGGGGATTCACCCATTCCAAAAGCAGCATGGACCAGTCGATAAAGTATCCGAACACGATAGACACCGGAATCTGCAGCAGGCTGGCCTTTTTAAACTTTTTTCCCAAAAGCGCAATTTGCAGCAGAATCAGCAATAGGCTGAGGGCAATCGTGAATTCCCCCATCGTCGGCCAGAATCCAAGGCTCAGGACATAAGGCACACTGGAAATAGGAGACGTGCCGAGAGCCGCTTTTGTAATAAAGCTGATCCCAAACGAATTAATATAGATACCGATTAAAAAAATGAAATAATGTTTTAAGACTTCTTTTTTTGACATAATTCCTCCAAATTATCGTTCTGCTCGCTCCTTTAAGTTCTCATACATTTGCCTCAGATCCGCGGCCGCTTCCTCCTGCCTGTCTTCTATTCCCGCGAAAGCACCGTTTATCACGCGCTGGACGCCCTCTTTGGATCGGGCTGCCATCGCTCTGCCTTCATCCGTCAGATATACAAACAGCGACCGACGGTTTCCGTTTTCTTCTCTGCGTACAACCAGACCGGCCTGTTCCATATGAAGCAGCAGGCTTGTAACCGTAGCCGGCTCTATCAGGCACGCCTGAGCGATTTCCTTTTGCTGGCAGCCTTCTCTGCCAGCGAGAAATTCCAGAACCTTAGGCTGACCGGTTGTAAGCTTTGTATCCGCAAGTTCCTCATACAACCGCTTTCGCAGCAACGTCTGGCAGATCATCAGTCTATAGTGCAGGCTTTTCTGAAAGGGAAATTTTTTCGTAGCCTCTGAGCCGCGTTCTTCTTCGACATCCTCTCCGTCTGGCGTTCTGAGATTTTCTTCCACCTTCCCCAGGAGGCTCAAAATCCGATCTCTGTCCTCCAATCCTCGAATCGCGATTGATTCGCACCGGGCAAAGGTCTCCCGCACCAGCCGAGACTGCTCCTGTCCTTTGGAAGTAAGCTCTACTACGACGCTGCGCCGATTTCCTTCTCTGTGGGCCCTCTGTATCAGTCCGGAAGCTTCCATTTTCGATAAAATCCTGGCTGCCGTGGGGGCTCCGATGTCGCTGGCACTGGCGATCTCCCGCTGCACTGCCTCTCCCCTCGCCGCCAGGAATTCCAGTATTTTAGGCTGTCCCGCAGTCAGTCCGGAAGGCTTTAGTCTGTGAAACAGCATTTTATGAAACAGGATCTGTACCGACATAATATCGTTAAAAAGGCGGCTATCGACGTTTGCATCCATCCTCTTTGTCTGTTCTGTCTTCATTCTCCCTATTCCGGCGCTCATAGCTTCTGAACACCATTTCCTTTCCGATAGAATTTGATTTTCGAAATATTATTGTCTTTTTAATTATTGCCACGCTAATTATTGTACTGCTACTCGCGTCGTTTGTCAAAGGGATTTTTTCTTTTATAGCAGCATCGTTTTTTCCACGAAAAAAGCTGCCCGCAGAAAGCATGGCAGCTTAGCCCGTTTTTCTATTTAAAATTCAGCCGTTTTCGGCGTCCTCGGGAACGGGAGCACGTCGCGGATGTTGCTGATTCCGGTCAGGTACATAATGATTCGCTCAAAGCCGAGACCATAGCCCGCGTGTTTCACGCCTCCGTATTTGCGGAGATCCATATACCACCAATAGTCCTTCTCATCCAAACTCAGCTCATCCATTCTGGATTTCAGCACGTCGTAGCGTTCTTCTCTCTGGCTGCCGCCGATAATCTCGCCTACCCCCGGAACTAACAGATCACATGCCGCGACCGTTTTTCCATCGTCGTTGAGGCGCATGTAAAAGGCCTTGATGTCTTTCGGATAGTCGGTTACAAAGACCGGCTTTTTATAAATTTCCTCGGTCAGATAACGTTCATGCTCCGTCTGCAGATCAATCCCCCATTCCACCGGGTACTCAAATTTCTTACCGGATTTCTTTAAAAGTTCTACGGCTTCGGTGTAGGTGACACGGGCGAATTCCGCGTTCACAAGCGCGGTCAGCCGCTCCAGCAGACCTTTATCCATGAACTTGCCGAAAAATTCCATCTCCTCCGGAGCATGCTCCAGAACGTAGCGGATAATATATTTGATCATATCTTCCGCCAGATCCATATTGTCGGAAAGATCCGCGAAGGCCACTTCCGGCTCAATCATCCAGAATTCGGACGCGTGTCTCGCGGTATTGGAATTTTCCGCGCGGAAGGTCGGTCCGAAGGTGTAGACGTTGCGGAAAGCCAGGGCAAAAGTTTCCGCTTCCAGCTGTCCGCTCACGGTCAGGCTCGTTTCCTTTCCGAAAAAGTCCTGGCTGTAATCAATTTTGCCATCTTCTGTTTTCGGGAGGTTTTCCATATCCAGGGTTGTGATACGGAACATTTCTCCCGCCCCCTCGCAATCGCTTCCGGTTACAATCGGTGTATGCACATATACGAAATCCCGTTCCTGGAAGAATTTATGGATTGCGTAGGCTGCCAGGGAACGCACCCGGAATACTGCCGAGAACGTATTGCTCCTCGGACGAAGATGGGCGATTTCCCGCAGAAACTCCATACTGTGGCGTTTTTTCTGGAGGGGATAATCCGAATCAGAGTCCGCCTCGATTACAACTTCCTTTGCCTTGATTTCAAAAGGCTGTTTTGCCTGCGGAGTCAGAACAAATGTCCCTTTTACCATCAATGCCGCCGCGATCGGCGCCTTTGAAATTTCCTCAAAATTATTCAAAAATTCGGCTTCATAAACCACCTGCACGGATTTGAAAAATGTCCCGTCATTCAGTTCAATAAATCCGAATTTGTTCGATCCTCTGTTGGTCCGAATCCAGCCATGAACCGTAATTTCCTGGTCCGCATACTTGTCTGGTTCCCGGAATAGGGAACGTACCTGTATATCCTTCATAGTTCACTCTCCCTTTTATTTTTATCCGGCTGTTACAGCCGGGAATTTTTGTATACTTTTACAGTTCATTTTATGGTATCACTTTGCGCCTGTTTTTTCAACTGATTTTCATGAGAAAACCAGAGCAACAGCATTTACTTATATAAAAAGAATGATACAATATTAGAATATATCGAAATTGGGTATGATATTCAGCAGATTGCGTAGGGTTATCGTTTCCGTTATCAAGAATACCATAACCAGTTTTTGAAATAAAGTGACAGAATGGAGCTGTTTATATATGAAATACTCGCTTGAAGAATTATGTACGAAAAAAGAGGATCAGGTCTTTGACCGCAAAAGCGCAAGAAAAGACGCTAAAGGCTTATCCAATCATATCGTGGCCTTTGCCAATGCAGATGGCGGTACACTCGTCATCGGCATTGAAGACAATGGAGACATAACGGGTATTGACACATATACCAACAATATCAACGATATACTCCGTGTCCCTTTTGATTACTGCACTCCTTCGGTAAAAGTAATGTTCGGAACAGTTGAATGCAAGGATAAAGACGGGAAACCAAATCATCTTTTAATTATAACGATTCCCCAAAGTTCTGAGTTACACGCCAATCAGCAGGATGACGTTTATTATCGAATGGGCGACAAATCAAAGAAGCTAAACTTTGATGAACGCTTACAGCTTATGTATGCCAAAGGCTCCCGCTATTTTGAAGATGAGCCTGTGTTCCGCTCTACGTTAGATGATATTGATATGAATTTTGTTGCCGAATACTGTAAGAAAATCGGTTATACAAAATCCGCCGAGGAATATATCAGACAAAATCAAGACTATATTGTTCAGCACGATGGCAGAGAAGAAATGAGTGGAGCGGCGCTTCTTCTTTTTGGGACAAATCCACAGCGTTTCTTTCCGAGAGCCAGAGTGCGTTTTATCCGCTATGACGGTACAGAAGCAAAGGTCGGTACAGAAATGAATGTTATCAAGGATAAGATATTCGAAGGTAAAATCCTTGATATAGTACGCCAGTCCCTCAATTTTGTAGGCGATCAAATCAAGGAACGCACACGGCTCGGCAACGATGGCAGATTTCACACCACTCCGGAATACCCTGAGTTTGTTTGGAAAGAGATCATCATCAACGCCATCGCCCACCGTGATTACAGCATTAAAGGAACCGATATTCAGATAAAAATGTTCGACGATCATATTACCGTAGAGAGTCCCGGTACTCTCCCCGGCATTGTGCGTTTAAGCAATATCCGCACCGTACATTTTTCTCGCAATCCAAAAATCGCTCGTTTCCTGCAGGAATATGATTATGTAAAAGAGTTTGGTGAAGGTGTTGATCGTATGTTTAAGGAAATGGAGGGGGCCGGACTTCCCGCACCGGAATACAGTGATAATGCCTTTATGCTCAATGCTACGATACAAAATAACAACGCAGATGGCGAAATAAATGGCGAAATAAATGGCGAAATAAATGGCGAAATAAATGGCGAAATAAATTTTGATAAAAACGAATTGCTTGTATACAACGCGATTGCAGCTAATCCTACGGCTACGAGATCAGACCTGATTGAAATACTTGATATTTCTGCTCGTACTATTGATCGAGCAATTAAATCCCTGAAAGATAAAAGTGCCATTGAGCGTATTGGCTCAAAAAAGACCGGATACTGGAGTATTATTACGAAATAAGCAACCACTTATACGGAAAAGGCAGCCACTTTGATACTTGGGCTGCCTTTTTTCTGTTCATTATGCGATTTTTTATCTCTGAGTTTTGACATCCAAAACGTTACATCTTAGTACAGCTTGGCGCCGGCCGGAATATGATCGTCCACCATCAGAAGATGCAGTCTTTCCTCTCCCTTTTCGTGATGTACGGCGCTGATCAGCATGCCGCAGGAATCAATTCCCATCATCTTGCGCGGCGGCAGGTTGACAATGGCAATCGCAGTCTTTCCTACCAGATCTTCCGGCTCGTAATAGTCGTGGATTCCGCTGAGAATTACGCGATCCTCATCCGTTCCGTCATCCAGAACGAATTTCAGCAGCTTTTTGCTCTTGGGAACCGCTTCACATTCCTTGATCTTAACCGCCCGGAAATCCGACTTGCTGAATGTGTCGAAGTCCACCATATCTTCAAAGAGCGGTTCAATTTCCACATTGGAAAAATCAATTTTTTCCGGAGCCGCGGCTGCCGGCTTTTTCGCCTTTTTGGAATCACTGTCCAGCGGCTTCATGGTCGGGAAGAGGATAATATCCCGAATGCTCGGAGCATTGGTAATCAGCATGATTACACGGTCAATTCCGATTCCCAGGCCTCCTGTCGGCGGCAGTCCAACTTCCAGCGCATTTACAAAATCCTCGTCCATCGGATGCGCCTCATCATCCGAGCCGTCATCAAGCTGCGCCTGCTGCTCTTTAAACCGTTCGTACTGGTCAATCGGGTCGTTCAGCTCGGAGAAAGCGTTGGCAATTTCCCAGCCGTTGATATACGCTTCGAATCTTCTGGTGATTCTCGGATCTTCCGGATCCCGCTTTGCCAGCGGAGAAATTTCCACCGGATGTCCCACTACGAAAACCGGACCGTCCAGATATCCCGGAACATCTTCGCAATATTCCTCGAACATTTCCGCCAGGATCTTTCCTCTGGTCATTTCCTGCACTTCATCCTTATCCATACCCTGGCCGATGGCCGCGGTTCTCGCTTCCTCGTCCGTCTGAATCTGATCAAAGTCCACGCCGGTAATCTCTTTCACCGCGTCGCTCATTCTCAGTCTTCTCCACGGCGGCGTCAGGTCAAACTTCTTTCCCTGATATTCGATGACCATGCTGCCGGTGGCCTTAAGCGCGGCTTTGGAAACGACCTGTTCCGTAACTTCCATGGTTTTCTCCATATCCTCATAGGCCATGTAGCATTCCATGGATGTAAATTCCGGGTTATGATTCCGATCCATCCCTTCATTACGGAACATTTTACCCATTTCATAAACCCGGTCGAGGCCTCCCACAACCAGCCTCTTCAGGTACAATTCATTGGAAATACGCAGCTTCATATCCAGATCCAGCGTATTATGGTGTGTCTCAAATGGACGGGCGTTGGCGCCGCCCGCAATCGTTGTCAAGATTGGCGTATCCACTTCCAGGTAACCGAAGTCTTCCTCCAGAACCCGCTTGATTTCCTTGATAATGGCCGCCCGCTTGATGAAGGTATCCTTTACATCCTGATTCATAATCAGGTCCACATAACGCTGTCTGTAACGGATATCCGTATCCTTCAGGCCGTGCCACTTATTGGGGAGCACCTGCAGGGACTTGGAAAGAAGCACCATTTTGGAAACTTCCACTGTAATTTCGCCCCGCTGGGTCTGGAACACCTTTCCCACGATACCAAACAGATCTCCGATATCGGAAGTTTTAAACCATTTATATTCTTCCTCTCCCAGAACATCTTTTTTTACATGGCACTGAATTCTGCCTTTGGAATCCTGGATATCAATGAAGGATGCCTTTCCCATGCCTCTTTTGGCCATCATTCTTCCGGCAATGGAAACTTCCTTTCCGTCCATTTCTTCAAACCGGTCTTTAATGTCCTGGCTGTAAGCGTTGACATCCCACTTTTCAATCAAATAGGGATTCCTTCCCGCTTCCTGCAGATTTTTCAGCTTTTCTCTCCGGATTCTGCGCTGTTCACTCAATCCTTCTTCTGTCAGCTCTTCCGTGTCCGGATTTACATTCTGGTTTTTCTTCTGTTCACTCATTCTTACTACCTCTGGTTTCTTACTTGCTGATTTCGATTATTTTATAGTTGATAATTCCGTCCGGAACTTCTACCGCGACTTCTTCCCCTGCCTTTTTTCCCAGCAGCGCCTGACCTACCAGCGATTCATTGGAGATTCTTCCTTCAAACGGGTCCGCCTCTGTAGAGCCTACAATGGTAAATTCCTCTTCTTCCTTTGTGTCCATATCCTGAACTTTTACAGTCAGTCCTACCGTTACCTGATCCCCTGCCAGCTCGCTTTCATCGATAATCTTGGCTTTACGAATCATGTTCTCCAGCTTTTGAATACGCTCTTCCAGCTCCGCCTGCTCGTTTTTAGCGGCGTCATAGTCGGCATTCTCCGATATATCGCCCTGCGCGATCGCTTCTTTTAATTTTTCCGCTACCTCTGCCCTTCTGACGGCAACAAGCTCCTCGTGCTCCTCTACAATTTTATCGTAGCCTTCTTTGGTTAACAGTATTTCTTCTGTCATTTGGTTAATCTCCTTTCGACCCATGTCATATCGTACTATTATAAGCCGCGGACGCCGAATTGTCAATGTTTTGAGCGGATTTTGGACAGGTCCTCGCATGACGGAAAAAACATGTATTTTAAAAGCGACATATTTCAAATTCACAAGTCTTGCAATGGAATAATTTTGAAGGTAAAATAATAGGATAACAGGGAGGTGCATCATGGCACAAGACAAGATCATGGTAGTCGACAATGAAATGGAAATTATTCAGCTTATGAAGCTCTACTTATCCAGAGAAGGCTATGAGGTCGTCTGGACGACCGACAGCACAAAGGCCGTCGCCCTTGCTCAGGACGAAAATCCGTGAGCAGAGCGATGTCCCCATTCTTTTCGTCAGCTGCAAGAATCAGGAGATGGATAAGGTACTGGGTCTTTCCATCGGCGGAGATGATTATATCTCCAAACCCTTCAGCCCGGCCGAACTGGTTGCCCGAGTAAAGGCACACCTCCGCCGACAGAATATGAGCCACTCCGGTGCTCCCGACGCCCCGGCGCCGCAGAACATTCTGACGACCGGCGATCTGGAAATCGATCTTTCCGCTCATACCGTCACAGTCGGAGGAAAACCTGTACACCTTACAGCAAAAGAATTTGAACTTCTGGTTCTTCTCTCCCGATATCCGAACCGGGTGTTTACAAGCCGCCAGATCTTCGATAATCTTTGGGACTCCTACGGGATTGACGAGGATGTGCGCACCGTCATGGTTCATATCAGCAATCTCAGAAAAAAAATCGAGCCAAATCCGGAAAAGCCCCGATACATCCATACAGTAAGGGGCGTCGGATATAAACTGGTATCCGGCTGAAAGGAAAAGGAGCTTGCTCCGACAGATGTCAGCAGCCTGCCGGGCAAGCTCCTTTTCTTTGAGTGTTTAAAATGTCACTAATACTTGACAGGGATCTGTACTCCCATGGACTTCAGGCCTTCTTCAAAACATTCGAAGAAGTCTTCAATATCCTTAGGTACAATGGTTCCCAGTGAACACAGCCGGAAGGTCGGAAGGTCAGAAACCTTTCCCGGATAAATGGTAAATCCTCTTTCATAGACATAGTCGTGAATCTTTGTAAAATCGAAATTCGGATCCTTCGGATACAGAACGGAAATTACCAGCCTGGACTGCAGCTCTCTTGGAATAATCGTCTGAAATCCCAGTCTGTCAAGACCTTCATACAACGCTTTCCACACGGCCTGATGCCGTTCCCACTTTGCCTGCTCGCCGACTTCCCAATACTCTTTGATTGCCTGGCGGGTGGCGTAGATCGTCTGTACCGGAGGCGTAAAGTGCATTTCGCCTTTATTCTTAATAAAGTCATACTGCATGAACAGGTTCGTATAATAGGATCTGGTCGGGTAGTCTTTAGAAGCCTCGATCATCTCCGTATTTCCGATTACATAGGAAAGTCCTGTCATGGACATCAGCCCCTTCTGCGCGGAAGCCATAATAAAGTCCAGATTATCCTTATCCATATCAATGGGAATCATGGCGTATGTCGAAGTCGTATCGACAACCATAGTTTTTCCATATTTGTGGGCGACCGCTCCGATCTCCCGAATCGGATTCAGCACGCCGGTGCCGGTTTCATGGTGGCAGCAGTATACAACCGCGATATCCGGATCGGATTTGATGGCTTCTTCCGCCTTTGCCACATCAATGGGTTCTGTAATCGGCAGTTCTAGGTTGATGTGATCCATGTGATAATAACGGGCGACTTCCGCCGCTCTCCCTGAATAAGCGCCATTATTCAAGACCAGAATTTTCTTTCCCTCCGGAACCAGAGAGTTGACACAGGCGTCAATATTAATGGTACCGGAGCCGGTAAACAGCACCGCTGTGTATTTATCCAGATCGCCGTGGACGATCTTTACCAGATCTTCTCCCATCTGTTTCATAATCGCGCCGAATTCCTTTTCTCTCGGGCAGATATCCGGAACCACCTGCGCGTATTTTACCGTATCCGTGGTCGTAGCCGGACCGGGATTGAGCAATACATTTCTTTTTACTTTCGGATATTCCATTTTTCTCCTCCTTTTCGAGCAATTCTTTTTTGTAACTTTATCATTATAGGACATCTATGTTAGATCCATGTTAACTAAGCGGCTTTTTCTTCTTTTTTCTCCTGATTCAGTCCCCATCCCGCGATAATGGCAATTATGATAATGGCGACGCACACTCCCGCGATGGCGGTAAATACTAAGGTCCAGTTGCTGCTGTTGGTAAGGACGCTTCCGAAGAAGATCGCCTGTACGGAAGCTCCCAGATAAGCGAAGCAGTCTAAGATACCGGCCGCGGTTCCCGCGAAGGCTCTTCCTCCTACATCCGTCGCATAGGCCCATACCAGACCGTTAATGGCATAGATGAAAAATCCCGCGATAAACAAAAGCGCTCCCGCCAGCGCCCCCGGTTCCACTCTCATAAAGAAGAATACCGTCGCGCCGGAAACCGCCGCGCAGATAATCACCATCGGCAGCCGGTTGGTTGAGAAAAACTTATCGGAAATCCATGGAATAATCAGCGTCCCGAAGGCCATTCCCAGAGGCAGCAGTACCGTGCCCAACGCGCCTTTTTCAATATCGTAGTTAAATTCCTGCACATAATAGGTCGGAATCCAGGTCAGAAGTCCGTATCTCGCGATACTGGAGCCGGCGATAATCAGCAGCCACAGATCAAATCTCCATTTTTTAAACAGATAGATATACGGGAACAGCTTTCCCCTCTCCGCGATCAACTTCTGCAGTTCGAGATCCTGCTCATGGCGTTTCGCGTCCGGATCCACGTATTCTTTCAGACCAATCTTTTTCGGGCTGTCTTTTGCCAGGAAAATATAGATAATGGCGAAAATAACCATAATGACAACCGGTACGATAAATCCCGCTTTCCAGCCGCTGTTTGGCATAATGATAAACGCCAGCGATACGGTCAGCGCCGCGAATACCTGACCGAAACCGGAAAACGCATTGGCGAATCCTGTGGCAAATCCGCGCTTTTCTCCCGGCCACCATCTGGAAAGCAGCGCGATTCCCGGCGACCACAGCATGGACTGAAAATATCCGTTAAATCCCCATAAAACCGCGATTACAACCAGACTGGACTGGCATCCGATCAGCAGATTCGCCGCCGCGGACAAAAACATCCCTGCGACAATAAACCGGTTTACACCGAAAATTTCACCCAGTCTGCCGCAGTACAGAAAACAGTACAGAACGGAGAAAGCCAGCAGTACGATCCAGGCGTTCTTTGAAAACTTCTTATACTCTTCTTGTGTATAACCGAGCATTCCATTGTTTGGTTTCTCACTCATAACGCCCCTCCTTTTTACTTGTTGACACGTATTTTCTGTCTCATAAAATCAGGGCACCCCCTGAGTGAAATACGGGAGTGCCCTTTTGCCAGCCGGACTTAAATTGTCTCAATGATGCCCTGTCCCGGTCTTTCCCCTCTTCTGAGTCTTGGCTCGATCTGTCCGAAGATAATTTCTGGAACATAAGATACGTCTGGTACTAAGAAATCAGGTTTTGCGGCTGCCAGCTGGTCATAATTATTGGAACCGGAAGCATAAAGTCCGATGGTCCATACACCCGCGTTGTTTCCGCATTTCATTCCCGGCGCGGTATCGTCAATTTTTACAACGGCTTCTACCGGAATTTCCTTCTTAGTGATTTCATATGCCTGCAGCATACAGTCGAATACCATGAACGGAGCCGGTCTTCCCGGAACTTTTTCCGCGTTGGTTACTACGTCAAACTTCATGCCGAATTTTTCTTCCAGCAGTTTGTTCAGCGCCGCTGAGTCTTCCGCATAGTATCCGGTATCGCATCCTACCAGGATTCCTGCCGCTCTCAGCTTGTCAATACATTCCACCGCCCCCGGAATCGGTTTTGCCAGGTCCTCGTCCACTATGTATTTACTCATTAAAGGACGGAATGCTGCCAGAACTGCGTCGAAATCATCTTCATTCCACGGACGTCCGTATTTTTCTTCCCACTGGGCGGAGATTTCCGGCAGATTTAAAAGCATTCTCAGATGAGTCGGCTTGAACGCTCCCATCGGCTTTCTGATTTCTGCCCAGTCACATTCGATTCCGAACTGCTGCAGAGCTTCATAAAACGGTACAACCGGAGCCTTACATCCTCTCAGGTCATCTTTCGGCCATCTGTGTCTCAGATCCCCGGGATCGTCACAGAATGTACCCGCAGTGTCCAGTACCGCTAACTCGATTTTTCCTGTGTAAGTTCTGTTATACATAATTCTTCCTTCTTTAAATGGTATTTCCATCTTTCATTGACTTTGTTTATGCTTTTACTATAAAGCATGGGATTAAAGGCTGCCTCAAGATAACCTATAGCTTTGTATAAGGAATGTTAAAGATAAGTTAGAGAAATATTCTGATTTTTCAGAAGTAAGATTTTATTTTCTTCCCCGCCTGACACAAGACCGGTTTCGGGGTATAATAAAGCGTATCAGACCTGACCGCCGACAGGCCATGTCCAAATCCAGAAAGAAGAAACAGGAGAAATACCTTGCGAAAAGAAATTCATGAAGTAAAAGCCGCCATCTTTGATATGGACGGCACTCTGACCGATTCCATGTACATCTGGGATATCGCGGGAGAAACCTATCTCAAAAGCTGCGGAAAGACGCCCTCTCCCAATCTGCGGGAACAGCTGCGACCTTTAAGTCTTGAGCAGGCCGCTCAGCTGTTCCAGGAAGAATATGGGCTGCAGCAGTCCACCAAAGAAATTCTCCAGGGATTTAACCGTGTTGTAAAGCATGAATATCGTACCAATGTCAGGCTGAAGCCTGGAGTTTTGCCCCTTTTAAATCTGTTGAAAGAAAAAGGGGTCGAAATGGCAGTCGCCACTTCTTCCCCGAGAGAAATTGTAATTATGGTGCTGGATCGCCTGCAGATCCTCCCTTACTTTTCCCACATTGTCACCTGCGGCGATGTAGGCGCCGGAAAGGATCATCCGGACGTTTATGACCGCGCAGCGGATCAGATGGAGAGCACCAAAGAAAGCACCATCGTTTTTGAAGACGCGCTCCACGCAATTACCACAGCCAGTTCTGCCGACTACTATGTCATCGGCGTCTATGATACCAGCGAGGGAATTAATGAGGAAAAAATTATTCCCCTGTGCAGTCAATATCTGAAATCGCTGGAAGACTTTGATCCGCGGACGCTGCCCCTGTAACCGGTATTGCCTCGCTACAGAGGGGAGCCGGTTCCGCTTATGACAAGCTTTGTGCCCATACAGGCTGTTTGCGCGGTTCCGTCCTCAGCCGCCACATCCGCCAGAATGTCCGAAGACCTTTCACGAATCGTCCAGGTCTGGCATCCGGCGTCCCGAAGAAGGTGCTCAATATGCTTCCTGCCTTCGTGAATCGCGTAAAACACGGCTTCTTCCCGGCTTCCACAGACCAACCGCTGCCAGGGCGCGCTCAGAATATACTGACCGCTGTCTTCGCTGATAAGGAGCTCGACGGTTTCGGTAATCCGCCCTGCCGCCGCGGATAAAAATTTTGATACCGGCATTTCCTTTCTCTTTGCCAAAATTCGGATCCCTGCCAGGGCCGCGTCCCGGTTCCACCTGGTATAGGTGCCCCGCGCGTGAAGCAGATCTGTAGGAGTCACCGAGATACGGGACAGTACGCCGGATTCCACCAGCGGCGTCAGTTCCAGCGGTTCCGCGTCCACTCCCAACTGCCCTGCCAGATAGGTCAGACTATGGGGCCGTTCCCGCAGCATATCCGCAATCCTCTGCTCCCATTCGGATGCTCCCGCGGGAAGCGGGTTACTTCCCAGCAGAAAACAGTCCGCTTCCTGCGCGAAATATCGCTTGTACTCTCCGACTCTGGTAAAGCTTTTCAACTCCCGTACAAGATGTGGGTATTCCGCTCCAATCAGGCACAGAGGCCAGACTTTCTGCGGACCGATCTGAAGGCGCCCCTTCTCATCCAGGAAAATACGGCTATCGCCTCCCAGACCAAAGGTACACATTTCTGCCGCCTGTACCCTTGTAAACCAGCCTCCTACCTTCGCCCCTTCCTTTTTAATCTTTACCGTACCGTCCGAGACATGGGCAATATCGGTTGTCGTCCCACCCATATCCAGAACAATGCCTTCTTTTCTTCCGGTCAGGGCAAGGCTCCCAATCACGCTGGCCGCGGGTCCCGATAAAATGGTTTCAATGGGACGCTCTTTTGCCACGGCTTCTGTCATCAGCGTGCCGTCTCCTTTTACCACCAGCAGCTGGGCGTGGATATTCTTTTCCCGCAGAACTTCTTTTGTGGAGCGCAGCAGTTGACGGATAATCGGAATCAGTCTGCCATTCAGCACCGCGGTAACCGTCCTGTGGTGAAATCCCAAGGCCGAAGTCAGCTGATGGGCGCAGACAACCGATACGTCCAAAAGTTCCTGCGCCATGCGCCCGACTTCCTTTTCATGTTTGGGGTTTCGCACGCTGGCATAGCCGGAAACAGCTATGGCTTCCACACGGCCCTTCATCTGCAGCAGAGCGTTTCGAATTTCATCCCGATCCAGATCCTCCTGCAGCCTTCCCATAATATCGAAACGCCCCTTTACCTTCACTTCCAGATCCGCCGGAACCTTGTCCTCCAGTTCCGCTCCCATGTAAATAAGCCCCACACGGGCGCCGCGGCCTTCCACAATGGCGTTTGTCGCCAGGGTTGTGGATAGGGAGACCTGCGAAATTTCCTCCATCCTGTCAAAGTCCAGATGTTCCATACAGGTTTTCATCCCCCGCGTCAGATCCTCCCGCGTCGTCAGTGCTTTTGCCTTGCATATAATGTTCCGTCCGGCAGAATCGATTACGACGCCGTCGGTATAAGTTCCGCCGGTATCCATTCCGAGAATAAAAGCCATAAAGCATCCCTCCTGTTTCTGATGCCTTTATGTTAATTCGCCTCTTTTAGATTTTCAATATTCTGACTAAATTCTTTAAGGAAACTTATACTTCTGTTCGCGCGCTTATTCCCGAACTTCCGGGATGACCACCGTGTTCTTTTTGCAGACCACCATTCCGCAGATCACCATACAGACGCAGAATGCTTCCATAACAAGGAACACCGCCATGTTTCCGGAAAAAAGGTTCAAAACTGTACGGAAAAGAAGATTCTCCAGAAAGGCCCCCAGATACGCGAATCCGTTGAGGATGCCGGCAACACTGCCCGCAAACACCCTTCCCCCCTGATCAAGCGCGTAGAGCCAGAGAATCCCGTTAATTCCATAGAGCGCGAATCCGGTAAAAAAGATTCCGGTAAGAATCGCCGCTTCTTCCTGAACCATGGGGAAAATTACAACCAGCATTCCGCACAACGCCGCCATGGCCGTCACAATAATCCCTTGATTATCAATCAGTTTTGTTCCCGCGACCCAGGTAATGATGAGGGTTCCGAACGCCATTCCTACCGGCAGCATCAGATTGGAAAAGGTTTCACTTACCAGTCCTTCATCGAAATAAAGTGGAATCCAGTTGAGGAGTCCGTATCTGCATATGCTGGAAAGCAGCGCGATGGCGCACCACCACCAGAAGCGCTTTTTCCGCGCAAAGTAACGATACGGCCGCCTGCCCTGCCTCTTCATCTCCCGCAAGCTGGTCTCACGGACTCTATGCCGATAATTCTTAATCGAATAGGGTTCTTCCCCAATCTCTTCCGGACGTTCCGCCGCGGTCAGCGCAAACAGGGCCACCATCAGCAGAAATACGGCAGTTGGAATTGCCAGATTCATCTTCCAGCCCAGTCCAGGCCAGAGGGTTCCCAGCGCCAGCGGCAGAAGATATGTGGTTACATGAGACATTCCCGATGAAAAATTCACGATGCCAATCCCCACTCCCCGCTTTCCCTCCTGCCACCAGTTGGCGACAAAGGCAATACCGCCGTCCAGATCATGCTCTGGAAGTATCCGTTCGCCAGCCACAGACACAATACCGCGCCCCAGTGATTCTGAAAGATAACCGTCAGGTTCAGGAGCGCGGAAAAGCCCGCGCCTAACAGAATCATTTTCTTTGCCCCGTAGCGATCCACAAGATATCCGTTCACAAAGCTTCCCGCCGCGTAGCTGAGAAAGACACTCATCGAAATTAAGCTTTGCTGATCTTCCGTGAAATTCAGATCGCCAGAGAGATCTCCCATCAGGTTATTAACGTTAAAGCGGCTCACATAGACCAGATTGTACATCAGCGCGAACGCAATCAGTCCAACCCATTTATGCCAGCTATATCTCTTACTTTCCATCTGGTCCTCCCGCACTTCTTCTTTACAATATACTTTCTTTAATTTATCATAAAAGCAGAAAACTTTCAAACGCCTCACAAACGTCTCAAAGGAGCGGACCTTATGTATCTTGTTACCAGCTATCCCATGCTGGCATCTACGGTGACAACAATGATGCTGAGCATTATTTTTCTAATCTTGTCCCGGCAGAGCGGGAAAAATTTTATGTGGTTCTGGGGAATTTCCTGGCTGATTTATTCGGGGATGTTTCTCCTGGATTTTGTAAACTTTCAGATCCAGTTTCATAACGACTACTACATTATGCTTCGGCAGCTGGCGGCGCTTGCCGGCTCCTGTCTCTTTCTGCTGGGAACCTACCATTTTTTCCAGCTCAAACCGCCCCACTGGCTTTTGCGGGCGACCCTTTTTTCCGCTGCCCTGATTCTCGCCTACCCGCAGTTTCCTTCGATCCGCAGCGCTGCCCTGATTCCCAATGTTATCTACTGCTCCGGAATGCTGATCGGCGCGGGCTGCATGTTTATTTCGTATTCCTGGACCCAGAATCTGCCGGAAAAGCGGATGGCAAGTTTTTTTATCATTGTATGGGGCATTTTTATCAACCACTTCGGCTTCACCCTCCAGGATACCGCCCTCGCGGTAGCGACCTATTTTATCGGACTGTTTACGGTCAACATCCTGATCCTGACCCTCATTATCATCTATTTTAAAAAACTCCGGTTTATGGATATCCGGCAGTCCACCCGCTTCCGCCTGCTTGTAGAAAATTCCTCGGATTCCATGTTTCTGTACGACTACAAACGTCAGGAGTTTGAATATGTGAGTCCAACCATCGCGAATCTGATCGGCGTTACGGACAAACAGCTGTACAAGATGCCGGAACGCTTTTTTGACTATGTCAATACGGTGGAAAAAAACAAGGAAATCATCGGGATCTTCTCCCGCCCTGTCACAGAGCCGGGAAACGGGATTCTCTGTCTTTATAAAAACGGAATTATTGAAAAATGGTCGGAAATCCATTATATTCCCATCCGCGATAACACCGGGATGGTTTCCGCCATTGAAGGGATCCTGCGGGATATTACCGAGCGCAAACAGATGGAAGAGGATCTGAAAGAAGCGGAACAGACGAAAAAAGAATTCCTTGAAAATATTTCTCATGAAATAAAAACGCCGGTAACTCTGATTCAGGGATACGCGGAAAGTCTGCTGGACAGAATCGTTCCCCGTGAGTCTACCGACACTTATCTGAAAATGATTCACTCAAAAGCCATGATGCTTACAACGCTGGTGGATGATCTGGCACAGGCCTCCCGCGTCACTTCCCAGAGCCTGGAATACCGATTTTACGAACATTCCGCCGCGGAAGTATTCACCGATCTCCTGAATCAGGGAGAGTTCCACATCGCCCAGTCCGGGCACCGGGCGGTGGTATCCGCTGAGATTGCGGAAAACGCCATTTTAATTGTAGATCCCTACCGCATACAGCAGGTAGTTTCCAACTTAATTAACAATTCCATCCGCCATACGCCAATGGGGCAGGAAATTTCCATTTCCTGCCGCACTTGTCTGAAAGAAGAACTGCTTCCCCTCATTCCGGACTGGGTCTGTTTATTTCCATGCAGATAATCACCCAGCACTCCGGACGGATGTCCGCCCGCAACAATACGCATGGAGGGGCAGAGATTTCTTTCTCCCTGCCCTTTTATATCTGAATTAGTCGTCCAGTTCGTTGATCTCTTCGTGGATGTAGATTTCTCTCTTAGCCAGTTCGTCAAATACATCCTGCGGGTCAAAGGCATACTCCGGAATCAGAAGTCCGGTGTCTTTCACCTTGCCTTCCGCAATCAGTTTAACCGCGACGGCCATCGGGATTCCCACATTCCTGGTGTAGGCTCTCAGCTTTTCCCAGCCCGGAACGGAGCCGTCAGATTTCGGATGTGTATGAGTCAGGATGTGCTGCATTTTCTTTCCGTTTTTCGTGCCTACCACTTCAATATGAAGGGCGTATCCGTAAAGCTCGGTCTCCGTTCCTTCTTTGCTGTTCAGGAGATATTCGGCAACACAGTCCATAACACCGATTTCTTTTCCGTTAATCATGATCTTGTCATTTCTCAGGATTCCCCAGTCATACAGCGCCCGGACAAGCTGCATGTTCTTCTGCGGCCAGGTTCCTCTTGTCTCGATGAGTCTGACGCCTTTATCTTTCAGAGCTTCCGCCAGAGTCACAGTCTCGGAATGAGGAATGATGTACTGCGGATGCGTTCCGTAAGGTTCCGGAAGCGCGATATCTCTCGGTCTTGCGAACGGCGGAACCTGGATGAACTTTCCATCTTCAAATACGGTACGAGTCGGCAGATTTGGATCGTATTCATATGTTGTAGTCGCGGTAATCGCCTTTGAAAACGCGAACGGACGATACGCGCCGTGGCTGACTCTTACGATTTCCACGGTATCCAGCTGGTTGGCTCCGTGCATTGCCATCATCTGAGTCGTTCCCGGAGTCATTCCGAATCCCGGCACGCAGGTCTTTCCTTTTTCTTTAAAAATATCCGCGTATTGATTTTCTTCACCAAATCCGTTCAGGTTTACGCCGTGGCATCCTGCCTCAGCGATACAGGCGGTCGTCTTACCGTTTAGCGCGATGGTCGTTCCATCCATTACAATGTCGTAACCTTTCATTTGCTTTACGGTCGCGTCGTGATCGTTGACATCCACTTTTACAAAATCTACTCTCGGGTCATTCAGCCATTCAACAACCTCTCTTCCCGCTTTTTCATCATAGTCCGCAACTGTTATTCTCTCAAAATCCGTATGCTGCACCAGATCTAACGTAGATTCTCTGCAGATTCTTCCCGCGCCACCTAAACAAAATACTTTCATCACATTACCTCCTGAATATTTTATTGACTAATTATTTACCAACTTACAATGCAATATTACTATATCTTTGCATTTTTGTAAACACTTTTTTGCAACTTTTTTATTTTTTCTTCAAAAGTTAGTAATAATATTGTCATGTTTCTTTTTTTCTGTTATACTGTAAGGACGCAAAAGGAGGGGACAGCTATGCTTCCACAAGAACGTTACAATAAACTGATCGAATACCTGCAGGAGCATGAAATTATCAAAATCGACCAGATCGTTTCACTATTTGATATTTCCATCGAAACGGCAAGGCGGGATCTGAATCATCTGGAGAAAGAAGGAATTATAAAGAAAATCTATGGAGGAGCGACCCTTATGGCTCCGGAAGCCAAAGAACCGGCTACATCGGATCGGCTTTCCCGCAATCTCGCGGAAAAAGCGGAAATCGCCAAAAAATGCGCGGACTTTATTAAAGATGGCGATTCGATCCTGCTGGAAGTCGGAACAACCACGCTGCAGGTTGCCAAAGCTCTGAAGGAAAAACGGAATCTTACCGTAATTACCAACTCCATCCATGTTGTTAACGAGCTGATGGACACGGATTTTGATATCTATGTAATCGGTGGAAAGGTACGGCATGGGGAAGGGTCCGTTTCCGGAGCCCTTACGATGTTTGAACTGGAAAATTTTCAGATCAGCAAGGCCATTATCGGCGGAGGCGGTCTGACGCTGGAGAGGGGACTGTCTGATTACAATATTGAAGAGGCTCTGGTTCGCAAAAAAGTGGTAGAAAAAGCGAAAGAAGTGATTCTGGTAGTGGATCACAGCAAGTTCGGGCGGGATGTTCTCGCCCACATATGCCCGATTACCGCCATCGATCTTGTCATTACGGATCGGAATCTTAACGCGGAACTGGCCGCGGAATTTGAGTCCGCCAATGTAAATCTGGTTTTAGCGTAAAGGCTCCGGCAGATCACTTCACATATTTATCTAACATTCTGTAAAAGGTTCTCACTGATACGCCAATCATCCCTGCGGCTCTCCTCTTGTTTCCATTGGCTAACAGAAGGGACTCTGTCAGGAGTTTGGCATACTGCCGGGAGATCTCGCGCTTAATTGAGGAAATCTTCTCTTCAGAAGGGCCGTCATAAATTGGCGTATTGACCACACCATTAGAAAATCCGTATTTTTTAATGGTGTCAGCGGTAATCACATCATCTTTTGATAATATGGTGATCGCAGTCATAACATTTTTTAATTCTCTTACATTCCCCGGCCAGTCATGCCCCTGGAGCGCCCCCAAAGCGTCTGCCCGCAGTTTTTTTGGTTTATGGGCATTCTGCCGGGCGGACTGTTTCAGAAAAAAGTCTGCCAGAAGCGCAATATCATCAGGACGCTGGCGCAGGGGAGGGATTCGCAACGTCAGGGAATTAAGCCGATAATAAAGATCCTCCCGAAACAAGCCTTTTTCCACCATACTTTTCAGATCTTTATTGGAAGCCGCAATGAGACGCACATCCACAGGAATTTCTTTGGTTCCTCCAAGGCGTGATATCACCCAGGTTTCCAGCACCCGCAGCAGCTTGGATTGCGAATCGTAGGGCAACTCACTAATCTCATCCAGAAAGAGCGTCCCGCTGTTTGCCAGTTCGAATTTTCCCATATGACCTTTTTTAGAAGCATCCGTAAAAGCTCCGGCTTCATAGCCGAACAACTCACTGGCAATCAATTCAGATGGGAAGCTTGCGCAGTTCAGAGCTACAAAAGGATTGTTGCGCCTATTGCTGTGATTATGAATGGACTGCGCAAAGAGCTCCTTTCCCACCCCGCTTTCCCCGGATATCAGCACGGTACTGCCGCTGACCGCCATCTTCTTTGCCAGGGCAATCTGTTCGTCAATAACCTTGCTTTTGTGGATAATATCATTAAAGGTATAGATTGCCGATAAGGCAATAAATTTTTTCGTTCGCTGGAATTCCTGATGGTAGGAACGAAAAATGTCAATAACCCCTATGACCTCTTTTTTCTCATCAAAGATAGGCAGGATATCATTTTCTACAAGCTGAATCGGGTTCGGACTGTATTTCGATTCCAACAGCCTTTCCAGGTTGATCTCCTCTTCACCGCTTTTTAAAACGTCCATCATTTTTAAATGTGAGCTTTTTGTATCCCGGGCGCTGATAGCAATGCCATACTTGCTCATAATATCTTCAATATTCATCCCCAGGACACTGGCTGGATCGTCAATATGAAACAACGCGCAAAAATTCCTGTTTGTATATAACAGGTTCGCGTTCTTGTCAAAGATAGAAATAGCGGAATTCAGGTAATCCAGGCAGTTCAATATATGCCTTGTTTCCTGCTGCGCTTTATTGAGAATCCGCATAACATCTTCAATGGATTTGCTGATACTTTCCAAAATACTGCGAGCCCCCAGATGATATGTCGAAACAATCGTGCAGCCAAGAGAATTTGTTATACGGATCATCTCAAAAGGACAGGAATCAAAAATTTCCGGCAGCAACTTTCGGCCTGTCAGCAAAGGAATGCTTTGCAGGGTATCTCCAAGCGCATTGATGATAAATCCGGAAGAATTAATCAGCAGGATCATCTCATATCGGATATTATGACTGGAACAGGTCAGTGAAAATAATTCCGCCAAAGCCGCATCCTCACCGGACACCTTCCGTTCAGGGCCCTTTTCTGTGTTTTGCTCAAACCATTCTAACAGTTCCTTCATAGTCCCACCTCTTTATTGCGCATTTAATTATTATCTGTATCTTCTATTTTCTTCAAATCTTCATTGCGCCATTATACTCCGGTTTCAGTTATATGTCAAATATGACATATAACTCTTCAGAAAAAGCGGTGCTAAGGTCAGAATCCCAGAGTCATGTCAAATATGGCAGACAAAAAACATTTTCTATGTCATATTTGACATTCCTAAAAATTCAACATCGTAAAAACGTTGAAACTCGTGGTTTTTTGTGTTGGCACGACAGTTGCGTATATAGAAAGTGTGCACAGGAAAAGATCTTTTCACTATTTATGAAGAAGGAGTTTTTTGATGGATATAGCGACAAGATATGAGGAAATGGCAAAAGAATTCAACGCCAGAACACCCAGGGGAATGGAACTGTACCAACAGGCTCAAAAAATTCTGCCGGGAGGTGAAACCCGCTCCGCAGTCAATATGTATCCCCACCCGATGTACATAGAATCGGCCGCAGGAACCATCCTCAAAGATGTTGACGGAAACAAATTCAAGGATTTTATCAACAACTACACATCCATGCTGCATGGACATTCCCACCCCAAAATTCAGGAAAAGGTTATGTCAGCAATGGAAAAAGGCAGTGCTGTAACAGCCGTACTTCCCGAACAGGCAGAACTGGGCGGAGTTATTTGCCGCAGAGTTCCCGGCGTGGATATGGTGAGATTCTGCAATTCCGGCACAGAGGCCGCTATGTTTGCTGTCCGAGCCGCCAGAGCTATCACAGGCAGAGATATAGTTATTAAAATGGAGGGCGGATACCACGGTACTTACGATGCCTTTGAATACAATTTCGCTCCTTCCCGCCTGACCAATGGCATGACGTATCATCCGGAACCGGTTCCTGACAGCGACGGAATTCCTCACAAAGTGGGTGAAGATGTGGTCTTTGCGCCTTTCAATGACCTGGGCGCAGTCGAAAGCATCCTGAAACAGCATCATGGAAAAATCGCCTGTCTCATTGTTGAGCCTCTTATGGGATCCGCAGGATTCATAACACCGAAATCGGGTTATCTGAAAGGGCTGCGGGAATTAACAGAAAAATATGGGGTTCTCCTTATTTTCGATGAAGTTCAGTCCCTGAGACTATCTGAGGGCGGTGCGCAGAAAATCGAAGGTATCCTCCCGGATCTGACCGCAATGGGCAAGATTATCGGCGGTGGACTTCCAGTAGGCGCAGTAGGAGGCAGGGAAGATATTATGAAGGTTTTCAGCGGCGGATTTGACGCCAGGCTGACCCACAGCGGTACCTTTAATGGCGCCCGACCGGTTATGGCCGGCGGTATCGCCTCCCTTGACATGTATGACCAGTCTGCCGCAGACCGTCTCAATGCTATGGGAGATCGACTGGCGGAAGGAATCAAAGCAGCGATCGAAAAACATCACATCCCCGCGTCTGTAACTCATTGGGGTTCCTTGCTGCATGTACATTTTGTGTTCAAGGCCCCGGAAAATTACCAGGAGTCCATCCCTCCCGATGAAAGGCTGAACAAATTGTTCCACTTGGAACTGGTAAACCGCGGGCTTTATGTGGCTCCGAGAGGTTCATGGGCGCTATCTACAGTTATGACAGATGAGGATATCCATTTCGCAATTAAGGCTGCCGAAGATTCTTTCGCAGATATGAAACAGGTTGTCTGAAAGGTTCTCCGAAAGACAGGCAGGTGACACAAAAAGAAAGAGAGGAAATTTATATGGAAGATCATGTATTGCATTTTGACTGGGAAACCAGGTTTCCCAGGCTGACCCACAGCAAAGGAGTATATCTTTATGATGTCGACGGTAAGGAGTATCTGGATGGATCATCCGGCTCTATCAGCAACAGTCTGAGTTACGCCCGTGAGGATATGGCGCAAGCCATCTACGAACAGTATCAAAAGATGGCGCATTCCCTCCGCTACGTTTCGATTACAACCGCTCAGGAGGAGGCCTGCAGCAAGCTGGCGGAAGCATCCAAAATGGATCGGATCTTTATGGTTTCCGGCGGCACAGAGGCTACAGAGATCGCCGCAAAAATCGCCAGAGTCCACTGGCTGTGGCAGGGAAAGTCCTCCAAATACAAAATTATCGGACGCTGGATGGGATACCATGGGTATTCCATGGAAACGCTGTCCTGGGGCGGCAATATCGCCAGACGATATGACTACACTCCGTATCTGAGAAATGACGGTCATATTCCTCCTCCCTACTGTTATCGGTGCTGGTATGGGAAAGAGTGCGGGAAGTGCGGCTTTGAATGCGCGCAGGCGTTGGAAAACGAAATCCTCTGTCAGGGACCGGATAATGTTGCCGCGTTTATCTGTGAAACGATTGGCGGAACCACACTGGCGGCAATAACTCCGCCGGACGGATACTATCAGAAAATCCGGGAGATCTGCGATAAGTATGATGTTCTCCTGATCGCCGATGAAGTTATGTGCGGCAGCGGCAGAACCGGAAAGATGCGGGCGCTGGATCACTATGGCGTGCAGCCGGATATTCTGGTACTCGCGAAAGCGCTGGGCGGCGGATATTTTCCGGTAGGCGCGGTCTGCACAACAGAAAAGGTGGCCGAACCCATTAAGGAAAAGAAGCACTTCACGCCCGGCTTTACCTGGGCAGGAAACCCGGTCGCTTCCACAGTCGTTATCAAAACCCTGGAAATTATGGAGAAAGAAAATCTCTTCGCCAATGTTGTTAAAATGGGAGATTACATGAAAAGCAGGCTTGTGGAAATGGCGGACAAACACTGGTCCATGGGAGATGTCCGAGGAAAAGGGTTGATGATTGGCGTTGAATTTGTCAAGAATAAAGACACAAAAGAGTACTTTGATCCGGTCTTGAATTTTACCGGCACAATGAACCAGAACGCCCAGCACCTCGGCCTGATGATCAACCCGGCCAGCAAATTTGATAAAGGTCAGGGCGGCGACGGAACGCTGATGGGTCCGTGTTTTGAAGTTACACAGAAGGAAATCGATCTTCTGTTGGAACGGTTCGAGCTGGCACTTATACAGACAGAGAAAGAATTCAGCAAATATCTGTAAGAAAGGAGGTTTTGCGTTATGGCAGAAGTAAAAAAGACTATTGTTACAGTCGCTCCCACCGGAGCGTGGCCCACAAAGGAAAACAACCCCAACATTCCCCTGACACCAAAAGAAATCGCTGAGGATGTCTTCGAATGTTACCAGGCAGGCGCCGCTATTTGCCATCTCCACATGAGAGACGATGAAGGGAAAGGCACCATGAGCAAAGAAAAATTTGAGGAAACCGTCGGTCTTATCAAAGAAAAATGTGATATCGTAATCAACCTGACAACCAGCGGCGACGTGGTTTCCACCGATGAAACCCGCATGGCGCACATCAAAAGCCTCAAACCGGATCTGGCATCCTTTGACTGCGGCAGCATGAACTGGATGCACAGCAGTGTATTCGTCAACCACCCCGCATTTTTGGAAAAACTGGGGCTGCTCATGCAGGAAACCCAGACCAAACCGGAAATCGAAATTTTTGACGCAGGGATGATCTACAATTCTCTGTACTACTTAAAAAAAGATGTATTAAAGGCTCCGCTTCATTATCAGTTCGTACTGGGCGCAGCAGGTGGTTCCGCCGCTACTGTAGAAAACCTGGTTTATTTAAAAAGTCTGATTCCGGAAGGATCCACTTGGTCCGCGCTAGGAATCGGAAAAGGACATGTACCCATCATGCTGGCAGCAGTCGCCCTAGGCGGTCATTTAAGAGTGGGGATGGAAGACAACGTCATGTACAGCGCGACGGAACTGGCTAAATCCAACGCCCAGTTAGTCACAAGAGCCGTTAACATTGTAACAACTGCAGGAAACAAAACAGCTACCCCGGATGAAGCGCGCGAAATACTGGGTTTAAAGAAACGATAACGAACAGGAGGTGAAATTATGAGTATCGAAACAAAAGAAGCGGTCGTAGTCAGCGCGTGCAGAACCCCTATCGGAAAATTCATGGGAAGCCTGAAAGACATCCAGGCTGTGGAGCTTGCCACGCTCGTATCCAAAGAAGCCATCGCCCGGGCGGGAATTGACGGCTCACTGATTGATGAGATCGTAATGGGAGAAGTTTATCCTCACATGCAGGGTTCACTCCCCGCAAGACAGGTCGCCATGCGCGCGGGACTGCCTGTCCGGAGCGGAGCGGTAAATATCAACCAAAACTGCGCTTCTTCTATGCGGGCTATGGAAATCGCGGCCAGCAATATCCAACTTGGCAAAACCGATATCAGCCTGGTCGTCGGTGTAGAGAGCATGACCAATGCGCCCTATATGCTTCCCAAGGCCAGATCCGGTTACCGCATGGGGCCGGGAAAAGTTGAGGACGCTATGCTGACCGACGCGCTGGTTGACCGTCTGGTACCGGGACACATGGGGCTGACCGCGGAAAACGTCGCTGAAAAATACGGAATTACCAGAGAAGAGTGCGATCAGCTGGCACTGCTCAGTCATCAGAGAGCCACAGCAGCCAATGAAAATGGCAGCTTTGAAGCGGAGATCGTCCCGGTAGAAATAAAAACAAAAAAAGGGACAGCGCTCTTCGCAAAGGATGAACACATGATTCCGGACGCAAGTTTGGAAAAAATGGCAAAATTAAAGCCCGCATTTAAGGACGGTGGGGTCGTGACCGCGGCCAACGCTTCCGGTGTCAATGACGGAGCAGCTGCCGCCATAATCATGTCAAAGGAAAAGGCGCACGAATTGGGATTGAAACCCATGATCAGGCTTCTGAGTATCTGCTCCGCGGGAGTCGAACCTGAGATTATGGGCATCGGTCCCGCAAAAGCAATTCCAAAATGTCTGGATATGGCAGGACTTTCCTTCGATGATATCGACTATTGGGAAATAAATGAAGCTTTTGCCGCTCAGTTTCTCGGTGTAGGCAGAGAATTAAAGAAAAGCTTTGGTATCGAGCTGGATCTGAATAAAATCAACACCAACGGTTCCGGAATCGCATTAGGTCATCCCATTGGATGTACCGGTCTCCGCCTGATCGTCTCATTGGCCTATGAAATGAAAAGGAAAGGCCATATCTTGGGTGGTGCCTCTCTTTGCGTCGGCGGAGGACCGGCAATGTGCTCACTCTGGTCAGCAGAAATTTAACTCGTTATTGTACATGATATAAGAAAAAGGTGAAATTATGGAAAATAATCTCGAAAAGAAAGGAACTCCGATAAAAACAAAAGCCAGTATTATAACAATGCTATCGGTAGGCGGAGCATACGCCTCCTACCAGATCGGCGCGGGATCCGCCTCCGGGCAGGAAGCGCTGCAGTTCTTTGTATCCTACGGCTCGAAATGGGCATTGACCCTCCCGATTTTTGTAGCTGTTCTGATCGGAATTTACTGCGTTATCATCTACAGACGGGGACAACAGTTTGAAGTCGCATCAGAAGCCTACACCTTCTACTGCGGAAAATATGTGGGCAAACTTTTCGATTATTTCAGCACAATTCTGATTGCCGGCTTTGCACTGGGCCTTTATTCCAGCTGCGGAGCTTCGCTCAATATGTATCTGGGAATCTCGCCCTATGTCGGCGCCTGCATCATGGCTGTTATTGTTTTTGTCACTGTAATTCTAGGCTTAGAACGTTTGGTGGATATTCTGGGCATCTGCGGCATTCTGATTTTCGCGTGCATGGTAATTGTAGCCATTATGGCTCTTATTAACCCGCTTTCTTCCATCGAAGAAACGGATGCCGCGGTTCCGGAGCTGCTGGCAGACGGTTCAATTCTCAAAGCAACCATGCTTGGCATCGACAACCCGATCGTTACCGCATTTAACTATACCGGAATTACGCTTCTGACCGCTTTTCCATTCCTTGTCGCATTATCGAAAAGGATGAAAAACAAGAAGGAAGTAGTCGGTTCCAGCATTACCTCCGGCGTCTTCTTTACCGGAACAATCTACGTCGGCGGGATCATTGTGCTGCTGTCACTGGTGAAATTATGTACCATTGACAGTGGGCTGCAGCTTCCCAACCTTGCTGCATGCAGAGCCATGTTTCCCGCCTTCTCCTATGTAGTATTAATTATTCTCACCATCGCGATTTACTCCTCGATTGCCGGGTATTCCTGGGTAGTGGGAAGGCGCTTCGCGAAAGAAGGAAGCTGGCAGCAGAAGGTAATCTATATCGCAATGGCGGTTATCGGGATTTTTACCGGATCCTTTATTCCATTTAACCAGATTGTAAACTTCCTCTACCCGTTCGCGGGCATCGTAGGACTGATCATCTTCGCTCTGGTTGTCATCACGGAGATTCGAATGGCGCTGAAGAAAAAGAACCCTTCCGTGGATACTGAATAAAGAGTCCACACGAAACGTATAATCGGCGGAGGTAGACAGAAAATGATATTTGATATCCAAAGGTGCTCCATTCATGACGGAGCAGGACTCCGGACATTGGTATTTTTTAAAGGGTGCCCGCTGAGATGCCCCTGGTGTGCCAATCCCGAGTCCCAAAACTATGAAAAAGAACTGATGGAGACGCCGGCAAAATGCATCGGATGTGAGAAATGTATCCGGATATGCCCAAAGCATGGGATCGTTTTGACAGAAGACGGCTACAAGACAAAAAGAGACCTGTGCATTCACTGTTATCAGTGTGTAGACTGCTGCTACAGCGGTGCCCGGCACTTGGCGGGAATGGAATATGAAGTCGAAGAACTCTACAAAGAAATTGACAAAGATCGCGTTTTTTATTCCATGTACGGAGGAGGTGTCACCTTTTCCGGCGGTGAACCTCTCACGCAGCCGGAGTATCTGATTCAGATTGCCAGAAGATGCAAGAAAGGCCGCATTAATGTAGCCATCGAAACCTGCGGATTCGGCGATTTTGAAAAATTCAAAGATGTTCTGAACTATGTGGACTACGTCTTCTTTGATATCAAGTGTATTGACTCCCGGGCCCATGCGGAAATTACAGGCGCAGGGAATGAACGGATCCTTGAAAATCTGAAACGGATTGCTGCCGCCGATATACCGATTACAGTCCGCACACCTGTGGTGCCGGGATATACGGACACAGTGGACAATATCACAGGAATCGCATCGTTTATCAGGGATATACCCGCTGTAAAGGAATACGAACTTTTAAAGTACCATGAGTTGGGATTACCCAAGTACAAGGCGCTGAACAGAGAATACCTGCTGCAGGGTACCGTTCCTCCGTCTGAAGAAACGATGAAAACTTTAGTAACCGCTGCCAATCAGGTTTTGGCAGGTGCAAATAAAAAATGTTTTGTTTTAGTGAATAATAGTAAGGAGGATTATTTATGTTAATGTCAAAAAGAATCGAAAGACTGAATGACAAAGCGGTCAATACAACTCCGACCGTATGTCTGGATCGCGCCAGACTTGCGACAGAATTCTACAGAAAACAGACCATGGAGCCGATGATGCTGAGAAGAGCCCACTTCTTTGAGTACATTCTCGACAATAAGAAGATCTATATTGACGACGATGCCATTCTCGTAGGAAACCACGCATCCCGCATGCGCGCTGTTCCGGTATATCCGGAGACGACGGCCTGGCTGTATGATGAAATTGATGATATCGACACCAGATCCGCGGATCCGTATCAGTTCATGCCCGGTGAGAAGGAAGAGCTGAAAAAGATCGTGGAAAGCTGGAAAGGAAAAACCTTCGGCAATTTTACCGATTCTCAGATTACACCGGAAGAACAGCTGTATGAAGATGTGGGCATCTATACCATTGGCAGCAAAAACTGCTCTACCGGCTCTCACGCGCCGGATTATAACGGAATCATGAAGCATGGATACCGTTACTACATTGACTGGTGCAAAAAGCAGATTGAAGAAATCGGCGACATGAACCTGGATAAAATGCAGTCCAAGCTGACCTGGCAGGCCATGATTATTGTGCTGGAGGCGCTGATCCGTTTTGCCCACCGATATGCTGACCTGGCGGAAGCTCAGGCAGCGGAATGCAAGGACAAAGAACGGAAAGCACAACTTCTGACTATCGCGGAAAACTGCCGAGTGGTTCCGGAGAACCCGCCAAAGAACTTCCATCAGGCAACACAGATGGTATGGTTTACCCACCTGGCGCTGTACTCGGAAGTAAACGGGCAGGACCACTGCCTGGGCAGATTTGATCAGTACATGTATCCATTCTATAAACAGGACATCGAAGCCGGAGTTACTGAAAATGAACTGGCGGATCTGATCCACGAACTGAAAATCAAGGTCGCCGATATCTGGGTATTCCGCGGAGCCCATGAATCCCAAGCTTATGCCGGAGTGCCACTCTGGTCCCATATGTTCATCGGCGGTGTTAAGCCAAACGGAAAAGACGCCTGCAACGAACTGACCAATCTGGTTTTAAAATGCTGCAAAGAACTTCCGACCAAGGAGCCCTGCATGTCCTTCCGTTACCACGACGCGATCAACGAAGATACCTTCCGGCTGGCTTTGGATGTGGTAAGAGACGGTTCCAGTCACCCGGCATTCTTCAATGATAATGTCGCGATCCCGGCAGACCTGTCTTTAGGCTTCACGCTGAAAGAAGCCAGGGATTACTGCGTGTGCGGTTGCGTGGAACCAATCGTACCGGGGAAGACGGACTTTAATGCCAATGTCGGATACTTCAACCCGATCAAGATCTTCGAATTAACCCTTTATGACGGCTACGATCCCATTACAAAGCAGCAGGTCGGCCCGCACACCGGCAGCGCCAGAGACTGGAAGTCGGTCGATGATCTGAAGGAAGCCTACTCCAAGCAGCAGAAATTCTTTGTAAAGCCATGGCTGGAGGCCTTTAACAAAGTCGTTTCCTGCCATGCTTACGCCCTGCCGACCATTGCGGCGTCCTGCTTCGTGGAAGGCTGTATCGAACAGGGAAAAGTCCTCCAGCAGGCAGGCGCAAGCCACCGAATTTCAACCTGCGCGATTACAAGTATCGCGGATGTCGTTGACTCTATCGCGGCAATTCAGGAATGCGTCTTCAACAAAAAGTACCTCACTATGGACGAGCTGATGGACGCGTTGGAAAAAGACTTTGAAGGCTGCGAAGATATCCGTCAGATGCTGATTAACAAAGCGCCGAAGTACGGTAATAATATCGAAGAAGTTGACGACTACGGTCGCTGGCTGGTAGATCTGTGCAATGAAGACTGTGTACACTTTGCCGAAGGCAGATACGGCCGATTCTCAACGGTTGAGGCAACGCAGTCTTACAATGTAGTTCTGGGCCGGCTTTTAGGCGCGACGCCAAACGGCAGGCACGCGTATGCGGATACTGCAGATAACTGTTCTCCGAGTAATGGCATGGATGTCAATGGACCGACTGCTTGTGTAAGTTCCGTTGCCAATCTGGATCATATGGTACCGCAGAGCGGAATGCTCCTCAATCTAAGATTTGATCCGGTACTGACCAAAGGTGAAAAAGGTCTGGATATTTTGGAAACCGTCATCCGCGCTTATATGACGAAAAGAGGCGAGCATATCCAGATCAATGTTATGGATACGGAAACCCTGCTGGCAGCCAAGGAGAATCCGAAGGAGTATCAGAACATCATGGTTCGTGTAGCCGGATATTCCGCGCGGTTTGTTGATCTGGATCCGGAAGTACAGGACAATATCATCACGAGGACATCGCATAACAGCCTATAAAGCGGCAATCGCAGCCGAAAGGACAAAGATTAAGGCAGCTGTGACAGGCTGCCTTAAATTCTATAAGAACAGAGAGCAGAAAGGAAGAAACTTATGGGGAATAAGCTTATGACGGCCGAAGAAGCCGTCGCGGGGTTAAAAGATGGAATGACCATAATGGTAGGCGGATTCCTGGGAACCGGCTCCCCGGAAATCCTGATGGATGCGCTGGTGAAAAAGGGCGTGAAGCATCTGACCGTTATCGGAAATGACGGCGGCCTTGACAAAGGACAGCCGCCCGGCCAGTTCGCGGCCAAAACAGCCAGAGGGATCGGAAAGCTGCTGGAACACCACATGGTCGATCACATTATCGCCTCCCATCTTGGCGTAAACCCTAAACTAAACGAGCAATTCGCGGAAGGTACCTTAAGCTATACCCTGGTTCCGCAGGGAACCCTGGCGGAAAAGGTACGAGCCGCCGCCTATGGACTGGGAGGCGTCCTGACACCGACCGGTGTCGGCACCCCAATGGAAACAGAGCCCGATGAACTGGGCAGAAAAAAACGTGTCGTTGAAATTGAAGGAAGAAACTATCTGTTCGAAATGCCCATCCGGGCGGATTATTCGCTTATCCGCGCGACTGTCGCCGATACCTTCGGGAATTATTACTGCAGCAAAGCCACAAGAAATTTTAATTGCCTCATGGCCGGCGCGTCAGTAAAAACCATCGTCGCCGCGGAAAAAGTTGTGGCTGTAGGGACTGTAGATCCGGACATGTGGCAGGTATCCGGCGTACTGGTAGACGCGGTCGTAGAAGGAGAGAAACCATGGCAGATTTAAAACAGAGAATCGCGAAACGATGCGCGAAAGAACTCCATGACGGTGATTTTGCCAATTTGGGAATTGGAATGCCGGTCATGGTGGCCGATTACATACCGGAAGATATCGAAGTAACGCTTCATTCGGAAAATGGCTTCGCCGGAATCGGCTCAGAGGCGGACGTCTCCAATATTGACGTAGATATTATCAACGCGGGCGCCGTATATGTGACCACCATTCCCAGAGTCAAATATTTTGATACGGCTGAAGCCTTCGGTCTGGTAAGAGGCGGTCATGTCAACGTAACGGTGCTGGGCGCCATGCAGGTGGCGGAAAACGGAGATCTGGCCAACTGGATCGTCCCCGGCAAAAAAGTCGCGGGGATGGGAGGCGCCATGGATCTGGTGACCGGAGCAGAAAAATGTATTATTGTAATGCTCCATACACAAAAGGGAAGCCCCAAAATCTTAAAACGCTGCACACTCCCGCTGACCGCAGAAAAATGCGTGGATCTGATTATAACGGAAATGGCGGTGATGAAAGTAACCAGAGAAGGAATTGTCGTTACCGAACTTCACCCGGATTATACAAAAGAAGAGGTACAGGCCGCTACAGGCTGTGAACTGATCTGGGCAGAAGATCTTAAGGCGTATGATGAAAGTTGAGGGAATTATGTTTGAAAAAATCGTTGGGGTAGAACCCCTGTTAATGACCGATGAAGGGAAAGAAAAATTAAAGGATTACGGTAGGGAAGTTGTATTCTATGACACCAAAGCGGAAACACAAGAAGAACTGATTACACGGATGAAAGATGCCGACTGCGTACTGGTTCCTTATATAACCACGATTTCCGCCAATGTAATCAGACAGCTTCCAAAGTTAAATCATGTAGCCCTCTGCTGTTCCTATTACGGAAAAGAGTTTGCCAAAGTGGATATTGACGCTTTGCTGGATCGGAACATATCTTTTTCCCATCTGGCAGAACATGGCGACAACGGAGTTGTAGAATATACGATAGCTCAATCCGTCATGCTGCTCCACGGCATCCGCGGTCCCCGGCTCAGAAATGCCCCACATGATCTGTCCGGAATCAAGGTGGGCATCCTGGGCCTGGGCAACTTAGGCGGGAAGGTGGCAAAAGCCTTCAAACTTTTTGATTCGCACGTCTACTATTACAGCCGTACACGGAAACCGGACAGAGAGGTCAAATTAGGAGTAACATATCTGGAATTGGAGGATCTTTTTCAAACAGTGGATATCCTTTCAATCAACTTGAACCGAGACGTTTGCCTAATTGGCGGAAAAAATCTGGAGCTTTTCGGAAAAGACAAAATTCTGATCAATACGTCCATCGGCAGATGCTATGAAATAGAAAGTCTGAAGAAATGGCTGCAGTATAAAAATAACTATTATGTCTGCGATGCAAGCACCACAAATTTTGACGATATCAAAGAGATTCTGAATTATGAAAATGTGATTTACACCAGTGAGCACGTAGGGGAAACCCGACAGTGTTTCCTCAGAGCCACTGAGCAGATCTTGAAAAATGTGCGAAATGCCATGGAAACCCCGCATATAGAAACATAGTTCCGAAACAAGCAGAATTGCTTTTTCATTTTTTTACCAAATTTCTTGACAAATTCCTACAAAAAAGTGTATTGTAAATGAGCAGTGTATTTTTTTGGAGGGATCAAGATGAGACTAAGGAAAGAATCTGACAGCATGCAGGACGAAGAAGTCCTGCTTATCGCGAAAGTTTCTGATGCGCTGGCGCACCCTGCCCGCATCAATATTTACCGCTTTATCATGCAGTGCAACAGAGAACGGACGGAGGTGTGCAACAAGGACGTAGTCGCTGCTTTTGACTACTCACAGGCTACGGTTTCCCAACACCTGAAAAAACTGATCGATTCAAGCCTAATCCAGGTAAAAAAAGTTGATCGTTTCTCTTACTATTACGCAAATATGGGCGCATTGGCCCGTTACCTGGCCGCAACCAGAAAGTTCGGTCAGATTTAGCAGGAGGGATCCCCTCCTGCATGCGCCCGTACCTTATTCCGAATGCTTTCTTTTTTTATCCAAAGGACGAGCTCGTCTTTTTCTTATAGAACAAACAACCGCAGAGGCGAGTACCGGTATCAAAATCAGACCAACCGCAAGTCCCCTCAAAAGTTCATTTCCGGATTTTCCTTTTGACCAGCGATCGATAATCTGTCCCTCTTCATCATAGGACGCAAGCGAAATCTGATCGCCGCTGACCCGGATAATCTGATAGTTGCTGTTTGTCGCATCCAGCGCTTCGGCGTATACCGGCGCGTTTTCTCCATTATAATACGAGCTTCTCCGCTTTCCTGAATTTCCTATTATATACGTAATCCCGCCGATTTCTCTGGTTCTCATATAGATATGCTGATGTCCGCACAGAGCCAGATCCACACCTGCCTGTTCGAGAGCCGGTTCCCATTCCTGCCGGATCAAATCATAAACCGGATCTCCATCTGAAATTCCATAAGGTGGGTGATGCAGAACCGCGATCTTCCATTTTGCCCCACTCTGTACCAGATCTTCTTTCAGCCAGCTTTTAATCTCCCGAAGTTTCAAATCCCACTCATCCTCCATAGCAGCCTTCCGATTTTCCAACAGAAAGCAGGTGTTCAGCACGACAAAGTGACAATTTCCATAATTAAACGAATAAAATTCTTCTTCCAGATCCTGCGGGCCGTTTTCCGGCAGCGCGAGCATCTGTAAAAAAGGATCCGCCTTTATCGAGGTTTCATGATTTCCAATAGCCGGCATCATCGGGATATAAGAAAATACAGAAGCCGCGTTTGTCAGAAAAAGATTCCAATCCCGCATCTTTCTGCTGGAGTTCACCATATCCCCGCCAATCAGCGCGAACGTGATTCCCGGGTGTCGCGCTCTGATGTTCTCCAGCGTGCGCCCCCACTCCGGATAGTCCCGGTTTCGGTTGCGATATTGAACATCCCCTAAATACAGAAACTCAAACGAACCCTCTTCCGTCTCCTCAGGATTTGGCGCAGTCGTAAAGGTACGCGTTCTGCTCCACGCCTCTCCGTCTCCGATCCGGTAATCATAGGATGTGTTCTGGCTCAGCCCTTTCAGAACTGCCTCATATCGATAATACCCTGTATTACAGACATCTGTAATTTCAGCTTTTATCTGCTGCGTTTTCGCTTCCGGAGCCTCACTTTTTCTATACCGGATATATCCTTCCTTGCCGACGTTACTATGCCATGTAATCGTCTGGGTATGGCGATTATCCGCGGACCAGGACAGGATAATCTGTCCGCCGTCATACTCACCTGCAAAGCTCTTTACCGGCGTCGCAAGAAGGAGAAGGAAAAGGAAAAGGAAAAGAAAAATCCACACTGTTTTATGTGCCACTCTCATACATATCCTCCTGGAATTATTAGTATATGCGGCGCGGCGTCTGCCTATGCGAAATAGAAAACAGCGATGAAAGCATTCATCGCTGTTTTCCGGGCAAATTATTATTATAATGTTTTGAAGAAAAGTCATGGTTCTTAACTACCATGGCTTTACTATAACATATCTTTTTTGTTCTTTCAGTTTGTTTGCCAACTTTTTTAAATTTTTTCAAGATTTTTTTACTTCCTCCGATTCCGGATTTTCTATAATCCGAAAACGATCTTTCTTAAAATCCACAATTCCATCTCTTTTCATCTGGTTCAGCTCATATGACAAAGCGCTCCGGTTAACGCACAGATATTGGGCGAATTGTTCCCGATCCATATTGATGGAAAATTCAGTATTCCCGGACTTCTTGTGAATCAGCCGCAGATAGGTCATCGCTCGATCACGGAGTCCCCTTTTTGAAAGCACTTCAATCTTATACAGTTTTTTAATATTATCATCCGCGAGAATCCGCAGCAGCGCCTGCGCGAATTCCGCCGCATATTCCGTCCGCATAACACTCGGGAAATCAATGAAAATCACCTCCGCCGCCTCATTTGCCATATAGGTCAGCGGCGAAGTTCCAAGCCGCGATACCGACGCTTCTGCGCCAAACACTTCTCCGGGCTGGTAGATATACATCAGATCCACCGCGCCTTCCATATGAAACTTTTCACCCCGCACCGTACCCGAATGGAGAATCGCAATTTCATTTACCTTCTCCCCTTCCAGCACAATCAGTTCTTCCTCTTCATATACTTTTACACGGATTTTAAGCTCCCGGATCGCCTCCTCCTTCTTTTCCTCAGGGATCATACACAGCAACCCTGATCCGCAAATCGTTTCAATATATTTCTCGCTTATTACATTCTGTTGATTCATCATAGCTCCCCCCATTTATACACTTCTTCCAAGCAGCTTCTCCAGCCTGACTTTCTGTTCTTCCCTTGCGAAGCCATATCCATATTGATAAAAATCCAGGACATCCGCATCCTTTACGATTTCTTCCAAAGGACTCCCGATTTCCGCTTTTTTACTGTGATTCTTTACAGCAATTCCGATTTGCTGAATTTCCTCCTCTTCAAAAAGACCGGTTCCGCGCAGAAATTCCATAGCCGGCTCGTATCCGGCTTCCGCGTGGTTCTCTTGCTTTCCCGTAATAATTCGCCCATAATCATGAACCGCGCAGGCGCAAGAGGCCAAAATCGGATCTACGCCTCGTTTTTCAGCCATGAGATAACCCAGCTTCGCGCAGCTCACAATATGTACCCGTTCCCAGTCAATAAAGTGGGAACGTTCCGTCACCAGTTTTTCATACTTGTCAATTTCTTTCAAAAGAGCGCTCTGCAAGCGCAGTATTTTTTTCATTTGAGCTTCCTCCTTTCCCCTATTATACCTGCTCTCTGTGGTGAATACAATCACCACCCTATTCTAGGCTTCTTAATTTTTTCACAGTATCATACATAATCGCAAGACACTTGTCGAATTCTTCTTTTGTTACAGTATAAAAATCATCTCCCGGATATCTGGCATCGATTGTCCAGATACCCCTTTAAAAACTTTTCTGCTACTTGCTGGCACTGTACTGCCAGTTGATTATAGAAAGTGCTGCCCGTATGAAGGACTGATTCCAAATAATCCAAGTCATTTTCGGCAATGGACAGATACGAGTTTCGAATCATTCTATCACCTCCAGGATCAGTTTTTTATCGCGGTTCAGCACAGTATGAAAAACGGATTGATCTTCAGCAGACTCCATATTCATATAAACCACATCGGTCCGTACTCCGCTTACCGCTTCATCCAGAGTCCAGCGAAGTTCCGATGCACGCGCCCGCTCTGTCAATCTATGCTGTGTAAGGATCAACAAATCCACATCACTAGTGCTTCTTACCTCACCTCTTGCGCAGCTTCCAAACAGAAAAACCTTTTTCAGGCCAGGGAGTTCCGCATCAAGTACACGCTTCAAATCTTGATCTATTTTTTTCACAAATCTCCCCGGAAGATGGGAGTACTGCTCTCTGTATACTTTCACCGGTTTCCGCACAGCAATGCACCTCCTGTTCAGAATACACGTTTCTTTCTGCTGCAGTTATTAATTCCATTATACCCACTCTCTATAGTGAATACAATCATCCGCGCGAAAATACCCTGTTTTTCTTATCTTTTCCGATTTCCTTATGCTCTCTGAAAACAGAACCTATATTTGAATTTCCAGAAAGGCCTTCACTAACCTGGCGGCCCGACTAGTTTACAGATGATCGAAATGTCCATACAGTCTCCTTTACTTTTCGTAATAAACTGTTCCCTCAAAATACCGCGAAAAGATTGAAAATCAGTCGGGTTTATGCTAAATTTATATATATATTCAGAAAGGAGTTCGGCAAAAATGACGGCAATCGGCGCACTGGTAGCAAGCAAGCAAGCAAGCAAGCAAGCAAGCAAGCAAGCAAGCAAGCAAGCAAGCAAGCAAGCAAGCAAATATAGCATAACTTTGCCCATTGTCCCTGTCAAGCTGAAAGCTGTACAAAATAGAAGGCGTATTCTGCCCGATTTACCGCGGGTGGAATACGCCTTTTCGCGTTCAGGTATAAGCAAAAATATTTAACGAAAGGATTTAAAGACATGAAAACAAAACGTAAATTTTGGGGTGTACTGCTGGCAGTCTGCATGGTTTTCTGTATGGCCCCAACTGCTGTTTTTGCAGCGGACAATGTTCCTGACACCGCATGGACGGACTATGCCGCGGCAGACTTTGCAGGCGGCACAGGTACGGAGACAGATCCTTATCAGATTGCTACCGCGGAGCAGTTAGCCAAGCTCTCAAAAGATGTAAGCGAAGGAAACCACTACCAGGGAACGTTTTTTGAGCTTACCGAAAACATCGATCTGAGCAGTCACCGCTGGATTCCTATAGGCATTTATAAATGGGTATTAAGCGGAGCGACTACAGGCAACTGGTTTGAGGGATTTATCGATGGGAATAATAAGACGATCAGCGGTCTTATTGTGGATGAAAGAACGGATAAAAATGCCGCCGGTTTCTTTGGAGACATCCGAAATGTCAACGGAGGTACCGTAGGCGCGAAAAATCTGATCATTTCAGATGCCAGCATCTATGCCGATGAAGATGGACTTATGGAATTAAGAGCAGGCATTTTTGCAGGATATGCTTCGGCAAATCCGGGGCAGCAGATCGTATTTGAAAACATAACCGTTTCCGGTGATGTTGAGATAGAAAGCACCGATGGATTTAACAGCGTCGGCGGAATGATCGGATACGGCGACGGGGTAAAAGCAACCGACTGTAAAGCTGAAAATATTTCTGTCACAGGAGCCAGCAACAGCGGCGGATTCATAGGCAACAGCGGTGACTCTGTCTTTGAAAATTGTGAAGCCTCGGGAACAGTTTCCGGCACATGGGCGCTGGGAGGTTTTGTCGGATATACCACTGCAACAGACTTTTCAGATTCAGATGCTACTCAGTCTGTTTATAAGCATTGTGCCGCCGATGTGGATATTACAGGCTCTGACTGGAGACTTGGCGGCTTTGCCGGTTATGCGGAGTACGGGAAATTCGATAACTGCGTTGCTTTCGGAGATATTACCAGCACTGTCGATGGCTGGGAGCCGAATGTCGGAGGATTTATCGGGCAAAGCGATAATGCCGAGGTCAGCAGCAGTCATGCGGCGGGAGATGTAGTTTCCGCCTCTTCGGATTATAAAGCCGGAGGCTTTGTCGGCAATTATGTGGGAGGCACATTTGCAGGCTGCTCCTTTGACAGCGAGAAAAACAGCGGTTTGACCGCAGCCGGCACAGGCACCATTTCATCCGGTGTGGAAGGCGGCAGCACGAATGAGGTATTGGCCAATATCTGTGAGGATTACTACGGCGGTCACAAGTATAGTTCCGATTGGACAATCGATACGGCGGCCACCTGTACAACAGATGGGAGCAAATACCAGCACTGTGAACGCTGCGACGCCAAAGGCAATATCACGGCCGTCCCGGCGACCGGTCATAAGGCAGGGGCGGAATGGAAATCGGATGGAACCGGACATTGGAACGAATGCGTATATTGTGGAGATAAAATGAATGAATCCGCCCATACTTACAAATGGGTGACGGACAAAGAAGCCACAGCAGATGAGACAGGCTCAAAGCATGAGGAATGCACCGTCTGCGGTTATGAAAAAGCGGCGGTAGAAATTCCTGCAACGGGAACACCATCAGATACCGATACCCCAACCGACAGCGACCAGACCGGCGATAAAGACAATCCGAACACTGGGACAACAGACAGCCCTCGGACCGGCGATGACAGTAATATCGCCCTTTGGATCGCGATTATGCTGGCAGCCGGTATAGCCCTGACCGGCACGGTCCTTTACAGAAGAAAGCAAACCAATCACCGTTAAATCGAGTAGGGGCTAACCTGTAGCCCCTACTCGATCTTCAAAAATAAAGGTGATATAATCGTTCGCAGCGCCGAACAAAAAAGGAATTAGCGCGAACAGGACGCCCATGCGGGAATTTACCCGATTCGGGCGTTTTTTGATGGAAAAATGAAGGAGGCTACTAACCCATTTCACCCTTTGCAACGGGTGATGCCAGCCAAACCTGTTTTTGATAAAATAAAACTGAAACAATGTTTGAAATTACAGCTCTTTTGGAGGGGAAGATATGAGGAATTGTGCAAAGAGAATCATTGCGATCGCTTTAATCGCGGCGTTAACCCTTTCGATTTTTCCAAATATCGGCGCGGCAAGGGCGGAAGCCGCATCGGAAAGCGGGGCGAACGTGACCGGAAACGTATCGGCATCGGCCGCGTCCGCTGAGGGTGAAGCGACTGCGGGGTTCGTCAGTGTTGAGATCGATCCGGACGCGAACACCGGCGCGATCACCTGGTATGGAGACGCCCGGCAGATGCAGGTGAATTTTTATGAGGATGGCTATGAAGGCACGTTTGACGACGAACGCCCGGTTTATCAGAAGAGCGTATCCGTATCTCCTTCTCTTGATGCTCCGGTTACGACCAATCTGACCTTCGATGCGGATATGCCGGAATATTTTATCCTGGAAGTGCTGCTGCAGGATGCTTCCGAAACAAATACAGCGGATCCGTATTTGTCGAACGCGTATTCCGAAAAGATCCGGGAGGTCAGTGAAAAGACAGCGGACGACTACCGTCATAAAGGAGATCGTCTGGTCGAGCTGGCAGTCAATTCCGGCGCGGATAAGGGCAGCTTTATGATTCTTGCCGATGATGTTCTGCGCATCGAAGAAGGCGCCGGCGCGTCGGAGGGCGCGGAAGGCGGATCCGGCGTGGAGATTGACTTTATACCTGCCAACAGCGGAGATTCTGTCTGCAGTCTGAATCATATCGACAGCAAACTTTCCGAGCAGCTTAGAAATTTGAAAAAGGACGCGCCGGTCTTTCTGATCGATGAGACTACAAACGCGGAGGGCGATCCAACAACAGGCTACTATATGTTCAGTGTGGACAGCGTAAATGTCGATGCCGCGTCCGACAGCGCGGTTCTCCGCGGAGAGGTTCATGACAGCCTTGATGAAAACAAAGAACCGGATGTGGAGGCCCTGCGTTCCTTTTTGACCGCGATCAACTTAAACGCGTCGCAGGAATACAACGTCCCGCTTGACAGCATTCCTTTGGGAACCTGGGGAACACTGTCTATGAATATGAAGGGAACCCTGACTGTCTCCCTGACAGGGAATTTCAGCTGGACCAGAGCGGAATTCGCCTTTTCGATCGTCAACGATCTCCACTGCCCGGATACCGAACTCAATGTGGATCTTCCTACCGTGACGAAAGACTTTCCCATTCTAACGATTCCCATCATCGTGACCGGGGTTGTAAACCTTGAGTATAACACCAGCTTTCGAATTTCCGGCACCGCGACCGGCGGAATCCGATTTGATATCAGCATATGTACCGGGATCGAGATCGGAGGCAGGATGGGCCTGACCGGACTGAATCTTTTCGTAAACAACAAATCGACCATGCCGAAAACCGATTTTAGAGGATTTTCTATCCAGGGGTCGGTGTTCGTCGGGTTCGCGAGCGGGCTTTCCCTTTCCTGCTTTAAGGTCTTCTCGGTCAGCGCGGAACTGGAAACTGGATTGGAAGTTTCCGGAAAGCTGACCAGCGGGCATTACTTCGATGAAAAAAGGAAATATCACGCGTGCAAGGATTTTCAATGTATTGACGGAGATCTCAGCTACAAAATGCTGGGCTACAGCATCAGCGTCAACGCGGGGGTTTTCAACAAAGGCATTTCCGGAAATTTTAGACCGACCATCCCGATCACGCCGTTTTACTATTCCGGGACCTACAATGACTCCGCGGCCACGACCTGCCCCCATTGGGGATACCGGCTGTTCGTTCATGTAACGGATCAGAATCAAAGGCCACTGAAAGACGCGGAGGTTTCCTACAAAATTGATGACAAACAGTTTGACTCCATAAAGAGCGGAAAAACAGACGCGGAAGGAAAGGCTGTAATCTACCTGCCTGCCGGAACGCATACGATCACCGTTTCGGCGAAGGACGAAACCGGCCATACCTACCAGACAACCGAGGAGTTTGAGGAAAAAGGGTATGATGATAATGATAAGCTGATTCAGGAGCATCTGTATGTTGCGATTGACATGACGCGTTATACGATTTCCTTTGTCGATTCGGATACCAGCGGATCGCCGGCAGTGGGTATGCCGGACGCGATCTATGCGTACCCCGATCAGAAAACAGCGAAAATTCCGGGGGTCAGACCAACAAAAACAGGGCGTTTCTTTCGCGGATGGTCCACAGAACCAAATCCGTCGAAAAGTGAGTACCTACCAGAAGAACCGATCACTGTGGAACGGGATACGACGCTTTACGCGGTATGGGCGTATGACAAATATTATATTCATTTCGATAAGAATAAACCGGGAAACGCGTCTTACGATGTTGAGAATATGATGCAAGAGAAGGAAGTAACCCTATCTGAAGGGATTATCCTTCCGAAAAACAGCTATACGCTGACCGGATGGGAATTCAAAGGATGGAATACGGAGCCGGACGGCAGCGGAAATTTCTATGCGGATAAAGCAACTGTGCCAGAGAAAGACTTTGGATACGGTCTGAAAGAGCACATCACTCTCTACGCCCAGTGGGAGCCGAAGACGTATAAGGTTACCTTCGAGTCGGGAGAGGAGGCGATCGGGGAAACAATGACACAGGAGATGGAATACGATACGTCGGAGACCCTGGATCCCTGTAATTTTACAAAGGAGAATTCCATTTTTACGCACTGGTCCAGAAAAGGGGGGCTTGGAAGCCATTACTCGGATAAGGCTATGGTAACCAATCTCTGTACGGTCAATAAAGAGACTGGGGAATTACAAGGGCACATCCTCACTGCCAACTGGCGGGAGGCGAACGGCGCGGTGATTGTGGTTACCAACGACGGTGCAATGGTAGACCTCGATGCGGATGAGATTAAACTGAAAGCTTTGAATGGTACAGTGGAATACCAGGATGCATTTGAAGGAGAGAGCGGCATCTACGCAATTAAAGAGAACACGGCTGTACCATCAGACACGTATGAGGTTCTGTTTGATCCCGAAACAGGCTACGATGCGAAGGGCAGGACGATCGAGGTAGAGCAAAATGAGAACACGTATAATTTTGATTTTTGTACGGTTACGATATCCGGGGACGCCCACGCGGATTCGTGGATCGGCAGCGAGGGACAGCTCAGAGCGGAGAAGATTCTAATCGGGGAGCAAATAGCGATTGAAACAGACGTGAAACCCGGCTACCATTTTGAAGGCTACACCGCAGTCGGGAGCGAGCCTGGCTTTGAAAAGGACGATAGGACGAAGCTGAATCAGACCATTACCGTTACGGGACCGGTGAAACTCCAGGCTCACTCTGCCGCGAACCACTATCAGATCGTGTTCCACGCCAATGACGGGGAAACCGACCGGACGGTTACGCAGGATATGGTCTATGATCAGGAGGAGATGCTGATCGCCAATCAGTTTGAGCGGCGCGGATACCAATTCGCGGGGTGGACGGAAGAGCAAAAGTGGGAAAGCGGCTGTGATTATGCAGATTCCGAAAAGGTTAAAAATCTCACGACGGAAAACGGAAAGGTACTTGATTTATATGGACAGTGGAATCCGGTCAGAACGTTTATTCAATTCGATTCCAACGGCGGCGAAGGGTCGATGATACAGCAGGAAACCTTCTATGAAAGCAGGACAACACTGAAAAAATGTGAATTTACGCGGGATTACTGGCGATTTGTCGGCTGGAATACAGAGCCGGACGGCAGCGGCATCTTTTATCCGGATGGAGCCGAATTTATTTCAGACAAGGCGGAAGATGAGGCCATTCTTAGACTGTACGCGCAGTGGGAGATGGAAGAATACGCCATTACATACGATCTCGCGGGAGGGACGATGCTGGGAGAAAACCCGGAAGTGTATACCGTTGGCACAGAAAGCTTCACGCTCAAAGAGCCGCAGCGAACGGGTTATATCTTCCTGGGATGGACCGGATCGAACGGTACGGTGCCGGAAAAGGCGGTGACCATTCCGAAAGGCTCCCACGGCGACCGCTCCTATACGGCCAACTGGAAACCGGAGATTAAGACCTTCACCTTTGATCCGAACGGAGGAACCTGGGAGGATGGCACGACAGCGGCGGTCATCAAACAGGCGGAATACGACAGCTTTATCACCCTCCCGGACGCGCCTTCAAGGGAATATTATACCTTCGAATGGTGGGAAGATGCCTACGGGCACAAGCATAATCCGGGTTACGCGTGCAAGGTGACGGAAGATGAGACGTTCAAAGCGCTGTGGAATCCGATTCAGTATTCGATTACCTATGAGCTGGCGGGAGGAACGCTGGAGGAAGAAAACCCACATGTTTATACGACCGAAACCGAGGATTTCACGCTTAACAATCCGAGCAAAGAGGGATATCTCTTCTTAGGCTGGACCGGTTCGAATGGAGAAACGCCGGAAAAGACGGTGACTGTTTCAAAGGGAACGGGCGGCGATAGACACTATACCGCCAACTGGAGCCCTGTGCAGGCGGACCCCAAAGAAAACGGGAAAAGGACAGACCGGTTCGTTGAAGAAAGCAGAGAAGCGGCGGAGCCGGCTCCGGCTACTGGCGATTCCTTCACACTGGCGATCTGGGGAATTCTCCTTTTGGTATCAGCGGCGGTATTAGCGGCGCTCCTGTATGGAAGAATGAGAAAGAACCGATAATATAAAAGATGCGGCGGAAAATCCGCCGCATCTCAGACTGTAGACAAAAGTCCAATCTCGAGCGAAAGAGATTGGACTTTTTCTA
>JAHZHL010000024.1 GCA_019420305.1 Bacillota bacterium | reverse complement strand
TGATAATCATTTTGGATCTGTCAACCAAAAACTCCACAACAACTTGACACCGCCAACTCGGGGTTGGTAACTTGACAGCCGCGCTTGAAATCCTGTATATTACAGGCAGAAAGCCACCAAAGAAGAGCGGACAGAAACGAGGTAACGTATTATGGAAAGATCGAATGGCAAAGGTCCTGTTCTATGCGAGAGAGAGGCGGGTACAGGTTTTAATATCTATAAAGTAAGAGGCAGCAGATATACAGCTGTTCTGGATGGAGGAAAAGTCAGCGATGACTTTCTGCGGGATACGGACTTTCTGATTCTGAACCGGTGCAGTCCGGATCGGATGGAAGGAATGCGGAACATTCTGGACCTTAATCCGGATATTCAGATAATAGGTACCAAAGTGACTTTGAACTTTACACAGGAATTTTTAGGGAGAACCTTTCAGAAGAGAATGATCCGGGATGGAGACCGCTTGGATCTGGGAGATGTAACGCTTCATTTTGTTTCTGTTCCCAACATAACATGGAGCAGGCATCAGAACCGAACCTGGAGAAAGACCTATAAATTCCTTCAAATGCCCAACTGGCAGTGGATCGACAGCCTTTACACTTATATCCCGGAAGAAAAAACAGTTTTTTCAGGGCAGACATTCAGCGAAAAAGGCGGCAGCCGGAGAACCATGTATCTGGAAGAACTTGCGCTTTTCCGGGAACAGGTCAAAAAAGCCGTCGAGCGGATCCGGCAGCTGGACGCGGAGACGATCCGGCCGGAAAGGGGAAGGGCACTTTCTTTGCGAACCGCGGTGTCCGAGTATCAGGAATGGATAGAAGAACGAAACACGGAGACCGGAACCAAACAGGCGGTAGTACTTTACCGATCTGATTTCGGATGCACGAAGCAGCTGGCAAAGCGGGTTGCGAAGGGAATTGAAAAAAACCGGGGTATTGAAGTAAGTTTGATTTCTCTTGCGGAATCGCCGGAGAATCTGAAGGATCTGCTGTATAGGGCAGACGGGATTGCCATGGGCGTCCCGACAAATCAGGAGGACTGCGAAAAAAGCATGCGGCTTCTGACCGCGGAATTGTCTCCGGCATACTGCAGAGGCAAACTGGGAATGGCGTTCGGCTCCTTTTCTTATCAGCCCAAAGGAGTTTCCAATATGCTGCAGCGTATGGAGCAGCTGCAGATGCGAGTTCTGAAAGAGGACTTTTCCGTAAGATTTCAGCCCCAGCCTGAAGAACTGGAAAGGGCGGAATTCCTGGGTGAACATTTTGGAAAATGTATTTTGGCAGGAGAAGTGCTGCCGATTTTAGAAATGCCTGCGGAAGAACACATGAACCGGATCGAAACGAACCGCCGCTTTGTAATTATCGGAAATGGAGCCGCCGGGACAACCGCCGCGGAGGAGCTGCGCAAACGGGATCGGACCTGTACAATCGAGATAATCGGAGATGAACCCCTGCCGGGCTACAACCGGCAGATGCTGACAAAGGGCGTTTTAAACGAAATCTCCCATAAAAATATGATGCTGCGTCCGAGGGATTGATATGAGAAACAGCAGATCGACGTGACACTCCTCGCAGCCGCGGAGCGGATCGATCCGAACAAAAAGCAAGTTTTCCTTTCGGACGGAACAGACAGGCGCTATGACAAATTGATTATCGCTACCGGCGCGGAGCCTGCGATTCCCGATATCCGCGGAACGGAAAAGCAGGGAGTCTTTACGATCCACAAAGTGGAAGCAGTGGATAAAATGCGAACATATCTGCGTGAAAGTCAGGCGCGGGATATTGTGATCGCCGGAGGGGGAATCCTGGGAATGGAGACAGTCGCGGAGCTTTCCGGATCAGGAATGAATCTGACTATCGTGGACAGCGCGCCGTTTCTTATGGCTTCTCAGCTGGATCCGAAGGCCGGAGGACTTCTCGCGGAGGCAGTTGAAAAGAAGGGAATCCGGGTACGTGTCTCCGCGGAGATTTCGGAAATTCTGGGAGACGGGAGCGTGAGCGGCATAAAACTGGAGTCGGGAGAAATCCTGAAAGCTCAGGCAGTGATCGTCTGCGCCGGGATTTGGGAAAACGGAAGAATCCTTCCGGAGAATCAGAGCGGAGCGATTGTGGTGGATGAAAAGATGCGGACCAAAGTGAAAGATGTTTATGCCTGGGGCTGTCGCGTTAACGAGAAATAAGCGTTAGTGCACAGCCCTTTCTTCATGC
>JAHZHL010000023.1 GCA_019420305.1 Bacillota bacterium | reverse complement strand
AATCGAATGACACATCTTGAGATACCCAACAATATCTTTAACTAAGGGAAACGGGCAGGAATTATCCGGACATTCAACTGATCGTTTCCATATCTGACGCATTGGATCTTTCGCTGGATACCTTACTGAGAGAGGAGAGTGATATTGTGCAGGAAATCGCAAACGATACACGAATACGAAAATCCCAAACCAGAAAAATACGTGTGCTGAAAGTTCTGATCCTGCTCTGCTGGCTGGTATGTATATTGGGAGTTTATAAAGGTCTTGAATATCAGAATCTATCTTCTCCGGAGCAGATTGTTTCGGTAAAAACTTCTGAAGGAAAACTGGAGATCGTAACGGATCTTCCTTTTTATCAAAGTAAACATCGTCGATGGAAAAGGAGTTGTAAAAACGGTTTACCTGTAGCGGGTATACGCAATTCAAGTAAATTCAGCAACGGTGTGCACCTGCCGCTATTAGCAGCCGGCAGCGCCTCATTCCTCAAAGTTCCGATCGTACAAAAGCGCTCCGTTCAGCACCACCAGCACGGAACCGGCGTTATGAACCAGGGCTCCGGTCACCGGATTCAGCAGCCCCAGCACCGACAATCCGACCGCGATGGCGTTAATGCACATGGAAGCCGCGATGTTCCCTCTTATCGTATTCAGGGCAGATCGGGAAAGACGGGTGAGATACGGAATTCTCGACAGTTCTTCGCTCACAAGCGCGATGTCCGCCGCCTCCACCGCGATGTCACTTCCCATGCTTCCCATTGCGGCCCCTACATAAGCGGTTTTCAGAGCCGGCGCATCGTTCACTCCGTCTCCGATCATGCAGACCATCTTTCCTTCCGCCTGCAGCCGCGTAATTTCCGCTGCCTTGTCTCCCGGAAGCAGCTGCGCGCGAATATTGGAGATCCCCGCCTGCTCCGCCAGGTAACAGGCGGTCCGCTGGCTGTCTCCTGTCAGCAGACAGGTTCCGGCTCCCAGCTCTGAAAGCTTCTGTATCATAGCCTTCGCGTCCGGCCGAAGGGTATCTGACAGTCCGATCAGTCCTATACAGACGCCCTCTTCCCCAATGAGGATGCAGGCCTTCCCCTGCCGCTGAAGCTTTGCCAGTTGTTTTTCCGCCAATTCATTCAGCGCGATTCCGTTTTCCTTCAGATACCGGCTGCTGCCGCAGAACACATTTTTTCCGGCCACTTCCGCCCGGACGCCCTTTCCCGGAACCATATGAAACGTCTCTGCCCGCGGCAGATTCTGACAGGCCACCCCCGATTCGGCAGCAAAGGCGACAATCGCTTTTCCGAGGGGATGTTCACTCCTGGATTCCACCGCGGCCGCCAGTTCCAGCAGACGCTCCCGATTCCTATCATCCCCATGCGGCTCCAGAACAATAACATCACTGACTTTTGGCGCGCCAAAGGTCAGCGTTCCCGTCTTGTCAAAGGCAATGGTGTCCACCTTGCCCATCTTCTCCAGCGCCTCACCGGATTTGATAATCACACCGTGTTTTGCCGCCTGACCGATGGCCGCCATGACCGAAACCGGCGTTGCCAGAGCCAGGGCACAGGGGCAGAACACCACCAGTACCGTCACGCCCCGGGTCAGAGCAGCCGTCAAATCGACTCCCAGCAGCCAGTTGATAACAGCCGCCGCCACCGCGATAAACAAAGCGATGGGCACCAGCCACACAGACCATTTGTCCGCGGTTCGCTGAACCGGAGCCTTCTTTTCCTCCGCTTCCTCTACCAGCCGTATCAGCTTTTGCAGGGACGAGTCCGCCCCCACTTTGGTCGCCCGGATGTCGACAGCGCCAAAACAGTTGAGGGTTCCGCAGTAGACCTCATCTCCCGCTTCTTTATCTGCCGGCAGGGATTCACCCGTCATGACTGACTGATCAACAGAGGTCTGCCCTTCCACAATTACACCGTCAACCGGGATTTTTTCGCCGGGAAGAATTCGCAATAGATCCCCTTCCTGAATCTGCTCCGCGGGGATCTTCTCTTCCCGAACCACTCCGTTCTCCGCTGTCAGACGGCGTCCTTCCTGGGGCGCCAGGGCAATCAGCTGTGACAGCCCCTTTTTCGCCCGTGCTACAGTCCTATCCTCCAAAATCGCGCCGATTGCCATAATAAACGCGACTTCCCCCGCCGCAAAAAGTTCTCCAATGCTCAGGGACGCTACCATGGCCATAGAGATCAACAGCGCTGACGAAATCCATTTTTCGAAAAACAAACGGGTCAGAGCCAGATACAGCAGAGGGTATCCGGACAGCACCACCGTAATCCAGGCGGGATCCAAAATCGGATTAACGTCCGCCAGCAGCATCACAAGACTTGCCGCCAGGCAGACTCCCGACACTGCCGTCATTTTCACTCCCGCAAAAAAATCACTGATTCTTTTCAGCATATACCGGTCCTCCCTCTTGCGATTTTTTCTAAAATAGAATACAATTTGTATATTATCAAACATTTTGTTCGATAATATTATAAAGGATCTGTAGAAAACCGGGCAAGAAACAATCCCTCCGGAATGTTCAATACGAAACAATTCGGCGGATTTGTCCGAAAAAAGGAGGACCCTCATGGACAGACGGCAGCAGAAAACACGGGACGCGATATTCCGCGCGTTTACCGAATTGTTATCAAAGAAAAGCTATACGAAAATTACGGTACAGGAAATCATTAACGAAGCTAATATCGGAAGAAGCACCTTTTACGCCCATTTCGAAACCAGGGACGAACTGCTGAAAGAGCTTTGCACCGATCTGTTTACCCACGTTTTTTCACAGACACTTTCCAGCGAACATACCCATGACTTTTCCGCTTCCGCGGGTGATCCCGGAGCTATGATCGTGCATATCCTCTATCACCTGCGAGATAACCGTAAAAACATCGTCAGCCTGCTCTCCTGTGAAAGCAGCGAGCTGTTTTTATCTTATTTCAAGCAGTACCTGCGCGAATTCGTCACCGCTCACCTGCTTGCGGAACTGGGCCAAAGCAGCGGGACCATTCCGGAAGAATTTCTGATCAATCATATTACCTGCAGCTTTATCGGAATGGTCGAATGGTGGGTGCGGCAGGATTTAAAACAATCGCCGGAGGAGCTGGCCGGATATTTTGAACAGGTAATCCTGCCTGTCATACATTGACAGCAGTTCCGGACAATGATATGGTATACATATAGTTAGTTATATCTAACTACCTAAAAGGAGGATTACTATGAATTCGATTTTGCTCGCCTTTCTTCTGACCTTGCTGGCCGGACTCAGCACAGGAATCGGAAGCGGTATCGCGTTTTTAACCAAACATACAAACCGAAAATTTCTTTCCGTCAGTCTGGGATTTTCCGCAGGTGTCATGGTATACGTTTCCATGATCGAAATTTTTGTAAAAGCCCAGGATTCTCTGACTTCCGATCTGGGAGAAAAAATGGGGAACTGGATTACCGTCCTGTCTTTTTTCGGCGGAATGCTGCTCATCGCCCTCATTGACAAGCTGATCCCTTCCGAACAAAATCCCCATGAGGTAAAGTCGGTGGAAGAGGAAAACAGAAAGCCGAAAAACCTTATGCGCATGGGAGTATTCACCGCCTTTGCCATCGCCCTTCACAATTTTCCGGAAGGGCTCGCTACCTTTGTCTCAGCCCTGCAGGATCCCGGTGTGGCAATCCCCATTGTCTGCGCCATCGCCATCCACAATATCCCGGAGGGGATCGCGGTTTCCGTGCCCATCTATCACGCTACCGGTTCGAGAATCAAAGCCTTCCGCTACTCGTTTCTTTCCGGACTGGCAGAGCCTGTAGGCGCTCTGGTGGGCTGGCTGGTACTGATGCCCTTTATGAACGACGTCATCTTCGGCGTAATTTTCGCGGGGGTCGCCGGAATCATGGTTTTCATTTCCTTTGATGAGCTGCTGCCTGCTGCCCGGGAATACGGCGAGCACCATCTTTCTATCTACGGTCTGATCTCCGGCATGGCGGTCATGGCCGTCAGTCTGCTGCTTTTCTTGTAAAAACAAGGGATTTAATTTTCATAAGTCCGGATAATCGTTTCCGCCACTTCGCTTCGCTTTGTGCAGCTGTCCATAGCGGACTTCTCAATATACCGGTGCGCCTGCGCCTCGCTCATATTCAGATGCTCCATCAGAACCAGCTTGGCCCGGTTTACAAGACGGATTTCTTCCATTTTCCGCTGGAGAGAGGAAGCCTCTTTTTCCAGCGCTCCCACTTTCCTGCGCATAGCGGCCAGCAGTCCGACAGCCTGGGAAGCCAGCACCCGGTTTACCGGTTTGGACAGCACTAAAACGCCGAATCTCCCCGCCTTCTCCGAAACCGGCCCGAAGAACTCCGATCGCACCAGCATCAGGACTCCTATATTGTGAGTATCTGCCGCCTGGATCGCGAACTGCGTTCCAAATTCATCTTTCAGCGGGGCGTTGATAATAAGGACGTCAACCGACGATCGGAGAATGATCCGTTTCGCCTCGCCGATTGAGGACACCGAGCCGATGGGTGAAAAAGAGGCGGACGGAAGAAGATCCCGCAGCAGATGCTCCGCCTTTTCACTTGAAGAGACGATCAGCACCCGGAGCCGCTTTTGTTCACGGTTCATCTTCCATCACCTCCTTTCCTGCTCCTTCCACGCCTATCCAATGAGAATTTCCGGCATATACCGCTTTATCAGTTCGCTCTGAGCCGCGCACAGTCTGGCTTCTTCCAATGTGGCCGGCAGTACGTCCAGCCGTGATGTCACTGCCGGAGCCGCCTTAAACAGATTTTCATCCAACGGCTTACGGAGCCGGTAATTGTTTTGAACCCCTTCCATGCCCGCGTACAAAATCAGGGCGTAAGCAAGGTACGGGTTCGTCATCGGATCCGGAGATCGCAGTTCAAATCGTCTGTACGCGCCTTTTGCCGCCGGAATCCGGATCAGCTGCGAACGGTTTTCTGACGACCAGGTAATATACCGGGGAGCCTTTTTTTCACCAAGCCGCAGATAAGACTGGGGCATTGTGTTGAGATAGGCTGTAATCTCCCGCATCGACCGCAGAACTCCCTCAATGAAAGGATCCTGCACGTTTTTTTCTTGCGAGCTTTTTACGGAAACATTAATATGCAGGCCGTTTCCGCTTTCTCTGGCAAGAGGCTTTGGCGAAAAATCCGCGTAGAGACCGTCCTGCATGGCGATATTCTGGGCTACCGATTTAAAAATGACCGCGTTGTCCGCCGCTGTCAGAGTATCCCCGTAGCGAAAGTCAATTTCATTCTGTCCCGGTCCTTCTTCATGGTGAGAGCTCTCCGGCTGAATGCCCATTTCACTTAAGGTCAGGCAGATATTGCGCCGGACATTTTCTCCCCTGTCTTCGGGAGTAGAATCCATATACCCCGCCCGATCCAAAGGAGTTCTGGTGGGATAGCCGTTCTCATCGGTTTCAAACAGATAAAATTCAAATTCCGAGCCAAAGGAACAGGAAACTCCCCGCTCTTTCGCGAATTCCACCGCTTTTTTCAGCAGCATCCGGCTGTCCCTGCAAAAAGGGGTTCCATCCGGATGATAAATATTACAGAACATCATGATAACCCGATCCTGTACCGATCTCCAGGGCACAACCGACAAAGTCGACGGATCCGGAATCAGGAACAGATCCGATTTCACTTCATCTGTAAAACCGTCAATGGCTGACGCGTCAAAAGAGATCCCGTATTCAAAGGCCCTTTCCAGTTCCGACGGCAAAATCGAAATATTTTTCTGTCTCCCCGCAAGATCACAGAAAACCAACCGGATAAAACTGACATCCTCTTCCTGGCAGTAAGACAACACTTCTTCTCGACGATACATAACGCTCCCCCGCTTCAAACGCTTTCATAAAATTCAAAAATATCAAAACTGTGTGCAGTGTACCACTTGAATCCATAGTTGTCAAGGCTGCCCATATGAGAAATCCCCTGAAAATTCCCTCTTGACAAACAAAATAAAAGGCCGTATACTTGACAACATAAAAAATACGGCAACAAGCGGCAAAGACGTCGCAGAGCAATCTGCGGGGTCTTTGTCTTTTTTTGCGGCAAAGTACAAAACAGAAAGGAAGACGCAGCCATGAACACCATGACAAGTATGTTTGGCACCCATGTATTTAACGACACCGTAATGAGAGAGCGCCTGACAAAAGAAACTTATCAGCAGCTCCGAAAAACCATAAAAGAAAATCAACGCCTGAATCCCACTGTGGCGGACGCGGTGGCGGCCGCCATGAAGGACTGGGCGCTGGAAAAGGGCGCGACCCATTTTACCCACTGGTTCCAGCCCATGACTGGAATTACCGCGGAAAAGCACGACAGCTTTATTTCTCCTCTTGACGACAGTCGTGTAATTCCGGAGTTTTCCGGCAGTGAACTGGTACAGGGCGAGCCGGACGCGTCCTCCTTTCCTTCCGGCGGGCTTCGCACTACCTTTGAAGCCAGAGGCTATACGGCCTGGGATCCGACTTCCTACGCGTTTATTAAGGGAAAAACGCTCTGCATTCCGACGGCTTTCTGCTCTTACAGCGGAGAAGCCCTGGATAAAAAGACGCCCCTTCTTCGCTCCATGGAAGCAATTAACCGACAGGCTCTTCGCATTTTAAAATTATTCGGAGATGAGGAAGCCATCTCTGTAAAGACAACCGTCGGGCCGGAACAGGAATATTTTCTGGTTGACAAAGACATGTTCCTCAAACGTCCGGATTTGATTTACACCGGCCGTACCCTGTTTGGCGCCAAACCGCCTAAAGGCCAGGAGCTGGATGATCATTATTTTGGAACCATTAAAACCAGGGTCGCCCGCTTTATGGACGAACTGAATCAGGAATTATGGAAGCTGGGCGTACTGGCGAAAACCCAGCACAACGAGGTGGCGCCCGCTCAGCACGAACAGGCTCCGATTTTCACAACCGCCAACATTGCCACGGATCACAATCAGCTGACCATGGAACTGATGCAGCGGATCGCCAAAAAACACGGTCTGGTTTGTCTGCTCCATGAAAAGCCCTTCGCCGGCGTAAACGGCTCCGGCAAGCACAACAACTGGTCTATTTCCACAGATACGGGGAAAAACCTTCTGGCGCCCGGTGACACGCCTCATGAAAACGCCCAGTTCCTGCTCTTCCTGTGCGCGGTCATCAAGGCGGTTGACGATTATCAAGATCTGATCCGCATTGCCGCCGCTTCCGCGGGCAACGACCATCGTCTGGGCGCCAACGAGGCCCCTCCGGCAATCGTTTCGATCTACCTTGGAGAACAGCTTTCCGAAATCCTTCAGGCCATTGAAAAAGGAGAGGAATACGGATGCAGGGAACAGGAAATCTGGAAGGTGGGCGTTCATACGCTTCCCCGCTTTCCAAAGGATGCGACAGACCGCAACCGGACGTCCCCCTTTGCCTTTACCGGAAACCGCTTTGAATTCCGGATGCTGGGTTCCTCCGACTCCATCGCCTGCATCAATATGATGTTGAACACCGCGGTCGCGGAAAGTCTGTGCCAATATGCCGACGCCCTTGAAGACAGCGATGATTTTTCCGAAACCCTCAATCAGTTAATCCGCGCCACGATTAAGGAGCACAAACGGATCCTGTTTAACGGCAACGGGTATGGCGAGGAATGGATTCGAGAAGCCGGAAAACGCGGCCTGCTCAACCTGAAAACCACACCGGACTGTCTTCCTTACTATACAAAAGAAAAAAACATCCGACTTTTTGAAAAGCATAAGGTTCTGACGGAAAAAGAAATTTACGCCCGTTATGAAATTCTGCTGGATACTTATAGCAAAACCCTCAATATCGAGGCAGTTACCATGACGGATATGGCCAAAAAAGATCTGCTGCCTGCCTATACCGCTTATGTGCGGGAACTGAGCGATACGGTCATAGCCAAAAAAGCCGCGGTGCCGGAGGCGGACTGCCGTTATGAAGAGGAACTGATCCGCACCATCTCCGGTCTGTGCGGCTGTATGTACCAGAACATACGCCAGCTGGAAGACGCGCTGATGAACGCGGAGCAGGGAAAAGACGATGAACTGCAGACCGCGATTTACTACCGGAATATCGTGCTGCCGGCGATGAACGAGCTGCGGATTACCGCGGATGAAATTGAAAATATGATGGATCGGAAGCATTACCCGTATCCTGGCTACGGGAAACTGTTATTCGGCGTTCTATAAAAAGAAACAGATAAAAATCAAAGGAGATGAGAAACGATGTGTTCAATTATGGGATACTGCGGCGGGGAGCTTTCCATCGACGCATTTAAAGAAGGATTTGACCGGACCATTTCCAGAGGTCCGGATGAAACGCGAATGATCCGCCTGGAACATGTAGTTCTGGGATTTCACCGACTGGCGATTATGGGGCTGCAGCCGGAGGCCATGCAGCCCTTTACCCTTGACGGGGATTATCTGATCTGTAACGGAGAGATCTACGGCTTTCGCCCGATAAAAGAATCCCTGGAGGAAAAGGGTTATGCGTTCCGGAGCGAATCAGACTGTGAGGTACTGCTGCCCCTTTACCGCGAGCAGGGGCTTTCCATGTTCCGGCAGCTGGACGCGGAATTCGCCCTGATCCTCTATGACGCAAAACAGGATAAGCTGATTGCCGCAAGAGACCCGCTGGGAATCCGCCCTCTGTTTTACGGGAAAGACAAAAGCGGCGGCATGTTGTTCGCCAGCGAAGCCAAAAACCTGGTTGGGCTGTGTGACGAGATCCTTCCGTTTCCACCGGGCCATTACTATGACGGAGAGCATTTTATCTGTTATCGGGATATCGCGGCAACCGAACCGGACTGTGCGGATGATGTGGAAACCATCTGTCTGAAAATCCATCACAAACTGATCGCCGCCATCGAAAAACGGCTTGATTCAGACACTCCGGTAGGCTTTCTCCTGAGCGGAGGACTGGACTCTTCCCTGGTATGCGCCATTTCCGCGCGGGTTCTGAAAAAGCCGATCCGCACCTTTTCCATCGGTATGGATACGGACGCCATTGATTTGAAATATGCCCGTGAAGTGGCGGAATACATCGGATCGGAACATCAGGAGGTCATCATTACAAAGGAAGATGTGCTCGAAGCCCTGCCCCGGGTCGTTTCCATCCTGGGGACCTACGATATCACAACGATCCGCGCCAGCATCGGCATGTATCTTGTCTGCAAATACATTCACGAAAACACCGATATCCGCGTCCTTTTGACGGGCGAAATTTCAGATGAGCTGTTCGGCTATAAATATACGGATTTCGCGCCGGACGCCCGGGCCTTTCAGGAGGAATCCAAAAAACGGATCCGGGAAATCCATATGTACGATGTCCTGCGGGCAGATCGGTGCATCTCCGTAAACTCCATGGAAGCCAGAGTTCCTTTTGGGGACCTGGATTTTGCGGAATATGTAATGCGTATCGCTCCCGAAAAGAAACTGAACACCTATGGCATCGGAAAATATCTGCTCCGCCATGCTTTTGAAGGTTCCTATCTTCCTCATTCGATTCTGACGCGTGAAAAGGCGGCCTTTTCCGACGCGGTGGGCCATTCTATGATGGATGACCTAAAAGCGTACGCGGAAAGCAGGTACAGTGATTCGGAATTCGAAAAAAAGCGGCAAAACTACACGTTTGCCCCGCCTTTTACCAAGGAATCCCTTCTGTACCGGGAGCTGTTCGAAACTTATTACCCGGGTCAGGCCCGGATGGTCAAAGATTTCTGGATGCCCAACAGAGACTGGGCGGGATGCGATGTCTCCGATCCGTCCGCCCGTGTGCTTTCCAACTACGGGGCCAGCGGCGAATAGACACAGAATACCGGCTGTTTTTTTCCTTTTCCGGCAAACAGAAACAAAACGTTAACATTTCCATGCTATAATCAATTTAAACTGCGGGGAATGCCGGGGCGCCGGAGCTGGCGCAAAGGAGGGAATGGATATGTTTCAAATTTTAGTCGTAGAAGACGAGCCGGAACTGAATCGCACGGTTTGCTCTTATCTGAACCGGAACGGATATGAGGCGACCGGCTGCTTATCCGCCAACGAGGCTTATGACGCCATGTTTGGCGGAACGCCCTTTGATCTGATTCTGTCGGATATTATGATGCCGGAAATCGACGGCTTTGAGTTCGCGAAAACGGTGCGGGAGCTGGATGAAGAAATTCCCATTCTATTCATGACTGCCCGGGATGATTTCGCGGCAAAGCAGCGCGGCTTTAAAAGCGGAATAGACGACTATATGGTAAAGCCTGTGGATCTGGATGAGCTGCTCCTTCGAATGGAAGCGCTGATGCGGCGCGCGAAGATTACCGCCAGTAAAAAACTGACGGTGGGCAGCCTGACTCTGGACGCGGAAGAGCGCACCGCTTATGTGGACGGCGAGGAAGTTCCCCTTACCGTAAGGGAATTCAATCTGCTGTACAAGCTGCTCTCTTACCCGAAAAAAACCTTTACCCGTTCCCAGCTGATGGATGAATTCTGGGACAGTACCTCTTCTTCCGGGCCGCGCTCTGTCGATGTCTATATGACGAAACTGCGGGATAAGTTTTCCCAGTGCGACGACTTTAAAATTGTTACGGTTCACGGACTGGGCTATAAGGCGGTGCTGAAATGAAAAAAACACCCATAGGAACGAAAGCCTCCTGGCCTCGGTGGCTGGCTGTACTCCGCCGCTACTTCTCTTTTTTCGCGCTGACCGCGTTCATCGTCAGCTGCTGTATGATTCTATTTCTCCGGGAGCTGTCAAGCGCCGCGGATGTGGAGCTGACCGAAGTTGTCATTCGGAAGGCCTCCATTCTCACTTTTCTCAATGTGCTGCTGCTGAGCCTGCTGTTTACGCTCCTTGACGCGGTGCGCCGGAAAATCATGGTGGATCGCCCGGTCAGACGAATCATCACTGCCGCGGAAAAAATCATGGAAGGAGACTTTTCGGTGCGAATCCAGCCGATTTACAGTCTGGGCAGCATGGACGGATTTAACACGATTATCGACTATTTCAATCGTATGGCGGAAGAACTGTCCGGAACCGAAACTCTGCGCACGGATTTCATCTCCAATGTATCCCACGAACTGAAAACGCCCTTAGCTGTGATTCAGAACTATGGAAACATGCTGGCCCAGCCCGGTCTTTCCGAAGGGCAGCGGCGCGAATACGCGGAGGCCATTACCGATACTTCGCGGCGGCTGGCCAATCTGATCACCAATATCCTCAAGCTGAACAAACTGGAAAACCAGCAGATCTTTCCCACTGTCCGCACCTATAGCCTGAGCGAGCAGCTCTGCGAATGCTTTCTCTCCTTTGAGGGGGCATGGGACGCGAAAAACCTGGAAATCGAGACGGATCTCGCGGAAAATGTAATGGTCGACACAGACGCGGAACTGCTTTCTCTGGTCTGGAATAATCTGTTTTCCAACGCGATCAAATTTACAGAGCCGGGGGGACTTGTCTCTCTCAGCCTGAAGACAGAGGGTTCCCTTGCCATTGTCACGGTCTCTGACACCGGATGCGGTATCAGCAGAGAAACCGGTGCCCATATCTTTGAAAAGTTTTATCAGGGGGACACCTCCCATGCCATTCAGGGGAACGGGCTGGGGCTGGCCCTTGTCAAACGGGTCATTGATATTATCGGAGCGGAAATATCGGTGGAGAGCGAAGTCGGAAAAGGCAGCACATTTATTGTAAAACTCAAAAGGAGCCTGCATGAATCTTAAACTTATGTTAAAAAAAAATCTTCTGCCTGTCTCCGGGGCGCACCTGCGCAGTGGCGCTGCCCTCTTTTGCGGCTGTAATTCTGGTCTTCCGCGCGGGACTGGAAGATACGGCCTTCGCGTATATCGCCTATATGGCTTCGGCTTACGCAATGATTCTGGTGACAACCGGAGGCGCGGATATCCTTCACGCACTGCGGGAAAAAGCAAGACATTTTCCTTTGCTGGAAAAAATCAGCAGGTTTCCTCTGGGAGAGCGGATCGTAAACGATGTTGTGTTTCGTACGGAAGTGGCTCTCTATCCGGCCGTCATCATCAACCTGGGTTACGCGGCCGTCCACTTGGGTTCCGGAGTTTATTACCATTCGTCCTGGTCCCTTTCCCTTGCCGGGTACTACATCGTGCTTGGGACTATGCGTTTTCTGCTGCTGCGCCGTATGGACTGGCACGCAGCAGGAAAAACCGGACCGCGGAGCTTCGCAGGTATTTGGCCTGCGGAGCCCTCCTGCTGCTGATCAATCAGTTCCTGATTATCATTTGCGCCTTTATGTTCTATCAGAATCGAAGCTATGATTATCCCGGCTCTCTGATTTATGTAATGGCCATTTATACCTTTTACGCTCTGATCCTGGCGATCACCAATTTTATTAAGTTCCGCAGCCACCCCAGCCCGGTGTTCTCAGCCGCGAAAATCATCAGTCTGACTGCCGCGCTGGTTTCCATTCTTTCGTTGGAAACCGCTATGATCGACCACTTCGGGGAGCTTTCCCAGGAACACTTTCGCCGGGTAATGACCGGCGCTGTCGGCGCAGGCGTCTGCGCCATCGTTTTCAGCATGGCAGTCTTTATGATTGTCCGCGCCAGAAAAGAATTAAGACAACTGCAGCATGAAGAAAAAGGAGTCTGAACGCTTATGGAAAAGAAAGAAGAAATGTTTCAATATACCTATTCTGCCGCACAGCAGGAGGAAATCAGAAAAATTCGCGAAAAATACATTCCCAGGGAGGAAACCAAACTGGAACAGCTGCGCAGACTGGATCGGGCTGCCGGGAAAAAAGGCACTGCCTTCTCCCTGACGGCCGGAATCGCCGGTTGTCTGCTGTTTGGCCTGGGGATGGCCTGTACCACGGTATGGGCGTCTTCCCTGTTTCTTCCCGGAATTATCATCGGACTGGCGGGTCTTGCCGGCATTATCTCCGCTTATCCGCTCTATTCCCATATCACAAAAAAAGAGCGCGAAAAACTGGCTCCCGAAATCATTCGTCTGACAGAGGAACTGATGAAATAGCGTCAGACTATTTCATCAGCTCTTCGGTCAGTTTTAAAATTCTGGGAGCCAGTTTTTTTCTTTCCTTTTTCGTAATCCAGAAATACAACGGCCAGGCGCCGGCAATTCCGGAAATACCGCAAATTCCGATCAAGATCCCCTTCAGGAAAAATCTTCCCTGCCAGAGCAGCGTGCAGCACATGCCTGTGCCGAAGACAAGACAGCCGGCGATCCCGGCTGTCAGGGATAAAATCATGCCCTTTCTTACCGCGCTCCGGTCGAGCCTGCGCAGCTGTTCCATTTTATCTTCTCCGAACAGATACTTGCTGCGTATCTTGCGGATTTCCTCCTGCTGGCCAGCGCGATACGTGTAGTGAAATACCCCTTTCGAATCCTTTTTCGCCGCGGCATTGTCAGTCCCTGCTTTGAAAGGAATCCGGACTTCCATGCTCTTCCTCTCTTTCTTCCCGTTTAACGGTTCTCGTTTCCTGCTCTTCCTTCAGTCTTTTTTTCGCCTCTTCCACGGACTCGCCTTCCTTTGTCAGAAACGAATCCACAAATTTGTCGCTTATCTTTGTAAACCCGCCGACAACGCTGTCTTCCACTTTCTGATACCCATGAACAACGCCGTCCTCGATCTTCTTGTACCCGGATACAACGTGCTCCGCGATTTTGTCATTTGCTTTTACGAGCTTTGATTTTGCCACTTTTACTACCTCTTGTCTCTTTTCAAAATTACGTTGATTATTCGGTCAGTCCTCTGCAAAGCGGGATCAGTCCCAACAGCAGCAGAATCCCTACAATACCGATCAGAATCCCCGGGAGCATCATACTCCAGACCGTCACCAGGCACATGCCGATTCCCAGCCCGAGAGCCCCGACTACCCCCAGCGCCGCGGTTCCTACCGCCCTTCCGCTGAGACGAATTGCCGGTTTTCCTTCCATTTTTCTGCGAACCAGCAGCATGGCAATCAGGAAAACCGCTCCAACCGCTCCGATTCCGACTCCCTGAGAAAACGCGTTCCACCGGGGAAGCAGACACATGCACATGCCGATTGCAAACAGCAGTCCGCCGATGGTTCCCAGAATAAGTGACACAAAATTCTTCTTTTTCATCTTCTTTTCCTCCAGCAATCTTTATCTTATGGCTGTATTTTAAGTCCGGCATGTTAGCGAATTACTTTGGAATTGTTTTGGAATTATTAAAATATAGGAACGGATAAGCCCCATTAGTCCAAAAATCGGTTTTTGTATCCCGGAGGTCCAAAAAGGGCCTGGTGGATACAAAAGTTGTGGGTCTGAAGAACTATGTTTGCCAAAAATACAGAAAAACCGACGATTCACCAAAAGACGCCTTCCTCTAACGGGAAACTTTTGTATCCACCAAGCCAGGTTTAAAGGCTTTGGCTACAATTCGGCGCCCGGCTTCCTCCTTTCCGATCGAAACTTCGCGGTCCCGTTAACTTTCCCTACCTTCCCTTTCACCCATATGATAAAATGAAAAAAAACGGATAACGTTCTTTTTTTGGTATCCTGCGGAATATAGCACCAGCAAAATCAAAGGGGAGGTTGCAGCATGAAGAAGGAACTTGAAGCTCTTGACTACAAATCGCTTCTGGAAGAAATCGATGGCCTTGTCATTGTAGATCGGGAAGGACGGATTCTCGTAATGGATGACGCGCTTGCCCGCAGCTGTTACATCGACGGACGCCCTCTGACCAAACATACAGCGGTGGGGCGCAATATCATGGAAGTCATCCCGACAACAAATATCATGAAATGCTTTGAAAACAAAGAAGGGCAGGTCGCGGACTATTACTTTGTAGAGGGCCGGACGATTGTCAGTACGCGAAAACCGATTTTCCGTAACGGAGAAATCGTCGCTGCCATTGAATATGATTTGTTCGGCATCGGAGGTGAACATCTGACGGATTTCCTGAGTAAAACCGCAAAAATGTCGAAGGAGCGGAAAGACTTCAAAAATGACGTATCCTCCATCCTGCAGACAAATTATACCATCCATTCCATCATCGGCAGCAGCGATAAAATCCGTCACATGAAAGAAGAAATCCAGACCGCGTCCCGCTATACATCCACTGTTCTGATCGAAGGGGAAACCGGAAGCGGAAAGGAACTGGTCGCCCACGCCCTTCACTCCCTCAGCGACAGACAACTCGCTCCTTTTATTAAAGTGAACTGTGCCGCAATCCCTGAAAACCTAATCGAAAGTGAACTGTTCGGATATGAAGACGGGTCGTTTACCGGAGGAAAACAAGGAGGGAAAAAAGGGAAGTTCGAAATGGCCAATCATGGAACCATCTTTTTAGATGAAATCAACCAGCTTCCTCTGTCCGCTCAGCCGAAGCTGCTGCGGGTTCTTCAGGAACACGAAGTGAACCCCATCGGAAGCGAAAAAAATATTCCGGTTGATGTACGGGTTATCGCCACTTCCAATGAGGATTTAAAAGAAATGGTGACGCAGAACCGCTTCCGTGAGGATCTGTACTATCGCCTCAATATTCTAAACATCAAAGTTCCTCCTTTATCCGAGCGGAAATCAGATATCCCCGAAATCGCTGATAACCTCATCCGTCGGCTTAACAGCCATTTTGACAAGCATATTGTAGGCATCTCCCAGAAAGCTCTGAATGCCCTCAAACGGTATGACTGGCCGGGAAATGTCCGGGAATTGAATAATGTCATTGAACGAGCCATGAGCCGATGTGAAGGGGACAAGCTGAAAATGATGCACTTCCACGAAGATTTTATGCGTCAGTATCAGAATTCGGAAGAGGCGGGCGACGCGCCTCTGGAAGAGACTCTGGCCCATGTAAGGGAACGGGCGGAACGTAAAGCGATTCTTGACGCGCTGGCAAACTGCAGAGGAAATAAAGTTCAGGCTGCCAGAGCTCTGGGAATCTCACGTTCTCTGATTCATAAAAAAATCAGCCAATTTCATATTACGCCGGATGAATACTAGCTTATATGTCCAAAATATTACACATAGTGTCTTGTATTTTGGACACTTTTGTGGTTCCATAATTATCTAAATTATCAGTTTTTTCTGTTTTCATTTGTGTTTTCTTGAATAATATGTGTAATATTTTGGACACTTTTTTTCTTTCTTCCAAAACAGGATTCCGGTTCCCTTGAAATTTCAATGATATTTAACTGGCACGCAACTTGCTTGTTTTATTTCCAAAATCAATGAAGAAAGGTGGAACTAAGAATGTCAGAAGTTTTGAAACACCCAACCCAAAAGCAGAAAGAACTACGTAAACAGATCTTTACGTATGCGGTAACGCTCGCGCTGTTTCTTGCAGTCTATTTCTTTGTACCCGCAAAATCGGACGGCATTGTTACCGTAATTCCGGCGGCTTTTCTGCTGGCCTTTATCTTTTTCACAAAACGGATTCTGGAAGGTCTCATTCTCGGAACCGTACTGTCTTATTTTATGATCCATAAGGGAGGAATGGTCTATCCGCTGATCGACTCGATTCAGGGAACACTGCGGGGAGAGACGTTCACATGGTTTCTGATGGTATGCGGTACCCTGGGAGGGATTATCGCTCTGCTTCAGCATGTCGGCGCCTCGGAAGCCTTTTCAAACTTTGTAGCGAAGCGGGTAAAAAGCCGCCGCGGCGTGCTTCTGTGGACCATGCTTCTCGGATTTGTCATTTTCATTGACGATTACATCAATGTTCTGATCCGTGGCGCGGCGATGTCCAAAGTCACCGATCGCTACCGGGTTTCCCGCGAGTTTCTTTCTTATGTAATTGACTCTTCCGCTGCAGCCGCGTGTATTTTAGTTCCGTTTTCAACCTGGGCAATTTTCATAAGCGGTCTGCTGGAAGAAAACGGACTTGCGGAATCCGGCGAAGGGCTTACAATGTATATGAAGACGATGCCATTTAATTTTTACGCCATTTGTGCGCTGGTGATTCTTCTGCTGGCAATCCTCGGCGTCATCAAACCTTTCGGTCCAATGAAAAAAGCAGAGCTGGACGCCCGGGCAAAATGGGAGAACATGGTTGACACGGAAGTGGAAAAAATGGAAGCCTCTCCTGCTTCCATTGCCTCAGATACAGCTCCGGAAGCACCGTTTCAGGAGGAAATGCCGAAAAAGAAACCAAAACTTATGAATTTTCTCCTTCCAATCGCGGTTCTGATTGTTGTTACCATCTATTTCGATATCGACGCTGTGGTAGGAATCTTCGCGGCGCTGGTCTTCATGTTCCTGTTTTATCTTTTCCAGAGAATTATCACTCCGGAAGAATTCGCGGAGGTTTTCGTGGAAGGTGTCAAGGATATGGTATTTGTCCTTCTCCTGATGCTTTTTTCTCTCACCTTCGCGGATGGAATCGAAGCAGTCGGCTGTATGAATTACATGATCGATCTGGGAGTTGCCTATGCCAGTCCTGAAACGTTCCCGTTTGTCGTATTCATCATCTTCGGCATTACGGAATTTGTCATGGGACTCGTATGGTCGCTGTATATTGTGGCATTTCCAATTGTAATCCCCATCGCGGTCAGCATTGGTGCAGATCCGATTCTCACCATTGCCGCTGTATGTTCTGCCGGGGTCTGGGGAAGCAATACCTGTTTCTATGTGGACTGTACGATACTCAGCGCGCAGTCCGTTGGAATCACGCCGTTCCGCCATGGCATCACTCAGCTGCCTTACGCTCTGATCGCAGTGAGCCTTGCCGCCCTTTGTTTCCTGGTCAGCGGCTTTCTTCTTTAAGGTTACTCAATTTTATTCGAACGGAGGTTTTCGCATCATGAATTATGCAGACACAATTCTACACGGAGGATCTTATTTTGCCGGTCTCGGCCTTGCGGAGGATTCCGATTATCTCGCGATCAAGGGCAGCCGCATCCTTTCTGTCGGGAAAGGAGACGGCTGGAAATCCTATTGCGGTCCCGCAACCAGAGAAATCGCGCTTCCTCAAAACGCTCTTGTTGTTCCGGGATTTCACGACAGCCATCTTCATCTGATCATGTCCGCGTTAAACCGCGCGTATGTGGATCTGATCCAGGCGCGCTCGGAGGCGGAAGCGGCAAAGATGGTTTATGACTTTTCCAAAACGATCCCGGACGACCCCTGGGTCATTGGACTGAACTGGTATCATATGAACTGGCCCGGCCGCCGGCTTCCTTCAAAGGAAAGTCTTGATCGGTATTTTCCGGATCGTCCTGTCTTTCTGACCAATACGGAAGTACACGGCGCATGGGTAAATTCCCGCGCATTGGAACTGGTGGGAATCACGGATCAGACACCGGACCCCGCCCACGGAGAAATTATGCGGGATTCGCAGGGTCACGCGACCGGTTATCTCAATGAGATGGCTATGGGACTTGTCGGCAGATATGCGCTAAAATTTGACCGAAAAAAAGAAATAAGCCTGGTTTCCGATATTTTACGGGATTTTTCCTCCAAAGGAATTACCTCTGTACAGGATATGCGGCCGGAACTCGGATATGATCTCGGCCAGTATGAGACCTTTTACCAGATGGTCTCCGAGGATCAGCTGAATGTTCGAATCCACAGCGCGGCCAACCTTCTGGATGACATCGAAGAGGTAATCGCCGCCGGAGAAAAATACAACAGCGATACCTTTCAAATCTGTCTTCTCAAGCAGTACATGGACGGGGTTCCTACAACCCACACAGCGATGATCACAGAGCCTTACCAGGATCGGTCGGATTACTGCGGAGAGCCGGTATCCGATCCGCAGCTGCTGCGCGAACAGATCGAAATCGCCCATCAGCACGGAATGTCAGTGAAAATCCACTGCTGCGGCGACCGGGCAGTCAGCACGATCCTGGATTTTTATGAGGATGCGATTCGAAAATACGGGCGCACCCGGAGCCGGCACGCCATCGAGCATATTGAAATTCTCCAGCCGGAGGATGTCAATCGGTTTGAAAACCTGGGGATTATCGCCTCCATGCAGCCGGAACACATGGTTATCCAGGTGGATAATTACGAAGATAACCCCTACTTTGAAAAATACAGCGACAAACAGCTTTCCACATCCTGGAACTTCCGTGCACTCCTCGATCGGAATATTACCCTCTCCTTTGGAAGCGATTGTCCGGTCGTGGACGTGAATCCGCTCACCGGCATCTACCGGGCGGTTACACGGAAATTCAACAATGGAAAGCCGGAAAACGGAATGCAGCCGGAACAGAAAATCTCCGTGCGGGAAGCCATTCACTGCTATACTAGAAATCCCGCCCTCGGAGTGAGAAGAGAACATGAGCTGGGGACGCTGGAAGCTGGAAAGTACGCGGATATTGCTGTCCTAGACACAAACCTTCTCCTGTGCGATCCGGAAGAGATCAGAAACGCGCAGGTTCTTCTCACTATGATGAACGGAAAAATTACCCATAACCAACTGTAATCGGCAATTTCCCTTTCCGCTTTCATTTAACTCTGTTTCATCCACAAGGAAGGGTGCGCCAAAAGGCATGCCCTTCCTTACATAAAGTCCTGAAGGGTGAGTTTGATCTTCCATTCCCCGTCTTCCAGAACAAGTTTCATCTGCCCCCTCTCAATATCATTCGGCGCGTCGGAAGAAGCGGCTTCAATATCTGCCATACAGCAATTTCCATCAGAACTGTAAGTAACATCTGTTACGACAATATCCACAGTTATCCTTCCCGGAGCGCCTTCTGTCATTCCTGCCAGACCGGTTGTAAGCTCAATCAGACTGGCGATATCCAAATCGATTGCGGAGCTGAGAATTTTCTCTCCACCTGACAGCACCATCCTTGTATGTTTATCAAAACACTCTGCAACCCTGTTCAGATCACAGGCATTCAAAGCGTTCTCAAGTTGCTGAATGGTGGACTCTGGTGTTGCGTATATTCCAGAAGTACGATACGCATCGTTTGACGCCTTATGATTATCGCTTTTCCTCCCTGCCGCGCGCCCTTGTTCGGAAGAATTATGTTCCATGGCAGGAGCTTCCTGCTGCGAATACGCGGTTCCCCCTTCATAAGAAGGCTCATCCCCACCGGAAGTTCCTGCCGTATACGGTATACTGCTCTCTGCAGAAGCAATCGGAGTTTCTGCATTCTCTGCCGTGTTTTTCGCTTTTTCAGCCTGAATCACGTCCCGGATTTCTTCCGCTTTATCCTCGCCGCACCCTGTCATCAGTATGCTTCCTAAAAAGCTAACCAACAGCAGGAATATAACAAAGGCTTTCCTTTTATCAGGTCTCATATCTGGTTCCTCCCTCTTCTTCCGTCCGGCTTTTATTCTACCACAAAGTAGAAACTTTCCTTTCTATTTGTAATAACTGGACATTTTTTTGTAACAAACAGTTTTCACACTCTTTTTTTCTCGCACCTGCCCCTTTAGCCGCCGTACAGAAAACTTTCTCTATCCTCCCTTTCACCCATATGATAAAATGAAAAGAAAAAAGAGGTTGTTTTTATGGAACTGAATTTTGAGGGCATTCTAATCGGAATCGCTTCTCTTCTGATTATCGGACTGTTTCATCCGATTGTAATTAAATGTGAATACTATTTTTCCCAGCGCGTCTGGCCGCTTTTCCTCATTGCGGGACTATTGCTGCTTGCCGCCGCTCTTTTTGCGCAGGGGCTTTTTTCCATTCTCCTTGCTCTGGTCGGCGTTGCCTGCCTGTGGAGTATCCGGGAAATCAAAGAACAGGCCCAGCGGGTAGCGAAAGGGTGGTTTCCGAAAAACCCCAATCGGAAAAGATAGAAGATTTGGGGCAGAAAAGTCTTCCAGTTGCGCACCGGAGAAACAACGAAAAAAGGAGTGAGGCAGATGAAACGCTGCATTGTAGCGTCCGATATAGCCGTATAACTTAGAGCTAATTCATTGGGAGGATAAATATGACTATATCGGAGAAACAAATATACCCCCGCGCAAATGACCGAGAAATCTTTATCCACTTATCCCTTTCCCATTTTCTTTGATGAATGGGATCTGGACGTAGAGGATATCACAAGCGCATGGGACAGGAAAGGCGACATTATCATCGGCAATGACGTCTGGATCGGCTATGAAGCGGTCATCATGTCCGGCGTAACCATCGGAGACGGTGCCATTATTGGCGCCCGATCGGTTGTGACAAAAGACATACCGACCTACACAATCGTAGGCGGCGTTCCCGCCAGACAAATCCGCCGCCGCTTTTCAGAAGAAACCATCGCTGCCCTTCTGGAGCTGAAATGGTGGAACTGGCCAAGGGAAAAGATCGCCCGGAAAATAGAGGCTATAAAGAATGGTGATATGAAAGCATTGGTATAAACAGCGTTTTTTCACATTCTGAAAAAAAGTGCGCGGATTCCGTCTCTTTGTCAGACTTTACGGAAATCCGCGCACTTTTGTATTTCTTATTTGCGTTTGTACCCGGTAATAAACGCCAGGAAAAAACAAATCGCGCCCGCCCAGGCCCAGAATTTATGCTGCTTCATCGTTTCTCACTCCTTTGATTTCTGTTCACTATCAATACTAACAGCCTGCAGGCGCTTTCGTCAATTTTCGCCGCTTTAGCTGATAAATTTTATCAGTTATTCCTCCCGCGGCTCCTTTCCGTTAAATCGCCGGTAAACCTGAATCCATGTCCAGGCGGCGAAAACGCAGATTCCCGGCCAGAGGGCCCAGGAATAAAGGATCATGATTTCCCAAAAAATCCCACTGGCCAGTAAAAGAACATAAAGAATTACCAGAATCAGATACACAATGCTCTTCCACCGCAGCTTTCTGTGAAATCTCCTGTCTTTGCACTGTTTCGCAATCAACAGACAGCTTCTGAACATCGCAAACACGGTTACAGCAGACGCTGCCAACGCCATCAACTCCAATACAGCCAGCTGCATTCCTCCGTCCGCGGCGTTCACATACCAGCATTGTATTACTTTTACTTCGAGCGCCCAGAAAATCATCCAGGAAATTGCAGTCAATTTAAAGGGAGCTTTGAAAACAACTTCTCTTTTTTGGAGCCTCAGCAGTCCCAGCACATTCAGTCCGCCTCCCAGCCATGCAACGCCTCCCAAAACAACAAAATATGGCCACAGATACAAGTATTCCGCATCCTGTACGAACAGATCCGTCATAACGGCTTCATAGAAAATATGGGAAAACAGCCCCTGAAGAATCAGACCTGCGGCTGCCATTCTCATTCCTCGCAAACGATAGCCGTTTCCGGTTACATTCAGCACCGGTCCGGTCTGAAGTTCCGCTTTCCGCAGGCCTTTTTCCAGAGATGGAATTTCCGCCCAGAACCGTACGCCATCCGTTTCATTCTGACATCCGTACGTTCCGCCGTGCATCAGACAGGCGTTGCGCACAATCGCAAGTCCCAGACCGCTTCCTCCGTCTCCGCGCCTTCTGGCCGCGTCGCTGCGATAAAAGGAATTCCAAATTTTCGTCATCTCTTCGGCGGAAATCGGTTCCCCTTCATTTTTCACGGAAATACGGATGCCTTTCTGCCCCTGCCCGACCTCCAGTTCAATATAGCCGCTGGACTTTGTGTGCCGCAGAGCGTTGGAAAGAAAGTTGGAAAGGATATTAACAAGCAGTTTTTTATCCGCCAGAATCCGATCCGTCGGCTGAATCTTCCGCGCGAGCCGCACGCCCTTTCTTTCCGTCATCCCTTCCATCCGCTCTGCCAGGCCCTCTGCCAGTTCGCTGACGGACAGGCTGCTGAGCTCCATGGGATAGGTGCCTGCCTCCATCTTCGAAAGATCCAGCATACTGATCACCGCTTCGTTCATGGAATCGGATTCTTCAATAATTGTCTTTACATACCGCTCCCTCTTTTGCGGATTCTGTTCTTCCAGCAGCACTTCGCCGTAGTTCTTGATGATCCCCAGAGGCGTCTTCAGATCGTGGGCCATGGCGTCCATCATGCGGCGGCGTTTTTCCTCCATCTCCCACTGACGATCCAGAACTTTACTGTGGCCGCCCATCAGAATTCCTCCCAGAATCAGAAAGACTGCCGCACCGAAAACATACAACATCGTCAGGTTGGAAAAGGCATAGGCCAGCGGTCTTGCTTCCGCTGCGAACAACAGCAGGGTATTTCCCGGAACCATCACTTCCTGTCCCTTAATCTCAAGAGTTGTCCAATGATAGCTGTAACTGTTTCCCGCCAATCCTTCCCCTCTGTCCATTCCGCGTTGCACCTGTTTCTGAAGTTCGGCCACGTATTCTTTCAATACTCCTGGAGTTTCTTCATTTCCCCGGTCTTTTTCTCCCACTAAAATTCCTTCCGGACCGACTACCTGAATATCCTGAAAGCTGGTTGTCCGAAACTTCTTGTGGCTGTCATAGTAAGAAGTTCGGATTTCCGTGGCTTTGGACTCTTCATTTCCAATATTTATTTTTGTCGGATAGAAAAACCAGCCATCCCGGTAACCTTTTACCGGTCCAATAAGGCTGGAAAAAGTTCCGCTTTCAAGGACTTTCTCCAGTATCTTCATCTGTTCGCTGTTAAAGGTATCCGCAAAGACAACGATTTGCCCCAGACGGGAAAAAGGCGCTGCCAGCATCACCGGCGTCTTAGGCCTCATTTCTTCAAGGGAGCGGATAATCCCCTTTTCTTTTTTCATCTCGTACAGGCGGACATCAAAATTTACACCCATCCTCTTAAACTCCGGCCTCTTCATAAATCGGTAATGCCGCATAACCGCTGCCGCCTGAGCCCGGTTAAAACCATCCTGATATTCGACACTTTCCGGATTCACGTCGACGCATCCCCGCAGCTCCGCGGCGATTTCCTCCGCCTGAGCTCTCGTCTTTTCGGTTACCTTTTCCGCGTAAGAATCCGCGTAGAAAAAGGTGGCGATCGTCATCAGGATGACGTAAATCAGAATCAGAGCGGCGATCGTCCGCGCCGCAAAGGAAAAACGTCCCTTCTCTTTATTCATATTTCTCCTCCTGAAACTTGTACCCCACCTTTACAATCGTGCGGATGCACCCGGCCCTGTCACCGAGAGCATGCCGCAGTTTTTTAATGGTGGTGTCCACAACCCTGTCATAGCAGAAGATGTCTTCTCCCCAGACCTGATCCAGGATCTGCTGCCTTGTAAGAATCCGGTTCTGATTTCGCATCAGATACACCAGGAGGTTATATACTCTGGGAGGCATGGAAACAGGCTGCCCATCAACCTGCACTTCCCGGGTCTCCAGATTCACCAGGATCCCTTCCGCTCTCAGTTCGCTGCCCGTCTCCGCTCCCTTCCTGCGTTTGAGCAGCGCGCAGACCCGGGCGTGGAGCACAGGAAGAGAAAAGGGCTTTATGACATAATCATCCGCCTCCAGCTGAAATCCCCGCAGCTGATCTTCTTCCGATGTCCGCGCGGTCAGAAAGAGAATTGGAACGTCCTTCTTCCCGCGGATTTTCCTGCATGCCTCAAACCCATCCATATTGGGCATCATAACATCCAGCAGGATCAGATCAAAGTCCCGTTTTTCCGCCAGATGTACAGCTTCCTCACCGTCCGCGGCTTCCCACACCTCAAATCCTCGTTTCACAAAAAATTCCTTCACAATAAAACGCAGCTTTTCCTCATCTTCCGCTATTAACAGGCTATACACAATACACTTACCTCCTGTATCTTTATTCTACAAATCCTTGTGTCCTTTTTATGTCTTTTTCCCTGCAGGCATGATTTTCCTTTCAGCATACAGTCAGTATAGCATACTTTCACCCAAATAGAACTCAGCTTGGAGTAGCTTCCCTCTGTCTATCTGTAATTTTATAAACTGGTATTTCTCCCATCAAAATATACAGACCCAAAGGACTTAATAAAATTCAGTCTAAATTCATATTGACTTTTTTGGAAGCATCCGGCTATAATAAATTATAGAATTTAGTTACGTTGCATATTATATTACGGATCATACTCCGGTGTCCTACGGGCCCGGGGTTTTTTATTACGAAAGAAAAGTATGGATAAAATTTTTTGTACAGTAGATTCCCAACTGCATAAGTTAAAATCCAGAGGGATGATTATCTCCGACAGCCGCCGTGCGAAACGTATTATTGAAATGGAAAACTATTATAATCTTATTAATGGTTATAAAGCGCTGTTTTTGGATAAAACCTGCTCTGATTCAGACGAACGATACCTGACTGGCACAACATTTGAGGAAGTACACGCACTCTATCTCTTTGATCGTGAATTGCGAAATATCTTTATGCGCTATATCCTCGAAATCGAAAATAATGTCAAAAGTGTCCTGGCCCATGATTTTTCTGGTAAATACGGCCATGATAATTATCTGAAAATCTCTCATTTTGATACATCCGTAAAGAAATGGGAGCGAAAAACCGCTGCTCAAAAAATAGGTGAAATTTCTGAACTCATCGCACGCCTGCAACATGAAATTTCCCGCCAACTTTCTAAGAATAACGCTATGATTTCTCACTATATGCTGAAATACGGTTATATTCCTCTGTGGGTTCTTATCAATACTCTGACCTTGGGAACAATCAGCCTCTTTTATTCCCATTTATCTCAAAAGGATCAAAATGATATTGGCCGGTATTTTCAATTAAAGCCTACTGAAATGACCAGTTTTCTTCAAGTATTAACGATCTTCCGTAATGCCTGCGCACATAATGAACGACTTTTTAATTTGAAGTCCTTTCGGTATAATCTGAAACCCAACAGTATTCCAACCATGCCTTTACATAAAATGATGAATATCCCTATAAACGCTGGAAACAACCCAGTTTGTGGAAAAAATGACTTATTTGCGATCGTCATCATTTTTAGAATTATACTTTCGAAAAGCTCTTTTAACAAATTCTTTCCCGCACTCCAAGAGCAAATTCAAATTCTATCACACAATTTATCAACCATTTCTGTTGATATGGTATTATCTCAAATGGGATTTCCTTTAAACTGGCAGGAAATTCAATCTTTATAGTCCTCTATCTCATTTGTGGATAGCGTTGTTCAGGGCAGGCATGAATTTCCGTTCTCCCGTCCATAATAAATACCAGGAAAGAGAGGAACACCGATTTGTCTGTCTACGAAATGCTGCTCTCCGCCGCCATCGGCATGGGAACCGGGATTCTTTCCGGATGGCTGTCAGGAGTCATTGTTACGCGTTATTACCGCAGTCTGGATCAAAAACAGGAACAGCGCGTCCTGCACATTAAATATCTGGAAGATACTGCCGCCCATCTGCTGCGGGTACTCAATGAACTGGATTTGCTGACTCATAAGGACGGGCCTGCTGATTATGAAAATCTGCTGCGGGAAATCGGGATCATTCAGATTTCCCGTGGAAAACTGGATGATTCCGATCCGACCGCGACCCTGATTTTAGAAAAAAACGATATGCTCTCCGAAATCGAACACGAGCTCAAGGAAAACCGTCTCGATCTGCAGCAGGCCTCCCTGCGCCTCATCAAGCTTTCTGTCCGGTTGCTGGACGCGACGGATGCCTACCGGAAACAGTCCGATATATAAAAATCTTCGCTATTTTCCCCATTTTTCATCGCCGGACATGCCTTCGTAACCGGGATGATTATCAAAACGAATCACGCCCACCGGACACTTTCCCTTTACTGCTTCCGTCACCTGCGCATGACCCATTGTACCAAATCCGCCGCACAGTTCCAGCGCCACAATCCCCTCTTCAGCGAGCTTGGCCGCTTCTTCTTTTGCCGAATCATAGCTGCCCACTCCAACCAGGATCATCTCTCCGTTTTCACCGACTTCCATTACACTTCTCTGCGGCTCTTTAATATCGCCATTGATAAACATAAAACTAATTTTTCTCTTCAAAGTTCTTACCTCCATTCCGTTTCTGCTTTCTCCCGCAAAATTTTATATAAAACAGGGAGCACACATGCGTTCTATAAAAATAATACCACAGTCTCCGCTCCTGCGCACGGAAATTGTGGCTGACCTCTGAAAGAAAAAAACTGCCGCTTTAGGAAAGCGGCAGTCAAGACAACGATACAAACTATTCATTTACAAACGCCTTATAAATCGCCCGAATGGAAGTTTCCAGAGCATCGTTTTCCACGCCGACGATAATATTCATTTCGCTGGAACCCTGGTCGATCATGCGGATATTGACGCCTGCCTCCGCCAGCGCGGAAAACAGTTTTGCCGAAACTCCCGGACGGGAGGACATTCCGTATCCGACTGTGGCGATCAGAGCAATATGCTCGATGACATCGATATTATCCGGCTTAAGCTGCTGTTTGAATTCTTCAACAATCTCATCCAGCCTGCCGTCAACGCTTTCGCTGGAAATTACGACGGATACCGTATCAATTCCCGTTGGAAGATGCTCCAGAGAAATATCGAAATCCTCTAAAATTCCCGCGATTCTGCGTACAAATCCCCGTTCATCGCTGAGCATGTTTTTATACAGGGCGATAACGATGAAGTCTTTGCTTCCGGCGATTCCCGTGATAATCTGTCCGTCTTCCAACGGTCCCGCTTCCGCGGTAATAAGGGTTCCCTCGTCCTGCGGCCGGTTGGTGTTGCGGATATTGATCGGAATGTCGGCGATACGGGCCGGGTAGATCGCGTCTTCGTGAAGAACCGTAGCTCCCATATAGGAAAGTTCTCTCAGCTCTTTATAGGAAATCGTACTGATGGGTTTGGCGTCTTCCACAATCCGCGGATCCGCCATCAAAAATCCGGAAACATCGGTCCAGTTTTCATAAACATCGGCCTCTACCGCTCTTGCTACCAGCGCGCCGGTAATATCGGATCCGCCCCGGCTGAAGGTTTTGATGTTGCCGTCCGGCGTGCTCCCGTAAAAGCCGGGAAGCACGGCTCTTTCGTGTTTCGCCAGTTCCGCTTTCAAAGCCTGATCCGTCTCTTCCGCAAGCAGTTTTCCCTTTTCATTAAAATGAATCAGCGGCGCGGAGTCCACAAAATCGTAACCCAGATAAGCGGCGATGAGAATCGCGTTCAGATATTCGCCTCTGCTGGCTACATAATCCGCGGTTGTTCCCTTTTCCAGATTTTCTTTGATCTCATCCAGGTATTTCTGAATATTCACCTGTACCTCCAAGTTTACTTCCGTCACTTTGTAGCGGTCACACACCACCTGGTACAGCTGCTCGTATGGCAGATTGTGCTCAATATGCGTTTTGCAAAGATACAGCAGATCCGTAACCTTCGTGTCTCCGTCAAACCGTTTCCCCGGAGCGGATACAACAATATATTTCCGATCCGGATCCGCCTCGATAATCTTTTTTGTCTTACCGATCTGAATGGCGTCCGCTACGGAAGAACCGCCGAATTTTGCTACTTTTATTCCCACTTCAATCATTCCTCCTCGATGTAGTGCTTACATTCCTGTTTTCAGACTATGCGTCTGCCGCGTATTTTGCTCTTTTCCGCCCCTCTTTAAATTCCCGCGCTCTGTTTCAGCGCCTGTGCCTTGTCCGTCTTTTCCCACGGCACGTCGATATCTGTTCTCCCAAAATGACCGTAAGCGGCAAGCTGCCGATAAATCGGTCTTCTCAGATCCAGATCCCGAATGATCGCCGCCGGTCTCAGATCAAAATGCTCTTCTACAAGCTGAGCCAGCTTTTCATCCGACACTTTTCCGGTTCCAAAGGAATCTACCAGGATCGATACCGGTTTTGCCACGCCGATGGCATATGCCAGCTGAATCTCACATTTGTCCGCAAGTCCTGCCGCTACAAGATTCTTCGCCGCGTATCTCGCCGCGTAAGCCGCGGAACGATCTACCTTTGTCGGATCTTTTCCGCTGAAGGCTCCGCCGCCGTGACGGGCGTAGCCTCCGTATGTATCGACAATAATCTTTCTTCCGGTCAGGCCGGAATCGCCGTGAGGACCTCCGATTACAAACTTTCCGGTCGGATTCACATAATACTTTGTATTCTCATCAAGGAGCTGCGCCGGTACAATCGGTTTAATAACCTGTTCGATGATATCCCTGCGGATCTGCTCCTGAGTCACGTCCGGATCATGCTGGGAAGAAACCAGTACCGTATCAATGCGCGCCACCTTGTCATCATCGTATTCGACGGTCACCTGCGTTTTTCCGTCCGGTCTCAGATAAGGCAGCAGTCCCGCTTTTCTCACTTCCGTCAGACGTCTCGCCAGCTTGTGAGCCATGGCGATAGGCATCGGCATCAGCTCCGGCGTCTCATTGCAGGCAAATCCGAACATGATTCCTTGGTCGCCGGCTCCCGTTTCCTCCGCTTCATCTGCCAGAGAGCCTTCCTTATATTCCAACGCTTTGTCAACTCCCATAGCGATGTCGGGGGACTGCTCATCGATGGCGGTCAGCACCGCGCAGGTATTGCCGTCAAACCCGTAGTCGCTCTTTGTATATCCGATATCGCAGATTACGTTTCTGGCGATTTTCTGAATGTCAATATAACAGTCTGTCGTGATCTCTCCCATCACCATGGCGTATCCGGTATTGACCGTAGTTTCCGCGGCTACCCGCCCATAAGGGTCCTGTTCGAAAATCGCGTCCAGAATCGCGTCCGAAATCTGGTCGCAGATTTTATCCGGATGGCCTTCTGTTACCGATTCCGATGTAAAAAACTTTTTCATATTCTCCTCCTGTTCCTATAGAATCCTTATGTTACGAAAAAACCTCTTCCGAAAAGAAGAGGTCTGATTTTCATCATGTTTCCTCATCTTTCAGAATAAACTATTCTGTAGGATTTAGCACCTTTTCTGTTTTCGAGAAACATCTAGGTTGCCGGGCTTCACTGGGCCTATTCCCTCTGCCGCTCTTAATAAGGATTTCTATTATTTCATTTTCCACCTCTTTTATTATAGCGGATTTCAGGCGCTTGTCAATAGCGGATTCACCGGAATGCCCCTGCTCGTAAAGTGTCTCCTACTTGTATTTTTCAAAAAATAGGTTATACTTGTATGTATTAAATTATTAAGAGGTGCCCAATTTGACCAGACCAACATTCACTGTAATTGAGGGCGGGCTCTCCGCCCCGAAAACTTCAGAAGAAAAAGAGTTCATGGGAGCTTATGTCACAAATACCCGTCTCATGGGAGTGATCGGGCTTTATATACACTGGAGACTTTCCAGCCGATTTTCTTCGTCCGACTTCCATCAGTTTTTTTATTTTGACGCAGAAGAATACGGATTTGAAACTTATAAGAGTATCCTGGGAAATAACGTGGAGGAAATCGCCGCGGTTGAGCAGGCTCTAATCGGCGGACTGGGCGGACGCAAGGCAGAAGTCACAGAACGGGAAGCTCGTTATCTGATCTGCCAGTATGCCCTCTTTAACCAGCAGCATGGACTTCCTCTCCCGGATGGAGAAGAAGAATACAGATTTCTGATTGAGCATGAAACCGTTTTGAACCCCAATGAACAGAAAACTCTAAACCGGAAGCAGTGTGACGAGATCGTATCTGACTATCAGGTCATCAATTATTTTCTGATGCGCTGCTTCGGCCATGATTACGAAGCAGCCTCCTGGCTGTGCGACGGCGCGTTCCCTCTGGATATTTATTCGGAACACAAACCTGCAACACTCTGCAAAAATACCATCGATGAAGATGAATACGAACCGGGAAGCTATTTATGCGAATCCCTGGTTGAATATGACGATCGTTATATGCTCCTTATCTCAGAGGTTTCGGTAAAAAACAGCCGGATCACTTCTTTTGAGAAATGCTCCGGCTTTCCGGTAAGTTCCGCGGAAGCCGCTATGATGCTGGCAAGAGCAGAATTTGTAACGGTTTATGAAGTATTGATGTCTCCGGAAGAGTTCAGCGCCACCCTGGGTCAGATGACGTTGGGAAGCATGATGACGCCTCACGAAAACGGCAAGCTGTTCCTTGCCTTCAACAAGAACAACAATCATGTGAATAAGCGGATTTTCCGGCTCAGCGAGGATGTTTTCGGGCTGTATTATATCACGGATTTCGGCCAGTTGATCGTCTCCGCTTACAGTCTTGCCGGCATTCACGCTTTGGAACGGGATCTCCGAAAAAGCGTACTCGCCCCATACCTGATGGTGACCGCCAAATACGAATTTAAAGAACCTGTGCTCTATGAGTTTATTCAGAGCGATTTTGAGGATTTCAACGAATTCCTCGATTTTATACGGAATGAATAAGCCGTTCAAACAGCTTCTTGCTGATCCGTTTTACTGCCCCGCGGCTGATATTGGAAACCACAGTCACATGAGCGTCAAGCTGCGGGCAGATCCAGAAGCTGGCGCGGAATCCATCATCCGTCCCCTCATGTCCGTAAATCTTATAACCCTCCTGCTCTCGCATGAACCATCCCAGACCCATTCCCTCTCCATTATTGGGAACGGTGGCGTAACGCGTCCAGATTTTCCGGTAATCGTCTTTTGTGAATAAGCTCCCGCGAAGATGCGCCTTTGCCCATTTCGCAAGATCATAAATATTGCTGGTAAGGGTGGAGCTCGGTCCGTGTTCCCGATTATACGGGTAATGGACTTCTTTTACAATCCGCTTGTCCGCGTCCTTGGTGTGCGGCATGGCAAGACCCGCCCGGCTCAGCTCCTCCAGAGAGAGACTTCCTCCCGCGCGTTCAAATGTCAGAAAGGTTGATTCTTTCATTTCCAGCGGCTCAAAAAAAGTTTTCTTCATATACGCTTCGTAACTCATGCCTGAACGCTCCGCGATCATCAGACCCAGCAGCTCATAGGCCATATTGCTGTAATAGAATCTGCCTTCTGACGGCGGCCAGAGCATACGGGATTCTTTTACTTCGCGGCTCAGCGCGTAATCCTTCAGCGCGTCCGCGTCCGTTCTCGGAGAATCCCAGCAGTAATCCTCCACATCCGCCATTCCCGAAGTATGCGTCAACATATGGCGCACTCTGATCTGCGACATTCTGTCATCACAAATGGAAATCTCCGGGAGCACGTCGCACAGGCGATCCTCCAGATTCAGCCTCCCCTCACGGCAGAGAGTCAGAATCCCTGCCGAAGTAAACAGTTTGGAAACCGATGCCATATGAAAGATGTGTTCGGGCAGCAGCGGCTCTTTTGTATCCACATCGCTGACCCCTACCGCTTCCTTACAGTTCAGGCCCGCAAGAGCCGCGGGGCCGTTCTCCCCTACTTCCACTGATACAGCAAGTCCCGGCAGATCATAAAGGTTCTGTGCTTCCCGGACATAAGAATTGAGCTGTTCTTTCAGATTTTTCATTGCGCAGATAATCCTCCCTGGTTTATAATCGTAAAGTGAAATTATTATATCATAAGGTGAGGAGAGAAAGATATGCAATATCGTACATTTCATAAAACCGGAGAAAAAATTTCCCTTCTCGGTATGGGAACCATGCGCCTGCCGGTCACATCCGAAGGCGCTGTGGATCGTGAAACCGCGGTTTCCATGATTCGCCACGCTGTCGATCAGGGCATCAATTATGTGGATACTGCCTACATGTACCATGACGGGGAAAGCGAGAAAGTGGTAGGACAGGCTTTAAAGGACGGATACCGTGAAAAAGTCCTGCTGGCCGACAAAATGCCGGTATGGCTTGCAAAAGATGAGGCAGACATGCGGAATATGTTTCAGACCCAGTTTGAACGTCTGGACGTGGATACCATCGACATGTACCTGGTTCATAATATTACCGTGCCTGTCTGGAAAAGAGCGCAGAAGTTCCATCTGATGGAGTTTCTGGAAGAACAGCGCGCCAAAGGAAAAATTCGCCACATCGGATTTTCATTCCACGATCAGCTGCCGTTTTTCAAAGAAGTCGTTGATTCCTATCCATGGGATTTCTGCCAGATCCAGCTGAACTATATGGATAAAAACTTCCAGGCCGGAGAGGCAGGACTCCATTACGCGTCGGAAAAAGGAATCCCGGTTATCATTATGGAACCGCTAAAGGGAGGAAAGCTGACGGACGCCCTTCCCCGCAGCGTTGAGGCTCTTTGGAAACAGGCGGAAATTCAGCGTACTCCGGCTGAATGGGCACTGCGCTGGGTAGCGGATCACCCGGGGATTACAACCATCCTCAGCGGTATGAGCAATCCAGAGCAGCTGAAAGAAAATCTGCGGATTCTATCCGACGCGGAGCCGGAAAGTCTGACTGCCCGTGAACACGAAATCATCGATCAGGTTTCCGCGGAATACAACCGGCTGATCCAGTATTCCTGCACCGCGTGCAAATACTGTATGCCGTGTCCGAAAAAAATTGATATTCCCACTGCCATCCAGTTTTACAATGAATGGTTCCTTTATGAAGGGAATCCGAAACTCAAAGCCGACTATCCAAACTGGCTGATCAAGGGAAGGCAGCCCGGCGACTGTACAAACTGCGGCACCTGCGCAGAACAATGTCCGCAGCACCTGCCTATCCCCGCGATTATGAAGAAAACCGCGAAAATTTTCGAGTAGCCGTCATGCTTATCTGCACGGATAAATATATCCGACAGGCTGGCTGTGCCAGGGCCTGCCGCAATGAAACACGATGGGCGTTTTACGATCATCAAGATTCCATCCGGATTCTGATACAATAAGCGGATCTTCCTGTTCTACAACCGCCACATGTGTTTTGTAGCAGGCGATCGCCCCTCTTCTCGGGCTGGTTCCATACGGATACCAGCCTTCTTTTCGATTTGTTTCCCACCAGGAGCCCGCGTCTCCCGTAAAGGCATAGGGAAGCCTTTTGCCCGCGATTTCACAGGCTCTGCCCCAGGCGTACCAGGTACAGTTTCCCGTTATGTAATCTCCGCTATATCTGCCATAGGGCGCAAATTCCGGATAAAAAGGGTTTACAGACGTCTCATAATAGTACTGCCGGCTGTTCTCTTTCTTTTCCGGCGCTTTGATCCGGACTCCCTGATGCCACATTCCGGAGGCGGTCAAGCCGCAGAAGATTCCAATGCAGAGCAGCAGCAGAATTCCCGCTGTCAGTCTCTGTTTCATATTACAGTTTATCCACCAGGATCAGCTCCGCGCTGAATCCCTTCAGTGTAGTCCGGAGGCTGAGTGTATCCGAACTGGTGAGCTGTCCGAATTCGATCACCGGAAAGGAAGTCCACTGGCGGATAAGCTCCTCCCTTCTGCTGTAAATATTTCGCGGTCTTACCGCTTCCTCCAGATCCGAGATAACCTTTTCCTGAAACATTTTATACCGGGAAATTTTGAATTCTCCGGACAGACCCGCACACCGGATCAGGAATTCCATCTCGTCGTCATATTTTCGTATAATCTCAAACGTCTCCGCCTTGCTGTCTGTATTCTTTAAATCTTCTTCAACCGCTTCGCTGAAATTATACGCGAGTACACTGAGGTTCTGCAGGTCTCCCGAAGGCTTCGAGGCGGTTGTGATAATATAATTTCTCCCCGCGGCAATTATCGTTTCTCCCAGGCTTTTCAGCAGTTCATAGGGTCCTGCCATAGGCCGCATATTATCCCGCTCCATCAGTCCCCGCAGTTCCCGTGTAATCTCCTGCTTTCCCGCGTATTCATCCTGCATGTTCAAACGGATGATCACCGGATTCGCTTTCTGCTTGTTGATATAATCCGTATACACGCCCTTCACCTGTCTGCGGATCGCTTCCTCGATTTCAGCCGGAGTGCTCCTCGTATATTTCGCCGAGGTTTCTCTGCTTATGACTTTTCCGGTAAATTGTTTTCTGTATTCCAGCGGGTGCATTCCATACCAGGTTTCAAAATGCTTGATGTAATACCGTACGGCAGAGAATCCGGTTTCCTCCGCAATGGCGCCGATTTTTTTATTTGTTCCCAGAAGGAGCTTTTCGGATTCTTCCACACGGATAAAGCTGAGCAGATCCTGGAAGCTGAGCCCGGTCGCCTCTTTGATTACATGTGACAGATAGTAGATACTGAGATGTTCCCGGTTGGCAATCTCGTTCAGCGTCAGTTTGCGGGAGTAATTATCATACATATAATCGGTGATCCGGTTCAGACGGCCTGCCAGAATTTTATTTCCCTTATTTTTGGCTTCATTCACGAACTTGCCGTCCTCCATGACAAAATACTGAAAATCGGACATCAGGCAGGAAATCAGATTATGGGTGCTTTCAATGACTTTATGTTCGTATCCATATCCTTTCTGCAGAATCTCCATCATAATCCGCGCCAGAATATTTCTCAAAATTTCCAGACTCTCGTCACTGTCATCTTCCATATCTGTAACAAAAAAGTTATTTTTCAGATTATCGTAATACTTGGAAAAATAGCTCAGATCCATCTGAAGCATCATGACCATATTTTTCTCGCCGGTGCTTGTAAAGCTGTGCATTTCCCGATCGTTCAGGATGAAGATATCCCCCTGCTTCAGTGTGTAAGTATAATATCCGTTCCGTAAAATTATCGTCCCCTCCAGAACATAGACCACCTCCATGTCATCATGAAAGTGAATCGGATATTCCTCAATATTCGCCACCACCACATTGACCGGCAGTTCATCTTTGTAAACACTCTTTTCCTTCAGCAACTTTTCTTCCTCCTTCGCTTTACGTGTCTCCTTCTTTTTTATTTTCAATGACAGGGATCTTTTTGCGGGGTTCTTTTCCGGTAAATTCCATAATTCCCTCAAAAATCGCCTCCGCGATCTTTTTCTGGTATTCGCTGTTCTGCAGCAGTTCCGCTTCCTTTGGATTTGACAGAAAACCGCATTCGATAATTGATATGGGGCAGCTTACTTCACGGAACAGAAATACATCCGATTTGGAAAGGGCCGGTCTGCTGCTTTTCTCTCCCGCAGCGCGTGAAACCTTCTCCTGCAGAGTCTCCGCCAGTTTTTTACTTTGCGTAAGATCGGACTTACTTCCTCCCGATACGGGATAGAAAGCCTGCGCTCCTTTTACAGAGGTATCTTCCCGAAAGCTGTTCAGGTGAATACTGACCGCCGCTTCCGGCCGCATTGCCCGGATCAGCTCTCTTCTGGCTTTTAAATCCTGCGTTTTCTTGCTTCGAATGCTTCCGCCGCCCTCTTCATAGAGGCCTTCATCCGTTTCTCTGGTCATTACCACCTGCCAGCCTGCCTGCCGCGCCAGCTTCTGTACTTCCTGCGCAATTGCCAGATTGATGCTCTTTTCCACAACGCCTCTGCTGCTTTCCGCTCCGCCGTCAATCCCCCCGTGTCCCGGATCAATCAGCAGAACCTCCCCGGGCAGAATACTCTGCACCCTGGCCGCGATGCCTTCTCGTTCCAGGATCAGAAAGCCTGCGGCAATCAGGATCGCCAGACAGATCCCGGCCCCTATCAGTCGCTTTTTCATAGTTCCACCTCAAATTCAATGATTCTCATTGAATTGTATGAAACTTCGGCAGCAGTTATTCTACAGCAAATTAGTACGTGATTATTTTATTATATAACAAATCGATTTATTTTGACAGTCTTACATTGACTTTTTTCTATAAATTATATTACAATCATTCCATAAGTCAGATTCTGTCTATTTCTATGCAAGGAGAACGTATGAATACGATAAAATTATATCAGCAGGATGTATACCGAAAAGAATGTGAGGCGGAGGTTGTTTCCGTCAGGGACGATCTGCTCGTTTTGGACCGGACTGTATTTTTCCCCACGGGAGGCGGTCAGAGCTGCGATCTCGGCACCATCGGCGATGTGGAAGTACTGGACGTTTTTGAAGAGGATGGAATCGTTTTCCACCGTGTCCGCAGCGCGTCCGTGTTCCCGGAAGGGAGCAGAGTCTCCTGCCGGATCGACTGGGCCCGTCGGTTTGACAACATGCAGCGCCACTGCGGGGAGCATATTCTTTCCGGAATCTGCTACCGGGAGTTCGGGGGAATCAACCGCGGTTTTCATATGGGAGAAGATTACATGACGGTAGATATTTCCCTCGAGGAAGATCCTTCTGTTACGGAAATCACCTGGGAAATGGCCATGCACGCTGAGCTCTGCACCAATGAGGTCATCTGGTCAGACGCTCCTGTTACCGTACGCCGCTTTCAGACCCGTCAGGAAGCGGAAAAACTGCCTCTCCGAAAGGCACTTGCTATTGACGAGGAAATTTCAATCGTCTGCGTAGGCGATATCCGCAATGCCGCGGACTGTGTCGCCTGCTGCGGTACCCATCCTTCCTCAGCGGGGCAGGTAGGGCTTGTCAAGATTTATAAGGTAGAACATTACAAGGGAATGTTCCGCATTTATTTTGAAGCCGGAAAACGCGCTCTTCTGGACTACGATGGAAAACATGACCGGATCACGGAACTGGGCGTTCATTTCTCCGCGGGTCCGGAAGATCTGATGGACAAGGTCCTCGCGCAGGAGCAACGGGCGAAAATGGTAAAAAACGACCTGAATACGCTCCGCCAGTCGGTCATCGCCTCCAGAACACAGGAACTTCGCGCCGCACTTCGCAGCCAGACGGGAACACTCCTGCTTCGGGAGTTCGATGATTTAAAAACAGATGACCTGTTTAATATCGCGAAGCCCCTGATCGGAGAACTCAACGGTCTTCTTCTGCTTCGATCCACCAGTGACCATACCCTTCTGCTCTTTTCCGGAGGAGAACCCGACTGCGGCAGACTGATAAAGGAACACGCTTTTTCCCACGGCGGAAAAGGCGGCGGGAACGCCACTTCTGCAAGAGCTGTATTCGCGAAGAAAAAAGACCTGGAACAATTCATTGAATTCCTCCGGTCTTTATAAAGAGCAACGGAACTGTCGAGACAGTTCCGTCAGACTGTAGACAAAAGTCCAATCTCGAGCGAAAGAGATTGGACTTTTTCTATG
>JAHZHL010000022.1:56047-107083 GCA_019420305.1 Bacillota bacterium | reverse complement strand
GTGTTATTTCAATATGTCTGGTTTTTGCAATTGAAAATGATGTGTCAAACTCCCGAAACCTGATGAAGCAAGACAAAAATCAATTTCAGCAAAAAAACTTATGGAAATCTTAAAGAATCGGATAAACTCTTTAACTTTCCCTGTTTTCTGTGGTATAATGGTTCCGCCCTTCAGATAACGGCAATATACGAATGAAGGAATTCATGGTTACAGGAGGAAACAATCTTGGCAGATAAATTCAACAAACATTCAAGTTCCGATGACATCAACGATTTTTTCGCTGAATTTGACAAAATCGACTCACCGGATTCATCTGCTCCAAACGCATCGAGAAGTTCCGGCCAAACGGCCGCCCGTTCCTCTCGTTCCGGGCAGAAACCAAATTCCGGCGGAGGCAGTTCGCGGAATTCCGCTGCCGCGGTCCCGTCAAAGAAAACCCGAAAACGCGGAAAAAAGAAACCAAAGAAGCCTGTCAGCAGGAAAAGGAAGATTTTAAAAATTGTAGGATTTATAATCCTCGCGCTGATCCTGATTATGGTTGTATATGTCGGCGCTCTGATTCTGACTGCGGATACCCATAACATTGACGCGGATAATATATATACCCGGCTTTCACAGCGTTCCACCATCTATGATGATAACGGCAAAGAAGTCGAAAGCATCTACTCGGAAGGCGGAAACCGTTCCAATGTTGATTATGAAGATCTTCCGGAAGATCTGATTAACGCCATTGTAGCGATCGAAGACCGGACGTTCTGGGATCACCACGGATTTAACTTCGTCCGCATCATGGGAGCCATCAAGGACAGCATCGTCGGCGGCGGTCAGATCAGCGGTACCAGTACCCTGACACAGCAGCTTGCCCGTAATGTTTACCTGGCGGATCAGAAAAGCGCACGTTCCCTCAGCAGAAAAGTTCTGGAGGCCTATTACGCGGTTCTGATTGAAAAGAACCTCACAAAGAAACAGATACTGGAAGCCTACCTGAACACGGTTTATCTGGGATACAACTGCTATGGCGTGGAAGCCGCCTCACAGGCTTACTTCAATAAGAGTGTAAAGGATCTGGATCTTCTGGAATGTGTGGCTCTCGCTTCACTGCCCCAGTCTCCGGACGCATACGCCCTTGTTAAGTCCTATTCTGCCGGCTCTGCTGATGTTTCCCAAAGGGATGTCCTTGACAGCACGGACAGCATGACCTATGTCTACAACGGAGACGCGTCAGAAAGCAGACGGGAACTGACCCTATCCAATATGGTCGAACAGAAGTACATCACACAGGACGAAGCGGATAAGGCTTTGAAACAAAATCTGAAAAAGAAAATTGATATTACTGTAGACAGCGGAAATGACTTTTCGTCTTATTTCATGGATTTCGCGATTGATCAGATCCGGGAGGATATCATGGAAGAGTACGGATGGTCAGAAGAAGAAGCGGACTACATGATCTACAACAGCGGTCTGAAAATATATACAACCATGAACCGCAAGGCTCAGCGGATCGTGGAGAAGGAGTACGATGAAAGTTCCAACTTCCCAAGTGTCACCGGCACCCGGAAAGACAGTGACGGCAACCTTCTGAACAGAGAAACAGGAAACATTCTTCTCTACGATTATGACAATTATTTTAACGGCAGAAATCAATTCGTCCTCAACAAGAACGAATACGAAGAAAACAGCGACGGAAGCATCACGCTGTACGAAGGAAAACGGTTGAATTTCTACGACACGACGGTGAATGGAAAGTCGGATATCAGCGTGGAATTCAAGGGCATGTATCAGGAAGAGGACGGCAGGTTCTATACCATTGAAAACGGAACCCTCTCTATCCCGCAGGGATATAAAGAGAAAGATTCCGACGGAAACTGCGTCATATCCGCGCAGTTCTTCGAGGATTATCCGGACTTCTTCCAAAAAAAAGGAAACCGTCTAATCGTGGATGAGAAAAACTATTCACTGAAACAGAGAGTCGTACAGCCGCAGTCCGCAATGGTCATCATGGATCATAAGACCGGAGGCATCAAAGCGATGATCGGCGGAAGGGAAGTTACCGGAAGAATGCTTACAAACAGAGCGACGTCTCCGCGTCAGCCTGGTTCTTCCATCAAACCGCTTGCTGTATATTCTTCCGCCCTGCAGAGTTCTTTCAACGCGCAGGCAAACGGAGAATCCATGAACCTCTCCAGTTCAGACGGCAGCAGCTGGGGTGAATACATTACCGCGGGTAGCGTAATCAATGACGCGCCAATGACAGTAAACGGTCAGACCTGGCCGAAGAACTGGTACAGCGGCTATCGCGGACGTATGACACTGCGTACCGCCGTACAGCAGTCGGCCAACACCTGCGCGGTAAAGACCTACCAGCAGATGGGACCGGAATTCCCGGTTTCCCAGCTGAAAAAGATGGGGATTACGACCGTTGTAGAAGATGGAAATACCAACGACCTGAACCCGGCGGCACTAGCTCTGGGCGGTATGACCCACGGAATTTCCCCGCTGGAAATGTCCGCGGCTTACGGAATTTTCCCGAACCAGGGAACCTATACGGAACCGGTAGCTTACACGAAGATTACAAACAGCAACGACGAAGTGCTCTTCGATAAAACGCCGGCTACTGAAAAAGTCCTTGATGAAGGCGTGGCCTTTATCATGACGGACATCCTCCGCAGTGTTGTTACAAACGGACTCGGAAGCACCGCATCCTTCAGCGGCCAGCCGGTAGCGGGAAAAACCGGTACGACCACCGATAATTTTGACGCCTGGTTTGTCGGCTTCACGCCGCAGTACTCGGCAGCCCTCTGGATCGGAAACGACGTAAACATCGAACTGACAGAAGGTTCCGCTTCCGCGGCTCGTCTTTGGAGGACAATTATGAGTCAGGTATGTGAAGGCATGGAATACGGAGAATATCCGGAACAGCCGGATAATGTCAGCAGGATCAACGGTGAGTATTATACAGAAGGAACTTACTCCGGAGTATCAAGACCGTCTTCCTCTGACAGCTCGAATGATTCAGAAGCCTCCTCAAGCCGTGAGACAACTCGTGAGGTACAAAGACCTTCTACCCGCCGTCAGACAACAGAACGTCAGACGACAGAGCGTCAGACAACAGAGCGTCAGACAACAGAACGTCAGACACAAGCTCCAACCGAAGCCACTTCCTCTCCTACGGAGGCCGGTGGAAGCGAATAGTGACAGCAGCTTAAACTGACTGAAATCAATCAATCAAAAAGGGATTTGCCTCACATTTGCGGCAAATCCCTTTTTCTATTATTGCTCTATCTTATAGACTTAGGATTGAACGCCAGCGCAACCAGATATCCCCATGCGATTGCCGCTGTAATTCCTCCTGCCGCGGCTTTAAGACCTCCGGTAACAGCGCCTAAAAGTCCCTGCTGCGCGCCTTCCATCGCTCCCTTTGCGAGCGTATATCCAAATCCCGGCAGCGGGACTTTGGCTCCACTCTGCGCCAGCTGTACAAGCGGTTCATAAAGCTGCAGTCCCTGGAGCACCGCGCCGGAAACAACCAGCAAAACTAAAACCCGCGGCGCTGTCAGCCGGGTCACATCCATAAGAATCTGACCAATCACGCAGATAGCGCCGCCTATTAAAAATGTATATACATACTCCATTCGTTCTATCCCCCTACACGGTTTCGAGGGAAATTGCATGCGCAATTCCCGGAATCGATTCTCCCTGAAAGGGACTGATTGTCGATAGCAGTGCCCCTGTTGACATAAGTAGGACACGGCTCAGTTCCCCTTCCCGCAACCGTTTATATACATAGCCGGAAAACACGCTGGCCGAACAGCCGCAGCCGCTTCCCCCGCCATGCACATCCTGCTCTTTTTCAAAAATCATCGCTCCGCAGTCATCGTATCGGTTTCTAAGTTCTTTTTTCGAAATTCCCGCGTCAGCCAGCAGATCTTTCGCGATCTCTTTTCCGATATATCCCAGATCGCCTGTCAGAATCAAATCATAAAACTCTATCGTTTTTCCGGTATCCTGTAAATGGTTTAACAATGTATCTACGGCAGCCGGAGCCATAGCCGCGCCCATCTGATTGGCATCTTTTATCCCAGCGTCAACAACTTTTCCAATCGTTCCACAGGTGACACAGACGCTCTTTACGCGTCGCGCGTTCCCTTCTCTGCCCGTTATGAAAGCGCTCTCCTGTTCTCCGCGGGAAAGCACCATCGCTCCCGCGGCGGTAGCGGTCCACTGGGCGGAAGGAGGTCTCTGGTTCCCATGTTCCAAAGGCATACGGAACTGCCGCTCCGCCGTGCAGTAATGACTGGAGGCTCCGATCATAACATTATCGCTGTACTGTCCGTCCGTCAGTACCGCCCCCAGCATCAGTGATTCCGTCATAGTAGAACACGCGCCGTAAAGTCCCAGGAATGGAATATGCAGATCCCTTGCCATGAAAGACGAAGACATCAGCTGATTAAGAAGATCTCCGCTCAGAATCGCCCCAATATCCTCCTTATTTTTTCCTGCTTTCTGCATCGCTTCCATCATGGCGGTTTTCAGCATTTTGCTCTCCGATTTCTCCCACGTCTTCTCTCCAAAAGTATCATCTTCCAGAATCGTATCAAACCAGCTTCCCAGAGGTCCTCCGCCCTCTTTTGTTCCCACAACCGCGGCCGCGCTGAGTATCCTGGGTCGGTTCGCAAATACAAGTGTCTGGTTTCCCTTTTTGTTTTTAACCATGATGCCTCCTAGAATTTTTCTATCAACCAGTAAATAACGCCAATGACCGCGGATGCAGAAATGCCGCTGACCAGAACCGGTCCTGCCAGACTGAACAACTTGGCGCCTACGCCAAGAACAATCCCTTCTTTTTTGTATTCCAGCGCGGGCGCTACCATAGAATTGGCGAACCCTGTAATCGGAACAATCACTCCTGCTCCCGCAAATTTTCCGATCGTATCAAATACGCCGATTCCTGTAAGTATCTGCGCGGTCATTACCAGAAGAATCGTTACATAAGTACTCGCGGAAATCTCATCAAATCCATTTCGAATAAACCACTTTTCCAAAAGCAGCGCTCCAACACAAATCAAGCCTCCCACAACAAATGCCTTCAGACAGTTCTGAACATATTTCGGCTTCGGCGTGAACTCGCTGGCATACTGCTCATAGGCTTTGGCCACTTTTTTCTTTTGTTTCTTATTGCTCTTTTCTTTTTCGTCCATGAATTCTTTCCCTCCAGTTTCCTTTTTATTATTCCCAATTCAAAGAAAATATGTCATAATATCAAAAAAGAAAAGTAACGAGGATTTTTTATGAAAACAGCAAATTTAATTCTGGCTTCCGGTTCGCCGCGAAGAATTGAAATGATGAAGCAAAAAGGATATCATCCGGCTATTCTTCCTGCCGAAATTGAGGAAACGCTTCCCTTTCCCATGAATGGAGAAACCTCTGTTATGTATCTGGCCTGCAGAAAAGCCCTTTGGACAGAATCCGCGCTGACAGACGCGCAAAAAGAATCCGCTCCTGTCATCATCGCCGCTGATACCGTCGTTTACAAAGACCGGATCATCGGAAAACCCGCAGATGAGAAAGAGGCCTTTGAAACCTTATCCCTCCTCCGAAACAACTGGCATTATGTCATCACCGGAGTCTGCCTGCTACAGGCAGGACAGCCTCTGCGAAGGCTCTTTTATGAAAAGACCAAGGTTTATTTCCGCGACTACACCGAGGCTGAGCTGTCCTCCTATGTAAAGACGGCAGAACCCTATGATAAGGCAGGCGGATATGCCATTCAGGGCACTTTTGGCAGGTATGTGGATCATATTGAAGGAGATTATGAAAATGTCATCGGCTTTCCCTGGATCCGCATAGAAAAAGAACTGGAACACTTTTAATGTCCAGTTCTTTTTCTATTGCTTCGGATCACCTGTAACTTATCGTTTCAGCCTTACCTTCTTTACTTTGCTGTATTTTCCGTAAACCTTTTTCCCCGTAGAATCTTTTTTATAGGCCCGCACCTTTACATAGTAGGTCCGGTTCTTTTTCAAGCGGGTCAGGGTTTTCGATCTGGCTGTCGTGGTCTTATATTTTGTCTGCTTTTTTTTAAATTTCCTGTTTGTGGAATACGCGATCTGATAGCCTTTGGCTCCGCTTACCTTTTTATAGTAGACTCTCGCTTTTCTCGCCGAGCGCCGCTTCAGAGATTTGATGGAGGCTCTGCTGACCTTCACTTTCTTCCATTTGGCGTATAAAGTGTAATTCCCGCCGGTCAAGGTGCGGACTCTGGAGCGATAGCGGCTGTCTTTGTACCATCCGGCAAAGGTGTAATTCCTCCGCGTCGGGTTCTTCAAAGTCAGCTTTCCGTAATAGGATGCCGGATTGTCCGCGTGATTTCTGCCTTTATTTAATCGATACACAATGGTGTAGGGAACCGTCACCTGGCAAGCCGCGGAAACTCCGAAAATATCACGGGACTTCGCTGTAATCACCGCCCTGCCGGAAGCTTTCGCTGTCACTTTTCCGCTTGTTGTCACACTCACTACGTTCGGATTGGAAGAACTCCACGTAATCGCTCTGTTTTTCGCCCCTGACGGCACTGCGGACGCGGACAGCGACGCGCTGCTTCCCCGTTTCAGCTGCAGGCTCGATTTGCTGATATTTACCCGCACCACCGCATAGTTCTGCTGCATGGCAATCGCTTTGTAGGCGTTGACGATTCCATAGCCGGAATAAATGTCTTTCCCGTAGCTATAAATATCGGTGGCTGAATTATAGAGGATGGATTTGACTTGGCTGACGGTAATGTCCGGATTGCCGCAGTACAGCAGCGCCGCCACTCCCGCCACCACCGGCGAAGCCATGGAGGTTCCATAAGCGGTGGCGTATCCATCCGGATAGGTACTGCGTATCCCATCACCCGGCGCGGAAATGTCCTTTGCCGAACCGTAGTTGGAAGATCCCGCCTTTTTGTTATTAGAGGCAGTGGAAATAACGCTGATGCTGGCGTTAAAATCCGCCGGGTAATTGGGAACTGTATTATTATCGTTTCCCGCCGCACATACAACGGTCGTCCCCTGATTTACCGCGTTATTAATCGCGTTTTCCAGCAGCACGTCCGCCAGAGATATATAAGGAGAAGCATATCCCGCGCTGATATTAATGACGTTCGCGTTCTGTTCCACCGCGTATTCGATTCCCTCGATGATGGCGGAGGTATAGGCATCCTCTCCCCGGAAGATATCCACCACAAACATGTCGATAAATTCGTTTTCCTCTCCGCTGGCGACTCCGGCTACCCCTTTCCCATTATTGGCAGTCGCTCCGATGATACCGGTCACATGGGTTCCGTGTCCGTCATCATCGCCGGTCAGCTGTTTGCGGGTGCCATCGGAAGTATCTCTGCACAGGTTCTTCAGAAGATTTTCCTGCAGATCCGGATGATTCAGATCCACACCGGTATCCAGCACCGCGACTCTCGATTTTTGCCAGTTCTTTTCCTTCAGCAGGTCCCAGGCTTCTTTTGCCTGGATTATATTCAGGTGCCAGAGGGAGTCCCGGTAAGAATCATTCAGGCTCGCGGTCGTAGAAGCCGTGTTGGCGGAACTTTCCATCAGCTTATACTTATAATTCGGCTGGGCGTAGGCCACGTCCGGATCCTTTTGATACTCAGCTACCGCCTCTTCCACCTCCTGTTTTTCCGGAAGCTCTACCACTCCGGTCACTTCCTCCCGGGGAGTGTTTAAAACGGTCAGCTCTTTTCCATCCTGCTGCTCCACCACTTCTCGCGCTTCCTTTTTGTTCACGTCTTCTTCAAAGACTACAAGAATTTCATCTTCCGCGTAATCGCCTTCCAGTACCGTTTCCTGCCGTTCATTCGCGTATATGATATCCGGCTGTGTTCCCGGTACAATCACAGATGCTGCCAGACAGAACGCAGCCACAAATGCGATTATTCTCTTTTTCTTCATCTCCCCTGATATTCTCCTTACTTTTTCTATTTTTTTAATTATATCAACAATTAGAATTTTCGTCAATTAAAGCGGTACAGCTGTTAGGATTCTATTCTTAATTGCCCCTACCAGGATCGGCAAAAAAGTGGTATAATGATTCAAGAAACAACTTTTAGAAAAGGACTTAAAAAAATGGACACGACAACCTTTATTTCCGCCCTGGGAGTGTTTGCTGCCATGGCGGGCATGGCAATTCTTATCTTCAAGCGGGTTTCCCCGATTCTGATTGGCCCTATGGCAGCCATTCTGGTTTGCCTCACCAGTCAAATCCCAGTATTTAAAGGTGTAACCGAGACTTACATGTCCGGTGTCACAGACTTTTTTCTATCTTATTTCTTTATCTTTCTTCTGGGAAATATCTTTGGGAACTTGTATCAGAACTCCGGAGCCGCCTCCAAGATCGGATCGATTATTTCCCGAAAATTCGGCGCGAAAAACTGTATGCTGGCATGTATGCTTTCCGCCGCGATTCTAAGTTACGGGGGAATTAACAGTTTCGTTATCATTTTCTCCGTATATCCTATCGCGCTCAAGCTCTTTGAGGACGCGGACTATCCTACTTATCTGCTGCCCGGAATTGTCTGCGGCGGGATGTGGACCTTCGCCATGACCGGACCGTTTACTCCGCAGATTCCCAATATTGTTTCCATGCAGTATCTGGGAACGCCTTCCTACGCGGGGCTGCTGCCCGGACTTTCCGGCGCTCTGGTTATGGCTGTATCGATCGTGTTATTCATGAATCACCAGGGGAAAAAAGCAAAACTGCGGGGCGAGCATTTCCAATGGCCGGAAAGTGTGAAACGGATCGAGGAAGAGGAAAACGCCCCTAACGGAATCGTTTCTATCCTTCCCATTGCCTTTGTTCTGATTGTCTTTAATGTAACCAAACTGGATATCGTTATCTGCCTTCTAATGGGCATTGTTCTCGCCCTGATTTTGTTTTTCCCTTATCTTCCCAAGTCGGAGATGTTGGAAATGTTCAACTCGGCAGCCTTGTCCTCTATTACAGTTATTCTCAATACTGCCGTCATTGTAGGCTTTGGCTCTGTCGTAAAGGAAACCGCATTTTATGAATTCGCGACCCAGATGCTGCTTCATTCCGACGCAAACCCATATGTGGTCGCCGCGGTAGGCGCCAATATTTCCGCGGGTATCCTGGGCTCTGCTTCCGGCGGAATCGCCCTTATGTACGAGACGCTGGGAGATACGTTCCTGGATTATGGAGCGCAGGGCTACAACCTGGAGTTTATACACAGGCTCTGCGCCGACGGTTCCGGAGGCCTGGATTCACTGCCCTGGAACGGATCGATTGTCTCTGTGTTCGCCATCTGCAATACGACTCATAAATTATCCTATAAATACAATTTTGTTACATGCCTGGTAATACCCATCGCCGCTACCTTCCTTGTAGCCCTGCCGCTGTGTATTATCTTCGGCTGAAAAAGGAGGCTTTCCAATGTCTGATGTTTTATATGAAAAAAGAAACCATACGGGAATTCTTACCTTCAATCGCCCATCTTCCCTGAACGCTCTGTGCGAGAGCTTCATGAAGGAAATCCGGGAGGCGCTTGAAAAAGCGGAAAAGGATTCGGAGCTTCGCGCCCTGATTCTTACCGGCTGCGGAAAGTCATTCATCGCAGGAGCGGATATTAAAGAGATGTATGCCAAAGACGCGGATTCCATTTTTGCGTGGTCCGCCCTTGGCAGTGAACTGAATATGAAAATAGAGACCATGAAACTTCCAGTCATCGCCGCTATCAATGGCTACGCTCTCGGCGGAGGTCTGGAGCTTGCTCTTGCCTGCGACGTTCGCATTGCCTCGGAAAATGCGAAAATGGGTCTGCCGGAAACCAGCCTGGGCGTCATCTGCGGTGCCGGCGGAACACAGCGTCTTCCCCGGGTGGTTGGAGAATCCGCCGCCAAAGAGTTGATTTTTACTGCGAGGAGAATCGGCGCGCAGGAAGCGCTGAAGCTCGGACTGGTAAGCCGCGTTGTTTCCACAGAGTCTCTGATGGATGAAGCTCTCACCCTTGCTGAATCCATCGGAAAGAACGCTCCCCTTGCAGTTCGCAGCGCAAAAGAGGCTATCCACTTCGGAAGGGACGCAAGTATCGAAGAAGGATGCCTTTTTGAGCGGGAAGCGTTTCGCGCTTTATTTGAAACGGAAGATCAGAAAACCGGTATGGGTGCTTTTATCCGCAAAGAAAAAAATGTCGTATTTAAGAACAAATAAAAGAAGAGGAAGGATCAAATATGTCTGTAACCTTTATTAACGCGGCTGAAGCCGCCGCTTTAATCAAAGACTGTTCAACTGTTGCCATTGATGGGTTTATCGGCTTTTGCCTGGCAGATGACATTCTCTCAGCGATCGAGAAACGCTATATCAGAGAAGATCATCCCCGGGATTTGTCGGTCGTAAATGTCGCTGGGCTTGGCGGTGACGGTCAACAGAGAGGGATCAACCATTTTGCCCACAGAGGCCTGATGCGCCGTTTCCTCTGCAGTAATCTGAGTCTGGCGCCAAAGCTTTACCCTCTTATCATGGATAATGTGTTCCCAACTTTCATGATGCCCCAGGGGGTTCTCTCCCACATGATGCGCGCCATCGCCGCCCACCGCCCCGGCATCATCAGCCAAGTTGGAATGAAGACTTTTGTCGATCCCCGTATTGACGGCGGAAAAATCAACGACGCGGCGAAAGCTTCCGAAGAGGAGATTGTACAGCTGCTGAATCTGAACGGGGAGGAATATCTCTTTTACCCGGCCTTTCCCCTTGACGTAGCGATTATTAAAGGAAGCAAAGCGGATACAAAGGGAAATATCTCCATGGAAAAAGAGGCTCTCCACATTGAACAGTTTGAAATGGCCGCGGCCGCGAAGAATTCAGGCGGCATCGTTATGGTTCAGGTGGATGAAATCGTAGAGCACGGGCAACTCCATCCCCAGATGGTAACGGTTCCTTCCGCTCTTGTTGATTATGTGATCCTGGGCGATCCGGAAAACTCAGGCCAGCACTTCATCGGGAACAGGAAACCGGTTCCTTCCTGGTGCGGCGATGAAAAAATCCCCTTCGACAATATCGAGAGCCTTCCCTTTGATATTCATAAAGTCATCTGCCGCCGTGGTATTCTCGAGCTTCATGCCGGAGACTTTATTAATCTGGGGATTGGAATCCCCATGGGCATCTCTGAAGTCCTCAATGAAGAAGGGCTTATTGAACAAATTTCATCCAGTATCGAATCCGGCGTAACCGGAGGTGTCCCGGCACCCGGCATCGCTACGGGCGCCGCCTATAATCCGGAAGCGATTTTAAAGCAGCCGGACATCTTCGACTTTTATGATGGCGGCGGTATTGACTTCGCAGGTCTGGGAGCTGCGGAAATCGACCGGCACGGAAATGTCAATGTCTCGAAATTCGCCGGCAAAGTCACCGGACCCGGCGGTTTTATCAATATCTCTCAGGGCGCAAAGACGGTTTGTTTTCTCGGAACCTTCACCGCTGGAAAAAGCGATATAAAAATCAGAGATGGAAAGCTGGAAATCGTTGAGGACGGTCCATACATCAAATTCAAAAACGATGTCGAACATATCACCTTTTCCGGTCACCACTCCCGCGAAAAAGGACTTCAGAATATCTTTTACATTACAGAACGCGCGGTTTTCCGCCTGACCGACCAGGGACTCACCCTTATCGAAATCGCCCCCGGCGCAGATCTGGATCGGGATATTCTGGGGAAAATGGAATTCCGACCCGCAATCGCCCCCAGGCTGAAAACTATGGACAGCCGGCTGTTCCGGTCTGAGAAGATGAACCTGTCTCTGGCGAATGCTTAAAATCCATTTTTTTACAATTATTTTTGAAAAAGACTTGTGCAATCGGTGGTTTTTGCATATAATATAGGTGAAAAGCGGTGATTCTCTACCATTGAGTGAGAAATGAAAAAAGCGGTGATTCTCTACCATTGAGTGAGAAATGAAAAAGAAGGAGCGAGAAATCGCTTCTTTTTCTTTCAAAAGAGGGGGTAAAAATTATGAGACTTTGTTACATAAAAGACAGCTATATTGCTTTTTTAAAACAATATGACCAGAAAGTACCGGATAATAAAAATGAACAGCGCCCTTATATTGGCGTTATTTTGGAAATTAAAGGCAAAACATACTATGCGCCCCTTTCTTCTCCAAAGCCAAAGCATTTAAAGATGAAGAATTCCCTGGATTTCCGAAAAATTAATCATGGAAAATACGGCGCTCTTAATCTCAACAACATGATTCCCGTTACCCCAGACGCGCTTATCCCCTTTTATTTTGAGGATATTCCCGACAAGCGCTATCGCAGACTTTTAGAAAATCAGTATCAATGCCTTCGGGCGGATCGAAAGCAAATCGAAAAAGACGCGGCCAAGCTGCGCTCTTTGCTTTTTCGAGAACATACGCAGTCCGTTTATGAACAGCAGCTCAAGGCGCGTTGCTGTGATTTAAGGGTGTTGGAAAGGGTTTACGGCAGATATTGATTAGACGAAACCAATCAAAAAAGGGAAAAGGCATTGATCGCTCAACGCCTTCCGATATTTTCTAATACTGTTTTAGAATATCATTGTGTCCCGCATTATTTCTTTCTTAATACCTTTCGTCGTTATTTTGTTGAATGAACCGTCAACAAGGGAATAAACAGCAGATAGAGAAACGACTAATGTAATAAAATCTGCAGAAACACCCGTCTGCCGCTATTTCTATTCCGCTTCCGCTGTTTTGTCGTTTACGTGATATCTGTTTTCTCCAAACATTTTTGGAAGAATATTCAGCGCGATAAACAGCAGTACCAAAGAAATACCCAGCGTAATCACGGTACTGATTCCGAATCCAAGTCCGCCTGTAAGTCCCGCGATCACATACCCGATCAAACAACAGATCGCGACAGTCGCCGCATACGGAACCTGTGTTCCCACATGCCTCAAGTGGTTGCACTGGGCGCCTGTAGACGCGAGAATCGTTGTATCGGAAATCGGTGAGCTGTGGTCGCCGAATACCGAACCTGCCAGTGTCGCGGACAGTGTGGTAATCAGCAGCTCCGGAGCCGCGATTTCGCAGATAGAAATGATAATCGGAATCAGAATTCCGAAGGTTCCCCATGCGGTTCCGGTGGAGAAGGATAACAGGCAGGCAACGACGAAAATCAGAGCCGGAAGTATCTGCACCGGTACGCCGGAAACTTCAACAAGATGCGCGACATATGGTCCGGTTCCCAGAAGATCGCGGCATACTCCGCTGATAGTCCAGGCCAGAGTCAGAATAATGCAGGCCGGAACCATGGATTTCACTCCGGGTCCGATGCAATCAAAGAAGTCTTTAAAGGTCAGGACTCTCCGGATCATAAAGTAAATGAACGCGAAAATCAGAGCGCAGAACGCGCCAAGGGCCAGAGCCGTTCCCGCGTCGGTATTTCCAAAGGCGTCAAAGAGAGACATGCCTTCTCCCGACCAGTAACCGCCTACATAGAGCATGGTCAGAACGCACAGTACAATCAGCGCGCAAATTGGAATTACCAGATCCATGATTTTACCTTTATTTCCGGTCGTCTGTCTGAGGAACTCTTCTTCCATATCCTCGATTTCTTCTCTTCCCTCATTAATTCCTTTCGCCGCGAGAGCTTCCGCCTTATACATCGGACCGTAATCCGCGTTCTTTTTGATCGCGATATAGAAAATCATGACAAGAGTGAGAATCGCGTATAAATTCATCGGTATTGATTTTAAGAAAGCCGTCATTCCATTCATCCCCGAGGATTCCGGATAGTACGACATGATGGACGCGGCCCAGGATGAAATCGGAGCGATGATGCAGACCGGCGCGGCTGTCGCGTCAATCAGATAGGACAGCTTTTCTCTCGACATATTGAACCGATCCGTAACCGGACGCATAACCGTTCCGACTGTCAGACAGTTGAAGTAGTCGTCAATAAAAATAAGTACGCCAAGAACACAGGTCGCAACCGAAGCGCTGCGTTTGCTCTTCAGTCGTTTTACCGCCCATTCTCCGTATGCCTTTGATCCTCCAGCTTTATTGACAAGCGCGACCAGAATGCCCAGCAAACACAAAAATAAAATCATGCTGGTATTCTCCGCCAGCTTGTCCCCCATTAAAGTCGTGGTCGTATCAAAGATGCCGACAAATCCGTCACCGTGGGCGAATGAATAAATAACGGTTCCGGAAAGAATCCCCAATACCAGAGAAAATACTACCTCCTTTGTGATCAGCGCGAGCACAATGGCCACAATCGGTGGCAGCACAGAAAGAAGCCCTACACTGACAGCTTCCCATTCCATAGATATAACCTCCTCAAAATAAAATATTGTTTTACATACGTATTCTATTTTATCAATAAGAAAATCGGTTGTAAAGTTGTTTGTCGGGAAAAACGGAAAACTGTATAATAAATCTCTGAAATCCGTTTTAAAATAACAGATTTCAGAGATTTTATTTTTTATTTTTCAACTGCGAAAGCTCGAATCGGCGCGCCGTCCGAATCTTTTAACTTAATTGGAACAAAATAAAACATATATTCTCTTGTTTCATCCAGCGCAAGAGAATTTCCAATATTTTCTACAATCAACACATCCGAAGAAAGGAATATAGGATGCGCTTCCCAGGATTCCCATAAGGTCGGGTCCACATTCAGGAAATCAATTGCAATAATACCGATTTTTTTCTCTACAAGAAAGCGAGCGGCTTCCGCTGTAATATACGGATGTTCCAAATAACTTTCCGTACCGAATTTTGAACACCATCCGGTTTTCAAAAGAACAAAATCTCCAGTTCCAATCCTTTTTGTATGAACTTCCAACTCTTCTCTGCGGATCGCCTCTCCTGCTCTTTTTCCTTGCAGATCAATTACGATGCCATTTCCCATGAACCGGGAAGCCGGGTAATCTGAAATCCGGTTTCCCTCCTTAATAAAATGATATGGGGCATCAATATGGGTTCCACTGTGGCTACCCAGATACAACCTGTCCACATGACAATAATCTGTCTCATGCGTTAAAGCCTCTTCTACTTTTACTTCCGGATCTCCTGGGAAGACCTGCATATCCGTTTTGATTTCATGAGTCAAATCAATAATTTTCATATCACTTCCCTACTTCTTGGCTCCCTTTATTTTCATCAATATGAGATATAAAATACATGCAAGGAAGAAAGTCGGAATCGTAGCGCCTGTTACCAGCGGATAGATTGTCGAGAATACATAGGCAAACGCAGCCGAAATAAGGAACACAATCACTGCAATCCAGTTTACACCGCCAGTATATTGATATGTGTCGTGGGTTTCGCCATATACAACCGCGTCGACATCCACTTTCTGTTTCTTAATCACAAAGTAGTCTACAATCATAATCGCAAAGATCGGCATGAACAGGACACCTATCAGATTTACGAAGCTAAGGAATACATCTAAAATTCCACTGAATACTGCTCCGACAATACAAACCAAGCCAAACACAATTGCCGTCTTTTTGTAAGGGAGTTTCGGGAATATGTTCAGCAGAGACATAGTGCCGCTGTAGACGATCATTACGTTTGCCGCGATAATTGACATAAACATTACGATTGCACCCGCAATACCGAATCCGATTTCTCCGAATACTTCGGACGGTTCATAGCTTAAGTTCAGATTGCTTGCGAGAATCATTGTAATCATAAGAGCCCCAGATCCCATGGAGATAATCGTTCCAATGCTGTACCCGAGACCGGTTCCGAGTACGGTACCTCTGACGGTCTTACATTCACGATTATAATCCGCAGCCATCGGAGTCCAGGAAAGTGCTGTTGCTACTACAATATCAAATGCGGACATTATGGTAATTCCCTGAGTCGGGTCATCCGCCACCGCTAGGAGACTGGTCATGCCAATGGTCGAAAAAGCTTTTATCGCAACTGCCCCCATGATAATGATGATAAGAATCATTGCGATTTTTTCGTATACAGAAATTCCTTTAATTGCATACAGAGCGATAAATACAACTAGCGCTTCTGTAAAAATAACGCATACGGTCAGAATATCGATTCCGAATAAAGATTTGATAATATAGTTCAAAGCAGCTCCACCTAATGCTGCCTGTGACCAGGACCAACCGATATAAATCAGAATATTGATCATAGATGGCAGATAGGCACCCTTCTGACCAAACGTAATTCTTGCGGATACCATTGTCGTCAAACCTGTATGGTTTCCGATAATTCCGATCAAAATAAGAGGAATAATTCCTACGACACATCCTATAATTACGGCTATCATAGTATCTCCGAAGCTGAGGCCCGGAACGAACATCATTCCGGTCAGCATCGTTGTCGTAACCATATTGCAGGAAAACCAAATCGCAAAATTGGAAACCCCTCCCAGAGTCCGTTTATCCCTCGAAATTGGTAAAACATCACTCATTACAGCTTCTTTTTTTGCTTCACTCATAAAAGACACTCCTTTCCGATTATTCGATTTCCATCGCCACTGCTCTTACCGGGGAACCATCAGTTCCGACAATTTTCATCGGGAATGCGGCGACAACCACATTATCAAAATCAATCTGGTCAAAGTACGCCCAGTTTTCTCCGATCATCAGTCTTTTTTCCGAGAACAGATTATGTACCGGAAAATTGGTGCCAACCGACCGATCTGCATTAATAGTATCAATGGCGATAAAACGCACACCTTTCTTTACTAGATACTCGCCTACTTCAATAGAGACATATGGGTGATCAAAAAATTCTTCCGTTCCAACTTTTTGGTACCAATTGGTATTGAACAAAACAATCGTACCATCTTTGATTTTATCATCATAAGGCATCACATCTTCCATCGTAATCTGTTCGGCGGCTTTCTTATCTGTAACACGGATTACAACTGCTTCGCCGAAGAAAAAATCCAGCTCCATGTTTTCAATGGTTTCTCCCTCATTTCTTACATGATAAGGCGCATCCACATGAGAACCGGTCTGGGTGCCTACATAAACTCCCGAAAGGTTATAGCCGTCATTATCTACCGTTGTAGCCACTGTAATCTTCGGTTCCGGATCTCCCGGATAAATTGGTGTCTTTTCCGTTAAGTTCCAGGTTAGATCTACAAATTTCTTTACTTTCATTTACTTCAACCTCCTTACAAAAATTCTTAACAACCTTTTATTTTCTCGCTTCGTGCATCAGATACATAATATCCTGCGTAATGGCAGCTCCCGCAATGGCTGTAATGTTGCTCGGATCTTTATCCGGCAGCACTTCCACCATGTCCGCCGCCACGATATTGATTCCTCTTAATCCTCTCAGCACTTTCCGCACAAAGTCGGAACTCGGTCCTCCGATTACCGGCGTTCCCGTTCCCGGCGCCGCTGCCGGATCCAAAGCGTCGATGTCAAAGGTCAGGTATACCGGCATGTCTCCTACGATTCCTTTCAGCTTTTCCGCCAGTTCTTCCGGCTTCATGTCCAGCGCGTCCATGGAGTGAATCACATTGTAGCCGCATTCCGTCATTTCCGTGCGGATGAAGACCTGCGCCGAACGGGACGGGTCAATACAGCCTTCCTCCTGCAGGTCATAGGCAAAGTTGGCGTGGGACAGGTTTCTCGTTCCGTCCGCCTTGGTCTCGCTCTTCGTACTGTCCTGATGGGAATCAAAGTGAAGCAGCGCTAGTTTGCCGTATTTCTCGCTGGCCGCTCTCACCGGTCCATAAGGAATCGTATGGTCGCCTCCAATGGTCATCAGGCTGCAGCCTGCTTCCAGAATCTTTTTCGCGTGTTTGTAGGAATCTTCCACCATGAATTCCGTCGCTTTCGCTCCAACCCAGTAACCTACATCTCCGTAATCGACAATCTTCGCTTCGTCGGTCAGCTTGTACTCCCACGGATATTTAAAGCAGCAGGCGATCAGGCTCTGTTCTCTCACCGCTCTCGGCGCGAAACGGGCTCCCGGGCGGAAGGTTACTCCGCTGTCAAAGGGTACTCCCATTACCACAATATCCGCCCCTTCTACATCCTGGGTAATCGGGCAGTGGTTCCAGCTAGGGATCCCCGCGTAATGTAAATGTTCCTGTACTTCGTATTTCATCTTAATAAGCTCCTTTCATTGAGTTCTCTCTAATAATTTAAATAAGCAAATCACATGCCAACGCGAATTCGGGGATTTTTTAACCCTCTTGGGCCTTATCCGCTTTGCGTTTTATTCGTTCTTGAATACAAGAATCAAAATCTTTTGAAGTTAAATACCTTTCGCATTGTATTCATTTTTGAATTATTATTTAACTTTGAATAGTCATCCTCCTGCCAGAATCTGAAGCAGACGGATTTCATCTCCCTCGCAGATAACCCACGTGTTATACTGAGAAGAAAGCAACTGCTTTCCATTAACCCAGACCGCCGCTTTTCGCATTTTTCTCTGTTTCACCAGTTTCGCAACTGTAGTCCCGGCATCCAGCGTCACCTTCTTCTTATTAATTGTTACATACATAATTTCTCCTGTACCCATTCCAGGCCCAGCCGGTTAATTGTTTTCTGCGTCGGATTTCCGGTTTCCGTATCCCATCCCGCTATTCTATAATAAGTTGTCAGTGAAGCTTCAAACTGTTCCGGCATGATCTGGGCAATTTCTCCCCCCGCATGTCTGATTGGCAGAAATGCCTTTTTGGGGATCACATCATCCTTTCTTGAAAGCCCCAGTTTCTGGTTAAACAGCCGCATCATATTAATGCGGCGTTCACCGATCTCCTGCAGCTCTTCCAGAGAGGTTTCCCATCCAATGCCGTATTTGCAGAAATCCACCAGATCCTGCGGCCCATACAGCTGCCACGCCGGTCCCCACGCGAACTGGCACAGGCACAAACTGTCCATCATAGCATAGAATTTCTGTGTGACATAAGCAAAGCGCGCTTTATTATCATCCAGGATTCCATAGTCGTCGCTCTTTTCAAAATGATCCAGCATATTGGGCCAGATCCAGTTCTGATCGTCATCCGGCGCCATTAAGGCCGTATCGTGTTCCGCGCACTGATGATCCGCGCCGTAAGGATTTGCCGCGTAATTGAGCGCTAGATTCGGTTTGAACTGTACCATATGGGCCGGCCATTCCTGTCCCTTGCAGGCCACTACCAGATCTTCCGCCTCTTTCCCCAGTTCTTTCGCCGCGGCGGCGCTTCCCTTTGCCAGCAACGCTCCGATTCCTTTTTCTTTATAGGCGATCTTCTTAATCAGCGTATCGAAGACCTGACCGTTTCCGAACTTCAATTCCAGTCCGTCAGTATCCTTTTTCGTAAGAATTCCTCTTTCAAAACAGTCCATGGTCCAGGCGATCGTTGCTCCGCAGGTAATCGTATCCATACCGAACATATTACAGAGCTGGTTAGCATGGCAGATTTCCCCTAAATCCGTGTTTCCGCAGTAAGATCCAAAGGTCGCGCAGGTTTCATACTCCGGTCCTCCGTATTCCGGATCGGCTTTTCCCGGCACCTCTACAACACCCTTGCAGCGAATCGCGCAGCCAAAACAAGTTTCCCGTTTTTTCAGGATTGTATTCGTAATCGTGGTTCCCGCGGTCTTGATCCAGTCGTCCATAAGGCCTTTCTCCCAGTTATAAGACGGTAAAAATCCTTCCGCTCCGTGAGCGTCGGTCGAACCCGCGGAACCGTTTATGGAAACATCGGTCACAACTTCATTCGCAGCCATTTTTTCCTTCACATTGAGGGTCAGATGTTTTTTCATATTCTCCGGGCTTTCCGGCAAAATCGGCGGCGATTTTTTTACAACTAACGCCTTCAGATTTTTCGAACCCATAACCGCCCCTACGCCGTTTCTGCCATTTGCGCGGCTCCTGCGATGCATGATCGATGCGTAAGAAACCAGATTTTCTCCGGCTGGTCCGATGACAGACGCTTCAAATTTACTGTGTCCCAGATCCTCTGCAATAGCGCTTTCGGTCTCTCCCGTAAGCATCCCCCACATTTTCGACGCATCCCTGATTTCAGCTTTGTTCTTTTCCAGATACAAATATACCGGTTTGTCCGATTTTCCCCGGATGACAATGCTGTCCCAGCCGTTTCCCTTTACAGCCGCCGGAATAAATCCTCCTACCTGAGAATCTCCCGCCATGCCGGTCAGAGGGCTTTTCGTCGTTACGCACATTCGGCTTTGTCCGCTGATCGGAATTCCTGTCAGAGGAGAAACAGAAAAAATCAGCAGGTTTTCCGGAGACAGCGGATCCACCTCCGGATCCATCTCCTGCAGCATCAGGTACATTCCCAGCGCGGAACCTCCCGGGTACTTCCGATAAGTCTCAGAATCCAGGAATTTTACTTCTGTTTTTTGTTCTTTTAAATCCACATAAAGGATTTTGGCATCTCTTATCATTTGTCCCTTCTACCTTTCCTGTCAAAACATTTTCAAATTTCATAACCGCCTATATTTAAACGCAATTTTTATGCCAAAACAAAAGAGCGTTTTTTCAACCAAAAAACGCTCTTTTGTTAGAAGGATTATTCTTATTTGAATTCTGTTTTCCGCCAAACATTAAGATATCAGGGTCTTAATCCCAAATAATCAAAATCGAATAATTATTCGATTTTGAATGTCTTATTTTCTCACATACTTCTGTATTTTACGGTAAGCGGTAGGCTGACTGATTCCAAGCGCTTTTCCTACCTCCATGCTGCTGCCGTATTTCTTATATGCCTGCCTTATCAGATCGCCTTCAAAGGCTTCGATTGCTTTATTAAGATCATTCACTTCCCTTACACCGGCCTTTTGCTCCCGTAAAATTTCCTGAGGCAGAGCCTCTTTCTGAATCACATCCCCGTCACTGGTCATGAATGTACGTTCCACAATGTTGGAAAGTTCCCGGATATTCCCCGGCCAGCTGTAATTTACCAGAGCTTCCAGAGCACACGGGTGAAATTGCTTGTGAAGTCCATATCGTTCATTATTTTTCTTTACAAAAAATTCAATCAGAGGGATGATATCATCTTTTCGGTCACAGAGAGGCGGAATATGGATTTGTATCACATTGAGCCTGTAGTACAGATCTTTGCGGAACAGTCCTTTCTTCGCGAAGTCTTCCAAATTCCGGTTTGAGGCGGTTATCAGGCGAAAATCCACCTTGATTGCTTTTGTTCCGCCGACTCTCGTAATTACCTTATCCTGAATGGTCTTCAGCAGTTTCGCCTGCAGGCTCAAAGGCATTTCGGATATTTCGTCCAAAAGCAGCGTTCCTCCGTTGGCCAGTTCGATTAATCCGACTTTCCCCCTACTTCCCGCCCCTGTAAAAGATCCTTTTTCGTAGCCGAAAAGTTCGGATTCCAGAAGATGCTCCGGAATGGCGGCGCAGTTAATGTCAATAAACGGGCCTTTATTCCGCTTGCTCTGCTGGTGTACGATTTTCGACAGCATTGTCTTGCCGACGCCGGAGGGACCCAGGAATAAAATATTGGCGTCAAAATCAGCAACTCGATGGATCGTCTCCAGAATGTCCACCATCTGGCGCGACTTTCCGATTACGCCGTCTTCCAGCGCCGCCTTCTGTCGCAGCTGATTGATCTCTTCCGTATATTGTTCAATTTTGTTTTCCAACTGCGCATACTGCCGCTGCAGCTCCACCAGTTCGGTTATATCTCTGGAAAAACTGACAACCAGTCGGATTTTCCCCTTTTCATCGAAGACCGGCGTGGCGGTTACCACAATCCGTCGCTCTGTCCGGTTTCGCTGCTGCATCGTGATTTTTTCCTTTTTCTCCAAAACCTTCGCGATAATAGACGGTGTAAACACCCCTTCTTCCTCCAGTTCATAGATGCTTTTGCCTACCACATAATCTCCATCCACCCCGTAAACATCCTCAAAAGTCGGGCTTACTCTGAGAACGATTCCCTGCCCGTCCGAAATCAGCAGATCGTCATGAATCGCGTCAAAAATAGCGTCAAAATTTTCTGCTAAAACTTTGGTTTCGTTCTGTTCTTTCTTCATTTTTCACCACCCTAATTTTTTCATTTGCTATAACTTTTTTCGTTCTATCCAAACAACAATATACCATTAATTATAGCAATATATGTGCCAAATTCACACATTTTCTTCCAGAAGAGTGATATATAATCCTCTTAGCGATTTCTTGTGGAAAAAAGGAAACCACGCATTTTATACGTAGTTTCCTTCCTCTTGCTCGAATTATGCATTTTTATATACAGCTTTGTCCGCAGCAGACTCCGTCGCTTTCTCACACGCCTTTTTCCTCCGCCCGCTCAATAGCGCCTTTAATGGTCTCCGCGGTAGAATCTTTTCCATATTTTTCTACGCCCTTCCTATTGGCTTCACCGTGAGTCAGGCATCCCGCGCCTCCGATACATCCGCCGCTGCAGATCATACCTTCGATAAAGTTATAGTCTTTCATCAGTCCCTTGCTGGCACGCATCAGAGCCGGCCTGCACTTGTCAAAGCCATCACAGGTAATCGGGTTAAACGTAAACCCTTCCGGATTCAGTTCCTTCACAGCTTCCTCTACCGCAGCGGTTACACCGCCGCTCCTTGCGAAAATCCGTCCAAAATATGACGCTTCATCCAAAGACGTTTCCGGCAGCTCCTCTACAATAATATCTTTACTGTCAATCAGAGCCTGCAGCTCTTCAAAGGTCATAACATAGTCAATATAGTCTTTCACATGGTTCTGCTTGATTTCCGCTTTTTTGGCTGTACATGGACCGATGAATACAATTTTGGCGTCTTTATCGTGTTCTTTAATGAATTTTCCCAGTGTAGCCATAGGCGAAAGATTGTGGGAAATATGATCCGTCAGTTCCGGAAATTTCGTCTTTATGTAGCGTACAAAAGCCGGACAGCAGGAGCTGGTAAGAAAATCCTTTTCAATCAATTCCTGCGCTTCGTCGTAAGCAACCATATCCGCGCCAAGGGCGGCTTCCGTCACAGTATAAAAACCAAGTTCCTTTATAGCGGTAATCACTTGCCCCATTTTCGCATAAGTAAACTGACTGGCGATCGCCGGCGCCACCATAGCGTATACTTTGTATTTTTTATTATCTTCACTCTCTTTAATCGTATGAATGACATCCACAATGCTGGAGACATCCACGGTCGCTCCGAAGGGACACTGATACACACACGCGCCGCAGGCGACACACTTGTCATTATCAATCTGTGCCTCCCCTTCCTCTGCCATGCTGATGGCGTCAAACTTGCAGGCACGCTCACATGGCCGTTTAAAGTTCGCGATGGCGCTGTAAGGGCAGACATCCGCGCATTTTCCGCATTCCACACACTTGCTCTTATCAATATGCGCCATCTGCTCATCATCGAAATAAATCGCGCCCAGCTTGCAGGCGTCAGCGCATCGGTGCGCTACGCAGCCACGGCAGAGATCCGTAACCGTATGACCCGCCTCCGGACATTCGTCACAGGCGATATCAATAACCTGAATTACATTCGGATTATCTTTATTTCCGCCAAGAGCAATGCGAATCCGTTCCGCTACAATAGCTCTGTCTTTATAAATACAGCAGCTCATGGGCGGTTCGCCCTTTTTTACGATTTCATTGGCGATCTCATTGAACACCGCAAAAGAATCATTGCCCAACCAGGTCTGATACGCAACCTCCATCAAAACTTTGTATTTCAGTTCCTGTACATTTGTATCAAAAATTCTCATGTCTGCCTTCCTTTACTCAACATATCTGCACGAATCTCTATCCATACATTATTTTTGCAATACTTTTTACTATTATATCACATTATGATTATTAGTGCACCATTGTTTTCACATTATTCAAAATCGCAGCAAATAAATAACATCCCTGCTTTCTTTTCTTATGAAAAAGACGCAGTCCTTTCAAGAACCGCGTCTTTTTCGATTATATTTCGTACCTTTATTTATTTTGTGGAAGCATCGTATAATTCTTCTGCGTTATCCCATTCCGCAATAATTTCCGGAATTACTTTATACAGGTCGCCTACGATACCGAAGTCCGCAACTTCAAAGATCGGAGCATCCGGGTCTTTGTTGATTGCAACGATGATATCAGAAGTCTGCATACCTGCCAGATGCTGGATAGCACCGGAGATACCGCATGCAAAGTAGATTTTCGGTTTAACAGTCGTACCAGTCTGTCCAACCTGATGAGAATGATCGATCCAGCCAGCGTCTACTGCCGCACGGGAGGAACCAACAACTCCGCCAACTTTATCAGCGAATTCTTTAATCAGTTCGAATCCGGACGGATCACCCAGACCTCTTCCGCCGGAGCAGATGATGTCTGCGTCTGTCAGAGAAACTAATTCTTTCGCGGACTTAACGATATCTTTAATTGTGATTCTGATATCGCTTTCTGTGATCTGTGGCTTGTAGTCAACTCTTTCACCAGTCGCGCCTTCAACTCTATCTCTCTTCTGCATTACGCCAGGTCTTACTGTGGACATCTGCGGTCTTGTCTTCGGGCAGATGATAGTAGCCATCAGGTTACCGCCGAATGCCGGACGAGTCTGCTTGATTCCAGTGCTCGGATCGTTCGGATCCAGAGTGGAAGTATCCAGAGTTGTGTTGTTGTTCGCGTAATCAATATAGCTGGAAACTTTGATGTCCAGTCTTGTGCAGTCCGCAGTCAGACCAGTGTTCAGTCTTGCAGCTACTCTCGGAGCCAGGTCTCTTCCGATGTGAGTCGCACCGTAGATAACCAGTTCCGGCTTGTATTCTTCTACCGCGTCAACGATTACTTTTGTATAACCGTCAGTTGTGTAGTTCTTGAGGAGCGGATCCTGAATCATGATAACTCTTTCCGCGCCATATTCATAGCATTCCTGCTCCAGATGATCGATTCCGTCACCAACCAGCAGAGCGCATACCTTTGTCTCCTCGCTGATTTCCTTAGCCAGTCTGCGGCCTTCACCGATCAGTTCCAGCGCAACGTTCATCAGTTTGCCGTTTCTCTGTTCCGCGAATACCCATACATCTTTGTACGCGCTCAGATCAACCGCTACATCATCGCCAGTCTTTTCGATCGCGTCAAACGGGCAAGCAGCGATACACTGATTACAAGCTGTACATTTGTCATTGATTTCCGCAATCTTTCCGTTCATGTCAATCGCGTCAAACGGGCAGGCCTTCAGACATAATTTGCAGCCTTTACATTTATCTTTTATAACTTGAATAGCCATAGTATTATTCTCCTCCTCCTTCTTAGATTACATGTTTGCCTTTAAGACCAATCAGCAGGTTCTTAGCAATATCTTTTTCCGTGTCGCCCTCAACCAGAACGCCTTTGCCCTTTGGTTTCGGTGTGAAGGAACGGAATACGTTTGTCGGGGAAGCGTCCAGACCTACTGTGTTCAGGTCTACTTCGATATCCTTCGCATTCCATACTTTGATATCTTTTTCTTTATCAAAGATTCCCTTCAGAGACATGTATCTCGGAGTGTTTAATTCTTTAATCGCAGTCAGCATGCACGGAGTCTGAATATCAATTACTTCATATCCGTCTTCCAGCTGTCTTTCTACTGTGATGTCTTTCAGATTGTCCGCAATCTCAAACTTCTGCACATAAGTAACCTGCGGCACGTCCAGCTTTTCAGCCAGCTGCGGACCAACCTGAGCAGTATCTCCGTCGATCGCCTGACGTCCTGCGAACAGCAGATCGTAGTCGCCAACTTTATGTACAGCAGCAGCCAGTACATTGGAAGTAGCCCACGTATCGGAACCGCCTACCGCTCTGTCGCTTACCAGGATACCTTCGTCCGCGCCCATAGCCAGAGCTTCGATCAGCAGATCTTTCGCCTGCGGAGGTCCCATTGTGATTACCGTTACATGAACATCATCGAATTTATCTTTAATCTTTAAAGCTTCTTCTAAAGCGTTTGCGTCATCATGGTTTAAGATACTCGGAACACCGTCTCTGATCAGAGTACCGGTTTCCGGATTGATTCTGATTTCGTTTGTATCTGGAACCTGTTTTGCGCATACAATAATTTTAAATGCCATTTTTATTTCCTCCTTCTTCCTTATTTTCCAAGTACAGATGCAGCGATAACAATCTTCTGAACTTCGGAAGTTCCTTCGTAGATCTCAGTGATCTTCGCGTCTCTCATCATTCTTTCTACCGGATAATCCTTCGTGTATCCGTATCCGCCGTGGAGCTGTACGCACTTGGTTGTTACATACATCGCAGTCTCAGCAGCAAACAGTTTTGCCATAGCGGACTGCTTTCCATAAGGAAGATGCTTTTCTTTCATATCCGCAGCCTGGTAAACCAGCAGTCTCGCGGCTTCGATTCTTGTTGCCATTTCTGCAACTTCAAATCTCAGAGCTTCCATCTGGGACAGCTTCATTCCGAACTGTTTTCTCGCCTTCATGTATTCAACCGTTACGTCGAACGCGCCCTGCGCAATACCCAGAGCCTGAGAAGCGATACCGATACGTCCGCCGTCCAGAGTGGAAAGCGCTACTTTGAAGCCCTGTCCTTCTTCACCCAGCAGTCTGTCTTTCGGGATTCTGCAGTTCTGGAAAATCAGTTCTGTTGTGGAAGAAGCACAGATACCCATCTTGTCTTCAGTCTTACCGATGGAGAATCCAGGATCACCTTTTTCCACGATGAAGGAGGAAATGCCTCTTGTTCCCTTTGATTTATCTGTCATAGCCATTACTACAAAGGTATCAGCGTATCCGCCGTTTGTAATAAATACTTTGGACCCATTCAGAACCCATTCGTCACCTTCCAGGACCGCTCTTGTCTGCTGTCCGGCAGCGTCTGTACCAGCGCCCGGCTCGGTCAGACCGAAAGCACCCAGTTTTCTTCCTGAGAGCAGATCCGGAAGATATTTTTTCTTCTGTTCTTCATTTCCCCAGTTGAAGATCGGCCAGCTGCACAGGGAAGTGTGCGCGGAGCAGATAACGCCTGTTGAAGCGCATACTCTGGACAGTTCTTCTACTGTGATGGCATAGGAGATGTAGTCTCCGCCGGCGCCTTCATATTCTGTTGGGAACGGTACGCCCAGCAAACCATACTTAGCCATTTTTTCTACGGTTTCAACTGGAAATCTGTGTTCCTGGTCGATGTCTGCTGCGATTGGCTCAACTTCGTTCGTAGCAAACTCTCTTACCATTTTTCTTACGAATTCTTGTTCCTTCGTGAGTTGAAAGTTCATGTAAATGCCTCCTTAAATTATTAATAACGGTACGTGGTCGGTCTATTAAAATTGTCCGCGTTTTAATAGTCACTTTGTTACAAAAGTAACGACCATACACTCCTATTAGACCATATTGTATCAATTATTGCAAGTGGTTTTTTGCCCTTTTCTCAAAATTATTTAGCCCCTTTCCCGTTTTCAGACTTTTCTGTTGTATACAAGAATATTCCTGCTTCTAAAAAATACCGATAAAACATAAAATTGACACATGCTTGTTTTTTCTTTCTCTATTATTTGTACTAATTTGCTTTTTTTGAGTCACTTTGTAGTTTTTTTAACAAATCGTATCGGTTTTTATTTTTGGGCTGATAAAATTCGATCGTCTTAAATGTGCCTTCGCTGTCTTCAGCCAGCTCATCCACCACGTACACCTTATATCCGGTTTCTGTTTGTCAGGCTACGATTTCGCTTTATCCCTATTTCCTGACTCACATTCAATACAATTCCCACTGACAGTCCTGCTTAATGTATTTGAAATTATACCGTTTATTCTGGCTATGTATCCGCCTCTTCTATCTTGAATTTATGATTCTACATCCTCTAGTATCCTATCTGTGTTATAATTTAGAAAAAAGCTTAAGGGAGGAACTGTATGAATACAAACGAAAATCTCACACTGCTCTCCGCAAAACTGCCCTTCTGGAACCGCCTGTCGAAGTCGGAGCGGGAGCTTGTGGCGAAAAACATGTCGCTTTGTAATTACAAAAAGAACCAGACCATCCATACCGCAGAACTGGAATGCATCGGTCTCCTCCTTGTCAAGTCCGGAATGATCCGCATCTTTCTGATTTCGGAGGAAGGAAAAGAAGTCACGCTTTATCGGATTTCGGAAGGAGAAGTTTGTGTTCTGTCCGCAGCCTGTGTCCTTCCATCCATCACGTTTGACATTCACATTGAAGCTGTATCGGATACTCGCCTGCTTCAGATTAGCGCGCCTGCCTTTTCCCGTTTGATGAAAGAAAACATTTATGTCGAAGCTTTTGCATATAAAACTGCTTCTCTGCGCTTTTCAGACGTTATGTGGACCATGCAACAGATTCTTTTCATGCGGTTTGACCAGAGACTGGCCGTCTTTTTGCTTGAAGAAAGTTCCTCTCAAGGCACGGATGCACTGAAAATCACCCACGAGCAGATCGCGAAACTTGTCGGCAGCGCCAGAGAGGTCGTTACGCGTATGTTAAATTATTTCGCGGAAGAAGGATGGGTCGTACTTTCCCGCGGCAAAATCACTTTAAAAAACCACGATGCATTAAAATCGCTGCTGTAAAATATTTTACGGCAGCGATTTTAACAGTTGGGTACCGACTCTCTATTTTTTCTTTTTTCCAGGACTGCCGCTTTTCTTCGTATTTTCTTTCAGATCTCTCGGCTCCGAATCCAGCCTCGGCACGATTTCTCCGCACTCTACAAGCTGAACAAACAGATCTGCCAGTTTCGGATCAAACTGACTGCCTCTTTTTCTCCTGATTTCCTCAAGAGCATAATCTACCGAATACGGTGTCTTATATGACCGTCTCGAAACCATAGCGTCAAAGGAATCCGCAATGCACAGGATTCTCGCGGACAAAGGAATGTCTTCTCCAGAAATTTTCCTCGGATATCCCTTTCCATCATAGCGTTCATGGTGTCCGATAACCGCGGGGATTACATAGTCCAGAGACGGCAGATGCCGGATAATGCCGACAGAGTTTTCCACGTGTCCCTTCATAATCTCATACTCCTGATCCGTCAGCCTTCCCGGTTTGTTGAGAATATCTTCCGGAATTCCAATTTTTCCAATATCATGAAGCAGACCCGCTTCCCGAATCAGTTCGACGAAATCCTCTCCCATATCATTGCCGGCAGCCAGGCTTGCCGCATAATAGGCAACATTTTTAGAATGGTTGAACGTATAATGATCCTTCGTATCAATGGCGGCGGTCAACGCGTAAATTGTGGAAGCGTACTCCGAATACGCATCCTGCTTGTAAGCGCTGCCTTCATCTCCCGGCAGGATAGAATCGCTGCTGCCGCCATGTGCCAGCATGATCGCGTTTTTGCCCCTGCGTTTTACCTGATAAACTGCCATATCCGCATTGTCTACCAGTTCTTTCATGCTCCCTGCCGCGTAAGGATAGGAAGAAATTCCCCCGCTCACAGTCAGGACTTTCAGCGTATAATCTTTTTCCGCCTTATTCATATTCATAATCTGCCTGCGGATATTTTCCGCAAGGTTTTTAGCAGACAGCAAATCATAACCAGGAAGGATAATCGCAAATTCTTTACCGCTATAACGCGCAGTAAATCCGTTATTTCCAACGCTTGCCGTTATAATCCGCGCGACCCTCTGAAGCGCCATATCCCCCTCGCGATTGCCATAAAGCTGATTATATAATTTAAAGTCGTCCAGATTCAAAATGATCAAGGCCAAGGATCGATCTTTATTTTTTTCAAATTCCTCCTGCAGTACCTGGTAAAAGCATTTCCGGTTCAGCAGCCCGGTCAGATCATCGGTTCTTGCTTCCTCATACGCTTTTTCATATAAACGTGAATTTTTGACTGCGATGGAACCGATGGAACCGATCGATGTGAGAAATCCGATATCATCATATGTAAAGCGCGCATTCTTTTCCTTCGCAGAGATTGCCACAAACCCAATCAGGACATCACCGTCTTTCAGCGGCAGAAAAGCCTCGATTCCCAGCCGGGCGATCTGCTGTTTCTCCTTTTCCCACATGGATTTGTAGATCGTGAGACAGCGGAACTCTTCCATAAAGAGAAAATCCCGCCTCTGTTTCAGATAAACCACAATCGGGTTCGAAGCGCTCAGCGACATGGATTTGCTGTCCAGCGGACTGGCGCTGTAGGCAATATCATATCTCATCCCATCACTGCTGGCGATGAACACAAAGACCTTCTGCGCCCCCAGGATCTGCTGCACCGTACCGGTTACATGTTTCAGCACCTGGTTGATATCAAGACTGCGTGAAACGTTCTCGCTGAACTCTTTCAGAGTATCTGACTTTATAATCTCATCTTTGATAAAAACGCCATCTACAAATTTTTTCACACCGTAATACAGTAAAAAGGTCAGGAGAGTAAAAAGAACCGCTGTAATCAGTATGTAATTATCCGCGTTTCTGCCGAGAATATTTTTGATAAACTGTGCCAGCGGCGCGATCACGTTGGAAAAAAGAGCAATCGCAATCGCCATAACTACAATGTAACAGCTGCCCTTTGAGACCAGAAGCGTCAGCTTGAACAGGCGGCGTCGGTAAAGCGCGTAACTCATAAATATCACCATGAGAAACGCCGAAAGGACATCAATCGGAAAACCTTTGAACAGCGGCACGCACAGACACAACTGGCCGATAAAGAGGCATAAAATCCCTATCAGGATCGGACGGAGCTGTCGCTTCCGGATTTCATCCGTCCTATAGCTTTTACGGAAAATCAGAATCATATGGATCAGGATGACCCCGCATACAGCGAAGAGAATTCCCACCGCCCAGGTCACATGGTACACAAAACTGACCTGACCGTTTCCATCCCGAATCATCTTTGGCGCTTCCAGAAAAAATCCCGTGGCAATGTTGATGACGTTGATGAGAAGCAGAGACACGAGCCACACCGGAGTCAGCTTTGACTTTTTCTCTCCCACAAAAGCCTGGCCGAAATAAAAAAGCCCGTATGCCATCATCAGAAGTCCGAAAAGAGACACGTCATACCAGAATTTTACCGACGGCCACAGCTGCATACGCATGCAAAAGGAGCCTCCGGTCCAGAGAACACTCAGAACCAGCACCAGTATAAACGCGTTATTCAGCTTTGTCCTCCTCGCCGCCATAAAAGCAAACAGAAAAATCGCATAGCCTCCAAGGGCGATCGCCGGAATAAACACATAACTGTTCATCGCGTCCTCCCTCCCTGCTGCAATTCATAGACCCTGTCCTGCAGACTTACCAGCTGCCGCACTTCACGTACAGGCGGATTGATTTTGCGCAGTTTTTTCCGGCGTACCTTCTCATACTCCGCAAAGGTTCCGCATTTCAAAATGGTAATTTCGATCGGATCCATGCCTAAAATCCGTTTTAAATCTTTATAATCGTGATCCACATATTTAAAATATACAGACAAATGTTCTTTCAGAATTTCTTTGCTGACTGCCCTGCCCGCAAGAGAACCGGGTTTTAGTTCCACATACATGTGCATGCGCGGCTTATTCTCCGGCGTGTACTCCTTCACGGCCATCCAGTCTTCAATATCCAGCCCCGAAAGCTCCACAACCGACTGTATCGCTCTTTGGGAAATTCGGGTAAATCCCGCGATATCAATAATATCCGCGACGCGATCAATATAATGGAAACGTGGAATTCTAGTCTGATCCCTACTGCTTTCCAACCCCACGCAGCGGTACACGTCCCCTACACGATAACGCATAAACGCGCCGCCTTTTAATACCGATATCACAATTTCATATTTTTCTCCGGCGAGGACCTCATCCATAAGGCAGGTTTTAGGCTGGTAAGACGGGTTCTCCAGATTCCGGTTCATTTCATCCTCCGGAATAAATTCGTAAAAACAGGTGTCCGGAAAAAAGTACATTCCCTCCCGTGTCCAGGTCTCTGTTCCTATGCAGGAAGGTTCCGTGCCCGCGAACAATTCCATCGGGCGCACTCCCCACAATTCTTCCAGTTCATTCTTGTAGCAGTTGTTGTCCGTTCCTGCCACCATGAATCCTTTTAGATCAAACAGATCCTTCGGCATAAGCTCCCTGCCTTCTTTCCTGCAGATCCGTTTTGCCCGCAGGTAGCGAAGCATTCGCCCGGGAGAAACGCTGAGCATGGAGTTCCTGCTTTTTCCGTCGCTGCCGCTGGAAGCCATCTGAGAAAGGGATTTGCTGACATAGTAAGCCACACTTCCCAATCCGAAGAAAAAGTCAATTCCTCTGGACATTCCCATTTTAAAGCCTTTTTTATTACGTTCTGAAAACGAAAGCGTTTCCGCTTCTTCAACCGGCGGAAGGAAATCAACGTTAATTTCCTCGCAGAGCGCCCGCGGCATGAGACCCGTGGCATAAGGAAGCGGCGCAAGTCCATAAAGCATGGTATCTCCGGACTTGGCGCTGAACCGCATTTTTTCCGTACTGGTACACAGAATCATACACGCGATAATGTTATTTTTATAAGTATTCAGCATCCCTTCTGTATAAGGAGCCACCTTTATGGGATGTCTGCCGCCCTCCCATGTGGTCTGAATCCAGATGATCGGTTCTGCCGGCAGCATATCGCCTCTCTTCTGCAGCAGTACATCTGCATAATCCTCGTAAGTCGTAAGGGGAAATGTCGCTCTGAGTTCCTCGACAGAATGCGGGGTTCTTCCCTTCAGAAGTTTTTTCCCAAGCTGTGAGTTCTTCCAGAGGCTGAGCTGCTCCTCCATCAGACGGTTCTGTATATTCATATACTCCTCAATCGTCAGATCCAGGAAACCGCAATATTCATTCCAAATGTCTTCGGCACGATTTTGCTTTAGTTTTTCCTCGAATTTCATACAGCCTTCCTTTCCCGTTTTATGGTCCTGATACAGCTGGATGCGCTCTTTCCCGTAGGGATCAGAAAAGGCACTGCCTTTTTATAGCCGCTGTAATCCGCAAAATATTTCGGAAATGTCCACACATCCTGCATAATCACATACAGAAAATTACACACACAAAACAGAATTCCGGCAGTAATCACCGGCGGCTCTGGCGCAGCAATTACGAAACTGGCGTACAAACCGATAAACCACAGCACTCCGGGATGCCTGCACAAGGCATACACGCCTCCCGCGTATACCTGGGGCGCCGCTTCCTCTTTTACATACGTCTTGCTGAAGGGAAGGGCGAAAAATAAAGTATAAACGAGTAGCAGGAAAAAAACGGCTGCCAGAACCAAAGCGACGCACTGTCTGATCGTTCCGATTCCGCCGATTCCCCAATTTCTGACCACCAGCACGGCAGTTGCCGCTGCCAGAAGCAGACTTCCGGCAAAAAAAGCCGGTTTCAGCCATTTTACTTTCTGTGTTACCGAGTTAATGTCATAGATCGCAAATAGGAAAAAAGCAAAAATCCCTGCTGCGATACATGCGCCATCTATCATCTAAAAACTTTCCTTTATTTGTCCGGTTCGATACGCGTTCACAAGCGCCCTCAATTCCTCCACTTCCCGTTCCAGTTCTTTTCCCTGATCCGTATCTCTGACCGTCATTCGTTTCGGAAGCGTCTCAAGGGTTGTGATTTTCGGCGTATGGAATACCTGTGTTCCGTCTTCTTTCAGAGGCTCGTACGGCTTATGTTCCGAAAGAGCCATATATCTGGAATTAAAGATAAATGTATATCCCGCGATTCCGGTCTGCTTCTGGTAAGCCTTTGAAATTCCTCCATCGATAACAATCAGCTTGCCCTCGCCCTTGACCGGACTTTCCCCATCTTTAATTTTTACAGGCACATGTCCGTTCAAAATGTGGGAGGTCTTCGGATCAAGACCAAATTCCTCCAGAATCTTTTCACAGATCGCCTTATTGTTAATCAGGGAGTAGTATTCCGCCGTATGTTCCTTGTGGGTCTTTTTATCCGCAATAAAGCAGCGTTCAAAGGTTGTCATCTGATCTTTGCCGAACAGCGGGGAATTGTTACTGAGCCACAGATACCACATAATATCACCGGAACGCCCTGTTTCTTCCGATTCATCCGGCACGAAATAGGCCTTTCTGACCTGTTCATCCAGGTAGTCCATGTAATCCTTTCCCTTTTTCGTAACGCCGTTTACCGTACACTCCTTAAACTCTCCCTCCGCGGTCATCGGAATACATCCGTGGAACAGCAGATTACCGTTGATACATTTGTACAGGCTCCCGTGGCTGTAGAGAAAACGGATATGCTTCTGCAGTTTTTCACTTTGGAGGAAAGACGCTTCCAGAGAGTGGAGCATTTCTTTTTCCTCTTTTGTGAGTTCATAAGGGTTTTCCGGATCAATGGTCGGGAAATTGGCGTCCCGCAGCTCATAAGTGATGCCTTTTATATCGATGGTTCCCTTTTCATAATTGATTTTATCCAGCAGCATCCGGTGTTCCAGCTTATATTCAGGATGCGCCATGATTCGCTGTCCCTCCACCTTAAACTGGCAGATAGCGATGGCCTTATTCATCTTCGCCGCCAGTTCCGGATCAACCGGATCATATTTATTTTCATCGAGGATTTTCGGCTTAAAGTACTCACACGGGTCATCCCCATAAATCGTAGAAGCGAGAACCGCCAGCGGCCGCAGGTTGATCCCGTATCCGATTTCCAGCATATCAAAATTATTGTAGCTGATGTTCATCCGCAGCACGTTTGTGATACAGGCCCAGTTTCCTGTCGCCGCGCCCATCCAAACGATGTCGTGATTTCCCCACTGAAAATCCACATCGTGATAGTCCAGAAGGAAATCCATAATCGCGTCCGGATGCGCGCCCCTGTCCCAGATATCTCCAATGATATGGAGTCTGTCTACCGCCAGATTGCTGATCAGGTTCGCCATTTTAATAATGAATTCTTCCGCCACCCCACACGCTACGATGGAATTGATAATCTCACTGTAGTAGTGGGCTTTATTGGCCTCGTCATCCGCGTGCAGAAGCTCATCCATACTGTACGCGAGATATTCAGGAAGCCTTTTGCGGACTTTTGAGCGGGTATATTTCGTGGAAACCGATTTGCAGATTTCGACAAGCTGAAAAATCGCTTCTTTGCACCATTTGTCAAAATCCCGTTCCGAAACTTTTCTCCGTTTCAACTCCGCCTCCGCGTTATATACAAGCGCCGCCAGCGCGTCCCGTTCATCATGGGAAAGATCCGGTCCGAAAATCTCATCGACTTTCGTGTGAATGACACCGGAAGCGCTCTTCAGCATGTGAATAAACGCCTCGTGCTCTCCATGCAGATCGCTTAAAAAATATTCCGTTCCCTTGGGCAGCGCCAGAATCGCGCTCAGGTTGATAATCTCCGCGCAGGCTGCGTTAATGTTTGGGTAATCCTTTGACAGATGTCTTAAGAATTGCTCGTCAATCATGATTTCATTTCCCTTCTTACTTCGCTAAATAACAATAATCCTGATTCCAGTTTCCTCTCTGTCGGATTTTATCAAAAATCCGCTTCTATTTTACATTGTAACACAACTGAAATCCCGCCGCAATTTTGAATTTGGCATGACAATAAAATTATATCAAATTGACAGAAATATGCAATCTGCTGCGCAAACTTTCTATAATCTGGAAATTGATTCAACACTTCAGAAGGCTGCCGATCATGTATTGTTTCCCACTGTCGGTCCATATACCTGCTAATACAAAAAACCACCCATATTTGTAATGAGTGGTTTTTCTGCAAACCTTCCTGATATCCCTACCGGATCTCCCGAATGTTGAACGGAGTGTTCTGATATACATAATAATTGAGCCAGTTGGAGAACAGCAGGTTGGCGTGGGCTCTCCAGCGGAACAGGATCTCCTGCTTTGGATCATCGTTCTTAAAATAGTTGGCAGGAACCTGGATGTCCAGTCCTTTTTTTACATCGCGGAAATATTCTCCCGCCAGAGTATCCTTATCGTATTCCTGGTGGCCGAGAATGAAAATCTGCCGGCCGTTTTCCGTGGAAATGATATGAGGCCCGACCTCCGGCGATTCTGCCAGAATCCGCAGTTCCGGATGCTTCAAGACATCCTCTTTCCAGATCTCCGTATGTCTGGAATGAGGAGCGTAGAAGATCGAGTCAAATCCCCTCATCAGTGGATTATGGGCTCTGGTCACCCGATGCTCGAAAACGCCGAACACCTTCTGATCCAGCAGGTGCTTGTCAATTCCGTAATAGTAGTAAAGCGCCGCCTGCGCCCCCCAGCAGATAAACATATTGCTGTAAACATGCGTCTTGCAGAACTCGAAAATCTCGCACAGTTCCTTCCAGTAGTCCACCTGCTCATAAGGCATCTGCTCCACCGGCGCTCCGGTCAGAATCATCCCGTCAAAATATTCATGCTTAATCTCGTCAAGAGTCTTGTAGAACGTATCCATATGCTCCTGGGAGATATGGGTGGATTCATGGGAATCCATCTGCACCAGAGTCATCTCCACCTGCAGCGGACTGTTTGCCAGCACTCTGGCGAGCTGCGTCTCTGTGGCGATTTTAGTCGGCATCAGATTGACGATTACGATTTTCAGCGGACGGATATCCTGCGTCGTCGCCCTGGCCTGCTCCATGGTAAAAATATTCTCATTCTGCAGCGCTTCTGCCGCAGGCAGTTCGTTCGGTATGATTAAAGGCATTGATACTTCTTGTGTCCTCCTGTTTTCCGTTTATTTCACTTTATCGAGAGCCTGATCAAAGTCATAGATAATGTCTTCAATGGCTTCCAGACCTACCGATACCCGAATCAGGGACGGGCTGATTCCCGCCGCGATCTGTTCCTCTTCCGAAAGCTGTCTGTGGGTTGTGCTGGCAGGGTGCAGCACAGAAGTGCGGATATCGCCCACATGTACAACGATACTGGTCAGTTCCAGATGCTCCAGGAATTTTTCTCCTGCCTCTTTTCCACCCTTCACGCCAAAGCAGAGTACGCCGCTCTGTCCCTTGGGAAGATATTTCTGCGCCAGATCATAGTACTTATCGCCTTTGAGACCCGGATAAGCAACCCAGTCCACCATCGGATGATCTTTCAGGTGCTCTGCCAGTTTCATGGCGTTTTCACAGTGACGTTCCATACGGATATGCAGCGTCTGCAGCCCCTGATGAGTCAGATACGCGTTCATCGGCGCCATCGGACAGCCCAGATCCCGTACCAGTACTGCCGTCAGTCTCGTGCAGAAGGCGGTCGGGCCGAACTTTTCATAAAAACGCAGTCCATGGTAGCTTTCGTCCGGTTCGGTCAGACCCGGGAATTTATCCGACGCGGCCCAGTCAAACTTTCCGCTCTCCACAATCGCGCCGCCTACGCAGCTGGCGTGTCCGTCCGCGTACTTGGTCGTGGACTGAATCACGATATCGGCTCCCAGTTCCAGGGGGCGGCATAAAGCCGGAGTTGCCAGTGTGTTATCTACAACCAGCGGAACTCCGATTTCCCTCGCGACCTTTGAAAACTTCTCAAAATCCAGAACGCTCAGAGCGGGGTTTCCAAGAGACTCGCCGAATACGGCCTTGGTGTTCGGTCTGGCGAACTTCAGAATTTCCTCCGCCGGAAGATCCTGATCCACAAAGTCCACGTCGATTCCCAGTTTTTTCAAAGAAACGCCCAGCAGATTGTGGGTACCGCCGTAAATGTTGGACGCGGAAATTACATGATCCCCCGCGTTACACAGGTTCAGCACCGTAATCAGAGTAGCCGCCTGTCCGGAGGAAGTGGCGATTCCGGCGGTTCCTCCTTCCAGCAGCGCCATCTTGTTTTCCAGCGCTTTCACCGTAGGGCTTCCCAGCCTGGTATACATAAAGTTGGGACTCTCTAAATCAAAAAGATCGGCTACATCCTTCGCGTTATAATAGCGGTAAGTTGTATTCTGCACGATAGGGAGCACCTGAGGCTCTCCGCTCTTCGCCTTGTAGGCGCCGTGCACGCATCTGGTTTCAAACGCGGGTTTTCTTTCTTTTGTCATATGTATATTTCCTCTCTTATTTTTTCATAAATTCATACTCAATATCTTACACGATTTTTCACGAAAAAACAAGGAAATCTCAAAACAGGTTCCGCTTAAAGCCGGTATAGGTCGCCGCGAAATACAGCAGATAGACTCCCGCGAATATCAGTAGGGAAATCCCGTAGTAAAACAGCGCGGAAGTGGGAATCCCGGTATAAAATACAAATCTCTGCCCCGCGTAGATGGAAAGAATTCCGCTGAGGATTACGGCCATCAGCATCGGCCACAGGTAATAGGAGGCAAGCTGTTTCAGCACGATCCGCCCGATTTCCCGTTCCCTGAGTCCCAGCTTGCTCAGAACCTGGTAGCGAAAACGGTATTTCGCCGAATCGCTCAGCTGCTGCACGGAAAGGATTGTCATGGACACGCATAGGAACACGATCGCGATATAAAACAGCGGATAGGCCATAGAAGCAAGGACAAAACGCATTTCTCCCATCATGTTGTCTCTCACCATCACCGTTGCCGCCATGGTTATGATCTCATTGGTGCCGTAGCCCCAGGTAATCGCCGCTTCCATTTCCCCGGTCTCCTCGTTTTCATAATCCTTGCTGTCCGCCAGAAGATCCTGCAGACCATCGGGAGCAGATCCTTTCAAATCCGCTGCCAAAAGAGAGTAAAACGGATTCATCGAATTGGCCAGGCGATCCGGAACCACCAGGATATAATCCGCCCCGTTTTCCCCGCTCTGGGCAAAGGGAATCGTTTCAATACCGGCACAACTGAGGGAATGTCCCGCCGCCTCAATCCCCGTTTCCTTCCGGAAGCGCTGGAAGCTGTCTTTGAGCCGTTCTTTTGTCTGAATCAGATACTGCCGTTCTCCCAGGCGGATCGGCTCTTCTCCCAGCATTTGCCGCAAAGCGTTGTAATCGCTCAGCTTCATATAGGTATCATAATCAAAATACTCGCTGCTGCCGGTGTTTTCCGTCTGCTGGCTTTTGTTCTGAAAGTAGGGAAGGTTCTCCCGCAGCCAGTCGTTCACAGTTGTGCTCCCGTTCTCATAAACCCGGTAGACCCGCAGAGCTTCCGGCTCCGCTTCTTTTTCCAGAATAGCGATCTGCCGTGCGAAATCATCGTCCTTCTCATCGCTGAACATAATGACATCAAACGGTCATCAGCAAGCCGTATCCGCTCACTTCCGCCGACAGATGATAAGCCCTCTGGAAAATATGATAAAAAATCGCCGTCAGAATCTGCTGGAAAAAAAGTCCCGGAAGGATTCCCAGGATCAGCGCCGCCGCTCCGATCAGAAGATTCTCCCTTGTAAACAGCTTCCGTATCTCTTTTCGCTTCATTCCCATCAGCAGGTAGGTTCCGAATTCCCGGCTTCGTTTTTCCAGCATAAAGCGGATCATATAGTGAAACAGCCACGCGATGATGAAAATCAGGAAAAAGGTAACAAGGCACAGCATGGCGGCCATGATACCTCCGCCCTGCGCGTAGAGCGCTTTCAGATCCCTGGAGAAAATCAAGGAATTGAACGCCAGCATCAGCGCGGAAATAATGGTCATGGTCACCAGATAGATCAGGTAGTCCCTCATGGAACGCCTGGCGTTTCGAAAGGCGAGTTTATTCAGCATGGGAAAGCTCACCTCCCGTAAGGGAAAGAACTTCCAGAATCTGATTCAGGAAATCACGCCTCTGCCCGCTGCCCCTGCGCAGCTCGTGAAAAATTTCCCCGTCCTTTAAAAACAGAATCCGGCTGCAGTAACTGGCGGAAAACGCGTCGTGGGTAACCATGAGAATCGTGGCGCCGAGACGCTGATTCATGGTCTCAAAGGTTTCCAGCAGAGTCTGGGCGGATTTTGAGTCCAGCGCCCCGGTGGGCTCATCGGCAAAAATCAGATCCGGCCGGGTAATCAGCGCTCTGGCGCAGGCGCACCGCTGCTTCTGTCCTCCGGAAACCTGATAAGGAAATTTTTTCTTTACATCCGCGATTCCCAGTTCCTCCATGATAGCCCCGGCCTTCTCCCTGATTTCCGCTGCCGGACGTTTGCGGATGCTCAGCGCCAGCGTGATGTTTTCTTCCAGAGTCAGCGTGTCCAAGAGATTGAAGTCCTGAAATACAAATCCCAGATGCTCCTTTCTGAAATCCGCCAGCTGATCCTCGGAAAGCGCGGTTATATCCGTATCCCCGTACCAGATATGACCGGAGGTCACCTTGTCGATGGTGGACATCAGGTTCAGCAGCGTGGTTTTTCCCGATCCGGAAGCGCCCATCACTCCTACAAATTCCCCGGATCGCACTTCAAAGCTGATTCGGTTTACCGCCTTGGTTATATTGTCTTTTGTTCCATAATATTTTTCGATATCACAGACTTTGATTGTTCCGTTCATTTCTGTCATTCCTTTCTTTTCTGAATATCTCAAGTATAAAATGAAACAGCAGGCGTTTGTATCGCTCTGTCTTACGCCAGTCTTACAATTTTGAAAGACTTCTTTTCCGGGCATTTTCCTCGCTTTTCACAGGCTCCGGTCTTTCGTAAAAGGTTCCCTTTGGAAAGCGCAGAATCATCTTCATGCCCTTCCCCTCTTCCGATTCGGCGTGAATCTGGATTCCCAGTTTTTCGCACAATTTCCTGCAAAGATAAAGCCCCATGCCGGTAGACGCCCGGCTGCCGCGTCCGTTGGTTCCGGTAAAACCCTTATCAAAAATACGGACAAGCTCTTCCCGCCGTATCCCGACTCCCTCATCGGAAATGGCAAGCTGTACCCCGTTTTTTATGTCTTCCGCGTCAACGCGGATTGTCCCCTTTTCTCCTTTTTTGTATTTAGCCGCATTGATCAGAATCTGGCTGAGAATAAAAATCAGCCATTTTTCGTCACAAAAAACCGTTCCGCATTCTGTCCGCACAGTAATCCGCATCCCGTTTTGAATCAGAAAGGCTTTGTTTTTGGCAATCGCCTGATAGACCACCTCCTGCAAATCCAGTTCTTTCATCAGATAATCCTGGTACACAAAATCCGATCGGGCGTAAAAAAGCGCGGATTCAATGTAGTTTTCAATTTTTCCAAGCTCCGGGCGGATTTTTCTCGCCAGGGCCTTTTCACAGGCTCCGGTTTGATTGTCGCAGATCAGCTCGATAGCGGTTACCGGAATCTTAGCGTCGTGAACCCAACTTTCAATGTATTCCCGGTAATCTTTCTGCTCTGCCTCCAGGCGGTGGATTTCTTCGATTACCGATTTGTTTGACTCTTTCAGAAGACAGGCGTAAATCTGATCCTCACAGCGGTACGGACGTTTGATCAGTTCTCCCAAAAGATAAGGACGATCAAGGCCGGAGAGAATTCCCTCCAGTTCTTTGAAATATCTGCGCCGTGAAAGATAGACACAGATGAAATAAGTGGCCGCCGCTGCCGCCCATCCGATGAGAATCAGCCCTACCATTCCCCCTTCGGTTCCGCCGGCTGTCAGAAAAAGCGACAGCGCCGCCATTCCCGCCAGATTCAGCAGAATCGCGGCGGTCCGATCCCTAAGATATCCGCGTATCGTCATGCCGCATCACTCCCTGCTTCCAAGTTTATATCCCATGCCCCGCTTTGTCTCGATAAGATCGCCTGCTCCGATCCCGGCAAGCTTTGCCCGGATACGCGTCATGTTGACGCTAAGAGTATTATCGTCAATAAAAATCTGATTGTCCCACAGGTATTCGATGAGATCCGCTCTGGAAACCACCTCTCCCGGATGAAGAAACAAAGCGTTGAGAATCCGGAACTCATTTTTAGAAAGCTCAGCTTCCCTGCCATTTTTGCAAATGCTGCAGGACAGCAGATCCAACGTAACATCCCGGTACGTAAGAATCCTCTCTTCTTCTGCCGGCGCGCCGCTTCGTTTCAGCACCGCCGCGATCCTGGCAAGAAGAATAGGCGCCTGATAGGGTTTTGAAATATAATCGTCACCGCCTCCTATGATACATTCCAGTTCGTCCATGGAAGTGTTCCTGCTGGTGACAAAAATCACCGGCACGTCGGAAGCATTTCGCAGCTTCCTGCAGACCTGAATTCCGTTTTCCCCCGGAAGATTCACATCCAGCAGCACCAGATCCGGCGCTTCCCGCAGAATCTGCCCGGCAGGATCTTCAAAGCTCTGGGGGCATACCGACTCATAAAGCGAGTTTTTCAGGAGGACTTCCAGTTCCTCCCGAATCGCCGGATCATCTTCAATTACCATAATTTTGTACATCTTTTCCCTCCCTTTTCCTGCACCTACCATACCACAGATTTTCCCCAGGGACAAGATAAAGCGGCAGGGTAAGATGGGTCTGCTGTATCTCTCAGGATGGGCCGCGGCCGCGGGCAAACATCATACCGTTTCCCGCTGCAATGTTTGTCCGGTAGAAAAAAAGCCTGACCGTTTTTCCGATCAGGCTCTGATAACAGACTGCGTCTCCAGCTGAAAAGCGGGCCGCCACTGTACAATAGCGGCGACCAATCTACTATAAAACTTTACTGAGAAAGCTCTTTGTCCGCTCATTCCGCGGGGAATCAAACAATTCTGCCGGGGTTCCCTGCTCCATGATAATTCCCTGGTCCATGAAGAACACCCGATCCGCCACTTCTTTGGCGAATCCCATCTCATGGGTTACAATCACCATGGTCATTCCCTTTTCCGCCAGATCCTTCATTACGGCAAGCACTTCTCCAACCATTTCCGGGTCCAGCGCCGAGGTCGGCTCATCAAACAGCATCACTTCCGGATCCATGGCAAGAGCCCGGGCGATGGCGACTCTCTGTTTCTGTCCGCCGGACAGAGCCCTCGGGTAAGCAAGGGCTTTATCTTCAAGGCCTACCGTTTTTAACAAGTCTTTTGCCTTTGCTTCCGCGGCTTCTTTTGACATGCCTTTTACCTTAATGGGCGCCAGAGTCAGGTTGTCCAGCACGGTCATATGGGGAAACAGGTTAAAGCTCTGAAATACCATTCCCAGCTTTTCCCGTACCTTGTCGATGTCCACATCCGGCCGGTTAATCTGCTCTCCGTCCAGGTACACTTCCCCGCCTGTAGGCTCTTCCAGCAGGTTCAGGCAGCGCAGAAAGGTACTTTTTCCCGATCCCGACGGTCCGATTACGCAGACCACTTCCTGTTCCTTGATTTCCTCGGAAATTCCCTTCAGCACTTCCAGTTTGCCAAAGGATTTTCTCAAATCTTTTACCTTAATCACCCTGCGCCATCCTCCTTTCCAGATACGCCACAATCCGCGATAAAGTAAGCGTCATAATCAGATAGATTACCGCCACTCCGATATATGCCTGAAAGGACAAAAAGGACTGGGAAGCCCATAGCTGTCCCCGCCTTGTAATTTCCACAATTCCCGCTACAGACAGAATCGCTGTTTCTTTTATTAGCGCGATAAACTCGTTTCCAAGAGCCGGAACGATGATTTTAAACGCCTGAGGAATGATGATATAACGCATGGTCTGGGCGCTGCTCATCCCCAGGGAACGGGCCGCCTCGGTCTGTCCGATATCAACCGCCTGAAGCCCGCTGCGGATGATTTCCGCCATATAGGCAGAGCTGTTGACGCCGCAGGCAATAAAACCAATCAGAATTTTAATTTCCCAGTGAAAGGATACGCCAAACCACTCGCTGATAATCTGCGGGATTCCGTACGCCAGAATCAATACCTGCACCAGCAGCGGTGTACCTCTCAGGATGTCCACGTAAATCGTCGCGATTCCCCGCAGAATTTTAAACCGGGACATTTTCGCCATAGCCACCAGAAGTCCCAGTATCAGTCCGATAAACACCGCTACCAGTGAAATCAGCAGGGTGGTCGGCGCGCCTTTTGCCGCTACGATGACTCCTTGTAAATATTCCTGCACCTTATCTCCTCCTGACAAGAATCAACCTTTGACCGCCTGCGCGGCCAAAGGTCTCCTAACAATCCTATTATATCTCTTATTTATTGAACCATTCATCAACCAGTTTGTCGAACGTGCCGTCTTCCTTAATGTTGGCAAGGCCCGCGTTGATCTTCTCAAGCAGTTCCGTATTGCCCTTCTGAACCGCGAATCCGTAGTTTTCCGCGTTCAGAGGTTCGCCGACCATCTTGATTTTATCCGGCTGTTTTTTCATATACGCTTCGGTTACCGGCTTATCGTTGATCACCGCCTGCACATCTCCGTTAAGAAGCTGCATCATCGCAGTATCAAGTCCGTCCAGAATAACAGCCTCCGCGATTTTCCCCTCATCAGCCAGCTCCTGTGTTTTTGTAGCTCCTGTAGTTCCGGTCTGAGCCGCGACTTTCATGTCCGGCGTCAAATCGTCCACGCTCTTGATGGTATTGTTGTCTTCTGTAACCGCAACCATCAGCTTGGATTCATAGTAAGCGTCGCTGAAATCCACCTGCTTTTGCCTTTCCGGATCGTCCTTGTTCATTCCGGCGGCGATAATATCAATGTTTCCCGCCTTCAATGCCGGCACCAGCCCGTCAAAGGTCAGGTTTTCAAAGGTCACTTCAAATCCCTGATCTTCACCGATGGCTTTAATCAGATCCATATCCAGGCCGACAATATTCTGTTCTTCGTCCGTTGTGTCAAACGGTGGGAATGTCGGCTCTGTTCCTACCTTGTAGGTCACTTTCTCCGAATCGCCGGATGTGTTTTCTTCGCTGTCTCCGCCGCCGCAGGCCGCCAGTGAAAAGGCCAGCGCCACGATAAGCAGGACCGCAATGATACTCTTCTTTTTCATTTTTCTTTCTCCCTCTTAAATAAGTGTCGGTTTAATAATTATACGACGCATACGAAAAATATTCAATAGTAAAGTCTCTATTCAACAAAATAAAAAAAGTGGAAAGGACGAGATGAGTATCAATCGCCCGAATACCGTCACTCATTCAGAGAAAAAACCTGTTGCAGCCACTTTCCGTAATCTCCGATCCATCCGCCGTCACCACCGAATCCGTGGGGCCAGTCCTGTAAAACGATCCGCTTTGTCGGGACTCCCACATCCTGCATCCGATCATACTGGGCTTCAAACTGGCTGTAAAACGGGTCTTCCGTCCCATAGCAGTAAAAGGTTGGCGGCAGATCTCCCGCTTTTAATTCCTCTTCATCCATGGAATCGAATACCCCATGACTGCAATATCGTCCGGATCGATGCCGTAGACATCGGCGTTCTTCCGGATAAACCGCACCGGAATCGCCGTCAGATAAGGCCGGAAATCATAGTTGTCATAATACCCGGTCATATCTTCCGTAAATTCCGTTCGGGCTGGAACATTTCCCCGTTCCCACAGATAAAGAGCCTGAAATCCGCTGATGTCCGGGTTTGTATTCAAAACCGTCTGGTTTCCTTCCGGCTCCGGCAGACGTCGGTACATGTCATGATAGTTCCATCCATTTAGAAGACCGCTGCCATAATCGTATGCCTCCGGAAAATCGTCCGGAGTAGCCAGAGTGTCTTCGGATGTTCCGTCTCTTACTTCCGATTCTTCCCGCAGCTGTGCGGTGTTTCCTTCCTGATTTTGCTGTGTCCGCATTGTTTCCTCACTTATTTTTCCCTGAGAATCCGCGCCGCTTTCCTGCCGCGCGGAGCATCCGGAAAAAAGCAGCAGTGACAATGCCAACAGAATCCCTATTTGTTGATATCTTCGCATAGTATGTTCTCCTTTATCTGTCTTTATTGTAAAATACGTCAGGAGAAAAGTACAATGCCCTCTATGAAATGTGCTATAACCAGAATATATAGTAAAAATTTATACCTTCGCCACCTCATACAGTTCCCGCAGCACCTCGGAACCGGCCTGAAAAAAGTTCATAATGTTCCAATAGCTGACACCGGCCAGTCCAAACTCCGATACAAGCGCAAGTTTTGCGCGCAGACTCCGCGCGTCCTCAAACCAGACAACATGATCCACTCCGTTTTCATCTGTATAGTAAAAATAGGGGGACTGGGCGGTTTCATCAAACTGCACTTCAACACCATAATAAGCCGCCCTCGCGAAGGCCTCATCACTTGAAATTTTTTCTGCCCGGGACTCTCCCTTCACAAAGGGGAGCTTCCAGTCATACCCATAATTGGGGATGCCCATCAGAATCTGATCCGGAGGAATTTCCGTGACCCCGTATTCAACGACTCGCCGTACCTGATCCAGCGGCGCGACTGCCATCGGAGGACCGAAGGTGTACCCCCACTCATAGGTCATCAGAAGGACAAAGTTCGCGGCCTGCCCCATTCCCCGGTAATCGTGCCCCTGATACAACAGTCCTTTCTGATCCGCGGAGGTCTTAGGCGCCAGTGTCACTGTAACAAGGTATCCCTCTTCATTCAGTCTGATCCTCGCCTGCCGGACAAGTTCCGTATATTGATCCCGGTTTTCCTCAAAAACATACTCAAAGTCAAAATCCACGCCAAACAGTCCTTTTCTGCGGATATTTTCCAGAATCTGATTCAGCAGGTTTTCCTGTGCCTGCGGATTTTCCAGAAGGCTTTTCGCCAGCTGATTGTTGAAAGCCCCCTGCCTGTCCAGAGGCGTAAGCACCATCAGCGGCTCAACTCCCGCCGCTTTTGCCGATCCTGTAATATGCTCATCCTCAAGATCAATCAACTGTCCCTCCGCGGTGAATCCATAGCTGAACGCAGATACAAATGTCAGATCCGGAAGCCACGCGTTCAGGGTTTCCCGCGCAATCGTGGGGTATGCGTAACCGTTCACCAGGATTACTTCCCGCTGTTTTTTCTCTGCCATACAAAAACCACCTCCAGATACAGCTTATGTTTCCAGACGGTGGTTTATCTCTGTTTTTAAACGGATCGTGCCCGCTCTTTCACTGAAGCCCCGTATAGGTCATATCCTCTCCCATAGCGTGCTCGATAAAAAAGCGTATTCCCTGCACCTCATCTTCCAGTGTCAGACAGGCAAGAGCCAGACTCAGCATTCTTAATTCTTTTGGAATTTCCTGATCCCGGAAAATATGGATACATTTTTCTAAAAGATCCAGCTTTTCCAGCAGGCCCGGTTTCAATTCCGCACATTTTTGCAGTTCTTTCCCTTCCTCCGGCAACTCAAAGGACAGACTTCCGCAATACTGGCTCTGAAAAGGAGTTTTTTCGCTCCCCGCGTTTTTTTCATCAAAGGTATTCCAGAATTCCTGTATTTTTTTCAACTGTTCATCTGTGAGCTTCATAACACAAACATCCTTTCAGAGCAGCGCGTATTCCAGAAAAATTGTTTTCCTGAAACCTGCGCTGTATTTTCTTACTTTACTCTTTTTCCGCTGCGTGAACTATAGCTGCTGTAGATCTTCTTTCCCCGCACCTTTTTATAGGCTCTTACTTTATAGTAATACCGCTTGCCGCGCTTTAAGCGCTTGTTTGTGAATTTGGAAGTTCCGCGCCCGACGGTCTTGATCCGTTTGTATTTTCCCGACTTTTTCGCTGAACGATAAATCTGATAACCGGATACACCGGACACCTTTTTCCATCTCACGATAATTTTCCGTTTTCCCACAACGGTCCGGATGTTTGACGGAGCTTTCGGTTTTGCCGATTCTGCGGACGTGGAGGAAAACGGATAGATCGTATTTCCTTTATAGGCTCGGATTTTGTAATAATACCTTTTTCCCGGTTTGAGCCTTGTATTCTTAAAGCTAGTCGTACCAGCACCCGCAGTCTTCACTCTTTTATAGGATCCCCTCTTTGAAGAGGCCCTGTAAATCTGATAGCCGGATACACCGGAAATTTTATTCCATTTCACCTGGATCGTTTTATAATTATATCTGGCCGTACTGATTCGCGGAATCCTTCTTGCCATCTTACTCAGATTGCTCAGTTCCGTCTTCGCCCCGCTCCGGTACAGATCCTTGGCGCTGAACAGAGAATAGCCGCCGCAGCCGTAAGAACGGAGCAGGTTCAGTTGATCCGCCAGGTTGGTGGATTTTTTCTTCCAGCCCGGGTCATCGCTGTATTTAATTCCGGTCCGGTAGGATGCCAGTCCGATATACATATCCGTTCCGTTTTTATTCAGCTTTTTCCAGGCTTTCAGCCGGTCCGTATACATGGTCGTTTTTCCGCGGCTCCCCCACTGGTTCGTCCAGTAAATCTGCGGAATGATGTAGTCGATATATCCGGAGGAAGACAGCCATTTGTCCACATCCGCTCCTGCGGATCTGCAGTTTTCAATATTACCCTGGGGGCTGATTCCGAAAGCCGCGTCGCTGCCCGAGGACTTTACGGTACGGTATACGGATTTTACCATTTGATTGACATTAGAACGTTTTTTCGACGCGGAAGGATCTTGGCTTACTTTTAAAATTTTATCATTATCCCGATTCTTATAGCCTTTTTTAGCGTGATAAAAGTAATCGTCAAAATGAATTCCGTCTACATCATACGCCATCACTTCCCGAACAGCGGTTTCAATCCGCTTCGTGGAGCTTTCATAGGCCGGGTCCAGATAATAATCCATGCTGATCCGGTAAGGATTCATCCAGGCGTGAAGTTCCATGCCTTTGCTGTGCGCCAGCTCCACCATGATTTTCAGAGGATCAAAGGAATAGGTGTCTTTGGCTTTCTTTTTGGAAGAAGCTTTAGAGGTCAGAGAGGACATAGCTTTAAAAGTCGGACTTTTCCAGGCCGCGTCGTCAAAGGCCCTCACATGGAAGTAAACCGTATTGAGCTGATTGGATTTTGCTTTGTTCAGAAAAGCGGAAGCCTTTGCCCGAAAGGTTGATTCACGGTTGGTCTTCATCCCCAGAGAACTGAAGTCTACATAGGAAAGCCAGACAGCCCGCACCTCCTGACCGCCGCTTAACGCACGCGCTTCCTCTGCCCTGTGAAAAGGAACGATCCCCAGGATACTGGTGATTCCAAAGATACATACGGTAATCATGACTGCAATTCGTTTCTTCATAGTCTCCTCACACTTCTTGTTCACACTTGATTTCGATAGTTTTCTAACTCCTGCCGGGCGCCTTTCCGGTACAGATCCTTGGCGCTGAATAAAATATAGCCTTGGCAGCCTTCTTCTCTAAGTATTTGTAACTGCCGGGCAAGATTGTCATCTCGCTTTCCCCACCCGGGATCATCCGAAGCCTTTTCCCCTGCCCGGTAGAGGGCTAGTCCTATGTAAAGAGGAACCTCCCGCTCATTCAGGGAAATCCACTCTTTCAGTGTGTCGCTGAACATCTTCTCCCGCCATGTGGCGCTGTGCTGATCCGTCCAGTATATCTGCGGCGCCAGATAGTCCACATATCCTTCCTCCGACATCCAGGTTTTAATATCCGCTCCGATCGATTCGCAGTATCCGGTGTTTCCGGCCGGGCTGATTCCAAACTGGATTTCCTCTCCGTATTCTTTCACCGTTTCGTAAACCGACCGCACCATCCGGTTGACGTTTTTCATTTTTTCTTCCGCGGAAAGCTCCGCATCTTCCGTGTAAAAATAGTCGTCAAAGTGAATTCCGTCCACCTCATAGTGATCCAGGATCTCTCTCACGCATGTAAGAATCTCTTCTGTGGATTCCGATGCGGCCGGATCGAGGATCTTCTTGTCAAAATCCGTATTCCGGTAAGGATTCAGCCAGGCGTGAAGCTGCATATTATGTTCATGGGCAAGTTCTGTCATAATTTCCAGCGGATCATAAGGGATTTCCTCCTCTTTGTCCCAGATATACCGGCTCATAGGAAAGGTATCGGACGGATAGGAAGCGTCCCGAAATGCCCGTACATGAAAAAACACCGTATTGACGGAATTTTTCTTCGCCCGCCTAAAAAACTTTTCCGCGTTTTCCCGGAACTTATCTTCGCTCTTATTATACAGTCCCACTTCCTTAAAGTCCACATAGGCAAGCCAGATTCCCCGGACTTCTTCTCCTGTTTCCACCCGGGAATTCTGATTCTGATAAAGCAGCATTCCTGCCGCGAATCCCGCGAAAACCAGCAGTGCTAAAGCCGCGGCCTGTATCTTCCGTTTTCTGCGGCGAAGCTGCTTTGAGCCGCTCTTTCTCTTTCGCCTTTTTTTCTTCATACCAGCCGGTTCCGCCTTTCTCCCTTCAGAAAGCTTTCCAGATTCGCCCCGCAGGTGTCTACAACCGTTTTTCTGGTTTCATAGGGGGTGAATGCCACATGGGGCGTAATCCAGCAGTTTTCCAGTCCAATCAGAGGGTTTGCCTCTTCAGGCGGTTCCGGTTCCATTACATCCAGGCCGGCGGCGGTCAGTTTTCCCGAAGTCAGAGCCTCCGCCAGAGCCCCCGCGTCTACCAGGCCGCCCCGGGCAGTATTCAAAAGGATCGCGCCGTCCTTCATATTTTCGATAAAGCTTTTATCCACCAGATGCCTGGTTTCCGGCGTCAGTGGGCAGTGGAGGGATACCACATCCGATTCCACCGTTTCCTGAGTGGAACGGCTGTAGATATTTACTTTCATACCAAACGCTCCCGCAAGTTCCGCCACCTTTTTCCCGATATTTCCATATCCTACGATTCCCATGGATTTTCCGGAAAGCAGGGTCAGGGGCGCGGTTTCCCGGAGCGTCTCTTTACAGGAACTCCAGTTCCCGGAAAAGACGCCCTGCCGATACGCTTCCACCCGGTTGGCAATGGAAAGCAGCAGAGCCACTGTATGCTGCGCCACCGCGTCCGTGGAGTAGGCGGGTACGTTGGTCACCGCGATTCCCAGCCGCGCGGCAGCCTGCAGATCCACATGGTTATATCCCGTTGCCGCGATTCCGATAAACTTCAGCGACGGGCTGCGCTCCATCTCCTTTCTTCCCAGCGGCACGGAGTCAAGGAACACCGCTTCCGCTCCGTGAATCCTGTCTGTGATTTCTTCTTCTGACGTTCTCTTGTAATCCTTGAACTCTCCCAGTTTTTCAATCGGCTCCCAGGAAATATCACCCTGATTCACCTCTGAACTGTCTAAAAATACGATTTTCATCTATCCCTCCTGATCGAGTTTCTCTAAAAGGCTCCTTATTTTCTGCTCCGTCCTTTTGCTCTTTTTTCCCTTCATGGTCACCACCAGATTGTCCAGGCGGAACACCTCTCTGCACAATCCGGTCAGCTCTTCTGCCGTAACCCTTTCATAGGCCTTTTTCCTCTCATCCAGCCGGGTGCTGGTTTTCCCCAGAATATGTCCCTCGTATGCCTGCGCCCAGTTCAGATTCGAGGCGTGATCCAGAATCAGTTCTCCATTGTCAATATATACAGGCTTTACATAATCCAGTTCATCTCCC
>JAHZHL010000022.1:0-56037 GCA_019420305.1 Bacillota bacterium | reverse complement strand
AGCCCCTGTTTCAGACCGCAAAGCAGGTCCACGACAATTTCCACGGACTCCAGCAGTCTGGAAGGCTGAACCTCATACTGAAAATACAAATTTCCGATATTGCTGTACTGCTCCATACCGGGATCAAAACTGTAAATACAGCCTGACTGCTCGGACAGCGCCTGATGGACTTTGGCGTTTTCACAGTCAAACAGGATATCATAAAGCAGCATATACGCTGCCTGGCTGCAGCGGTTCGTATCAAGGTCAAAGGAAAAGCGTACTAAGGTATCTTTACTCTGTTTAACGGCAATCTGCCCGTTTCTGCGGAAAAACCGTTCCGGCATCGGCGCCAGATTCTGCCGCGCCTTCTTTCCCACATTCAGTTCGAAGGATTCAACGGATCTGCTCAGGAATTCAATATCCTCCTCTTCCACGCAGCCGGTCATGTAAAAAAACAGATTGTTCGTGGAAAACAGTTCCCTGTGAGCCTGCTGCAGATGTTTTTTTCCCATCCGATCCAGCCGGGTGCTTTTTCCGGTTATCGTCTGCGCGAGAGACGTTCCCTCCCAGACAATACCTCCGGTAAAAAACTCCAGCGAAGATCGTTCGTCATCTTCCCGGATTTCCGCCTTAATCCGTCTGCGTTCAATATCAATTTCCGCTGCCGGAAGGACAATAGGTTCAAACAGCTTTGTAAACACCGCAATCGCCTCCCGCAGATGCTTTTTCGCTCCGGTGATCTCAAACTGGATGAACTCCTTGTAGGTACACGCGTTGAACATCAGTCCCCGCCTGTCCAGGTAAGGATACAGTCCTCCGTCCATCAGCCAGTTGATATTGCGGATTACAATGTGCTCCAGGAAATGGGAGATCCCGTTTTCTTCCTCCCCTTCGTACAGGCTGCCTGCCCTCAGATACAGGCTGAGACAGAAACTGTGCAGGTGCTCTCCGGAATCGCAGAAAATTTCAATTCCGTTTCTGGTTACCTTCCGCTGTTCCATTTACTTCCTGCTCTCCAGGTACGCCGCCCTGCCTTCCTGATACAAATCGCCTCCCGCGCTGTCCAGAACAACCGTAACCGGAAAATCCTCCACCTGCAGTCTGCGTACAGCTTCCGGCCCCAGGTCTTCAAAGGCGACAATTTCAGCGGATTTTACCTTCTGCGCCATCAGAGCCCCCGCTCCGCCGATGGCCGCGAAATAAACGGCTCCGTTTCGGATAGCCGCGTCTTTCACCTCCTGGGAGCGCTGTCCCTTTCCGATCATAGCGGTTTCCCCCAAATCCAGCAGCGTAGGCGCGTAAGCGTCCATCCGGTAGCTGGTTGTAGGGCCCGCCGCGCCGATAGGGTTTCCCGGCTTTTCCGGCGTCGGGCCCACGTAATAGATCACCGCGTCCTTTACTTCAAAGGGCAGCGGCTCCCGGTTCTCTATCATCTCGATCAGACGCTTGTGGGCCGCGTCCCTGGCTGTATAAATGGTGCCGGTGAGAAATACAGTGTCTCCGGCTCTTAAGGGTTCCAATTTTTCTCTTGTAAATGGCTCTCTGATTCGATATTCCATAGTTCCTCCTGCCTGTATGTTATAACGTCCGCTCCGCATGTCTGCTGACATGACAGTTAATATTCACAGCGACCGGAAGCCCCGCAATGTGAGTCGGAGCGGTTTTAATCTTTACCGACAGCGCCGTTGTTTCGCCGCCAAAGCCCTGAGGGCCAATCCCCAGCTCGTTGATTCTTCTGAGCAGTTTCTCTTCCATTTCCGCGTAAAAGGCGTCCGGATTCGGTCTGTCAAAAGGAATCAGCAGCGCTTCCTTCGCCATCAGCGCCGCTTTGTCAAAGGTGCCTCCAATTCCAACGCCCACTACGATCGGCGGGCACGGATTCGCTCCGGCTTCCTCACAGGTCTTCACAATAAAATCCATGACGCCTTCCGCCCCCGCTGACGGCGGCAGCATTTTGATCCGGCTCATGTTCTCCGACCCGAACCCTTTCGCGGCGAAAGTGATTTTCACCTGATCCCCCGGAACAATCTCATAATGGATATGGGCCGGCGTATTATCTCCGGTATTGATCCTGCGCAGCGGGTCTCTTACCACCGACTTTCTCAGGTAACCATCCCGGTATCCCCTGCGCACTCCTTCGTTTACCGCGTCTTCCACAAAGCCCCCTGTCAGATGCACATCCTGTCCGATTTCCAGGAACACGCAGGCAAGGCCTGTGTCCTGGCACAACGGGAATACGCCTTCTTCCGCGATTCCGATATTTTCTTCTATCTTTTCCAAAACGCTTTTCGCGACCGGCCATGGCTCTTCCTGCGCCCGTTTTTGGATCGCGCATTTTACATCTTCTCCCAGAAAATAGTTGGATTCTCTCGCCATTTCCGCAACCGCGTCCGCGATTTCTTTCACATCAACTGACCTCATAGCCTCTCCTCCATAAAAGTTCTGTGTTCTACTATTATACGAAAAAATACGCATCTTGGGAAGCCCTTCCGCATACACTGGTAGCATTTAAAGTGCGGAGGAAACTATGCAGCGAAACAGAAAAAACAGGAGCAGAAAAAGAAAGCCGGCAGTACGGACAGGAAGACGTACAGCTCCGCCTGTCCTTAAATCCGCGGCCATTCTCGTCGTCGCCATCATTTTTATCCTGATTATCATTCCCTTTACCATTACCATGGTTTTTACCTCTGATTCACAGGAAGGCACAAAAAAAGAGAACCGTGATCCCGGCGCCCAGCCGGAAGAAACAATTACAGATACTGCCGCTGTTCCAAAAACTATTCGCGTACAGAGAGAGGACAGCGGGAAACGGGAGAAAGTAGAATTTGAAGAATATGTAAAAGGCGTTGTCGCCAGCGAAATGCCTTCGGATTTTGAGGAGGAAGCTCTGAAAGCACAGGCAGTGGCAGCTCGCACCTACTCTCTCGCCAAAGTACAAAACGCGAAAAAAAACGGAAATTCCTCTACCCATCCAAAGGCGCCCGTGTGCGACACCGTCCACTGTCAGGTTTATCAGGACAAAGCCCAGCTGAAGAAAGGGAAAGGCGCGGACTGGATGAGGTCAGACTGGGAAAAAATATCCGCGGCTGTCGAGGATACAAAGGGACAGCTCCTTTATTATGACGGCCAGCTGGTCCAGCAGGCGCTGTTTCATTCTTCCAGCGGCGGAAAAACAGAAAACTGCGAAGACGTCTTTGCCTCCGCAGTCCCCTACCTTGTCAGTGTGGAAAGTCCTTACGAAGAAGACGCCACCCATAAAAAAGAAACCCTGACCCTGTCCCTTTCCGAGTTTTCCGCAAAAATCAAAGCTTCCTATCCGGATATCAGCTTCGGAACCATCACTTCCGGCGGGATCAAAATCCTCTCCCGCAGCAGCGGCGGACGGGTCGATCAAATGCAAATCGGAAACGGGACGGTTACCGGAAAACAGGTTCGGGAGGCGCTTGGTCTCTATTCCGCCAACTTTACCATTTCCGTAGAAAATGATACCATCACCTTTACTACCACAGGGTCCGGCCACGGAGTGGGAATGAGCCAGTACGGCGCCAACGGCATGGCAAAAGAAGGTTACTCCTATAAAGAAATCCTCCAGCACTATTACAGCGGAACCACCATAGCTGGCGGCAGTTAAAAACGATTTCATACCCCGGATATTTTTTCCACGCGATATCCGGCCTGTTCCAACGCCCTGGCGATTTGTCTCTCATCCACTTCTCTGTCATAAGAAACAACCGCCTCGCCTCTGGCAAGGCTTACAGAAGCGGAAGCCCCATCTATACGGTTGATTGCGTTTGTCACGTTATTGACACAGTGTTCACAGTGCATACCGGAAATTGTTACGACTTTTTTCCCCAGAACCCTTCCTTCCAGCTTTTTTTCCCGCACAGGGACAGGGCTTCCGCCGCCTCCGCAGCATCCCCCTTTTTTCGATCTCCTTCGGATACCGATGATGGCCAGCGCCAGCACCGCAATTACAATCAGGATTCCAATAATATTATTCATGCTTTTTCCTCCCTTTCCGTCAGGTAAACACAGAAAACCGTAAGAGACCGGAGGGCTTCCGGTCTCTTATATCTTGTTATAAAGCTATTTTTCGCTGTGGCATCCGCATTCGTGTTGGGAATGCTCCAGATGCTTGAGATTCTTCACGGCACAGCTTCCGCCTGCCGGACAGCCGATACATTTATGCCCTTTTTTTCTGGCTCTCACAAGATAGGCTACCGCAGCACCGATGATAATTACCAGTACGATTACCGCAATAACTGTACTCATGCCGCAGCGCCTCCCTTTTTATGCAGGGCGCCAAACTCCGCTTCCAGTTTGCGATTGGAGCGAATCACAATCATCACTACGATTGCCGCCATGGCAAGTACCGCGATCAGACCCGGGAAGAATCCAACGCCGACGCTTCCGGTTGTAATAATAGTTCCCACCTGATATACCAGGAACGCCACTGTATAACCGGTGGCCAGCTGCAGACCGATACCGCCCCACAGCCACTTCTTGCTGCCCAGTTCCGAATTCATCGCGCCGATTGCCGCAAAGCAAGGAGGCGTGTACAGATTGAACATCAGGCAGGCCAGAGCCGCTGCGGAAGTAAGGCCAAAGGTCATGGCAACTTCTCCCGCCCCGCCGGTCAGCGCCAGTTCCTCTGTATCAATAAACGCGGACAGTCCGTAAACTACCGCCAGCGTGCCAACCACATTCTCTTTGGCGATAAAGCCTGTGATTGCCGCCGCTGCCATCTGCCATACGCCGAAGCCCAACGGAATCAGCAGTACCGCAAACGGAGTCGCGATGGTCGCCAGAATGGAAGTATTCTCCATGCCTTCTTCCACCAGCTGCAGCTGCCAGTTGAAGGACTGCATGATCTGAACCACCGCGTTGCATACCAGAATAATGGTCGCCGCTTTGATAATGTAAGCCTTCGCGCGTCCCAGCATGGAAAAGGCTGCCCTCTTAAGGCTCGGAATTTTATATTCCGGCAGTTCCATAATAAAGAAAGATTTTCTGTATTTATGACCTGTAATTTGTTTAATCAGCAGGGCTCCGAGGAAAATCAGGGCGATTCCCACAAAGTACACCAGCGTGCTGACCCAGGAAGCGCCTCCGAAGAATACCGCCGCGAAAAGAGCGATAACCGGAATTTTGGCGCCGCAGGGCATAAAGGTCGCCAGCATGGCGGTCGCTCTTCGTTCCCTTTCATCCCGGATCGTACGGCTTGCCATAATTCCCGGGATCCCGCATCCTGTTGTAATGATAAACGGAATAATGGATTTTCCGGAAAGGCCGACTCTTTTGAAAATCGGGTCCATTACAACGCTGACACGAGCCATATAACCGCAGTCTTCCAGCAAAGCAATCAGGAAGTACATTACCATTACCAGAGGCAGGAAGCCTACTACCGCGCCTACGCCGCCTACAATGCCGTCCGCCAGCAGCGCCTGCAGGAACGGTGAAGTGTTTTCAAGGAGTCCGGATACCCATCCCTGGAACGTTTCGATCCAGCCCACCAGCCAGTCCGCGATAAGAGGACCCACTTTTGACTGAGAAATCCAGAATACCGCCCACATAACCGCCGCGAAAATAATGATTCCTGCTACTTTATTGGTAAGAATCCGGTCTACCTGGTCCTGTTTTGTGGTATCTTTCGTAAGAATCTTTCTGCTTTCAACTTCACCCACAATTCCGTTTACAAAAGCAAAGCGCTTTCTGTCCTCAGCGTCTACCGCCTTTTTGTCGGTCATGTCAATATCCGCCTGCAGATACGGAGCTTTCTGCCCCTTCCCGCTCAGTGAAACTGCCTGCTTCATCACTTCGCTCAGACCCTTGCTGCTGGTGGAAACCGTTTCGATTACCGGGCAGTTCAGCTTTTCCGCCAGAAGCTTTGTATTAATTTTGGTTCCCTGCTTCTCATTGATATCACTTTTATTCAGCGCTACAATCACCGGGATTCCCAATTCCAGAAGCTGTGTGGTAAAGAACAGACTCCGGCTCAGATTAGTCGCGTCCACGATATTGATAATCGCGTCCGGATTTTCGTTTCTGACAAAACCGCTTGTAATACTTTCTTCCGGAGTGAACGGAGACATAGAATAGGCTCCCGGAAGATCCACCGCGATAAGCTCCTCCAACGCGCCGCTGGAAAACTCTTTCTTAATCGGACTTTCCTTCTTTCCGATTGTAACCCCGGCCCAGTTACCAACGTGTTCACTTTTCCCTGTCAGCGCATTGTACATCGTCGTCTTGCCGCTGTTCGGGTTGCCGGCAAAAGCAATTCTCATGATACATCCTCCTGTTTTATAGTGTCTTAAAGATTGCGTTTGTAGTTATACAGGGCTAACCATAACCCATAAAAAATAGTGACCACCGCCACTATTTCTATATCAAAACGGCCTCTGCAATACCGTTGTCGATATTATACCTTCCATCTTTGATGGACACGACGCAGCCGCCCTTCAGATGTGAAATCACCGTGATGGGCTCTCCGCTGTAACATCCCAGACGAAACAGGAACGATTCCAGTTCTTCATCGTCCGTTCGGATTTCCTTTACAATATAAGTTTCGCCAATAGTAGCTTCGCTCAAATTCATAATTCTCTCCTCACCGTCTTCTAAAAATCAAACACTTGCCCGGACAAACCTTATATTATGCAGGCCATCCTATGGTTAGTAACTTCTAACTACATCCTTAGTTTAGTACAAAAGAAAATCTTTGTCAACGCTTTTCTTCCAGAAGCAGACAGAAATTTAAAAGTTTTAGTTAAAAAAGAGAATCACTTTCAAAAAAAGAACAACTGACCCGCTACGCAACAGGTCAGTTGTTCTATAAATGTTATTGAGTAAAGGTTGTTTGCTTGATAATTGCTTGTTTCCATCCCTAAAAGTTTGATGCAACTAACTAGGTTAGTTATAACTTACCACTTTTTCTACAGTTTGTCAACCTGTTTTTTATAATTAGATGATTTTCCTTCCTCTCATGCCGGATTTCAAGCCCGAACAGCAAATTCCTCTATATCCGAATCTGCTCCGCGACCTGCCTGCTCAAAGCAGTCCGCATATCCTCCGAGATAATAACCACTCCCCCTTCATACGCTGATATAATTCTCACTTTCGCGCCGGGGATTAAACCGATACTCCTGGTAAATGCTTTGGTTTTTTCATCCCCGTTTACCTCTTGAATTGTTTGTTCTGTTCCTGCGGGCGCTGACCATAATGTTATCATCTTATCTTCTCCTTCCTGCCTGTTTTGGTGGTCCATCGCTCCATACAACCGGAGCTTCTGTTTACACGCCCATTATACCTATAGGGGTATATGTTGTCAAGTTTTGCGCGAATCCGTGAAATATCGTCAGAGCGATATTTTCCGGATCATAAAAAGAGCGCAGCACGGTCTCTGCGCTCTTTTCCTGTTACTTACTTTCTTCCACCAAATCTTCTGTAGCCATCACATACAGCGCTCTGGCGTAAATCCGGCTGAGCATCAGGAGTCTCTCGCAGGAAATATGCTCATCCTGTTTGTGAAAGCAAAGCTCTTCCCCCGGGATGGATGGGCCGTAAGGAATAAAGTTTTCCAGTATCCTCGCATAAGAGCCGCTGCCATGAGCAATCGGTTTGCTCTCCGCATCACCGGTCATTTCCTGATAAATTTTGACTAGCCTTTTTATCAGAGACCCGTCCGGATCTACATAAAAATGAGGATTCCGCATCAGAATCTGGCACTCGCATCCGGCGTCTTCCGCCGCCTTCCCAAGCTTTTTCTCCAGTTCCTCCACCTGCTGTGAAACCGGATAGCGAATATTCATTCCCGCGGAAAAAGAGTTCTCATCAAGGCGAATGATTCCCAGATTATTGGTGAGCGCGCCGCTGGCATCCTTAAACGAGATTCCCAGTCCGCTGCCGTCTGTATCAAAGGCAATCTGTTCTGCCAGTCTATGGAGACTCCGGCATAGAGACTCCGGATAAAAATCAATGTCCCGCAGCACCTGCAGCATCAGCGCTCCGGCATTTACTCCGATTTCCGGCGAAGACGCATGGGCGGACTTTCCCTCAATCGTAAGGGTGAGCCTGTTTCCAGTCTCGGACAGGGAAAACCCGGAATTCTCAAGAAGGCTTTCTGCCGCGCGCCGGATTTTCCCGAGCTGTTCGGCGCTTCCCTCAAATACGGCCTCAGCCTTTGGCATTACCACATTCAGCGCTTCGCCTCCGGTGAAATGCGTTAAAACCGGAAGCCGCGAATCCGTTTCCTCCACAGAAAGATTTTTTACAAAGGAAAAATTCAGAAAGCCTTTTTCCGCAAAGACAGCGGGGAATCTGGCATCCGGCACAATTCCACATACCGGCATCTTCTCTACGTGGTCTTTATAATAGCAGATGCAAGGGAAATCCCCCAATTCCTCATTTGTGCCGATGATATGCTTTATCTGCCGCTTCAAAGGGACGCCGCTTTCCTTCAGCGCCAGACAGGCGTAGAATGCGGCAATGAAGCAGCCTTTGTCATCCACTGCCCCTCTCCCATAAATAACTCCATCTTCGATTTCTCCTCCGTAAGGATCATGGGTCCATCCGTCGCCTTCCGGCACTACGTCCATATGGCTGATTACGCCCGCGGCCTCTTCTCCCTGTCCAAAATTGATTTCACCTGCCCGATAATCGAAATTTACGCATTCAAATTCCTTTTCCTCTCCCAGTCTCATAGCAAAATCAAAGGCCTGCCTGGGCCCGACTCCAAATGGCGCGTTTTCCTCCGCTGGTCCGTAAACTGATTTAATCCGAATTAACTCGCGCAGTTTTTCAATCATCTCCGGATGATAAGCTTCAAGGAGCGAATCGATTTGTTTTTCCCATTCTTTTTTCATGCTCAGCTGCCTCCCTTAAAGAAACGAAACGACGAGGAACGCGATCGTTGTCAGTATGTAGGAAATAATCGCGTAAGGAAGCGTTCCCTGCATCTGATAGTACGGCTTGATATCGACTGCTCTGGAAGAAACCATCACTGCATCGCCGCATACATAAGTAGTGCTCCCCGCCGCGGACGCACAGACCAGCGCCGCGCAGGACGGAAGGGGATCAACGCCCAATCCGTTTGCCAGGGGAACAACAATCGCAATAAAGATCATCGCCATATCCCAGAAGCCTCCGCCGAAATAAGAATATACCGCGCAGAATCCGAAAACAAGAGCCGGAAGATAGGCTCCGTTCAGGAATGGCTTCAGTGTTTCCACGACATAGTCCGCCATGCCGGTCGCCGTATTGACCTCTACCAGCGTCATAGTCATCGTAATCAGCGTACAGATCGCGACCATGCTTGTCACGCCTTCATACGCGTTATCCAGCAGTTTCGGAAGCTTTACCTTCCTCTGAGTCAGCATCAGAATGGCAGTTACCGCAATCGCCGCCATGCATCCGAGCATCACATTAATGTCTGTCAGCAGCGTAACCGCGACCAGAACAATAAGGGGGATCAGAAAGTTCCACGGATGAGCTTTTTTCCCTTCGTTTTCCGCGAGAATCGCCTCAAAGTCAGGAGCCTTAATCGGTTCTCCAGTATAGCTTGCTTCCGCGGGGCATACGATCCCGTTTTCCTCCGCAAGTCGGGCATGCTTTTTCGTAACTCCCAGCATCGGAATGACGCCGAAGATTACCAGCAGCACAACTACCAGAGAAATCCAGGAGTAAAACATATACGGCAGTGCCGCGATATAGGCGTCCGCCCCGCTGCCGCCGCGGGTTACGCCGAAGTCTTCAAACAGACCGCTGTAAAACACTGCCCATGTGGAAATAGGGATTGCGATACAGACCGGAGCTGCGGTAGAGTTAATGACATAGCCCAGAAAGGTTCGCGGGATACGGTGGCTGTCGCATACTTTTTTCATCGCTGTCGCGATAGCCATATTGTTTAAGTAATCGTCTACAAAGATCAGCCATCCCAGTATGTAGGTAATCAGCAGGGCTTTTCTCTTTGTATTGGCGTACTTGCTCAGCCACATAGCGAATTCCGTTACCGATCCGGATGCGTCCAGAAGCGCAATCAACATACCAAACAGGGCCAGCAGAAGATAAAGATATCCTAAAGTCCCTCCGGAAAAAGCGGCCTGAACCTTTTCCAGCCAGACGGCCGCGAACTTCCAGCCGCCTAAAAGGATCGATCCGGTTATCGTTGCCGCCGTAACAGACAAAAGCATTCGTTTTGTCGTAAAAATAAGAACGAATAATACCAGCATTGGCAATAATGTCAATACACCTAAATCCATTGTTTTCCTCCGTAATTTTCTTCTTACATCTGCCAGATTTCTGTACGGGAAAAAATACTTTTCCCCGGCTTCGCGTCTTTCTGAATGATGCCGTTATCCACAACCGGCACGCCTCCAACCAGCACATAGTCAATTCCGTCCGGCTGAGCCATGGGATCTCCCATCCCAGGGAACGTAGCATTGTCCTTTACCCGTTTCAAATCGAAAACGAGGATATCCGCATCCGCGCCTTCTCCGATGAATCCCTTTGTTTCCAGCCCAAAAAACTGTGCCGGCATCCAGGAGGATTTTTTCACGAAATCCATAACCGTCAGGACATCCTGTTCCCGTACCAGTTCCCGCAGGATTCTCGGATAGGTGCCCGCGGTCTGCGGATGTCCGATTCCCGGGGCAAGGTTTGGAAATCCCCCATCTGTGGAAATCATCACATACGGCTGTTTTAAAGCGAGAGCGATCTCATACGGCTTTCCTACAAAGGCCGTTACGCTGGCGTCCGGATCCGTTTCTCTCAGTTCATGAAACGTTTCCTCTGTCAGACGCTGCCCCGCGTATTTTCCGGTTCCCGCCAGAATATCTTCATAGGAGCAGTCATAAATCTGCTGCCAGCCCTCACAAAACACTTCCGAACCGACCGGACAGGCGAAATCACAGTAAGCTCCGCTGTCCACAGCGATCTGGTATCCCTGTCTCCTTGCTTTTTCAATGATTTTCAGAGACTCTTCCATCATTCCCTGACCGCACTGATAAACGTGATGGGATAAAAGAACCCGAACGCCGGTTGTTTCCTGGAGCCGGATAACCTCCCTTGTTGCCTCCAGCGAGTTCCATCCTCCCGCTCTGGAATGAATCGGCATTACCTTGTCATATTTCGCCGCTACCTCTGCCATTGCCACCATTTCTTCCCATGTGGTAACAGGCGCGTATTCCAGTCCCATCGAAAGGCCGACAGCCCCTTGCAGCAGATCCTCCTCCGCCCACCGGGCCATGTTCTGAATCTGCTCCTTCGTAGCCGTATGATAGGGACTTTCAATCCCCGCTTTTTCCCGCAGAATCCAGGACTGGGGCGTCAGCGCCGCTGTATTGAGGGGGTATCCGGTTTCGTCCAGACCGGTAAGAAACTCCTTCACCGGATAAGGGCCCAGTCCGCAGGAACCGACAATAATCGTCGTAACTCCCATACTTGCCATCACATAGCCGCTGAAAAGCTGTCCGTCCGCATGACTGTGCGGGTCTACAATTCCCGGACATACAATTTTCCCGGACGCGTCGATTTTACGCTTCGCGGAGAGCCGCGCCCTTGTCACTCCTGCGATTTTTCCGTTTAAAATCGCTACATTGCCAATGGTCCGCAGTTCTGTCTTTGGATCGATCACCGTTCCGTTTTCAATCACACAATCATAAACCGTATGAAAAAAATCGTTCTTCTCCTTCAAAAAGTACACCTCCTTCAAGTAAAAACCGCAGGCAGAATTTCCTGCCTGCGGCAAGTCAGATACCTGACTATCATACCATATAGAACGTTTTTTGAAAAGTGATTCTATTTTACTTTTGCCGCGAAATCGGCCATCGCGTCCGCGATTTTCAGCTGCTGCGGGCAGACCGCCTCACAGCTGCCGCATCCGATACACGCGGACGGCCGCTTTTCTTCCGGCATTGCGGATAGCGCCATGGGCGCGATAAAGCCCGCGCCCTTCGCCGTGGAACAATGTTCGTTATACAGCTTCAAAAGCCCCGGTATATCCAGTCCCTGCGGGCAATGGCTTACGCAGTAGCTGCAAGCGGTGCATGGAAGTCCGATTCCGCTTATTTTCTCATCCGCGATCTGCATCAGAGCGTTCATTTCTTTCTCATTCAGCGGCCGCTCCTCTTCAAAAGCCGCGATGTTTTCTTTCATCTGCTCAAAGCTAGATGCTCCGGTCAATGTCACATCCACTTCCGGAAGGCTCTGTAAAAAGCGGAAAGCCCATGCCGCCGCGCTTTCCCCGGGTCGCAGCGCGTTCAATCTTTTTTCCTCTTCCGCGGAAAGGGATGCCAGCGAACCGCCCCGCAGCGGCTCCATAACCCATACCGGCAGATTGTATTCCTTTACCAGTTCCACTTTCTCCTTTGCGTCCTGGAACTTCCAGTCCAGATAGTTCAGCTGCAGCTGGCAGAATTCCATCTGATCGCCGCAGTATTCCAGGAACCGTTTTATTACTTCATAGGATCCGTGGGCGGAAAAGCCCAGATGACGGATTCTCCCCGCTTCTTTCTGCTTCAAGAGATAATCCAGAATCCCGTACTTTTCATTGAGATACGAGTCAATATTCATCTCACAGACATTATGGAACAAATAAAAGTCAAAATACTCGGTCTGGCACTTTTCCAGCTGCTTTTCAAAAATCTCCTCCACTTTATCCATGTTGGAGAGATCGTATCCCGGAAATTTGTCCGCCAGATAGTAACGGTCTCTCGGATATTTTCCAAGGAGCTTTCCGGCAGTGATTTCAGACTGGCCGTTATGATAGCCCCACGCGGTATCAAAATAGTTCACCCCATGCTCAATCGCGTAATCGATCATCTGCGCCGCCTGCTTCTCATCAATCGGCACTTCCCCGGTTCCTTTTACCGGCAGCCTCATCATTCCCATGCCCAGCGCGGACAGTTTTAAATCCTGAAAATCCTTATATATCATGTTACTTCCTCCCTTTCTCTGCTAAGCTTATCCTCTTTCACTTTCTATATTATATCTCGTTAAAAAGGAAACAGAAAATACTTAGTTTGAATATTTCTCTATGCTTTTTCCGCATAATATATTTACAATATTTTACATGTATGTTATGGTAATTATGTAAATTTTATCTAATATCAAGCAGAAAGGATCCTGCCATATGCCGGGAAATTATTACTTGCACAACAAAGAAAGCTCCTATATAATTAAAGGAGCACTTTTAAGGGAAGAAACAGCAACTTATAATACAAACCGTTCTATGCACGACTTTTTGATGCGACATGGAAGGGAGGTATTCAATATGATGTTTGATGAGATCACTTACGAAGATATCATGCGAATTCGGATTGAGGAAGCGGAGGAACTTGCGACAAAACGTGGCATGGAGCGGGGAATCCAGCAAGGAATCCAAAAAGGCATTCAGGAGGGCATTCAAGAGGGAATTCAGCAGGGAGTTCCCCAGGGGATCCGGCAAGCAAGTGAAAGAATTGCTTTAAAAATGAAAGAAAAAGACCTGCCTCTCTCAGAAATCTCAGAGTGTACAGGTCTGAGCGAGGCAGCCATTAAAGCCCTCTAAAAAAGACATCTGCGGATTTTTTAAGGAGCAGGTCTTACGCTCTGTTACCATTTCCCCCGGAAGGAGGCTCCCGCACAAAAGCGGAGCAGATACACTGTACCTGCTCCTTTCCCGCGTCACTTTTTCCTCGCTGAAGTTGGCGTAACAGTAACGGCATCCCGCGGGACAGGTATGATAAGTTCCTATATCAATGCTTTCACAGCAGCCGCACGCTTCTCTCTGTCCGCGGTCTTTTCCCGCGTTCAGGCCGCAGCCAAGTATTCGTTCGAGCCGTCTTTTGTCAATACAGCTTCCGGCTGGAACCCCTGCCTGGCTCAAATCCAGTTTCTCCGCGCAGCTTTCTATCTTCATTCCATAGCGCGCGGCAATCCCCGCCAGCTTTTCGGCCAGCAGGATACACTCTTCATCCGCAGGTCTTCGGATTCCCATTCCTGCCAGATTGCGTTCCGTCTTAGCATAAAAATCCAGAAAACTGATTACAGCCTGCTCCGTATACCCGGAAAGGGCTGCCGCAATCTGTCCAAAGGTCCGCACATGATACGCAGCGTCATAGGCTCCGCAGAAAAGAATCGGATCATACCTCCAGACCACCCGTTCTTTTCCGATTTTGCCGGCCAGTTTTTGAAAGACGGCAATTCTCCGGCTTCTGTCCGCAAGTCCCGGTTCCAGCTCTTTTCCATAGCCGTTGAGGGTGAACTGAACATAAAAGGGAAAGCCTTCCAGCTCATCTAAGCGCGGCAGCAGTGACTCCGGAAATTTGGTCCAGAACACGATACCGTCTATCACATCTCTTGATAAGCAGATACGGCTGATCTGCCGCAGGTTCATTGGATTTCTCACACAGACATATTCCTCTTTCAGGCGGTTTAAAAACCAGTCTCCATAGTAGCGGGGAATATCCGTCCTCCTGCTGACGCTGAGTATCATGATAATCTCTCCCTTATTTCAGAGCCGCTCCGTCTGAAAAAGCGTTCCCTGCTTTTTCTCCTGTTTTCAGATAGGTGCCGTTAACGGGATCAAAGATAATCGGCTGCAGCTTGTCCGGATCAATATTTCCATCCTTATCCAGAATCCGTTCATCTGCATTGACATTTACGATCTCACCCACCAGACGGCAGGAATCCGGATCATAGCTGAGCAGCCTGCACTCTACCGCCATTGGAAGTTCCTCAATCAGGGGAGCATCTACAAACTCGGACTTCAGCGCATGAAAGCCTGCCTTAGCGAACTTGTCCGGCACATCATTTCCGGATACGATTCCCACATAGTCACAGGCGATTACATGCTCCGCGTCTGCCATGCTCACCGTAAAGGCCTTACGCGCAAGGATATTTTTTACAGTTTTGTGTCCCGGACTGAGGCACATGGAAATCTCCGTTTCCTCACTGATTCCGCCCCAGGCTGCGTTCATGGCGTCCGGCGTTCCATCCTCGCCGTAAGTGGCGATAATAAACACCGGCTGCGGATACGTATACGGTTTTGCTCCAAAATTTTTTCTCATTTTATTGCCCTCCTGAATTCTTTTCCTGTATCATATATTAATCTTATTCCGCCTTATCAAACACCACCGGCTCCATCTTCTTCCGATCCTGCTCGGAAAGACCCTTTTCCATATTTTTATACGCAGTCGCCATCATCAGCTTAATCCGGTTGAGCTGGTTAACATCACTGGCTCCCGGGTCATAATCAATAGCCGCGATATTCGCCAGCGGATTGCGCTTTCTCATAGCCTTCATCACGCCTTTTCCGGTTACATGGTTCGGCAGGCAGGCAAACGGCTGCATGCAGACGATATTTTCCACGCCGCTGTCAATCAGATCCACCATCTCTCCGGTCAGCAGCCAGCCTTCTCCGCACTGATTACCCAGGGAAATAATCTCGCTGGCTTTCTTGGCGATATCCTCAATATGCATCGGCTCTTCAAACCGGATGCTGGCAGAAAGCGCCTTCCTTGCCGGTTTCCGGAAATATTCGATGGCTTTGATAGCCGCCTTATTGAATACCATCGCCTTATAAGAACCCGAAAGATGTTCAAAATTGAATTTCTTGCTGTACATACCATACAGGAAAAAGTCGATCAGGTCCAGAACAACCGCCTCGCCGCCTTCTCTCTCAATGGTTCCTACAATATCGTTATTCGCGTTCGGATGATATTTTACGAGGATTTCTCCTACAACACCAACCTTTGGCTTTTTAATATCCCGCAACGGCAATGCGTCAAAATCCTTTACAATTTCCTGTATGCAGCTCTTGAACTTCCGGAAGCTTCCTGTATAAACATTCCGTCTCGCGACACGGGACCATTTTTCATACAGCTCATCAGCCGCCCCCGGAACCTGTTCATACGGCCGTGTCGCATACAGAACCCGCATGAAGACATCTCCATATACCAATGCCATCAACATACGTTTCAGCAATCCGGCGCTGAATTTAAAGCCCGGATTGGACTCCAACCCCGCTATATTGACAGAGATAACCGGAATCTGTTCCATATCCAGATCTTTGAGCGCTTTTCGCAGCAGCGCCACATAATTGCTCGCCCTGCATCCGCCTCCGGTCTGGCTCATAAATACCGCCGTGCGCTCCAGATCCACGTTTCCCGATTTCAGATAGGAAATGATCTGTCCCAGTGTCACAATCGTCGGATAGCAGGCGTCGTTATTGATATATTTCAATCCTTCATCCACTGCGTTTTTATCTACCGTAGGCAGCAGCACCGCATTGTACCCCGCTTTCTTAAGGGCAGTTTCCATGAACTGGAAATGAATCGGCGACATTTCCGGAATCAGAATCGTATATTCCTTTTTCATCTCCTTTGTAAAATACTTTCTTTCATAAGGAGCATTGTTTTCCACATGCTTAATGCCGTTTTTTTCCCTCTCATCCATAGCCGCTTTCAGAGAGCGGATACGGATACGGGCAGCCCCCAAATTGGATCCTTCGTCAATTTTCAGCACCGTATACAGCTTGTTGTTTTTCTTCGTTATTTCTTCCACCTGGTCGGTAGTAACCGCATCCAGCCCACAGCCAAAGGAATTGAGCTGCACCAGTTCCACGTCATCGGTAGTTCCCACAAATTGGGCCGCCTTATAAAGTCTTGAGTGATACATCCACTGATCCAGCACACGGATCGGTCTTGGCAGTTTTCCGAGATGCGCGATCGAATCCTCCGTTACTACAACCATATCAAAGGATGTGATAATCTTATCAATCCCATGGTTGATTTCCGGATCCAGATGGTAAGGACGACCGGCGAGAACGATGGTTTTCATTTTGTGTTCTCTTGCGTACTTCAGGGAATATTCTCCTTTTTTCTTAATGTCATCCTTAAAATGTTTCATCTCCGTGCGCCCGCTCTTTACAGCGTGCTCTACCTGTGATCTGGTAACGCCGGTGCGGCTCAGTACGCGGTAGAGTTCTCTCACCAGAGCCTCATCATCATCATAAGGCAGGAACGGATGAGAAAAGATAACATCGTTTTCCTCAAAGATATCGTCCATATTGCCCGCGATGACTTCCGGATATGTAGCAACGATCGGACAGTTATAGTGATTCGGCGCCGTCGGATCCTCGATCCGTTCATAATTGATGCTCGGATAGAAAATCCATTTCACGCCTCGGTCTACCAGCCATTTCACATGTCCGTGCACCAGCTTTGCCGGATAGCAGGCAGTGTCGGAGGAAATAGTTTCCATACCGCCTTCATACAGTTCCTTGCTGGACGGAGGTGAAAGCTGCACCCGGAAGCCCAGCTTCGTAAAGAAGGTGAACCAAAACGGGTAATTCTCATACATATTCAAAACTCTCGGGATTCCAATCGTTCCTCTCGCGGAGTCCATTTCGCTCAACGGCTTATAGTCAAACAGCCTCTTAAATTTATACTCATACAGATTCGGAATCTCGTTTTCCTCGCTTGATTTTCCCTCTCCCTTCTCGCAGCGGTTGCCGGTGATAAAGCGGCTGCCGTCATTAAACCGATTGATGGTCAGAAGGCAGCTGTTCTCACATCCTTTGCACCGGGTATGGGTATTCTCCACGGTAAAGGAATCCATGTCCTCCGGTTTGAGAATCGAAGATTCCGTATCTTCCACATAATTTTCTCTCGCTATAATCGCGGCGCCATAAGCTCCCATGATACCGGAAATATCCGGCCGCACCACATTTTTACCGATGATTTTTTCAATACTCCGCAGTACCGCGTCATTAAGGAAGGTTCCGCCCTGCACGACAATTTTCTCTCCGGCTTCTTCCGGGTTTCTCAGTTTAATTACTTTGTACAGCGCGTTCTTAATGACCGAGTAGGACAGACCCGCCGAAATATCGCCGATGGTCGCGCCCTCTTTCTGCGCCTGTTTTACCTTGGAGTTCATAAAGACGGTACACCTGGTGCCCAGATCCACCGGCGCCTTGGCAAACAGCGCTTCCCTGGCGAAAGTCTGCACATCCATATTCACCGATTTGGCATACGTTTCAATAAAGGAACCACACCCGGAGGAGCAGGCTTCATTCAGCATGATATTATAGATCGCATTGTCTTTAATCTTCATACATTTCATATCCTGCCCGCCGATATCGAGGATAAATTCAACCCCCGGCAGAAATTCTTCCGCTCCCTTATAATGAGCCATGGTCTCGATCTCGCCCAGATCCACTTTGAAAGCCGCCTTAATCAACCCTTCACCGTATCCGGTAACCGTCGCATTGGCGATAAACGCTTCCTTCGGAAGCTGGGAATAAAGTTCCTTCAGCATCACCATGCAGGCTTCAATGGGTTTCCCCTCATTATTCCGGTAAAAGGAGTACAGCAGATTTTTCTCGTCATCAATGAGCGCCGCCTTAGTCGTGGTCGAACCCGCGTCAATACCAAGGAAGACTTTTCCTTTTGCTTTCCGGATATCCTTTTTCTTAATCGCGTCTTTTTTGTGTCGTTCCACAAATTCCTGATAATCCTCGTGCCCTGAAAACAATGGATCTACATGCTTGGTATCCGACATCTGCGCCGGATCCAGGTTTTTAATCCGTTCCGTCACCTCAGAGAGAGAGAGAGTCTCATATTTCTGCGCTGTCATCGCCGCTCCGATAGCTACGAAGTATTTCGAGTCTTCCGGGAAGATCACATCCTCATCCGCAAGATCAAGGGTCTCAATAAAGCGTTTGCGAAGCTCGGAAAGAAACGATAAAGGTCCCCCCAGGAAAGCGACTTTCCCCTTAATCGTTCGTCCGCACGCCAGTCCGCTGATGGTCTGGTTTACAACCGCCTGAAAGATCGACGCCGATAAATCTTCAATTTCCGCTCCCTCATTGATCAGCGGCTGAATGTCCGTCTTTGCGAAAACACCGCATCTCGCGGCAATGGGATAAATCATTTTGTGTTTTTTCGCAGCTTCATTCAGACCAGCCGCATCCGTGTTCAGGAGAACCGCCATCTGATCGATAAAAGCTCCGGTTCCTCCCGCGCACGTGCCGTTCATCCTCTGCTCTACCGTCTGTCCGTAAAAGGTGATTTTCGCGTCCTCACCGCCCAGCTCAATGGCGACATCCGTTTCCGGAATCAGTTTTTCCACTGCCGCGCTGCAGGTTACAACCTCCTGCTCAAACGGAATCTCCAGAAGCTGTGATAGAGAAAGTCCGCCAGATCCTGTAATTACAGCTTTCATTTCCGCGTCCGGATATTTAGCGTACAGATCCTGCAGCAGCTGCGCTACCGTCTCGAATACATTCGACATGTGCCGCTCGTATCTGCTGTATAAAATATTATTGTCGCTGTCCAGCAGCACTAATTTTACTGTTGTTGATCCTACATCAATACCTAATCTCATAATTACCTCATTTATATAGAATTTCAAAGGACTGCATTATTGAAATTTATTATAACACAAACCTGCTTAGAAGTCCCTTGATTTTAAAAAAACCTACTTATATATATACCTTTTTCTCTGAAACTCAAACATTTTCTTTTAATTTCCGTGATTATAGCACAAACTCTCTCCCTTGTGTTATACTAATTTCTGAGAAAAAAGGAGTTATTATGAAATCATCGATACGCAAACGCACCTACCAGGCGATTTACCGTCTGCTGGATCGGGTTTCGCCCCTTGACTGTGACTGCGGGACTCTCTGCGGCGCCGCCTGCTGTACCTGCGTCTCAGATGAGACGGAGGGCGACCCTGCCCTTGGAATCTACCTGCTTCCCGGTGAAGAGAAGGTATTTACAAAAAAAGAAAGCTGGCTGCGCTGGGTCTGCGAGCAGGCTGAGGATTTTGATTTTCCCGATTCCTGGCATGGAAAAATCTACTTCATAAACTGTCTTACGCCTCCCCATTGCCCGAGAGAAAAGCGGCCGCTTCAATGCCGATTTTTTCCGCTAGCGCCTCATCTTACGCCAGATGGTATCCTCCACCTGATCCTATGTCCGGACAAGCTGCCATATGCCTGCCCGCTTATTGAAAAGAAACTGCCTCTGAATTCTTCCTTTATTCAGGCCACCTATACAGTTTGGACCCACCTGCTCCGAGATTCTCGGATTTTTGACCTGGTTCAAATGGATTCCGAAGATCGGGAGCAAGATGGTACTGAACTTTACTTCATACGATAAAAGACCGCGGTTCGCAAATCCGAACCGCAGTCTTCTTCCTCTTACTTTGCATTGAGCATTTGAATATCCTTTTTGTATACATAGCGCATCGCGATAATACAGTATAGCAGCCCCAGAATTTCCGCCAACGGGAAGGCGAACCATACCAGTTCCAACCCTCCCAGCCTTGCCAGAATCCACGCCAGAGGAAGAATTCCAATCAGCTGGCGAATCAGCGATCCCCACAGGCTCATCATGCCGTGAGCAGTCGCCTGGAAAAAGGATGACGCTAAAATTCCGAAGGAAGCCGGCAGGAAACAGATACTGATAATCCGCAGCGCCCTGGTTCCAATCTCATACATACCTTCCGAAGCATTAAACATACTCAGGAACTGGTGAGGGAAGAACTGGAACAGCAACAACCCAATGGCCATAATTACAAACGCTACCATAAACCCAAGCTTAAAAGCGTGCATCAGGCGTGTTTTATTCCGCGCTCCGTAATTGTAGCCCATGATTGGAAGGGTTCCCTGATTCAGGCCGAAAACTGGCATGAAAATAAAGGACTGAAGCCTTCCGTAAACGCCGTTTACCGCAACCGCGGTCTCCGAAAGACCACCTAAAATCGCATTGAGGCCAAACTGCATGATGGACAGCATCGCCTGCATCAAAATCGCCGGAACACCTACCGAGTAAATATCCCTCAGGACACGGCCCCGCATCTTAAAACCTCGAATTTTTACAATTACCAGATGATCCTTTTTAAACAACAGGTACTGGCCGAGAATAAAAGAGACAAGCTGGCCGATTACCGTTGCCAGCGCCGCTCCCGCTACATCCATCTCCGGGAACGGTCCGACGCCAAAGATCAAAAGCGGATCCAGAATCACGTTTGTTACCGCGCCCGCAATGCTGCAGAGCATGGGAAACATCATATTCCCTGTGGCCTGCAGAATTTTTTCCGTCGTGATTTCCACCAGCATGAAAAGAGAGCCAATGGTAACAATCTGCATGTAATCAATCCCGCTTTCCACGATATAAGGCGTATCGGAAAAGAATCGCATGAAAATTCCGGAAAAGAAAATTCCAATCAGCGCGAATCCGATCCAGTTAAAAAAGGATAACCTGTAACCGTGGCTGGCCGCCATATTGGCTTCTTCGTATTTTTTAGCTCCCAGCCTTCTGGAAATCAGAGAATTGATTCCCACTCCGGTTCCGACGCCCACCGCGATCAGCAACATCTGTATCGGATAAACATAAGTTACCGCGGACAGCGCCTCTTCACTGATCATGGATACGAAAATACTGTCCACAATGTTATAAAGTGCCTGGATCAGCATGGACAGAATTGCCGGCCAAGACATCGTCGCAATCAGCTTTCCAACAGGCATAGTGCCCATTTTGTTTTCATGAATCTGCTCGCTCATAAAAATATAATACCTCCTATCACAAGGAGATATTATATTATGTTTTCCTTTTTAATTCAACAAGTCCCGGCATAATTTATCAAAGATTTCGTGCAATCCCGAAAACCAGCAGCACGGAAATCATACCCCAACACAAATTTTGCTGCCAGTTTCGCATCTGAAAATCCCCAAAGCGGACATATCTTACCAATATATAGCCTGACAGGTATGCAAGTGCCGGCAAGCATATCATAACCGCCGGATTCCAGTAAAACGCCTGTTCAAAATCCAGGCGCAGCAGGGAAAGACACATACGGGACACGCCACATCCCGGACACTTCCATCCGGTAATCCAGTTAAAAACGCAGACAAGATGCCAGCCCCAGCGCAGAACTCCATATGCAAAAAATAATCCCGCTGAAAGCAGACCTATTAACACAAGACCCGCTTTCAGTGTTCTTTTTCTAACCGCTCTCATCTTAATTATATGTAACCCCGGTTTGCTGGATATACCCGATTCATCTCGTTTTGCGCCAATGCAAGAACGATGATATTAAATCCGATTAATTCCAACACCAGATACAGGATATTGCTCTCATGACCAGTGGGAATCTGCCGTTCATATTTAATGGTATCCAGCTTTTCACCGATCTTGTATGCCCAGTAAATCCCGAAAAGATTACAGGTAACCAGACTCAGCAGAAAACAGGCGACCCCCGACAGATCCGCCGCGTATTCCGGCTTTTCCCGGTTGATCTCGTCCGTAAGTACGATGAACCAGTAAATCCCGTATATTCCGCAGGTTATAATATACAAAACAATGGACAGTGCGATGTTCCGATTCATTTCAAGTTCCTTCCCTTCTTTGTTCGTTTGCGCATCTTGCTTTATTATAAATTCCTATACCGCGCCACGCAAGGGGACAACTCTGTTTTTATAAATTTGTAATAAAGGTTTTCCAAACTTCGTTACATCGCTCCGTGGAACGTCCGCCGGATAACTTCCTCCTGCTGCTCTCTGGAAAGGCGCACAAAGTTAACCGCGTATCCGGATACCCGAATGGTCAGGGACGGATACTCTTCCGGATGCTCCATAGCTTTTTTCAGCAATTCTTTTCTCATCACATTGACATTGAGATGATGGGCGCCCTGGCAGAAATAGCCGTCCAGCAGGGAAACCAGATTGTATTCTCTCTGCCGCTCGTCTTTTCCAAGGGCGTCCGGCACGATGGAGAAAGTATTGGAAACACCGTCCTGGCATACGCTGCGGTACGGAATTTTGGCAACTGTATTCAGGGAAGCCACCGCTCCATTGACGTCTCTTCCGTGCATCGGGTTCGCTCCCGGCGCCAGAGCTTCTCCGTGCTTTCTTCCGTCCGGCGTATTTCCGGTTTTCTTTCCGTACATTACGTTGGAAGTAATGGTCAGCGCGGACAGGGTATGCTTGGCGCCCCGATACATCGGGTGTTTTTTCAGCTCCGCGGAGAAGTATTTTACAATTTCCACCGCGATATCGTCTACCGCGTCGTCGTCATTTCCGTATTTCGGGAAGTCCCCTTCCACTTCAAAGTCAACGGCAATCCCTTTTTCATTGCGGATCGGTCTTACCTTGGCAAACTTGATTGCCGAAAGAGAATCCGCCGCGCAGGAAAGTCCCGCGATACCGAAGGCTGTCAGCCGTTCCACATGGGTATCGTGAAGAGCCATCTGGCTGGCCTCATAAGCGTATTTGTCGTGCATATAATGAATGACGTTCATGGTATCCACATAAAGCTCTGCCACATAGGACATGACCTTTTTATAGGTCAGCATGATTTCGTTGAAATCTAAAACATCGTCGTATTTCAGCGGCTCGATTCCCGGAACTACCAGATCGCCGTTGAGCTCGTCCACACCGCCGTTGATGGCATAGAGCAGAGATTTCGCCAGGTTCGCTCTGGCTCCGAAGAACTGCATCTGTTTTCCCACGCTCATGGCCGAAACGCAGCAGGAAATGGCGTAATCATCGCCGTATACCGGACGCATTACATCATCGTTCTCATACTGGATGGAATCCGTCTCAATACTCATCTTAGAGCAGTACTTCTTAAAGTTTTCCGGCAGATTCTGGCTCCACAGAACCGTCAGGTTCGGCTCCGGCGCGGTTCCCAGATTCTTCAGAGTATGCAGGATACGGAAGGAATTTTTCGTTACCAGCGGCATTCCCTTAACGCTCATGCCGCCGATGGCTTCCGTCACCCATGTCGGATCGCCGCCGAAAAGTTCGTTATATTCCGGCGTACGCAGGTGACGTACCAAGCGCAACTTGATAACAAACTGATCCATCAGTTCCTGCGCTTCCTTTTCCGTAATAATTCCCCGATCCAGATCCCGCTGAATATAAATGTCCAGGAAGGTGGAAGTTCTTCCCAGAGAAGTCGCCGCGCCGTTATTTTCCTTTACACCCGCCAGATATCCCATATAGAGGAACTGTACCGCTTCCCGCGCGTTAGCGGCCGGATTACTAAGGTCAATGCCGTACTGGGCGGCCATGGCTTTGACTTCCTTCAGGGCCCGTACCTGTTCGTGCAGTTCTTCCCGAATCCGGATCAGTTCTTCCGTCATAGGACCGTCAGCCATTTCAATGTCCTGTTCTTTCTGCTCGATCAGGTAATCAATTCCGTAAAGAGCGATCCGTCTGTAGTCACCGATGATCCGTCCTCTCCCGTAAGCGTCCGGAAGTCCGGTCAGAAGTCCCGCGTGTCTGGCAACCTTTGTCCGTTTCGGATAAGCGTCGAATACGCCTTCGTTGTGCGTCTTGCGGAATTCATGGAACCGTCTCTGAATTTCCGGGTTCATTTCATATCCGTACTGCTTCAGCGCGGATTCGGCCATGCGGATTCCTCCGTAAAGATTGACAATCCGCTTCAGCGGCTCGTCGGTCTGAAGTCCTACGATCACTTCGTTTTCCTTATCAATGTATCCCGGAGCGAAGTTATTGATGCCGGATACCACTTCCGTTTCTACATCATAAATACCATTTTTGATTTCTTCCAGCAGCAGCTCTCTGCATCTTCCCCACACCTTTTCCGTACGCTCTGTGGGACCTTCCAGAAAGCTGTCGTCTCCCATGTAAGGGGTTACATTTTTCTGAATAAAATTTCTTACATCAATAACATGTCTCCAGTTTCCGCTGTTAAATCCTTCCCATTCTTTCCGCATTTCTTACCTCCATATGCAGTACAACTATGAAATAACAGAAAAAGCCGCACATCCGGGCCCTTTCTCAGCCCAGACGGTCGGCTTTTGTTTTCTACTCATCATACTCCATGTGGTTTCTTCCACTTCCGTCAGTCATATGACTTTTTGACTATACTATATCTTTGGGGTGCTTGTCAAGATATTATTTATCTCTGTAACGTGATCCACACTGCGCGATCAGAATCGTATCCTTTTTGATTCGATAAACGATACGGTTGAAATCATCGATTCTTCTACTCCAATATCCCGCGAGACTTCCGGTTAGAGGCTCTGGCTTTCCGATCCCATCATAACCGTTCCGGTCAATATCTTTCAGCAGTTTCAGTATACGTCTCATCGTCTTTTTATCTTGTTTCGTCCAGTACTCAAAATCTTCCCATGCTTCGTCGGACCATGCTTTAATCATCTAGCTTTACCTCGTGAACGGTTCCGCCTGTCGCCTCCAGCTGCGCAATGGAACGCTTCAGTCTTTCTATATTTTCCAGGCTGTAAAACGGATCATTACCAGCTGTAATTTCAAAGGGAATTCTACGTTCTCTGACAGCCATTTTTGCAAAAACACAAAAGGCAGTTGTCATATTCATTCCAATATCGGAACAAAACGCTTCAAATTGTTTTTTCAAGTCCGCATCCATACGAATATTTACATTTACTTGTGCCACACTATCATCTCTCTTCACTTTTTATTATATACATTGTACCAAAATTTATTGATAATATCAATAAATTTATTTACTATTTCCATAATATCCTTAAAATATTATCTTCGGAATCGGTTAAAGCACGCTGCGATTTCCTGCTTTCTGGGTCTCGCGAATCCGCAGACCGCATTTCCGGAAAACAGACTTTCCAGCCCCTCTGCTTCCAGCTTTTCTTCCAAAAGGGAAACAATCTGGGGAATCGTCCGCTTTCCATCGGTCAGATATTCCAGAGCGTATTCCAGCAGTCGGCCCAGAGAAGCGGTCTGCTCCCCGTCCTCCAGCTGCTCCACATAACGCAGATCCACCGTCTCTTTTCCTATGGAAAAAGAATCAATGCCGTGGACTTTTACTTTCAGAGGCCGACGCTGTCGTTCCCTCTGCAGCTCTTTGGGGACGCTCATAATCCTGCGGCTCTGAGGAAGCTGAAAGACCGGCGGCATGCCCGCCGCGTCCGGATATTCGGGACACAGCTCTTTTACTTTTTCGGTAATATCGAAAGGCCGGTAGGAATCCATCTGGATCACCGTATCCGCAATATGGAAAAAGGCGCCTGAGCTTCCGGCTACCAGAATCGTCGAGATTCCCGCCTGCTCATAAAGCTGCCGGGCCCGCTCCACAAAAGGCGTAATCGGTTCCTTGCTGCGGCTGATAACTCTCTGCATGAAAGCGTCCCTTACCATAAAGTTGGTGGCGGAGGTATCCTCGTCGATGAGAAAGAGACTGCTTCCTGTTTCGATGCTTTCGGAGATGCCCGCGGCCTGGGAGGTACTGCCGCTGGCGTCCAGCGTGGAAAAGCAGCGGGTATCTTTCCCATTGGGCAGGTCGTTGATAAACATGGAAATATCCGCGTCCTTGATAAACCGCCCGTCTTCGGATCGCAGCTTCACCGCGGTATCATCGCAGATAACATATTCCCGCCCGTCTCCCGGAATATGGTTATAAACAGCGGATTCCAGCGCGTTCAGAAGTGTGGACTTTCCGTGGTATCCGCCTCCGGCGATGAGACTGATGCCGCAGGGGATGCCCATTCCGCAGATCCTTCCCTGATGGGGAAGTTCCATCGTGACCTTCAGGGAATCCGGAGACTGGAAAGGAACCGCCCCTTTCATCGGCAGATCCGATACTCCGCTTTTCCTCGGAAGAACAGCGCCCTCCGCTACAAAGGCCGCCAGACCTCTTTTTTTCAGCTCTTCTCGAATGAACTGCTGATCATCGGAAAGAAAGATCGCCCGCTCCAGATGCTTTGGATTCATGTTCCGGTAAAACAGCGCTTCCTCCGCGCACATCGGTAGGAACTGAAACAAAATCTTTTCCAGTTCCCTTCCGTTGATTCTCCGTCCGTTTGCCGGAAAACCCACGTGAAAACGGACGAACACCGCCTTTTCCGTAATCCGGCAGGCAGTCCGCTCCAGTACGGTCTGTCCGCAGCGGGATATGGCGATCAGCCCGCTTTTTCCGGATCCTCTGGCTTTAAAACTGTAATCCTCCATCTCTTTTGCCAGCCGGCGGGTCAGGTAATCCTGCAGGGTAATGCGGCGATTTTTCGTTTCCAGATATTCCGCGGGAATTCCTGTGGCTTCAAAGGGAATTTGCAGGCTCAGCGCCGAAGGCGGAGCAAACGGGTCTCCCTGAATCCGGTCTAAAGACAGGATATATCCATCAAAGCGGTAGCTGCCCCGCAGTTCCTTGTACATCGAATAGCTTTTTCCATCTATGGAAAAAAGGTTCCGTTTTAAATCGGACGCGTGTTTCATATCAAACTCCTTTTTCTGTTTTATCTTCGATTTTGGGGATCATCTTCCAGAAAAACTCCAGAGGCCCCGTCTTATAACTTGTTGTTCTTGTTACGATATGGATATCATTATACAGCTTCACACCCCGGACGGAAAGGACTTTAAGGCTGCCCGCGGCAATTTCCTCGGCAACCAGCATCCGCGGCAGGACAGAAACCCCCAGCCCCGCTTTTGCCGCCTGAATTAAAACCTGGGAATCCACACTTTCCCATATCGGCCGGATTTTATATCCTTTTAAGGCTGCCGCGGATTCAAAGGTTTCTCTGGCAGCGCTGCCCCGCTCCCGAAGCAGCAGATCCATCTCCAGAAGCTGAGGAAGCTCCAGCTGGGAATCTCCGCAGTATCCGGGAGCCGCTACCGGACACAGCTCGTAAGAAGAAATTTTTTTCATTTCAAAGCTGTTTTCCAGAATTGCCCCTTCAATAAAAGCAATATCAATGACCCCCTGCTGCAAAAGGGACTGCATTTCCGAAGCCTGGTGTACGGTAATCTGCAGCGGGCAGTCCGGCATGCTCTTTCGGAACCGGTTCACCAGGCGCGGCAGTTCCAGTTGAGCGAAGGTGATGCAGGAGCCTACGCGAAGCGGCGCCTCCATCTGCAGATTTTTCATACGGGCTTCGACGCGCTCCAAGCTTTCCAGAACCGGCAGGATTTCCCGCAGGAAAAGCTCGCCTGTTTTGGTGAGTTTCACTGTTCTGTGCAGCCGTTCAAAGAGCCTGGTCCCCGCTTCGTCTTCCAGTTCCCTGACAGCATGGGAAACCGCGGACTGAGTAAGAAACAGGTTTGCGGCTGCCTTTGTAAAATTTTCCGTTTTCGCGATTTCCCGGAAAATAACACATTGTTTGAAATTCAAGAGCTTTCTCCTTCCCATGAATTTTATTCATAGCTTATGCTCTATATTATCATTTTACAAATGCCAGCGCAACCGTTATACTGGGCGCAGATTCAAAAAGCGAATTGGAGAATACACAACATGAAAAAGAAATGGAAGTTATATGTCTGGATTAGTTATATAAACTTATTCATCAGCACTTTTACCTTTGGCGGCGGGTATGTGATCATCCCTATGGTTAAAAAAATTTTCGTAACGCAGAAAAAATTGCTGCAGGAGTCGGAATTTTTGGATCTGGCTGCCATTGCCCAGTCCTCTCCCGGCGCCATCGCGGTAAATCTCAATGTGCTGGTGGCAAAAAAGCTTGCCGGGATTCCCGGAATTGCGCTGGGACTGATCTTTTCCATTCTGCCTCCCCTGGTGATCCTGGGAATCATCTCCACCTGCTATAACGCCTTCGCCGCCAATCCTTACGTAAGCGCCGCTCTTACCGGGATGCAGGCTTGTGTAGCGGCTCTGATTGTAGATCTGGCAGTTGACATGTACCGGACCATCCTGAAAGAAAAGTCCCGTCTGCTGGATGCTCTTCCGGTTCTTTCTTTTCTGGCCTGCGCCTTTACCGGAATCAACGCGGCGATTCTTTTAGTATCCGGCAGTCTGTTGTACTGCCTTGCTCTGTACATGACACGCAGAAGAGAAAGGAAGGTTTCCTGATGGCAGCGCTGTTTTTTATGTTTTCCAAAATCGGTTTGTTCAGTATCGGCGGCGGATATGCCGTCATCGCGGTCATCCAGGAACAGCTCGTAATCAAAAGCGGCTGGATCTCGCAGCAAGCGTTCACGGATATGATCGCCATCTCTCAGATGACCCCCGGTCCTCTGGCCATTAATATCTCCACCTTTGTCGGAATGCAGCTTTCCGGAATTCCGGGCGCTGTGGCGGCGACTCTTGGCTGTGTATCCGCAGGCGTTATAATTTCTCTTTTGCTGGGGATATTTTTCAGAAAATATGAAAACTCCTTTTTTGTTTCATCCGTTTTAAGCGGCCTGAAGGCAACCTCCCTGGGACTGATTTTTTACGCGGGGCTGACCATCCTTCTGCTTACGTTTTATGGAGTTTCCGATCTCGTTGATGTCCCCTGGCCGGCAATTCCGGATTTCACCGCGCTGGCCTTGTTCGCGGCCTCCTTCTTTGCTTTGCGCAAATGGAAACCGCACCCAATCCTGCTGATGCTGGCGGGAGGCGCCGCGGGCCTTTTCCTGTATCTTTAAGCTCCGTTCCCTTTGAAAAATGGGCAACGCACGCCCAGGCATTCGCTGTTTCGAGCGGAAAATCCGCAGACAATCCGTTCCGGCAGCTGCATTCTGACACCGAAGTGTTCCTCCGCAAAAGAAGCAGCCTCCTCTATGACCAGAAATGCCGAACGTTTGCAGCACCGGGGACCTCCCGTTTTTCCGATTCGACTCAGAGCCCGGGACGTCATCTGGTTGGAAAGCCCCCATGTCTCACGACTGAACGGAGTAGTTTCTGTAATCAGACTCAGGAAAATGCCGGAACTGACAGCTGATCCGCAGCAGCCCCAGAATCCGCAGATTCCGCCGGGAACAGCTCTTCCCCGCTCCTGCATTTCCTGCAGCGCCCGTTCCCGATCGATCTTGCCGCCGCTGTTTGCGTAAGCGATGAGCAATGCCGCGCCTACAAGCACATGGTGCTCCGGACCGTGCATGTGGATTTGCTCCTGTCCCATCCACTTTTGAATTATCTCTATGGGATTTCCCGATGTTTCCTCCAGACCGTATTGAAGCAGCTCTTTTATTCCCTGCTCCATATGGCAGGCATCACAGACAAAATGCCCGTTTTTGCAGCATGCGTTTGTCGCTTTCCTGTCTCCGCAGATTGCACAGATCTGCTCCCTTGCTTCCGTAAAATATTCCAGTTCCGCTCCGCAGATCAGACAGGCTTCTTTCTGTTCCTTCATACCTTTCCTCTCAGTCCTCATAGCGTGACGCTTTTCCGATGTTGCCCTTTCCTTCCTCCATCATGCCGAAGGTTTCCATAAAAAAGGTTCTTACTTTCATATTGTATTTCAAGGAAACCGAGTCCACCGCGTCCTCCACAATTTCTGCCATTTCTACCGGATCGGCAGCGCATCTGGCGTTGATAATCAGCGAAAGCGCGCTGTATTTTTTCTGAAGCCTATGATCATATTCCACCGGATAATCAACACCGATCAGACTGGCCTTGAAAAAGTCCGTCAGCTCCTCATCACTGTCCGCGGCAAACATTTTCAGATGGGGAACATTGCGTCCCCGTTCTTTCAGGCCTGCCCGAACGCCTTCAAAGATTTCCGCGATCACTTGGTTGAAATCCAGATTCTGCTCTTCCCGCTGCCGCATATAGACCCTCGTGTTGAACCAGCTCAGCTGGTTTTCCGCCGCCAGGAATGCCTCAGAACCATAGCCGATCTCCCGGTGTACTGCCCTGGATCGATGCTCCAGCAGATAGTCCACCACCTCACTGACGCCGGTTCCCTTCATGGCCGACATGGCCATCACCGGCGTCTGGGGATAGATCGCCCGGATAAATGAAATAATCGCTTCCGCTTCTTCTTCGCCGATGGTATCCGTTTTATTCAGCACAATCAGCTCCGCTTCTGCCATCTGCGCGTCCAGGAGGAATTTCATTTCTTCCGGAAGATTCAGATCCGCGTTTTCCGGCAGAACCATGCGCAGCCGCTCCGGATCCACAATGCAGGTAAAGGGCAGCAGTTCGAACTCGTCCGGTTCCTTTTCCTCCAGTTCCAGATAAACATGATCCATGGCGCCGATTCCGCATCCCGGTATATCGGAAAATATCACATCTGCCCCTGCCGCTTCCAGCTGATGCATTTTCCCTACCAGATTTTCATGCTGATAGCAGATGCACCCTCCGGAAATAGGCAGGGTCATAACCCCGGCAGCAGCGCAGAATTCCGCGTCAACAATATTCCCCGCTCCCAGATCGTTTGCCAGAATCGCGGCAGTCTCCTGACCGCGCCGATTGATTTCTCTGGAAAAGGCAATCATCGAGGTTGTCTTTCCCGCGCCTAAAAATCCACTAATTACCGCATATTTTGTAATCATTTCTTCCTCCTATACTTGGTCTGAATTCCTATAGATACTGTTGTACGCGCAGAAGGGAATCAGTCTGCCATCTTCTGACAGTACCTGAACCCGGCAGCGTTTTACCCGTTCCGCGTCCAGATTCGTAAGATCCTGGAAGGCCATCCCGGTTACGGTAAACGAGTTGCGCCTGTAATAGCGGAGAAACTCGTCCAGAGATGTGATTTCCGCGCTGGACTGATAACCGGGAACGTTGTCCTCCTGTTTTTCAGGAGGGGCAATCTCCCACTTATTTAATACAAAATCCCGATCCCTTTTTATCACATCTATATCCCTCGCGGCGGCGCGTCCGGTATCACAGCACGAAACACCTCGCTCTTTCTGGGATTGGGTAAGCGTACAGCGGACGCTGCCATCCGGCTCTTTGATGTAAGTGCTGTAAAAGCAGCACAGAGTATGGCCCGTCGCTATGGGGCAGAAGTTCTCATAGCGGAACTGCGGCTTCTGCCCCTCCAGCTTCCGCAGAAGACCGAACATGGTGATTCTTCCCGGAAAGTCTCCGCTTTGCGCCGCGTCTTTTTCTTTGTTTTTTGCATGCTCCGGATGCCTGCCGAAAAAGCTCACCGGCTGAAAGTGAATCCCCTTTACCACATTGACATGCTCTACCAGGAAATCCATCATGTCTCCGATATTATCCGTATTGACGCCCTCCACAATGGTAGGTACCAGCGTAACCGGAAGCCCTGCCAGCTCGCAGTTCCGGATGGCTTTCTTTTTGATTTCCAAAAGCGGTTCCCCCCTCAAAACCTGGTAAATCGAATCCTTTGTGCCGTCAAACTGCATGAAAATAACCGATGCTCCCGCCTCCTTCAGCACCTGGGCATATCCTTCTTCCAGGGCCAGCCTTTTTCCGTTGGAATTGATCTGTACATAGTGAAAGCCTTTGTCCTTTGCCATTCGGATAATGTCCGGCAAATCCTCCCTGACCGTCGGCTCTCCGCCGGAAAGTTGAATGTTAAAAGGACGTTCCTCTCCCAGTTCCAACAGCCGGTCGTATTTTCGCTCAATTTCCGAAAGCGTCGGCTCACCCTTTCTGTCCGCGTCCATTTCCGATTTGGCGAAGCAGTAGGGACAATGCTGGTTGCACCGATCCGTCAGATCGATCAGCACACAGCAGGCGGTCTGCAGATGATTTTCACAGGTTCCGCAGTGCAGCGGGCAGCTCTTATCCTCCGGATCTCCCTTTGTAATCGCTTCTTTAGGGGCGATATTAATAACCGGATTTTTGATCCACTGTCTGTAATCTTCCGCGTTTTCCGCCGCTGTCGTCTTAAATGCGCCATGCTCCGGGCAAAGCGTTATAAACTGGACCCTACCCTTTTCTTCCACATAAAAGGCCTCGACCGGCCTTTGGCAGATCGGACAGATGCTCCGGGTTCTCTCCAATACCTCCGCGTCTGGAAACGGGGTCAGTTTCGTTATCACTGCCATATCTATCTCCTGTCTTTCCTGTTTTATTTTTAATATTGTACCATCATTTCTGCCTTTTTCAAAGGTTACAGACATGCCTTTATCACAAAACTATTTCCAAACCGAAGCGCCTTGTCTCCTCGGCTTTGCCTTGTTATAATGGAGTTATCACAACCATCAGAGGAGCTCAAATGAAACGAATCGGAATTTTATGCGCCGGTGATGCGGAACTGGCGCCCTATTTAACCAAAACGGAAAAACAGCCAATCGCCGAAGCCGCGATGCTGAAGTTCTATAGAGGCAGGATAAAAGGAAAAGAAATTATCGCTGTATCCAGCGGCGTATGTAAGGTGAATGCTGCGATCGCCGCCCAGCTTCTCATTGACCGCTTTCAGGTGGACTGCATCATAAACGGCGGAACAGCCGGCGGAATGAACAAAACAGTACAGATTTTCGATACGATCATCGCGCAGAGGACCGCCTACCACGATGTAGTCCAAGACATTCTGACCGATTTCCACCCCTACTTGCCTTCTGTCTTTTTCCTGTCCTCCCCACAGCTCCTAGACGCGGCGGAAAAATGCCGCCCACAGGTAAAAACGCCTCTCCGGTTCGGGACGATTGTTACAGGGGAAACGTTTGTAACAAAGGAAACCCAGCGCGACAGAATCAACGCGAAGTTCGAACCCCTGGCCGTTGACATGGAAAGCGCGGCTGTCGCCCATGTCTGCTATGTAAACCAGATTCCGTTCCTCGCGGTACGGACCATAACGGATACTCCTGAATTCAGCGGACTCGCCCACTTTGAGCAAAATTGCACCACTGCCGCTGAGATCGCAGCGGCAGTGGTGTCCGAGTTGATTGGATGGATTTAAACTGATGCGAGGGTTCGGTCAATAACTTTTCCACAACTCCCTTTCTCCTGATTTTTGTTAAATTTATGCCTTTTATAAAATATCGTTGTCTATTTCCTGCAGTATACGGTCTGTTTTTATCGAGTACGCGTATGCCTCCAGATTTATTTTTCTCAGATACTTCAAATGTCTTAGCTCATTACCAATGTACTTTTCATTCTCGTAAAGCGAACTGTCTTCTATCTTTTCAAAAGGTATGTCATTTAACATACAGACAGTTATGTACATAATTTTCACTGCCCGCACTGCCGCTATTTCTGGGGAATAGTTTTCCGCATAGATATGACTTCTCAGACTTCGGATTGCCTTCACATACAGCGGATATTCCTCTGCGGAAATCTTTCCTCTTGACGCAATACAGTATGCCGCGCGAAAAGTATCCTTTAAAACATCATTGATTGTATCTGTTGTTCCCCGATATGCATTTTAATGGCTCTCCCTCAAGTAGCAAAATTTCGTTTTTAATTTCCTTTTCTATCACAGCCTCATAAGGAGATTCCTCAAACAAAATATCTAACAAGATGTAGAAATCCTTTCCGGTGACCGGTGATTCATAAGTAAACTTAAAATGTCTCTTCTCTATCTTATTTTTCCCAATTCGAATTTGTTCTTCCTGGTCACGAAACGGAAATATTTTAGCTGCTTCTTCAAGATATTTTTCTATGGGCGTTCCCGGCGCGACGATAATATCAATATCAGTAGAAAGCTGCATTGGGTGTTTCAATAAAAGCAATAAACAAGTTCCACCCTTGAAGATAAAGGGCAGCCCCACTCTTCTTATGGCTTCCAAGAGGCCGAAAGCATATAACGCTCTTTCCAAAAGCTGCGGATCCTTTTTGCTGGATTTGTGAAGTTCCATAATACGCTGCTTTTCATAATTTTCTTTTGCGATCATTTTTCCTACCCCAATCTCAATTCAATCTTCGTCTCCTGTTTGATCAGTTCTTTTATTTTTTTATCGGAAGTTCTTCTCCTTGCGTAACGAAACATTTGGCTTTCATCAATCACATACCTGTCAAATACGGATTCAAAAATCTGTGGATATTCCGATTCACTAAAAGTAGATTTTATTATTTTATCATTCACAATATCTACCAGCATTTTTTCTAAATCGGTATGCCAAAACACCTGCTTACCCTTTGGTGCTTCAGAACACAATTTATAAATGACAATCATATCATCCATTAAATATTGATGGTAAAGCTCCACCGATGGATGAAGCAGAACCTGTCTCCCGTATTTTTCTTTTAAATCATCAAAAATAAAATCTTCCAGACCGGATTCTACTGCGATAAATATCGTATTGTGCGCGATTTGATGATTCAGAAACTCATTTAACTGTATGAGTTCAAACACTCTGAAGTCCAGATATTTGTGATTTTCTTCAATCATCCCTGCAATTCCGTTAGCCAGTCCGGAATATTCATGAGAATAGATACGCAGGTTATCGCAAACACAGTACGCATTTCTTCCTACTCGCGCAATCTGATGATTTCTCAGCATTTCCTGCAATTTCACTTTAAAGTTTGCTTCCGTAATTCCAGGATATACAGATTCCAGTTCTGAAAACAATTCTGTTCTATTAAAATATCTTTTTTTCGCTAATTGTTCTAATTGAATCGGATTTCCCATATTCTCTCCCTTTTTATCATTTCGGCAGTTTTGATATTTTACTGCCGATTTGCGAAACAGTTTCCTTAGATATCCTCTATTTTGATCTTCTTTTTTGTTTTTATACTTTACGCGATCATTTGCAGGCAAGAGGAAAAAAGAATCATCTCATTGACATACATACAGATTGTATGATATCCTATACATGCAAAGTACATGTATAGGGAGGTGAGTTATTGCCACGTAATAAGTATCCCGAAGAAACCGTTCAAAAAATATTAGACGCTTCTTTAAAATTATTTTTAGAAAAAGGGTATGAAGAAACAACGGTATTAGATATTATAAGCGAAATGGGCGGATTGACGAGAGGAGCTTTTTATCATCATTTCAAATCAAAGGAAGAAGTATTTGACGCTTTATGTGAAAAACTTTTTTATGAGAGCAATCCCTTTGAGAAAGCAAAAAACCACAAAGAACTGAACGGATTAGAAAAGTTGAAGTTTGTATTAAAAACATCTTTTGATGAAACAGAGCATCATCAGTTAAGTATGGCATCCATGCAGCTTATGGGAAGTCCGGCTTTTCTAAAAAAGCTGATTGAAAGTAACCAGGAATTGACACCTATGTATCAAGAACTGATCGAAGAAGGAATACAGGACGGTTCTATTAAAGCAAAACAGCCAAAATTATTAGCAGATTTATTTGTTCTTTTAACGAATTTCTGGTCGATACCTACAATATACCCTATGTCTGATGATGAAGCATGGCAGAAATTTTTAATGATTAAATCAGTTATGGACAATCTGGGGCTTCCGGTAATTGACGATGAAATTGTCAAATTATGCAAGGAAAATGCCTAGTATTGCATGTGAAAATAAGATTGTCGAAAGGCAATTTTATTTTTAGCAATATACATACATGTAACATGTATAAAAGGAGAAAATTATGAGTATCTATATTAAGAAAAATAAGTTCCTATTTATCTTAACGATTTTAACCAGCGTAATCTCTTCCCTGGGGTATGTTTTTATGGCTGTCCTGCTTCAACAACTGTTGGATATCGCTATAGATAAAAACATCCATCAATTTATAGGAATGGTTATATTTTCAATTATCTATTTTGTAGTGTTGGGATTTTCTCTTTATCTCCAATCGTTACTGAGCAAAAAAGTAATCTGTAAGCTCATGCTTCAAATCCGCTCGGATGTTTTTCGAGGGACAATCAATCACAATATCGAAGATTTTGAAAAGAAGAATACCGCTGATTATATATCTGTCGTTACAAATGATGTGAAAATGCTGGAGGACAATTTTTTGATCCCCTTATTTGAAGTAGTCCAATACACCGTTGTTTTTATATCATCTTTCGTATTGATGATTTATTTTGACATCATTGTTACAATTTGCGTAATAGCAGCGCTTGCAGTTATGTTCCTTATACCAGGTCTGCTGGGTAGAACACTGGAGAAAAGACAGAATAAGTTTTCTTCAAAGTTGGCAGACTTTACAGTCAACTTAAAAGATATCCTGTCTGGATTCGAAATCATTAAATCATATTCTATGGCAAAAAGCGCAATACAACGATTTGATAAAACAAATACCGAAACCCTCAAATCTAAATACAGCGTTGACAGATTGCTTGCACTAAACGAGGGGCTTTCTGCTTTCCTGGCCCTAATGGTTCAAATTGTGGTTTTATTTTTATCTGCTTACTTTATTATCACAGGACGTATAACTGTAGGAACTTTGTTAGGAATGGTACAGGTGAGCAGTAACCTGGCGAATCCTCTCATTATGATCTTTACAAATATTCCCAAAATAAAAAGCGTCCGCCCTATTGTAGAAAAGCTGGAAATTATATCGAAACATTCCAGATTTCTGCCCCAAAAAGAAAGTGCAGCCACCTATCAATTTCGTATCAGGGCAAAAAATTTGTCCTTTTCCTATGACGGAACAACCGATATATTAAGCGGAATAGACTGTCTTATTGAAAAAGGTAAGAAATACGTTATTGTTGGGAAAAGCGGTTGCGGAAAAAGTACCCTTATTAAACTCTTATCTGGTTATTACTCCACATACAAAGGCGAAATTTTATATGATAATACGGAATTTCATATGCTGGATAAAGATAGTGTGGTTCAGTTGTCCTCAATCATTCATCAGAATATCTATCTGTTTGATGAAACTATATATGACAATATCTGTTTACATGAACATTATCCCGAGGAACAAGTAGAAAAAGTTATAAAGGACAGCGGATTGACCGAATTCATATCTGAACTTCCAACCGGCTTGCAATATCGGGTGGGAGAAAATGGATCGAATCTATCTGGTGGACAAAAACAGAGGATTGCGGTTGCACGTGCCTTGATCCGAAACAAACCGATTCTCATATTAGACGAGGGTACATCCGCGATTGATATGCAGACAGCATACGACATAGAAAACAGATTATTAAAAAAGGAAGATTTAACTCTCATAACCATTACTCATCATTTAGAACAAAATTTGTTGGATAAATATGATGAGATCTTTTATATGGAAAATGGTCGCATTAAAGAAAGGGGAAGTTTTAAGCACCTAATCAATACATCTTCTTGTTTTTCAGGATATTTTCATTACAATCAAAAAGTTTCGGGCAGCTCGTAAGCCGGGTTCTGTATCTGGCAATCATCTATCTCGACGTACTGTCACCAGCACGCTCCAGCGACCTACCTCTCGGGCGGCGGCGGGCCGCCGCACTTACTGCCCTGTCTTGGTCTTGCTCCGGATGGGGTTTACACGGGAATTATGTTACCATAACTCCCGGTGAGCTCTTACCTCACCATTTCACCCTTACCACGGCATTACCCGTTTCGGCGGTGTGTTTCTGTTGCACTTTCCCTATAGTTACCTACGCCAGACGTTATCTGGCATCCTCGCCCTGTGGAGCCCGGACTTTCCTCATACATCCCGAAGATGCACGCGACTGCCTGAACTACCCGAAACCGTGTGCTTTTCAGCAAAGCTTTTCTATTATATCATCTCAAAGGGGTCAATGTCCACTTCCGATTGGATAATTTCAATTCCATCAGCCACTTTTGCCCGCAGTTTTTCCGCGAAATTTCCCGCAAAGGATTTTTCGGTTCCATAATGACCCGCGTCGATGACCGCAAGCCCGCAGGCTTTTGCCTTCTGCGCGTCGTGGTATTTCAGATCTCCTGTAAGAAACAGCTGGCACTCGTTTTTTATGGCCAGATCCATTAAGTCCGCTCCTGCTCCGGTGCAGATTCCCACCTTGTGAATCATGGTATCCGGCCGGCCTACCGCGCGAATCTGCTCCGGATCCATGTCCAGGCGGTCAGCCAGAAGATCCATCATGGAAACCAGCGTCATCGGAGAGCTGAGATACCCGGTTCTTCCGATCCGGTTTTCCTCCGGCCCGTCGGAAAACCCCCGAATCTCTTCCAGGCCGATGAGTTCAGCCAGAAAGTCGTTGTTTCCACCCTTCAGCTTGTCAAAAGGCGTATGGCAGGAATAAACGGAAATTCCCAGGTTCAAAAGGCGAACAAGGAAGGAGCCGGTCATTTCCCTGTAATCGACCTTTTTAATTCCTCCGAAAATCAGCGGATGATGGGTAAGGATCAGATCCGCGTCTTTTTCATCCGCCTCATCAATTACAGCCTCTGTGATTTCCAGACTGGTCAGCACCTTCTGAATTTCCATCGGACCCGCAGCCACCTGAATTCCGCTGTTGTCCCAGCTTTCCTGTGTATCCGGCGGCGCGATTTCTTCAATTATTTCGATCAGTTCTTCCAGATTCATTGCCATTTTAAATACCTCCCAAAAGCGACTTGAGATACGCGATTCGCCTTTTTTCAGACTGTATCGCTTTCCGATCCGGCGTCCTGCTTTTCTGCAGGCCGGAAAGGATTCGCATCTCGACCGCAATTCTGTTTTCAATAAACGCTTTTGCCAGAGGCCCTGCCATGCTAATCCACGGCGGCACCTCATATTCAATATCCTCCGGGCCGCAGCCTTCCAGCTTTCGAGAAACAGGCGCTCTGTCCCGCGTTCCTTCCGGCGCGGCGTTTATCACTTCGCAGATATATTTTCCCTCCCGCACCAGAGATTCTTTTTCAATCACAAACCCATTCTGCAGCAGCCAGTGCCGTAGAACTCCCTGACCGCTTCTCGGCTGCAGAATCAGCTTGGAAAAGCTTTTCGTCTTTTCCAGATCCTTTCCCAGAATTCGGGTCATGAGAATTCCTCCCATACCCGCAATCACTACATCATCCACTTCTCCTGCCGAAAGCACTTCCAGTCCGTTTCCCAGGCGGAAATCAAAGGGTTCTTCCGGGTAGAGCATCTTTGCGTTCACGCGGGATTTTTCCAGGGAACCGGCGCTCACATCGGTAAAAATCACCTTTGGTGAAATCCCCCGCTCCCAGAGATAAACAGGCAAAAAACCATGGTCGGTACCAATATCGGCCATGGTTTCCTTATTTCCAATCTGATCTGCAAGAACCTGCAGTCTGTCACTTAATTTTACCATACTTATTCCAGATAATCCTTCAGTTTCTTGCTTCTGCTTGGATGACGCAGTTTGCGCAGCGCTTTTGCCTCAATCTGCCGAATCCGCTCTCTTGTTACGTCAAACCGCTTCCCTACTTCCTCCAGGGTGCGGGCGCGTCCGTCCTCCAGGCCAAACCGCAGTTTGAGAACCTTCTGCTCCCGTTCCGTCAGAGTATCCAGCACTTCCACCAACTGTTCCTTCAGCATGGAAAACGCTGCTGCCTCTGCCGGAGCCGGTACATCCTCATCCGGGATAAAGTCTCCCAGATGGCTGTCCTCTTCTTCCCCGATAGGCGTTTCCAAAGAAACCGGTTCCTGAGCAATTTTCAGGATTTCACGCACCTTTTCTTCCGAAATTCCCATTTCTTCAGCAATTTCTTCCGGTGTTGCCTCCCGTCCCTTTTCCTGAATCAGCTGGCGGGACACTCGAATCAGCTTGTTGATCGTTTCCACCATGTGAACCGGAATCCGGATAGTTCTCGCTTGATCCGCAATTGAGCGGGTGATGGCCTGCCGAATCCACCAGGTGGCGTAAGTACTGAACTTGTACCCTTTTTTCCAGTCAAACTTGTCAACTGCCTTGATCAGACCGAGGTTTCCTTCCTGGATCAGATCCAGGAACAGCATCCCGCGGCCTACATATTTTTTAGCAATGCTGACAACCAGACGCAGGTTCGCTTCGCAAAGCTTCTGCTTGGCCTCTTCATCGCCGGCTTCCATTTTCTTTGCCAGTTCGATTTCTTCCTGTGCGGTAAGGAGCGGTACCTTTCCGATCTCTTTCAGATACATGCGCACCGGATCATCCACCGCGATTCCTTTCGGAATCGTCGCTTCCAGATCGATTTCCTTGGAATCGCCGCTTTCCGCGATTGCCGCCTCCATATCCGGATCATCGACATCCTCGTCCTCCAGCTCACTCAGTTCCAGAGCGTCCGGCTCTACTTCGGATACAATTTCAATTCCCTTGGACATCAGCTGATCATAGAGATCGTCCATATCGTCTTTATCCAGCTCCATATTTCCCATATAGTCTGAAATTTCCGTATAGGTGAGGGAACCCTTTCCTTTTGCTTTTTCGGTCAGTTCCTCAAGCAGCTGTTTTTTATCTTTCACCTGTTCCTGCATCGGTTCCTGCTGTACTTCTTTTTTTGCCATTTCTCTATCTACCCCCTACCGTTTTCCTCATCTTCTGGATATTCATAAGCTCCTGTGTCAACTCTCTTATTACTTCCTCGTTTTCTTCTTCATCCGCCATGGAAAGCCTTGTAATGAGCTCTTTTTCCTTATGCTCCAGCTCCCGTTCCTGTATGGCCCTGACGCAGTCCTGAAAAATCCGTTCTTCCTTATGAGCCAGACGCACATTATCCCGGATATCTTTCAGTATCTCCGCGTCTCCCGGTTCTAATAAATCCGCCAGTTTTCGGATATCAATTTCTTCCTCTTCCATATATATTTCCTGAATTCCACGGTAAATCCGCCGGCCGCTCTCCGAAAAAAACGCGGTATTTTCATAAGGCGCAAATTTCGGATAATAGCTGCTGCTCTGCAAAATCAGCTTAATAATATTTTTTTCCAGCATGCTGACTTCTCCGCCCGATTCTTCCCGTTCCGTCCGGCCTGCGGCAGGCTGATGGCCGCTCTGTTTTTTACTAGTATTGCCATTTATTTCAAGTCTTATAGCACCCTGTGAAATTTTTGTCTCTTCTGCCAGTTTTTTTATGTAAATATCCTGTTCTACAGGACTCAAGTCCGATAACACCCGCGCGGCCTGCCGGAGAAAATCCACTCTCCCCTCCGTGGTCGTTAAATCAAAGGATTTTCGCAGAAGACTCAATTTATAGTCCGCAAAGGGAAGCGCCTGGTCAATCAGTTTCAAAAAAGCCAGTTTTCCGTTTTTCTTCACAAATTCATCCGGATCTTTTCCATCCGTTACATGAAGTACCTTTACCCGGCAATTCTCCCGATGGAGGATATCCAGTCCGCGGAGCGCCGCGTTGATCCCCGCTTGGTCCGCGTCATAGGACAAAACCACATTGTCCGTATATCGCTTGAGGAGTTTTGCCTGATTCTCCGTAAGGGCCGTACCCAACGAAGCCGAAACATTCCGTACTCCGCTCTGGTAAAGGGACACGACATCCATATATCCTTCCACTAAAATCGCCTGATCTTCCCGTCCGATTTCCTGTCTTGTAATATTCAGGCCATACAGATTGTTTTTCTTTAAAAATACGCTGGACTCCTGGGAGTTCAGATATTTGGGTTCTCCTTCCCCCACAATGCGACCGCCGAATCCGATTACTTTTCCGCTGGTGTTCATAATGGGAAACATGACTCTGCCGCGGAACTTATCATAATATTTACCCTTCGACTGCGAAATTAACCCTAATTCCAACAATTTTTCTTTTTTAAATCCCATTGCGGTCAGATGGCGGTAAAGGCTGTCCCACTGAGAATCCGCGTAGCCAATTCCAAACTTATTAAGCGTTTCCGGCGCAATGCCTCTTTTTTTCATATAGCTGTAACCGGGATTCGCTCTTTCCCTCAAAGCCCGGAAAAAAAATTTCGCGGCCTCACGGTTAATCTGGTAGGCTTGTTCCTTATTTTCGCTTTTATGGAACCCCCGCCGCACGGTGATTCCGTATTCATCCGCCAGCTTTTCAACTGCCTGCATAAAATCCAGCTGATAATATTTTTCCACAAAGCTGAGGACATCTCCTGTGGCGCCGCAGCCGAAGCAGGTAAAAATCTGCTTTGTTTCAGATACAACAAAAGAAGGTGTCTTTTCATTGTGAAACGGACATCTGCCTTTATAGTTGCTTCCGGCTCGTTTCAGCGGAACAACCCGACCGATCACATCGACAATATTACACCTGCTTTTTATTTCATCAACTGTGTTGTTTCCTGCGCTCACGTTCTCTCCCTGTCAAAAAATATTCGTATCATAATCTTTTTCGACAAAAGTGCCCGGATTCCTTTTTTTTCGTGAAAATTTTTTTGAATAAATTTTATCTCTGTTATTTCCATCCCTTGGGGACAAACAGCTGGGTATAAAGGTTCACCGCGTACCGATCGGTCATACCGGCAATATGATCCTTGACCATTTCCTCAAGACCGAACTCCGGAACCATCTGGCGCAAATCTTCAGGGAGCTGATCCGGATTTTCAATATAATACTGATACAGAGATTTCAGAATATGGTTTATCTTTTCCAGTTCCTCATCTTTTTTTACCTTTCGATTGTGGTAGACATTTTCAAACATAAAATCCCGCAGCAGCTCCATGTGCGTCATGCAGGTTCGGCTCATGGAAATCCGGTCTTTCTCAAAGCTATTTTCAATCAGATCGGTGACCAACGTATTAATACGGCCGCGATGCGTTTTCCCCAGAACCTCAATGCAGGCTTTGGGCAAATCAGATTCTGTAATCACACCGCTCCGCAGCGCGTCGTCAATATCGTGGTTGATATATGCGACCCGGTCGCTGATCTTCACGATCTGTCCTTCCAGTGTCAAGGGAAGTGTTTTTCCCGTATGATTTAGAATTCCGTCCCGGACTTCCTCCGTCAGGTTCATCCCCCGGCGCACCCCGTTGCTCTCCAGCACATCCACGACCCGAAGGCTCTGGACATTGTGGCGGAATCCGCCTTTATACAGATCATTAAGAACTTTTTCCCCATTATGTCCGAATGGCGTATGGCCTAAATCGTGACCCAGAGAAATGGCTTCCGTCAGATCTTCGTTGAGCCCCAGACTCCGCGCGATCGTTCTGGCAATCTGAGAAACTTCAATAGTATGAGTCAGGCGGGTTCGGAAGTGATCGCCTTCCGGCGCCAGAAAAACCTGTGTTTTATGCATCAGCCGCCGGAAAGACTTGGAATGGATAATCCGATCTCGATCTCTCTGGTAGTCCGTTCGGATGGCGCACTTTTCCTCCGGCACTTTTCTTCCCCTGGACTCCGCCACTTTCGCCGCGTACGGCGAAAGGATCTCATATTCTCTTTTTTCAAGATCTTCTCTCGTTATCATCGTTCACCTATACAAAAAACTGAATCACAAATACGGATAAACCTCCCAGAATCATGGTAATCGGCAGCGTTACAACCCATGCGATAATAATATTCTGGGCGATTCCCCATTTTACCGCGCTAATCCTCCGCGCGCTTCCCACACCCATTACGGATGTCGTGATAACCTGTGTCGTACTGATCGGCGCTCCCAGAAAGGACATGCTCTCAATTACCACAGCGGATGCCGTTTGAGCCGCGAATCCGCTGGCAGGCTGGAGTTTCGTCACTCCTCCTCCCATGGTTTTCATGATCTTCCATCCTCCAAGGGAGGTCCCCAGTGCCATCATACAGGCGCAGGCGGCTTTTACCCAGAGAGGAACGCCCGAACCGGGATCGAGTACTCCTCCGGTAATCAGCGCCAGTGTAATAATACCCATTGTCTTCTGCGCGTCATTATTTCCATGAGAATAAGCTACCAGAGCCGCCGAAAAAATCTGCAGCTTTGAAAAGACTTTATTCGCTTTTGACTGGGACCATCCTGAAAAAAGATAAAAAATCAGCTTCATAAATCCGAATCCGATAAACAATCCGATAAACGGCGACGTGAACAGCGGAATAATTACTTTGCGGATCACTCCGTCCCATAGAATATGTTCCGTTCCCATCGTAAACACAATGGTCGCGCCGATCAGGCTTCCAATCAACGCGTGGGAAGAACTGCTGGGAATTCCCTTCCACCAGGTAAACAGATTCCATAAAATCGCGCCAAACAGAGCTCCTAAAATCACATACTGTTCCAGTGCCACATCGACCAGTCCGCTGGAAATTGTCATTGCTACCTTTTCGCTGACCATGGCTCCCACCAGATTCATGGCGGCTGCTAAAAGGATCGCTTTTTTCGGAGTAAGCGCTCTGGTATATACGGAAGTCGCGATCGCGTTTGCTGTATCGTGGAATCCATTGATGAACTCAAAAGCCAGCGCAACGATTACAACACTGCCTAAGATTCCACTAAGCATATTTCATTACCACTCCTTCGACAATGTTGGCCACGTTCTCACAGGAATCAAGACTGGTTTCCAGCTGTTCATACAGATGCTTCCACTTAATCAGCTCAATGGGATCTTTTTCGTCACGGAAAAGATCCGTAAGGGCTTTTCTGTACAGGAGATCTCCCTCGTTTTCAATGCGGTTTACTTCCACAATCTGTTCATGGACGATGGTATTTTTCTTTACTTCCGACAGGTGCCGGAAAAGAACTTCCAGCTCCCGGATCGCCTGCATTATGTATTCTGCCATTTTCAGACATTCCGGTTTCAGCTGTTTCACATCAAATACGATAAAACGGTTGGCGACCTCTTCCAGTGAATCTACAATATCGTCCATCTCTTTGGTGATATCGTAAATGTCTTCCCTGTCAAAAGGCGTGATAAAAGAAGCATTCAGAGCCGTCAGGATTTTATGTGCCTCCATATCGCATTCTGTTTCCAGAACTTTGATTTTCGCTACTTGTTCTGCCACATCCTGATAATCTGAGACCAGTTCTGTAAATGCTTCTCCCACTCTGACGATTTTCCCGGCGAATTCAATCAAAAGCTGAAAAAATTCATCCTCCTTCTTCTTGACACCGATCATGTATCATCCCTCATTTCTCTTTTGTATTAGATTCTTCACGTTTCTTATGATAACACCCCTTCTACATTAAAGTAAATTAAAAATAAAATCTTTTTCTTAAAATTTTTTCTATGTCTCCGTCAACGTCTTTCAACTGGCGCAGCACACACTCCCGGATGTCCCTTAATTCAAACATCAGCTCTCCTCCGATATTTTCCGCCAGCAGTTCTTTTTCCTCTTCTGTCATATTACGGCAATATACTCCGGCCTGCTTTTCCTCCATCATGTCCGCGCACCTCTCTGTCTTCCCCCGTCTCTGTGGGCAAAATCCATAATCTCAAGAAATTCCCGATTACCGAATTCAATTCCGGGAACCAGATTTCCCGGACAAAAGCATAATGCCTCGCTTTCTTCTCCGGAAAGGATACTGCGAAGCGTCATCTTTCCGATCTTCTGGTAGGGAAATTGTTCCTCCGGCCAATATAACGTTACAGAAAGAAAATCAAAACCGCAAGTCTCTGCCTGCTTTTCTTCCATTATTTGCACCTCCAGCTCATAGACCGGAAAGCGTTCTTCTTCCAACGCAAGAGCCAGATCGGAAATGCAGCAGTCCGGTGAGAATCCGGCCAGAAATTCTGCCTCCTGATATGAAATTCCATTTCGTTTCTCATTTTTTTCCTCACCTTCACACAGAGGATTCCATTTATACCGGACATAGAGCGTTTCTCCTCCGGCATTAATCCATTTATAAGTATTGACGCTGTAGCCTTCCATAAAACGATACGACTTGATCGTTCCCCGGTTTGAATACAGTTCCACTGCCAGATTTACCGCCTCCGGATGTTTGGATAAAAATTCCCAGAAGCTTTTGTGTTTTCCCGGATTGTTCTCCACCCCCGCAAGGGATGTTGCCAGATCCGGAAAATGAACAGGACTGCGGATGTAGTAGCAGGGCATATTATGGCAAAGTAAATCGTAGTTTCCCTGCTGCGTCTCAAAACGGACGGCAAATCCCCGGGTATCCCGTAGGGTGTCTCCGCTTCCTTTCGCGCCCATTGTCCTGGAAAATCTTACTGTAACAGGGATTTCCCTCTCCGGTTCCTGGAGAAAGTCCGCCTTCGTATAATCAGAAAGTGACAGATAGGGAGAAAAGGTTCCGCAGGCCGCAACCCCTTTCTGGTGAAGCAGCCTGGGTTTTGGATTTTTACTGTTCAGCTGACTTATTTTTTCCAACAATAAAAAATCTGTCATCGTATACCACCTCAAAGTAATATATGCGACAGATTTTATTTTGGTTTCTGTTTGCGTCAATCGCTTTTCTATATGCCTGTATGCCCGAACCCGCCGTCACCGCGTTCCGTCTGCTGCAGTCTCGCGACAGGCTGCCAGGTAATTCTTTCGTACTTTGCGATAACCATCTGCGCGATCCGATCGCCGTCCTGTACGGTAAAAATCTCCTGTCCCCAGTTGATAAGAGCCACTTTGATCTCTCCCCGATAGTCGCTGTCAATGGTCCCTACACCGTTGACAAGACCGATTCCCTTTTTTATGGCAAGCCCGCTCCTTGCTCGGATCTGCGCCTCATATCCCGTTGGAAGTTCAATAAAGAGTCCCGTCGGGATCAAAGCCCGTTCTCCCGGATTTATCACAACCGGCGCGTCGAGACTTGCCTGCAGATCCATTCCCGCTGAACCTTCCGTCTCATAAGACGGCATCCGGCCTCTTTCACTTCGTATTTTAATCTCCATCAGCGCTTATCCCTCCATTGCCTGTTTCATATCAAATGTTCCATTCGTTACCGCGGCGCCACAGTACTGATTCAGATCACAGACCAGATCCGCCACTCCCCTCATATCTTCCATGGTCACCCGGTTAAAGCCATCCACCACTTCCTCCGGCGTATGCACTCTGCGGCATACGGCCATGTTCTTTCCAATGGAAAACATTCTTCCGGTTACGTTTTCCTGCCCGAAGATATAGGCGCTTTTCATCTGCTCTTTCGCCTTATCCAGTTCTTCTTTCGTAACGCCGTCCCTTTTCAGAATCTCCAGTTCTTCCCGGATTCCCCCGATGGCTTCGGCAATCTTATCGTGAGCAACTCCCGCATAAATCTCAAAATAGCCTGCGCCGCTGAAGGAACTCGCCGCCGAATAGACGGAGTAAGCCAGCCCCTTTTCTTCCCGGATATTCTGGAAGAGGCGGGAGCTCATGCTTCCTCCCATAATATTGCTGAGAAGCCCCATAGCGTAATACCGACTGTCCTCCAGGGAGACTCCCGGCACTGCAAGGCTGATATGGCTCTGTTCAATATCCCTGCTCTTCACTTTATAGCGCGGCTGATACCGCACAGGGACCGCCTGTTTTTCCGCTTTGGACGGCAGGAGTTTGACCAGTTTATCTTCAAACATGGACAGGATTTTATCCTCATCAAAGTTTCCGGCAATGGCGATCACAAGGCTGTCTCTGGTATATTCTCTGCGCAGATAACCGGTCAGCACATCCCGATCAATCCGCTCCAGCGTTTCCGGCGTTCCGATAATCGAGTTTCCGAGAGGGTGTCCCTGAAAAACCAACTCGCAGACTGTATCGTGAACATCATCATCCGGCGTATCCTGAATCATCTTGATTTCCTCACGGATGACACTCTTTTCCTTTGCCATCTCCTCTTCATCCATCCTGGAATTGAGAATCATGTCCAAAAGGATTTCCGCGGCCTGCTCCAGGTTGTCGGAAAGCGTTTTCATATAGTAACAAGTCGCTTCTTTTCCGGTAAAGGCGTTAAACTGCCCGCCGATCCGATCGACATCCGAAGCGATCTGCTTTGCGGTTCTTTTTTCCGTACCCTTAAACATCATATGTTCAATGTAATGGGATACCCCCGCGATTCGCGCAGGTTCATCCACCGCGCCGGCTCTTACCCATATCCCCAATGCCACGGACTTTACATATGGAATCTGCTCCATCACTACGGTTGTTCCGCAGCTCAGTTTCTTTGTTTGAATCATTTTTTCCACCCTATTTTTTTCTCTTTATTTTTTCCATCAGCTCGTTTTTATAAAGGTATCCCGCGATCAGAAGAGCGACTGCAATCAGAGCGATGGTTCCCGCAGTCTTCCCAAACTTAAATTCAAAAAAATATGTTATAAACATGACTGCCGCGAAGAGCAGTACCACCAGTATAAAAACAGCAAGGCTGGCTCTTTTCGCCACGCCTTGTCTCTCCTCTTCCTCTTTTCGCGAGTCCTCCCGGAACACTTCATCCGGAAGGCGTTCTTCTGTTTTGGATGTTTCTTTTTTGTTCATTCTGACTGCGTCCTTTTTTCTCCAATCTCTAACCGATATTGTAACACAAAGGCCTCTTTGTGTCATCCTTTCCTATACAAGCCGCCGCTGCCTTTTACTGCCGATTGAGAATCGACAGAATCCGGATAAAGATATTAATAATATCCATATACAAATCTACAGCGCTGTCAATCGCATTATTTACTGTACGCGGATAAACGTTCGCCCTGGCCCAATCGTAGCCGATGTAGCCGGAAAACAGCAGCACCACCACATAATCAATAACCGCGAAATCCCGGCCCATTACAAAAACGCAAAACAACTCCACAACAAAAACCGCAATGAGGGTAAAGAACAATGCCCTTCCCATCTTAAGAAAGATATGAGGAAACGCCCCCGCGGCGATCATCATAAGTAATGTAATAATACCGGTAATCACTACCGCGTCAAAGACCCGTTCCGATCCGTAATAAGGCAGCAGTATCGTCAGCATGACCCCAAGCGGCACAACAATAAAGTTATAGCCCACGAAGCTTATAAATCCGCTCTGGCTCCTCGTAAGGACTGCCCCTATGATAATGCAGACAATATATCCAATGAGCAGTCCCCATTGGTTCATGTTGTCAAACGCGCCTTCGAACACTTGTATCATAAAAGCATTTACCGCAAATCCATAAAGCAGCGTTCCTCCGATAATCAGATTATAGGCCCGCTCGCTGATCTGCCGACTGCCGGCCGGATTTTCAAATCGCATCTGTTTATTTTGTGTAAGATTTCCTGCCATCGCTAATCTCCTTTCCCTTCCCGCCACGGTCAAATCCGCGCGGTTCTTACGATAATAGTGTTTTATTATACCACAACTTTTCCCTGTTGTAACACAAATTTCACAAGTTTCATATACTATCCAAGAATCGTTAATTGCAATAAAAATTGCGATATGCGCCGCAGCACAATCTGCGGTATATTTAAGGAGGTAACACGATATGAGTTGTTTTGGCAATCGACCGGCGCCGGACCTCTATGAGAATTGCTGCAACGCCGGCAATCTTTGCAAATTCAGCGGTAAGCTTGAAGATGTTGTAAGTACGCCGATTTATGTGCAGAGCGTCTATGATGCTGTGCTGTTTAACCTTCAGGGAATGAAAACGGTGCAGGGACAGATGTTCTCGCCTAATATTCCCTGCGGGAGCACCATCAGCCGGGTTGTAGATATTCGCTGTAAGAGGTTCTTTAATCCATGCAATGTAGATGATCCCAGAAATTTGAATCTGGATGTGAATACCAGCATTTCCGGAGCGACCTTCCTGCAGAACGGCCAGGGAAATCCACTGGAAGTTGTAGGTCCGGACGGAACCCTTTCCGAAAAAATTCTTTACGCGGATACCAAAGAATGTGATGATAAATGTATGGGCACCCCCATCTTCGGCACCCAGAATGTAAGTATTACCGGAAATGTTCTGGTCTACATCGACCTGCTGCTGTGTGACAGATGCAATAATGAAAGTGTATGTACCGTATGCGCTGAGGTAAATGTGGCGACGTCTTCTCATCCTCTGGTTCTCACCAACTTCTTTGAAATCTGCATGCCGAGCGCAATCGACACCGCGTTCCTGCCGAGATTCACGGAGTTTACCAATGTCGCCTGTGAGGCCCGCCTCGCGACAAATAACTGCGGCAGAGATCTCAGCGTCGGTCCGGACGGAGAAGTCTGCGGAAACCTGATCATCGCCCTGTGCGTAAGCGCGGAAAAGAAAGTCGTTGTTCCTGTACAGCTCTGCGCGCTTTCTACAGGCTTCGCGGAAATTCCGACTCAGTCCAACCCCATCTGCACAACCTTCCCGGCTCTGTTCCCGAACCGGATTGGCGAAGCAGATACCGCGGAAAACTGTCCGGATTCCTGCGATCCATGCGACCCGTGCTGTGAACCCCGAAATGGAAGCGGCGGGAATCCGGCTTCCGGAGGAAACGGTCCTGCGGACTGCGGTTGCGGATGCGGAAATGAATGTACGCCGCCGAGACCGGAGCCCAGACACAGAAGATAGAAAAGAGCAGAGAATACCAGGCTGCCGCCAAATGCGGCAGTCCGGCATCTTTGCGCTTTCATTCCGGATCTTATTTTTCACATACTCCCCTTTCCGAAATGACCAGATCCATTTCTACATCATGGCGATCAGTGGGGATGAACTCTTTCATCAACTTTTCTCTACACAAAACCACTTTTGTAAAGTCCTTTTTTTCCAGGTACCGGTCGTAGTAACCGCCTCCGTATCCCAGCCGTTTCCCATCTTTCGTACAACACAGACATGGAACCAGTGCCAGATCGATCTGTTCGGGCAAAATCCGGCCGCATTCTTCTTTCGGCTCCAGAATTCCATACGCGCCTTCTTTTAACTGCTCCAGGCTTTCAACCCGGAACACTTCCATAATCCCTTTGGCCACGCATTTAGGAACACCTAAAATCTTTCCATTTTCTAAAATGTCTTTTAAAATCGGCATCGTATTGATTTCGGTTTTCGTTCCCACGTAGCAGAACACCGTGTCCGCCCTCTGATATTCCGGCAGTGCCCGGATATTTCTAAAAATCATCTCATCCGCGTCTTTACAGTAAGCTTCTGTTAATTGCGCTGCCTCTTTTTTTACGCTATTACGCATTTCCTGCTTTGATTTTAACATCTTTTTTACCTGCTTATTCTGTCCGCAGCGCCGCCACCGGATCGCTTTTAGCCGCTTTTCTTGATGGAATCAGACCGCCAATCAAAGTCAGCAGTACGCTGAGAAGAATCAGAATCCCTGCCGCTCCGGCGGGCAGAACCGCATTGATCTCATTACTATCCGCAATATGATGAATCACCATATTACCAGGAATCAGAATCAACAAAGTAAGTCCGATACCAATCAGACCTGCCGTCAGTCCGATAATAAAGGTCTCCGCGTTAAACACCTGTGAGATATTTCCTTTGGACGCTCCGATAGCCCGGAGAATACCAATTTCTTTCTTCCGTTCCAGAACGCTGATATAGGTGATGACCCCAATCATAATCGATGAAACAATCAGAGAAATCGCGACAAACGCAATCAGCACATAGCTGATGGTATCGATAATATCCGTAACCGAAGACATCAGCGCTCCTACCACATCCGTATAGGTGATAACCTGTTCCTCTTTTCCCGCGTCTTCCATCCGCTCATTATAATCATCTAAGATCTTTACAACCTGCTCTTTGCTTTCAAAGTCAATCGGATAAATGTCAATGCCGCTCGGCGTGCCAAAATCCGCGTACCCCAGGGTCTTCAGGTTGTTTTCATAGCTTGCGCTCTGCGCGGAATTCATAGAAGCGAAAAGTTCCTCCAATTCCTCAGCATTCATGTTCATGCTGAAGGCATTGACAAAGGCCTGCGGATCCACTTTTATCGCTTCCTGGATATTTTGCCCAAGCTGTGTGGCCATAGTCCGCATAGAGTTTTCCATCTGGCCGCTGATCTGATTTACAAGCTTTTTCATAGCGGAAGTTATCTGCTTTTCCAACGCCTTCTGTACTGTTCCGGAATAGGAGGACATCATTTGCTCCATATACGTTGTAACCGCTCCGGAAATCTGTGTCTGCAATTCCTCATCATCCACCATATCGGAAATTCCCTGAGTAATTCGCTTCTGCGCGTCTTCGGTCTGCAGGTAAGCAAGGAAGGAACTTTCCATCTGTCCGGGATCCGGCTTGGCATGTTCTCCGGCGTATGCCTGATAACCTTCCATCAGTTTTTCCGAAAGCTGGTCAAGCTGTTCCTGTGTCGCTTCCCCATCCGGGTTATTCTTAAATACATCCTCTGCCCATTGGTTTAGAATCTTCTGCGCGTCTTCGGTTCGCAGATACTCCTGAAATGATTCTCCCAGCTGGGAATAGTCGTTCTGGGAGTTTCCCGCCAGATACTGCTGATAGCCTTCTAACAGGCTGGAGACCATATCCTGCACCGCTTTATCGGCTCCGTCAATTTGAATCGTTTCTGACAGTTCGCTCATGTCCGGCGCCTCTATTTTAGAAAGAGACTTTGAAAGTTCATCCATATCCATCAGTTCTGACAGATCCAGAGATTTGCTCAGTTCCTCCGGATCAAATCCTCCAGAAGCTCCGTCGAGTCCCTTTTTCAGCGCGTTCTCATCAAAAGAAAACGCCTCCTGCAATGCTTTTTCATCTACCGCAAACAGCGACTGCATATCAAAATCATTTTCATTGTCATCCTTGCCAAAGGCTTTTCCGGTGAAAACGTTGGTATTCCGATCCGCCAGCTGCGCCTTTACAATTTTACTGTCCGCGGCCACCTCGATTATATGTTCTGTGAGGGATGCCGGATAGGCGATCCCCGTACTCAGAAGAGTACCGTTGGCGTCCTCGGAAGGTTGTACGATGCCTACAATTTTCAGGTCTTCACCTTCTTTGACCAGATTTTTTATATAAGCTTCATTATCCGATTTATCCCGCCAGATCCCGTATTGTCCGTCGTACTGGTAATAATCTTTACTGTGCACCAGCTTGAAGGTGATTCCCAGAATATCATCATAGGAGTAAGACCCCATATCCCCCGGGGTGTCAATTTCTTCTTCATCGATAAACTGCTGGATCATTTTCTCCAGTTCCACGGAATCCCGCAGTCCCAGCGTATACAAAAGGAAATCACTGATGCTTCCGTTGGCAGTAAGCACAAGCACGCATTCATTATAATTCTGCGGCCAGCGCCCCGCCTTTACATCGTACTGGCTTTCATAAAGACCGGAAGCTTTCGGCATTTCATAAAAAACGTCCGTTCCCATCATAGTGGACATCATACTACTGGAGCTTTCCGAGGATCCGAATCCCAGGGACTCAAAGGATTTATCCGGATTCACCTGCCGGATGCTGCCGTCATCTTTTTCACTGTAGATCTGCGGAGTGACATCATAAGAATACTCAATGGCATTGGTATAGTTTTCGATTTTGCTCTGTCCGCTGTCCAGATAGGACTTCAGAGATTCCAAATCGTTGGAGTTCATTTGGGAGAACATATCGGTCACCATCTGTATGACGTTGACCTGATCGGCTTGTTTTTCCTGTCCGCCGCCTCCAGCTCCTGTTGCCGCGCCCGCGGTCATCATGGAGGTAAGATCAAAACCAGTACTCTGAATCTGCAAAGGGTACTGGGAAAGAGTTTCTTCTTCCACATTTTTAATATAGTCGTTGACTCCTGTAGAGAGGGATAAGATAAGAGAAATTCCGATAATGCCGATAGAACCGGCAAAAGCGGTCAGAATTGTCCTGGCTTTCTTGGTCCGCAGGTTGTTAAAACTCAAAGACAGCGCCGTAAAAAAGGACATGGACGCTTTCCCCATGTTCTTATGTTCCGGAATCTGGTCATCCGAATCCTCGATAGTAAAGGGATCCGAATCCGACTGGATTTGCCCGTCCCGCAGATTAACAATACGGGTCGCGTATTGCTGCGCCAGCTCCGGGTTATGGGTTACCATCACTACCAGACGGTCTTTTGCCACCTCCCGCAGCAGATCCATAACCTGCACGCTGGTACTGCTGTCCAGCGCTCCCGTCGGCTCATCCGCCAACAGGATATCCGGATCGTTGACCAGTGCCCTGGCGATGGCCACCCGCTGCATCTGGCCTCCTGACATTTGACTGGGCTTTTTGTGAAGCTGATCCCCCAGCCCCACTTCCTCAAGGGCTTTTCTGGCCCTCTGCCGCCGCTCGGTTTTCCCGATTCCCGAAATCGTAAGAGCCAGTTCCACATTTGCCAGAACCGTCTGATGAGGAATCAGGTTGTAACTCTGAAACACAAACCCGATGGTATGATTCCGATAGGAATCCCAGTCCCTGTCCTTATATTTTTTTGTAGAAATTCCATTGATAATCAGGTCGCCGCTGTCATAGCGGTCAAGGCCTCCGATAATATTTAAAAGCGTCGTTTTCCCGGAACCGCTGGGGCCTAAAATGGCGACAAATTCATTGTCACGCAGGTTCAGGTCTACATGATCCAGCGCTTTCTGAACTAAGTCTCCTGTCCGGTATTCTTTACAAATCTGCCTGATCTGAAGCATGTAAAAATCTCCTTTTCCCGTATAAGCCTACATTATTATTGTATACTCTTACGGATGGATCAGGCAACCGGTTTTTTCTTAAGATTCTGCTTTATCACAAAAGACAAAAGAACGCTCCCTTTTTCCTATTGAAATGGTTCTCCGACTGTTACGGAAAAAAGAGGACAATCGTTTGCACGACGCCCTCTTTATTTCTATCACACACATCACTTAAATTCAAAGAAACACATGCTCCCCGGCGCAGACAGGATCCGATACCCAAACATCAGACAAATTCCCATGCAGCCGGAAGCTGTTTTATAAATTTGCTCGCCTTTCAGCAAGCTCAAAACACAATACACTTAAGTACGATTCCCATTGCGTTCATCTTTTTTCTGCACCACTCCTTTCTTAAACTTCCCCCTCTATATATTAAGACGATCCGATCTGCCTTTTCGGTTCAAATTTTTTGGAACCGAAAAGGCAGATTTGCTTTGGAGACTTTCCTACATTGCCCTATCGCATATATCATGCTTAAAACAGAAGCAAAATGAAAGCAAACGTAATAAATACCAGAAATGTAATTAGAAAATTCACCTTTAAATAGAAATCCAGTTCTTCTTTTGTAAGGGTCATCGCTGTTTTTCTTAATAAATATTTACGTTCTACTGCAAATAAAATTAAGAATATCATCAACAGAATTATAAGAAATAATGCTTTACCCCAGATTGTGACAAGCAAACCATGTTCCATAAGAAGTCGAAAACCTATACTTCCACCCGCTACCATGATTAAAAAAAGAATAATTCGTAATGGAGAATTCGGTATTTTTTTTGAGATGTTTAAAATATTCATGTTTCACTCTCTCCCTACTGGATTTTACAATATCCATGGTTCTTGTTATTCTCGTTCGACGATGCCTTCAATTACTCTCGCCCCTTCTTCTTTTGACAAATCTCCCACTACCGAAAAATTATGATCTCCTGCAGCATAGGTCACAGCGCTCCCACCACCGTATTTCGCATAATACATTTCCTTTTCCGAAAATGGCGACTGAAATAAGTCCCCCTTTACATAGACGTCCATATCATCGAAGATAACCTCGATATCTACATACAGCTCCTTCTTTCCTTTTAAAAAATGGTAGCTTGTTCCTGCTGCAGTTTCCACCCTGTCAAAGGAAACTTCCTGAAATTCATATCCCTCTGGGATATACGAAGGCACGTACAGTGTCCCTGCGATCTCTTTTCCATCGGAAAGGTCCTCCCAGTCTGTCAGAACCAGTGACTGCACGCCGTTTTCGTCCACGACAGGTTCGTTTTCGGAAAAGAAATGTTTGACATTTTGAATCAGGCTTTTTACG
>JAHZHL010000021.1 GCA_019420305.1 Bacillota bacterium | reverse complement strand
CACCTTTTTGAACTGGTTATGTATGTTTTTGTTCTCCATCTTCCCCCCTTTTCTCTGCCTTTTGACAGCATCTTTCTCTCAAATTCCACGTCGATACCGGGTCTGAACGGTATCATAACGCATCTGGAATTCCGCGGCGATTTCCGGAATTGTTTTTTCATAAATGAGATACCATGTTAATACGGTCCGATATTTTTCATACAGCTCCATTAAAGCTGTCAGTATGTCTCGCACCTCTTCCTGCCTTTGCAAACGCTCCAGATTAACATAGCCTTCTATAAACATAAGACGAAGAAAGATGTATGATCGGTTCAAAAAAGGCGAAAATTTTTTTGAAAAAATTTTTTATTCGTTTGTTTAAAATGTAAAGAGGTTAATTGAGATGCCAATAAAGGTGCTCGGTAACGAATGTGTCAGCTGTTGGCGGACAACAGAAAAATTAGCCACTTTAAGAGAGAGTTGGTAATGCTGCGGCATTATTGCTCTCTCTTCTTTATAAAATGAATCGTCGTATATCATGGGGGAGCAATGGTTAAGAGGTGTTCAAAAGGCGGGAAGAACTCTTGCCAATTCCAACCTGCGGATTTCCATCAAATCTTTCAAAAAATGTCCAATCCGCAGAAGATTTCTATTTTGGACACGTTTTTTTGTCCTGTATATTTATCACTCATTTTTTCTTTTCTGATTTTCAACGGTTTTGGGCTGGCAGAGGAAAGAATCCTCCTGCGAACCGTTATTTTTTCAAAAAAACGTGTCCAAACAGACGATATTTTCAAAATTGGACAAATTTCTGACAGCATCACGAAGAAATTATTATTATTTATTCTTTTATTTGTTTATTTATACATTTCATGTCTCATTATCTTTCTTCCATTCCTTAATCCGCAAAAGCCGTTCCCGCAGCTTGTCCTCCAGTCCCTGTTTTGTGGGACGGTAATATTCCCTCTCCTTCAAAGAATCCGGCAGGCACTGCATATCAGTCAGCTTTTCTTCCGTATCATGGGCGTACTGATAGCCCTTCCCGTAATCCAGTTCCTTCATCAGCCGGGTGGGCGCGTTGCGGATTACAAGGGGCACCGGCTCAGCCAGATCATTCAGCGCGTCTTTCTTCGCGTGTTCATAGGCCATATAAAGAGCATTGGATTTAGGCGCCAGGGAAAGGTAGACCACCGCTTCCGTCAAATGAACGCTGCACTCGGGCATACCAATAAAGTGGCAGGCCTGATACGCGGCAATGGAAAGCTCCAGGGCCCGGGGATCGGCAAGCCCCACATCTTCGCTGGCAAACCGGGTAACCCGCCGGGCGATATACAGAGGATCTTCTCCGGCCTCCAGCATCCGGGCCAGCCAGTAGACCGCGGCGTCCGGGTCAGAATTACGCATAGATTTATGAAGGGCGGAAATCAGGTTGTAATGCTCCTCCCCGTTTTTATCATAAAGCAGAGATTTCTTGGACGTACACTGTTCCAGCGTCTCCTCTGTAACAATGATACTCCCGTCTTCTTTTGCATCTCCGTTGAGGACTGCCATCTCCAGAGTGGAGAGGGCCATACGGGCGTCTCCGTCCGCGAACCGGGCGATTCGCTCCAGCAAAGATTCTTCCATTTGGATGTTCTGACCGCCGAATCCCCGTTCATCTTTCAGGGCGCGGGCAAGAAGTCCTGTCAGTTCTTCTGTTTTCAGCGCCTGCAGAACGAAAACTTTGCAGCGGGACAAAAGCGCGCCGTTGATTTCAAAAGACGGATTTTCCGTTGTGGCGCCGATCAGGATAATGCTCCCTTTTTCCACAAAGGGAAGGAACGCGTCCTGCTGCGCTTTATTAAAACGGTGAATCTCGTCGACAAAGACAATGGTTTTTTCCCCGTATCTGCGGTTTTCCTCCGCCTTCTGCATGACCGCGCGGATCTCTTTAATTCCGCTTGTAACCGCGGAAAAATCAATAAACGACGCTTTCGTCCGGTTAGCGATGATCCGGGCCAGCGTCGTCTTTCCCACTCCGGGCGGTCCCCAGAAAATCATGGAAGAAATCTGATCGTTTTCAATTAGCTTTCGCAGAACCTTTCCGGGTCCCAGAAGATGAGACTGCCCGGCGTATTCTTCCAGAGTCTGCGGCCGCAGCCTCGCCGCCAGCGGCTGGGGGACTTCACGTTCAAACAAGGATATCTGTTCCAAATGCTCCACCTCCCTGAAAATTATACAGAAATCAGATCACGAATCCAGAGAAGCCATCCTCTCACAGAGCTGGATCTCCGGTCAATCAGATTTTCACTGCAAAGCGCCAGCGCCCGCATCCGTTCTTTAATGTACGGTTTTTCCGGAATTTCCCCGGTTCGCAGTACAACTTCAAAAAGCTCATGAAAAATGGGATGCTTTAAAATCAGACGCGCATATTCCAGCTGGCGCTCTTTATATTTCATCTGCAGGAGCCGTTTCCCCGCAGGCGTAATATGCACTTTAACCCCTGCTTCCCCCTTCTTTTTCTCCGCCAGCCCCAGATACCTGCAAGCATTATAATAGTAGTCCGACTGGCGCGGACGGAATCCAAACAACTCGGCAATTTCCCCTGTAGTCATCGCTTTTTCCTTCAGATGTTCCACCAGGGAAATGACCTTAGGGAAACTGTCCGCCTGAATGAAGGTCACCTTCGGCTCCGGCTGGGGCCTTGTCTGCCGGAAAACCCGCAGCAGATCTTCTCTGCAAATTTCAACATCCTCCAGACTGTAACGCTTTTCCCGCACCAGCTGGATCGAGTTGTAATCGCAAATGTCTGAAAAGGCATATTCCAGCAGACGAAAAATGCTGTTGGAATAAACCATAAACACCGGGCGTACGTTTTTACGAATCCGTTCCTGCCACAACCGATAGGGGTAATAAAGCTGCCGAATCAGAAAATTACTATGCACTACGTTCTTTCCCTCGATCAGCGCAAAGGATGTTTTACCTTCAAATCCGCCGTCAATCTCCACCTGGGAATTGCGCACCTGGATGGTATGCGCGCGTCTGTCCCCGTTTCCCTTCACTTGAAATTCAAAGCTTCCCGATCCCATACGGCCGGATACGGTCTGGGACATCCGTTCTTCTCCCAGAAAATCATCCAGGATACCCGCAATCCCCATTACATGAATCGCCGCCGCTTCCGAACGGATGTCCCGGACGTCGATGGTCTCAAAGTAATCCGGTATTTTGGCAGCCGCCAGTTTGACGCCGCCTATGGTTTCCGGAAAATCCTGATACAAATCAAATTCGCCCAGCACATAGCTGCCCCTGGTCACCGGGAGAATCCCGATCCGGCTGCCAAAGACCTCCGGACGGGACTCCCGCGTATCAAATTTGGTCATCAGACGGGGCTCCTTAACCTGGCGGATCTGATCGGCGGTAATCAAAAAACGTCCGTTTCTGCGGATTTCCTCCCGGATATGGTATTTTTCAAAGAGGATCTCCCATTTTTCATCGATCAGGCTCATAATTTCTCACAAGCACCTCCTCAATGGCGCCCCTCTTTTCCGGGTTGGCGTTAATCGCCCGTTTGGCGGAAACATATTCAATTTTATAATCGCGGTACAGATCCTCGATGAACGGACACGCCGAGTTGGACAAGAGAAATTTAATTCCCCGTTTCGTCAGCCGATCACACTGTTCTTTCAGCGCTTTCTGCTCCTGCGGACCGAACCCCGCGGCCGTGTACCCGGTAAAAGAGGCCGACGCGCTGATGGGCATGTAAGGCGGATCAAAATAGACAAAGGCCCCTTTGCGGATTCCCTTCAGCGCCTCCCGGTAATCCCCGCACAAAATGGTGATTTTCCCTTTGTTCAGATACTGGCAGAGAGCGTGAATCGTTTCCTCATTTACAATATTCGGCTTTTTATACCTTCCCCATGGGGAATTGAATTCACCGGAACTGTTTACCCGAAACAATCCGTTGTAGCAGGTTTTGTTGAGATAAATAATCCGCGCCGCCTTCTCCACTCTTGTCAGAGAGCGGTACGCGTCCTTGTCCCGATCCAGGGAACGAATCTCATAAAAGTAAGGTTCACAGTTCTTTTCCTGATGCTCCTTCAGCTTGGCAATCAGCTCTTCCGGATCTTCCTTGATGACCCGGTACACATTCATCAGTTCTTCATTGGAGTCATTAATAACCGCCTTTTTCGGCTGTGTTCCGAACAGAACCGCGCCGCCCCCTACAAAGGGCTCGTAGTAAGTCGAATATTCCGGGATCAGCGGCACAATGCTGTCTAAAAGCTGTCTCTTGCCCCCTACCCATTTTAAAATCGGTGAAACCAACGGATTCTTTCCCGCCATCTTATGCCCCCTTATTCTCGTCTGGTATTGAAATTAACTGGAGTATATCATAATTCGTTTTTTGAAGCAATTAGAAACCTTATTCATTATACCTTACCACGAACGTTTGTTCAACACAAAGAAAGTGGAAATATCGTTTTAGCGATATTTTCTACATTATAAAAAAGCAGAGCCTGGCACTTCGCTTTTCTTATTCATTCTTAGAGGCCAAGAGAGAATCATCCCCGCGGCGCTTCTGATCGGTCTGATTCCCCTCCTGATAAACAGACCCCTCCATATGTTCGAGCAACGATTTCTTATGGCGAAAAGGGATAGGATTTCCGCTGTACGTTTCTGCATTAAACATTCTGATAAAAAAGTCCGTGTCTACTGCAGTGCCATAACAGTTTCCCATGCCCGAAAGCCGGAATTCGCACCTGCAGATCCCATTCCGGGTATTGTTTCCGCATCATCATGCCGTCACCAGTAAGCAGTGCGACAAAAGTAATATAATGTTCTTTTGTCATTTCATGCGCGGAAGAAATAAAATAGTCCTGCTCAATCTTTTCTACAGAAAGCTTTTCTCCATCTTCTGCTTTCTTTGGCTGTATGTCTTCCAGCCTTTTTCCGCAGCAGGACACTCCCGCATCCGCCATGGCGTTTATTACATTCCCGCAGTTCGGGCAAATATAGAATTTCGTATGTTTCATATTTCCTCCTAATCTATCATTTTCGTCCAGGTCACCGGAAAGGAGCACCCCTGTTTCCACCTGAAAAATCTCCGATAGCGCCGGCAGCAGGGAAACATCCGGGCACCCCAGTCCGGTATCACATAGTTAAAAATATTGGTGTCATTTAATCAATTTTGCCGATAAAGCGGTAGAAGATTTCTACCTC
>JAHZHL010000020.1 GCA_019420305.1 Bacillota bacterium | reverse complement strand
GGTGCCCACGGGGAGAAGAAATTTTAAAATTGCGTATAAAACCAGCGGAAAAAGGTTCGAAAAGCGGGGGATCTGGCGAGAAAATCCGTGGAAATGGGAGATTTTTATACGCAATTTGAAGAAAATCATCAACGGTGTGCACCGGCGTTTAACTTCTTTGTGCAACAGGAATTTTTTTACAAATATATTTACATATTATTACATATAGTGTAAAATAAGGATGATAAACCCGCGGTGTCGGGGTGAGCAGAGCTGAGGTGCACACGGCGGTGTATTTTTGACGAATTGCGTATACAAACGGTGCCCACGGGGAGAAGAAATTTTAAAATTGCGTATAAAACCAGCGGAAAAAGGCCTGAAAAACGGGGGATCTGGCGAGAAAATCTGCGGAAATGGGAGATTTTTATACGCAATTTGAAGAAAAGCATTAACGGTGTGCACCACCAGCTTCAGACAGGGTATGGGATTTGAGAAAGATAAAATGAGGACAGGAGGAGCATCATGTATGATATAGTATCGCAGGTAAAGGCAGATTGCGATTTTCAGAGAAAGCTGCTGGGCAGATACCAGCGCGAATGCGAGGAACTGCCGAAAGGCGTGCTTTGCGTGAAAGAAAAGAAGGGGGAGCGTTACTTTTATAATCAGACCTTTCATGACGGAGCGCGGTGCCAGACGTACATCCCAAAGAAGAACGAGGAATATGTGGAAGCCTTGAAAATCAGACGGTTTCTGGAAGAGAGCATGAAGATCTTCCAGAAAAATATTCAGGCGGAAGAGCAGTTCCTGCGGCGGTATCAGAGCTACGATCCAAATCTGATTCAGGCAAGCCTGCCCGGAGCGTACCGGCCTCTGCCGAACCGCTGCTTCTGGGAGGCAGGGAATCAAAACCAGATACAGTGGCTTAAAAATACACGGCGAGACAAGCAGCGAAACCCGGAGAAGAAGATTCATATTACACCGGGAGGATTATGCGTCCAGTCAAAAGGCGAACTGATTATTGCGGCTTCCCTGGAGGCAAACGGAATTCCGTTTCGCTATGACCAGGAGCTGAGACTGGGGGAACACGTCATTCATCCGGATTTTGAACTGCTGGATCCTTATCGGAATATCCCGGTTTACTGGGAACACTTCGGGATGCTGGAGGATGAGGACTACTTTGAATCGGCTGTTTGGAAGCTGAAGCTGTATCAGAAAAACGGTATTTTTCTTTTTGACAGGCTGCTGGTTACAGCAAACGCGCCGGATGGATCCTTTAATGGAAAGATGGTCGATCGGATTATAAAAGTATTCCTTTGCGGCTGAACGAGCTTTCGGCAGAAAAGGAGCAAATCCAACTACGGCTTGCAAAATGCGGGTGTTGCCCTGTATAATAAAAGAGTAAACCAATGAGAAAACTTGGAACAGAAGGGATTTTATGTTTGGAAACTGTCTGGAACAACTGAGTAACATATACGACAGTGTGGATTCGATTATGATTACAAACCGGGAAGGGATTATCGAATACACGGCTGTGATTGACGCGGGAAAGTGTTCGATTGGAAATGAAGGATACACCGGAAGGCACCTTTTGGAGGTATATCCGGATTTGACGGAAGCGGAAAGCACGATGTTCCGCGTGATGAAAACCGGGCAGCCGATTGTAGACGAAATACAGACCGTGACAGACTGGAATGGAATGACCATGACGATTTCCTGCAGCACATATCCCATTGAACTGGGAAACAAAATCATCGGCGCGGTGGAAGGGGTCATCCTTTTAGATCCCGAAGGAAGCCCCCGCAGCAAGGATATCCAAAAGCGGCAAAACGCGAGACTGCAGGAAGACCGGCTTTACTGCCTGGATGATCTGATTACCGAAGATCCTTATATGAAAAAGGTGAAGCAGCAGATCCGGCGAGCGGCGGAAGGAGACTCTCCGGTGATGCTCATCGGGGATACCGGGACCGGAAAGGAGCTGGCGGCCCAGTCCATTCACAGTCACAGCCGGAGGGCGGACGGTTCCTTTGTTTCGCAGAACTGTTCGGCGATTCCCATGGGTCTTTTGGAAAGCACACTGTTTGGAACCGCGCGGGGAAGCTATACGGGAGCGGAGGACAGAAGGGGACTTTTTGAACTGGCCAACCGGGGAACCTTGTTCCTGGACGAGCTGAACTCTATGGAGATTAGCCTGCAGGGAAAACTCCTGAAAGCTGTGGAGGAACAGAAAATTCGCAGGATCGGAGAAGAGCGGGAACGGAAGATCGATGTCCGCATCGTTTCCGCGGTCAACCGCGATACCAGAGATATTCTGAGCGCGGGAGAGCTGAGAAGAGACTTGTATTACCGGCTGGGCGTCGTTGAAATACGACTGCCGCAGCTGCAGGAGCGAAAACAGGATATTCCGGTTTTGATCCGGCATTATATTGAAATTTACAACCGGCAGAGAGGTATGCACATCCGCGGATACAGCGAACTGGCGCAGAAAATGCTGCTAAACTATTCATGGCCGGGGAATATCCGGGAGTTGCGAAATGTGGTTGAATACGGATTCAACATGGCGCAGGGGGAGGAACTGACCATGAAGGAACTTCCGGACACCCTGCTGTATGAGAAGAAACAGGTCAGCGAAGCGGTGAAACCGGAGCTTTCCGCAAGTATCCCGGAACCGGACGGAGAACATTCTCTGACGGAAATGGTGGAAAGCTTTGAAAAAGAACTGATCCGGCAGGCGTGCAGAACTGCGCCCAGCATGACGGCCGCAGCGGAAAAACTGCGGATCAGCAGGCAGGCTCTGAGCTACAAACTGAGCAAATACGGATTAAAGAAATAGGGCGAAAGAAATTTTGCGCAAGATGCAAAATTTCTTTCGCTTTCGAGGTCGAGAAAAAAATTTTGCGTATTATACAGAAAGTGAATAAGATTCTGAAAACATCTGATTGCAAGGGAAACCAGCTGGAAAACAAGGGAAAAGCACGTTGGCATGAATTTTGCTTACTATAATTATTACACTATGAAACAGAACGGCTGCCGGAAGGCGGCAGGAATCAGGAGGAAAACTTATGGATTATGGATGTCAGTCAATGGTGAAAAAAATTGAATCAATTTTAATCAAACGGCCGCAGCAGGCCTTTATCAGCCAGGAAAATCTGGACAAAACCTGGGAGGAATTCAAATACTTCGGCTGCCCGGATTATGAGACCGTTTTAAAAGAATATGAAGTATTTGAAAAGTACATTACCGACAATGTAGAAAACGTTTACTATCTTCCCCAGGATGACCGGACTGGCCTGGATTCCATTTACACCCACGACCCGCTGAAAATCACCAAAAAGGGAGCGATTTACTTCCCTATGGGCAAGGTGCTTCGCGGCAGAGAGTGGGAAGCGACAAAAGAGTTTCTGGAGGGAATCGGGATCCCCACTCTGGGACGGATTGAGCCGCCGGGAAAAATGGAAGGCGGAGATGTGCTGTGGATTGACGAAAAGACGGTTGCCATCGGAAAAGGATACCGGACCAATGACGAAGGAATCCGCCAGTTCAAAGAATTGACAAAGGACTTCATCGATGAATATATCATTGTGCCAATGCCCCATGGCGAAGGAGAAGACGCGTGCCTGCATCTGATGAGCATTATCAGCTTTGTAGATACGGACAAGGCGGTGGTTTATTCCAAATTCATGCCGGTATTTTTCCGCGAATATCTGATTGACCGGGGAATCACGCTGATCGAAGCAGACGACGATGAGTACGACTATCTGGGAACAAATTTGCTGGCTTTGGAGCCGGGAAAAGTAATCCTGATCAAGGGATGCCCGAAAGTAGAGGCGAAATTAAAAGAGCTAGGTGTGGAAGTGATGACTTACGAAGGAAAAGAGATGTCTTACAGGGGGACCGGAGGGCCGACCTGCCTGACCTGCCCGCTGTGCAGAAAATAAGGGAAGGCAGAGAACAAAACAAGATGAGTGAAAGACATACAATTTTACAGGGGATTGAAAAGGATATACAGAACATTTTATACCGCTACATGAAGACCCAGAGCTTCACCTATACGGAGAGGGAAAAAGAAGCGGAACAGTTCCTGGTGGATCATTTGTCTAAAATTCCGTATTTCAGGGAGCATCCGGAGCATTTTGGAACCTGGTCCATCCCGGGAGACCCTTTTGACCGGGCGGTTTGCTACGGAATGGTGAAAGGCGAGGGAGACGATACGATTGTGTTCGTCCACCACAATGATGTGGTGGAAATTGAGGATTTTAAACTGCTGAAATCCTATGCCTTTTCTCCGGACGAACTGGCGGAGGAACTGATGAAAATCAGAGATTCTCTTCCGAAAGACGCAAAAAAAGATCTGGAAGAGGGAACCTTCCTTTTCGGACGGGGCGGAGCGGATATGAAGGGCGGCGGCTCGATTCAGCTGGCTCTTCTGGAGCGTTATAGCAGAATGGAACACTTCAGGGGAAATGTGATTGTCATCGCGGTTCCGGATGAAGAAAACCTCTCCGCGGGAATGCGGGCAGGCGTAGAACTTCTGTCAGAGCTGAAAGATCGGTACAAGCTGAACTACAAGATTATGATTAACTCGGAACCTCATCAGAGAAAGGATTTTTCCCAGGGAATTTTTTCCGAAGGATCGGTGGGAAAGATCATGCCGTTTATTTATGTGAGAGGGTATCTTTCTCATATCGGAAAGGTATTTGAAGGCTTTAACCCGCTGAACCTGATGAGTGAAATTGTGCGGAGCACAGAGCTGAATATGGACTTTTCCGATGTAGTAGGCAATGAGAGCGCTCCGCCGCCGACCTGGCTATATCTGAAGGACAGCAAAAAGCAGTATGATGTTTCCATGCCGCTGTCCGCGTCCGGATGTTTCAGTATTTTGACACTGGATCAGAGCCCGGCGGAGGTAATGGAAAAGGTGAAAGGGATCTGCGTCCGATCTTTTGATAAAATTATCGGCGAGATGAACGAAAGCTACAACCGCTTTTCCGAAGTGGCCGAGCCGGTGGCAAAGGGGCTTCCATGGAAAACAAAGGTTATGGATTTCGCCCGGTTGTACGAAGAAGCTTGTTCCGCTCATGGTCAGCGCTTTAAAGCGGAATATGAGAGAAAATTAGAATACCTGTCTCAACAGATGAAAGACGGGAGCATCAACATTATTGAAAGCAACTTCGCGCTGGTTGAGTTTGTCTTCGACTATATCGGCGATCTGGCGCCGAGGGTGGTTTACGGATTGATCCCGCCGTATTATCCGAATGTCTCAAATCTGTATTTTACCGATCTGGCGCCGGAAGTGGCGTCTTTATCGGAACAGCTGGACGCGTATACGACCCGGCAGTACGGACAGCATTATACGCGCGAATATTTTTATACGGGGATTTCCGATCTCAGTTATACCAGCATTAAAGACGGAGCGAAGACATTGGACTCCCTGAAGAATTCTATGCCGTTGTTCGGGGACTTTTACAGGATTCCTGTAGAAGCTATCGAAAAGATCGCGATGCCCTGTATGAATATCGGGCCATGGGGAAAGGACTTTCACAAGCTTACAGAACGGGTATGCAAAGAAGACCTGTATGAGAGGACGCCCCGCATCATAAACAAGGCGGTTTCTCTGCTTCTTGAGAATCCGTTGCTGACAGAGTAATGAGCTGCCAGTCGAAAGGAGAACATTAAAAAATGAGTGAAAGAAAAGATGAGAGTGGGCTTCAGAGGAAACTCTCGCCCAGACAGATGAATATGATCGCCATCGGCGGCGCCATCGGAACCGGACTTTTTGTAGCGACCGGTTCCTCCATCAGTACCGCCGGACCAGGCGGCTCTATGGTTGCCTATGGGCTGATTGGAATCGCGATTTACTTTATTATGACGGCTCTGGGAGAAATGGCCACATATCGGCCGGTTCCGGGAGCCTTTGAAACTTACTCCACTGATTATGTCGATCCGGCTTTCGGTTTTGCCATGGGCTGGAATTACTGGTACTGCAGCGCTATGACGCTGGCGACAGAACTGGTGGCGTCCGCCATTGTTATGAAATTCTGGTTTCCTGACAGTTCGTCGGTAATGTGGAGCGCAATATCGATTATCCTGCTGCTTGTTTTAAATCTGTTTTCAGCGGGAATCTTTGGTGAAGCGGAATTCTGGTTCGCCGGGATTAAGGTTGTAACGATTATTATTTTCCTGGTCATCGGTGTCTTGATGATCTTCGGGATTTTTAACTCCGATACAGTAGGATTTGAAAACTGGACGGTCGGAGAAGCGCCTTTTGTCGGCGGAGGTTTTGCCATTTTTAGTATCTTTATGGTCGCCGGTTTTTCCTTTGTTGGCGTGGAAGCCACAGCCATCGCGGCGGGGGAATGCGTTAACCCGGAAAAGACGGTTCCCAAAGCCATCAACAGTGTGTTCTGGAGAATACTGCTGTTCTATATCGGCGCGATTTTTATTGTCGCGACCTTGATTCCATATACGGACCCGAATCTTCTGAAGGCGGATGTAGATAATGTAGCGGTCAGCCCGTTTACGATTATCTTTGAGAAAGTCGGTCTTGCGGCGGCGGCTTCTGTTATGAACGCGGTCATCCTGACTTCGATTCTTTCCTGCGGAAATTCGACCCTCTACTCTGCCAGCAGACTTCTGTACTCTATGGCAGAATCCGGAAAAGCGCCGAAGGCGCTGGGGAAGGTCAGCAAAAAAGGGGTTCCCGCTTATGCGGTGCTGTTTACCGCGGCAACGGCCTGCCTGTGCTTCCTGACTTCCCTGGACAGCGACAGTGTCGTTTATACCTGGCTGTATAACGCTACCGGGCTTACTGGTTTTCTGACCTGGTTTGGCATTTGTATCTGCCATATCCGGTTTCGAAAAGGGTTTAAAGCTCAGGGAAGGGATATTAACGAGCTGAAGTATAAGAGCAAATTCTATCCATTTGGAACCTGGTATTCGCTGATTATCTGCACAGCGGTCATTTTGGGACAGGGATATTATGCCTTTACATCCTCCGGTATCGACTGGTATGGAATTTTAGTTGCCTACATCGGACTTCCGATTTTTGTTGCTTTGTACATAATACGCAAAGTTGTGAAAAAGACAAAAATTGTACATGTCGCGGAAATGGATTTGTCAAAAACTCCTATGCGGCAGCAATAAAATAATGAAAGCAAGAATACCGTACGGAGCGAGCCGTGCGGTATTTTTACGGCCCCGGTAAAGATTTTCCTTGAGCCTGTCGGAAACTCAGGGTATAATAAAAACATCGGTCAGACAGAAAACTCTGACTTTTGAAAAAGCATAAAAAGGAGAATTGTGTATGTTTAACTCATTAGTGGAAGCAAAACGCTTTATGGAAGAAAAACATATTCAGATGGTGGACTTTATGATGATCGATCTGAACGGAAGATGGCGTCATCTGACGATTCCGGCGGATCGCTTCACCGAAGACACCTTTAAAAGCGGAATCGGCTTTGATGGAAGCAACTATGGATTTGCTCCGGTAGAAAAGAGCGATATGGTATTCATTCCGGATCTGTCGACCGCTTATGTGGATCCGTTCATGGAAATTCCTACCCTGGCGATGATCGGAGACGTCTATGTCATCGATGTACCAAATAACCGTCCTTTTGATCAGGATCCGCGAAACGTTGCCAAGCACGCGGAGGAATACCTGAAAAAGACGGGGATCGCCGATGAAATGAGAGTGGGGCCTGAATATGAGTTCCACGTATTTGATCATGTGAGCTATTCCACAGCGCCCAATGAATCCAGCTTTTACATTGATACGGAGCAGGCGGAATGGAACAAAGAGGATCGGGATTTCAACCTGGGATACAAAATGCCCCACAAGGGAGGCTACCACATGGCTCCGCCCCAGGACGTGCTCTACGATTTCCGGAGCAGAGTCTGCATGCTGATGGAGGATCAGGGGATCCGCGTCAAATACCATCACCATGAAGTCGGCGGCCCGGGACAGCTGGAAATCGAAGTGGAATTTGGTACTGTAACGGAAATGGCGGACAAGACCATGATGACCAAATATCTGATTAAGAATGAAGCCATTGCCGAAGGAAAGACGGCAACCTTCATGCCGAAACCGATTTTCGATGAGGCGGGAAACGGCATGCATGTCCATATGCAGCTTTTCAAAGACGGAAAGCCGCTGTTTTACGATGAAAACGGCTATTCCCAGCTTTCGCAGACCGCCCTGCACTTTATGGGAGGAATTTTAAAACATATCCGCGCGCTCTGTGCTTTTACCAATCCGAGCACCAATTCCTTCAAGCGGCTGGTGCCGGGCTATGAGGCTCCGGTTACCATCGGCTTTGCCACCGCTAACCGCAGTTCGGTAATCCGGATTCCGGCTTACGCGAAGGATCCGGATAAAAAACGGTTTGAAATCCGCAATCCGGACGGAACTTGCAATCCTTACTACGCGCTGTCCGCAATCCTGATGGCGGGATGCGACGGAATCAAAAATAAGATCGATCCGATGGCGGAGGGATACGGACCTTACGATTTTAACCTCTATAATCTTTCCGATGAGGAAAAGAAGCAGATCAAGAGCCTTCCGAGAACGCTGGATGAAGCTTTGGACGCGCTGGAAGAGGATCATGACTTCCTGACAGAAGGCGGAGTTTTCCCGGAAAAGCTGATTGAAATCTGGCTGATTAACAAGAGAGCGGAAACGAAGAAGCAGAGCATGATGCCGACTCCGATGGAATTCGACATGTACTATGACCTGTAAAGCGATCTGACAAAGAAAGACGAACCGCGGCGCGGGCTGCCTGAAGAAGGCGGGCGCCGTGGTTTTTTGTGACTGTTTTTTGAGTAATTCGAGGAAAACAGGATGAACGCATGAAGTTTTTTCCATGAAAAAACCAGAGACCGCTCCCGGATTCTTCCGGCCGCGCTGACAATCCCATAGTACCCTTGAGACGAGACTTTAAACTATAACTGAAGGAGGGTACGATAGATGATAGAGGTGAAAAAACTGGTAAAAAAATACGGGAACCATGTAGCCGTAGACGGTCTGACCTTTTCCATTGATAAGGGCAGAGTCTACGGCTTTTTAGGTCCCAATGGCGCGGGAAAAACCACGACCATGAATATCATTACCGGATATCTGGCGGCGACAAAAGGAAGTGTGACGGTCAACGGATATGATATTCTGAAAAAACCGGAAGAATTTAAAAAATCCGTCGGCTACCTGCCGGAGCTTCCTCCGGTTTATATGGACATGACGGTGAGGGAATATCTTCTTTTTACCGCCGAACTGAAAGGCGTTCCCAAAAAAGAACGCCAAATCCAGACGGAGGTTATTATGAGCAGAGTAAAGCTGTCCCACATGGCGGATAGGCTGATCGCCAACCTTTCCAAAGGGTACCGGCAGCGTGTGGGCCTGGCGCAGGCGATTTTAGGTTTTCCGGAAACTATTATCCTGGATGAACCCATGGTGGGCCTGGATCCCCAGCAGATTATCGAAATCCGCCAGCTGATTCGGAGCCTGGCAAAGAACCACACGGTGATTCTCAGCTCCCATATTCTGGCGGAAGTGCGGGAGCTGTGCGATTATATTCTGATCATCGCCAAAGGAAGACTGGTGGCCCAGGATACGCCGGAAAACCTGGAGCGCCTCTTCAGCGGCAGAGATACGCTGTGCCTGGAGGCAAAGGGAACCTTGGATCAGATCAAACAGATTCTGGCAGGCGTCCGCGGTATCGAGGATTCCGAGTTCAGCAGAAAAGCAGAGGATCACTACGAAGTAAAGCTTACGCCAAAAGAAGGAGCCGATATTCGGGAATCGCTGTTTTTTGCCTTCGCCGAGCGCAGGTGCCCGCTGCTTTCGCTGTATGAAGATAACGGCTCCCTGGAGGATGTTTATCTGAAACTGATTCAGGAAGGAGGAAAACGTCATGAGAGCCGTTTACAAAAAAGAGCTTAGCTCCTTTTTCCGATCCATGACCGGATATGTTCTCATTGCGTTTCTGGTCACATTTACCGGAGTCTATTTTATGATTTATAATCTGAGTCAGGGATATCCGTATTTTTCCTATACACTGTCTTCGATTATGCTGGTCCTGCTGGTACTCGTTCCTGTGTTGACCATGCGCAGCTTCGCGGAGGAGAGAAAGAGCAAAACGGATCAGCTGCTGTTTACTTCTCCGGTAAAAATCAGCAGTATTGTAATAGGAAAGTACCTGGCGATGGTAACGGTATATCTGCTGCCGAATCTCCTGTTCTGTCTTTTTCCTCTGATTATCAAAATGCAGGGGAACGCGTACCTGCAGTCCGACTACGCGTCTATTTTTCAGTTCTTTCTGATGGGATGCGTGTTTATCGCGGTGGGAATGTTCTTTTCCAGTCTGACAGAAAGTCCGATTATCGCGGCAGTCAGTACCTTCGCGGCGACGCTGGTTCTGTATATATGGGAATATCTTGTCAATTATCTTCCTTCGGGAGCCGTATCCAATTTCATCGCGATTCTGATTCTGGCAGAAGGCTGTATGGCGCTGGTCTGGTATGTGACGAAAAACCGCTACCTGACCGCGGCTCTGGGGACTGCGGCGGCTGTTCTTCTGATCGTTTTGTTCATCGTGGATTCTTCCTCTTTTGAGAATCTTCTGAGCAATCTGCTGGGAAATCTTGACGTATCGAAAGCCTTTAATAATGCGGCTTTTAACAATATTTTCGATGTGTCCGGCGTGGTAATGGAACTGACGGGAATCGGACTGTTTGTCTTTTTCACGGTACAGAGCCTGGAAAAGCGCCGCTGGAGTTAAGGAGGTGCCAAGATGAAGAAATTTTCAATACGAAATCGAAAAAAAGGGCGAAAGTCAAACTGGAGCAAAGAACGGATCAAAGCCTCCTTTGCTACCATGGCATTCCGGCATGGGACGTTCAGTATAGCGGCGGTTGCCTTGGTTATCGCCATCGCTGTTTTGATCAATCTGATTGCGGGACAGCTGCCATCCGGAGTAAAAGAGATTGATATCAGCGACAATAAGATTTACGAAATTTCGGATACGAGCCGGAAACTGCTGAAAAATCTCGAACAGGAAATTCAGATTACGGTGATTGCGGAAGAAGACTCCATTGATGAAAGGCTCCGCACCTTTTTAGATAAATATACGGCTCTGTCGGATAAAATCACCATGGAGATTATCGATCCGGTGCTGCACCCGTCGGTACTGACCGAATATGATACGGAGACGGATACCATTGTGGTAGAGTGTGAGGAAACGGGACTTTCCCAGACCGTCGCTTTTTCCGATATTCTGGTTCAGAGCTCTTCCTATTATTATACGGGAACGGATTCCATTTCTTCCTTTGATGGGGATGGACAGCTGACAGGCGCTATCAGCCAGGTAATCGGACAGGAAACGAAGAAAATATATTACACTACCGGGCATGGGGAATCGGAGCTGTCTTCCTCTATCACAAACCTGATGCAAAAATCCGGTCTTGAGACGGAGGAACTGAACCTTCTTATGAGTGGAGAGATTCCGGAGGACTGCGACAGCCTGCTGATAAACGGGCCAACCTCGGATATCAGTGAGACCGAAAAGAATCTTCTGGATCAATATATCAAACAAGGAGGAAACGTAATCGTTCTTATGGCCGAGGAAGGGCCGGAAACGGGAAATCTGAGGAAACTGTTAAAGTCCTATCAGATTACCATGAAAAAAGGGTACGTGGCGGATATGGAACGGTGTTACCAGGGGAATTACTACGCCATCTTCCCGAACGTAACGGCGTCCGCGGAAGAGCTGACGGAAGGCCTGGAGTCGGGAATGGTACTGCTTTCAAACAGCAGAGGGTTTGAGCTGGGAGAAGGCAGCGATGAAATCACCGTTTCCTCGATTCTGGAAACATCCTCAAACAGTTACGCGGTAACAGAGGATGGAGAAGAAGAAGGCACTTACGCCATCGGAGCGGTCGCCTCTTATACGGCGGAAGCGGAGAACTCAGACAGTGATTCCGAAGGCGAATCTTCCGAAGATTCCGGTGATACCGTGACCGGAACGCTGACTGTCTATGGCTCCAATACGCTGATTGACGAGAACATTACGGAAGTGTTCTCCGGGCTTGATAACAAGACGCTCTTTATGAATTCAATTCTGTCGGCTTTTGATGATATGGATAACCTGTCCATTGAAGCGAAGAGTATGGAAGTTCAGTATAATACGGTTCAGTACGGAGGATATCTCAGTGTACTGCTGATTTTCGTCATTCCGATCGGAATTCTGATCTTCGGGTTTATCTTCTGGATGAGACGGAGAAAGTCATAGGAAAGGAGGGAAACGGAAATGAAACACATGTCAAAGAAAAAACAATTTCTGCTTCTCGCCGCGGTTCTGCTCGCGCTGGCAGCGGCCTACCTGGCTATCGAAGCCTATCAGGACTGGAGTTATAAAAAAGAGAGCCGGGAAGCCTCGGAAAAGCTGGAAATCACCAATCTGGACGGAGATTCTATTTCTTCCATCCGCTACAGTGATACCTCCGAAACGATGGAATTTACGAAAGAAGCGGATGCCTGGTATTATGAGGGAGATCGGGAGCTCCCTCTCAAGCAGAGCTGCGCGGAGGACGCGGTAGACGAATTTTCAAAGCTGGAAGGCACGCGCCGGCTGACGGGAGCGGAAGAAATGGCGTCTTACGGATTGGATGACCCTGCCTACGAGATCCGGCTTACGGATGAGAACGGGAAGGAGACGGTCGTCCAAATCGGGGACACGTCCGATTCGGAAGATTCGGAGTACTATATTACAGCGGATGGGGGAGAAACGATTTTCACCATTGGAAGTTCGGTGCTGGACTCTCTGATTTTCGATGAAACCTCTCTGATTCAGAACGAAACTTTTCCGGAAATTGATAGTTCCAACCTTAAGGAAATCACAATCCGCAAAAATGGAAAGGTTCTGGACAGCTGTAAGTCGACAGGGGATGAAGAGGACGAGGAAGACGAAGATCTGACCACTTACGGAAGCGAGCTTTCCGGCCTTTCTCTGGATACCTGCGTAACTTATAATGTCAAAAACGGGGAACGAAAGCAGTACGGACTGAATCAAAAGGCCCGCAGAGAAGTGACCGCGGTTTATGAGGATACGGATTCCGGAGAGGAAAAGACACAGGTCTTTTATCTGGGAACCGTATTTGAAGAAGAGGAAAGCGATTATGTTTATCTGCAGCTGAAAGGATCGAAGATGATCTACAAAGTCTTTGTCTCGGATACCGAAAAGTTGATTTCCTTTGATTAGATCAAAAGATAGAAACGGAAAGAGGGAATCTCCCGGTAAAAGGAGGTTCCCTCTTTTCTGATAGGAGCCTGTATTGGAGGCTATTGCTGCTGGTTTTCTTTTCCAAAGCTTGCCATATAATCCAGTATCACGGAAAGATTATCCTCGGCGTCTTCAATATCCGTGTTCCATACAACCAGATTCAAGTCTTCTTTCTTGTCAAGAAAGACCGAAGCCGCTTTGTTTTCCAATGTTCCGGCGGGCTCTGTGTTCATTCCCCGGCTCAGCGCCTCGATCAAAGGAGTCTCCGGTGAGGCGTACCACAGCCCGGTTATGGACAGTTCGCTGTAATTGACGTCGCAAAGTCCGCAGGTTGTCTCAAAGACCGTATGCATTTCGTCCATTATGGTGTTTTCCAGACTCTTGGCGTTAATCTGCATACGGAAAGAGCGGTTTTTCGTGGAAATTTTTCCGATATTGGAAAAGGCGGTTACTTCATCATCCTCGGAACGGTAATAGGCACCGTTTATAATGGTGTACATCAGACTAACAATATTAGCAGTATCGTCATCCGCGATGACCCGAGCCGGCAGATCGATTTCCGTCATGGTATATTCAAACGATTCGTCGAGGTCTCCATAATATTCCGCTACATTTTCATAAGAATTCTCAAATCGGCTGGTAAAACTTGCCACATCATTCTCCTGCAAAACAATCACCGCTTCCGCCCGCCGCGGATACAGATCTACGTCGGTTCCGCCGTTAAAGGACGCCAGTTCAAAGAGAACTCCGGAACTCTGGCAGGAGGCCAGAAGATCCCCGATGGTTTTTATGGCGTTGGGATATTCGCCGCGGTGTGTGTAAGGGCTTTTATAAGGGGTCCCTTCTAAAACGATCCGATACGCCTTTGTGTACCGGGGCGAAACCATGTCCAGCTTTTTGGAGGCCATTACATTGGAAGACGCCGCGATGCTGTTAATAAGCTCCGTGGAATTGCCGTCATTCACGCTGATGAAATTATCCGTGTTTAGATACTCCTTGCCCAAAGCGCTGGCGCCAATGGGTCTTCCCCCTTTTTCAAAGGTGATGATACCGGTCAATTCCCCATGCTGCCGCGCGCCGTTTAAAGCCGTCATGACGGCAGATACACTCTGCAGATCTTCGCTTTTCTCCTCCGGCGTATCCAGTGACACGCTGGCGTGGAATGTAAAATCTTCAGAGTCTTCATAACCGGAAGACGCGGTTTTTGACAAAACGATATACTGTTCACCGGATGATTTAACGGTCAGACTATTTTCCTTTGCCCAGGAAGAAAGCGAATCCGCGATCACCTGGAAGGTTTCGGCGTTTTCGGATGCCTGTGTGATCTGTTCATAGTTCTGATCCATCCGGTCTTTTATGGAAACTTCGTTTCCTTCTCCCTGGCTGCCACAGCCTGTAAAAAGAAGAAAAACGGCAGTAAATGCCGAAATCAGTAGGATGGGAAAAAATCGCTTCATAATTTGAATTTCTCCTTGTTTATTATTGAAAATCCTATATAATAATAGCATATAGTGTTTTACAAAGGTAGAGCTTTTTACGAGATTTCACGAAATCTTAACAATTTCCTTTAAGGGGGAAACGAGCAATATGGAGACAAAAAATTTAATCATCAGAGATACTGTTTTCGAGGACTGCGAATATTTCGCCAGGTGGGAGACCGATCCGGAGGTAACCCGGTTTCTCAGCTATGAGGATGACCGTTCCTATCCGGAAATCGTGGAAGAGTGGATTCTGGACAAGCAGGATCCGTCAAAGCTTCAGTTCACCGTAGTGAAAAAAGAGATACAGCAGCCTATCGGAAGAATCTGTATCAGCAGGTTGGATCCGAAGAGCGATTCCCTCGATATCACAAAGCTTTATATCGCGGGGGAGGCAAACCGGAAGGTCGGGTTCGGAAAGGAACTGATGGGCGAGCTTCTGGAGTACTGCTTTGTGTTCCTGCATATGGAGCGGGTGACGCTGGACTATTATACCGGAAATAAAGCTGCCGCGGCTCTCTATGAAAAAATGGGATTTCAAAGTGAAGGCACCGCGAGGAATGCCGCCAAGAAAAACGGGAAGTATTACGACCTTCATTTAATGTCTATGCTGCGTTCCGAGTTCTTTGAGAAGGTTCATGACAGGTAGCGAAAAGAAAAGTAAGACAGGATCGGAAACCTGCCGAGTTTGAGGAATCAAGCCCGGCAGTCTTTTTTTGCATTTGCGGATGAAGAATAGAAAAAAAGATTGCTTCACTGTCTTGACTTCCGATCTAAACCATGTATAATTTTTATGTACCGCTTCCAAAGACCACTAGATGTAGTATGGAGCGCGAAGCGTTGAAATTAAACAATACAGGCGGTTTTCAAAGGCCGCTTTGAAGGGGGACGCAGGAATTACTTATGGATTCAATTAAAAAGATTATTAAACGAGACGGCAGGACGGTTGACTTTGATGTCAACAAAATCGCGGACGCGATTTATAAAGCGGCGAAAGTATTAGGCGGAAAAGATAAGGATATGGCCATGTATCTGGCCAGGCAGGTTGAGCTTTATCTGGCGGAAATCCGTCACAACGACACGCCTACGGTAGAGCAGATTCAGGACGCGGTGGAAAAGGTTCTGATTGAAAACGGACACGCGCGTACGGCGAAGGAGTTTATTCTGTACCGGGCGGAGCGGACCAGAGTGCGGGATATGAATACCCGCCTGATGAAAATTTATGAAGATCTGACCTTCAAGGAAGCGGCGGAAAACGACATCAAAAGAGAAAACGCCAATATTGACGGGGATACCGCCATGGGAACCATGCTCAAATACGGTTCCGAGGGAGCAAAGCAGTTTTATGAGATGTTTGTATTAAAGCCGGAGCACGCGAAAGCCCACAGGGAGGGAGATATTCACATCCACGATCTGGATTTTCTGACTCTGACCACAACCTGCTGCCAGATTGATATTGAAAAGCTGTTTAAAGGCGGGTTTTCCACAGGCCACGGCTTTTTAAGAGAACCCAATGATATTCAGAGCTACGCGGCTCTGGCCTGCATCGCGATTCAGTCCAACCAAAACGATCAGCATGGAGGACAGAGTATTCCGGATTTCGATTACGGCATGGCAAACGGCGTGAAAAAGACCTTTAAAAAACTGTACTGGAAAAATGTGGGGAAGATGCTGGACATTCTTTACGATATTGACAACGGCGTGGACAAAGCCATGGAGATCGGAAAAAGCATCGAAGAGGAAGAGGGGATCTGTCCGATTCTTGCCGATGACAACGGATATAAGGAAAAAGAGCGGGAATATCTGAAAGAATTCTGCGAGGAAGAGGAGATCGGACGTCTCCAGGAACGGGCGACCAAATACGCCAACAAGGAGATCCGGCGGGCCACCTATCAGGCTATGGAAGCCTTTGTTCATAATCTGAATACCATGCACTCCCGGGCGGGCGCGCAGATTCCGTTTTCCTCAATTAATTACGGTACGGACACGTCTCCTGAGGGGCGGATGGTAACGGAGAACATTATGCTGGCCACAGAAGCGGGACTGGGCAACGGGGAGACGGCGATTTTCCCGATTCATATTTTCAAAATAAAGGAAGGCGTCAACTACAATCCGGAAGATCCCAACTACGACCTCTTCAAGCTGGCCTGCAGAGTATCGGCAAAGAGACTGTTTCCGAACTTCTCCTTCATTGACGCGCCTTTTAACCTGCAGTTCTATAAAGAAGGCGATCACAATACAGAAGCCGCCTACATGGGATGCCGTACAAGAGTTATGGCCAACGCTTACGATCCGGAGCGGCAGGTGGTGGGAGGCAGAGGCAATCTGAGCTTCACCTCGATCAATCTGCCGAGAATCGCCATCAAGGCTCACGGCGACATTGATCTGTTCTTCGAAGATCTGGATCGCAAGCTGAGCCTGTGTGTGGATCAGCTGATGGAACGCTATAAGATTCAGGCGTCCAAGAAGGCGAAAAACTATCCGTTCCTTATGGGTCAGGGCATCTGGCTGGATTCGGACAAGCTGAAGCCTAACGATTCGGTGGCGGAGGTCTTAAAGCACGGAACCCTGACGGTGGGATTCATCGGACTCGCGGAGACTCTGAAAGCTCTCATCGGCGCGCATCACGGCGAGAGCAGAGAGGCGCAGAGCCTTGGCCTGGAAATCATCGGGTACATGAGAAAGCGTATGGACGAGGCCACAGCAAGAACCGGATTCAATTATTCGCTGATCGCGACGCCGGCGGAGGGACTGTCCGGCCGCTTTGTGCGGATTGACCGGAAAAGGTTCGGCGTGATTGAGGGTGTGACGGATCGGGAATATTATACCAACTCCTTCCACATCCCGGTATATTACAACATTTCCGCTTTTGACAAAATCCGGCTGGAAGCGCCGTATCACGCTCTGACAAACGGCGGGCACATTACCTATGTGGAACTGGACGGAGATCCGTGCAAAAATCTGGACGCCTTTGAGCGCATTGTCCGCTGCATGAAGGAAAGCGGAGTCGGATACGGTTCCATCAATCACCCGGTAGACCGGGATCCGGTCTGCGGATATACCGGTATTATTGACAACGAATGTCCGCACTGCCATCGCACAGAAGATGACGGGGACGAAGGGTTCGAACGCATCCGCAGAATCACCGGATATCTGGTAGGCACGGTGGACCGCTTTAATAACGCCAAAGCGGCGGAGGAAAAGGACCGCGTCAAGCACGACGTAGCGGAAGGGTATGAGGTGATATGAGTCAGGCAGGCACGATCCGGCTGGCGGGAATCGTCCGGGAATCCATCGTAGACGGACCGGGATTTCGCTTTACGGTATTCTGCCAGGGATGTCCTCACCACTGTCCGGGCTGTCACAACCAGCAGACCCATGATTTCGCGGGAGGAAAGGACGTGGCTCTTTCGCGGATACTGGAAGAAATCGATAAAAACCCTCTTCTTTCCGGCGTGACCTTTTCCGGGGGAGAACCTTTCTGCCAGGCCGGCGCCTTTGCGGATCTGGCGGAGGAAGTGGAAAAAAGAGGTCTGGATATTGTAACCTTTTCCGGATATACATACGAACAGCTGCGGGAAAAAGCCGAAACCGACGAGGATACAGCCCGGCTCCTGGCGCGTACACGGCTGTTAATCGACGGGCCCTTTAAAAAAGAGGAAAAGGATCTGACGTTAGCGTTCCGGGGCAGCCGAAACCAGCGGATTATCGATCTGAACGCCACCAGAAAGGAAGGAAGGCTGGTTCTGTGGGAGAAAAAAGAAGAAAAAAGCGGAAGTTAGGCGAAAAAAGAACTTGTACAGAGGTTTTCTGTATGATATAATGTCATTTGTTCGAGTGCTCTCGGATCAATTTGTAATCATGCGAAAGCTTAAGATACTTAAAGGAGGTGCGGTAGATGTCAAGAAAATGTGAAATTTGTGGCAAAGGCCAGGTTTCCGGAAACAATGTGTCTCATTCCAACAGACACACAAGAAGAAAATGGAACGCGAACATTCAGACGATCCGGATTGAAGAAAACGGAACAGTAAGAAAAGCCAAAGTTTGTACCAGATGCATCCGGTCAAACAAAGTAAACCGTGCCATTTAATGAAAAAGCAAGACCTGCCGCAAGCGGCGGGTCTTTTCATTTACAGTAAAGGCGGATTCCGCAGATCAGCAGCAGACAGCCCAGCAGCAGAATCCACGCTTTTACCGGGAGGAAAAAGGCGCAGATTGTGACAACTCCGAACACAAGCAGCACGAATCCCATATCTTTGACATCGTGCCGGCACGGAGGCCGTTTATGTTTACGTTTCTTACATTTATTCCGATTCATAGCATCACCTTTTACAGATTATGATTTTCTTTCGGAGATTGTGCAGAGACGTTTAATTATGTTAAAATAGATAAAACTATCAGGAGGAGCGAATTTTGATTACAGTAGAAACGGAATTCGGAACGATTACGATTACAAAATCCGTGATTGGAAAAATCATTACAGACGTCATTGACGAATTTGAAGGAAAAGTGATCATTTCCAACCATAAAGGCAAAGTGCCGGGCCTTGTTTCCAAAATCGGAGGAATGGACGAAATCAGCAATATGGAGATCAACCTTACGGAACAGGGACTGGATATCCGTATTTTTGTCGTTCTGCGGTTTGGAACCAGTATCACCCGCGTGACCAACCAGCTGGTGGATGAAATTCACAGGCGGGTACGGGAAATGACCGCTATGGAGCCAAACAGCGTGGCAGTTGTTGTGACAGGGATGATTTCCAAGCATATTGCTCCAAGACATATCGAGGTGACGAGATAGATGCAGTTAAAGGATCCGGTAAGCGTATTAAAAGGGGTTGGCCCGAAAAAGCAGGCCGCGCTAAAGCGTCTGGGGATTGAGACTATAGGAGACTTTCTGATGTTTTTTCCCAGAGAGTATCAGGATCGGCGGAGCATCTGCCCGATTTCCCAGCTGAAACAGGAGCAGCCGGTTCGGGTGCGGGCGGAAGTGGAGCTGGTGGTAAAGGATCCCTACCGCAGAGGAAGGCGGCAGAATCTGAGACTTCTTGTAAAGGATCCCACCGGAAAGCTGGAAATCGTTTTTTTTCAGGCAGGGTATCTTGCCGATTCCTTTAAAATCGGGACAGTCTATGATTTTTATGGAAAACCGACGGTGAACCGGGGTCGGATGCAGATGCTTCATCCGGACTTTTCAAAACAGGAACAGGGAGAGTCTTCGGGGATTCTTCCGGTATATCCTCTTGCCGCGGGACTGACGCAGAAGGAGATGCGCGGCTGGCAGAAAACAGCCCTCAGCGCGGCAGGAGAAATCGGAGAATATCTTCCCGCGGATCTTGTCAGCCGCAACCGGCTCTGCAGTCTGGAATACGCCATTGCCAACGTTCACTTCCCCGAAGATCGAAAACCGCTGCTGCAGGGAAAATACAGGCTTATTTTCGATGAACTTCTGGCCCTGCAGACCGGACTCTTAGCGGCAAAAAACGCTTCCTCCTCCGGCAAAAAAGGAATTGTGTTCAGCCCCGGCGAAAAGGGGGAGGCGTATATCAGGGGCCTCGGATACCAGCTGACATCGGCCCAGAAGCGGGTAACCGAAGAGATCCTCGCGGATCTTTCCTCCGGAAATGTGATGAACCGGCTTGTGCAGGGCGATGTAGGATCCGGAAAGACGGTGGTAGCGGAAATTGCCCTGTACAAAGCAGTAAAAAGCGGATTTCAGGGCGTTATGATGGCGCCTACGGAAATTCTGGCAAAGCAGCATTACAGCGGCCTTTCCAAAAGCTTCGCTCCCCACGGGATTAAGGTCGGCCTTCTGACCGGGAGCATGGGCGCGAAAGAAAAGAGGGAAACGCTGCGGGAACTTGCGGAGGGAAGGATTCAGATTTTAGTCGGGACCCACGCGATTATTCAGCCGGATGTGGTCTTTCACAAACTGGGACTTGTCGTTACCGACGAGCAGCACCGGTTCGGCGTCAACCAGAGGACCGCTCTTTCCGAAAAAGGGGAAAACCCTCATGTGCTGGTTATGACCGCGACGCCGATTCCAAGAACCCTGGCGGTGATCCTGTATGGAGATCTGGATATTTCCATCATTGATGAGCTTCCGCCGGGAAGGCAGAAAATTATAACCCGCGCCATTGATCAGAGCCAGCGAAACGCCTGTTATGATTTTGTGGAAAAGGAACTTCAGAAAGGAAGGCAGGCCTATGTGGTAGCGCCGCTCATCGACGAATCGGAAACGCTGGATGTGAAATCGGCGGAAGAGCTGTATCAGGAACTGAGCGGACGGTTCAAAGGCGCTCAGACCGCGCTGCTGCACGGGGCCATGAAACAGCAGGAAAAAGACGGGATTATGGAACGTTTTTATAACAATGAGATCCAGGTGCTGGTTTCCACGGTTGTCATCGAAGTGGGCATCAATGTTCCCAACGCCACGGTTATGGTGATTGAAAACGCGGAACGTTTCGGACTCGCCCAGCTCCACCAGCTGCGGGGGCGGGTAGGACGAGGGTCGCATCGTTCCTACTGTGTTCTGATCTCCCACAATCCTTCGGAGATCGCCCAGCAGAGAGCGCAGATCATGGCCGAGTCCCAGGACGGTTTTTACATAGCCGAACAGGATTTAAAGCTGCGGGGACCGGGAGAGATTTTCGGCACCAGGCAGCACGGCGTTCCGGATCTGCTGCTGGCGGATCTGGCAAAGCATATCAAAATTTTAAATGACGTAAAACAGGAAGCCCAGCGGATTACAGAAGAAGATCCGCTGCTGGAAAGTGAAACCTACAGCGGTCTCAGAAGGCGTGTAATCAAGCTTTTCGGCGAAGATTTTTCCCTCAGGCTGTAGCTTGCCAAAAGCAGGAAGGTAAAGCAATTATTACATGACATACTTTCTTTCTCCCAGGTTAAATTAATAGCGTACAGGAGGTGAGATAACATGTCATTACAGGATAAAATGAATACAAACGCGAAACCCGCGTTGAAGAACCTGAAAACAGAAGTTGCCAATGAACTTGGACTGTCCAACTATGATCAGACAGACAAGGGCAACCTGACTGCGAGACAGAACGGCTATGTCGGCGGCTATATGACAAAGAAGCTGGTCGAGATGGCAGAACAGCAGATGTCTGGAAAATAACACCACGGGAGGTAAGAGAGCATGTCATTACAGGATAAGATGAATACAAACGCGAAACCCGCGTTAAAGAACCTGAAGACAGAAGTCGCAAACGAGCTGGGACTGTCCGACTATGAACAGACCGATAAGGGCAACCTGACCGCGAGACAGAACGGCTATGTCGGCGGCTATATGACAAAGAAGCTGGTTGAGATGGCAGAACAGCAGATGGCCGGAAAATAACCATGTGCTGTCAATAAGTTAATTCTGAGATGTATTGAAGGGTATCCACTGGAACACTTTCCTTGGTGGATGCCTTTCTTTTTGTGGAAAGGCTTTACAGAATATGATAAAATACTTCCCTAAGAGGTGACAGAACAATGAGAATTATAGCAGGAGATTATAAGGGGCGGCGGCTTCATACCCCTGTGGATGAGCGAATCCGGCCCACAACCGATAAAGTAAAGGAAGCGGTGTTCAGCATGCTGGACAGCCAGATAGGACTCTTTGGAATCCGCGCGCTGGATTTGTTTTCCGGAACCGGAAATCTGGGGCTTGAGGCTCTGAGCAGAGGCGCCAGGCACTGCTGGTTCGGGGACAGCTCCCGGGACAGCTTAAAGCTGATAAAGGAAAACATCGCTTATTGCAGGGCGCAGGACAAATCCACCGTGCTGGCGGGAGATTTCCGGAAGACTCTGGGCAGGCTGGAGACGCAGATGGATGTGATTTTTCTGGATCCGCCCTATGAGATGGGATTGCTGCCCGAATGTTTTTCACTGATTCGGGAATACGGGTGCCTGGCAGAGGACGGATTGATTGTAGCGGAACACAGAAGGGAAGAGCAGCTTCCGGAGGAACTGGAAGGCTTTGAGAAAATCAAAGAAAAAAAGTACGGAACCGTTGTAATATCAATCTATGGTTGATATCGGCGGGGGTCTTGTGATACAATACGATATAGAACAGGCTCAGACAGGCGGAGGATAGAAGACATGAAGCAAAAAGCCATTTACACAGGCTCGTTTGACCCACTGACAAACGGACATATGGATATTATTACAAGAGCGTCAAAGCTGTACGACAAACTGGTGATCGGAGTGATCTTCAATCCTTCCAAGAAATCCATGTTTACACTGGAGGAACGGGAAGAGATGATCCGCGAGGCGACGAAGGATCTTCCCAATGTGGAAGTGGATCATTTCTCCGGGCTTTTAGCGGACTATGTAAATGAAAACAAGTTTGATGTAGTAGTCAGAGGCCTTCGTGCTACTACGGATTTTGAATACGAGATCCAGATGGCGCAGATGAACGCGAGACTTTACCGGGATAATGTGGAAACGATCTTTTTAATGACGAATCCCAATTATTCGTTTATCAGCTCCAGTATGATTAAAGAGGTACATTCTTTGAACGGATGCGTGGACGGACTGATTCCGGAAATCATTTTGGAATATATGGATAAGAAAAGAAAGGTTTAGGGGAGGACAGAATGAAGGTATTAGATCTGTTAGAAGAAATTGAAGAAATCGTAGATACCGCGTCGGGATTTCCGCTGACAGGAAAAATTATGGTCGATGCGCAGGAACTTTTGGAAATCGTAAGGGAAATCCGGCTGGAGCTGCCGGATGAAATTCAGCAGGCTCAGTGGATTAAAAACGAGAGAGAACGGATTATCGCGGAAGCGAAGAAGGAATATGAGGCGGTTATTGCCGACGCCAAGCGGCAGGCGGAAGCCCTGGTGGAAAATGACGATATCACCGTTAAGGCAAAGCTGAGAGCGGACGAGCTGATGCGGGTAACCGAGGAAACCGCAAAGCAGCTTAAGATGAGTACCTATGATTATGTGGACAGCATTCTGTTCAACTTCCAGGAAAAGATGGATCATCTGAACGCGCTTTATTTCGGAGATATGTTCGGATCGATCGAAAAGACCTTCAACGATATCAATGAGACGCTTTCCAGCAACCGGGAAGAAATCAAAGAAATGGCCTACCGTACCGAAAACGGTCAGGATGAGATCCTGCCGTCGGAAAATGAGGAGCATCCGGATTCGGAACGTGACTGAGCAGAAATCGTGAAAGCGTAAAACGAATAAAGATAGAGAAAAAAGACATCGCAGAAGATGTCTTTTTTTGTGCGTGGGGAATGGGAAAATAAACATAAAAAACATAATCCTTTAGGGTTGCAAAATTAATGGAATTATCAGATAATATAAATATGAAGAAAGCGAAAAGAATTTATGAAGTGAATGTGAAGCAAACCCGAAATTGCGATACAATCTGTTTCATAGAAAAAAACGCCGCAGAGTGGCTGCGGAATATTTTATATATCTATTAAAAGAGCAAAGGAGTATATCTTTGTAATGGAAAGTAAAAAAATCATTGAGGTATTAAAACAAACAACGTTTGAAGAGATTTTGACAAAAATAAAGTTAGAAAGCATCAATGAAGAGAATCTTTCTGATTTGATAACTACTTTGGAAACTACAGATGATTCTATACTAAGAAATCGAATTGCATTACTATTGAGTGACATAGGATGTGATATGGCAGTACCAACTCTTTTGAGTTTGATTTCAAAAGAGGAACTGAAAAATAAAAGGGGAACTCTGATTCACTGTTTAGCTAATTTGCGCCTTACGACTGAGCAGATTTTAGAAGTCGCGCCCCTTCTGTATCAGGGAAATTATGAAGTGCAGAAGGAAGTTTGTGAGCTGATTAAAAAGAAAAGTGAACAGTTGGAGAATCCCAATATTGTTCAATTGTTGGTTGTGCTACAGGAAAAGATTCAGCAATATTCGAATAGGTTATCTATTATGGAGGAAGTGAAAGAAGATTTGATTGATCACTTGAAATGACTTTGACGATCGGATATTCCGGCTAAAGCTCCTGGAAGAGACAAAGGAAGGCTGAAAGGGTAGCTGCGCGATTGCATGTTGAGAAAGGCGCAGCTGTCCTTTTTAAACCAAAAAGAAAGAGTATGATGGCCCCCGCAGCTATAAGCCGAGCAGACTAAAAGCTTCCCAGAAGCGGGTTGTTAAGAAAAAGGTATCAGCTCCGAAGAAGAGGAGAAAAGGGTGGAACGTAGGAGACTCTATTACAAAGAAAACCAGTAAAGGGAAGAAACCTGCCTGGTCTACGGTAAGGAGTCGGTATTGGAAAAATCAGGCAGCGAATAATCCTAAAGGTTATTCAAAACGAAACTTGAAAAGAATGAAGCAGGGAAAGGCTCCGCAAAGATATAGAAATGGAAAGTTGGAGTCTAAAGAACTTCATCATAAGATACCACGCAGAAAAGGCGGGAGCGATGCGAAGCAAAATTTAAAAGAAGTGTGGTCTGATGAACATTCTGAGATAGATAATTTCAGAAGATTAAAGGGGAGATAATAAAATGACTTGTTGTTTTGAAGATTTATTTTTCGAAAATAGTAATGCGCAAATTGTTTATAAAGGAAAGGTTTTGTTACTAGAAGATGAATTGCATGTGAAGAATTATTTCAGAGTAAAAATAGGCATTCTCTCTACAAATTCAGATTGGAGACAGGGAATTAGAATTGCCACGAAAGGGACATTAAAATCAGATTTTGGAGAAGGAAAAGAACATATTTTTTGGGAAGAACTTTGGGAAAAGGACATAGAACAGTATTATGAAATAAAAGGTGTCTCCGAAAATGGATTATTGTGGATATCAAATTGTTGGGATCTTGGAGATGGTCAGATGCAATGTGGGATGTCAAATGCAGCCATGATAAAAAAAGAAGTAGACAAGAATGAATACATTTACCATTGTAATGATGGAGAATTTGACGATGACTTTGACGATCTGGTATTCCGGTTGAAGATCCTGGAAGGATCGAGGGAGGATTAGGAAAGCGGAGAGGGTGGCTGCGCAGCTATATGTTGAGAAAGGCGTAGCTGCCCTTTTCCATCTAAAAAGGAGGGCTATTCAAAACGAAATTTGAAAAGAATGAAGCAGGGAAAGGCTCCGCAGAGATACAATGAAGAAACTGGGAAATGGGAATCTATGGAATTACACCATAAAATACCACGCAGAAAAGGCGGGAGCAATGCGAAGCGAAATTTAAAAGAAGTGTGGCCGGACGAGCATGCGCAGATTGATCGCTATAGACATGTAAGGAGGTAAAAATGATAGATCTGTCAGAATTACTAGATGAAGCGGAAGGAAAGCCCGTTAAATATAAGGGACAAGAATTAATCCGGGCGGATAGAGTAAAAATTGATAAGCATTTTAAAGCGGAGATCGAGTTGATTTCTGTGGACTCTCAATGGAGACAGGGAATTAGCGTTCGGACAAAAGGAAAAATTGATGCAGGGGATGGATTGATTGGGCCAAAGCATATTTTCTGGCAGGAATTATGGACTGAATTAAACGAGGGAGCAATCCTAATAAAGGGGGAGAGCAAAAATGGAATCTTGCTGATATATAATAGCTGGGAGTGGGAAGGCTGTCAGGAATCCTGGGTCAACAATGGGGCAATGATAAAAGAAACGGTAGGGAAAAATGAATATATTTATCATTGTAATGATAGAGACTGGGATGATGACTTTGACGATCTGGTATTCCGGTTGAAGATCCTGGAAGGATCGAGGGAGGATTAGAAAAATAAATGTATAATGTCCTGATTTTGAAAAAATCCCAGGGATTATATTTGATGAAGAAGGTGCGGGCAAACATCCTGCCTTTTCTCCCGGTGCTGTTTGCCCGGAAGTCGTCTGAAGATGCTCTGCGGGCAAACATCCCCTGTTTTTTTCGCGACTTGTTTGCCCGCTTGCTTCCAATAAGGTGAATTTCGCGGAGAAAAGAGGGAGATTTTAAGTCTCCGGGCAAACAACCCACCTGTGTTTACACCAATGTTTGCCTCCAGGTCTTCCTGCCAGCAGTCACGGGCAAACAGCACCCTGTTTTGGGCAGTAATGTTTGCCCGCAGTATGGGTTGCGAGCTAAGGATACAGCGGGAAACAGCGCGGTAAAAACCATGGCATACAACCGGGACAATACGGATCCCACCGCGACGATTCAGGTGCTTTCCCACAGTACCGGAAACGCGATTACGGACGTGAAAGACGTGGTGACCATTCAGGCGGAGCTGGATGGAACGGGAAGCCCGCTGAAAGACGCCAGCCTGAAGCTGTACCGGATCGTGACCGAAACGAAAGACGGGAAGACACAGGAACAGGAAGAGTACGTCCGGACTCTGCGGACGGATCTGCGGCAGGCCGCCAATGTGGAATGGGATACCACAGAGAATCCAAACGGCGCCTACCGGCTCAAAGCGGAGGTGAAAGACTCTTCGGGCCTGACGGGAACGGGAAGCTATGACGTACAGATTCAGAACCCTCTTGCCGCGCCGGAAGTCTACGCGGATCCGGTTCGGGAAAAGAACCTGACCGTGGAATGGAAGTTTGACAATGGCGCGGAGATCGCCAAAATGCAGTATCAGATGGAGGGCGAGACCGAGTGGAAGGATGTGGAAGATTCCGGCAAACCATCGGGTACGTTTTCCATCGACCTTTCCAAACAGGGGGAACAGACGCTTTTGGTACGAGGGGTTGACCGGGCCGGTGTCGCTACCGAGACTGCTTCCCTTACTGTGATTTATGACGCGACCGCTCCGGAGGCCGCCATTTCCGCCATGAAACGGGGACGGATTGTCGGAACGGCGAAGGATGCCTGGCTGAAAGGCTGGACCCTTTCCTGGAAGAAGGCCTCCGCAGGCGAAGATGCCTGGAAGGAATTTAAAAAAGGAACCCGGGCGGTAACGGAGGGTGAACTGGGGATTCTGGATCTGACCGGCGCGGAATTTGCGGAAGGTACCGACTATCAGGTGAAGCTGGAAGTGACGGACCGGGCCGGAAACCGCAGCGAAGCAACCCATACCTTCCAAAAGGACAGCCAGGAAGCATATATCCGGATTCTCCCGGCTTCCCTTACCATCAAACGACCGTTCTGGGAGCAGGATTCTCAGAGTCCGACCTTTACCCTGTCCGCGGACACAAAGAAGCTGGAACTGACGGCAAAGGAATCCATGGATTTAAGTAAGGGAACCACAACCTGGTATGTGGACAACCAGAAGACAGAAGGGGAAAACACATGCCTGAATCGGGACTTTTCTGCCTATCAGGATGAGAAAGCGCACCGGATTTTAGCCATTCATCAGGATGGGGACGGGGAACTTTCCTACAGCCGGGATGTACGGGAAAATGATCTGCAAAAGAACGTGTCCTTCGGAGAAACCGCGGCCACCGGCATGGAACAGACGGTGAAGGTGGATCAAGATACCGTATCCATTCGCCTGCAGGCATCCCAGCCGGGTGCTTCCTATGAAGTGAAAGCGGAGGATGGAAGCTATCAGACGGCAATGCCGGGGAAAACCATCCGGGTAGCGGATCTGCTGCCGGAAGCCGCGTATGCCAATACCTTTACGATTCGAGTGAGCCTGGAAGCAGAAGCAGTGATGCAGCCGGTTGTGCTGGAACTGGATACCATTGAGGAGGAATCCTTTACCGTCAGCAGCCTGTACAACTATCTGCCTCAGTCCGGCTCTATGAAGCATCAGCTCAACGACCGGGCCTACCTGTATTGGGACAACCTGCTGCCGGAAGGAGACGACAGCCTGAGTTACAATATCTACCACAGTACGGAAAAAGACTTTACCCCGTCCAGAAAGACGCTGGCGGCAGAGCATGTAAAAGCCGGTTATTACAGCGAGATCAACGTGAATTACGGAAAACCGTTCTATTATCGGATTACCGTAGTAGAGCGGGACGCCAATGGAAACGTGATTTCCGAAAGCGCGCCGTCGGAACTCATCAGCGGAAAGCTTTTAGATTACAATGAACATACCAAGCGGCTGGGACTGCAGGACTACTGGCAGTACGAGGAGTTTAACAACCCGGTGGGAAGCGGCAGCGTGGAAAAGAGCGGCGGAAATTTTGTGTACCAGCAGACGGACGCGGAGCTTCCCAATGAAAAGCTGGCGGTCGATCTGACCAGGACGTACAACAGCCAGTCCAGCCAGAAATCCGCCTTTGGACTGGGATGGACCCACAACTACGACCTGCAGCTTCTGAATGTTTATGATGAGAAGGCAGAGTCTTTCGACAATGTGGTATTCAAAGACAGCACCGGAAGTATCTTCCGCTTTACCAGAAGTACGGATCCGAAAAAAGCGCAGACCTATATATCCCAGGCGGGGGAATATCTTACCCTGACGGAAGAGAGCAAAACGGAGAAGGTTCAGGTGCCGGAACGGAAGGTTGGAACCGCCGAAGAAGACACCATGCGGACGGTGGAAGTCGCCAGCCAGTACACCATGCGGAACAAAGACAATCTGGAATACCGCTTTAACGGAGGCGGCCAGCTGGTCTATCTGACCGAACCTAACGGCTCCTTCCTGCTCTTTGAGTATGAAGGGGAACGCGGACTGCTGAAGAAGGCGACGACCAACCGGGGTCTTGCCGTGGAGTTTGTCTATGAGAACGGAGATCCGAAGGATAAGTCCACCGATATGCTGCTGATCAAACAGATCAAACTGCCGGATGGCAGCAAACGGGAATATCAGTATGAAAAGCAGGGAGAACACAGCCTGCTGACGGAGGTCATTGCTACGGGAAAAGACGGAAAGAGCATCTCATACATCTATGAGTATGATAGTGCGGAAAATCCCAATGTAAAGACCATCACGGACGCGGAAGAAAACTCCTATACACTGGAATATACCAATGAGAAAGTCACGGAGGCGGTCTACCCGGATCAGGAGGGTCTGTCCTTTGTCTACAGCGACGCGGAAGAACATCAGACCAAAACTGAGATAACCCGGTTTGAAGGAACCGGATTTCTGACCGGGGGAAAAGAACTTTCCAAGACCAGCGGTTATTACGAGGATTCTACCGGCTATTGTCTGAAAGATATCAATGCCAATGGCAAGGAAACCGAGTATGTCTATGAGGATGGAATCTGTATTTTCAGTTCCTGGAATACCATGGCTTATGCCATTGGAGAGGATGGCGTTATTCGGGGAACCGAAACGAATCACAGAGAATGGACTGACCTAGGCGAGCGTCGCAATGAGACAACAGTGGTTTCCGAAGACGGCAGCACCGCGAATTACACCTATTACGCGGACACCTCGGATCTGGATATTCAGGATCTCATCTATCATGAAGAAACCTTAGATGTAGACGGTGATGTGATGGAGGAACACTATTATGAATACGACGAATGGGGCAATGAAATCGAGGATTATGACGCGTTCGAGGATGTGACGATTGTCAGCGATTATTATGAGGATGAGGAGGATGAAGAATTTGCCGGAGAGCTGGAGACGGAAACCGAGTACTTCGGCGATCCGGAAGCGGGAGAAGAAATCCGGACTACCTCCTACACTTATGCCTACGACAGCGAAGGAAACAAGACAGAAACGGAAACCGAAATCTGCGGAAGCCGCAAGACGGAAACCGTAACCACCTATGACGCCATGGGGCAGGAGACATCCGTGGTAAGCCGCAGCGGCGCGGCATCGAAGACCTTAGGAGCGGCGGATGTGGATAGTTCTGTGACAACGGAATATGACAGCTTCGGTCGAGCCGTGAAGGAAACCTCCGTAGAAGGAGCGGTGACAACCGTAACGGAAAACACGTATGATGACAACGGCACACTGCTTAGCGAGACAGTGACAACCAGTGACGGCAGCCAGACCCGCACCACAGTGACCACCTATACCTATGACAAACGGAACCGTCAGGCAACCCGAACCGTCAATGACAATGGAAAAATCCAGGTATTTACAACCAGTTACGGCTATGAAAGTGTGCTGATTCACGCAAGCGATGGAACCGGAACCAGGCTGGTGGAGAATGCGTATCGGACCGAAGAACGGGATCAGGAGGGAGATCTTCTTTCCCAGACTTATCAGGACGGGGCAGGAAATACGATTCGGGCGAAGGAAAACGGGCTCTACACCGATACCCTGTACGATGCGTATGGAACGGAACTGGGAACCTATGAGGCGGGGAAACAGGCAGACGCGGAAGACGGTCTTCTGACCCTGAAGGTGCCGGACAAAAACGGAAATATCCTGGCTACCGTACAGAAGCCAGCCTTTCAGGACGGAGCATGGCGGATTGCAGAGGATTCGATTGTAACCACCGCAACCTATGATAGCAGCGGAAAAGAAACTTCCAATACGGATGCTATGGGGAATACCACAAAATATGGGTATGACTCCAAAGGAGAACTGAACCTGGTGACGGTGCCGGAAGGCGGAAAAACGGCCTTTGATACCAAAGAGGTCTATGTGAATGGGGAACTGCGGACCAGCGTGAAGACGACGGATGCCAAAGAAAACCTCAGTGAGACAGTGACCAACGAAGAAGGACAGGAACTGGAAATCACCGACCATTACAAAAAGGACGGAGAAGATCAGTCTATTCAGAGCCTCTATACCTATGACGAGAAAGGTCGGCTCAGCGAGAAAAAGGAAGCCAAAGGGAATTCGGTTACCTACGAGTATGATATTAGCGACCGGGTGGCGAAAGTGCAGTATTACGAGACGGTGGACGGAGCAAAGACGCAGACCCTGGAGACTGCCTACACCTACGATGTTAACGGCAATGTCACCCGGATGTGTGACTACGAAGTCAAAGACGGCGTCCGGACGTTGTACCGGACTACGGTATACGCCTATGATCCGCAGAACCGTCTGACCAGCATGGCAGAGTGGGACGGAGGGGAACTTCCGACCCAGGAACAGATCGCGCAGAAGAAGATTTCCTATACCTATGATACGGAAGGAAAGGTGACCGGCGTAGACTATGCTTTTGCTAAGGACGGTATCACTGGACTGACCTATACCTATGACAATGACGACTATCTGAAGACCATTACCGCCAAAGGCGGGCTTCTGGGAAAGAAGCTTCGAGAATATGTCTACGATGATTTCGGCCGGGTGACCAAGATGAAGGACTACTACGGCTTCGCGGAAGGCGGTTCGGACCATATTCTGCGGGAATACACCTATGATGATTTCGGCCGGGTGACGAAGATGACCTACACGGACAGCAAGGACGGGGAAGTGAAAGAGTCCTATGGCTATACCTATGACAAGAACAGCAACATCCTTCAGGAGCGGATCATCAGCCATTACGCGGCAGCGGACGGAAAGGAGCTGGACTGCACCAAGAACTACACTTATGATAAGAACGGAAGGCTGACAAAAGCGGAAGTGATCGATCATACGGAAGGAGGGGCAGGCAGCGGAACGACTGAGTACACCTATGATTTGGCAGGGAACCGTGACAAGGAATTGACACCGGAAGGCCTGTTGTTGGATTACCATTATAACGGGCTGAATCAGCTGTTCCTGATAGAAACGGAGGAACAGGATGATACGGGAGAATGGCAGGTGCGCGCCACGGAAACCTATACCTATGACCGGAACGGCAATCAGACCGGAAAAACGAGCAGTGCAAGTGGGGAAACGGTTACCATGAACTATGACGCGGCGAACCGTCTGACCGACTACGAGAAGGAGAAAGACGGAGCCACCCTCCTGAATCAGAAGAATCGGTATAACGGAGAGGGACAGCGGATTCGGAAAGAAGAGACGAAAGGGACGGAAAGCAGCGTTCGGAACTACTATTATCAGGACGGCAAGGTGCTGTATACGACAGATGGAGAGAACCAGCGAGACAGTTTCAACCTGCTGGGCCGGGAAGACAATGTAATCGCGACAGCAAGAGGCACCGGAAGCAGCGAAGCCTGGTATCTGTACAACAAGGATACTCGCGGAAGTACGTCCAGTCTGATTGATGATGGCGGAACTGCAGCAGCAGCTTATGAATACGATGCGTTTGGGAATACGGATATTCGGATCGGAACGGAATTTGACAATGAGATTTGCTATACCGGGCAGGTGTATGATAAAGAGACGAGGCTGTATTACTATAACGCCAGGTTTTATGATCCGGAAGACGGAAGATTTTTGACCCAGGATACGTATCGTGGAGAAAATATGGAACCGGATACGCTGCATCTGTATGCGTACTGTGCGAATAATCCGGTGAATTATGTGGATCCGAGTGGACATGCTGCACTACCGATTGTCATGTATGGTACAACGATTTTCCTTGTAACAATTTGCTATTACACAACAACGAAAGATTTTCAAAAGTCGTGGCAATCAGCAGTGGACAGTATACAAAGGAAATATAAAAGTGTGAGTAGGAGTACCAAAAATTCCTGGAAGAAGTTGTGCAAGGGTGTTATGGCCAGCTTTGCAAGAGTAAAAAAGAAACCCAAATACAAATCAAATACGGAGGATCACCATATCGTAGCAAAACATCATAGATCCGCTCAGGCTGCAAGGAACTATTATGTAAATAAGACAGACCATGAAATTGATGATTCACGGAATAGGATTAGATTAAAAACAGGGCTACATAAAAGACTGCATAGGAAAGTATATTTTGCACTGGTAAATGATCGTTTAAAAAACGCGTATAAAAAGGGAAAAAACAAGGACGAAAAGACAGAAAAAGTGGATTCTGCAGTTGGAAGATTAAAAGCTGCTCTTAAGGCTTTAAATGCAAAAGCACCTTTTTAAACTTTTAGGAGGAGTGAGGAGGAAAAGAAATGAAACTTTTTGATATTGATTTTGAATCCTTTCGATTAGAATCTTTTGAAACGGAAAAATCTCAGATTTTTGAAGAACTGAAACAGTTAGCGCAACTCTATTATCTGGGAATAGAAAAAAGGAGATATGAACTTTATGAGAAAAGTTTAGAACTTGTCACAAAAAAAGAATATGCCTCAGGGGGATACTCCGTATTTCGGGGATATTACTGTCCTTTCCTCTATGAAACTTTTGCTGTTGGTGGATGCAACAGGGGAACCCTGTTAAAAAGAGTTACAAAGAAAAGTAAGATTTCTTATGAATATGGTTATGAAAAAGACCAGCTTATTTTGGTAAAAGAATTTGAAGATGATACTCCGGAGAAACCGGCACGAAAAGAGTGCGTCAGCGCGGAGTTTATCGAACGAAGGGGGGATATTGAAATCGGAGTTCAGGTGCCTCTCCATCGGGGGGATATGGACGAGGTCTATGAAAGAATAGAATTATTTACGGTATGTCAATATATGGGAGAACAACCATACTGTAAAAGACAGATTTTGTGTCATAAAGACAGGCCAGGGTTAAAGATAGATACGATAAAAAGACGCGTAGAATATCAAAAAGAATGGGTTACCTATCAAAATGGGAAACCGAAGAAGATTGATTATTCGAGTTACTTCATGTGGAACGAAGTGGACAGCATTACACTGTGCTTTGATGAACATGGTATTCCGGTTCAATATTATCATGGAGATGAAAAAGACCGTTTATATGATGTTACAAAAGTAAACAGGAAATATTATGCGCAGCAGTATGGCATGAATGACCTATAACGCGGCCAATCGTCTGACCGGCTATGAGAAAGAGAAAGACGGAACCGCCCTCCTGAATCAGAAGAATCGGTATAACGGAGAGGGACAGCGGATTCGGAAAGAAGAGACGAAGGGAGCAGAAAGCAGCGTTCGGAATTACTATTACCAGGATGACAGCTTATTGTATACGATGGATGAAGATGAACAGATGGACACTGTTAACCTGGTTGGCCTGGATGGAGAAATTATGTTTACATCAAGAAAAAGTACAAATAGCGATGAATGGTATCTATATAATCAGGATACTCGCGGAAGCACATCCAGTCTTATTGATGATGGCGGAACAGTCGCTGCGGCTTATGAATATGATGAATTCGGGAATACGGATATTCGGATCGGAACTGAATTTGATAATGAGATTTGTTATACCGGGCAGGTGTATGATAAAGAGACGGGGTTGTATTATTACAATGCCAGATTCTATAACCCGGAAGATGGACGATTCCTGACACAGGATACCTATCGTGGGAAACAAACGGAGCCGGATACGTTGCATTTATATGCATATTGTGCGAATAATCCGGTGAATTATGTGGATCCGAGTGGACATAAGAAGGTTAGGTATTACAATGTAAATCAGTGTAGAACAACTTACTGGTTGTTATGTGCAATTGAAAGAACATATGGATGGTATAGCACGCTTAAATTAGGCAAAAAAGTAGCAAAAAAAATAATAAATAGAGGGATTAAGAAAGCTTTGAAGTTAGTAGTGAAAGATACAGTGAAGTCTCGCTTAATAAGCCATATAGTTTCTGATCCAAGATGGTTTTATGGAAAATTTAAGAAAGGGTTTCGAGGTGGAGGTTGGGGATTGATAAGGATTCGATATTACACGAAGAAAGGCACACAGAAAAGAAGCTATGAAAACAAAGTCGAGAAGCAACTCATCTGAGCGGATTTTCAAAAAATGGAATCCATTGACAATTATGCAATTTGTTTGGCTGTTTGGATGTAACAATATATTTTTCTGTAAAATTTTTGACGTGGGATTAATGACGGTAGAAGGAGATTACTGGGTATTTATTTTATGTGGAATACTTCCACCATTTTTACAGTTCAAAAGTATTGAGCGTGTAAAAGCAAGAGCTAAGAGGGAAAGCACTATGATAGCGGAACTTTATACAAGCAATCTGATTTGCATGGCGGCTCTTGTAGTGGGAGATCTTTTTCTATTGGGAGGGGAACTTAATATGGCAGAGTTCTTCCTGCGGGAAACGACAGTTCTGGTGTTTTGGTTCCTCTCCTTGTCATTGGTTTTGATTTACAATTATTTATGGTGGGCGGTTTGTGCGATTAATATTTTTATGGTTACGTTTTTATACAATCGGTTATGGAGTTGGTATCTGCAATCAGGAGGAGGGCAGAATTTGAACGCACGGTATGTTATGATAGGGGCCTTTCTTTGTGCTGCCGGATTGAGTTTTGTTTTCATAAGATACCGTATAAAAAAACTGTTTTGTGAAAAAGCAGACACAGGTAAGCAGAAATGAAGATGATAATTGAAAGTATAGTCTTATTGCTGTTAATTTCTTATTTGATGATTGATTTTATTTTAGAAGTCAAAAAGGTTAAAAAAGAAAAATATTCAGGGGACAAAAAGAATTTGATACGTTATATTTTAAAACGTGTGTTTGAGTTAAGTATACAAAATCCCCTGTTGACATGCCTATTGATCTTAGCGATTGTATTTTGGGTTATGCCTGATTGAGAATGAAAAAACGTATCAAACCGTCTGAACGGCTACGAGAAGAAGAAAGGCAGAACCGCCATTCTGAACCAGAAGAACCGATATGACGGAGGTAGACAGCGGAGCAGACGTGTCAGGACCCTATGTAGTAAAAAAGTAAAGAGAACTTCCCTGGGAGTTCACACTGAGAGGAGATGCGATGCATATTTGTCTTGATATTGAAATAAGACCCAGAGGCGTACTGGATGATGAAGAAATGGAAAATTTCTCACAATCGGATAGAAGAATTGTGGATGCATTTGATGAAGAATTTCAGAAATACCATGTACGGAGGAAACGGCCGCATGGTTATAAAATCACAAGCAAGGATGGGAAATATGAGGACTTCTGGCGATTCCATGAGAGGTATAAGGAACAGTTTGATATTGTAGTATATGGAAATATAGAATACGATGAGGAAGACTTTTTTAAAGCGGAGGCATTTATTCTGACGTTTATGAAACAGTGCTATTATTATGATGGATGGAATGAAGAAAAGTATGACTGTCTGGAAACGGTCAGTTCGGTATTGGGTCAATGGCATCCAAAAGCCCCTATTTATATCAAACTCCCGGCGAATACAGGGAAAGAATTTGCGATGCGGCCGGCCGGAGCGAATACGCCGGATTTTGAAAGCTATCTGTCACCACAACTATATGAGTATCTGATTTCCTGCGGAATAGAAAAAGAATTTTTTCGCCCGGCCTATGCAAAAAATAACCCTGACGATCCGATTGCCTGGAGATTATGGGGTGCGGATCATGTTCTGCCGCCGGAAAGCTTTATGCCTTTTGACAAACCCGAGGAACATATATGGCTGCAGGATGCGGATACCGGCTATGTAAAGTGGGTGTGGGATGAGCCAGAAGACAGTGATATTGATGATGAGGAGGATGATGATGAGGGTGAAGATTACATGCCGGACTGGGAGTTTTATCTGAATGGAGACTTCGAAGTTTACCAGATGACATTAAATAAAGAGGGGATTGAACAACTTGCCTGGGTGAACGAAGCTTATGAATGTATTGGAAATATTCGACCAACATTGATAAAAAAAGAACTGTTTTGGCTGATCGAAGAAAAAGTTCCAAACATTAAACGACGCTCAACGCCTGTTTTTTTCTCAGAACATCCGAAAGGTGGATATAAAAAGCTCAGAATCCGGGAATAGTGCGTCTGTAATGGCTATAGAGAAAAGGCGTAATCAGGGTATGGAAGCATATGAATAGGATATGAGAAAAAATAATTTCTCATAGAAACAGACAGCTGCAAAGCATTATGAAGAGGAAAAGAAATGAAACGTTTGATAACAATTGCTCTTTCTGGAAGTGTGCTCCTTTTGTCCCTTACAAGCTGCGGGTTTCTGCAAAAAGAGGAACAAAAGTGGAAGATGTATGTAGCGGTAACGGGAAACAATCTGCAAGGTGTGCGGGAAGTGCTTCGTCAGGAGCCGGATTTGGATCTGGGAAAACTCGGTTATTCTGAAAGCACGCCTTTCAGAATCAAAGATGAGCGCGCTCTGGCGATTGCCTTCAGTGGCAGCGATGATCGGGTGATTCAAGAACTGCTGGAAAAGGGAAACGTGGAGATAGAGCAGGAAAAGGAGGAAGATTGGTTCTATCTGACAGAAGCAGTATGCAATCGAAGCCTGAGCGTAACAGAAGCACTGATAAAACGGGGAAGTGGCGCGAATATTGGGGAAGAGCCAGCGCTGGAAGAGTTTCTTGCTTTTGTACATCCCGGTGTGGCAGACGCGAAGCGCCGGGTTCAGTGTCTGCTTGCGGTCGGCGCGGAAGTCTCAGACAAGCTTATGCATGCTGTTTTAAACAATGAATGGAGGTACTGGTATGCTCCGCCGATGCTGGAATGGCTGACGAGTCAAAAGATATCAAGCGGGGAGAGTTCCGCGCTGGAAGCAGCGATTCGCGGTGAAGATCAAATCCTGCGGAAATCAGTTCAGGAGGGAAGTGTGCCTGAGAAAGATAAAAAGGATGTAACCTTGTTTGCCGCCGCGTTTTGTAATGTGAAAACCTTAGAAACTATGCGAAAAGAAGGCTATTCGTTTCATATTCGAGATGATTATGGCATGACTCCGCTGCATATCGCGGCTCTTTGCAACTCAAAGGAAGCGGTGGAATTTTTTCTGGAACAGGGACTGGATCCGGAAAAAAAGGCTACAGAATCCAGATATAAGGCAGTAACCTATGCCGCGATTGGAGGAAAACAGGAGAACCTGAATCTTCTGATGCAGGGGAGAGAATGCCTTCCAAAATGGACCTGGAGCTCGGCCTGCAGTTTTGGAAGTCGGGAATCTGTGCAGTGTCTTCTCGCGGAAGGCTATCAGCCGACAGAATGGGATTGTTATTCAGCCTATACGGATTGTACCGAGAGTGTATTTCAGGAATTATTGAAAAGAGATATACCCTATGATGTGAAAAATCAGGGAGACGGCGTTCTGGAAGAGGCATCCGAAGCCCATGTGGAACGGCTGCTTGCGGAGGAGGCAAAACCGACTGTAACGACTCTGGAACGAGCCATTGAATGGAGGAATGACGCGTTAATCCGGCAGATTGTGAAGGAATTAAAAACACAGAAGGTGGATCTGAGCACGAAAGGATGTTCTGCTTTGAAAAATGCGATTGCGATTGGTGATTTGAAAAGTGTGCGGTATTTGGTAAAGCAGGGGGGTGCGATCAACGCTATGATAGCGGATGTGGATTGTGATTATACGCCTATGCATGTTGCCGCGCAAAGTCCAAGCGTTGATATTCTGAAATTATTGATTGAAAATGGCGGAGACATTCAAATCAAGGATGGGGATGGAAAAACACCATATGATTATGCGAAAGAAATGGAACTGAAAGATAACATGGAGCTGTTGAAACCATAACCAACCATTTGGGAGGAACAAAAATGAAGAGAATCGAGCCGCATGATTTTTACTTATTGAAGGTAAAGAGGAATTTAGCACCTAAAAACTGGACGAGAATAGGCCTGGATGTGTTGGATAAGGTGGAAACGGATCTTTATAAGCGTATAGCGTACTGTTGGATACCAGACGATCTTATGGAATGTATGGCACCTTCTTTTTCGGAACTTTCCATAAAAGTAGATTACTATGGAATCAATCTGATTACGAAAAAAGAGGATGCGAAAAAAATCCAGAATGCCTGTGAAAAATGGATTAAAATACTTCAAAGCGCAGATGAGTATGTTGAACTTTCGGATTGGAAAGAAAAATACCCAAAGAACGATTTGATCGGTCTTCTTCAAGAACTGGAAGATATGTCCAAAGAAATGGTTCAAAATGAAGAACGTATTATTTGCTACTGCGGAATCTAGATGGTGAAACATCCCGGTAAGAAAAAATTTTGTTTCAAACACGTCTGCCATAGAATGATAAAGTGTGAGGAGCCTGTAAAAATGTTAAAAAGAAAATTATTTTGTTGCATGGTGATTCTTGTTGTTCTGAGCGTAACTGCCTGTGCAGGAGGAGATACCAATGACGTTTGCAAAGGGATTCATATTTCCGCTACAGAACAGGAAGATTCCTGGGAAGAAGATGGACATCGCATTCTTATAAAAAAGGATGGCGTAATTCTAAGCGGAACAGCGGATTCAGACTTACGGATTGTATGCAGGGAAGGTGTTTCCTCTCTTGAACTGAAAAATTTAGATCAGGGAGAACACGAAATTCACTTGTCGCCGAATCCGGAATCGAAAGAATTTCAAATCACAGTTCGTGGGGAAAACCGATTGCGGGAAATTGCAAGTGCCGGGAGCGTATTAATAAAGGGAGCAGACACCGTAGCATCTTTAAACCTGGATGATGGAGTGAGAACCCATGAGGATCTTGTTATACAAGATATAGTTATGAGAGGAGGATATTTTAAATCCTTTCGTAATATGGAAATCGTGGGGGATTCGCGATTATACGCGGAAAACAGCACAGAAGGAACGGATATTTCATTAACAGCAAAAATACAGGCAAGAAAAAAGCTTTCCATCAATCTGGCGGGCGAAGGCACGATTGTTATTAACAACGCGGAAGGTCTGCTTCCCATTCATGCGTGTCCGATTGAACTCGGCAAAGACAATAACATTGCAGAACCTCGGAATGCAGTTTTAAAAAAGGAAGATTCCATTGACGGAGCTGATTCCTGTACTATTCAGAATAAGGATGGAAGCTTTGCGGAAGAAGTAAAAATTGTGCATCAGCAGAAGAAGTAGATGTGGACCCTATAGAGGAGGAAAAGCTGCGATGAAAAATAAATCTGCTGTTTTTAAGGAATATTCTACGGCATTGCTTACAATCGGCAGTGTTGTTGCCGGTACATTCAATTGCTTATTTTATTATGTATATGACATGTGGATGTATGTTTACTTTCTCATGAACATTTTGATAATAAGCATGTTGATTTATTTGTGCTGGCGTATACATGATAAATTCATGAAAGAAGATGGGCTTGGCATTCTTTACCTGGCAGCAATAACGGTTGTAATCCCATTTGCTCTGGGGAGCTTCCTGTCACTGGTTTTAGCAATCGAATAGGCGGCATATTGTCGCAGGGGGAAATCCAATGCATACATTTCATAGAAAAGTTGTACCGATTATTGTGCTCCTGAATTTCATTATTAGTTTCTGGATTATTTCTCAATTGAGATTTTTATTGATATTCAAAGAAATGGGAAATTATGACCGGGCAGGATTAATGATAGGATTACTTTTGATAATTGTTATTAATGTAATCGCCATTGCGGTTGCGAAGAAAAGGTACGGTGATAAACTCTCCATTTCAGGCTATATCATCTTTGTCATCATCATTCCGAGTGCTTCTCCGGTTATTATGCACGGTTTGGTAGTGCTTATCAGTAAAATATTCCATATGTCAGGGGTTGGATTTAGTATGGTATAAATCATCATCAGAACTCAAGCAGGGAGGGATTTTATGGATACCTACTATGAGGAAGGCCCGAATAAAATGAGAGTATGTGTGGAACTTTATGATCCGGATCTTTTATTCGCAATCTTTACGCTGGAAAAGACGAAAGAGGGGAAATATTTAATAACCCGTTATGAGTGTGATGTGTAAAATTTAATCTGTATATGATCCTGATTTTGAAAAAACAGGGACTATATTAGATGAAGAAGACGCGGGCAAACATCCTGCCTTTTCCCCCGGTGCTGTTTGCCAGAAAGTCGTCTGAAGCTGCTCTGCGGGCAAACATCCCCTGTTTTTTTCACGACTTGTTTGCCCGCTTGCTTCCAATAAGGTGAATTTTGCGGAGAAAAGAGGGGAATTTTAAGTCTCTGGGCAAACAACCTACCTGTGTTTACACCCATGTTTGCCCCCGGACCTTCCTGCCAGCAGACGCAGGCAAACATCCCCCTGCTTTGGGCAGCAATGTTTGCCTGCGGTAGGGGCTTCCAGCCAAGGAGAAGAGAGAATGAATATGGAGGCATGAATATATTTATCACTGCAATGATAGAGACTGGGATGATGACTTTGACGATCTGGTATTTCGGTTGAAAATCCTGAAAGGAGTAAGGGAGGAATAAGAAACTGGAGAATGGAAATCGAAAGAACTGCATCATAAAATACCACGCAGAAAAGGCGGGAGCAATGCGAAGCGAAATTTAAAAGAAGTGTGGCCGGATGAACATGCACAGATTGATCCCTATAGACATGTAAGGAGGTAAATGGATGGTCGAGTTTATAGAATTATTCGCGGAGGCAAAAGGTGAACCAATCGAATATCAGGGAAAAACCTTATTGATGGCGGATGATATTAAGGTAGAGGAGAATTTTCAGGCTGAACTTGAGTTGATTTCTGTTAATTCAAGTTTGCGACAGGGAATTTGTATGGATACGGAAGGCGAACTTGATTCCGGATGCGGTGAAACCGGAGAAAGATTTGTTTTCTGGCAGGAATTATGGACCGAAATAGAACAGAAGCCTTTAAAAATAAAAGGAAAAAGTAAGAATGGGATTGTAACACTGTATAATTGTTGGCAACATGAGAGTGGAAGTACGGATTATTGGATGGATAATGGAGCGATGATAAAAGAAACGATAGGAAAAAATGAATACATTTATCATTGTAATGATGGGGAATTTGACGATGACTTTGACGATCTGGTATTTCGGCTAAAGATCCTGGAAGGATCAAGGGAAGATTAGAAAAATAAATGTATAATGTCCTGATTTTGAAAAAAATCCGGGGATTATATTTGATGAAGAAGGTGCGGGCAAACATCCTGCCTTTTCCCCCGGTGCTGTTTGCCCGAAAGTCATCTGAATACACTCTAGGGGCAAACAACCCCTGTTTTTTTCACGACTTGTTTGCCCGCTTGCTTCCAATAAGGTGAAATTCGCGGAGAAAAGAGGGAGATTTTAAGTCTCCGGGCAAACAACCCACCTGTGTTTACACCAATGTTTGCCCCCAGGCCTTCCTGCCAGCAGCCATGGGCAAACATGCTCCTGTCTTGGGCAGCAATGTTCGCCTGCGGTATGGGCTTTCCGCCAAGAAAAGAAATAAAATAAAACCATACATATCTCCATGATTTTGGGAATACCATGAATCATGGAGATGTTTATGAAGCGGAAAAAACGGAATTTCATAATCGCGGGCGCTCTTACATCGGCCTGCTGCCTTTTCATGGTGTTGTTTCCATCTGTGGCTGTCTATTCCGCGCAGAAGGGAATTTCCCTCTGGGTTACCAGTGTGCTTCCGGCGCTGCTGCCCTTTTTCATCTGCGCGAATTTTTTGAACTACATGGGGGCAGTCAATCTGATAAGACCCAGTCTTTTTCCCTTTGCCATGAGCGTGCTGTCCGGCTATCCCATGGGAGCGAAGATTATCGGGGATATGAGACGGGAGAATGTGATTTCTCCCCGGGAAGCCAAGCGGATGATCAGCTTTTGCAGCACGTCCGGCCCCACGTTTATGATTGGAGCAGTCGGAGTAGGAATGTTGGGTTCCGCTTCTGCCGGAGTATTAATCGCGGCGGCCCACTATCTGGGAGCGATGATCAACGGTGTTTTTTACTCGCTGCTGTTTTCCGGAGGAGAACGGTCATCTGCCCGTCCGATAAAACGAAAAAACAGTGATCTGCTGGAGCTGTTTACCGAAGCTATTCTGTCGGCCTTTAAATCTCTGGCTGTGATTCTGGCTTATATTGTTCTGTTTATGTTCCTGACGGATCTGCTTCATATGAGCGGAGCATTCTCATGGATTCCCTATCAGCCGGCAAAAGCGGCTGCCAAAGGATTCTTTGAAATGACCGTAGGCTGCGGCGCGCTGTCAGAGTGCGCGGGACTTTCTTTTGAATGGATCTGCATCCTGGCTGCCATGATTCTTTCCTGGGGAGGACTGTCCATCATCGGCCAGTCTATGAGCATGCTGTCCGGGTCGGGTGTGCCCCTGCCGTATTTTCTGCTGACCAAACTGACTCACAGCATTTTTGCCGGTCTGATCGCTTTCTTTCTGACCCTGTGTGTGGTATGATAATTCCATGAATATTGTAGGAATCATAGCGGAATATAATCCGTTTCACAACGGACATTTATATCATCTTAAGCAGTGCAGAAAGCTGGCGGAAGCGGAGGCCTGCGTCGTTGTCATGAGCGGAAATTTTACGCAGCGGGGAGAACCGGCTGTCTTCGATAAATGGACCAGGAGCCGTCTCGCTGTTCAGTGCGGAGCGGATCTGGTGCTGGAGCTGCCGTTTGCCTATGCGGTAAACAGCGCCGAAGCCTTTGCCAGAGGGGGCGTCGGAATTCTGGACGGGCTGGGGTGCGTGACGCACATGGGCTTTGGAGGAGAGAAAGGTACCCTGCCCGAACTGGAACGTATGGCGGAGTTTCTGGCGGAAGAAAGCGCGGATTTCCGGGAACGTTTTAGGAAATTTCTGTCAGAAGGATGTTCATACGCGAAGGCCAGGGAACGTTCCGTGGAAGCGTGCCTGGGAAAAGAATATGCGGAACTTTCCACAACACCGAATAATATTCTCGCGCTGGAATACCTGAAACAGTTGAAATTGCAAGGAAGCAACATAAAACCGATTATGGTAAACCGAAAGGGAAGCGGGTACTTTGACCGTGTTCCTTCCGGGACGATTGCCAGCGCTACCGCGATCCGCCGGTTTTTGAGTCCGGTGGAACGGAAACAATGCATTCCCCCCAGGGTAGAAGAAGCCTTTTCGCAGCGGCGCGAGATAAGCGGATATTTTGAATTGATACGGAGTATCCTGCTGCGCAGCTCCGCGCAGGAACTGGCGGAAATCCATTCCGTTGGAGAAGGTCTGGAGAACCGGATGAAGGCGCAGGTAAGACTCTGCGACAGCCTGGAGCAATTTGTGGAGCAGGTGAAAACAAAGCGGTATCCGGAGAGCAGAATCCGGAGAATTCTCTGTCAGATGCTGATGGGGCTTTCCGAGTTTGAAGACTGCTGTTACGCCAGAGTTCTGGCGGCGGGTGACAAAGGAAAACAGGTGCTCCGGCAGATAAAAAAACACGCAGCGATTCCGGTCCTTACCAACATCAATAAAGAGGAGTCTCTTCCGGAACTGCTGAAGTACGATATCCTGGCGGGAGATCTTTATAATGTTCTGACAGGTGAGGATTTGTACAAGCGATGTGATTATGTGATGCGGCCCTACATGGGGCAGGACTAAATGCGATTCCCGTCCGTGTCCTGTCAAACTGCCTGAAAATCCTTGAAAAACTGTGAAAAGAAGATTATAATAGATGTTGTTGTTTCGAACATGCAGCTTATGCAGAAAATATCATAAAAGTATGGAGGAAGATTGAATGAAAGTTTTAGTTATCAACTGCGGTAGTTCGTCACTGAAATACCAGGTACTTGATATGACTAACGAAGTTTTGGAAGCAAAAGGGCTGGTAGAGCGGATCGGCATGGAAGGTTCCGTTATCACCCATGAAAAGATCGGTATGGACAAGTTCAAGCTGGTTACTCCGATGGCAGACCACAAAGATGCGATCGGTCATGTACTGGATGCTCTTGTTGACGAAAACCACGGCGTAGTAAAAGATATGAGCGAAATCGGCGCTGTTGGACACCGCGTGGTACATGCGGGCGAAAAATACGCGGAATCCGTTGTAATCGACGACGCGGTACTGAAGACACTGGAAGAGTGCGTAGAGCTTGCACCGCTGCACAATCCGCCGAACCTTCTTGGAATCGCGGCATGCAGAGAACTGATGCCGGAGACTCCGATGGTAGCGGTATTTGATACGGCATTTCATCAGACTATGCCTCCGGAATCTTATATTTACGCAATCCCGTATGAGTATTATGAAAAGTACGGAATCAGAAGATACGGATTCCACGGCACCAGCCATAAATATGTTGCGGAGAGGGCTTCCGATATTCTGAACGTAAACATCAATGATCTGAAAATCATTACTTGCCACCTGGGCAACGGGGCTTCCGTATCCGCGATCAAGCGCGGCGTGTGCATCGACACTTCCATGGGATTCACTCCGCTGGAGGGTCTGGTAATGGGAACAAGATCCGGAGATATTGACCCGGCAATCGTTACCTATATCAGAGAGAAAGAACATCTGGCACAGGGTGAAGCCAACGAAATCCTGAACAAGAAATCCGGCGTACTGGGTATTTCCGGTGTATCCAGCGACTTCCGCGATCTGGAAGCCGCGGCTGCCGAAGGAAACGAAAGAGCGCTGCTGGCGATCAAAGTGTTCGCTCATAAAGTAAGATTCTACATCGGCGCTTATATTGCGGAAATGAACGGCGTAGACGCGATTGTATTTACGGCCGGCGTTGGTGAGAATGACGTTTCCATGAGAGACATCATCTGCAACGACCTGGGCAACCTGGGAATCAAACTGGACGTTGTAAAGAATAAAGTAAGAGGTAAGGAAATGATTATTTCCAGAGACGACTCCAGAGTAAAAATCATTCTGATCCCGACAAATGAGGAACTGATGATCGCGAGAGATACTTACAGACTCTGCAAACCGCGTGTCTAATCGCGTCCTTTCGCGGAAGTATCGAAAAGAATGGCAATTAAAAGGTTGACATTTTGTCCGCGGGACTATATAATTGAGAAGTTGTAACTAAACTTACACAAATGAGCAAAAAGGAGGTGTAGAAATGGCAGTACCTAAGAGGAAAACGTCGAAAGCAAGAAGAGACAAAAGAAGATCACAGAATATGAAGATGACAGCGCCGGGACTTTCCATTTGCCCGCAGTGTCATGAGCCTAAACTTCCACATAGAGTTTGCCCAAATTGCAATTACTACAACGGCAAGGAAGTTGTTTCTTCCGAAGCTTAAACGATATGATTGTAAAAAGAGGATCCTCCGGATCCTCTTTTTTTATGTAGGAAAGCTTGTTATAACCAATGAACCAGCCGCATATCTTGTGGTTTACATAATATATTATCAAAAATGGAAGAAAGTTCTGCTCAAAATCCGGATTCGGGTAACCGAAAATCTTGAATTTTGCGGATCCTGCATGTATAATAAAATCGTTTTCATATTAATATCTGGTTATTATTTATTAAAAGAGGTAAACATAATGAGGAACAGAACTAGAATTTTCAGCATCGTGACCGCTCTCTGCATGTTCTTGACGGTTTTTTCAGCCGCGCCGACTGTATTCGCGGAAACGCAGACGCAGAACCCGCAGGTGGCAGTAAAATCAGAAGAAGAACCGGCACAGTCCGCGGAAGAATCTCTTCCTGAGGAGGAAAGCTCCGCGGAAGCGAAAGCGGCCAAAAAAGAAGTTTCACAGCCGGAAGCGGATTCCGGAACGGAAGCTGTATATCCGATTCGAACCAGGATCGAATCCGGAGGCGGTTCCATTAAAACCGGAAAAAGCGAAGCTGCGGAAGGAGAAACGATTTCTTATACCGTGACACCGTCCAGCGGATATAAAATTGTATCCATTACGATCGGGGATAAGAAAGTCGCGGTTGCCAATCCGTACAAGAGCGTTTCCGGAAGCTTTGCTGTGGAAGGCGACATGACAGTAGCTGCGGCGTTCGCGAAACTGGAAAATTATAAGATTTCAACTTCCGTAAATTCCTCTTCAAGGGGAAGCATTACCGCGACGGGCAATGTAACCGAGAACGGAAGCAGGACCATTACCGCGAAAGCGAAAAGCGGATATTATCTTTCGGATCTGCAGGTAGATGGAAAATCAGTAGGCGCGAAAAGTACATATACGCTCAGTGGGGTTGCGGAACCTCATGCGGTAAAAGCGGTTTTTTCCAAGCAGATTAAAATCATGCTGGATGCCGGACATTACGGGAAGTACAATCGAAGCCCGGTGTATTCCAGCTATTACGAATCCAACATGGCGTGGACGCTCCACAACTATCTGAAAGCGGAACTGCTGGAATACAGCGGATTTGCGGTAGGCGTCACCAGGACAAGCCAGGCGAAGGATCTGAATGTATATAACCGCGGAACCGCGTCCAAGGGATATGATCTGTTTCTTTCCCTTCATTCAAACGCGGTATCCTCCAAATCAACGGATTATCCTCTGATCATTACGCAAAGAGGCAATACCGGGGACAAGCTCGCGAAAAATCTGGGGAAAGCCATTGAAGACACAATGAATACAAAACAGAGCTACAAAGTATGGCAGCGGCTCAACAGCGACAACCGGACCGAATATTACGGAGTGCTGAGGGGATCCAAGGCAGTCGGAACAAAAGGCATGATTCTGGAACATTCTTTCCATACAAATCTTGCCGCCGCCAAATGGCTCTCCAGTAATGCCAATCTGAAAAAAATGGCAGAGGCGGAAGCGAAAGTAATCGCCGATTACTATGGCATGGAAAAAGACGGATCGGAGGGTTCGTCGATTGACTCGGGATCCTCATCCTCTTCCAATACAAGTTCCGGAAGCAGTTCCGTTTCCAAGGTTGTAAGCAGTTCCCAGAAAGTCAAGGTTCTGGTAAGCAGCCTGAACATGAGAAAAAGCTACAGTACCAGCTCCAGAAGCATGGGAAAAGCGAAAAAGAATAAGACCTATCAGCTGAAGGCGAAAACAAGAGACGGCAAATGGGGACAGCTTAAAACCAACGGGTACTGGATTTATCTGAAAAACGGATACACAAAAGTGGTAACCGGAAGCTCCGGCTCCTCTTCCGTAAAGACTGTCAAGTCCTCACAGAAAGTAAAGGTGACTTACAATAATCTGAAGATCCGTAAAAGTCCGAGCACAAAAGGGACGGTTGTAGGAAGAGCCAAGAAAAATACGGTTTACCGCCTGAAAGCGAAAACCTCAAATGGAAGATGGGGACAGCTCAGAACCAACGGATACTGGATTTACCTGAGAGGGCGTACAAAAGCCGTGTCTTCTTCGAAAGTGGTAAAAACTTCACAGAGAGTGCGCATCAAAGTGAGCAGCCTGCGTATGAGAAAGAGCTACAGCACCAGTTCCAGAACGATGGGGAAAGTCAGGAAGAACCGGATATACCGTCTGAAAGCAAAGACGTCGAACGGCAAATGGGGACAGCTTAAAACCAACGGATATTGGATTTATCTGAAAAAGGGTTATACAAAGAAGGTATAAGGAGCGTGAGGAAAATTGAAGACTGCGGCCAGAATTTTCAGTCTGCTTCTCTGCGCGATCCTGGCGGCAACGATGTCTCCCTTTGCTCCGGGCGTGTTTGCGGTAGAGAGCGGGGGAGACGAAGAGGTCTTTCAGATAAAGGCGGCTCAGAGCGCGGGAGGAACCGTCTCCGTGAATCCCTCGTCTGTGACCGAAGAAGATGCGAAAAATGGCGTGAAAGTGATTGTTACACCGTCAAAAGGCTACGGAGTGTCGTTTATCCGGATAAACGGAAAAGAACCGGACAGCACAGTAAGCGGTCCCGTATCCTCAGGCCGTTCCTTTGTCTGGACTATTTATCCCGAAGAGGACACGACGGTGCAGGCAGGCTTTCACAAAAGCAGCGGATATGTATTTGTTATGCTGGATGCCGGACATTACGGAAAAATAAACCGCAGCCCGGTTCTGAAATCCTACTATGAATCGCAGATGACATGGAAACTGCAAAATGAGCTGAAGCGGGAACTGGAAGAATACGCGAATGTTGTGGTGGATACCACCAGAAGCTCCCAGGGGAGGGATTTAGGCGTATATGAACGGGGAACCGCCTCCAGGGGTTATGATCTGTTCCTCTCTCTTCACTCCAACGCCACAGGATCCAAATCCACAGACTACCCTCTGATTATTACCCAGAAGGGGAATACGAAGGATTCCCTGGCGATTATGCTGGGGCAGACGATCGAGTCTGTGATGAACACAAAGCAGGGTTACCAGGTCTGGCAGAGGCTGAACAAAGACAAGAGGACCGAATACTATGGTGTGCTCAGAGGTTCCAAATCAGTGGGAACAAAGGGGATGATTCTGGAGCATTCCTTTCACACGAACCTGGCTGCCGCGAAATGGCTGTCCAGCAGTGCCAATTTAAAAAAGATGGCAGAAGCGGAAGCGGCTGTCATTGCGGTTTATTACGGACTCAGCAAAGGAGGAAGCAGTACCATTCCTCTGAAAAAGCCTTCTATCCGTATTTCTAACACCAATTACAGAACGCTGACGCTGAAATGGAACAAGTCCATCGGAGCGCACGGATATGAGATTTACCGTTCCCGTAAAAAGAACGGTTCCTATAAGAAAGTGCGGACCGTGAAAAGCGGCTCCGCGCTTAAGTTCATAAACCGCGGACTTACAACGGGGAAAACGTATTACTATAAAATGCGCGCTTACCGCAAATCGGGAGGGACGACCAGATACAGCGCGTGGTCGTCTGTAAAATTCAGGAAAGTACGCCCGGCAAAACCATCTGTCAGGATTCGGACAGGCAGGCGGGAGATTACAGTAAAATGGAAGAAAGTGGCCGGAGCCACAGGATATGTTGTCTCCAGAGCAAAGAAAAAGAACGGGAACTACCGGCGGATCCGGACCTTGAAACGTTCCAGAAGCTATATGAATTCCGGATTGAAAAAGGGAAAACGGTATTATTACAAAGTGCGGGCTTACCGGAAAATAAAGGGCAGAAAAGTTTACAGCGAATACAGCAGGACGGTAAGTAGAAAAGCGAAATAAAAAGAAACAACCGGAACGGGACGATCCAAAAACTGCCGCGCAGAGTCAGGCGCGGCAGTTTTTTGTGAGAAGATAAGATTCCGCTACTGAATCAGACCGTAATCCTTCATCTGTGTCATAATCTCGTAGAGGGAAAGATTGGAAGCTTCGCACAGAGGCATGCGGTACTCGGGAGCGATCTTATCCATCATGGAAAGAGCCGCCTTTACGGGGATCGGGTTTACTTCAATGAACATCGCGTCGATCAGAGGCTTCATGGCAAGCTGCATCTTCTTCGCTGTCTTCACATCGCCGCGAAGATATTTGTGGATCATGCGGCTCGTATCGGAAGGAATAATGTTGGATACCGTGGAAATCGCTCCGACGCCGCCGACCGAAAGCGGCGGGACGATCATGTCGTCGTTTCCCGAATAAAGGGCGAAATCATCGGACACATATCTTGCGATTTCCACAACCTGAGACATATTGCCGCTGGCTTCCTTGATCCCGCAGATATTGGGGTGTCCGGAAAGCTCCTTTACAGAAGAAGGACTTATGTTCACACCAGTCCTTCCGGGAACGGAATAGAGAATGATTGGAATATCAACCGAATCCGCAATTTTCTCGTAGTGTTTCATAAGTCCTTTCTGTGTACACTTATTATAGTAGGGGGTGACCATCAGAAGGCCATCCGCGCCTGCGTTTTCCAGTGCCTGCGCCATAAATACGGCGTGGGCGGTATCGTTGCTTCCGGCGCCTGCGATGACAGGCACCTTTTTCTTTACTGCATCTACCGTAAATGTTACCGTACGGATATGTTCTTCATCATTAAGTGTTGATGCTTCTCCGGTTGTTCCGCAGCTTACAATCGCGTCAATCCCGGAAGAAACCTGCCAGTCCAGCAGACCTTTCAGTCTGTCATAGTCCACGCGCCCTTCAGAAAAGGGGGTGACGAGAGCTGTGCCGGCGCCTTTAAACAAGGTCACGCTGCATCATCCTTTCACTTAATTTATTTGATCAGTTCCTCCGCGATCTGAACCGCATTGGTAGCGGCTCCTTTGCGGATATTGTCCGCAACGACCCACAGGTTGATTCCATTATCAACTGAATAATCTCTGCGGATGCGGCCTACATACACCTCGTTGGTGCCTGCGGCTTCACGCGCGAGAGGATATACATTGTTCGCCGGATCGTCCTGTACAATGATGCCGGGAGAGTTCGCCAGCAGTTCCCGCACCTCGTCCACGTCGATGGGGTTTTCGAATTCAATATTGATAGACTCGCTGTGAGAGTCGAATACCGGAACGCGGACTGTGGTCGCCGTTACCTTGATGTTGTCGTCGCCGAGAATTTTATGGGTTTCGTTGATCATTTTCATTTCCTCTTTTGTATAGCCGTTGTCGAGGAATACATCTATGTGGGGCAGACAATTCCCCGCGATGGGATGAGGATAGGCTTCACATTTGTCGTTTCCCTTAAGACCCTCGGACAGATCGCTGATTCCTTTGACTCCGGAACCGGAGACTGCCTGGTATGTGGAGTAAATCACCCGCTTGATTTTGTATTTGTCATGAAGCGGCTTCAGTACAACCATGGCCTGAATCGTCGAGCAGTTGGGGTTTGCGATAATGCCGTGGTTCCATTCGATATCCGCGGGGTTTACCTCCGGTACAACAAGGGGAACTTCTTTATCCATTCTCCAGGCGCTGCTGTTATCCACGACCGTTACACCGTGCTGCGCGGCGATAGGCGCGTATTTTTCGCTGGTAGCGCCGCCCGCGGAAAAGAGGGCGATATCAATGTCCTTGTCGAAAGAATGTTCGTTCAGTTCTTCCACAACATAGTCCTTTCCTTTAAATGTGACGGTTTTTCCCGCGGATTTGGAAGAGGCCATCATGTATATATTTTCAAAAGGGAAATCCCGTTCCTCTAATACCTTGAGGAACGTAGAGCCGACGACCCCGGTGGCGCCTACAATTGCGATATTCGGTTTTTTGTTCATTTCTTTTTTCCTCCTGAATGCTTAATGTCTTTATTGTACCACTACCTGCCGTACTTTGTAAAACCTTTCCCTATATTTTTATATGTTTTTCATTAGGATTGTGTTATAATATATGTTGATTTTTTCTGCACAGAATACAGGAAGAAGGGGTAAGCGATGACAGAAAAAAAGCGAAAAAACGGAAGAACTGCCAGTTCCGGAAAAAGAAATACAAAGGGACGGGAGGCGGCTCGGACAGAAAAAAAGGGGATGGATCCGAATGTACGGGACGAGATCTGGGCGATTCTGATCATTGCGGTCGGCGCGTTTCTCGCCGTGGCGTTCCAGACTCATGCGGCAGGCGCGGTGGGGGAAGCGCTGTCTGAGTTCTTCAAGGGATGCCTGGGAGCGGTAGCCTACGCGTTTCCCTACTACCTGATTTTGTACGGCATTCTGCTGTTTGCCAAAAAAACGATTCATATTGGAAGAAAAGCGCTGCTGCTGCTGTTTATCATTCTGCTGATGGCGGCATTTTTGAACTCCGCCCGGTTTCTGGATCCGCAGATGCTGGGATTCGGACTTCCGGACGCGGTGGACTACTATAATGACGGGATTGTGCTGGACAGCGGCGGGCTTTTGGGAATGTATGTGGGAAGCCTGATTGTAAAGGCGTTTGGAATCCCGGGCCTGTATATGATTGCAGTCGTTGTGATTATTATTTGTTTGCTTCTGATTATCAATACCCCGGTTTCCAGATTCACAGAGCGGGCCGCGGAAAAAAGACAGGCCAGAAGAGAAGCGGAATGGGAGGAGGAAGAACGGGAAGCGTCTAAAAGACTTCCGGTGTCCGGCCCGGTATCCAGGGGAGAGACACAGCCCGTTTTGACAGACGGAACCGAAAAACGGGAGAAGGAAAGAAAACGCACGCCTCTGCGGGAGCGGCTGAAGCGGGAAGAACGCGGGGCGCGCGGTGAAGAAACCTCTTATACGCCGGGACGGATTTCCAGCGGACAGAAACAGATCCTGGCATATATGGAAAACGATGATTTGTTCGGGGATGAAGGATCGGTTTCTTCCGGATACGGACTTTCGGAAGAACCGGAACCCGCCGGTACATACGGCGTGCAGCCTGCTTTCGGGCTGGATGGACATGAACTGCAGCCGCAGCCGGGAACCGGGCTTCCCGATGAGGAGGAGACGGCAGAAGAAAGAACGGAACCGCGGCAGGAGCATTCAGATACGATTGCCGCCGCGCCTGTCAGGAGAAAACCTCCGGAGAAAATGACAAAGAGCCAGGCCGAAAGCGCGGAACTTGATCCGGATGAGATCAATGACAAGGCGGAGCCTCTCGCGGATTACCGGTTCCCGCCGCTTGACCTTCTGAACAGGCCGAAAGCGAGAAAGGATCGAACCGGAAGCTCAGAACTGCGGGCCAGAGCCATGAAGCTGGAAGAAACCCTCCATAATTTCCGCATTGACGCGGAGGTGGTGAAGGTGACACAGGGGCCGACGGTCACTCGTTATGAGATTCACCCCAATGTAGGCGTTAAGGTAAAAAGCATTGTAAATCTGGCGGATGACATCGCGCTGAATCTGGAAGCAAAGAGTATCCGGATTGAGGCGCCGATTCCGGGAAAGGCCGCAGTGGGCATTGAAGTTGAAAATGATAAGGTCAATATGGTGACCATCCGGGAGATTATCGACTCCGCGGAGTTTAAACAGGCGGAATCCAAAATATCCTTTGCTGTGGGAAAGGATATCAGCGGAAAAGCGGTTGTCGCGGATCTGAAAGGAATGCCCCATCTGCTGATTGCCGGCTCTACCGGTTCGGGAAAAAGCGTATGTGTCAACAGTATTATCACCAGTATTCTATATAAGGCAAGACCGGAGGAAGTCAAACTGGTGCTGATCGATCCGAAGGTCGTGGAACTTGCCAACTACAATGAAATTCCGCATCTTCTGATTCCGGTGGTGACCGATCCGCCGAAGGCCGCGGCCGCGCTTAACTGGGCGGTAGCGGAAATGGAAAAGCGGTACAAGAAATTCGCGGAAGAGGGCGTTCGGGATCTGGGAAGCTATAACGAACTGGTAACCGGACGGGGAGAGCCGGACGCCTTCCTGCCTCAGGTTGTCATTATCATTGACGAGCTGGCGGATCTGATGATGTCGGCGCCTTCCCAGGTGGAGGATTCGATCTGCAAGCTGGCCCAGAAAGCGAGAGCCGCGGGCATGCATCTGATTGTCGCGACTCAGAGACCGTCCGTGGATGTCATTACCGGTGTCATCAAGGCCAATATTCCTTCACGGATTGCTTTTGCCGTGTCCTCTCAGTTTGACTCCAGAACGATTCTGGATATGTCCGGAGCGGAAAAGCTGGTAGGCAAAGGGGACATGCTGTTCAGTCCAATCGGCAGCGGAAAGCCTGTGCGGGTACAGGGGTCGTTTATTTCAGATTCCGAGGTGCATAAGGTCATCGAATTTGTAAAAGGCCAGGTGGACAAGACCGAATACTCAGAGGATGTGATCGAAACCATCGACAAAGGCGGCGTCCAGGGACAGGCTGCCGATGCGGACGAGCTTCTTCCGGACGCCATTGAGATGGTGGTCGCGGAAGGGGGCGCTTCGGTTTCCATGCTGCAGAGAAGGTTCCGCGTCGGATACAACCGGGCGGCAAGAATTGTGGATCAGATGGAAGCGCGGGGCATCGTCGGGCCTGCCGACGGCAGTAAAAAGAGACAGGTATTAATGACGGAGGAGGAACTGGAAAACCTGAAAAAAGAGACGGAGGATTTACAGGAAGGATAAATGGATATCTATATGGAAACACTGGGCTGTCTGAAAAATTTTAATGACTCGGAGACAGCGGCGGGAATACTGGAGCACGCGGGGCACCGGATGGTGGAAGCGCCGGAACTGGCAGACGCGGTTATCGTGAATACCTGCGGCTTTATCAACGATGCGAAAACCGAGTCCATTGAACGTATTTTTCAGATGGCGGACTGCAAGCGGGAAGACGCGATTCTGGCGGTTACCGGATGTCTTTCACAGCGGTATGAAGATGAACTTTATGAGGAAATGCCGGAGGTTGATTTGTTTTTAGGCGTGAATGACTATGAGCGGCTTCCTTCTGTTCTGGAACATTTTATAAAGGGAAAACGGGAGAAATACCGCAGCGGATGCGGCGAGCGCTATAAAGAGTCTCCGTTCCGCAAGCTGGCGGATAATCCCTATAGCGCCACCCTGAAAATCGCGGAGGGCTGCGACAATGTATGTGCGTACTGTGTGATCCCGCGGATACGCGGCGCATACCGGAGCCGGACGCAGGAGGCGATCCTGAAAGAGGCGGAGTTTCTTGCGGAAAACGGCTGCCGGGAACTGATCCTGATTGCCCAGGATGTGACGGCTTACGGAATCGATCTTTATGGCGGATATGTTCTGCCGGAGCTGCTCCGAAAGCTGTGCCGGATTGAAGGAATCTCCTGGATACGGCTGATGTACTGCTATGAAGACCGGATTACGGATGAACTGATTCAGGTTATGGCGGAAGAAGAGAAGATCTGCCCGTATATTGACATTCCCCTTCAGCATATAAGCGATCGGATGCTGAAGGCGATGAACCGGCGTTCAACTTCCGCGGGCATCCGCGGCACCATCGCAAGATTGAGAAACGCGATTCCGGAGATTCATATCCGTACGACGTTTATTACCGGCTTCCCCGGCGAAACGGAAGAAGATTTTGAAGAACTGCTTTCCTTCGCGGAGGAAACCGGATTTGAACGGCTTGGCGTATTTACCTATTCCCAGGAGGAGGGAACGCCTGCCGCGGAAATGGAGGACCAGATTCCGGAGGAAGTCAAATCTCGTAGGCAGGATGCCATTATGCGCGCGCAGCTTGAACTATCACTGGAATCCAACCGCTCTAAAATCGGCAGGACGCTTGCGGTTCTGGTAGAGGAACAGGATGAGGACGGGAGTTATATCGGAAGGACGGTGTGGGATGCCCCGGAGATCGACAATGCGGTGATTTTCACATCGGAACGCGATCTGGTTCCCGGAGACTTTACAAATGTTGAAATTACAGATGCTTTTGATTATGATCTGGCAGGCAGGGAGGTTTTAAAATGAATTTGCCAAACAAACTGACGCTTTTACGAATTATTGCAATACCGGTCTTTATCGTGGTGCTGCTTATGGGGCACCGCTATTCGGCTACGATTATTTTTATCGCCGCCGCGCTGACCGATATGCTGGACGGACATATTGCCAGGAAATACAATCTGGTTACGAATTTCGGCAAACTGATGGATCCGCTGGCGGACAAACTACTGGTAATGGCCGCCCTGGTCTGCCTTGTAGAACTGGGAGATGTGGCAGGTTGGATGGTAATTGTCATTTTAGCGAGAGAATTTGCCGTTACAGGCCTCAGGCAAGTAGCTGCTTCGGAAGGAATCGTTATCGCGGCGGGAACAACGGGCAAGATCAAAACCATTACCCAGATGATCGCGATTCCCCTGCTGCTGCTTGACAACTGGCCGTGCCGTTATATCGGGGTTCCGCTGGATCAGATTTTCCTCTGGATCGCGGTGGCGATGACGATTATTTCCGGCATTGAGTATATTGTGAAAAACAGACAGCTGCTGTCCATGTAGCGACAGAGAAAACGGAACGGAAAGAAGGGGTGACATGAAATCCGCGATCTTGAGCGTAGGGACCGAACTGCTTTTCGGTCAGATTACCAATACCAATACGGTATACTTGTCCCGGCAGCTGAATCTGCTGGGTTTTGACGTGATGTATCATCATACGGTAGGCGATAATCCGGGGCGTCTTGAAGAAATGATCGATATCATTTTCAAGGACTGCGATCTGATTCTGACAACCGGAGGACTCGGACCGACGCAGGATGATCTGACAAAGGAGATCGTCTGCAGAGCGATGAAGGATGAACTGGTTCTGCATGAAGAGACCATGAACAAACTGGAGAGCTACTTTAAAAAGCAGAACCGGGTGATGACGGAGAACAATAAAAAACAGGCCTATATGCCGTCAGGAGCGGTTGTTTTCGATAATGACGCGGGAACCGCTCCGGGATTTGCCCTGGAACGGGAAGGCAAAATCATTATCTGCATGCCGGGGCCGCCCAGGGAAATGACCCGCATGTTTGAAAGAAAAGTGCTTCCGTACCTTGAGAAAAAATCGGAAAGCACGATTTTCTACCGTATGATCCGGACCTTTGGAATCGGGGAATCCATGCTGGAAACAAAACTGCTCCCCTTAATTGACGGGCAGACCGATCCCACCCTTGCGACATACGCCAAGGAAGGGGAATGCTGTCTGCGGATTGCCTCAAAGCGGGAGACAAAAGAAGAGGCCAGGCAGGCGGTGGACGCCATGCTCCAGAAGGTTCAGGAGAGGATTGGAGAATTTATTTACAGCTGCGATGACGAAGAGCTGGTCGATGTTGTGGCAAAAAAACTGATGGACAAGGGACTTTCACTTTCCAGCGCCGAATCCTGCACAGGAGGAATGTTTGCCGCCGCTATGACGGGAGTTCCCGGAATTTCGGAAGTGTTTGACCGCTCCCTGGTCACTTACAGCAACGAAGCGAAAATGCAGGAACTGGGAGTGCGTGAGGAAACTCTGAAAGACTATGGCGCGGTCAGTGAGGAAACGGCCAGGGAAATGGCGGAAGGGCTGCACCGGGTCAGCGGGAGCGATGTCTGTGTTTCCGTTACCGGAATCGCGGGTCCGGGCGGCGGGAGCGCCGAAAAGCCGGTGGGTCTTGTATATATCGGAGCGTTTTACCGGGGGAAAACCGTATGCCGGAAAATCCAGATGCGGAACGTGAACCGGAACTGGAACCGCAACTACGCCATGCTTTCTATGCTGGATCTGATCAACAAACTGGTCTAGCGATCCGGTCCGGGCAGTTCGCGGAGCGAGCCGGATTCCCGGCCGGTTAAACCCGGAGAAAAAGAGAAAATGTGTTGACTTAAATGTAAAAAAATGGTAAACTTGGTTTGTGAAGAAAAGCCGCGGACGTTCGCGTTTTTGCTTGACGCGGCGTAGATATTAGAGTATGATAGAACAAAACGAACAAATGTTCATATAATTGGAGGTAGGGAATTGGCAGTCAGCAAAAAGTCGGCATCCAAGACGGTGTCAACAAAGGATGATAAAGAGCAGGCCCTTCAGGATGCTCTTAACCAGATACAGAAGGAATTCGGCAAAGGCGCGATCATGCGTCTTGGCGATGATTCGGCTAAAATGGATATCGAGGCAATTTCAACCGGTTCGATGAGCCTGGATCTGGCCACCGGAATCGGAGGAATTCCAAAAGGAAGAATTATTGAAGTGTTCGGGCCGGAATCTTCCGGTAAAACGACGCTGACTCTGCATATGATCGCGGAGGCTCAGAAAGACGGGGGCAAGGCGGCGTTTATTGACGCGGAACACGCGCTGGATCCGGAATACGCGAAAAATCTGGGCGTTAACGTGGACGAACTTCTGGTATCCCAGCCTGATACCGGCGAACAGGCGCTGGAGATCTGCGAAATGCTGGTGCGCAGCAGCGCGCTGGATATTGTGGTTGTGGACTCGGTGGCGGCGCTTGTTCCAAAGACGGAAATCGAAGGCGGAATGGGGGACAGCCATGTGGGGCTGCAGGCCAGACTGATGTCCCAGGCTCTCAGAAAGCTGGCGGGATTTATCAATAAGTCGAAAACAGCCGTTGTGTTTATCAACCAGCTCCGTGAAAAAGTAGGCGTCATGTACGGAAACCCGGAGACGACGACAGGCGGAAGAGCCCTTAAATTCTACGCGACAATGCGTATGGACGTGCGGAGAGTGGAAAGCATTAAATCCGGAGATGATTTTCTGGGCAACCGCACAAAAGTGAAGATTGTAAAGAACAAAGTCGCGCCTCCGTTCAAACAGGCGGAATTTGATATTATGTATGGAGAGGGAATCTCAAAAGAAGGCGATGTGCTGGACTGCGCGATTGAAATGAAGGTGATTGACAAGGCCGGATCCTGGTACAGCTTTGAAGGCGACCGTATCGGGCAGGGTCGTGAAAACGTGAAAAAATATATGCTCGAACATCCGGAGATGATGGAACGGGTTGAAGAGCTTGTACGGGACACGTTGAAAAAGGAACCGGCAGGGGAAGCTGCTGAACAGGCGCGTGAGAAGGAGCCGGACGGGTTCCCTGATGATTTTGAGGTAGACGAAGACGGCGTTATCATTGAATAAATACAGCAGCTGCGGGAAACAATAGAAAGCAGGCGCCCGAACGGCAGGTGGGATCATCTGCCAGAGAGCGCCTGCTTTTTTCGGGCAGGAGGGATTCTGGATGGAGCATCAAAAACAAATTGCTGTGGTAACTGGCGCTTCCAGTGGTCTTGGGCGCTGTTTTGTAAAGGAACTGGAAAAATCCGGAGAGATAGAGGAAATCTGGGTGATCGCGCGCAGAAAAAAACGGCTGCGGGAGCTGGAGATGGAAAGTTCACTGCCGATTCGTGTCCTTTCTGTTGATCTGACGGATCCCGCTGGATTTTCCTTCCTCCGCCGGCAGCTGAGCGGCGAGAGACCGGATCTGCGGATTCTGATAAACTGTGCGGGATTTGGAAAGATTGGAAGTTATCGGGATATCTCGGAACAGGACTGTATGGATATGATCGATCTGAACTGCAGAGCGGCAGTGGTACTGACGCAGATCTGCCTGCCCTATATGCGTTCCGGAGCGCGGATTCTGGAAATATGTTCCACCTCGGCCTTCCAGCCGTTTCCATGCCTGAATGTTTACGCGGCTTCCAAAGCGTTCCTGCTCCGTTACAGCAGAGCGCTGCGCTGGGAACTGCGGGGCAGCGGGATTCGCGTAACGGCAGTCTGCCCTTACTGGGTTCGGGATACGGAATTTATTGCAGGCGCGAAGGATACCGGAAACGGACAGGCTGTCCGGCATTTTCCCCTGGCATCGAAAAGCGAGCGGGTTGTAAAGCGGGCGCTGCGCGACAGCCGCGTGGGGCTTGCGGTCTCTACACCGGGACCGATCTGCTTCCTGCACCGGATTGCCGCCAAATTTATTCCTCACTGTTTTATGATGGCGCTTTGGGAAGGCATTCGCAGGATCTGAGACGAGCGGACTAAGCTGAGATTACAGGAAAAAAGGGAGGTTACTATGATAAGTAAAGAAATTTTGGAAATAAAAAAGCAGTTTACACCGGAAAACTGCGCGATTACCCGTATGTGCGGGTGTTATGTGGATCATGAAAAAAACCGGAAGTGCGAGGTGAACCGATCCTTTCTCAGCCTCCCGGAAGAGGAAGCGTTTAAATACTTTGAGATTTTCAAACAGACGCTGACCGGGAGCCTGGGAAAAAAACTCATTAATATGGAATTTCCTCTCAGCCAGGAGGAAGAGGGAGGCACGCAGGAGTTTCTTTACAGGCTGCGCGCCAGCAGACTGGAGGATGAAGCTCTGGTAGATGAATTCTATAATAAGATTATTGACAATTTTGAATACGGGGAAAACTACTATATCGTCCTCATTCATGCGGTATACGATGTGCCGGGCAAGGCCTCGGACGGGACGGAAATGTTTGACGCCTCCGACAATATCTATGAGTACATACTCTGCAGTATCTGCCCGGTCAAGCTGTCGAAGGCAGGTCTCAGCTATGATGTGGATCAGAATTCGATTGTGGGGCGCAGCCGGGACTGGGTGGTGGAACCGCCGGTAAAGGGATTTCTCTTTCCTGCCTTTAATGATCGGAGCGCGGATATCCATCAGGCGCTGTACTTTACCAAAAAACCGGAGGAACTGCAGCCAAAGCTGATTGAAGAACTTCTGGGGAGTGAAATTCCTCTTTCTGCGGAAAACCAGAAAGTGACATTTAACGAGATCATTTCGGAAAGTCTGGGGGAAGAATGCAACTTCGAGATGGTGCGCTGCATTCACGACAATCTCCAGGAAATGATCGAAGAGACAAAGGAAGAGCCGGAGCCCCTGGAGCTGGACAAGTTTGACATGCGGAGGCTCCTGGAACAGAGCGGGGCCTCAGAGGAAAAGCTGGAAAAAGTGGAAACAGTTTTCACCCAGGCTGCCGGGGAAAAACGCAAGCTGATGGCAGCCAACGTGGCGGAGACGAAAAAATTCAGTATTGAAACTCCGGATGTCGTAATCAAGGTGAGTCCGGATCGGGCCGATCTGGTAGAAACCCGCATCATTGATGATCGAAAGTGCCTTGTAATCGCGATTAACGATCACGTGGAAGTTAACGGACTGGATATTGATCTGGAGGAAACAACGTCACAGTAACCGAAAAGATGGAGCCCCTGCTTTCCGTCAATACCGCGCCGCCATATTTTTCGGAGATTTCCCGGACGCTGGCGAGGCCTTTGCCGTGTCCGCGTCCGGACTTGGTGGAAACCGGCAGCCCGTTTTTTCTGTATTTCACGGAATGAAAGACCGGGTTTTCCGTCTTTATGATCAGGGCTTTTTTCACAGGGGCGCAGGTCAGATGGATTACAGCGCCGGAATGATCCCGGCAGGCTTCGATGGCGTTGTCCAGCAGATTGGAAAGGATGCGGCAGAGATCGCTTTTTTCTGCGAAACAGTTGTTATCCAGATGAAGATGAAAGTGAAAATGGATTCCAAACTGTTTCATTTCCCGATGCTTTATAAAGAGAAGCGCGTTCACAACACTGTTTCTGCAGTAGGTGATCGTGCGCAGATGTTCCAGTCTTTCAGGCAGAGGCGCCAGGAGCGCTTCCGCCTCCAGGCGGTCTCCCTTTCTCAGAGAATCCTGTATCTGGGATAAAGTGAGGAGGATCGACTGTCTGGTCTGGCGCCGGGTATCACCATAAGCTGAATAATTTTCATAAAGCGCAAGCTGCATGGAAAGCTGGGTTTTATAAAACCTTGCGGATTCTTCCAGAGCAGCTTTTTTATTGATGTTTTCCATTAAATAGAAGATTGCCAGATCCGCGGCAAAACACAGAACCGCAGTAAAAACAAACAGAATCAGAAAACCCTGCGGAATGGTACCGTTAAGTCCGACAGGAAAACTGAGAAAAAGAAACAGCTGGACAGACATGAAAAGGATCAGGAGATTCCAGCCTTCTTTTCCGCCGGACAAACGGCTTCTTATGAATTTCGCGGTAATGAAAGCCAATACGAGATAGCAGAACATCGCCAGATATTGTGAGATCAGAAACGGGGGCGTCAGTTCCACGTTCTTTATGAGGGGATTGAAAAAGCCGACGATTGCAAGGGGAAACGCGGTTAAACAAACACTCAGATATTGGAGAACCGCGCCGGCCGCGAATATAAGCAGCTTTTTCGCGAATTTGTCCTCGAAAAAAAGATGCAGCAGGAAGAGGTTTTCAAGCAGAGCGACGATCGTACGCAAAGGATGCCCGTCCGCGATCCCCGCGATTCCGGAAAAATCAAGAAAAAGAAGAAACGCCGGAACAAACAGGGAAAAAAGCAGAAGAAACAGGGTGTTATGCCGGCCCTTCAGTGTCAGACAGCAGAACAAACCTGTAATGAGCGTATTCAGTGTTGTGCATAATAAGGTTAGAAGATACATCATGTCCATGGTTTTCCCTTTCTGTCAGCTGACGTAAATTGCCGTTCGCACGGGTTTAGAATCGCTTGCTGAAAATCTGCTGGTGAGAAAAAAAGTTCCGTCAGAGAATCTGCCGGACAGTTCGATAGAAGCCGGTTCCTTTTGTATACATTCTTCCAAAGTCCTGGAAAAAGTCTCACAGAGTTTTGGGATGTCAGCGGAGATTTCTTCCGGAATTTCAAAATCCCTGCATGAAAATTCAATTCCCTGTTCTTCCATCTTCTGACTCTCAATAAAAATAAGGGCATTTAATATTTTGTTTTCACAGCGTTCGATTTTTTCGAGCCTGAGGATCAGCTTCTGAATCCCATCTGTCAGTTCTTTTGCTTCCTTCCGGTTTCTCTGCCGGAGCAAAACCTGAATGACACTGATTTCGTTTTTCAGATCATGCCGGATATGGCTGAGAGTCCGATCATACTGAGAAAGCTTTTCATAATGCTTCAGCTGGATATCCAGCTGTTTCTGATAAAAATAGGCCTGCTGCCGGAGTCTGGATTTCAGGCGGATCTCTTTAAATGCCTTGAATACATAAAAATCGGCGATGATGCAGAGAAGTCCGGACGCAAGGCAGAACCAGACGAACACGTCGCTGATATTCCGATAGACCCGGACGAGGAGCGAAAGCATCAAAAGGATCTGGGTTGCGGCAAACAGACAGAACAGCGCGGCGTTGGGAAGCGACATCTGCTTTGTGCGTATTTTATACAGAATAAACGCGGCGCAGACAACAAGGGCGCACAGGAAGAAAAAGATCATCCGCACAAAACGGTACAAGAGGCTCTCGTGCTCCAGTCCGGTATAAAAGGAAGGCTTCCTGCAGAAGAAAAGAACAAACAGGAGGGAACACGCCAGATACAAAGACAGTGCGCAGAATGCGGCTTTCCTTTTTTTTCGCAGGGAATCCGTATAACCAATGAAAACGGTCAATATATTAAAAAGCCAGACAAACGCAAGCGCCGTCAGATCCCAGGGGCGCAGAAGGAGCCAGTCCGGACAGAGACCGGCCACGGAAAAGACCGCGGGCGGCAGCAACATTCCGGCTGCCGGCAGCCAGATGCTCCGGGGATTTAAAAGTCCATTAAGAAAAAACAGAAAGATAAAGTTGTTTAAAACGCTTGTGCAAATAAGAAAAAACTGCAATGTAACGAACTCCTGTGCTGTTTGAATAAAGATACGAGTAAAAAGAGTGTAACATTATAAAAATAAAAATTCAAGTATAAAAATTAAATTACAGAATAAGAACGATTCTGACAAAAATAAATCTCTATCTGTTAACCTATGTTAATGCGGGATAAAAGGAAAAGGGATATAATAAATCTGAATGTCTCTAAATGGGAGCAAAAAAACAGGAAAACAGGAGGAAGGCATGCGCTGTGAAAAATGCGGACAGGAGAATCTGGATTCCGCCAGATTCTGCGAGAAATGCGGAGCGCCGCTGCGGGAAAAACGAAACACGGGGAACCCCCGACAGTCTTCGTCCGGCAGTGCTGTATCTATAACAGAAAAGCAAGGAAAGACAAGATGGATTGTCGGTGCGGCGTTTATTCTTATTATCGCCGCCTGCATTGCAGGATATCTGCTTTATTGGAACAGCCAGAAAGAAGCGGACTATCAGGGAAAGCTGCGGACAGCGAACAAGTATCTGCAGGCGCTGGATTATGAGAAAGCGGAGGCCGCCTACCTGGAGGCGATTGAAATCCAGCCGAAGAAAGAGGACGCGTACATAAAGCTGGCGGATATTTATACGGAGCAGGGAGAGTACGAAAAAGCGGAAGAAATTCTGGAAAGCGGGGAGCAGCAGGTCTCCGGAGATGCGGCAAGAAAAAAGATTACAGATCGGATTCAAGGACAGTCGGAAGTGGCGGTTCAGTACACGTCTTTTTATAATCTGTGCAGACAGTACCAGCAAAGATATGGGCAAGCAGGGTATGAAATGGAATCTGAAGGGGCGGAGACCGTTCGTATGACAGGGCTTTGTATTGCCCGACTCTATGATTTTGATCGGGATGGAAGAAAAGAACTGATTCTGGCTTACCCGGATCAAACGGAGATCGGCGGGGAGGATTATTTCGGCGAAGTTTGGGCATGGCAGAATGGAGAACTGAAATGCGTTCTGGAGAAAACAGCGCTGGCACATGATCAGGATACGGGGAAATGGCTGGAAGTTACAGCAGATGATAAGGCCTCATATTTTACACTTGAAGGCGGCGGCATGTATACGGAGTATTTTCGGTATGATGGAAGCGGCTTCAAGAGTGTGTTCCGATTTGAACAGGGAATCGATGAGACAGGCCAATCGCTCTCTCGTTTAAATGGAGAGCCTGCTTCCAGTGAGGAGATTTCCGCGGCATTGCAGCAGCTTCCAAAGCAGAATCTGGAAGTGGATCTTTATGGCGGAACAATAGAATATGAGCCTGAAGGAATGGACTTCCGCATTGATCTGCAGGTTCTGCCGGAGGCGTATGCCAAAGCGCTGGCAGAGGATACAAATCGTACAGTAGAACGTATGGCGCCAAAGGATTCTGATTCGGAATCCGGAAAGCAGAACAAAGGCACGCAGTATCGGGCCTATTATGACCTCTGCATGGAATATCAGCAAACCTACGGGGAAGGTGCCTGTGTTAAACCGGAAGGAGCAGATGGCACCTATGGGACTGGAATGAGAGGCCTTTGCGCGATAAAGCTTTTCGATTTTGATAAAGATGGAAGCGAGGAGCTTCTGTTAGGTTATGCGACAGAAAATGAAGAAACCGGGGAGATCGAATATTTTAACGAAGTCTGGTCATGGAATGGAACAGAGGCAATGAATGTGCTGGAAACAACGCCTGTATGCACCGATCAGGATGGATGCGCGTGGATTGAAACCGCGGAAAAGGATGGAAAAAACTATCTGATTACAATCCAGCAGGGAGGCGAGTTTATACAGTGCCTGCAATATGAGAATGGTCAATTTACATCAGGTTATGAATACGAGATGATTTATCCTGAGAGCGGAGGCGATTTCTTTTTTCGCATAAATGGGACGGATTATCCTTCTTACGAAGATGCGGAAAGGGAGTTGCGGAATTTTCCTGAAATGGTTGAAGTGCATGATATTAATACCCCGGCTGTACCGGATAATAATGAGGGGAAATTCTATATCTGCCTGAAAAACATTTCCGAATCCTATGGGGAATCCCTGCAGGAATATAACCGTCAGACCCTGGAAACTTTAGCTGACGTGAAATAATGTGGGAACTACAGATGAAGAAAGGATGATAGTTTTATGCGATGCTCGAAATGCGGAACAGAGAATTTGGAACATGCGGTTTACTGTAAAAGATGCGGGGCGTCTTTTAAACAGAACAGCCAGCTGAGCCGAAGAAACAAACGGATTCTGGCAGTGATCATTCTTCTCGCAGTATTTGCGGCGGCAGTTATTGCAATCACATTCTATCTGCAGCATCAGAAAGAAGCGGACTATCAGGGAAAGCTGCGGACAGCGGACAAGTATCTGCAGGCGCTGGATTATGAGAAAGCGGAGGCCGCCTACCTGGAGGCGATTGAAATCCAGCCGAAGAAAGAGGACGCGTACATAAAGCTGGCGGATGTTTATACGGAGCAGGGAGAGTACGAAAAAGCGGAAGAAATTCTGGAAAAAGGAGCGGAAAAGGCGGAAAGCGAAAAAATCAGTTCCAGACTGGAGAATGTCCGCCTGACAACGCAGACGAACATTTATGCTCCGGTACTGGAACAATATCTCGACTGCGTAGAACATCATTATTATATCGACCAGATGACAGGCGAAGTCGGCGACGCTGCCGGTGAGTTTGTGAACCAGGAATTATTAATGGCTTCTCGCGGCAGCGATCCCTTCCAGGTTTATTACGCGTTGAAAGATATCGACCAGAACGGAACGCCGGAATTATTGATCGGGGCGGGAAGTTCCGAAGAAGAGGCAGGAAACTACGATGTTTTCTGCTACTCGGAAGAAACAGGTCCCATCAAACTTTTCCCTCAGGAAGAATTCGGCTACCGCACGAATTTTACTGTATTCACAGACGGGATTTTTGAGATTACAAGTTCGGGAAGCGTAATCGATCATGGTATTGAATATTATCGGATTTCAGACAGCGGATACACGCCGGAACTGGAAGAGAGCATTTCCGTGTTTGCGGATTATGGCGATTCCCTGGATGAAGAGCCGGTGCCAAGGTATTATCACGATACAGAGAAGAAAACGGAGATCACAAAAGAAGAATTTGAACAGATTCGGGATTCTTACAGACAGAAGCCGGAGGAAACCTTTGAGTGGAACCTGCTGACAGAAGATGTTCTGGCGACAGGTGCGACAACTAACGATCCGTCGCAGGCCTATTATGACCTCTGCATGGAATATCAGCAAACCTACGGGGAAGGCAGAATTACAGAAGTGCCGGGTGTGATCGAAGGGACTCATGAAGTCCTGGACGGATTATGTGTGGCGGAACAAATTGATTTCAATGGAGATGGAAATCAGGAACTTCTGCTGGGGTACGCCTCTGACAATGCGGACTTTTCGGAAGCCGGATACGGTTATGATATCTGGGCCTGGAAAGATGGAAATGCGGAGAAGGTTCTGACACAGCAGGCAAATCAGATTGAAGGAAACGCCTGGATCGAAACAACCTCTGAAGATGCGGAGACTTATATCGTCCGAGACAGGCGGATGGAAGAGTCGGCAGGAGCTGCTGAATACCTTGGATATGACGGGGAAAGCTTCCATACGATTTATGATATTGCCCTTCCGGATCTGCAGTTTGGCGAAGAAGGGGGCATTAATGGAAGCGCGGAACCGGATTCGGAGGTTATCGAACTTCACAATCGGCTGGCCAGACCTTATTATCCGGAATTTCCCGGGGAATTATATATAAATTACCGCAATGAAAATGGAAAACGTTTTTTCCCTTTGAATACAGACGGCCATGTGCCAACAGGAGAAAAGGAACATGAGAGTTTAGAGCATGTTCTGCAGGAGACCCGAAATACCCTGCAGGAACTGAAAGCAAATCAGAGAGAGGATTAAAACCAGAATGGAACGGGCAATACTGACCATCATCAATACCAGCGGACAAATCAGTACCTTTGATCTGGATTTCGGAAACAAGGGCTACTTTACTCTGGGACGCGATCCCCATCAGAATGATATTGTGATTGAGGAATCCATCGTATCGAAAGTACACGGGTACCTGCTGAAACGATATGATACCTTTTTCTACAAAGATCTGAACAGCAGCAATGGCACCTATGTGGAGAATTCAGGCGAGCGAACCCTTCTGCATCAGACGGATCAGTTTACGGAACTTACAGAAGGCACGATTCTTCGCATTGGTTCCATGAAAAACCCGGAAAAAATGGTACTGCTGACATTAAACTATATGGCAGAAGATGAATCCCTGGACAAACATACGGCGCAGGGAGGGAGCGTACGGATCGGAAGAACTGCGGGAAACGACATTGTGCTGGACAGCCCCAGCGTTTCCAGACAGCATTGCAGCATTGAGTACACCGGACAGGGGGCGGTTCTGCGCGACAACCACAGCGCCAACGGGGTGCTGCTTAACGGAAAACGAGTGCGGGGAGAACAGCTTCTGAGAGACAAAGATGTGATCCAGATTCTGGGATACCAGCTGATTTTTTCCGGAAGCTGTATTTACTATAAACGCAGAGTGCGCGGAGTCAGCATTAAAGTCTGCGGAGTCAATAAATGGGTAGGGAGAGCCAGGCGCAGAAAACAGATTCTGCGGAATGTGGACTGTGAAATAAAAGGAAACAGCTTCGTAGCCATTATCGGCGGATCCGGAGCAGGCAAAACAACGCTGATGAACGTGATTAACGGATTCGACAAAAAATTCAAAGGGCATGTTTATTGCAATGGCATTGATCTGGAAGAAAATTTTCAGCACCTGAAAAATATCATCGGATATGTTCCGCAGGAAGACATTATCTATGAGAATCTGACGCTGCGGAACATGCTTCACTATACGGCGCAGCTGAAAATGCCGGATGATACCGATGAAAAAGAAATTGAGCGCCGGATCGACGAGGTTCTCAAGCTAATCGATCTGGGAGCGCACCAGAATACATATATCAGGAAACTTTCCGGCGGACAGAAAAAACGGGCCAGTATCGCGGTAGAACTGCTGGCAGATCCAAAGCTGTTTTTTCTGGATGAACCGACGTCGGGACTGGATCCGGGAACAGAAAAGAATCTGATGCTCTCGCTGCAGCGGCTGACCAGAGAGCAGGATAAAACCGTGATTATGGTGACGCATACGACGCAGAACCTGCATCTGTGCGATAAAATTCTGTTCATGGGACCGGGAGGACGGCTGTGTTTTGCCGGAAACGTGGAGCAGGCGAGGCAGTTTTTCCAAAAAGAGGATCTGACGGATATTTACAACCTGCTGGCAGCGGATCCGGAACCATGGGAAAAGCGATACCAGGCGATGCGGATCCGGGATGTGAGAGGAGACAGCGCCGGGCGGAAACAGGAGCCGATAACAAAGCTGAGACCGGTTTCTGCCATACGGCAGTTTCGCGTCCTGGTAAAGCGGTATGTCGAATTAATGAAAAATGATTTTCAGCGACTTGGCGTTCTGCTGCTCCAGCCTCTGATCATCGGGGCGCTGCTGTGTATTGTGGCAGACAGTGAGGTGTTTCAGATTTATGAGAGTACCAAGTCTATGATGTTTGCGCTCAGCTGTTCCGCGATCTGGATTGGCATTTTCAATTCGATTCAGGAGATCTGCAAAGAGCGAAGCATACTGAAGCGGGAGTATATGGCGAATCTGCGGCTGACCGGCTATATCTTTTCCAAACTGCTGATCCAGGCGGTTCTGGGACTGATTCAGTCGATCTTTCTTGTGGGAACTTTTCTGTTCCTGCTGGACGCGGATGAAAAGGGAATCTTTTTTTCTCATTTTCATTTTGAGATTCTGATAACCGTATGGCTTACCGTTATGGCTTCGGTCGCCATGGGGCTGGTGATCTCCTCTATGGTGAAAACCGGGGACAAGGCTATGGCTCTGGCGCCTTTTGTACTGATTGTGCAGCTCTTATTTTCCGGTATTCTGTTTGAACTGGAAGGAGCCGGGGAAACAATCTCCTACTGTACCGTCAGCCGATGGTCGGTGGAGGCGCTGGGAAGTATTGCGCGCCTGAATCAGCTGGATTTGCGAATGCAGGCGGAGATTCCGACGCTTCCCCATGAGGCGGAGGCGATCTTCGAGGCGGCCGGCGGACACTTGCTGGCAACCTGGACTGTTCTGGCAGGGATAACCGTTATTTTTACCGCGGTCAGCATTTTGCTGCTGAAAAATATCGCAAAGGACGGGAGGTAGCGATGACAAGAAATATACTGGATAAATGGCAGGATTTAAGTACTGTAAGGATTCCTCCGCTAAAGACAGAAGGATTTCCCGAACATGTTCTGCGGCGTAAAATCTGGGAAACGCCTGTGACGCGGGATCTGCCGGATGAACAGGAGCTGGAAGATCAGGGCGAGGATCGTACGACCCTCCTGCTGGAACCGCAAACACAGGAAGAAGACGCGACTTCCCTTCTTACAGAGGAGCCTCCGAAAAAGCGGGCGTATATTATTCGCATGTCCACCAATGAACGGATCAATATTGAAGAAGATAATTTTGTGATCGGAAAAAGCGCGAACGCGGATTACCGGATTCACGGCAATGATGCCATCAGCAGAGCGCATATCCGCATCAATACGGAAGAGGAATGTTTTACGCTGGAGGATCTGGATTCGCTCAACAAGACTTATATAGACGGCGAGGAAATTCACGAGCCTGTCCGGATGGAGGATGGTCAGATGTTTCAGATGGCAGATGAAGAGTTCTGTTTTTACATTGAGGAAGAGGAGCAGAGATAGGATATGATAGAAAACAGACAGATTCTCGGAACATACACCGTTCTGGAACAAATCGGGAGCGGCAGCGGAGGAATCGTTTATAAAGCATATCACAACAGGCTGCAGCAGCTGGTTGTTCTGAAAAAATTAAAACATACAAATCGTCCGGATCTGAACCGGAGAAAAGAAGCGGATTTATTAAAACAGCTGAAACATTCTTATTTGCCGCAGGTGCTGGATTTCATCGAAGTAGACGGCGAAGTGTACACGGTTATGAGTTTTATTCCGGGGAAAACGCTGCAGCAGCTTCAGGCGGAAGGAAGAACGTTTTCCAGACAGGAGCTGCTGCAATGGGGAATGCAGATCTGCAGCGCGCTGAATTACCTGCATACCCGGAGCACACCGATTATTCATGGAGATATCAAGCCTTCCAATCTCATGCTTACTCCTGACGGAAATATCTGTCTCATTGACTTTAATATTTCCTTTTACCTGGACGAAAACACAGTGCTTGGCTATACCGACGGCTATACTTCGCCGGAACAGTATCTGGCGGTAAACAGCAGACGCAGAAGGAAAGCAAGCAGCCGCTATGTGATTGATCAGAAGGCCGACATTTACAGTGTGGGAGCAACGTTATACCATCTGGCAACGGGGAAAAAACGTCCCGGATATCAGCAGGAAATGGATTTCGAGGCTTTGGCGCAGGCGTTGGGAGAACCCTTTGCCAATGTGATTAAGAAGGCCGCTGATGTAGAGCCTTCCAGACGCTACGGAAGCGCGATGGAGATGTTTCGGGCGCTGAAATCCATTCCTAAAAAAGACCGGCGGTATCGGCAGCTGGTACGCAGGCATCAGATTCTTACAGGAGTGATCTGCCTGGTTCTGGTCGGTTTTCTCTGCCTCTCTGCCTGCGGGTTTTCTATGATGAGGGATGATGCCTATGAGGCGTATAACGAGATTGTAGAAAGACAGACCGCGGATATACGGGAACGGAATTTTGCAGAGGCTGAAAACCAGTTTGAAGAGGCGAAAGAAAAGATGCCTTCCGAACTGGAGGCCTATTACCAGAATGCCTATTCCCTGTATCTGCAGGGAAGGTACGCGGAATGTCTGGACTTTATTCGGGACAGTATTTTAGAAAATGATACGATCAAAGAAAATCGGGAGCGCATGGTTGATGTGTACGCGCTGCAGGGACTTGTAAACCTGGAACTGGACGAACCCCAGGCCGCGGTGGAAAGCTACGAGGAGGCCATCAGCCTCGGAGCTTTTGACAATCACTATTACCGGGACTACGCGGTAGCGCTTGCCCATAACGGACAAGCGGAAAAAGCGGAGGAAATTCTGGAAGACGCGGAGCAGTATGGAATGGACGACGGCTCCATTCATTATACAAAGGGAGAAATCCATTACGCCCTGAATGAAAAGGACGCGGCGATGAAAGAGTTCGATGAATGTATCCGCAAAACAGACGACTCCTATATGCAGATGCGGGCCTTTGTGATGGAAAGCAAGATCTGCAGGGAGTCCAACGAACTGTTTGAGAACAGAGCGGTTTTGCGAAAGGCGAAAAGTACCCTTCCCAGACAGGATCAGATGGTGATTTTAGAGAGGCTGGCGCAGGCAGACATTGATCTGGCGGAAGAAACGGGAGACAGCAGCTACCGCAGAGAGGCTATCGAAGTCCTCTGGGAGATTATTGACAACAACTGGGCCGTATATGAGGATTATGACACGCTGGCAGTCCTTTATCAGAAGGAAGAAAGCTGGGAGCAGGTCGCATCTGTGCTTGAAACTATGGAACACCTTTACGGCGCGGATTATAACATTTACAAACGATACGCGTTCATGGAAGCGGAACGCCAGAATGCTCTGCCGCAGGAACTGCGGGATTACGCTCAGTTCCAAATCTACTATGAGCAGGCATCTTCCATGTACAACAGCCAGCTCCAGGACAACCGCACGGATGCGGAAATGGATCTTCTGGAGAATGTAAATCGTCAGCTGCAGGCAGGGGGGTGGTTATAATGGAACTTTCGACAGGACTGGTTCTTTTCGTTCTCGGAATTGCGGGAAGCATCATCTGCGCCATTCTTTTATGCGTAATGGAAAAGAACTGGAAAAAACAGCGTATGAAAATGCTGCATGATATCGAGACGGAGGAATAAAGGAATGAACAGATTGTTAACGTTAAAAATAATCGCGGGCGCGGCTCTGATTCTTTCTATGCTGGCATTCATACTGCCGATTGTGGCGTTTGATGAAATCCGGATATCCATGTCGGATCTTCTCAGCATGTCTTCGGATATTACCGAGCTGATGGAGGAATTCGGCGCGTCCTCGGAACTGATTCGTGAAGAAATGAACTCTTATTTTCTTTTTTGTATCATCCTGTTCGCCCTTCCGGTTCTGGAATGCTTGCTGATGTTTGTTATAAAGGGGAAAACAGCGTTTATCGTGGGAATTGCGGGAACTTTGGTAAACAATGTCATGTTTTTTATCTTTTATGATAAAATCAGCGGTACGATTTCCCTTATTAACGAAGCGATTTCGTTCTGGAGCATGGATATGCAGATTGAAATCAAGACAGGGACTATCGTTTTATGGTGTGCCTGTTATGGAATCGCGGCAGCGGTATCGGTATTCGCGCTGCTAAGAGGAGATGTCCCGAAGAGGATGCAGGGAGACTTCCGTCCGATACGGGAGATCCTTCCGGAAGAGATTCCTGCCGCGCCGCGCGTTCCTTACGAACCATCATTCAGGGAACCCTCGAGCCGGCAGCTGGCAGAACCGGACGGATTGTCTCGACATTCGTTTCCATCCGCTCCGGGTTCGCGTCCGGAACCGGAGTTTTACGGCGGAATTATCGGACACAGCGGAATTTATAAAGGCAAAGTCAGACTGTTTTCCCGGCAGGAGATTCTTTTAATCGGAACCAACGACCGTACCGACGATATCCTGCTGAACACAGTTTTCGATGGAATTACTTACTGCGAGGTCTTTTATGATGAGGCAGACGGCGAATACTATCTGCGTCCCCGGCGCGCGAAAGGAGTCTTTCTGAAAAGCGGACAGCCTCTGGGGAAAGGGAGGGTCTACTGCCTTCCGAGGGGAACGGTAATTACGATTCGGGACAGCCATAATGAATTTGAACTTGCCTGAAAAAAGGAGGAACTGGTGAAATGGATGAAAGAAATGAAACTGTGCTGGTAAATACAGAAGTGGAACAAACCGGCGGAACGGATGAGGAGGAATTGGGAAGACTTTATCAGGAACTGGGAAAAGCGTATTACGAAGGAGCCTATGAAGATCCGCTGCCCCAGCTTCTCCCTCTGTTTGATGAAATAACGAAAATTGTAAGCAGGCAGGAAAACCAACAGTCCGCTATGGCGGAAGATTTCGGGGATTTGCAAAATCCGCGGGATCCCGGCGAGAAACGGTACTGCGCGAACTGCGGCGCGGAACTTCCAGGCAGCGCCAGATTTTGCGGAATCTGCGGAACTCCCGTAGATGAGGGCAGGTGATTCCTATGAAACAGTGTCCCAACTGCGGAACGAAATACGATTCCGGAACAAAATTCTGCCCGTTGTGCGGAGCGTCTCTGCAGGACAGCGGGCTGAGCAATAAAAAGTGGCTGTTCCTGATTGCCGCGCTGCTGATCCTGGCAGGCATCATTGTCTTTTTTATCTGGAATCACAGTCAGGCACAGGAAGCGGCGCGAACCGCGGAGCAGGAAAGCAGTGCTCTGGAGACAACACAGGCGCCTGTACAGACAGAGGCGAACACCGCGGAAACCTTCTCCGCTTATGATCCGGAGGAATCTTCTTCCGATTATCCGGCGGCTTATCCGGATTCGGCAAGTGAAGGAGACTATATTCTGCCGGGAAGCGATACCCGCTATGTTTCCGCCGACGAAGTCGCGTCTCTGACCACCTGGGAACTGAGGCTTGCCAGAAATGAGATTTTCGCGCGGAGAGGAAGAATTTTTGATGACCCGTCGCTGTCATCATACTTTTCTTCAAAGAGCTGGTACCATGGAACCATTCTTCCGGAAGATTTTTCAGAGGACGGGCTCAGCCGAATTGAAAAGGAAAATATTGAAACGATTAAACAAGAAGAAGCGAGGAGATACTGATGTTTTGCCCGAATTGCGGAGCGGAAAATCCGGACTATGCCAATTTCTGTGAAAAGTGCGGGGCAACGCTGGAACCCGCGGAAGGTTTGCCGGCAGAAGGCGCGGCGCAGGAAGGTACCGCCGCCTTAAGAACCGAGGAAAAGAAAAAGCAGCTTATCATCGGAGGAAGTATTCTGCTGGTTGCGGTGCTCGTTTGTATTGCTGCGCTGATTTGGCATACCGGAGAGAAAAAAGGCTACGAAAGCAAACTGCAGAATGCCGGACGTTATCTGCAGGAACTGAATTATGAGAAGGCGGAAGCGGCTTTTCTGGACGCGATTCAGATTGATCCCAAACGGGAGGAATCTTACATCCAGCTTGCGGATTTGTATATGAAGCAGGGACGCAGGGAAGAAGCGGCGGCTGTTTTAAGACAGGGGCAGAAACAGATTGGAACAGAAAGCGCCGCGCTCAGCAATAGAATAGAAGAGATCGAATCAGGAGGCGATTCGTATACCTATGTGGAGGAGTCCCTGGTTCCGGAATCCGGTCTCGCAGATCTGGGAACCTTTCCGGATGATGAGAGCAACAGACTGGGTCTGGTCAGCGCCTGGATTAAAGATTTCAACGGAGACGGGAAAGACGATGTTCTTACCACGATTGCGGATGAACATAAAGTAACGGATATGCGAATCACTCTGTTTGAGAAAAACGGAGAGGATATGCGGCTTGCGGGAGAACTTCCCGCGGAAGTCTCCGCCGGAGAAGTTTCTTACGGGGACAGCTCCTGTGAAATATTCGGAAAGGAACAGGAGGGTTCCTGCTATCTGGTTGCCAGACATAAGTACGCTTCTCAGTCTTACAGTTCGTCCAGTACGATTTTTTATGTTTTTAATATTACGCAGGATTTGAAAACGGAGTGCTATATCGAGCTTGACTGGAATCGGGGGAATTCTTCGGTTTCCATAAACGGGGACCAGATTGCTTCGATTTCTGACGGGGAGCAGGAAGAAAGCGGAGAAACCGGCAGGGAAGCTGCGATGGAAAAGATAAAGGAGGCTTTGCGGCCTTACGGGCTGGAAGAAAAGGTGTCAACGCCGGAAGAGCCGGGGCTGGACAGCGGGATTCTGCTGACGGGCTATGACGAGGAGGAAGCGTCGGAAACTCCCATTTCGAACAGAGAGCGGAAGCAGACAGGGCAGTACAGCGAGGGGTATCCGGATATGGAGGTCGTTGTAGAGGACTTTACGGATATTCGGGGATACCTGGGAGTGGAGTCCGAGGGACAGGCTGATCAGGAAACTTCACCGGAAAGCGGATTGTACCGCGCCGGGATCGCGCAGTGTGTCGGAATGTCGAAAAGCGCGATTGAAGAACAGTTCGGCGCGCTGTCAGAGGAAGGCAGCTTTCAGGACGGAGGAGAGGGATTTCCGTTTGAATCCGGATATGAGGGAATTACCGTTTACTTTCAGGCTTTTTCCGAACTTCCGGATGAAGAAAATCTGTGTACGGCGCTGGACGGAAGCGCGGGAGAATTGTTTGAAGGCTGGGAAACGGATTCCATGACACTGGACGACTTTGCGCGGCAGTGCGGCGTTTCCATTCAGGAGACGGAGGGAATCGGTTACGGTGAGCTTGACGACGGAACGCGTATGGCGGTTTACAGCGATGGATCGCAAGTTACGACGGATACGATCGTGAGGCTTATGCCTTCGGAATAAAAATTTACAGGCAGGAGGAGTAGTGGATGTTTTGCGGAAAATGTGGAAAGCAGATTCCGGAAGGAACAAATTTTTGTCAATATTGCGGCGCAAGAGTGGTGAAGGTGGATTCTGCTGACGGGCAGGACGGACACCGCTTGTTTCCACAGAATAAAGCGGCTGCGGAGACCAACGGTTTTTCTGTTTTTGATATCCTCATCGCGGTTTGTTTAGTGATAATCGCGTTTTTGTGGATTTCCCAGTTATGCGCGAATTTTGGATATACCATTGACGTTTTCGAGATGCTGGAGATGGGGGCGGCAGGTGTCTTCGGCACAATCGGGTTTGTTTTTCCGGTGGTGGCGATCCTGCTTTTAGAAGTATTGTGTTTTTTCCATATGATAAAAAAGAACTATGTGATCAGCGCGGGCGTTCTGATTGCCGCGGTTTCTCTGATTATGAAAATCTGCGGCTGGATCTTTGATGATTTTGAGTTCGAAACCGCGTCCATTATCGCTTACCGTATTTTCGCGCCATACAACTCGATCGCGGGATGGTCGCTCCTGCTTAGTGCCCTGATAACGGTGATGCTTTATGGGAAAGCGGTAAAACAGTAAGATATATAGTCGGAAAGGAAAAAAGAGGATGGCTTTTTTAAATGATTTAGACCAGAAAATTACCCGGATTGGACGAAGCGCGGTGAAAAAAACAAAGAATATAACGGAATCGGTAAAACTCACTGGCGAAATCAGTGAAGAGGAGGCCCGGATCAATCAGTATTACGCGGAGGCGGGAAAACTCCTTTTTTCACAGTCGGATATAAATGCCCTCGGAGAAGAATACCGCCAGTTATACCAGATGATTCTGGCATCGCAGAACCGGATTCAGGAACTGAACCGGCAGAAGGAACTTTCTGTGAACGTGAAAATCTGCCCTGTCTGCCATGCGCGGATTCCTTCTGATTCGATTTTCTGCAACAGTTGCGGAACTAACCTTTCACAGGCCGAGGCGCGGAACGGCGCGGACTCAGAGCCGAGGAATCAGAACCCTCTTATTTGCGCCAATTGCGGAGCGCCGTTAAAGGAAGGACAGATCTTCTGCATCAACTGCGGAACCAAAGCTGCCGCGGATGCGCCGCGGCCGGCTTTCTCGGCTATGCGGGATGATAAAACAGAAATGGTAGCGGAAGAAACGGTGATGGATTCGGAAATACAGGAAACTTCCGCAAGATGTCCGTCCTGTGGAGCGGAAATCGGCGAGGGTCAGGTGTTCTGCATTCACTGCGGAACAAAACTTTAGGAGGCAGGAACAATGATTTGTCCGAAATGTAAAGCAGACATATCGGAAAATTCCCGGTTTTGTCCTGTATGCGGCGTGGATGTACACAGCGAATTTGTGAAGGGGATTCACGATCCGGTTTTGTGTCCGTACTGCGGAGCAAAGAATGAAAGCGACGCGCAGTTTTGCATTGAATGCGGCAGGGATATATGGAATCTGCCAGCGAATCCGGAAAGAGAACCTGGAGGAGAACTTCTTTCTAAATCAAGAAAATTTCTGATTGTGGCAATTATCATCGTAATTCTTGCCGTAATTGGCGCGGCGATCTGGTTCTTTTGGCAGCAGGACCGCAGGGAGGAACCAAAGGAAGGAAAACAGACGGAACAGAAGACATCCGCAGAAGAAAAGACTTCCGGAAAATCCGCGGATGCGCACAGGAAGCTTCAGGCCTCTCTGAAAGATTATCTGGAATCAAACGGCATCAACCAGTCGGTTTCCGTTTATTATGAAGAGCTTTCCAGCGGCAAAACCTTTTCTTACAATTCCCATAGTATGCGCGCAGGACAGTCCGGACGTATTTTTGTTTTCGAATATATCATGGAAGCAATCGAAGCGGGCAGAATGTCACAGTCGGAAGAACTGCTCCGAACCATAAAGGAAACCGCGGGCGGAGATGAGCCCGCAAGTCACAGGCTGGTGGAAATGATTACCGGTAATTTTGCAGAAAGCCTGGATCTTGTTTCAGAATATGTACAGGCAGAAGGTTATAATGAAACAGTCATCAATCGATTTAATGGAGATATTGGAAACCATACTTCTACAATGCCCAATCAGACATCCGTGAACGATACGGCAAAAAGCCTGCGACATATTTACAGCGAAGCGCAGACAGGAAACTCATTTGCGGGGGAGCTTCTGGATATTTTAGCAACAAACGCCAGTCTCAAACAGGGGATCGCAAAGGCAGCGAAACAACTGGGGGACGGCGCGTCCGTCAGCAATCTGGAAGCATCCTGGACAGAGTGTGAAAATGATACGGCGGTGGTGAGCTATAATGGGAAATCGGTTCTGATCAGCATTATGATAGCGGATTTATCTGAAAGCAGCGCGGAGCATGCGCAGGCCATGGAAAATATGCATGAAATTTCAGCCGAGATCTGCGAAACGCTCTTAAAATAATCCGCAAACTTTCCATTTATTACATTTCAAAGTCCTTTTTTTACAAAAACGAAAAATCGAACCGGAATTAAGGTAGAATGCTAATACTACCCAGATTCTGGGTTTCAAATATAATGGAAAGTGTGATTGAGATATGAATAAAAGAAGTTTTTTCAGAGAGCTTTTAAATACAAATGATCCGAAAATTTTACAGAGATTCTGCAAGGTCGCGATGATTGAAACCTGTGGGAAAGGAGAGCGTCTGATCACAAAGGGAGAAGCGCAGGGAAGCCTGTATTTTTTAGTTGACGGTATTCTCAGAGGATTTTGGGGAAGCCATAAAGGGAAGGAAGCCACGGAGTGCTTTATATTCCGGTACGGACAGCCGGCCCTGGGAAGCTATCGCCTGGACAACCCGCCCGCGGTCAATGTGTCGGCAGAAACCGATTCAACAATCATAAAACTTCCGAAACAGGAAGTGGCGGAACTGCTCCGGAACCATACGGAACTCGTATATATTTATAACGAGCTTCTGATTCGCGAGATGGAAGAACATCAGAATATCAAGCATGCGATTTATATGCTGAGCGCAAAAGAGCGCTACAAATGGTTTCTGCGGGAATACGGCGATTTGATTGATCGCGTCAGCCACAGGCATGTCGCTTCCTTCCTGAATATGACGCCTGTAACCCTCAGCAGACTGCGCAAGGACTTTCGGGAGGCAGAGTCCGAAACCATATAAGAACGCGTACAAGAAACCACCCTTATATTCAGAAAAGAGAACTGCAGAGGAATGAAAATTCCGCGGTTCTCTTTTCTCTTTCAATGCTGCGCAAAAGCTTTTAAAAACCTGAAAAAAACCTTTGACACATCCTATCCGCCATGATATCATATAACAATGTAAGCCGCACAAACTGGGTTCTTTTTAAAGCCGTAAAAGGCTGCCCACACTGGCGAGACTGGATAGAGGAGGAAAAGAAAAAATGTACGCAATTATTGAGACAGGCGGAAAGCAGTACCGTGTTGCTGAAGGCGATCAGATCCGCATTGAGAAAATCAAGGCAGCTGACGGCGAGCAGGTGAAATTCGACAAGGTTCTGGTACTCGGCGAAGGCGCGGAGGCAAAAGTCGGCGCACCTTACGTTGAAGGTGCTGCGGTATTCGGAGATGTAATCGAAACCGGAAAGGGCAAGAAGGTTATCATCTTCAAATACAAGGCAAAGAAAGACTACAGAAAGAAGCAGGGACACAGACAGCCATATACGCTGGTTGAAATTACAGGAATTTCAGCAGATGGCACAGCTCCTGCAAAGAAAGCGGCGCCTGTAAAGGAAGAGGCTCCTGCCGCAGAGGCAGAAGCAAAGGAGACGGGGAAAAAGCCGTCCTTAAAATCCATGAAAAAAGCAGAGCTGATTGAATTCGCGAAAGAAAACAACATCGAAATCGATGAAAAGGCTACAAAGCCGGTAATTCTTGAAGCAATCGAAGCAGCAGTAAAGTAAATCCAGATAAAACAAGATAGTAAGGAGGTGTCTGGTCCATGGCAAGTAAAAAAGGTGTAGGAAGTTCGAAGAACGGCCGCGACAGTGAGTCGAAACGGTTAGGCGTAAAACGTGGAGACGGTCAGTATGTAACTGCCGGCAGCATTCTGGTAAGACAGAGAGGGACAAAGTTCCACCCTGGCAATAATGTCGGAATCGGCGGAGATGATACCTTATTTGCGAAGATTGACGGAGCTGTAAAGTTCGAACGTTATGACAAAAAAAGAAAGCAGGTAAGCGTATACCCGAAAGAAGCTTAATTGAATTTAGAAGACTGTCGCTGGAGGCGGCAGTCTTTTTTCTACGGAGGAAAATACATGTTTGTAGACAGAGCGAAAATAATCATTCGATCCGGAAAAGGCGGAAACGGTGCCGTCTCCTTCCGAAGGGAGCCTTATGTGCCGGAGGGAGGCCCTGACGGCGGTGACGGCGGAAGGGGAGGCAATGTCGTTTTTATGGCGGACAACAGCCTGCGCACGCTGATGGACTTTCGCTACAAGCGGAAATACGAAGCGGAAAACGGCCAGGACGGTATGAAAAAGAAAAAATTCGGGAGAGATGGAAAGGATCTGATTATAAAAGTCCCGCCGGGAACCGTGATAATTGACGAAGAAAGCGGCCTGGTGATGAAAGATCTGGTGGAAGCGGGAGACTCCTTTATCGCGGCGAAAGGCGGAAAAGGAGGAAAAGGCAATGTCCATTATAAAAACTCCGTAAGGCAGGCGCCGAATTTCGCGGAAGCGGGAGGTTTCGCAAAGGAACGTTCCGTTATTCTGGAAATGAAACTGATTGCGGATGTCGGACTTGTAGGATTCCCCAACGTCGGAAAGTCCACCCTTCTTTCGGTTGCCACCAGCGCGAAACCTAAAATCGCGGATTACCATTTTACAACGATTGATCCGAACCTGGGGGTTGTTCGGATTTTTGATACCAGCTTTGTCATGGCGGACATAGCGGGTATTATCGAGGGAGCCCATGAGGGAGCCGGCCTGGGTTTCCGTTTTTTAAAGCATATTGAACGGACAAAGGTTCTGATTCATGTTGTGGATGTATCCGGAAGTGAAGGACGCGATCCGCTGGAGGATTTTGAAAAAATCAACAGGGAACTTGAGGCCTACAATCCGCGTCTTTTGAAAAAGCCTCAGATCGTAGCAGCAAACAAGATTGACATGATTGATGAGGAAGGGCCGGAATACAGACGATTCAGGGAAGCGGTGGAAGCGAAGGGCTATAAAGTCTACCCAATGTCCGCTCCCCTCAATCTGGGGGTTCGGGAGGTTCTTGCGGAGGCCGCGGCCCAGCTGGATCGTCTGTCACAGGAACCAGAGGAAGAAGAGTATGTGGAAACCTTTGATTTTGAAAAAGACGATCAGGATCCGGATTACAGAACCGTATATGTTGAAAAAGAAGAGGATGCGTATGTCCTGTCCGGCAAACAGCTGGAAAAAATTTTCAACTCCACAAACTTCAATGATTCCGGTTCCATGCGATACCTTTACAAGTATATTGAAAAAAGCGGAGCGATAGAACGTCTGCGGGAACTGGGAGTGGAAGAGGGAGATACCATCCGTGTTATCGATTATGAGTTTGAATATTTTGATGAATTTTAAGACAGCGGACACTGGAGAGGAAAGGATATTATGGCCAACCATACCAAACCGTTACTGGCAGAATCTCTGAAAGCGCTCCTGACGAAAAAGCCGCTTGATAAAATTACAATTAAGGAAATTGTGGAAAGCTGCGGAGTGAACCGACAGACCTTTTACTATAATTTCCGTGATATTTATGATCTGATGGAATGGATTCTTCTGGAAGATACCCGAAAGATTATGGAGTCAGGCAAAGCGTGCGGTGACTGGATAAAGGAAATCTCCTTGCTTTTCGAGTATCTGCAAAATCATTCGGGCAGGACGCTGAACGCGTTCCATTCCATGAGCAGAGCTTCGCTCCGCAGATGCGTCAAGAGTGTCTTCGTGCCTATTATGGAAGATGTTATCGGCAGACAGCCGGGAGCCGGAGCGCTCAGCGGGGAAAATAAAACTTTTCTGGTGGATGTATATGTACTCCTTTTGACCGGAATTGTAATTGAATGGCTGGAAGATGGTATGCGGAGTGATTATTTGTTTCAGCTTGAACGGCTGAGAAAAGTACTTAATTGTACGGTTGGACACCTTGTTGAAGAATTTACCGATTAATCACCAAAAACAGGACGGTTATACGAATTTATACAAAATCCCTGATTTGTCAAATTTTTTACAAATCAGGGATTTTGTATATTTGTACGGTCTGGAATCCGTCATATAATAAAGATTAAGAATTCAGGAGGGTGGTTTATTATGATTGCGAATCATTTAAAAAAAATCGGGGTGGCGAAAGCCTGTGATTATATTGGCAAAAATCCGGAAACGAATATTCCAAAGCTGATGGAGTGGGTTGACCGGTTTGCGGGGGATGGTGAAGGGTCGTTTCCAGCTCAGCGGAACGCAATCCGAAACGTCATCAAGAATCCGGATTCAAACTGGTACCAGCTGATTATGCGGATTGTTAAAGAAACCGATAAAGATGTACTGAAAACAATTTTTACCAATTTCTTTGTCAACGGAAACCTGGTGGGATGGAAAACCCAGGAATCATACAGAGAAAAATATCATTGTAATATTCCTTGGGCGATTCTGCTGGATCCGACCAGCGCCTGCAATCTTCATTGTACCGGATGCTGGGCGGCGGAATATGGAAATGAGCTTAATCTGACACTCGATGAAATAGATGATATTATCCGGCAGGGAAAGGAAATGGGCGTTTATACATACATTTACACAGGAGGAGAGCCTCTGGTGCGCAAGGCGGATCTGATGGAACTGTGCGCCAGACATTCGGACTGTGTTTTTTTATCCTTTACCAATGCAACGTTGATTGACGAGGCGTTCGCCAAAGAAATGCTTCGCGTAAAAAACTTTATCCCGGCAATCAGTGTAGAAGGGAATCGTCGGAGTCATGATGCCCGGCGGGGCGAGGGATCCTTTGACAAGGTGGTGCGCGCGATGAATCTGCTGAAAGAAAACCATCTGCCTTTCGGCATTTCCTGCTGCTATACCAGTGAGAATCTGGAGGTGATCAGCAGCGAGGAGTTTTACGATCAGATGATCGAATGGGGAGCGTCGTTTATCTGGAACTTCCACTATATGCCGGTGGGAAATGACGCTGCCGCGGAGCTGCTGCCTTCACCGGAGCAGCGGGAGTTCCTGTATCATCAGCTCCGTAAATTCCGGCAGACAAAATCCATCTTCGCGATTGACTTCCAGAATGACGGAGAATATGTGGGAGGCTGTATTGCCGGCGGACGGAGATACCTCCATATTAATGCCAACGGCGATGTCGATCCGTGTGTATTCATTCATTACTCCAACTGTAATATACGGGAGCATACATTGCTGGAATGTCTGCAGTCTCCGCTGTTCATGGCCTACCACGACGGACAGCCGTTTAACCGAAACCAGCTGCGGCCGTGTCCGATGTTGGAAAATCCGGATAAGCTGCGGGAGATGGTAAAGCAGTCCGGCGCGTATTCCACGGATCTGGAGAGCAGAGAGGATGTGGAGCATCTCTGCGCGAAATGCGACTCCTATGCGGCAAACTGGGCGGGAACCGCGGAGCGTCTGTGGAACTGCCATCCGGGTTCCGGAGATTCTTCTTCCGGAAAGGAAGCAATCGCGAAATAAGAAGTGTGCCTGTATCATTTGTCAGAAAGGGAGGTTCTGTATGGCTTTTGCTGTGCGGAGCCTCTTTTTTCGTCTTTTTTTAATCTGTCCGCATAAAATGAAACCAGGAGGAAACGTTTATGTGGAAATCAAAGATCGTAAAGCAGACCGGAGCCTGTCTGCTCATCGCATTAGCCCTCTTCATTGCCCGAAACGCGGATAGCCCTCGCCTGGATCGCGGAAGCGAGGCGGCTGTCGCCTATCTTTCGAAAAATTATACGGTCAGTGATGTAATGGTATTCGCGAAAAACAGCGTAAAGGTCGCGGCAAAAGCGCCTGCGGCGGTGACAAACGCAGTCCTTTCCGCGCAGGAAGAATCGAAATACGCCGAACCGGTTGATAAGGCGAAAAATGGGGAAACCGTAAGCGTGCACGCGGTAGCGGCAGGGACAGTCAGCGCGGTGGGAGAAAATGAGAAAATAGGAAAGTTCGTAAAAATCACGCATGGAGAGGAAGCGGAAAGTATCTACGGAAACTGCAGAGCCATTCAGGTCAAGGAACTGGAACGGGTAAAAAAGGGGCAGACGATCGCGACTTTTGAAAAGACAGCGGATAACGAATTTTATTACGAACTTTCCAGCTTAAAATAAGGGAAATCAAAAAGGAAAACACAAGATGCAGGCATGTTAATTATCCGGATTTGTGGTATAATATTCTGTACGTCTGAACAGGCGTTTAAAATTTTCAGAAAGAGAAGGATGAAGCCATGAAACAACGACATCCGAACAGAGAGGAATGTCTGTGTCTTTTAAAAGAATATGGAACGCCCGAACATGTGATTCGCCATTGTGCCGCGGTTGCGGATACGGCGGTGAAAATCGGAAGAGCCCTGAACGAACATGGGTATCACCTGGATCTGGAACTGATACAGGCAGCAGGCCTGATTCACGATATTGCCAGAGTGGAAGAAGAACACTGGGAAAAAGGGTATGAACTGGCGCGAAATCTCGGATATGAGCAAGAAGCGGATATTATACGGGTACATATGCGCTACTCGCCTTTTTCTTCTGTGGAGCACGTAACCGAAACGGATCTGGTCTGTCTCGGGGATCGGACGGTGAAAGAAGATGAATACGTAGGACTGGACAAGCGTATGGAATACATTATTGAAAAAGCCAGAAAGCAGGGACACCCGGAAGCGGAAAAGCGGATTCTGGAGAAAAAGCAGGAAGCGAAGGCGCTGCTGGATGGAATTGAGAAAACGATTGGAATGACAGTTGATCAACTGATGAAAGGCGGACAGACGAAACGATGATGGAAATTGGAAAAGAGCTGGACAGGCTCTTGAAACAGGTAGAAAAGCCGGCCCGCTATATTGGAGGCGAGATTAACGCGGTTCAAAAGACACCGGAAGACGTGAGACTGCGTTTTGGATTTGCTTTTCCCGACACATATGAGATCGGGATGTCCTATATGGGGCTTCAGCTGCTTTACTCGATTTTGAACCGGGATGAGGAAATTTACTGTGAACGCGTGTTCGCGCCAGCGATGGATATGGAAGCGCTTATGCGAAAGGAGAGCATGCCGTTGTTTACCCTGGAAACCGGGACTCCGGTAAAAGATCTGGACTTTCTGGGATTTACCCTGCAGTATGAGCTTTCCTTTACCAACGTTGTCAATATGCTGGATTTGGGAAACCTCTCAATTCTGGCGGAAGAACGAAACGAAGAAGACCCGGTTATTCTGGCAGGCGGACCTTGTGCCTATAATCCGGAACCACTGGCTGAGATTATAGATGTATTTCTGATTGGAGACGGAGAAGAACTGCTTGCGCAGGTGGTAAAAATGAGGAAAAGCGGGCAGTCCAAAGAAGAATATCTGAAAGAAATCTGCGGGATTCCTGGCGTATATGTCCCCCGGTTTTATCAGCCGGACTATCATGCCGATGGAACCGTGCGGGAGATCCGCAGGCTGTACGACGGCGCTCCCGCGCGAGTGCAGAGAGCGATGGTCGCGGATCTGGAGCATGCACCCTTTCAGACGGAACCGATCGTTCCCTTTATAGAGACCGTACACGACCGCGCAGTGGTCGAGACATTCCGCGGATGCACGCGGGGCTGCAGATTCTGCCAGGCAGGAATGATTTACCGTCCGGTGCGGGAGCGAAGCCTTGAGACGATAAAGGAACTGGCAAGGCGGCAGCTGGACAGCACCGGACACGAAGAGCTGTCTCTTTTATCGCTGTCCACCAGCGATTATTCGGAGTTTGAAGAACTAGCGGTGGATCTGATGGGAATGTGCAGGGAGCGGAATGTTTCCCTGTCACTTCCATCTCTTCGTCTGGACTCCTTTTCTTTTAAGGTGCTGGAAGAGATCCAGGGATATAAAAAGTCCGGTCTTACCTTTGCTCCGGAGGCGGGAAGCCAGAGGCTGCGGGATGTTATCAACAAGGGAATTACCGAAGAGGACATTTATGGATCCGTACGGGAGGCGCTCAGCCTGGGATGGAATCATGTGAAGCTTTATTTCATGATCGGCCTTCCCACAGAGACGATGGAGGATCTGGACGGGATCGCGCGGATTGCGAAGAAGATTAAGGAAATTAACTACGAATTGAAGGGCAGAAAAGGAGGACGCTTTAACGTGACAGTCAGCGTTTCTAATTTTGTGCCGAAGGCGCATACGCCGTTTCAGTGGGAAGGCCAGGATTCGGAAGCCACTTTCATTGAAAAGCACGATTATCTTTCCAGACAATTATCCGTGAAGGGAATCACGTTTAATTATCATGATACGGAAATCAGCGCTCTGGAAGCGGTTTTCGCGAGGGGAGATCGGAGGCTCGGCCGCGCGCTTATCCGGGCGGTTGAATTGGGATGCAAGTTTGACGGATGGTCGGAGCATTTCCGGGCGGATCTCTGGAAACAGGCATTTTGTGAGGTCGGAATGGATCCGGCGTTTTACAGTACCCGCAGGCGAACTTACGATGAAGTACTGCCATGGGATCATATTGACACTTTTGTTTCGAAAGAATTTTTAATTCGTGAAAGCGAAAAGGCGGTAAAAGAACAGATAACACAGGACTGTAGGCAGGGATGCGCTGGCTGCGGAATGAATCAAAAGGTAAAATGTAGGCCGGAGGACAGAATATGAACCGATATATCATTAAGTTTTCAAAAGAAGGTGTGATTTGTTATATTTCACATCTGGATACATTGAGGCTGTTCAAGAGAGCCTTTAAACGTTCAGGAATCCGGCTGTCCTATTCCAAAGGATTCAATCCGCATCCGAAAATGGGATTCGCGCAGCCGCTGCCCCTTGGCTATTCCAGCGTTTCGGAATACCTGGAAGTGGAGACCGAGGAGGCGTACTCTCCGAAAGAACTGGAGCGCGCGCTGACCGGACAGGTGCCGGAGGGAATCCGTATTCTTTTCTGCCGGAAGGCAGAGGAATCGAAGAAAAGCCTGGCCGCAAAAACAACAGCGGCAGAGTATATCATCGGCATTCCGGCAGGTGAATACGCGACGGAGCAGAGCGGAGCCGGAATCTGCGAAGGATTCCTGGCGCAGCGGGAAATTCTGGTACCCAAGCGGCAGAAAAAATCAAAGGAAATGAAAGATGTGGATATCCGGGATAAAATCCAGGCTATGAATATGATAACGGTCGGAGAGAATCTTCTGGTTACCGCGCTGTTGGATGCGGGGAGTGAATCAAACTTGAGTCCGGAATTGGTGATCACCGCGCTCTGCAGATTTTTGCAGATTCCGATTCGCCGTGAGGAGATCAGCGTTATGCGGACAAAATTGATTTTTAGCGATATGTAAAAAAATTACATGTAATATATTGACAATTCTCCTTGTTAAATGTAAAATAATGTAAACATTTAAGAAAGGAGGATTTCCAGATGAAACAATATCTGAACAAAGAATTTCTGCTCAGTAACAAACAGCTTGTCATAAAAGCAGCTGCAATTATCGGAATAATTGTGGTTGCTTTTTTTGTCTTTTTGTCAGGAGGACAGGAAGAGGGGGAAGCGGTTCTTGTCGCTTCCGGGCAGGAGGCCGTGGAAAGTCAGACAGAACCTTCAAAAGAGCAGGATTCGATTATTGTCGATGTAGGGGGCGCGGTTCAGACGCCGCAGGTTGTACAGCTCAAGGAAGACAGCCGGGTCGCGGACGCGATCTCCGCGGCGGGAGGATTGACAAAAAACGCGGATACTGCCGGGATTAATCAGGCGGCAATTCTGACAGACGGAGAAAAAGTCTACATTCCGGAAAAAGGGGAAGCGGCGGTTTCCGTTGGGGATTCCGGGATGCTGCAGGATCAGAGCTCCGGAAGCGTCGGGATTTTGGGAAAGATTAATATCAATACAGCGACTTCGGAGGAACTGCAGACTTTGGATGGTATTGGTCCGGTAACAGCGGAAAAGATTCTCAGCTACCGTAGCAGCAACGGAGCTTTTAAAAGCATCGAAGAGCTTAAAAATGTAGACGGAATTGGAGACAAAACATTTGAAAATCTAAAGGAACATATTACAGTTTAGGGGGATATACTATGAGAAGAATACAAAAGGGGCTTTGTCTGTTTCTGGCTCTCGGATTTCTCTTTACATTATTTCCCGCGTCAGTTTTCGCCGCGTGGGAGCATGGAAACAAGGGAAAAGCGGATTTTACAAAAATTCTGGTTGGAAAAGACGGAAAAGAATACTACATAAATGAAAATGTGAAGACTGTTTTTTACAGTAACAGCGGAAAAAAGACAATAAAACCGGGAAACGGACGTTCCAAAGTCCGCTGGCGTTATCTGAAAATCAGCGATACAACGGATAAACGTTCAAAATATGGTTATTGCGCGGAGTTCGGAGCTTCTTTCAGCGATAAAGCGGCTTACAGGGCTTCTGATTCAGGAAGAGGAAAGAACCTGTTTAAGGCGCTTCCGCCCGACGCGCAGAAAATTATCGCGGCCGCTCTGTGTTACGGAAGGGACGGTTCCCGCAAAGTCCCGGTCTCTGGAGCAAATGACGCGGATTATTATTTCGCGACACAGATTGTGATCTGGGAGGCGCAGCAGGGACTTCGGACGATCCGGAAGAAAAACGGAGTAGCCAGCGGAACAAAGCTTGCGGCTGCGCACAGCATGCCCGCGAAGCACATGCAAAAGTTTTTGAACGGAAGGTCGGCGGAGAAATGCTATAACTGGCTGGTGAAAAAGGTGAACGAACACCTGACACCCCACAGTTTTACATCGGATACAAAAGCCTCCGCGAAAACCCATAAGATGCGGTACAATCAGCAGACCGGGAAATGGACGGCTACCCTGACGGATGCCAATAAAAAAAGCAGCGGGGTGATACTCAGCGATTCCAGAGTGAAAGTTACAAAGAACGGATTTCAGTATAAACTGGAAAGTACGCAGGCATTTGACGCAGGTCTTTTGCTTACTGTTAAAAACAAAATGTCCGGCGGCAGCGCCTCCGGAAAGCTACTGGTATGGAACTGTACAACAAACACCGATTACCAGGCGATGATCATGGGATCTGTGGATCTGTCTTCTGCGTATATGAAAATACAGACAGAAGACAGACCGGAGGTTATCATTGAAAAAATCGATGCGGAAACAGGAAAATGCATTGCGGCCTCGCCTGCCTCCTATGAAATCATTAATTCTGACAGCGGCAGCGTGATTGTAAAAAATCTGCGTACAGGAAGTGACGGAAAAGCGGTTCTGAAAGAAAGCCTTGCGCCGGGAACCTACAAGCTCAAAGAACTGCAGGCACCCGACGGATATCTTTTGAATAAGGAGACGGTTTCCTTTACTGTGGCGGATTCCGATGTGACGGTTCAGCAAAAAGACGCGCCGCAGAAGGGAATCCTGAAGATACAGAAAACAGGAGCCGGGTTTGCCCCGAAGGAAGGCTCGATGCAGGAGGAAACTGTACCGCTGGCAGGTGTTGTGTTTGAAATCAGAGCAGCCGAAGATATTGTGACAGGTGACGGCACGGTTCGGCTGAAGGCAGGGCAGACCGCCGGAACCATGACAACTGACTCAGAGGGAAAGGCAAATTCGGGGGAATTATATCTTGGAACTTATAATATAGTGGAGAAGGAGGCACCGCAGGGCTATCTGCCGCCGGAAGAGCCAATTTCCGCGGAACTCCACTACGCGGGACAGGAAGTCACGCTTGCAGAAACAGAGATTGCCGTAACAAACCGCCAGAAAACCGGAACGGTTGAAATTCAGAAGACAGACGTTTCCACCGGCACACCGCTTCCGGATACGGGAATTGAAATTCTGGATCAGAAAAAGAAGGTAATTCTGCAGACGAGAACCGATTCCCAAGGAAAAGCCGTGTTCCGGAATCTTCCCGCCGGAAGCTACTATTTTCGGGAGTTTGACGCGCCGGAAGGCTATCGGATCGATGAGACCCCCTATTTGTTTGAAATCAGGGAAGATGGAGAAATTCTGAAATGTGAGATGACCAATCAGAAAGAGCGCAAATCCGCGCCCACTTCGTCGCAAACGCCGTCAAAGCCGAAAATGGATCATTCTCCGCAGACCGGAGATTCCGGTTCCTCTGCGGTCTGGATCGCTGTGGGACTGATATTTGCATCGGCAGGAGTAATTTTTCTTATAATTCGGCGGCGTGGGAGGTATTAAATTCTAATTCTTAGTGAATACTACCAATTGAGGTGGTAGTATGTTTAGTAATCAGAAAAAAAGCTTTATTAAGAGCAAATGGTTTTACGGGATACTTGTTTTATTCCTTTTCGGATTTGGCATATGGGTGAACTATGATACGGACAGCCAGAATGTCAATACCGTTACGGAGGTGAGTGAAGAGACAGAGCGGCAGATACAGGAAAACGCGTCCGTCGTTGACAGCCTGGGGCAGGAAACAGAAGAAAAACAATCAGAGGATTCAACAGCACAGACAGGAGAAGAACAGCAAACCTACTATCTGATTAAGGCGGTAGAGGATGTTGTAAAAGTTTTTTATTATGACGAAAACGGCCAGGAAACCCTTTATCAGATCACGACGGTGCCATACCAGCTTCTGAGTACAGAGGATCAGAAGCTTCTTTCAGAAGGAGTCCGTGTGGAAGATGAAACGGAGCTGGCGAATTTTCTCGAAAACTTTGACAGCTAGGAGGCTCGAAGGAAGAGATGAAAAGTGCGATCAAAAAGGGAACCCTGATTTTCACGGGACTCCTGCTTACCATCGTTTTAGCCGGGCAGTTTACAGCGGAACCGAACGACGATACGGCAAGTGTGGATGTTGTCAGTGAACGGGTCCTTGTTCCGGGAGGACAGTCTGTAGGCGTGAGAATGGATGTAAAAGGCGTCCTTGTCGTAGGTCTGGAAGAAATCGAAGCAGAGGACGGAGAACGTGTTAATCCCGGGATTAAAGCCGGACTGCAGATTGGAGATATGATTTTAGAGGTCAACGGAACGAAAGTATATAAAGCCGCGGAAGTGCAGGAACTGGTCAACGAAATCCAGGGGGATGTCAGGCTCAAAGTCAAGCGAAAGGACGAGACTCTGAACATTCAGCTTACTCCGGTCCAGGCAAAAGAAGATCATTTGTACAAACTGGGAGTCTGGGTCAAAGATAAGACAGCGGGCATCGGAACGCTGACTTATTATGACCCGGTAAACCAGTCCTTTGGAGCCCTTGGACACGCGATTGTTGATCCGGAGACCGGATCGGTACTTTCTGTCGATAAGGGGCAGCTGCTCCAGGCGCAGGTTCAGTCTATCCAGGAAGGAGAAGCCGGTACGCCCGGGGAAATACGAGGCGTGTTTTATGAAGCGGAATCACCGCTGGGGGGACTTGAGAAAAATACCGCTTACGGTGTATTCGGAAATACTTATCATCCGCTGGAAAACGCCCTTTATGACAAACCGCTTGTGGTCGGAACCCAGGATCAGGTTGAAAAGGGAAAAGCTTATATCCTGACAACTCTGGATGACAACAAACTGGAACGTTTTGAGATTGAAATCGAGAAGATCGATCATCAGAGTGAACCGTCGGATAAAGGAATGGTCATCCGGGTGACCGATGACAGGCTGCTGGAAAAGAGCGGAGGCATTGTGCAGGGCATGAGCGGAAGTCCGATTATTCAAAACGATCGGATTATCGGAGCGGTTACACATGTGTTTGTCAACAACCCCCAGAAAGGGTACGGAATTTTCATCGAGTGGATGCTGCGGGAGGCGGATTCCTGACTACGGAATTTGTCGAAATACAAATCAAATTGACTTTCTTTTTTCATTGCTATTTTTACAGGATAATCTAAAATGATATATGGAACAACAATCCACACGAGAAAAATTAAGGAAAATACTTTTCATAGGTTAATTGAAAAAAGGAGGTTTCAATGAAAAGAATTAAAATCGGTATAGCTGACGATAATAAGGACTTTTGTGACATCCTGTCGGATTTTTTCCAGGATAAAGAGGAGATCGAAGTTTCCTTTATCACAAACGATGGAATAAAGACAATTGATGCCATAAAAGAACATCTGCCTGAGGTTTTAGTTCTGGATATGATTATGCCCCATCTGGACGGACTCGGAGTTCTGGAAGAACTTAATACCATGGAACTTCCTGTTTATCCCCGGATCATTGTTCTTTCCGCAGTGGGGCAGGAAACCATTACACAAAAAGCAATCCATTTAGGAGCGGAATACTATATAGTAAAACCATTCAGTTTTGATATCCTTTTAAAACGAATCCACCAGCTTTCCGGAAATGACGTCCGCGAAGAAGGAAAAATCAACTTTGCGAGGGCGATTTTGAACAATCCGGATGCGGATCTCCATGAAGATCTGGAGGTTGATATTACGAACATAATTCACGAAGTGGGTGTGCCGGCGCATATCAAGGGATATCAGTATCTGAGGGACGCGATCACCATGGTGGTCGAAGATATGGACCTGCTGGGCGCGGTGACAAAAGAGTTGTATCCGGCCATTGCCCAGCGCAACAATACAACGCCGAGCAGAGTGGAGAGAGCCATCCGGCACGCGATCGAAGTCGCCTGGAATCGCGGAAAAATTGAAACCATCAACAATCTATTCGGCTACACCGTCCAGAACGATAAAGGTAAGCCCACCAACTCCGAATTCATCGCCATCATCGCAGACAAGCTGCGTCTTGAGCGAAAAGTCGGGTAAAACCGTAACTCAGCGATAAACTCCTTTTATTCATTGGGATCTCTCACCTCTTTTTATCATACAATATAGCAACTTATCGGATAGAATATTGACTATATGAATGGACATCCTCTTCAAAAGTCCGTATAATACAAAAAGAGGAAATTTGTGAGAAAAAGGAGAATAACGCAATATGAAAGTTACAGCAGTGCTGGGAAGCCCCAGAGAAAACAGTGTATCCGCGCGAATTGCGGAGAATGTGCTGGAAGGAGCGCGGGAAGCGGGGCATGAAGTAAAAGTTTATCGTATTCAGGATATGGAAGTGATGGGCTGCCAAGGATGCGGATGCTGCAGAAAATATGATCGGGACTGTGTAGTTGAAGATGATATGGAAGCCTATTTTCAGGATCTCAGAGAAAGCGGAGCGTTGCTGTTGGCTTCGCCGAATTATTATTCACAGGTTACCGGTCCGATGATTACTTTTATGAACCGCCATTACTGTCTTTCCGACAAAGACCGGAAATCCAGGCTTCAGCCTGGGATTAAGCTGATTGGCGTTTTCGCTCAGGGCGCTCCGGAGAATTACGAAAAATACAAAGCGAACTATGAATGGTACCTGAGTACCTTCCTTTCCAAAGATATGGAACTAGCGGGCAAAATTATCGCCGGCGGCGACAGCGATCTCAGCGAAGAAGGGGAGATTATGAAGCGTGCCCGGCAGATAGGAAATTCCCTGTAAAGAGAGGAACTATCCAGCGCATAGAACCCATAGAAAAAGAGCTTTCGGAAGCAGACGACCCTTTAGAACCTCTGCGCCGGAAAGCTCTTTTTTTTATGTTTCTGTTTGTTACCCCGGATCAGCGGTATTTCCGCACAATAATACTGGAGTTCTGTCCTCCGAATCCAAGGGCGTTGGACATAGCGGTTTCAATCGATACCTTTCTGGCTTCATTGGGGATATAATCCAAATCACATTCCGGATCTGGAGTATGATATCCCAGTGTCGGCGGCAGGATTCCGGTTCGGATAGCCTGGATACAGGCTATGGTTTCGGTAATTCCGCCCGCGCCCATCAGATGTCCGGTGGCTCCCTTTGTTGAGCTTACCGGAGGCGGCGTCTGTCCGAACACTGCCTTGATCGCGCGTGTTTCAATGGGATCGCCTAAAGGTGTGGAAGTTCCGTGCGCGTTGATATAGCCGATTTCTTCCGGTTTCAGATCCGCCATAGATAGGGCGATCTTCATACAGTTGATGGCTCCCGTTCCTTCCGGATCCGGTGATGTGACATGATAGCCGTCCGAGGTGTTGGCGTAGCCTGCGAGCTCCGCGAAAATTTCCGCTCCTCGTTCAAGCGCGTGCTCCTCAGATTCCACAATCAGAGCGCCTCCGCCTTCTCCCATGATAAAGCCGTCCCGTTCCGCGTCGAACGGGCGGCAGGCGGATTTGGGATTTTCATTGTTTCTGGACAGCGCCTTTGCCTGGGCAAGGCTGCTGATCACGACTTCACACAAACCGTTTTCCGCACCCATTACAATCATGGCATCCGCCTGGCCGGTCAGAATCATAGTTCCAGCCATGGCAAGAGCATCTCCTCCTGAAGAGCAGGCAGTGTTAATCGTATAACTCGGTCCGTGAATTCCTTTTGCGATGGAAAACTGAGCCGCTCCCAGATTTCCTAAAATTTTCGGCACAAAACGCGGACTGACTTTTTTTATCTTTCCGGAAGACAGTTCATTCTGCGTCTGAGCTGTCGCCGAAGTCCCGTTCAGCGCCGTGGCCATAACAATTCCAATCCGGCGGGATTCTGTTTCCACCGGGAAGCCGCTCTGTTCCAGAGCTTCTGATGCGGATGCAAAAGCAAACTGCTGAAATAAATCCATTTCGCGGATTAATTTCGCAGATATATAGTTTTTTGGGTCAAAGTCTTTGACTTCGGCCGCAATCTGTACCGGCAATCCGGAAGCGTCGAACCGTGTAATCCGATCAACGCCGCATTCGCCGTGAATTAAGTTGTTCCAATACTTGTCCGTTCCAGTCCCGATAGGAGTTACCGCTCCCATACCGGTTATAACCAGTTTCTTTTTCATTTAGTTTCCTCCAGTTATAAACTACAATCCTTAACATTTTACCACATTTTCAGTAAAAATCCACTGTCAGGTTGACAAAAAAAGTTTAATTTTATATACTAAATCCGCAAAGAGGCGGGATTTCCGCCGGTAAGGGAGGAACAAAATGATTGCGTGTCTCTGCGTCGGTACAGGCGGATTTATTGGAGCGGTTCTCCGTTATCTGGCCGGAAATCTGGTTTATAATGAAACTTTTCCTATTGCGACTTTTCTGGTTAATTTTATCGGATCCGTCGTAATTGGAGGCGTGATCGCTTTTGAAGAACATGCCTGCGCCAATTCGTACGCGGCGCTTTTTCTGAAAACGGGGCTGTGCGGAGGATTCACGACTTTTTCAACATTTTCCGCGGAAGTGCTCGGGATGCTTGAGAAAAAGCAGTATCTTGCGGGAAGCTGCTATGCGGCGATCAGCGTCGCGGTATGCGTATTAGGCGTTCTGTTGGGAAAGGCGATTGTAAATTTATTTATAGAATAATAATGAAGGAAAGAAGAATGCAGTATGCTGGGAAAAGAAAAAATTGACCGGATTAACGAACTGGCCAGAAAACATAAAGAAGAAGGACTTACAGAAGAGGAACACAAAGAACGGGAAGCGCTCCGCGCGGAATATCTTCAAAAATTTCGCGAGCATTTCCGGGGACATCTGGATCGAATTAAATTCGTGGAAGATATGACCGAAGAAGAAAAAGCTGAATACAATCGAACCCATGAAAAAAAGATAAAATAGGACAGCGCGAAACGACAAATACCTCGCGGTTTCTGTTATATAATGCTATTGATTATGAAACTACGCGAGGGCAGACCGAATGATTGAAAGGAAAAAACAATATGTTTATCTGCTTGGAATTCCGGCTCTGGCCGTAATCCTTTTCAGTATTTTGTCCGGGATTTCCACATCCGATCCGGATCAGGCGGTACAATCGCTGATCAAAGAACGGACAAGCGTGCTGACTGCGGCGGCCTGCGGAAATCTTCGTCCCGAGGCGGCGGAAAAGCTGTTAAAGCAGATCGAGCAGGATGAGGTGCTTTTCAGAGATCGGAAAAGACTGAGACGGTATTCGGAAGCGGGCGCTTTTTGTTTTACCAGAGTAAAGCATTTGCGGCGAAAGAAAACAATGTTCCGATACATCACCTATGAAGCGGAAATACAATGGGATAGAGGGGATTCTGTAAGAAGCGGCCTTTATAACATTGCACTTCAGAAAGAAGCCGACAGATATCGGCTGGCGGTCTTTGAGCCGGCGGGCTGAAAGCACGGGTGTCAGAATCAGCTTTAGAAAAAACAGGTCAGAATCAGGCAGAGATGTTTAAAACACAGCAAAGATTGGTATAATAGATTATCGTACTTAAAGACAATAAGGGGAAAGGAGCAGAAAATGCGACAGGTTTATTTAGATTATTCAGCAACAACTCCGGTAAAAAAGGAAGTTCTTGATGCGATGCTTCCATATTTCTCGGAATTTTACGGGAACCCGTCCAGTTTATACGCGGTTGCGGGCGAACCCAAAGAAGCGCTGGTGAAAGCAAGGAAACAGGTAGCGGATCTGATCGGAGCTGGGGAAAAGGAGATTACATTCACTTCCTGCGGAACAGAAGCTGACAACTGGGCTGTGATGGGCGCGGCAGATGCTCTGAAAAAAAAAGGAAACCATATTATCACAACAAAGATCGAGCATCACGCAATGCTTCATTCCTGCGAATTCCTGGAAAAACGCGGATATGATGTTACGTATCTTAATGTGGACGCGGATGGCAGAGTCAATCCGGCGGATCTGGAAAAAGCAATTACGGACAGGACGATTCTTATCAGTATTATGTTTGTGAATAATGAAGTGGGAACCATCGAGCCAATTAAAGAACTGGCGGCGATTGCCAGAAAGCATGGAGTCCTTTTTCATACAGACGCGGTACAAGCTCTCGGCAACGTGGAAATTGATGTAAAAGAACTGGGCGTTGACATGATGTCCATGTCTGCTCACAAAATTTACGGGCCAAAAGGCGTGGGTGCTCTGTATATCCGCAAGGGTGTGCGGATCTCCAATTACATGCACGGAGGCGCGCAGGAAAATAAAAAAAGAGCCGGAACGGAAAATACGGCAGGAATTGTAGGATTCGGAAAAGCCGCGGAACTGGCGGGACTGCATCTGCAGGAGCATATCAGACATACCTCCGGTTTGCGGGACTATCTGATTCAGCAGGTGCAGGCAGAACTCGACCATGTTTATGTGAACGGTTCCATGGAGCACCGGCACCCGGGCAATGCCAACCTGACGTTTGAGTTTGTTGAGGGAGAAGCGATGCTGCTTTACCTGGATATGAACGGAATTGCCGTGTCCACGGGTTCGGCATGCTCATCGGCTTCCCTGACGCCGTCCCATGTACTGTCGGCTATGGGAGTTCCGGTGGAACGGATTCACGGTACACTGCGGTTTACAATCGGCGATATGACAACAAAGGAAGACATTGATTATGTTGTTTCAACCCTGAAAAATGTGGTAAATAAATTAAGAGAAATTTCATCAGTATCAAGTGAGAAGGGGTGGTAAGCATGGCAAACATGTATAATGATAAAGTAATGGAACATTTCATGAATCCGCATAATGTGGGAGAACTGGAAGACGCGGACGGGATCGGCACGTACGGCAGCCCGGTATGCGGCGATATGATGCAGATCTCCATTAAAGTGGAAGATGATAAGATCGTTGACGCTAAATTCAAAACTTTCGGATGCGGTTCGGCTATCGCGTCTTCGAGTGTGGCCACCGATATGATTATCGGAATGACTGTGGACGAAGCGCTGGAATTGACAAACAAGCAGATTATCAACGAACTGGGTGGACTTCCGGCAGTTAAGGTACATTGTTCGGTACTGGCGGATCACGCGATTAAATCCGCGATTTATGATTACGCGCAGAAGACCGGAAAGACCTATAAAGGTCTGGAAGGATTTGATCCGGACGCGGATGAGGACGATCATCACGATATACCCGAGGAAGAAGAGTGAGATGGAGACATTTGATCGAAAGAAAGTAATATTGGGACTAAGCGGCGGAGTAGACAGTACTGCCGCTGCTTTGTTATTGCGGAAAAAAGGGTTTCAGGTGACCGGCCTTTATTTTGATGTGGAAAAAGACGGGAATCGGGAAGGAAAAGCCGCGGCAATGAAGGCTGCGGAGCAGTTGGGAATTCCTTTTGTTTACCGTAATGTCCACAAAGAATTTGAAGAAACCGTTATTCAAAATTTCTGCAGGGAATACCTTTCCGGCAGAACGCCCAATCCGTGCATCATCTGCAATCCGGCAATCAAGTTTAAGACGCTGATTGAAGAAGCGGATCGCGCGGGCGCTTTTTATATCGCGACCGGCCATTACGCCGGGACTGTAAAAGATTCCCGTCTGGGTTGGAGCATCCGGAGAGGGGAAAGTGAGAAAAAAGATCAGTCCTATATGCTCTATCGACTGCCGGCGTCTGTCATAGAGCGGATTCTTTTTCCGCTGGGAGAACTCCGAGACAAGGAAGAGGCAAGGGCGGCCGCGCGTGAAAAAAATCTGTTTAACGCGGATCGCAGAGACAGCCAGGAAATCTGTTTTCTTCCGGAAGGTGAAACCTATGTGGAATACATTCAAAAGCGCGGTTATTCCATTGAACCCGGAAGTTTTGTTGATTCCGAAGGAACGGTGCTTGGGCAGCATCAGGGACTGATCCGTTATACGGTAGGGCAGAGAAAGGGGCTTGGAATCACATTCGGAAAACCGGTTTTCGTGACCCGGCTGGACGCGGACAAAAATACGATTACCCTTGGGGATAATGAGGAGCTTTTTTCCCGGGAAGTAATCTGCGGAAGCTGCTTTTTCCCCGCATCCGGTTCAGGACAGATGCCGCCGTTTCTGGAAAACCAGGAAGTGACAGCCAAAATACGGTACGCGGCAAAGCCTGCGGCTGCCAGGATCTTCCCGCTTGCAGACGGAAAAATCCGCGCGGTTTTCGAAGAAAGACAAAGAGCCGCGACACCGGGACAGTCAATGGTCTTTTATCAGAATGGCTGCGTTGTCGGCGGCGGCTTTATTGAGTAGTTTTTAATAAAATTATTATGTAAACTAAAGGAGAATAATCGCTCTTACCGGACATACCGGCGCGCAATATCCGCAGGTAAGGCAGATAGATGGATCGACTTCTGCCAGACCGTTTTCATTCCAGAAAATAGCGTGGTTGGGGCAGCGTTCCCTGCAGGCTCCGCAGCCTTCACAGTCGCCCTGATCGATGCGGATTCTCTTTTCAGAGAGATCCGGGCGATAATCCGCGGGCAGTGTGCCGTCCGCGTACTCCGCAATGCGATCCAATTCTTCTTTTTTTCCGAATCCAATCATAACAGAATCAATTCCGGGAAGACTACGAACATAGTCGAGAGCTTCGGTATAAGAACCTGTCAGGTTTCCTCCGCCAAAGGCTTTCATGGCAAACACACCTTTTCCCGCTTCCGAGCAGGTTCGGATTGCCTCGGCCATTTCTTCTTTTGTGCCGGGACCGTCTTCCTTTCGGATTCCCAGACTCTGAAAGTTGATCAGAGGAAAGAGTACGTCTGCTTCCGGGGTTTCCGCAATCCGTCGCGCGACATCCACATGATGGGTAGACACGCCGATGGCTTTTACAAGTCCTTCTTTTTTCGCGTCCCGCAGACAGCGCCAGGCGCCTGCCCGCGTTTCCCAGTCAGGATCGCTTCGAACTTCATGGAGCAGAAAGATATCAATCTGCTCAAGCGCGAGTTCCCGCAGCGCCTCTGAAATCGCCTCCCGCATCTGGCTGTAGGAAGCGTCCAGACATTTTGAGCAGATAACCGGATGAAAATCCGTGCCTTCCAGCGCTTTCCGTATATAAGGATAGGTTTCATAGTACTGGGCAGTATCCAGAAAATTGATGCCCTTTTCCAGCCCATAGCGAATCAGTTCTGCGCCTTCTTCAAGGGGGAGATCCAGCTGAGAACTTCCAATGGTCATAACGCCAAATCCAAACTCACTGACTTCAATCCCTGTATTTCCAAGTTTCTTTTTTTTCATAACAACCTCTCAAAAAAATGTTAACGATTTCCTGTTCAAGTTATACCACAGCATTGGCGGGGATTCAAGGCGGATTCCTTAAATTTTCGGAAATCCAGCAAGCAATTGCCAGCATAAAGTCTGCTTTGGTTCGGGAATACTAGGTTCAAGAACAAAAGCAAAGGAGGAGAAAAATGGGAAAAGTATGCAATACGGCGATCGGAGCGGGAATTGCCGGAGCGATTGTAGGCATGTGCGCGTATTCGTTTATGTCCCCGAGGGATCAGAAACAGATCCAGAAGGGACTGCGGCATACGGTGGATGATTTGAAAGATATCGCGGATCGGATAACGGAGGACATGTAAATGGGCATTTTAGAGGATATGGAAAAAGACAAACTCTGGGATCGCATGCAGGATATGAAGATTCTGGGTATGACCAGAGAAGATCTGAATGATGACAACGGGATTGTCAGACAGCTGGGCAGAAAACTGTAGCATCTGCCGGGATCGAAAAGCTGCTGCCGGGGAAATTTACGGGCGGCGGCTTTTCTCTGTGTTTACAAGAGCAAAGACGCCGTGATATAATAAGCTGTTAAACAGAAGGAAAAGGAGGAGACAGAGGAAGATTATGAACGTAACAGAAGCAATCCGCTCAAGACGGAGCATAAGAAAATATAAAAAGGGAGCCGATATCCCGCAGGAACATCTGGAACTGATTCTGGAAGCCGCTATGATGGCTCCCAGCGCGGGCAATACACGGCCATGGGAGTTTATCGTGATTAAAAACCGCGGAATCATGGAAAAACTGGCGGAGATCAATCCTTATTCCCGCATGCTGAAAACCGCTTCGGCCGCGATTCTCATCAGCGCGAGACCGGAACTTCAGAGCGGCATCTGCAGCGGGTTCTGGCCTCAGGACTGCGGAGCCGCGGCGGAAAATATTCTCCTGCAGGCGCTGGAACTGGGTTACGGCACATGCTGGTGCGGCATGTACCCCATTCAGCATCGAGTGGAAAAGGCGCAGCAGCTTCTGGGAATCACCAGTATTCCTTATGCCGTGATCGCCCTCGGCGTCCCGGATCAGCAGCCACAGCCGAGAGGATACTTCGAACCGGAAAAGGTATCCTACATATATTGAAAAAGCGCGGAAAATAGACTATAATATGGATTAATTGTTTTACCAGTGGGAGGATATTGACTATGGAAAAAATGGGGCTGAATGAGATTCGGAAAGCGTTCCAGGACTTTTACGAATCAAAAGGTCACTATAAAAGAAAGAGCTTTTCTCTTATTCCGGAAAAGGATAAGAGTTTATTACTGATAAATTCCGGAATGGCGCCTCTAAAGCCGTATTTCGCAGGGCTTGAGACCCCTCCGGCAAAAAGAATGACCACTTGCCAGAAGTGCATCCGCACCGGCGATATCGAAAATGTGGGTTATACTTCGCGGCACGGTACTTTCTTTGAAATGCTGGGAAGCTTTTCCTTTGGGGATTATTTCAAAAAAGAATCCATCACCTGGGGCTGGGAGCTGATGACAGACGTTCTGAAGCTGCCGGCGGACAAGCTATGGGTATCGGTATACGAAGAAGATGATGAAGCGTATGACATCTGGAAAAACGTTGTCGGTTTTCCGGAGGAACGGATCGTCCGCCTTGGAAAAGATGATAATTTCTGGGAAATCGGAACCGGTCCGTGCGGTCCATGTTCGGAAATTTATTTTGACCGCGGAGAAGAATACGGATGCGGAAAAGAGGACTGCAAGCCGGGTTGCGAATGCGATCGCTATATTGAGTTCTGGAACCATGTATTCACACAGTTCTCAAAAGATGAAAACGGCAATTACAGCGATCTGGCCCATCCGAATATTGATACGGGAATGGGACTGGAACGGATCGCGACAATTATGCAGGGGGTGGACTCCATTTTTGATATCGACACGGTTCGCTATGTGCTGGACAGTGTTGTGGAACGGGCAGGAGTCACCTATGAAAACGGCAAGGCGGATACGGATGTTTCGATCCGGATTATAACCGATCATCTGCGCTCCATGACCTTCCTGATCGCGGACGGAGTTCTTCCGAGCAATGAGGGCAGGGGATACGTGCTCCGCCGTCTTCTGAGAAGAGCCGCGAGACATGGAAGAATCCTGGGCATTCAGGGCGCGTTTTTATCAGAACTCTGTACGAGAGTCATCGAAATTTCGAAAAACGCTTATCCGGAGCTGGAGGAAAAGCGGGAATATATTCAGAAGATCATTGCGATTGAAGAAAGCAAATTCAGCAGTACCATCGATCAGGGCATGACGATTATCGAAGAATATGTGTCACAGATGAAAGCGGAGAACAAGACACTGCTGGACGGAGAAAAAGTGTTCAAGCTGCATGACACCTACGGCTTCCCGCTGGAACTGACACAGGAAATCCTGCAGGAGCAGGGATGTGAAGCGGATGTGGAAGGCTTCCGCACACATATGGAGCATCAGAAGGAGCTTGCGAGAGCTGCCCAGAAATCAAAGGAAGATGCCGGATGGGAGGATGCTTCCTCAGAACTTGAGCTTGGGGAAAATACGATCTTTACCGGATATGAACATCTGACCGATACCGCGGCGGTATCGGTGATGTTTGCGGGAAATACGCCTGTCAGCGAGCTGAAGGAAGGAGATTCCTGCATGGTTGTGCTGGACAGAACGCCTTTTTATGCGGAAAGCGGCGGGCAGGCCTCAGACATCGGGCGCATTACATGCGGTTCCTTTGAGGGGGAAGTTCAGGAAGTTTCCAAAATGCAGGGTGTTTTCGCCCATAAGGTGAAGGCACTGTCGGGTGTTCTGCGCCCGGAAGATACAGTGACCTGCCAGGTTGACGCGCAAAACCGCAATCATACGGCACGCAATCATACAGCGACCCATCTTCTCCATAAAGCGCTGCGGGAGGTTCTGGGAGATCATGTCCAGCAGGCGGGATCCAGCGTTACAGCGGATTCTCTGCGGTTTGACTTTACCCATTTTGAAGCCATGACCCGGGAAGAAACCGCGAACGTTGAAGAACACGTGAACGAGGCGATTGCGCGTTTCCTGGATGTTTCCACCAGGGAGATGGCGATCGCGGAAGCGGAAAAAGAAGGCGCTATCGGCCTGTTTGGCGATAAATATGGAGATACAGTCCGTGTTGTTTCCATCGGAGACTACAGCAAAGAACTCTGCGGCGGAACACACGTTGCGAACAGCGGGCAGATCGGAGCGTTCAAACTGGTATCCGAATCCGGAGTCGCTTCCGGAATCCGGAGAATCGAAGCGGTTACCGGCGCGGGCGTGTTAAAGAAACTGCAGGAGAGCGAAGCCGTTCTCTCCGATGCCGCGGAAACCCTGAAAACAAACAGGGACGGGCTCGCGAACAGAGCCGCCGCTCTGGCCGAAGAAGTCAGAACGCTGAAAAAAGAGCTGGATGAATTCAAGAAAAACGCCATCGGAAGCGCAATGGCTCAGATGTTTAACGAGGCAAAAACCATTAACGGCGTTACGCTTCTGACACGCCTGTTCCCGGATTACAGCATTGATGATCTGCGGACCCTTTCCGATGACGTGAAAAAAGAGCATAAGAATACGGCAATGGTCTTTGCCGCGCAGAATGGACAGAAAGTGACGTTCCTGGTGTCTCTTACTGACGACCTTCTGGAGAAGGGCTACCATGCGGGAAAAATGATCAAGCAGATTGCCGCGGCAGCCGGCGGCGGCGGCGGCGGAAAGGCGGATATGGCGCAGGCCGGCGCAAAAGATCCGTCAAAAATTGAAGATGCGTTTGCGATGGCGGAGACCTTACTGTAAAGAACAGGTAAAAAACATTAAGACTTTGTAAATTTCCGCAAAAGTTCTTGTGCTTCATTGTACAGAAGTGTTATAATCAAGAAGAAGACAGATAGTAAGGGAGGTACATACATGGACAGACAGACAAGAATGTACGATAATCTGGATAAATTGGAACAACGCACAATTGAAGAGATTCTGACCATCGTATACGATGCGCTGGAAGAGCGGGGATACAATGCGATTGATCAGCTGGTTGGCTATATTCTGTCAGGCGACCCTTCCTATATTACCAGTCATAACAATGCGAGAAATATTATCGGCCGCATTGAACGCGACGACCTGGTGGAGGAACTGATCAAGTCCTATCTTCACAAATAAACAAAGGAAGAATGAAAGAAGGGCGGACCATGTGTTTTCAGGTCCGCTATTTTTCTGCCATGGGGGATACCGCGCAAAGCCGTGCTCCCGAAGGCAGGGAAGGGAGTTTTATGCAAAAGAAAATGGCCCTCGATGTAGGGGATAAAACAATCGGTGTCGCGGTCAGTGACCCTCTGCTGATTACCGCGCAGGGAATTACAACCATTCAGCGGGTCGGAATCCGTAAAGATACGGGAAAAGTTATGGAACTGGTAAAGGAGTATAACTGCGATACCGTTGTAATCGGTCTTCCGAAAAAGCTGGACGGAACCGACAGCATTCAGACCGAGAAGGTTTACGAATTCAGAAATATGCTGGAAAACAAATTCAAAAGCTCCGGCATGAGCGATGTAAAAATCGTCTATCAGGATGAACGCTTGACAACGGTTATGGCGGAAAAGGTTCTGATTCAGGGGGATGTCAGCAGAGACAAACGAAAAAAGGTGATCGACAAACAGGCTGCTGTGTTGATTCTGCAGAGTTTTCTGGATACACAGCAGACACCTTGTCTGTAATTCCTTATAGGAAAGATTGTTAACGTGATATTTATGAAAGAAAACAGGAGGCAAAAATGAATATCAGAAATCAGATTGTATTAAGCCAGGTCATGCTGCCCAATCAGGCGAATGTAGCCGGCAATGTGCACGGCGGGGAAATCATGAAGCTTATGGACTCGGCAGCCGGAGCGGTAGCGATAAGCTATGCGAAGGGAAACTGTGTTACAGCCAGAGTGGATGAACTGGAATTTCACCTGCCGATTTTTGTGGGAGCGCTTGTAACCTGTACCGCATCGATTGTATATGTGGGAAAAACTTCTATGGAAGTCCTGGTAAACGTAGAAGCGGAAGATCTTGTTTCGCACAGCGGTCCGCAGAAGGCACTGTCCGCTTACTTTACTATGGTATGTATGGGAAAGAACGGAAGACCGCAGAGTGTTCCGGAATATACGCCGGAAACGGAAGACGAAAAACGTCTTTATGAAGAAGTTCAGAAAAAAAGAGCGCTGAGAAATAATTAAGCAGTAAATAGAGAAACGAGGAACACGGAGAATGAAGAGAAAGATCCGTAACCGCATGAGCTGCTTTTGTGTTCTTGTTCTGGGTTGTCTGCTGCTTGCCGCTTGCGGCAGTGAGCAGCAGACAGGCGGAAACAACGCGATAGCAGGCACATGGGAAATGACAGAAATTTCAACAGGGGCCAGTCAGATGAGCGCGGAGGATTACAGAAAGTCTGCCGACGTACAGAAGGTACCTGTACTTGGTTTTGAAACGGATGGAAGTGTAACCCTTGAGGTTGACGGACATTCCGGCAGCGGAACATGGACGGAAAAAAACGGCAGTTATTCGCTCACTTACCGAAGGGATGGGGAAGAACAGACGCAATCCATTGATATGAAGGACTCTGTCCTTACAATGGAGCAGGATGGATACACATTGACATACCAGCGTCAATAAGAATCAATTAAGAGGAAGGAAATGGATATGAAAAGAACTATGAAACGTCTGGCAGGCATTGTTTTATCTGTTATGCTGATTGGCAGCGCGGCTCTGTTATCCGCGTGCGGCGATTCCAGCGATGATCCGGTTGTAGGAACCTGGGAAATGAGCGGAGTCAGCGCGCTGGGACAGGAAATGACCATTGAGCAGTTCCTGGAAACAACCAATACGGATGAAGTTCCGACAATTACCTTTAATGGCGACAATACTGTAGAGGCGGATATGATGGGTACACAGGGTCAGGGTGAATGGAAGCTGCAGGATGAAGCTTATGTTGTAACCGATGATTCCAGCGCGGAATTAACGTTTGAATTAAAGGACAGCACCCTGAGCGTTGAACAGGGAGGCGCTACACTGGAGTTTGAGAAAAAAGAATGATCCATAGGCAACTATTCCGAAAATAAAGATTTTCGGAATAGTTAATAAGGATCATCAGGAAAAACATTTTTCCGCATAAGAAAAGACGTCCTTAAGCTGAGGAACATGATATCAGGCTTATGGACGTCTTTTCTGTTCGTTGTATCATATAATATTGGTTTAGGGAAATAATTTGCAGTTAAACGATCAGAGGTTATTTACCGGGATTTTCAAAACCTGTCCCGGATGAAGCTCAGATGCGGACAGATTATCATTGCATTTACTGATTTGATAAACGGATTCCCGAGGATCCATATCGGACGGCATATACTCATCCGCAATCTGCCATAGCGTGTCTCCCGGCTGTACCTCTACCTGAACATATTGTTGCTTTGTCGAGCCTTCTGCATTATTAAGGCCAAAGATGGTAGAAACTAAAGTAACGGACAGCAATAACGCGATAATAATAAAAATGGTAAATCTTACTCTGGATTTGATATAATATCTTTTCCTGGTTTTATAAGTATAAGCAGTTGCCATCATGGTTTATCCCTCCCTTGTGTACCGTAAGGAACGTTTGTTCGTATCTATGGTTTTATAATACACGAACGGACATTCTTTGTCAAGAGAAAAATAAACATTTGTTCTTTCGGGGCGTAATAATTATTATAAGGAATCTACAATTTTATAAGCATCCAGACTACCATCGCGCAGAGCGCCGCAAGGATAATCACGTCTGTAAAAATAGAGCCGCCGGAGCCGCCCGTCCTGCTTTTCTGCCGGATGGTGAAAAGCTTGCCGCAGGCAAGAAGTAAAATACCGATGGCGAGCATCAGTGTCTGCTGAGGCTGCCCCATAGGTCTTCCGAGCGACTGTTCCATTCCAATGGGAATCAGAACAAAAACCAGAGCGATCCCATAGAAAATAAAATTTAATTTCTGTTTCATTTTATCTGTATATCCTCATCACTATTTGTAAAGCTTATCATAGGCTTTATCCAGCCATCCGGTAAGACGTTTTCGCATGATAACCCCTATGACACATAAAATGACCGCTGCAACGGCAATGACAACCGCTCCGGTATACTGACCCGCTTCGATCTGTCTGCCGATCAGAAGACTTCCCATCATGCCCGGACTGCGGCCGACAAGTGAAACAATCAGGAAAGGCTTCAGTCTCATTTCAGAAATTCCCGCCGCGTAGTTACACAGGTCTTTTGGTACCCCGGGAATCAGAAATATAAGAAATACGATAACGATGGCCTTCTTGCTGTTCAGCTTATGGATAAACTCATTGATTTTTGCTTCGCCAAAAATCAGATGCATGGCGTCCCGTCCGAGCAGTTTGGCAAGATAATAGGTCAGAATCGAACCAAGCGCCGCGCCGATTACAGAATAGAGGAAGCCCAGCCAGAATCCGTACATATAGCCTGCCGCGAACTGCAGCCACTGGCCGGGAATGACACAGATGACAATCTGGAGAATCTGTGCGCCGATATAAACAAAGATACTTTCCGCATGGTATTGCCGGAAGAATGCGTTCACATTTTCCATACTGGACATATCCTTAATCAGCTGGGGCTGATAAAAATAAATATACAGCGGCAGTCCGATGATAATTCCCAGCAGCAGCGCGAATTTCAAAATGGTGCTGACCAGTTTAATCCTTTTGTGAAGTTTATCTTTTCTGTGCTTATCCATATGAAGTCAACCCTTCTGCCTGTATTTCTTCTGTAAGGTTACAGAGTAATCAGATTTTGTTCGTATAACACCTGCAGCGCTTTAATCACTCCGAATTTGGAATGTTCGTAAGTAAGACCTCCTTGAAAATATACAATATAAGGCGGACGAATCGGAGCATCCGCGCTCAATTCGATGGAAGAACCCTGTACAAAGGCTCCGGCAGCCATTACAACCTGATCCTCATATCCCGGCATATCCCATGGAACCGGCTTCACATAGGCGTCGATGGGAGCTGCCGCCTGGATGCCCTCACAAAAAGCGACAACCGCTTCCGGACTTCCAAGCTTTACGGCTTCGATGATATCGCTCCTTTTTTCTTCTGCCTTCGGGCATACATCGAATCCAAGCTTTTCAAAGGCTTTTGCGCACAGCGCGGCTCCCTTGACCGCGCCGTTAACCGTTTTAGGAGCCAGGAAGAGTCCCTGGAACATGGCGCGCGTCTGGCCGAACATCAGACCGCACTCCCCTCCGATTCCGGGAGACGTCATTCGATAGGAAATCTGATCGATTAAATCCTGTCTTCCCGCAATATAGCCGCCGGTCAGAGCAAGCCCCCCGCCAGGGTTTTTTATAAGCGAACCGGCGAGAATATCAGTTCCCACCTCTGTCGGTTCTTTTACATCCAGAAATTCACCGTAACAATTATCAGCCATACAGATGATGTCCGGATTAATGCCATGGACAAAGTCCGCCCATTCCTGAATCTGCTCGATAGTAATCGCCTTTCTCCACCCGTATCCGGTTGCGCGCTGCACTGTAACCATACGGGTTTTTTCCGAAATGGCTTCTTTCAGCGCGGGAAGATCAATGTCCCCTTCCGGTGTCAGTTCCACCTGTTTGTAGCTTACGCCGAACTCTTTCAGAGATCCTTTTCCTTCTCCGCGAATGCCGATCACCTCTTCCAGTGTGTCGTAAGGAGCTCCTGTGCAGTAAATCAGTTCATCGCCGGGACGGAGGATTCCGGTCAGAGTAAGGGTCAGCGCGTGGGTTCCATTTACAATAATCGGGCGTACTAACGCGGCTTCTGTCCGGAAAATATCCGCGTATACCCGCTCCAGAGCTTCTCTTCCGGCATCATCATACCCGTATCCCGTGTTCCAGGAAAAATGAGTATCGCTGATGCGGTTTTTCTGAAACGCGGTCAGGACTTTATACTGATTATAAGCCATAATATCATCCAGGACTTCAAATTCCCCGCTGATATCCGACTGCGCCTGTTCGACCAGATCCAGCACCTTTGGGGAAATTCCCAACTCTTCCGATAATAATTGATACGTATTCTGCTGCATAAGACTCTCTCCTAGTTTTCCATAATATTTTTCTGTTATTCTGTATCCGTCTCTTTTTCAGACCGTGCTTCCGCTATCTGCTGATGTTCGGACAGCTGGTTCTCAAAGAACGTATGCGGGTTAGACGCCTCCAGAATAAATTGTCCGGAAGATGCGCCATATGGATATTTTTCAAAGAAGGCATCAAACTCTTTTTTATAATTGATTCCCATTTTTTTGAGAAGTTTGGTCCGATCGATAGTGGTTTCTTCCTGCCACTTCAGGACAGGGAACCCGTTGTTGACACCGTGCATGCCGCCTTCATCGGCGCGGTACGCGGCACCTAGCGCGGATACCATATGCATACTCGTCAGATCGCCGGAAAGCTCTACTGACGCGACATCCGAATAATTCTTTCCACCATCGGAATCCTTTTCTTTTCCTACCGCCGCCGGAGCGGAACCGTCCAGATAATAGTTGTTACTGATGAAAGCCTCAATTTTTGCGTAATAATTAGCGGTAAAGTTTCCCAGTACGCCGCCCAGGTACTCGCCATTTTTTACTTTTCCTACATTATAGCAGTTCTGCAGGCGTACGCCGTTCTCACCGATGCTGCCGACAATGCCTCCGATATAATTGGGGAGAGAAGATTGTCCTTCCTCGCCGGAAACAACACCTGTATTGTAACAGCTGTCCACTGTCGAGCCGGCAGCGTTGGTATATCCGACAATGCCGCCTGCGCATTCATTGTTGGAGCGAATCGATCCGGTGTTGTAGCATTCCTGTATGGAAGCGTCCCTGGCTACCGATCTTCCGGCAATCCCTCCCGTTCCGTAAGTTCCTACGCCGCGTCCGGACGAAGAAATGGTTCCGGTATTGGAACACTGCCGCACAGATCCATTCCAGTTTTCACCGACAATGCCTCCTATTTTCACTGTGCCGCTGATATTTCCGGTATTGCGGCAGTTCTCAATTCGGGCGGAAGTACTCTGCCCGGCAATGCCGCCGACCTTGTCCTTTCCGGAAACTGTCATATTGACTGTGCAGTTTTCCACGGCGGAGTCCGGCGCCATGACTGCGGCAAGACCGCCTACATTGCTGGTCTCTGTTTCAATCGTTCCTGAAAGTTTCAAATTTCGCACGGTTCCCTTCAGGTAGCCGAAAAAACCCTGATTATCATCTGTTACATCCTGAATCCGAATTCCAGAAATTGTATGCCCGTTTCCGTCAAAGGTTCCTTCAAACGCGTAAGTATCGGAGTATCCGATTGGCACCCAGTCTTTCGTCAGTTCGATGTCATTCATCAGCTTGATTGTAATATTCTTAAAGGTATATACTTCATTTACCTCCCAGGTGAAGTTCCTTGTGCTTACAAGCTGTGAAAGGCCCATGAGCTCTTCTTCTGTAGAAATTTCATATTCCGATCGCTGATCTTCGGGGTCAAACCAGCGGGTATCCGGCTTCCCGTTTTTTATCGCTTTATCCTCATTCAGCTCCTGTTGAAATTCCCAGTCGTACTGAAGCGGCTCCACTTTCTGTATAAAGGAATAGTCCGCAGCGGAGACGGGAGATGCTGATATGAAATTCGAGATGAACAGCGATGCTGCAAGCACACAGAATATTTCCTTTTTCTTCATTTCCTTCTCATTTCCTTTCTAAACGATCATACATCAAATAGTTATTTATATTATGAATTATTTCTTATCTTTTTCATAAGATTTTGCCTGCCCTTTTTCATCGATCCGTTCCAGCTCCCATTCCATATCGCGGACCAGATCTCTTTTTACGTTCATTTTGTGGGCCGCGTAAAGCTGTGTGGTTGTCACCTGTTCGTGATCCAGCAGAGCCTGAACATCGTAGATGGAATTTCCCCGCCCGATGAGGCTGGTAGCTGCGGTTGCCCGCAGTTTATGGGGACTATATCCATTTTTTCTGGATGTGGAAAGTCCGATGGACGTGTACTTTTTGACCAGTTCCCGGATTTGGCGTTCTGTCATGCGTTTTCCCTGCAGTGACAGAAAGAGCGCGTCCCTGTTTTCTTCGCTCAGGTTTTCATCCCCGGGCCGTTCATGTTCCAGATAGTCTTTTAATACCATGATCACCGATTCGTTGAGTGGCATGGTGGACTCCTTTCCCCTCTTTCGGTAAATCAGGAATTCCCCGCGTGAAAACTGGAAAGAAGATACATTCAGCTGCTGAAGTTCCGACAGCCGCAGACCGTAGGTTAAAAACAGGATTAGAATTGCCTTATCCCGCTTTTTTGTTTTTTCCCAGTACTGGCGTTCTTTTTTTGTCAGATGGGTGCCTGTGGACACCGCGTCAAGCATCACCATCACTTCATCATCCTGCAGAGCCTTGATTTCCCGCTCAGAAGGACCGGGCACACGGATCGGGTTAAATCCGTCCGTGATGTTCTTTTCCAGCAGCTGATCGCGGTAAAGCTGCTTGAAAAGAACGGACAGAGTCGACTTTTTTCTTGCCAGTGTTTTGTTGCCGTTGTCATATCCGACGAAAAATCCATCCCGTTCCACCTCATAGTGTCGGCAGTGATCCAGGAACGCGTTGACATCGGCGGCGCTGATCCGGGAGAAATCAGAAAGCGTGATATCGCGGATCTCTTTCGCGCAGGTATCCGCCAGAACCTGTTCCTTCAAAAGATACTGGCAGAAAAAGCGGATATCCCGCAGATAGGCAAGCCGCGTCATGGGGAGCACGTTTCCACGCAGATAGGCGAAAAAACGGTTTAAAAATCGAGGAAGCTCCGCTTCCAGTTCTCTGCACTTCCGGTCAATATCCCGTTCCTTTTCTACCACATTATCCGGCTTCCCGCTCCTGTTATGAAGTTTTACCTTTTTTCTTTCAGCCATGACAACATATCCTCGAGAGCATTTTCTCTATTTTCATAATGCGAAAGGTTAAACCATTTTATTTTATCATATCTTCGGAACCACGTTAACTGTCTTTTTGCATAATGCCGTGTATTTTGTTGTATTTTTGCAATCGCGGTTTCCAGATCCCATTCTCCTTTTCGATATCGGATCAATTCTTTATATCCGATTCCCTTCATAGAAATATGTTCTTCCGTCAGGCCCTTCGCGAGAAGCGCGTCTACCTCCCGCAGAAGTCCCCGATTCATCAGATGAATGACCCGCTCGTTAATTCGTTGGTAGAGTTCGCTCCGGTCACGGGTAAGCCCGATAAGAAACGGGCGGTAATCTTCACAGAGTTTATCTGCTTCCGAAAAGGGACGAATTCCCTTTCCGGTTCGCTCCACCGCTTCCAGAGCCCGAATAATTTTTTTCGTATTATTGGGATGGATGCGGGCAGCTGCCCGGGGGTCTTTTTCCAGAAGACGCTGGTGGAGCGCTTCTTTCCCTTGTTCCCGCGCCAGCTTTTCCATCTTGTTCCGGAAATCATCCGCTGCGGGCGGCGCGCTGAAGTCCATCTCATACAGAATGGAATTCAGATAAAGTCCGGTTCCTCCGGCGACAATCGGCAGCTTTCCTTTCCCGTGGATTTCCGCGATTGCCTGTTTTGCCCGTTTTTGATACTGCGCGACAGAAAATGGCTCTCTGGGATCAATCTCATCCACCAGATAGTGACGGACCATTTTCCGTTCTTCTTCAGAGGGTTTTGCGCTGCCGATATCCATGAACCGGTAAAGCTGCATGGAATCACAGGACACAATTTCTCCGTCCAGCCGCATCGCCAGCTGAATCGCATATTCGGTTTTTCCTGTAGCCGTAGGTCCGACTACTGCAATCAGATCTTTCATTTGGCTTTACACTCTCTTGAACATTTTTTCAATTTCATACTGTGTCATTTTTATAAACGTCGGACGCCCGTGCGGGCAGGAAAACGGATTTTCACACTGCCGGAGATCGATGAACAGTTGTTCGATCTCTTCTTCCTTCAGATAGTCATGGGCTTTTACCGCGCTTTTGCAGGAGCGCATTGTAAGCTTTTCGATCGCGGGAAGATTATCCGGCTTTGTACCGTCTGCTGCCTGATCGATAAAATCCTTCAGAAAACGTTCCGCTTCCGCAAGTTCCATAAAGGCGGGGATTCCCTTGACGATATAGGTGCGGGGTCCGAATAGTTCCACCTGAAAGCCCATACGGTTCAGATGGGAAATCCAGCAGTCCTGTTCTTCTGCCGCGTCATAAGGGACATGAAGGGTAATCGGCATCAGAATCGGCTGGCAGTGTTTTTCACTTTCTCTGTACTGTCGCATCAGTTTTTCAAAGAAAATCCGTTCATGAGCCGCATGCTGATCGATCAGGTAAAAACAGGTCTCATCAACGGCGGTAATGTAAGTGCCGAATATGGAACCGGTAATGGTCAGTTCATCAAAATCAAAAGGAGCGGGCATCTTTTCGCGGGGCGAGTCGGAAACCTCTTGCGTCGGATGAGCCTGATAAGAGCTCGTTTCCTCTCTCAGCTCCGGATCCCGGCGCTCCTCCTCTTTTCTTATTATTGACAAGATGGATTTTATGTCAACCTGCTCTTCTTCGGGCTTCCCGCGGTGTTCCGCGCTGTCTCTGACGGTATTTTCACTTTTAGCATCATTCCTTTGGGGAAGCTCCGGCTTTCGGAGAGGTCTTCGAAACAGCGTCTCTTCTTTGACCTGAGGAATGGATTCCCTGGAAAGCAGCGCGCTCCTCAGAGTCCTCCGCACAAAGTCTGTCACAAAGGCTTCATCGTGAAAACGGATTTCCCGTTTATTAGGATGAATGTTGACATCCAGAGTATCCGGACGGGTGGATAAAAACAAAAATGCGACGGGAAACCTGCCTTCAAACAGTTTGTCGGCATATGCCTGACTGATTCCCTTCTGGATCACTTTGCTGTTCACAACGCGTCCGTTGACAAAGAAAATCTGATGCTTTCTTGTGGCGCGGCTTTCTCCGGGATTTGAAATATAGCCCTCCAGTTTTAGTTCCTGTTCTTCTGCCTGCACCGGAATCAGCTCATCGCTCAGCTCCCGGCTGAATACCGTCAGAATGTTCCGGTAGCGATCTCCTTTTCCGGATGTGGAAAACAGCATATTCCCATTGTTTATCATCCGGATTTTCAGCAGCGGATAAGCCAGAGAAATCTGGGAGACAAATTCAATCACCGCGCTACTTTCAGCGGCATCCGATTTCATAAACTTCTTTCTGGCCGGTGTATTATAGAACAGATCCCTTACAACGATGGTCGTGCCCTCCGGACAACCCGTTGGTTCCTGCTCAGCGACACTGCTGCCTTCGATTACAAGACGAAGACCCGTTTTTGCCTCTCTGGTTTTCGTGATCATTTCAGTTCGGGAGACTGCGGCGATGCTGGCGAGAGCTTCACCGCGAAACCCTAACGTTTCAATGCGCTCCAGATCATCCGCCCGGGAGATCTTGCTGGTAGCATGGCGCAGAAACGCAGTCTGCGCCTGATCACGTTCAATTCCGCAGCCATCATCGGTTACACGGATATAGGATTTTCCGCCTTTTTTGATTTCCACGGTAATCGCGCGTGCTCCCGCGTCAATCGAATTCTCCACTAATTCTTTTACAATGGACAGCGGCCGCTCGATCACTTCTCCTGCCGCGATTTTATCCGCGACGTCTTTTTCTAACACATGAATCATAGATTCCTCACTCCTCCGCTGCCTGCTTTAACTCTTCCAGAATGCGAAATGCTTCTGATGGGGTAAGGGTCATCAGATCCAGGGATCTCAGCCGCTCTACCACAGGATTTGGCGCAAAGCCGAAGAAGGAAATCTGTTCTTCCGCGACAGCGGGAGTTTTCTGATTCACGGAAGGAGCCGGAGCTTCGTCGTTTCCTTCCTCCAGTTCTCTGAGTTTGATTTCCGCCTGCTCCAACAGATGTTCCGGTACCCCCGCGAGTCTGGCGACATGGATTCCATAGCTGCGGCTGGCGCTGCCTTCTACGATTTTGTGAAGGAACACCACATTTCCATTTTCTTCGGCAACATCTACGTTAAGGTTGTGTACACCCTGCAGACTTCCCTCCAGCGCGGTCATCTCGTGGTAATGGGTCGCGAAGAGGGTACGCACCTGTTTTTTTGTATGGCACAGATATTCCGCGGCAGCCCAGGCGATGGAAAGGCCGTCGTAGGTACTGGTGCCCCTTCCGATTTCATCCAGGATAATCAGGCTTTTTTCCGTAGAAGCATTCAGTATGTAGGCAAGCTCGCTCATCTCCACAAAGAAAGTGCTCTGTCCCTGCGCCAGATTGTCGGAAGCTCCGATTCGTGTGAAAATCCGATCCGCGATCCCGATATGCGCGCTTTCGGCGGGTACAAAACAGCCGGCCTGCGCCATGAGCACAATCAGCGCGGTCTGGCGCATGTAAGTGGACTTTCCCGCCATGTTGGGGCCGGTGATCAGAAGCATGCTGGATTCTTTGCGATCCAGCCATACATCATTGCTGACAAAGATGCCGTCCCGGATGGTCTGTTCAATGACGGGATGCCGTCCTTTTTCAATCCGGATTTCATCGCCGCAGTCGATTTCCGGTTTTACATAGTTGTTCTGCTGTCCCACCTGCGCGAAGCAGACCAGAACATCAAGGGCGGAGATGGCAGCCGAAGTGGTCTGAATTTCCCGGATATGGCTCTGGATTTCTTCCCTTACGCGGGTGAACAGCTCATATTCCATCTGATTGATCTTGGCTTCGGCGTTCAGAACCAGACTTTCCATTTCTTTCAGTTCCGGCGTGATAAACCGTTCACAATTGGTTAACGTCTGTTTTCTCACGTAATTGTCCGGAATCATATCATAATAGGATTTGGTGATCTCCAGAAAATAACCGAATACCTTGTTAAAGCCCACCTTCAGATTTTTGATGCCGGTGCGCTCCCGTTCTGTGTTTTCAAGCTGAGCAATCCAGTCCTGCGCATCCCGTATGGAGAACTTCAGATCATCCAGTTCCCCGGAGTACCCTTCCCTGATAAGGCCGCCTTCTTTCACCGCGAAGGGAGGTTCCTCCACGATCGCGGAGTTAATCAGTTCATAAACTTCTTTCAAATCCCGTACTTCTTCTCCCAGTTTCCGGAGAAGGGAACTTTCACTTTCCGCGAGATCCGCCCGGATCTCCGGGAGCACAAAGCAGGAATTGCGAAGCGCGATCAGATCTTTTCCATTGGCGCTGCCACAGGCGATCCGGCCGGAAAGCCGTTCAAAATCATAAATCTGTTTCAAATTCTCCCGCAAATTGTTGCGCAAAAGAAGATCCTCGGTCAGTACTTCAACCGCGTCCAGCCGTTCGTTGATCTCCCGCGCGTTGTTCAGCGGCTCCCGAATCCACTGCTTCAGCCTTCTCGCGCCCATTGCCGTACTGGTCTTGTCCAGAACCCCCAGGAGCGATCCTTTCACCTTCTTTTCAAAGAGCGTTTCGATCAGTTCCAGATTTTTAATGGTCGCTTTGTCAAGCGCCATATGGGTTCCCATTTCATAAAGATGCAGCCAGGAAATATGCTCCAGGCTGTTTTTTTGTGTTTCATGCAGGTAAAGAAGCATCGATCCGAGGGCGAAGAGGGCGGCGCCGTCTTCCTCAAGCCCAAGACCGAGCAGAGCTTTTACTTTGAACTGGCGCAGTACTGCGTCCTGCACGGCTCTTTCATTGTAATAATCCTGAGAAAGCGGGTTGAAATAAGCTTCCGTAATCCGCCGGATCTCTTCCGTGTCCAGAGGACAGTCCTCGTTGAAAAGAATCTCCCTAGCCTTGATTTTTACAAGTTCATTGCTCAGTGTTTCAAAGACCTCTTCCCGGCTGCCGGAAAACTCGGTCGCGTAAATCTCTCCGGTGGAAACGTCGCAGTAGGCGAGTCCGGTTTTTCCCTGTCTGCTGAAAAAAGAAGCGATATAATTATTTTCGGTCTCTTTGAGCATATTCTGGCTGATGACCGTACCGGGCGTAATGATGCGGATGACTTCCCTTTTCACGATCCCCTTGGCCTGAGCGGGATCTTCCGTCTGTTCGCAGATCGCGACCTTATATCCCTTCTCTACCAGACGCGCGATATAAGTGTCCGCGGAATGAAAGGGAACGCCGCACATGGGAGCCCGTTCCTCCAGACCGCAGTTCTTTCCGGTCAGCGTCAGCTCCAGTTCTCTGGAAGCGGTTTTCGCGTCTTCAAAGAACATTTCGTAAAAGTCTCCCAGCCGGAAAAATAAAATGCAATCCTGATACTCTTCTTTGATCTTCGTATACTGCTGCATCATTGGTGATAGTGCCATTGTTTCTCTAATTCCTTTCCTTTTGCGATATAAAGCGCCCTGAGAAGCGTTTTTGCCTCTCAGGGTCTGCTGCGTCAGAGCGTTTGCCTAAGCCATCTTACTTTCCGTTCTTCTTGCGGTATGCTTCGATTCCGAGCCGGATCAGTTCCACGCCCCGGGCCATATCCGCCTGATTGAGTACGTAAGCGATTCGCATTTCTTCCTTCCCCAGACCGGGTGTGGCGTAGAAACCTTCTGCCGGCGCGAACATGACCGTTTCCCCGCGATCCTCAAATTCAGTCAGAAGAAACATCAGAAAATCTTCTACATTGTCCACCGGAAGCTTCGCGGTCAGATAGAACGAACCTCCCGGCTTTTTGCAGACAACACCCGGGATTTTCATCAGTTCTTCATAAACGGCATCTCTCCGCGCTTCGTACTCGGCCCGGACGGAATCATAATAGGATATCGGAAGCCGGTAGAGCGCTGCCGCTCCGATCTGTTCCACCGTCGGGGCGCAAAGCCTTCCCTGGGCGATTTTCATCAGGTTATCCAGAAGTTCTTCATTCTTGGTGATAATGCAGCCAATCCGCGCTCCGCAGGCGGAAAACCGTTTGGAAATCGAATCAATCAGAATCACCCGATCCGCAAGTTCTTCCACCATGCCGAAGGAGGTCATGGTCCTTCCGTCATAGACAAATTCCCGGTATACTTCGTCGGCGATGATCCAGAGATCATGCTTTCTGGCGATTTCTCCGATTCGTTTCATTTCTTCCAGAGTCAGCACCGTCCCCGTAGGGTTTCCGGGACTGATGCAGCAGATCGCCCTTGTCCTCGGTGTAATTGCGGCTTCGATTTTTTCCGCATCCGCGTAATGGTACCCTTCTTCCGGCGTCGTGGTAATGGGAACGATAACTCCGTCAGCCATAGTCACAAATGTATGGTAGTTCGTATAGAAAGGTTCCGGAACCAGCACTTCATCTCCGGGATTCAGAAGGGAGATAAATGCCATGCTGAGAGCCTCCGAACCGCCGTTTGTAACAATAATCTGCTCTCTTTCATATTTCATCCCGTACCGCGCGAAATAGCCGGAAATCGCCTTTTGAAGCTCAAGCACGCCTCCGGATTCCGCATAAGCGATGACTTCTTCATCAAAAGAGCGGATCGCTTCCATAAAGCATGCGGGTGTCTGAATATCAGGCTGTCCGATATTCAGATGATAGACCTTTTTTCCATCTTTCTTTGCCTTCTCCGCAATCGGGTTGAATTTGCGGATCGGCGAATGCTGCATCGCCAGTATTTTGTCTGATAACTTCATTTCCATATACTCCTTTCCAGATACTCCTTTTTTATTCTCTTCCCTCCAGTTCTCTGTGAGAGTCTTCTACGACTGCATCAATCAAAATCGGCTCATTCGGAGATGTTTTTTTCAAATACAGAAGATATTCAATGTTGCCTTTTGCTCCCCGCACCGGAGAGTAAGTGAGTCCATGTTCGTAAAGACCGTTTTCCCTGCCGTAGCCGATTACCTTCCGCAGCACTTCTCGGTGAACAGCGCTGTCTCTTACAATCCCCTTTTTTCCAACCTGCTCCCTTCCCGCTTCGAACTGAGGTTTTACAAGGCAGACGATGCTTCCGTCATTTCTCAGAAGCTGTGCTGCCACTGGAAAGACCAGCTTCAGAGAGATGAACGAAACATCAATGCTGATAAAATCCAGATTCCGCCCGATCGCGTCCACATCCAGGTAACGTACATTTGTTTTTTCCATATTAACAACCCGCGGATCATTTCGCAGCTTCCAGTCCAGCTGTCCGTACCCCACATCAATCGCGAACACTTTGGAAGCGCCGTTTTTCAGCATACAGTCCGTAAATCCGCCGGTTGAGGCACCGATATCCGCGCATAGGGCGCCCCCAAGCTGAAAGGAGAAATTGTCCAGTGCTTTCTCCAGTTTCAGCCCGCCCCGGCTCACATAGGGACACAAGTTTTCTTTTATGTGTATTTCCGCCTCTGTATCCACAGAAGTTCCCGCTTTGTCAATTCTCTGGCCGTCTACATAGACAAGACCGGCCATAATGGAAGCTCTGGCCTTTTCACGTGAGGCAAAAAAACCTCGTTCTGTAAGAATCACATCAAGCCTGTTTTTCAAGATAGTCACAAATCCTTTCTGTAATGCTTTTCGGATCCAGCCCATATTTTTCAAACAGCTGTCCGCAGCTGCCATGTTCGATGAAACAGTCGGGCCATCCGAAGTTCAGTACTTTTACAGGCGACTCCATGACTGCGGCCGTCAGATGCTCACCGAAACCTCCAGTTACCACATTGTCCTCCAGTGTAACAATGAGCCTGCTTCTGTCCGCGGATGCCTCAAGCGCTTTTTTGTCCAGAGGACGCACGAAACGCGTATTCACAAGACCCGCGTCAATGCCTTTTTTCTGCAGCCGATCACAGATTTCAATTCCTGTGGACAACATATTTCCGACCGCCCAGATTTCCAGATCTTTTCCTTCCTTCAGAACGAGGCTGCCGCGGATTGGCTGACGCAATCCAATCCGCGCCGCTTCCCCGCGCGGATAGCGAATGGCGCACGGCCCGTCCAGACTGACTGCGTATTCCAGCATTTTCTCCAGCTCCTCCCCGTCCGCCGGGGCCAGAATCGTCATGTTCGGCATATGGCTGAGATAAGAAAGATCGAACACTCCATGGTGCGTCTCTCCGTCCGCGCCGACAATCCCCGCCCGGTCAATCGCGAAGACCACAGGCAGGTTCTGAAGACATACATCCTCAATAATCTGATCATAAGCGCGCTGGAGGAACGTGGAATAAATCGCTACAACCGGATGAAACCCGTTGCTGGCCATTCCTGCGGCGAACGTGACCGCGTGCCCTTCGGCAATTCCCACATCAAATGTTCGTTTCGGATAGGCTTCTTTGAACTCTTTCAGACCGGTGCCTTCCAGCATAGCGGCTCCGATAGCGACAATCTTCGGATTGTTTTTTGCCATCTCTTTGAGCTTCTTTCCAAACACCGCGGAATAAGAAGGCGCCTGAGAACTGCTGTGCTGCTTGCCGGTAGTCGGATCAAAAGGACCGGTTCCATGATACTTGCTCGGCGTTTCTTCCGCGCTGCGGTAACCCTTTCCCTTTTTGGTGATCACATGCAGAAAAACCGGCTCATCTGCTTCTTTTGCGATTTCCAGCGTCTGGATCAGATCTTCCATGTTATGACCGTCAATCGGACCAAAATACTTAAAACCCAACTCTTCAAACATAATTCCGTCCAGCATCGCGTATTTGAGGGAATCGCGCATATGCTGCATTCCGGAGACAACGCCCCGTCCGATTCCCGGAATTTCCGAAAGGTTTTTCTTTAACCGTTCTTTGAACTCTGTGTACTTGTGAGAAGTGCGGAGTTTTTCAAGATACCTGGACACGCCGCCGGTATTCGGGGAAATGGACATGCCATTGTCATTGAGAATGACCATGATTTTTGTTTTTGATGCTCCCACATTGTTCATGGCCTCGTAGGCAAGTCCTCCCGTCAGAGCTCCATCTCCGATAATCGCCGCTATATTATAAATTTCTCCGCTGAGATCTCTCGCGGCCGCCATGCCCGCCGCCACAGAAATAGAAGTGCTGCTGTGCCCGGTATCAAAGGTGTCATATTCGCTTTCTTTTACTTTCGGAAAACCGCTCATTCCTCCGAACTGGCGCAGGGTTTCAAATCCCGCCGCTCTTCCTGTCAGAATTTTATGCACATAGGACTGATGTCCCACGTCCCATACCAGTTTGTCTTCCGGAGTATTCAGAACTTTATGCAGCGCGATGGAAAGTTCCACTACCCCCAGATTGGATGCCAGGTGTCCGCCCGTTTTTGAGATATTGGAGATCAAGAAATCACGAATCTCGTAGGACAGAAGCTCCAGCTCTTTTACCGACATCCCCTTCAGATCCTGTGGAAAATGATATTCCAGTAGTTGTTTCATTCTTATCTGCCTCTTGTTGCTAAATCTCTTGCGAGTTTTACGAAAAATTCCGCATTATCGTAGTAGGATGCCAGTGCGTTAATCGCGGTCTCTGTAAGCTCCATCAGCTTTTTCTGCGAAGCTTCCAAGCCATAAAGAGCCGGATAAGTAGACTTTTTCTTTACCAGATCCATTCCCGCTTTTTTGCCCATTTCCTCTTCACTTCCGATCACATCCAGAATGTCGTCTTCAATCTGGAACGCCAGTCCGAGGTTTTCCGCATAAATTGTGAGGTTTTCAAGGGTTTCCGCATCCGCGCCGCCAAGCTGCGCGCCTGCCCGGACTGCCGCTACAATCAGCGCGGCGGTTTTTGTCAGATGAATATAGTCCAGCATCTCACCGGAGCACGCGCGATCTTCAGATTCGATGTCCGCCACCTGACCCGCGACAATGCCTCTGCATCCTGCGCCCTTTATGATTTCATTAGCTGCGCGAATTCTCCGTTTCAGTTTGGTTTCGTCGTCAAAATAAAGGAACATGTCCTTTGTCATCGTCTCAAATGCCGCGGACTGCAGGCCATCGCCCGCGAGAATCGCCATGGCCTCTCCGAATATAATATGATTGGTCGGCTGACCCCTGCGGAGCTGATCGTCATCCATTGCCGGAAGATCATCGTGGATCAGAGAATAGGTATGGATATATTCAATCGCGCACGCATAGGGAAGCGCTTCCTCAAGTTTACAACCTGTAAATTCACAGGCCGCTAAAAGCAGCATGGGGCGGATTCGTTTGCCGCCGGCAGTCAGGCTGTATTTCATGGATTCGTAGAGCGTAATGCTCTTATGGTCAATATCGGGAAGAAAATCCAGGATATGATCTTCAATTAAACTCTTATACTTTTTCCGCATTAATTCAGGCATTGTTCCTTCCTCCTGTTTTACTTGGAATACGTTTCAATTTTCTGCTTCGCACTGTTTAATATCTCGCTGCACTGATTATAATATGCGATTCCTTCTTCAAAATTTTTCAGCGCGTCTTCCAGCGTGATGTTTTCTTTTTTCAGATTTTCTGAGCTCTTTTCAAGTTTTTCGAGCGCCTGTTCAAATGTCAGTTTTTCTTCTGTCACCGGCTTCCCCTCCTTACTTCTTCCGCGATACAGTCGATTTCGCCGTCGCTGAGTGCGATGGTCAGGCTGTCGCCGTTTTTTATCTGCCCGGCCGTCCGCACAAATGTTCCGTTCCCGTCTAAAACCGCTCCGTATCCCCTTTTGAGGATAGCCTTCGGATTGAGCGCGTCCAGACTTTCACGAAGCAGGCGGATTTCCTTTTCGCACTGTTCCACCCGTCTGCTGACTCTGTGCAGATTTTCGGTTTTAATCGTATCCAGCCGCATCTGCTCCATCGTAATCCTGCTTTCCAGATCCCGTTTGAATGCTTCGAAATTCAGACTCTCAAGGCGCATGGCCTTATGCCTGAGCGTGGACTGGAAGGCGTTTTGCAGGTTTTCTCTAAGACCTGCGGTGTAGGCTTTCAGTTCTTCAATATCCGGAACCGCCATATGAGCGGCGGCAGTCGGCGTTTCCGCTCTGCGATCCGCCGCAAAATCCGCAATCGTAAAGTCCGTCTCGTGACCGACCGCGGAAATCACCGGAATGCTAGAAGAAAAGATGCTGCGGGCCACAATTTCTTCATTGAAGGCCCATAGTTCTTCCATGGCACCTCCGCCCCGTCCGACAATAATTGTATCGATCTGCGGCCATTTTTCGTTGATGTCATCGATCGCCTGCGCAATCTGCCCCGCGGCGTAAGGACCCTGTACCAGCACCGGATAGACAAGTACGTCCACATAATGGTTCCGGCTTTTTATGATTTTCAGGATGTCCCGTACCGCGGCGCCGGTTTCCGAAGTGACAACCGCGATTTTTTCCGGGAAAAAAGGAATCTCTTTTTTATGCTCCGCGGCAAAGAGTCCTTCTGCTTCCAGCTTTGCCTTCAGTTTCTCAAACGCGATTGACAGATTCCCAAGTCCGGAAACTTCAATGTCCCGGATATTGAGAGAATAACTGCCGCCCCGCTCATAAAGATAGATATATCCGCTCGCCGTAATTTCCATGCCTTCCGAAAGCTCATAACGGAGACTCTCCGCTCTGTCAGCGGGAAGGAAACAGTTCAGCCGCCCTCCTTCGTCCTTCATGGAAAAATAGACGTGACCGGAACCGTGGAACTTCAAGTTGGAAATCTCCCCGATGACAGATACGTTCCCGAGAAGCGGATCAGTCTGCAGGATTCGCTTGATATATCCGTTAAGTTGAGACACTTTTACTGGTTTTATCGCCATACTTTTTTTCCTCCAAGCAGCGCTGTGCCTACTGCGTTGTCCTGAGAAAGTTCCGGACGTCCGAACGCTACAGAAAGCGGTGACGCGCCAAAATGCGCTTCCAGCCGCTGCCGGACGTATCGGCTGGAGGAAACGCCTCCGGCAAACAGAACGCAGTCCAGCCCGGTTTCTGCTGCCGCTGTTTCTGTAACCTCGATCAGGATGTTTACCATTCGATCAAACAGTTCACGTACCAGAGGCTCCGTGCGTTTCCCCTCTTCTTCCAGAACTTCCAGCCGCCTGCGGCACTGGGTTTCAATGCCGGAAAGGTTAAAATAGAGACCCTCGGATGGGATTTTTTTTAAATTTCGCGAAGACACCTTTGCGGAAAGCGCTATTCTGTCCAGTTCCTCTCCCGCGGGAAAGCGCATCCCCATTCTGACGCCGATCCGATCCAGAACCTGTCCAAAGGAAAGATCTTTCGTCCCGCCGATGATTTTCAGCCCTTCGGGCCGTACCTCCAGAAGTTCGCTGGTTCCTCCCGAAAGATGATAACATAAAAAAGATTCTCGCCGCGGATATTCGCTGAACGCGCGGATCGCCTCAATATGCCCTTCCTGGTGGGAACATGTATAATACGGCACCTGAAGCGCTGCCGCGACAGCCTGTCCGAATCCCATACCCGCTTTGAATACAGGCATATAAGACCCCTTTACCGGACGCGGCCGATCGGAACTGCATACCGCGCAGATGTCGTCCGCTCTTCCATCCGCGAACGCTTCTTCCAGCAGCGCGGGAAGGTTTTCCAGATGCTGAAAAAGGGCGTCTGACTGCCGCAGCCCTCGTTCGCCCTGTTTTATACGCAGTAATTTTCGGAGATCACACCGGATCTTTTTTTCGGAATCAACGACAGCAACCGAAGTTTTGTAGTTGCTGGTATCAATTCCCAGTATCAGGTTCGCTGTTTGATTCATTTTTGCTCTTCACAATCTGTCCAAGAATTCCGTTAATAAATCTGCGGGATTCTTCGGCGCTGTATTTCTTCGCCAGATCAACGGCCTCATTGATCGCTACGGCATCCGGAATGTCTTCCATATAAAAGATTTCTCCAAGAGCCAGCCTCGCAATCGCGAGATCCACCTTGGCCATCCGTCTGGTATTCCATTTTGAACTGATCGTATTGAGTTTTTCATCAATCTCGTCAATATGATCTGCGACCGCGCCGGAAACCTGCTGCGCGTACGTTCTGTGATCACCCTTCTGAAAGTTCGCATTCAGATAACGCTCTCTTATCTCAGGACTGTAGTCATTCTGTATATCCATCTGATAAAGCAGCTGCATAATCCGTTCTCTTGCCTGTGTCCGATTCATGTTTAAGTCTCCTCCTCAGGTAAATGAACGCCCTGCACGTGAATATTGACAGCGGCAACAGGAAGCTCGGTCATGGACTCCACTTCCTTTTTTACATGCTCCTGGATCTCCCACGCGACGGACGGGATATTCACCTGATAATCTACAATTACGAATATGTCTATGGCAGCACCCTCATCCCCCTGTGACACCTTCACTCCTTTGGAAAGGAGTTCCTTCCCCAGAAGATTGCGGGAAAGTGTATTGGTAAATCCGCCTGCGAGCTCCGCCACCCCATCTGTCTTCAGGGTGGCGTTCGCGGCGCAGACAGCAATTACTTCATCAGAAATTTTCAAGGTTCCGGCCTTTTGCTCATTTGCCACATTCATTTCTTTCACCTCAGGGTTTATTATACCAAATTTACCCCTTAATGACAACGGTTTTAGAACTTGCTTTGGACGATGATTTCCGGCGCTTTTCTGCCTGTCTGGCGCATGACCACGTCACAGATTTTGGCAACATCGCTCTGGTTCAGATCCTGTTTGTCAACCGTCACGTTGACGCTACTTTCGGTAATCAGTACAAGGCATTCGGGAAGTCCTTTTGTCCGTATGGCGTTTTCCACATTCTGTTCCTGTTCCATATATTCCAGAAGCTGCAGCTTCTGCTGGCTGGCGTTTTCCTTTTCCGTACTGTTTGCCGCTGTATTTTCCGCGTCCGTCAGCATGGAAATCACTTCGTTGCGGTCCATATTGATTGTAGCGCGCATTTCTTCAAAATATGTATCGGAATTTTTCAGGTCGCTGACATCATCGGAAGTTACCAGCTCCGAATCCTGTTCTGTCTTTTCCGTCCCGCTGTTTTCTTTCGATGCCTTTGTCTCGCCGGAAGCTCCGGTCTCTTCCTGCACATTGATACTGTCCACTAATACATCGCCGTCATGTTCCGGAATGTCCCCGCTGCTCGTTGCCGAATCCGGCGCTTTGATACCGCCGCCCGCGGCAGCCAGGAGTCCTATGCATAGAGCAAAGACGCAGACGCCGCTTACCAGCTTTTTATGCCGTTTCACTGTCTCCCAAAAGGTATGCTTTTTCATTTTTCGTTCCCTCCATTTTCCTGATTGGTATTATCCTTTTCAAAGACCATTACACTGGATACGGGGATATTAAAAACAGCCCGTACCGCATTTACCAGATTGTTCTGGACAACCGGATCGCCGGCGCCTTCTGCTGTGACAATTACTCCCGATATCTGATCGTCTTCCCCGTACTGAAGCATGACATCCACATCTCCCACGCCCTTCATATCTGTAAGAATGGCACAGAGCGCTTCTTCCGTCCCGCCGTCTTCATCCAGAATCTGTTTTCGTCCATCTTTACTTTGAGTAAACACATCGAAAGACAGCAGAGCTACGGACAGAATGATTAAAACGGCAATGATCTTAATTGCCAGATCCTTCATTTTCGGATCTTTTTTCAGTTTTTCAAACATTGGCTTTCTCCTTACTATATATATTTTCAAGGCCCCCGCTTATTACAGCAAAATAAGCAGCGGGGACAGGATTGTCGCCATGATTACCAGAGAAAAAATAAATTTAATATATTTTTCCATTCTGGAAGTGGGGAGCAGCATTTCGATAAAAGTCAGCGCCAGAATGAGAATGAAGATATTCTTGACCCATTCTTTCATTACTTCCATAACGTTCCTCCCCCAATGCTGATGATAATTGTGAGAAAGATCAGAAACATCAGCGCGCACAGCCCTAAAACGACGGCCATTGTAATGACCGCGCTGCCCATTTCATTCAGACTGTCCGCGATCTGTTTGGTGGCAATAGGCGCCGCCAGTATGGCAGTCAGCTTGTAGATTACCGCTATGGCGAGGATTTTCAGAACCGGCGCTGTTAAGAGGCACAAAATAATAATGATTCCTAAAACCCCAATTCCGTTTTTAATCACTGCTACGCAGCTCAGTACCATATCGATGGAATCGGCGGCAAAGCCTCCCACAATGGGCACGAAATTATCCACCGAGTACCTTGCGGTATTGACTAAAAGGCCGTCCGCCGTCTTTGTCACCAAACCCTGGATGGCCGTCAGCCCCGCGAAAATCGTTACGGCAAGCCCGGTAAAAAAGACTGCCGCTTTCCGTAAAAATACTGCCAGACGGCTGACATAGTCCTTTTCTGTAAGGCTGTTAATCAGAATGAAGATGCTGGATAAAAACACCAGAGGCAGGATGAACTTCTGCAGGGCCGTATTAAACGCAGTAATGGCGCCTAATATGACCGGATTCAGAATTCCTCCTGAGGAAAATCCGCCCATGCTGATAATCAGCGGAATCAGAATCGGCAGCAGAATCTGCATGGTCTTTGTCATAATTTCCAGAGTCGCCAGGCAGGACTCGTAGGTTACCATAAAATTTTTCAGGCACAGTGTAATGACAAGACAGCTGCAGACTACGGTACCCAGAGTGGAAACCGGTTTGTCCCCAAACGAACTCGAGAAGTTTTTTAGAAGACCGATGACAATACACAGGCTGATGATTTCCACTCCCAGAATCAGTCCGGCTTTTACTTCATAAAGAAACACGTCTAAAAGGTTTTGTATAAGAACTTCCGAGTCAAACAGAGGCTTTCCGTCAATAAAACTCTGGACAATCTCATCGGTTGAGACAGCGGAAAAAATCCCATTGCTCTGCTGCGCCGCGTCTTCCATAATCTGTTCCAGCTCCGCCAGATCCAGTTCTTCCATTTGTTCTTTTATGATCGAATCGTAATCCATCAGGGCGCCTCCTTTACAGGATAGAATTGATCAGTTCCAGGATCGCGAATAGAATCGGCATGGACAAGTAGAAGATAATAATTTTTCCTGCCAGTTCCACTTTGCTTCCGATGGCCCCTTCTCCCGCGTCCTTGCACAGCTGCGAGGTAAAATCCGCCAGGTACGCGACTACCAAGACTTTTACGATGATCGGGAAAAAATCTTTTCCGTAGGTCATCTGCCCGTAAACGTTCTCCAGGAACTGAAAGACCGCAGTCAGTTTGTCCAGCGCCATAAGGAAAATCACCATCACAGTGGCTAAGGCGACATAAAGAGACAATTCGGGCTTAAAATGTTTTACAATGGAGGCCATGATGACTCCGCCTATGGCTATGGCAGCGATTTTCATAATTTCCACAGGCTGTCCCTCCTAAAACTGAAAAAGTGTCCGGACTGTATCGAAGAATTCACTGATCATCTGCACGACCAGGAAGAGCACAATGACGATGCCCGCCAGGGTCGTCATCATAGCCTGCTCTTCCCTGCCTGCCCGCAGCAGAATCTGGTTGAGCACCGCGATCGCGATTCCAATCGCCGCGATTTTAAAAATAATATCAATATCCATACCCATGGCTTTTACTCTCCTAAATTAAGATAATGGCAATAACAACGCCGATGGAAAATCCGATCCCTCTGTACATTTTCCCTTTGGTTTCCTTGTCTTTTGCCGCGGCTTCAATCTGTGTCTCCAGTCTGGTTTCGGCAAGGGAAAACATCGACGCCTGCCCTCGCAGATCGCTTTTCCCCAGCTGCAGCCCCAGATCCGAGATGACAATCCGGTCTTCCTCCCGCAGGCAGCTGCCGCTGTAGGCGCGTTCCAGAGCCTGGTCCCAGCATTGTTTCAGATTCAGATTTTCTTTCATAAGCCGGCTGCATTCCCATAAAAGATCCATCGCCCGGTTGTCTTTGTAGGAACCGACCCTTGCGAATACCGCGGGGAGCGGATCCTTCAGATAGCTCATTTCCGTCTGCAGAATACGGATCATCTCTTTTAAATCCCTGAGTTCTTCCAGTCGCTGACTATAAACCTGGGATTTCAGAATTCCAAGTCCCCCGCAGGAGAAGATGATAATCAGACACAAAAAACCTTTAAACATGGAGGACCTCGCGGATGGTTCCGGTTCGGGGATCGTTTGTCAGGAAAAGAATCCTGGAAAAAACGCCCCGCTTTACAATCGGCCCAAGATTGGAAGACAGCACGTCATCGTAGTCTCTGCCATGAATGGTTGTAAGGATTGCCACACCGGCGCAAAGGGCGGTTTCAATGGCGTCAATGTCCTCTTTTTTTCCGATTTCGTCGGTTACAACCGCGTCCGGCGACATGGCGCGGATCAGCATAATCATCCCTTCCGCTTTGGGACAGCCGTCCAGCACGTCCGTTCTCGGCCCGATATCAAAAGATGGCTGCCCCATATAAGTTCCCGCGATTTCCGATCGTTCATCACAGAGGCCGATTTTAAATCCCTGATAGCTGAGCGCTCTCATCAGATCTCGCAACAGTGTCGTTTTTCCGCATTTGGGGGGTGATACAATCAAGGTATTCTGAAGTCTTCCCTCCTTATCCAGCACATGAGAAAGGATCCGCTCGGACACGCCGGTGATCTCCCTGCTTCTCCGCAGGTTAAGGGAGGACACTTCTTTAATCAGAGTAACTTTCCCGTGGTCCAGAACCGCGCGGCCGCATATCCCGACCCGGTGTCCGCCTTCGATGGTTATGTATCCCTTTGCCAGTTCTTCTTCATAGGCATAGTAGGAATAATCCAGAAGATTATTTAAAATCGTATCCAGCTCCTGTCTGGTGACCATGGCGTTTTTCTTAAGGGCTACTACAATTTCCTGGTTCTTTGAAATTACGCGCACATCGCCGCAGGCCCTGAGCCTTATCTCTTCCAGGCCGGCAAGCAGCGGCTCGGGAAGTTCCTGAATCGGTATTCTTATCCGTTCCGGAAGTTTATTTAAAATCTGCTCTAAGTTGTTCATTCAAACACCCCTTTTCCCTTTTGTTTATACATCTTATTCCGTGGACAAGGTTTTATGCCTGCTTTTTTTGCCGGGCCAGCGTTTCCTGATTTTATGCTTTTTCAAAGGACATCGGAGGGTCTCGCAAAAAAAAACAAAGCCGCAGGGGATGATTTTTCATTTCATCCCCCGCGGCTCTGCGACGTCCTTACTCTTCTTCGCGTTCTTCGCGGGATTCCTTTTGCTTGTCTTTTTCCCGCACTCCGATATATCCTGTCTTTTCTATCATATCCTGTCCTTCTTCCGACAGCAGCCAGCTTACTATTTTCTGTACATTTGGATTCTGTTCCCCTTTTCGGTATACAGCGAAAAATTCACTCACCAGCGGATAAGTTCCACTGCGGATATTCTCCGCATCCGGCGCGATACCTTTTACCGCGATCAGCTTCAGTGTTCCGTCCTTTACAATATCTGAAACATAGTATCGAAACGAAAATCCAATCGCATGTCCGAGAAAGGTATTTCTATATTTCTTTATTTTTTTCTTTCCCATAAAGCGGAGCATAGCGGTCTGGCTTCCACTTCCTTCGTTTCGTGTCAGGGAGGCGATCCGCTCGTTATCTCCCCCAACCTCAGACCAGCGTGTGTATGTTCCTGTGTAGATGCCGCGAATCTGTTCCGCGGTCAGGCTCTCAATCGGATTTTCCCTGCTGACAACGAAGACAAAAGCATCTTTTCCAATCGGCACAAATTCCAGTTCCACGCCTTTTTTCTGCGCATAGGTCAGCTGCTCCGTGGAAGGAGAGGCGCATAAAATAAGATCTGCTTTTCCATCAACAATGTTTTTATACGCGCCGCGTGTATTGTTCATTTGCAGACGGCTTGTTTCTGTAAAGTCTGTACCGTCAAAGGAAACGCTTGCGGTAGGATATGCTGCCTGCACAATGCCAGACATAACCGGATATAAGGCGGCAGCCCCGTCTATAACCGGAAGTTCTCCGAATAATTCTAACAAAGCGTTCACTTTCACGACCTTGGAGTCCCTTTCAAAGGGAAGATATTCATCCAGTTCCACCGACTTCGCCTGCATATCGGCCCCATAGGAATTCAGGCATCGCTTTGTAAAAACATGATAAATACTGAAATTAAACAACGCAAAACTCATCGCAACCAGAAGGATCACCGATAACTGCCGGGTTGTTTTTCGTTTCATGGCACTCACATCCCCTCACTTGCAATGTAAGCCAGAATCGAACAGTGATTATGCAGATAAATCGTATAGCAGGTAAGGGAAACTGTTGCAATTACACCTGCAGCGACAACAAAAACAAGAATCCTCCAGAATGTTTTTTCTTTCATAACCGATCACCTTCCACTACATATACGCGATCGCCGTATAAAAGTAAATCACGATAAAGACAATCGCGCCGGCAAATACGAGCGTCAGAACTCCGAATATAACCGCAGCCCGCCGCGCCTGTCGGCTTTCTCCGGCAGCCTTGCGTATACTTATAAAGCGGCATAGAAAATAAACGCAAAGTCCTGCGCAAATAATAGGCATGCACAACATTGAGAAAAACAAAAAACCAGATAAAATTCCTTCCATTATTACTCCTATTGCTCCCTTTCACAATCATGCCAGATATCGAAACGGTTTATACCCGGGTAATGGCCTCACCCTTTTTTACGATACATCCTTTCTTGAAAAAGCAGATTCCATAAGACAAAACCGGACGATATCCATCCGCAAGCAACGGCTCTGCGTAATGGTTTTCTTTAATCTGGGTGAGAGCTTCTTCGCACCTGGCTTCCATCTCATCAAATCGTTGGGCGATTTTCACTTCCAGTACCATCGCTTTCCCCATAAACTTTTTTTCTTTCAAGAGAAGATCCGGCCGTCCGCTCCCGCTTTCCCTGTCAGACTGAACCTGATAGTTTCCTGCTCCTTTCAGAAGACCGGCCAGAAATCCATGATAATAGTTTTCCGCGTAATCAAAATAACTGATGGTATCCATAAGTTGTTCTGAGAGAAATTTCCCCGCGGTTTCACAGTCTCCGTTCTCCAGGGCTTTTATCAGGACGCCCCGATCCAGATCCGCAACTTTATGCTCAAACCATTTCAAGATACTCTGCCTGTAAATTCCCCTGACTTCATTGTTTGGAATTGCCATTTGAAGATAAAGGCCGCTGTCATCCTGTCTTTGTCCGCAGGATTTCAGATAGCCGGTAAAAAACAAAAAATTCCAGAGGTTATCCCTCGAACTGTGTATCTCATCATAAGTAATCTCTTCATGGATCGGTTTTTCAACCGTATCTCCTTCCATAAGGCGTTCAATCTCACTTCTGGTCTCTTCATCCGCGTTTTCAATCATCTGCCGGATAATATCATTTGAGGATGTATTTGACCAGTACGGGCGCGGAAAAGCCCTTGAATCTGCTTCTGCGTTTTTTACATAATTGACAATACTCCACGGATTATAGATTTCCCGCGATCCGAAGCAGTAGCCGTCGTACCATGCTTTCAGTTCCGGATATTTTTCCGATAGACCACAGGAATGCAGCATGGCTTTCACCTCGTCTTCTGTAAAACCGAAACAGGAGTCGTACCGATGGCTGAGAACGGAGTGGATTTCCAGATTATTCAGTCCGGTAAAAATGCTTTCCCTGCTGATCCGCAGACAACCGGTGATGACTGCGAATTCCAGGAAGTTATTCGTCTTCAGCGCTGATTCAAAAATGGATCGCAAAAAAGCGACCATTTCTTCATAAAATCCTTCCATATAGGCATTTTCCAGAGGTACGTCGTATTCATCAATAAGGATAATCGCCTTTTTTCCGTGCCAGGTGTTCAAACACTTGCACAGGAAGTGCAGCGCGTCAAGATATTCTTCGTTTCCGCAGGTTCGTTCCATAATCCGCCGGTAACTGTCTTTTTCCTCTTTTGAAATGCGATTTCCGTCTAACACATAGGAATGTCTCCGAAACTCTTCGGAGATCTGTTTTTTCAGCATGGCATAGGCGTCTTCAAATTTTTTCTGTTTGGCAGATTTCAGCGACAGTGAAATTACAGGATATTGCTGCTGATGCTTCTGATAGGATTCCCCGCAACGGGAAATCGCCAGGTTTTTGAAAACCTGGCGGTTGTCGATTCTCTCACCATGTATATTGCGTTCATCCTCAAAAAAACGGCGGATCATACTTAAATTCAGGGTTTTACCAAACCGACGGGGACGGGTCAGCAGCGTCACCTTCCCCGCGCTGTCCAACAACTCCCGGATCATCAGGCTTTTGTCCACATAATAAAGACCCTTTTCAATAATTTCTTTTAAATCCTCGTAACCTACAGGAGGGATCATTTTTTTCATCGGCCCGTTCCTTTCTGGCGTCTTTGTGTCCCGCGCTTTTTAGTCTTCTGACGCTTCCTCAGCCTTTTCTTTCTCTTTCTTCTCTTTTTCCCGTCTTTCTTTTCGCGATTCTTTCTCTTCGCTTTCGTCTTCCTCCGGCTCCTCTTTTTTCGGCATAATATACAGCTTGACCTTTTCAATCCGGCGATCTTTTACCGATTCAATGCGGAACACATAGTTTTCATACTCTACTACCCGTTCCTCATCCTCGTCCTCATCCGGAATTTCTCCCAGGATGTCGATGATAAAGCCGCCGATGGTTTCACTGTTTTCCGATTCCAGATCTGTTCCCAGTTCCTCGTTCAAATCATCCAGATCCGTAGCGCCGTCCACGATATAGGTATGATCGTCGATCTTCTCGATTTCCGGCTCTTCCTCGTCGTATTCGTCATCAATATCGCCCATGACCTCTTCCACAATGTCTTCCATAGTAACAATACCGGAAAAGCCTCCGTATTCGTCGATGAGGATCGCGATCTGCTGCCGGGTCTTCTGCAGCTCGTAAAAGAGGGCGTCAATATTTTTCGTCTCCGGCACAAAGAACGGTTTGCGGATAATGCTGGCAATGTCCACATTATCAAAGCCCTCCTCCCTTGCCTTGATCAGATAATCCTTGATGTTGAGAATTCCGATGATCTTATCACTGTCGTCATCGTAAACCGGGATCCGGGAGTAGCGCAGTTCCATCAGCTGATCGATATATTCTTCCATGGGATCGTTGATATCAATGGAGAACACTTCCGTTCTCGGCGTCATAATTTCATAGGCCAGCTTGTCGTCAAATTCAAAGATACTGTTGATCATCTTCTGTCCTTCTTCCTTCAGCACGCCGCTTTCCCGGCCCACCTCCAGCATAGACATCACTTCATCCTCGGAAAACTCCTCATCATCCATATCCACCTTCTGTCTTGTAAGCTTCAGCACCGCGTTGACCGAAGCGGAAAGAAACCATACGAAGGGTTTTGAGATAAACGCGATGGCGTTAATCGGACGAACCACAAACATGGCGATGCTTTCCGAATGTTGAAGCGCGAGTCTCTTCGGGTACAGTTCTCCCAGCACCAGGGTTACATAAGACAAGATTATGGTTACAACTACAACTGCCACTTCCGTTGCTACGGACTCGGCAATTCCGATGCGGATCAGCACGCCCGCCATCCGATCCGACAGACCTACCGCCGCCGCCGCGCTGGATAGAAATCCCGCCAGCGTAATAGCGATTTGGATCGTTGATAGAAAGGAATTAGAATCTTCCAAGAGTTTCTGCACAGCGGCGGCTTTTTTGTTTCCTTCCTGCGCCAGAACTTTAATTTTATTTTTATTGACAGAAACGACAGCCATTTCCGCGGCCGCGAAAAAGGCATTGATTAAAATTAAGACAAATAACAGTATAAATTGGATCGCTAAGGGCGACCCGGGGTCAGAACCTGACATTCTTTATTGCTCCTTTCGTTTTCGTAACATAAAATTTTCCGAAACAGGACGCTCCATTTTAATATGAAGAATCTGCTGCGGATGAGGTGCCGACTCGATGGGATTTCCTTCCTCATCTAAAAGCACCTCCAGTTTTTGAGAAAAATAATCTGTGTAAGGGCCGAACACTTCAATTTCTTCCCCTACGGTCATCTTATTCCTCTGTTCCACAACCGCCATCTTTGTATCCGGATCATAACTCCTGACTACGCCGATAAATTGATACTCTCTCGTATACGCGCTGGTCTGGTAGTTCTGATCTTTGTTGGTCGGCTGATTAAAATAAAATCCGGTTGTAAATTCCCGGTGGCTGACTTTTTTCAGTTCGCGCATCCACTCCTCCCGAAAAGCATAGCGCTCCGGATCCGCATAGTAGGCGTCGATGGCCCTGCGGTACGCGCCCACAACCGTAGCCACATAAAAACTGCTTTTCATTCGCCCTTCGATCTTCGCGGAAGCGATCCCCGCGGAAACCAGTTCGGGAATATGATCGATCATGCACAGATCCCGGGAATTGAGAATATAGGTGCCGCGCTCGTCTTCCTCCACCGGGTAATATTCGCCCGGTCGCTGTTCTTCCACCAGAGCGTATTTCCAGCGGCAGGGATGGGCGCACTGCCCCCGGTTGGCGTCCCTCTCGATCATAAAATTGCTCAAAAGACATCTCCCGGAATAGGAAATACACATCGCCCCCTGCACGAAAGCCTCAAGCTCCATTTCCTCCGGCAGCTTTTGCCGCAGCAGACGGATTTCTTCAAAGGTCAGCTCTCTTGCCAAAACGATCCTTTTTACGCCCTGCTGCTGCCAGAACCGGGCCGTCTTATAATTGGTCATATTGGCCTGGGTGGAAAGGTGAATTTCCGCCTGAGGCATTACCTCCCGGATCATCAGCATAATACCTGGATCCGACACGATGAACGCGTCTATATCCAGGGCCTTGATTTTAATCAGATAATCCTCCAGAGGAAGAATATCCTCATTATGCGCAAAGATGTTCAGCGTCAGATAACAGCGGACATTCCGCGCGTGGGCGTAGGCAATCCCCTCCTCCATCTGCGGGATTGTCAGATTTCCCGCGCCTGCCCGCAGGCTGAACAGCTCGCCGCCAAAATAAACGGCGTCCGCTCCGTAATCCACGGCTGTTTTCAGTTTTTCCAAGTCTCCTGCCGGAGCGAGTAATTCTATTTTATCCATTCTATCCTTTCAAAATACTGATGGAAACCCCGTCCCCCACTGGGAGGATCGAAGTGTCCGCGATTTGTGTTTCCGACAAAAAAGCGAGGAATTCCCGCATTCTGCGGATACTGGTCCTGAATTTATTCTTTGGATCATATTCTTCGGAAGCCGTCGTGCCTCTCATCAAAACATTATCACAAAGGATGATGGCTCCGGCGCCGCATAAAGGAACTGTTTTTTCCCAGAAGGTCCGGTAATGGCTCTTTGCCGCGTCGATAAAAACTAAATCGTAAGGTTCCGGAGCATTCCTGAAAAGTTCCCCGTCTAAAAGTTCCTGAGCCTTTCCCTGCAGAACCTGAATTCTTTCGTCCAGTCCCAGCCTACGAATATTGCTCCGCGCGCGCCGCTCCATCCCGGAATCGGATTCGATGGTTACAATCCGGCAGTTTTCACAGGCCAAGGCCATACAAGCTGCCGAATATCCGACCGCGGTGCCGATTTCCAGGATTCTGGATGGCCGTTTCAGCCGGATAAGGGAAAGGAGCAGCGTCTCCGTATCCCGCAGGATAATCGGAACATGCTCCCGTTCCGCGGCTTCCCGGATCGCCTCCAGTTCCCCATTCAGAGGCCGGTACAACCCGTTGATATAATCTGTAACTTTGTCATTTATAATATTCATGGATATTGCTTTAATACCATCTGTTTTCTTCTACGACTTTCTGATGTTCTTCGTAGGTTTTTGAATACAGAACGTCTCCGTCTTCCGTCGCGAAGAAAAACAGATAGTCATTTGGTTCATAATTGATACAGTCCTCCATAGTCCGTTCCGGCACCGCGCAGATTGGCCCTACCGGAAGTCCCTTGTACTTATACGTATTATATTTGGAGTCCACCTGTGTATCGGCAATCGAAACGTTTACGCCGGTTTTATCCAGCGCGTAGTTTACCGTAATGTCGCTCTGGAGCGCCATATTCTGATCCAGACGGTTTTTAAACACGCCCGCGATCATAGGACGGTCATCCTCAAAGAGGGATTCCCGCTCTACAATCGACGCGAAAGAGAGGAACTCATGAACGCTCATATCCAGTTTGCTGGAGATTTCATCCTTCAGTGGAGTCAGAACCTCATCGGTCTTGTCCAGCATGGAGGCGGTAATCTCCTCGATATCCGGATCTTCGCTGTCCAGGAAATACGTTTCCGGATAAAGATATCCTTCCAGCGGGTATTTAATGTCTTTATTCAAAATATCATCCGTCAGGAACCAGTACTGATCGATCAGCTTATTCAAATAATCGCGATCGGACCATTTTTCAAGAATTTCCTCCTCTGAAAGGCCGGATTCTTTGGCAATGGCCTCCGCGGCCTGCGGAATCGTAGCGCCCTCAATTACAGTGAACTTTGACTGGGAAATATATTTGGGGTTTCCCGTATTCATAGCGTCGAAGATTTCTGTCAGCGTCATGCTTTTGTTCAGAATATAGGTATTCGCCTGAATCTCTTCCGGCGAGGAAAGGCGGACAAAAATTTTCCCGCACATGGTATTGTTGACAAGCCCCGCCTCATCCAGCTGATTCAGAATCTGCAGCGCGCCGGTTCCCGGCTCAACCGTGATCTGAATTTTTTCCTTATTCCCCGGATCAGCCGCGGAAATGCCATGTACATAAAAAAACAATGCTCCGGCCAGAACAATCACTACCAGGAGCAGAATCAGAAGAAGCGTCTTCATTCCCCGCTTCTTTTTCTGGCTCGTTTCGCTCATTTAGTTTCCTTTCTTCTGCAATCGTTACTGGATACATACAAAGGGACGCTGCCACGTCCCTCTGCCTTCAGTGCCCTTATTTGGATCGTCCCAGATACTCTCCGGTTCTTGTGTCAATCTGGATGGTTTCGCCTTCTTCAATGAAAATAGGAACGTGAACGACCGCTCCGGTTTCCACGGTGGCGGCTTTGGTTACATTCGTAGCGGTGTCGCCTTTTACGCCCGGCTCCGTTTCGATAACCTTTAAGTCCACAAAGTTGGGAGCTTCCACAAGGAAGGCGTTTCCTTTATAAAATTTAATGGTTGCTTCATCATTTTCTCTCAGATATTTCATGGCGTCCTCTACCTGTTCGTAGGAAAGCGGAATCTGATCATAGGTTTCCGGATCCATGAAGTAGTAAAGTTCTCCGTCATTATAGAGGTACTGCATGGTCTTGGTTTCGATATGCGCCTTCGGGAACTTGTCGTTCGGATTGAACGCTTCTTCCCTGGTAGCTCCGGTAAGAATGTTCTTGTACTTAGTTCTTACAAAAGCGGCACCCTTTCCCGGCTTTACATGCTGAAAGTCTAAAACAACATGCGGCTCTCCGTTAATTTCAAATGTAATGCCTTTTTTAAAATCACCTGCGTAAATCATAAATTTCGACCTTTCTTATTATAGTATTATTAATTCTTTTTCAGACTTAGTTGTATTTATTATACCAAAGTCTGTTACGATTGCCAAGTCCTCAATGCGTACGCCGAATTTTCCCGGAAGATAAATACCCGGTTCAATGGTGACCGGCATGTATTCCGCCAGTACTTCCTCGCTCTTTGTGTTCAGCGTCGGCGATTCGTGAACTTCCGTTCCCACTCCGTGACCGGTGCCGTGAATATAATACGCTCCGTATCCGGCCTCTTCGATGATATCGCGGCATACCTTGTCCACGTCAAAACAGCGTACTCCCGCCTTTACCGCCTCAAGTCCCGCTTTCTGCGAACGCAGAACAATATCGTAGACTTCCATCTGCTCATCGGTAACCGCGCCCATGGCTACGGTTCTGGTCATATCGCCGCAGTAACCTTCCACGACCGCTCCCATATCAATGGTCACCAGATCCCCTTCCTCAATGACCTTATTCGTAGGCTCTCCGTGAGGAAATTCCGTACGGCTTCCGGATACGCAGATGGTAGGAAAAGACAACCCTTCCGCGCCCAGCGCCAAAAGCACCCGCTCGATTTCGTCCGCTACCTGAAGTTCCGTCATTCCCACCTTCATAAACTCCAGGATATGGGAAAAGCAGATGTCTCCCATGGCTTCCGCCTTCATGATTTTTAAAAGTTCTTCCGGAGTTTTTATCATATTAGTTGCCATTTGCAGCATCACCGCCCATTCCTTTAATTCCCAGGTCGATTACTTCTGACAGAATCTGATATACATCATTGATCATCAGGGAAAAACGCATTTCACACTGAAGATATTCCGCTGCCAGAGGGTCCTGCGCCAGGATGGTGTAAAGGCTCTGGATCTGCGCCATTGCCTCCTGATCCATCTGCTGTCCCATCATCTGTCCAGCCTGCAGAGCAAGTTGCTTGGATTTAAAGTCATTGAGACTCGCTTCCAGCTGAGGGTTTTCCTTTACTTTTTCTTTAATCGCCTGATACTGCTTGTACTCTTCCGATTCCCGAATCGCCTGAGTCAGCTTGTGGGCTTCATCATATACATTCATTTCTTATACCTCCAAAAATATCGGCAGAATAACCGGGCTCCGCATAGTCTTGTTGTAAATAAAGGTTTTCAGCCCGTCTCTTACCGCGGTTTTCATCGCGTTCCAGTCTCGTACATTCTTCCTGCAACACCGCTCCAGAATATCAGCGGCCAGATCGCAGGCTTCATCAATCAGCTTTTCGTTTTCACGCACATAGACAAATCCTCTGGATATAATATCCGGTCCGGAGGAAACCCGGTTGTTTGCCCGGTCGATGGCGGCAACCACGATGATCAGCCCGGATTCGGAAAGGAGCCTTCTGTCCCGCAGGACGATATTTCCCACATCTCCGACCCCAAGGCCGTCTACCATGACACCTTCCGCGTCGGCAACGCCTTTGATAATCTTCGCCTGTCTGCGGTTGACATCCAGTTCGTCTCCGTTTTCCAGGATGAAAATCCGGTTTTCCGGCATACCCAGGGACTGGGCGATTTCCGCGTGCCGTTTCAGATGTCGGTATTCTCCGTGCACCGGCATAAAAAACTGCGGCCGGATCAGCGAATGCATCAGCTTCAGTTCCTCCTGGCAGGCATGACCGGATACGTGGGTATCGGCGATATCCGAATAAATGACCTCCGCTCCCTTTTCAAAGAGGCGGTTGACAACATTGGATACGGTTTTTTCATTTCCCGGCACCGGTGTGGAGGAAAGGATTACCATATCCCCTTTCTTTATTTTCACAGCCTTATGTTCCGAGGTTGCCATCCGCGCCAGAGCCGACATAGGCTCGCCCTGGCTTCCTGTGGTGATAATAACCAGTTCCTTATCCGGGATGCTGCGGATCTTGTTAATGTCTACCAGCACATTGGCGGGAATTTTAATGTATCCCAGCTGCTGTGCCAGTTCCACCACGTTGACCATGCTGCGTCCCGATACCGCCACCTTCCTCTTGCACAGAACCGCGATGTCAATGATCTTCTGCAGTCTGTGAACGTTGGAAGAAAAGGTGGCGATAATGATTCTCGTCTGGGAGCGACGGAAAATCCCTTCCAGGGTGCGCCCTACAACTCGTTCTGATTCTGTATAGCCTTTTCTTGTCGCGTTGGTGCTGTCCGCCATCATCAGCAGTACGCCCTTTGAGCCCAGCTCCGCCAGTCTGGCGAAGTCCAGGGTCTCCCCATCTACCGGCGTATAGTCGATCTTAAAGTCGCCGGTGTGGAAAATCCGACCTGCCGGCGTATTGATGCACAGGCAGATAGAATCCGCGATGGAGTGGGTAATGCGGATGGTTTCCACTTCAAATACTCCGAGCCTGAATTTCTGTCCCGCTTTGATTGGATGAAGCCTTCCCTTCAACCCATGCTCCTTGAGTTTGTTTTCAATCAGACCCAGAGGAAAACGCGTTCCGTAAATCGGGACATTCAGTTCTTTCAGGAGATAAGGAATCGCCCCGATATGATCTTCGTGTCCGTGAGTGATAACCATTCCCTTGATCTTTTTGCGGTTCTGAATCAGATAGTCAAAATCCGGAATAACCATATCAATGCCGAACATATCGTCATCCGGAAAAGACAGACCGCAGTCGATAATCAGGATCTCATCCCTGTACTCTAAAACCGTCATGTTTTTTCCGATCTCTTTTAATCCGCCAAGTGGGATGATTTTAATCGGCGCCCCGCCCCGGTTATTGTTTTTATTCTGTTGTTTCGTTCTCATTTATTTTCGTTCTCTCTTCTTTCTTTTCGTTTTTCAAGAAAAGCTGAGAAATGTTATTTTACGACAATATTAACAAGTTTTCCTGGCACTGCAATTACTTTTACAACGTTCTTGCCGCTCGTTAATTTCTGTACTTTTTCATTTTCCATAGCCAGCTTTTCCAGTTCGTCTTTTCCAAGTCCTGCCGGTATATCCATCTTTTCTTTTACTTTTCCGTTAATCTGTACGACGATTTCAATGGTATCGCGCACCAGCGCGCTTTCGTCGCATACCGGCCAGGCTTCGCTATAGATAAAGGTGTCGTGTCCCAGATGCTCCCACATTTCTTCGCAGATATGAGGAGTAAACGGAGACAGTACCAGCACCAGGTTTTCGATCGCTGCCTTAAAGAGCCCCTGGTTGATGGTTCCTTCTTTGTATTTATACATTTCGTTTACCAGCTCCATAATCGAGCTGATGGCGGTATTAAAATTAAATCTTCCGCCCACATCATCGGATACCTTTTTGATGGTATAGTTCATAGCGTAAGCAAGTTCTTTGTCCGCCTTGTTTTCCGGCTTGTATTCCGCAGGCGCGGATTTACACTGTTCCGCGAATTCAAATACCAGCCTGTGTACGCGGTTTAAGAAGCGGTAGCTTCCCTCTACGCCCTTGTCGGACCAATCCAGTTCCCGTTCCGGAGGAGCCGCGAACAAAATGAAAAGTCTTGCCGTATCCGCGCCGTATTTTTCAATGATCTCCGCCGGACTTACGACGTTTCCGATGGATTTGGACATCTTCTTGCCATCTTTGATTACCATGCCCTGGGTCAGCAGGTTGATAAACGGTTCCTCGGTATTGACAAGTCCCAGATCGTAAAGAGCCATCTGGAAGAACCGGGCATACATCAGATGCAGAATCGCGTGCTCCACGCCGCCGATATACTGATCCACACTCATCCAGTATTTCACCTTGTCCGGATTAAAGGCTTCCTTGTCATTTTTAGCGTCGCAGTAGCGCAGAAAATACCAGGAAGAGTCCAGGAAGGTATCCATGGTATCCATTTCCCTTCTCGCAGGCTTTCCGCACTTCGGGCAGACCGCGTGGGCAAAGGTCTTGCTGGTGGTCAGCGGAGATTCACCCTTTCCGGTAAACTCTACGTCCGTCGGCAGCAGAACCGGAAGGTTTTCTTCTTTTTCCGGAACCCAGCCGCAGGAATCGCAGTAGATCATCGGAATCGGAGTTCCCCAGTACCGCTGCCGGGAAATCAGCCAGTCGCGAAGGCGGTAATTGATGGACTTTTTGCCGATTCCCTTTTCTTCCAGATAGTCGATGATTTTGACGATCGCCTCTTTGTTATTCATGCCGGTAAACATTTCCGAGTTGATCATATTGCCTTCGGCAGCAAAGGCTTCTTTCAGATTGTAAACGTCGATCTCCGGATCGTCCGTGTCTACAACGGGAATGATGTCCAGTCCGAACTTTTTGGCGAACTCAAAGTCTCTCTGGTCATGGGCCGGTACCGCCATGATGGCTCCCGTTCCGTAATCCATCAGAACATAGTCGGAAATATAGATCGGCACTTTCTTTCCGTTCACCGGATTGATCGCGTATCTTCCGATAAATTCACCGGTCTTTTCATTTGCCGTGGAAGTCCGTTCAATGTCGGTCATGTGCTGCACCCTATCCAGATACGCGGCCACTGCCGGCTCGTACTGTGTTCCCGCGGTCAGTTCTTTCACATACGGGTGCTCCGGCGCCAGAACCATGTAGGTTACCCCATAGAGGGTATCCGGACGGGTCGTAAAAATATCCAGCCCCTTGTCAAATCCTTCAATTTCAAAGGTGACTTCCGCGCCGATGCTCTTTCCGATCCAGTTCTTCTGCATAGTCTTGACCTTGTCCGGCCAGCCCGGCAGTTTTTCCAGGTTGGAAAGCAGGCGTTCGGCGTAATCGGTGATTTTAAAATACCACTGGGAAAGCTCTTTTTTCCCCACTTCCGCGCCGCAGCGCTCGCATTTTCCATCTACCACCTGTTCGTTGGCAAGCACTGTCTGGCAGCTCGGACACCAGTTTACCGGGTTTTCCTTTTTATAGGCAAGGCCCTTGTTGTAAAACTGGATAAAGATCCACTGCATCCATTTGTAATAATCCGGGTGGCAGGTAGCCACTTCCCGGTCCCAGTCATAAGAAAGCCCCAGCTCCGCCAGCTGGTCCCGCATTTCGTTGATGTTGTTCCAGGTCCATTCGCTGGGAGCGGCGCCGTGCTTGATGGCAGCGTTTTCCGCGGGAAGGCCGAAAGAGTCCCATCCCATAGGATGCAGTACATTAAAACCCTTCATGGTTTTAAATCTGGCAATGACATCACCGATGGAATAGTTCCGCACATGCCCCATATGTAATTTTCCGGACGGGTATGGGAACATTTCCAGAACATAGTATTTTTCTTTGCTCTCATCTTCTGTTGTCTTGAAGATATCGGCATCCTTCCATTTTTTCTGCCATTTCTTTTCAATCTCAGCAAAATCGTATTTTTCTATCATCTTAATCCTCCAGGTTTAAAAATTCGCAGTCTCCCCAGACTTTTTCGATATTATATTTTTCCCGCATCTCGACGGTCAGCAGGTTTACAATAATATCACCGTAGTCCATCAATATCCAGCCGGAGGTCTTCTTTCCCTCAATGCTTTTTACAAAGACGCCCTCTTTTTCAAACTGCTCTTCCAGTTCGTCGCACAAAGTACCGACCTGCCGCTCGCTTCCGCCGGAAGCGAGTACCATATAATCGGCAAAGGCTGCCTTGCTGCCGATATGAATCGCTACAATATCTCTGGCTTTCTTGTTGTCCAGGACCTTTGCCGCAAAAAGTGCCATGTCCTTACAATCCATTTTTTTCTCCCTTCTTTTTTAAATCATCTCGCGCTTTTATCGTATCTTCGTGGAGAAACAATCCCCTTTCTTCTATATACCGGATGGAACGTTCCATCGAAAGCAGACAGGCGTCATCCAGCGAGGTTTCCGCTCGTTTTCTTATCTCTTCCACCCCCGGATAATTCCTCCCCGGCTCGATGGCGTCGGCAAGATAAAGCACCTTTTCCAGAAGAGACATTCCTGCCCTTCCGGTGGTATGATACCTTACCGCGTTCAACAGATCCGGATCGGTAATGCCGTAATCCCGTTTCATAATCTTTGCCGCAATCGGTCCGTGAGCCAGATTGGCGTTGTCCAGATAAACCGGATCCATCTCCAGCTGCCGTACGTACATATTCAGCACATCGACAGGCGTACTGCGGAACATATCGTGAAACAAGGCCGCGAGCTTTGCTTTTTCTCGATCGCATCCGTACTGCCCTGCCAGCTTCTGAGCCGTATGGACGACCCCGTATACATGTTTTCTGCGTTTCTCCGACAGATTCTTTTCAATATAAGTCTCAATAGAGTCCATGTTCTTCAATGTACCTTTCTACTGCTTCCGGAACCAGACCGGACAGACTCTTTCCTCCTTCCAGCCGATGCCGGATTTCGGTAGCGGAAATGTCCCGCTTCCGGTTTTCGATTTTTACAATATCTGTATTATAGACGGTTTTAAGACGCTCTATACACCGGTCGAGTTCCGCGTCCCGGTACCCAGGACGTGAGCCTACCGCGAAGGAATAATTTCGGAGCATCTCTTCTGCGTGTTTCCAGGTGGAAACCTTCAAAAACGCGTCTGTTCCGGTGATAAAATACAGACAGGATTTTTTTTCCAGCCCTTCCTCCAAAACCATAGCCCGCAATGTTTTATAAGTGTAGGAAATACTATCATGCCGCAGCTCGTAGTCAGAGACTTCCAAGCCTTTTATCGGGGCTGCCGCGAGCTTCGCCATTTCCAGCCTGTAATTCCCTTCGGTTATCTGTTTATCTAATTTGAAAGGCTGCAGCCTGGCGGGGATGAGAATGACCTTAGCAAGCCCCGCCTGCTCCATGGCATCCTCCGCCAGACCAATATGTCCGTTGTGTATGGGATCAAATGTCCCGCCTAAAATTCCGATTCGTTTCATTCCTCTGTCTTTTCAAGCCGGATTCCCAGTTCCGCCAGCTGCTCTTCGCTGACCGGCGAAGGCGCCTGGCTTACCATGCACTGAGCCGCCTGATTCTTTGGGAAGGCGATGACTTCCCGAATGCTGCTCTGGTGAGTCAGCAGCATTACCAGCCGGTCGAGGCCGTAAGCAAGTCCGCCGTGAGGCGGCGCGCCGTATTTGAAGGCTTCCACAAGGAACCCGAACTTTTCGTCAATTTCTTCCTGGGATAATCCCAGCACTCTGAACATTCTCTCCTGCAGATTCCGATCATGGATACGGATACTGCCTCCGCCCAGCTCCACGCCGTTTAACACAATGTCATAGGCCTGCGCCTTGACACTTCCGGGATCGCTTTCCAGCCGATCCAGATCCTCCGGATTCGGAGACGTAAACGGATGATGCTTCGCGTGATACTCGCCTGTTTCCTCATCGTACTCATAGAGTGGAAAGTCCACTACCCAGAGAAGGTTGTACTGGTGATCGTCTAAAAGTCCCATTTCCCCGGCAATGTGGCGGCGCAGGAATCCTAAGCTGTCGAAAACCACCTGTTTTTTATCGGAAATGATCAGAATCAGATCTCCTGCCTTCGCCTCAAAGACATCCGCGATCTTTCCCAGTTCTTCCGGGGAGAAGAACTTGTTTACGGAAGAAGCGATCTTATCTCCTTCTATCTTGATCCATACCATGCCTTTGGCGCCGTAACTTTTTACCGCTTCCGTCAGTTTGTCGATTTTCTTTCTCGTATACTGGGACGCGCCTCCGGTAATACAGATTCCCCGCACATCGCCTCCCGCCGCCAGGGCGTCGGTAAAGACTTTGAATTCGCATCCGGAAACAATATCGTTTAATTTCTTAAGCTCAAAGCCGAACCGGGTGTCCGGTTTATCGCTCCCGTAGCGTTCCATGGCTTCCTGATAGGAAATCCGCGGAAAGGGCGTTTCAATCTCAATGTTCATCAGTTCTTTAAAAACCCGTTTCAGAAAGCCTTCCTGAATCTCGATGACATCGTCCTGATCCACAAAGGACATTTCCAGGTCGATCTGCGTAAATTCCGGCTGCCGATCCGCGCGCAGATCCTCGTCACGGAAGCATTTTACGATCTGCATATACCGATCCGTACCCGCAACCATCAGCAGCTGCTTGTACATCTGCGGTGACTGAGGCAGCGCGTAAAAGCTTCCCGGGCTTACCCGGCTGGGAACCAGATAGTCTCTCGCCCCTTCCGGCGTGGATTTGATCATCATAGGCGTTTCCACTTCCGTAAATCCCTGGCTGTCAAAATAATCTCTCGCCAGCTTGGTCAGCTTGTGGCGGAAGGTCAGGTTCTGCTGCATTTTATGCTTTCTCAGATCCAGATACCGATATTGCAGACGCAGATTGTCATCTACGTTATCATCGTCTTTAATGTAAATCGGCGGCGTATCCGCTTCCGAGTAGATTACCAGATCCTCCGCGAACACTTCAATCCCGCCGGTAGCAAGATCCGGATTTTTGGATTCCCGCTCTTTTACAATCCCCTTTACTCCCACAACGTACTCGCTGCGCAGCCGGTCCGCCTTTTCAAACAGCTCCTGAGGAATTTTATCGTTGAACACAACCTGCACGATTCCGGTTTTATCCCGGATGTCGCAGAAAATCAGGCCTCCCAGGTTTCTTCTTTTCTGTACCCAACCGTTCAGCACAACCTGTTCCTCAATGTTTTTTTCCGTCAGAACCCCGCACATGTGGGTCCTCTTGTAAATATCGCTCATTCTTGTCTCCTAATTTATCAGTTCCTGCAAAATATTGTCCATATCCACTTCCCTCTGCTCCGAGGTCGCCATATCCTTGATGGACACTTTCTTTTCCGCCAGCTCGTTTTCTCCGATTACAACGGTTTTCTTGGCGTGAATCCGGTTGGCATATTTGAACTGTCCCTTGATATTTCGGGCAAGGGAGTCCATTTCCGCCCGCACGCCCTTCTGCCGCAGCTGGTGCAGCAGCTTAAGTCCGAAGGCCTTTGCTTCATCTCCCATGACCGCGATGAACACTTCCGTCGTGTCCGGCTCAGGAATCTCGATTCCGTTTGCCTCCATGGTAAGGAGCAGACGCTCGATTCCCAGACCGAATCCTACGCCGGGAATTGGCGGTCCTCCCAGCTCCTCCATCAAATGATCGTATCTGCCGCCTCCACAGACGGTTCCCTGTGCCCCGATACTGGTCGTAACAAATTCAAAGGCAGTCTTTGTATAATAATCCAGCCCTCTTACGATTCCCGGATTAACAACAAATTCAACCCCCATGCTGGTAAGATTTTTCTGAACCTGCTCAAAAGATTGTTTACAGTCATCGCACAGATAATCGATCATCAGCGGCGCGCCCTTTACAAGCTCCTGGCAGACCGGAGATTTACAATCCAAAATCCGCAGCGGATTTCTTTCATACCTGTCTTTGCAGGTATCGCAGAGTTCATCGTATTTTGGACGCAGAAAATCCCGCAGAGCTTTTCTGTGAGCTTTCCTGCATTCCGGACATCCTACACTGTTGATTTGCAATTCCACGTTTTTGATCCCCAGTTCCTGCAGAAAATCGTTGGCAAGGCAGATGACTTCCGCGTCCGCGATCATATCGCTGGTGCCGAACACTTCCACGCCGAACTGGTGAAAGGCCCGCAGACGGCCGGACTGAGGCTTTTCATAACGGAAGCAAGGGGTGTTGTAATAATATTTGGTGGGCTGCACATCGGCATAGGCTTTGTGCTCCACAAAGGCGCGGGCTACCGGAGAAGTCCCTTCCGGTTTCAGTGTAATGCTTCTCTTTCCGTAGTCCTCAAAGGTATACATTTCCTTCTGTACAATATCGGTGGTATCGCCTACGCCTCTGGCGAACAGTTCCGTATGCTCAAAACTCGGGGTGCGGATTTCCGAAAATCCATACCTGCCGCAAAGATCCGCGAAGGCTTTTTCGACATAATGCCATTTGTACACCTGTGACGGTAATATATCCTTTGTACCTTTTGGTGCGCTCGTTAACATGATTTACCTCCTGAATAAATTCTTTCTCTTTCGCTCCAGCATTTCCTCAATGCGTTCTATATAAATCTCATAATTTGACACGTTCGGCACCCGCTCCAGCCGGTTTTCCCGCGGGTAATACACTTTTGTGATTCCTCCGGCGCCCAGGGCGATAATGCTCTGCGCCTCCTCCATAATGCGGACATTATACACGCTCATGGAATGGTTCCGGCAATATCCCAGATTTTCCGTACTTCCCGCCGTATGCTTTTGGCGGTACAGATAATAGGGACGCCAGCCCTTTTCCGTAAGAAAGGCTCTTGCCTTTTCCAGCATTTCTTCGGTCTGCTCCTGAAACCGGTAATGAAAATGCTCATCCATCTCTTTCAGCCTGGAGGAACGTTTGACCGCCAGGGTGTGGAGGGTGATATTATCCGGCATAAGCTCCGCTGTCTTCCGCAGAGAGTCTTCGAAATCCTCTGTGGTTTCTCCCGGAAGGCCGGCAATCAGATCCATATTGATGAGAAAGCCGCCTGTTTTCCTCGCGGCCGCGAAGGCCCGCAGGGTATCCCGGGTACTGTGGGAACGGCCAATGGTTTCGAGGGTTTTATCGTGCATGGACTGCGGATTAATACTGATCCGATCCACGCCGAAGGAACGCAGGACTTCCAGCTTTTCCTGCGTCACCGTATCGGGCCTTCCCGCTTCCACAGTAAACTCCCGAAGCCGCGACAGATCAAAGTGGATCCGGATCTGGGAAAGCAGCCTTTCCAGCTGTCCGGCGTCCAGGGAAGTAGGCGTTCCACCTCCTATGTAGATCGACTCCGCGAAAATCCCATCCCGGCGCATATTCCTCCCGACAAACGCGATTTCCGAAAACAGCGCCTCCAGATATCGCTCCATCTCTTCCGGATCTGCCTGATTTGACGTAAAGGAACAATAGAGACATCTGGTGGGGCAGAAAGGAATGCCGATATAGATTCCCGCCGATTTTTCCTCCGGAACCCCAAGCTCCCTTTGCTGATCGTGGTAAAGCCGCAGCAGAAGCTCTGTCTTTTCCTTGTTTACATAATATTTTTCTTGTAAATAGTTTTCCGCGGCGTCTTCGCTTCCCAGCTTCCGGCACAGCTCTCCAGCCAGTTTTACGGGACGGATGCCTGTGAGAATGCCCCACTTTGGCCGCAGTCCGGTCTGCTGGTTCAGATACTGGTAAATCTGCCGCTTGACCTCATCTTTATCGCCTTCTTCCCGGAAAATAACCGCGTCTTCCGGGATCTCCGCGTCGCTGTCCGTAAAGATCCGGTACCGGGAAGGAGGGAGAAACAGTTTAATCAGTTCCTCGTAAAGATTCCGATTTTTTACATTTTCCAGTTTAAGGGCGTACAAATGGGTTATTCTCCTTTTCATAGCCGATTGTGGTCGGTCCCATGTGGCCCGGCAGAACCTGGGTGTCATCCGGCAGGACATACAGCTTTGTGCGGATAGCCTCCGCCAGATCGTTAAAGGAGCATCCCGGGAAATCCGTTCTTCCGATGGAAGCGCAGAAGAGCGTATCGCCGCTGAATACGACATTGCCGGTCACGATGCACATACCTCCCGGAGAATGGCCCGGCGTATGAAGGAATTTCAGTTCCATGTTCCCCACCTGCAGCGTATCTCCATCGTTTACCGTAATGTCCGGGGTCAAGGTGACTGCCCCGCCCATCATAGTACTCATATTCGCTGCCGCGTCCGCCAGCATCGGCACTTCCGCGGCATCGGCGACCAGCTTTGCGTGAGGCAGTTCTTCTTTATGTTGCTTTACGCCTCCGATATGATCGCTGTGTCCATGGGTCAGTATAATATATTCAATATCAAGCCCTTCGCTTGCGATTCTCTGTGTCAGCTGCGGATTATATCCGCCCGGATCTACAATAAATCCTTTTTTCGTATCTTCGTCAAAGGCCAGATAGGTGTTTACTGCCAGCGGTCCGCTGGGCATATTGATGATCTTCATAAATCTCCTTCTCCTTAGAATGTTTTTTTGCTGTCCAGCAAAATGGTTACCGGACCATCGTTATAAATTCGAACGAGCATGTCCGCCTGAAAGACGCCGGCTTCCACAGGAAGTCCCTGCTGCTTCAGAAGCTCCATAAACTTCTGATACAGGCGATCCGCCTCCTCGGGAGGCGCCGCTTTCGTAAAGCTGGGGCGTTTGCCTTTTCGCACATCTCCCAGCAGCGTGAACTGGGAGATCGCCAGAATCTGTCCTCCTATATCCTGTACCGAACGATTCATCTTTCCGTCTTCATCCTCAAATACGCGGAGTCCTGCCACTTTTCCCGCGATGTATTCCGCGTCCGCGTCTATATCGTCCTCCGCCACTCCGAGAAGGACGACAAGTCCGTTCCGGATCGCGCCCGTTACGTTTCCGTCTACCGTGACATCTCCTTCTGTAACTCTCTGCACAACTGCTCTCATCTTTATACTCCTGCTTTTATATTTCCCGCTGATTTCTACGGCTTTGTCCGGAACACATCCGAAACGCCCGGTACGCTCCGCAGAGCCCGCAGAACCTTCTCGATCTGATCCCGGCTTGATATGGAAAGAGTCAGCGTGACATTGATAGTCTCATCTTTACTGCTCTTGGCGTTTACGCCATCAATATGCACGTCCATATCTTCACAGACTCTGGAGACCGCCGAGAAGAGTCCCTTTCTGTCTCTGGCGATCACGCTGACATCCGCCGTATAAGTCTGATCCAGCTTGTCCCCGTCCCAGCGCACCTGAATAAAGCGGGCTTTCTCTGATTCCGGAAGGGACGTAATATTCGGACAGTCGGTTCTGTGAACCGAAATTCCCCTGCCCTTTGTGATAAAGCCGATAATATCATCTCCCGGCACCGGGTTGCAGCACCTGGCAATGCGGATCATCAGATTATCCACGCCTTCCACAACGATCCCCGCGTTTTCTCTGCGCTTTCGATCCTCTTTTATCCTGCGTTCATCCGGTTCTTTGCTGGCGATCTGTTCGTGCTGTTCCCGTTCCATCTGTTCCTGCTTTTCTTCATTGTAATATTTGAAAAGCAGTGTCCCCACCTTGCTCTGGAAAGCGCCTCCATGGCTCAGCTGGCTGTAGAGTTCATCCTGGTTGTTCAGATTCAATTCCTTTACTGCCCGGTTGACAAAGGAATTTTTGAGGACATCTTTCGGCTCATATCCTTTTTTGCGGACATATTTGTCAATCGTATCCTTTCCCCGATCCACCGCGTCTGACTTATTCTCTTTTTTTAGCCACTGGCGGATCTTGTTTCTCGCCGTACTGCTCTTGGCGATTTTCAGCCAGTCAATGCTCGGACCCGCCGCGTTGGGGGAAGTGACGATCTCTACGATATTTCCGTTTTCCAGGGTATGGTCGATGGTCACCATTTTGCCGTTCACCTTGGCGCCTACACACTTGCAGCCGATATCCGAATGGATTTTAAAGGCAAAATCCAGCGGCGTGGATCCTGCGGGAAGCTCGATGACATCTCCCTGAGGGGTAAACACAAACACCTGGCTCGCGAAAAGATCGACTTTCAGAGTTTCCATAAACTCTTTGGGATCGTTCATATCCTTCTGCCATTCCAGCGTCTGCCTCAGCCACGCCAACTTGACCTCTTCTTTATCGTGAGTGATTCCCTCTTTGTATTTCCAATGGGCCGCGATACCGTATTCCGCGATTTTATGCATTTCATAGGTCCGGATCTGGATCTCGAAGGGGTTCCCTGTATCGCCGATTACCGTCGTATGCAGAGACTGGTACATATTCGGCTTGGGCATGGCGATATAGTCTTTAAAGCGGCCGGGAATCGGCGTCCACAGAGTATGGACAATTCCCAGCACCGCGTAGCAGTCCCGCACATTTTCTACGATAATGCGCACTGCCGTCAGATCAAAAATCTCATCCAGCTGTTTGTGCTGGTATTTCATTTTCTTATAAATGCTGTAAAAATGCTTGGAGCGTCCCATAATATCATAGTGGATATGCAGATCCTCCAGCGCTTCTTTAATTTCATCAATTACTTGGCGTATCGCGTCCTCCCGCTTTTCTTTTCGTTCGCTGACTTTCTCCACCAGCCCGTAATAGGCTTCCGGATCCAGGTATTTGAGAGCAATGTCCTCAAGTTCGAACTTCATGGCGTAGATTCCCAGCCGGGCAGCCAGAGGCGCGTAAATTTCCAGTGTCTCCTTGCATTTGTCGATCATCTTCTGCTCGGTCATGTAATTGATCGTCCGCATGTTGTGCAGGCGGTCAGCCAGCTTAATGATGAGCACACGAATATCCTTGGACATCGCAAGAAACATTTTTCGCAGATTTTCCGCCTGGCGCTGTTCTTTACTTTCGAATTTTAGAGACCCCAGTTTTGTGACGCCGTCCACCAGAAGTTCCACCTCTTCGCCGAATTCTTCTCTTAATTCTTCCGAAGTGTAGGGGGTGTCTTCCACAACATCATGCATCAATCCCGCGACAATGGTATCCTCGTCCATACCCAGGTCAGCAAGAATTTCCGCTACAGCCAGCGGATGAATCAAATAAGGTTCACCTGATTTTCTAAGCTGCCCTTCGTGCATTTCTTTTGCCTTGTCATAGGCCCTGCCGATCAACTCCAAATCATACTTCGGATTATAATCGGCAATGGTTTGTAAAAACTCTTCTCTGCTCTTCATGTACCGTCTTTTTTCCTCACAACATCATAATTATTATACCTGCGCTCCATCCGGATATTTATTCGCCTGTTCTTTTTTCTTTTTCTCTTCTTTCTTCTTAGCTCCGTTCTTTGGGCCGCGCTTCCTCGCCCTTTTTGAGAACTCATAGTACAGCGGGCTGCAGATTGTGATGGAAGAACATGCTCCCGCCAGTACGCCGACCATCAGCGGCAGAGTGAATTCCCGCACCGCCTCTCCGGTCAGAATCATCAGCGGCACCATAACGATTAACGTTGTAAAAGAGGTCATCAGAGAACGTCCCAGAGTCTGGGTAATACTCCGGTCGATCAGTTCTTCTGTGCCGCCTTTTCTGGAATATCTTAGATTCTCCCGGATACGGTCAAAGACTACAATCGTATCATTGATGGAATATCCCACTACCGTAAGTATGCCCGCAATGAACGGGTTATTTACCTGTACATGGAAAATCGCGTAAAACGCCACCACGAGAAGCACGTCGTTCAACACGCCCAGCAGAGCCGCGCCGCCGAATTTCCATTCTGAAAACCGGATTCGTATATAGATCAGCATGCATAGCGCGGAAAGCAGAATCGCTAAAATCGCGTTGTTGCGCAGCTCTTTCCCGACGGACGGGCCGAACAGTTCCTGCGCGATGACATCATCGTCGGTTATTTCAAAGTCCGCTTTCAGCGTGTCCAGAACTTCTGTCCGCTCATCGGAGTTCAAAGCTTCCATCGTACGAATGACAATTTCCTGGTTATTCTCCCCTGAGTAAATAATCTCCGGATCCAGATTGTATTTTTCAATGGACTTTTCCACATCCGAAACCGCTACCTGTTTTCCCATATCCACCTGAATCATGGTTCCTCCGGTGAAATCAATTCCGTAATTCAGTCCCCGCACTACTCCGAATGCCAGTCCAACTACCATAATAGCGACTGTTACAATGTAGAAAATTTTCCTGTGTTTTATAAAATGAAGGTCACGCTTAATCTGGAAGGTCGTCGTATTGTCCGGCTTCACTCCGTAAAGTCCGCGTTTCTGGAGATGTTTGCTTTCGGAAATAATCGCCATATAAAGGTGAGTAACCAGAACCGCGGTAAAGATGCTGGCTAAGATACCGATCATCAAGGTCCACGCAAAGCCTTTGACGGTGCTGGTTCCAATCTGATACAGGATAATCGCCGCGATAAAAGTTGTTACCTGAGAGTCGATGATTGTACTCATAGCGCGCTTGAATCCGCTCTGTACCGCGGATCGGATGCTCTTTCCTTCTGTCATTTCCTCCCTGATTCGTGAGAAGATCACGACATTCGCGTCTACAGCCATACCGATGCCCAATATGATACCCGCGATTCCGGGGAGCGTCAGTACGCTGCCCATGAGCGCCATTACATTCAGCATGATAAGGATGTACAGCATCAGGGCGATATTCGCGGCAAGTCCCATAATCCGGTATCCTACGAACATGATAATAAAGATCAGAACAACGCCGATGGCCCCCGCCAGAACACTCTGTTCCAGAGCGTCAAATCCGATTCTGGCGCTCTGCACGGAAGAGTTCACCTCAACCAGCTCGACAGGCAGGGATCCGCCTCGAATCAGCGCCGCCAGATTCTGAGCCTCCTCCTGGGAGAAGCCGCCGGAAATCTGGCAGACACCGCCGGAAATCGGTTCGTTAACAACCGGCGCGGAAATAATCTGATCGTCTAAGATAATCATGATCGCATTGTTGCTGACACCCTCTGTCGCGGATGTAACCGATCCGCTGTAGGCCGTCTGCGTGGCCTCCGCGAACAGATCCGCTCCTTCACTGTCAAATTCCAGATTTACCGCGTATCCTCCGTCGTCCGCGGTTCCCGTGGTCGCGTCTTTTACATTGCTTCCGTCCAGAACAATCGTTCCGTCAGCCAGAGCGAACTGCAGCTGCGCGGTTCGGCCAATCTGTTCGATGGCTTCCTCCGCATCCTCTGCCCCCGGCAGTTCGACACGAATCCGTTTCTGTCCCTCCACTGTAACAACCGGCTCTGCCAGTCCCATCTCATTGACACGCTGCTCGATGACTGCCTGAGTCTGGTTCATCAGATCCGTCAGTTCCTCTCCTTTTAAGTCGGTCTGCGCTTCCATTACGACATAGACGCCGCCTTTGATATCCAGACCCAGTTTAATCTTGTCTTTTGTCGGCTCCATCACCGATCCCAGTCCGAAGAGGGTCACATACCATCCGAACGCAATCAGCAGAATAACCAGAACCGCTAAAACTTTCTTGAGCGTATTGTTCATTTTGTCCTCCAGTGTTACCTTATATATTCTTTTGTCTGACAACATTATTGCCATTTTAAACTACAGTCATAATATTTTACTACTTTTTTACTGTTTTCACAAGGGCAAAGCTTCCGCTTTTCTGAGGTTTTCCGCCTTTCACTCTTATTTTTTTATGTTGGCGCCAAAGATTCCGCCCAGGGCTCCTGCCGCGATAGGAATCAGATGTGCCGGACGCAGCATTCCGAATGCCGGCATCACGGAAAAGGCAGCGCATACAGCGCTCAGAATCAGAAAGATAAGAACCGCGGAAACGGAAATTCCGCTGAGCAACCCGGCTTTCCGAAAGGTGCCGGCAGTATAAAGCCCCGTGAAAAAACAAGCGATCGATATAGCCGCCACCAGCCAGTAAAAGTCCCACCTTTCCGGAAACGGTGTAAATCTTAGAATTACAGCCCCGACTCCGGTCAGAAGACCAAACAGCAGAAGGCTGATCAGGCCGCCCTTGCAGATCCGCATCAATTTGTCCATCGTATAACCTCCTTCTTCTTTCTTTCATCAGTATATGAAGATAGAAACAAATCAAGAACTCATCCAAAAATATAAAAAACACACCATGCGAAATGATGTGTTTTTCTTCCTATCTCAATCAGGCCTATTTTTTTTCTTCGTCAGCATTTTCTGCCGCTTCATCGGAACCATTCTCCGGCTGCTCCGCTGGAGCTTCTTCCTTTGATGGTTCTTCCGCCGCTTTTTCTTCCGGCTTCTTTTCTTCTTCAGCCGGCGCCTCTTCCTCAGCCGCGGCCTTTTTCTTCAACCTTCTCGGCATTGCCTTCTTTGAAGATTCTTCCTCCTCATCTTTCGCGGAGGAGGAAACGCTTACTTTCTTTGTCGGTTTCGCGTTTTCCACTACTTTGGAAACAGACCATCTCATGATTTCAAATTTCACTTTGTCAGCTCCAACCTGAATCACCAGAGATTCATCCTTTGTCTTTACGACCTTTCCGCAAATTCCGCCAATCGTGATAATTTCATCTCCTACGCGGACATTGCTTCGCATCTCATTGACCTGCTTTTCCCGTTTTTTCTGAGGGCGGATCAGCAGGAAATACATGATGACCAGCAGCAGAACTAAAGGCAGTAACGTTGCTAACATGTTTCCATTCATAAAAACAGAGCCTCCTTAAAATAATTTACTTCATTTTGTATCATCCATTAAATGGTGCCGGCGATGGGGGTCGAACCCATACGGTGTTGCCACCACGGGATTTTGAGTCCCGCACGTCTGCCAATTCCATCACGCCGGCGCAATGATGTCATTATAGCATAGCTTTCAGCATTAGACAAGAAGTTGTTTCCAAATTCTCGGCGAAAAAATACTCGTTCTGCTGACTTATTTTATTTTCACCGTAATCCGCGAGCTATAGCCGCCGTAAAGCTTCTTTCCATTCTGACTGCGATAAGCCCGAATCCGGAATGTGTACTTCTTCCCTTTTTTCAGTTTTGCATTGATATATTTTGTCGTCGCTCCTTTTTTTACTGTGGAAATCCGCTTAAAGCTTCCTTTGGATTTATCCGCCCGGTAAACCTGATAACCACTCGCGCCGGCAATCTTATTCCATTTCAACGCAGCCCTTTTCTTTCCCGCTGAAACAGAAAGCTTTGGCGCGGCAAGCTTCGGCTTTCCACTCTTTATCTGGGACCACTCTCCATACTGTCCGTTTTTCACCGCTCGCACCCGATAATAGTAATTTTTCCCGGTTTCCAGTCCGGTATCCTGACAGTTCGGCGAAACAGCAGTTCTTACTTTGTGATAGCTTCCGCTTTGGGATGAGGCGCGATAGATTTCGTAGCTGCCCGCCCCGGCCGCCTGCTTCCACGACAACTTCAGCGAACGGTAGCCTGCGGAAGAGACCTTCAGATCCATAACGGCAGCAGGCTTTGCGGTATTCTGTCCGCTCTGTCCCAGGAGATCCCGCAATCCGGAAAGCTCCGCCTGGGCGGTATCTCTTACCAGATCCTGAGCGCTGAACAGCGTATATCCCGCCCATCCGCTGTTTCGCAATATCTGAACCTGTTCTTTCAGATTTGTAGATTTTTTCTTCCATCCCGGATCATCGCTGATCGCGGTTCCCGTACGGTAAAGAGCCAACCCGGCATATAGTCTAACCTTTCCCGAATTAAGAGAGCTCCACTCCCTTACCCGATCCGAAAACATCGCGCGAGTTCCCGCGCTTCCATATTGGTTTGACCAGTAAATCTGCGGCATCAGATAGTCCACATATCCTTTTTGTGACATCCACGTATCAACATCCGCGCCGGAAAGCCGGCAGTTTTCTGTAGTCCCCTGAGGACTGATGCCGAAATCCACCGACGCCTTTTTGCTTTTCACCTCACGGTAAATCGCGCGAACCATAGTGTTCACATAGCTTTTCTTTCGTTCCGCGGATGGTTCCTGCCCTCCCTGAACCGTAATCGCACCGGACACATCTTTATATCCTGTTTGCGCGTTGTAGAAATAATCGTCAAAATGGATTCCATCAATATCATACGACATCACTTCCGAAACCGCGTTCTTAACCCGTTCGGTCGAGGAAGTCTTCGCCGGATCCAGATAGTATTCATAGTCCAGACGATAAGGATTCATCCAGGCGTGAAGCTCCATCCCTCGTTTATGTACCTCCCGTACCATCAGCTTCAGAGGATCATAAGCGGAAGAAACATATTGATTTCTCCGAAAAACCTTTGATGGATAAATGGCGTCATCAAAAGCTCTCACATGAAGAAACACAGTATTCACACCGTTTCCCTCTGCCTTATCCAGAAATTTCTGCGCGTTTTTTACAAAACCACTTTCGGAAGATGCGTTCAATCCAAGCTTTGGAAAATCAAAGACAGAAACCCATATTCCCCTTAGCTCTTTTTCTGCGGCAAAAGCAGTTCCCTCTCCATAAAAAGAAAAAACAGTCTGTCCCAGAAAAAGCAACAGTATTACAAAAATCCCAATCCGTTTCAACATTTCCACTCTTCCTTTCGTTTTCATTCTCCCATCCATCCGCAAGCCCTGTGGTAATCATACCCCATCCGGAAGCAAATGAAAACTGGAAATGTTTAGTCCTTCGCGTTCACACCCAGACTGTCAATAATGGTAATAACAAGCCCCCGAATACTGTTTTCCGTCGTCCGGTACGGCGCGATACGAAGTGTATAGTGGCGTCCATTCATGGAAGTCACCTCACGATCGATCGGAGCTAAATTTTTCAGCACCTCCTTGGAATCACTAATAATATCCTCTTCGGGGAAGCTATGGGCAAAAATCTGAAACGAGCGGCCTACATCATGCTCCATCAGCTGAAACTCTCTGCCTACATATTCGGTAAACTTTCGTATATTAAGGTCGCTGTCTACAAACAAAATCCCGATCATTGTGGAGGAAAGGAAGTTGGACAAATCATTGGTGAGCATCGTAAGCTCATCCAGCTTTTGCTGATATTCGGTATTAACCGTATACAATTCTTCATTGACTGACTGCAGTTCTTCGTTCGAGCTCTGCAACTCTTCATTCGCGGTTAACAATTCTTCGTTCGCCGCCTGCAGTTCTTCGTTTACCGTCTCCAGTTCCCCAATCGTGGATTTTAAATCGTTCTGCGATTCCTGCAGCTCATGCTCCAAATCGGCGATACGCCGGGCAGCCGTCGTATCCACATCATACTTTTCTGTTACCCCGTCTATTTTCATCTTTTTGTTTTCTACAAAAAGCACCGCGATCAATCCGGAGTCGTCTTTTCCACGTCCCGAAACCGGACTTACGGTCAGGTCAATGACTCTGCGCCCAGCCGGACAGTCAACCACAATTCCTGTATAGGTTACCGCTTTCTGCTCTGTCCTGCACCGATTCAATGCGGTAGAGACAACCAAACTCAGATCCTTGTTGATAATACTAAACAGATTAAAAGTCGCCCTGCCCGGCGCGATCGAAATATAGTCCGAATAGTTTCCAAAAAAATGAATTACATTGTTGGATCCGTTTACCACAATCGAAGCAGGAAGGAACCCTTCCAAAAAGTTCATATAGGTTGTCTCCGGCATGTAGCTTCCGGCGTTTCGATCCGGCAGGCTGACCATCCTCGGAGAAATCGCCTGGATGTTTGGTATATTAAAAGCAGGCGGCCGGAACTCATCCGTTTTTCCCTCTCCTTTATGTACATATATTTTTTCCGCTCCGCACAACGCCTGAAACACATTGGAATACTCTCCGGCAGTCTCGCTTTTTCCGAGGAAAAGATACCCTCCTTTTTTCAGAGCAGAGTGGAAAATCGCAAACAGAGATTTCTGCAGGATCGGCTGAAAATAGATCATAACGTTTCTGCAGCTGATCAGATCCAGCTTTCCGAATGGAGGATCCGAAAGCATATTATGGGGCGCGAAAATAATCATTCGTCGAATTTCTTTTGAAATATGATACTGTTCGTTTTTCTTTGAAAAATATTTTGCCAGCCGTTCACTGGATACATCATCGAGAATATTTTCTGAAAAAACACCCTTGCCCGCCTGTTCAATCGCGTTTGTATCCACATCGGTCGCAAAAATCTTAATATCACGCTGCGCGTTCAGTTCTTCCAGTACTTCATGGAACAAGATCGCGATCGAATAAGCCTCCTCTCCTGTAGAACACCCCGCGCTCCATACGCGGATCGGCTCCTTTTCATCCGCGTGTTCCACAATCGGATAAATTACGTTATATTTCAGCTTCTCAAAAAAGGAAGGATCACGGAAAAAATTCGTGACACCAATCAGAATTTCCTTTACAAGCACCTTTACTTCTTCCGTGTCAGCTTCCAAAAGGTTCACGTACTCCGCAAGGCTCTTACTATGCGTTACAACCATTCTCCGTTCAATTCTGCGCAATACGGTTGTACGTTTGTAATTGGTAAAATCAATACCGCTGACCTTTTTCATAATCGTAGAAATTTTTGTAAAGGAACCTTCATCTGAAAAAAGAGCCTCCTGACTCTGATTCCTCACAATAGTAGGATAGTTGGAAAAGTTTAAAACTTCATCCACGATTTCATCCGGTGACAGCACAAAATCCGCAAGACCGGTATTAATTGCGCTCTTTGGCATTCCATCAAATTTTGCGGTTTCCGGATCCTGTACGATTACCAGTCCTCCTTGTTCCTTCACTGCTTTGATCCCGCCGGTTCCATCCGAACCGGTGCCGGACATGACAACCACGACAGCCATATCTTTTTGCTCTTTGGCGAGAGAATGAAAAAACACATCAATCGGATGGTTGAGAGTTCCATTTTCGAATTCAGTCAGCAAGAGTTTTCCCTCTTTCAGAGTCAGATTGTTTTTCGGCGGAATCAGATAGACCATATTTTTATGAACCTCCATCCCGTTTTCCGCCTGCGTCACTTTCATTTCTGTGTGTTTGCCGAGAATATCCGCCATGAGGCTGCGATAGTCAGGAGAAAGGTGCTGCACGACAACAAAACTCAGTCCGGTATTGCTGGGCATATGCTGAAAGAACTGCTGCAGAGCCTCCAGCCCCCCTGCCGATGCCCCGATTCCGATAATCAGCGGCGCATCCGGCTGGCTGTGGGAATTCTCTTCTTTTAACGCATCTGTTCCGTTCATAACTGTCATCTTTTAAACTCCTTTCCTGTGCTGCACTTTCACAGATTTTAAATACTGCTCTTCAAACTTCGCTGGAGGCAGCGGCTTTGAATAGTAAAATCCCTGTCCGTAAACACATCCGACATCCAGCAGAGCGTCTTTCTGCCACCTGGTTTCGACGCCTTCCGCAATGCAAAGCATTCCAAAATCCTTACAGATATTTACAAGATCTTTTACAAGTGTCTGACTGATTGCATTGTTCGGCAACTCGCAGATCAAGCTTTTGTCCAGTTTAATTGTGGAAAATTTTACACTGCTGAAAATTGACATATTTGAGTAATGAGATCCAAAATCGTCCAGTTCAAAGCAAATTCCAAACTCCCCAAACCGTTCCACAATGGAAGAAAGGGTCGCTTTTTCAATATCACCCGCGGTTTCTGTAATCTCCAAGGAAATCCGATCCGCAGGAACATCCGGATAGTGGCTTTGCAGCGCTAATATGGAAGCTAAGGTATTCGGATCCGTCAGCGTATGCCTGGAAATATTCACAGACACGCAAATCGGCGGCAATCCCCGGGACTGCCATTCATTCAGCTGCCATAGAACTTGTTCCAGCATGTAAAGATCCAGCTCTCGTATTTTTCCGTTTTTCTCCAAATTCCGAATAAACATCTCTGGCGGAACCAGAGTTCCGTCTTCGTTTATTTCGCGCGCCAGAGCCTCTGCTCCAACAAGGCTTCCATCACGCATATCGATTTTAGGTTGGAAATACGCGACAAAACTGCTTTTTTTTACGATTGGAACCGGTGCGGATTCCTGATTGCTCAAAAAAAGATTCCTTATATCTGATTTTCTTTTAATCGTTTCGCTGCGCATGATAGACTGCGCCTCACGCACCAGATGTTCCCCCGAAAAAACATCCTCTGACCAGGTATGTCCCATCCGAAACATATCCGGACAACGCTGTTCAAGAATAGACCGCAACCTGGTACATCGTCCGACAAACGCTTCCAGAATCGAATCCGGGTAAAGCACTACAAATTCAGCGTCCCAGGTTCTGAATCGAAAAGCGGTTCCGAATACTGCGTCTAGAGCTTCCGCGATTTGGGAAAGGAGTTTTCCGCCATAGGTATATCCCTTGTCCGCGTTGATTGCGGAAAAGTCGGGAATATCCAAAGATACAACTCCCATTGAACTATAGTTGTCCGAACTCATCGAATGAATCGTATCCATGTAGATATGCAGGTTTGGCATACTTTCTAAAAGCCTGTCCGCTTTTGAAATTCTCTCGCTTTGTTCCGCGGATCGTCCTGGACCAACTTTTTCCTCCTCCTGAAGAATATATGGCACCATCTGCTCCAGCAGAGCTGTTTCCTCTGAATGTTCCTGTCCATTTTCAACGCAAAGGAATCGTCTTTTTGCATCATTCTGCTTTATCGGATAAATCATAAAGTTCCAGGATCCTTTTTTTTGCATAGCTTCTCTTTGTCTTTTGATAGAAACAGGCGCGTCCTCTTTGATACATCGCTGCAGCAAAGGTATCCGTTCGATCTGGACTTCGGACATCATTTTTCGAATGCTGTGTTTCCCCTGCCCAACCCATTCAAAGGACACGGTAACTGTTTTTTCATCCTCAGAAAGAATCAGCATATAAACCCGATCTGCCCGATAATAATATCCGATCCCCCGCAGCGCACTTTCAACAGATGCCTTCGCGTCTCCGGAAGAAGCCAGCATTTCCGTCACACAGTAAAAGGCAGCATTCTGTTCTTCTGCCGACAGCGGCCGCTCGGTAATTCCCGAAAGTACGGATGTGTTGTTTTCTAATTCATTTTTCAAGCCGATATAAATCCACTCGTCTTCCATATCCGGAAACGCGACGGTATCCACCGCGGCGGTTTTCCAGAATTCACAAAGGTAGCCTGCCCGCAGAAGCATCCTTTCGTAATTCGCTTCATCAGTTTTTTCTGTAACAGCCCCAGCTATAAATCTAATGTCATCCAATTTCAGGATTTCGTCCATTGTCATACGGATATAGGCAAACGCCTCTTCCATCCTTTTTTTTACCTCAAAACGGGAAGTCGTCTCTGGAAAAAAGGCAATTACTGAATTATTCATATATTGTCCCAGGACACAATCTGCTCCAAGAGCAAAAGATAACGCGACAGCAAAGAATCGGCGAATCTGGCAGATGGTCTGTTCATTTTCAGCCTGCAGCTTATCTACACCATGTGGATTAATCAGCACAAAGGTGCAATTGGTTCCGATTCGAGCGCGAATGAGGCATTCCGCCAACTCTTTCATAGTTCGGGTGTCATAAAGTCCGCTTACTGTATCCCGCACAGCGCCTGTTTCCAGCATATTTTCCCAGCTATGCCGCTTCTGAACATCCACAAAGCAGGAAAACATCTCAATATCTCTGGTATAGGCGTTTCGTACCAAATTGACAGTATACATCATCCAACGAATATTGCCTCCTTGATCAACCCATCGATATTCTTTTGAAAACCACTTTTTCCCCTGCTCAAACGCATTCAGAAGATTGTCACGTTGAAAGGTCTGCCGAAACTCCCTGCCTTCCGCCTTATAAAAAAGGAAAGAACTCCACTTCCTGATAAGCTTCGGGTAAAACAGGACATTCAGATTTGTCCGATGCAGTCCTCCTGCCCAGAGTTCGTCGATAGTAGTTGTTGTAAGGTTTACCCGAAGCTTTACGATCAGATCGTGCCGAATCACCTCTGGAAGAGGACGTCTGGGGAAGGAAAATGAATGAACTCCGGATAAATCCGACATCTTTTCCTGAATGCCAACCGCTTTTATCGGAACACCGTCCGGATCGTAGATCATGCGGTAAGAAAGAGATACCCAGCCGAACTGATTATTCCTCCGGCTGCGCATAATAAAATTCCCATATCCCTCCGCTTTGCCGTCTATCATTTCGTTTGCGAACCTGCGAAAGGATTCAAAGGAACTGGGATGAATCATCCCCTGCTCAAAAAAAGATTCCGGAAAATGTTCCATACTCACTTTTTTGTCCGGCTGTTGCATGTCGATTGAATAAAAAGTGAATCTTCTGGCCGGCAATTCCAGCTCCCATAAAAGATGAGGGATCTGACCAAACGCGATCCGAAGTCGCTCCAGGCTTTCTTTTAGCTGGTTCTCCGATTCCATGAATTCAGAAATATTTGTAGAGATTTCCAGTACGATGGGATATTCGCTGAGCGGGTAGGCGATCCGAACGGCACAGACACGGCGCCATACCCATCCCTGTTCCGTCAGAACGCGGTGAATATGTTCTATCACTCCTTCTTTTGGCATTTGGTCTCGAAGTTTTTCTTCATATTCTTTTTCCTCTTCTGGACAAATCCCTATTTCATCTAGTTTACAAGGTAAGTTCAACGATTTTTTATCAATTCTCAACATTTTAAAAAAACCGGGACTCGCGTAAAGGAGATTCACTCGGCTCCCTATTTCAAGAAGCGCGACACCATCGTCCATATAAGCCAGCAATGTACGGAGCGAAATAATATTCACCGGCGTTGGTATTTCGAGTTCTTGGCGTTCTTCTGTGAAGGTGTCTTCGAATAATATATAAAAATTCTGTTTTCCTGCTTCTTTCGCTTTGTTCAGCGCGGATTCAGCTCGTTTGTACAGTTTTCTAAACTTTTTTTCATTTTTAAAAAACATCCCCGCTCCAACACTGACCGTTATATCGATCCGTTTTCCATTCTCTGATTTTTCTGTAAATTTTAGTTCATCGCAAATGATCCTTGCTTTCTCACAAACAAGTTTTTGAGAAAGATCTCCGGAAAGGAATACAAGAAATTCATCCCCTCCGATTCTGCCAACCAGATCCGTTGTACGAAAAAGAGAAGTCAGTATCTGCCCTATGCGGCGAAGGATATCCTCACCGGCTTTCTTTCCAAGAATATCATGTACTTCTTTAAAGTTATCAATATCGATTAAAAACATTGCGCACGGCATCTCCTCCGGCATTGTTTTTAAAAACAGATTTATACGATCTCTGATTTCTTCACTATTCAATAACCCCGACAGTTCATCTTTCATTGCTGTATCCCCTACTATTCCTCTTTTTTACAATTTCTAGCATATATTATATATTTATACTATATTATACAACACTATAAAATGAAATTACAATGTCTATGTTTAAAAAGTAACCATTTTGAATGTTTTAAAATCAAAAAACGGTTCTATTATTTTTTCGTGAGTGGGACAGATGACATGCGTTCTTTCTGGAAACGAAAAAAGAACGTTGAAATTTCAACGTTCCATTGGTGCGGCTGATGGGACTTGAACCCATACGGTTGCCCACACGGCCCTCAACCGTGCGCGTCTGCCGATTCCGCCACAGCCGCAGATTGACACAGCATTTTCTCCAGCTGACTTTTACTATTTTAATCGAAATCTCTTCTTTTGTCAATCAAAAGTTCACAAGAATTGACTTGAATCTTTATCTTCCGTTTCAGTCCGATATTACGGTGAGATTTTTCAGATCCCTTCTTCCTGAAGCAACGCTTCCAACTGGCGGCAGAGCGCTGCTTTATCCCGGGAATTATCCACAATCCGATCCGCTTTTCTCTGTTTTTCCATGTCATCCATCTGACTTTGCATCCGTGCGCTGACTTCTTCCGGCGTCATACCGTCTCTTGCGCAGACTCTCGCGATTCGCAGCTCTGTATCCGCGGTGATCAGCCAGACCTGATCACATTTTTTATCCAGACCGGTTTCAAAAAGCAGAGGGGCATCCACAATAACGCCTCTGCCTTTCCCGCCCCGGCATCTTTGAATCCGGGCATCAATTTCTTCCAGTATCTTTCCATGCATCAGCTTTTCCAGCAGCTTTCGCTTTTCCTCATCAGAAAAAACTACAGCTGCCAGAGCTTTCCGATCCAATGTCCTGTCTTTTTTCAGAATATGGCTCCCAAAATACTGTTCCAGCTCTGTCAGGAGAGAAGCTCCCGGCGCAGTCAGTTCCCGTGAAATCCCATCCGCGTCGATAATGGAAAGCCCCTGTGTCCTCAGATATTCGGATGCGGTGGATTTCCCGGTTCCAATTCCTCCGGTCAGTCCGATTACTTTCATTTCTGAACTCCTTTCCTACTTCAAATCGTACCAGCTGGCGCCCTGATTCAGATCAACGGTAAGGTGCGCTTTCAGCTCAATGGCCTTTTCCATATTTTCTACCAGCAGCCTGCGCACAACCTCCTGTTCTTCCTGACAGGTATCAATAATCAGCTCATCATGCACCTGCAGAATCAGCCTGGATTTCAGTCCCCGCTCTTTAAGCTCCCGGTATACACGGATCATAGCCAGTTTAATAATATCCGCGGCACTCCCCTGAATCGGACTGTTCATCGCCAGACGTTCCCCTACCTGGCGAACCATGTAATTGGACGCTGAAATTTCATTGATGTATCGTTTTCTTCCCAGGATGGTGGAGACATACCCCTGTTCTTTGCAGAGGCGCACCTGTTCATCCATAAAGCGTTTCACTGCCGTATGCTTTTCAAAATACGCCTTGATATACGCGTCAGCATCCTTTCTTGTAATGTGCAGCTCCGAAGAAAGCCCGAATGCGCTCATACCATAGATAACTCCGAAATTGACAGCTTTTGCCCGGCTTCGTTCTTCCAGCGTAATCTTTTCCGGCGGGACACCCAGTACATTGGCTGCCGTTGTCCGGTGGATATCTTCTCCGTTGTTGAACGCTTCGATTAAAACCGGATCGTCTGCCATGTGAGCCAGAACACGGAGTTCGATTTGGGAATAATCGGCACCGATCAGGATATGCTGTTCATCCGCCGGAACAAACGCTTTTCGCAGCTGGCGGCCAAAAGCCTGCCGAATCGGGATGTTCTGAAGATTGGGTTCGGTACAGCTGATCCTTCCCGTTGCTGTTACGGTCTGGTTAAAATGAGCATGAATCCGCTCTTCCCTATCGATCAGCGGCAACAGTCCTTCAATATAGGTGCTGTTCAGTTTTGTCAGAGTCCGGTATTCCAAAATACACGGAACGATCTCATGCTCGTCCATAATCCGCTCCAGAGTCTCCGCACTGGTGGAATACCCTCTTTTGGTCTTTTTCCCCGCTGTCAGCCCGAGCTTTTCAAAGAGAATCGGTCCTAACTGAGCCGGAGAGTTGATATTGAATTCCTCTCCTGCCAGTTCGTAAATCCTGCGTGTGACTACGTCCACCTGGGCCGTGATGATTTCACCCAGATCCGTCAGTTCTTTTTTATCTACTTTCACCCCGTCTCGCTCCATCGCCGCCATCACCTCGATCAGCGGCAGCTCGACCTCATAAAGTACCTGTTCCAGGTTTTCCTCTTTAATTTTCTCCTCTAACAGCGGCATCAGATTCATTACAACCGCGCACCAGCGAAGACCATACTGTGAGTATTCCTCTGCGGGATTGCGGAACAGTTCCACCTGGCCTTCTCTGCCAAGAAATTCCTTTTCATCCTCCAGACTTTCGTGGAAGTATTCGTACGCCAGAGTTTTCAGATCATAGTTGCTGCGTCCGGACTCCAATACATATTGCCCAACTGCTGTGTCAAAAAAGGTATTGCATTCTGTAAGTCCGAAACGCATCAGCATATAATAATCCTCTTTCAGATCATGTCCCGCGAACCCCGGACTTTCCTGATTAAACAAGGAAATCGCGGCTTCCAGCATCCCCTTCTTTTCACAGTCGATATAATAAAAGCTTCTATTAGTTAACATAATACAAATACCGTAAACTTCCGGCTTGTCTTTATGGTTGTGGTTTCCCATTACTTTCAGAAATACCGGCGCGGTCAGCTTTAGCGCCGCCAGTTCTTCCGGGTTTTCAAGAATTCGGCGTTGGATACCATCTGTATTGATCTGCGGCACTGCGGCCGCGTTTTTCACTGCCGCTTTGTCCAGTTTTTTCAGGAAACTGTTAAATTCCAGTTTTGTATAGAGCTCAATCAGCTTGTCATAATCCGGCTCCTCCATGCGGAACTCATCAAAATTCAGTTCCAGTGGCACATTGGTGTTGATCGTGGCAAGCCGGAGGCTCATCAGAGCAAGCTGGGCGTTATCTTCTATTTTTTCCCGCATTTTCTTGCTGGAAATTTTTTCAGTGCTGGCAAGAAGGTTTTCCACGCTTCCATACTCCAGAATTAATTTTTGCGCGGTTTTCTCCCCAACGCCGGGAATACCCGGAATATTGTCCGACGGATCTCCCATCAGCCCTTTAAAGTCTATGAACTGCTTCGGCGTGAATCCGTATTGATCGATCATAGCCTGCCTATCGTAGGTTTCAAACTGGCTGATTCCCTTTCTTGTAATGATGATCCTGGTCTTATCTGTCGCAAGCTGTAGTTCGTCTTTGTCCCCGGTGATAATCAGCGGCTCCAGCCCCTGTTCCTCCGCATGCCTCGCGACGGTTCCGATAATATCGTCAGCTTCAAACCCTTCCATCTCCAGAATTTTGATCTTCATTGCCCGCAGGATTTCTTTCAGAAGAGGCATCTGCATGGCAAGTTCCGGCGGCATTTTTTTCCTTCCCGCCTTATACTCTTTATATTCCAGATGCCGGAATGTTGGAGCCTTCAAATCAAAGGCCACTGTAATATATCCCGGCTCATAGTCCTTTTCAATTTTCGTGAGCATATTGAGGAATCCGAAAATCCCCTGCGTATAAATGCCGTCTTTGGTAATCATCGGCTGACGCATGGCATAGTAAGCCCTGTTAATCAAGCTGTTTCCATCAATAATGACAATGGTCTTTTCCATATCCCGCTCCTTTAGTTTACTTTTATCTTTTTCGCTTTGCTGTACGCGCCGTAGAGTTTTTTCGATCCGCATTTTTTATAGGCGCGGACTTTTACATAGTAGGTTTTGCCTGATGGCAGATTTTTAAACGTTTTCCTGCCGGTATCCGCGGTTCGGACAAACGCTCTGCGGACACTCTTCTTAAAAGAACGCTTTGCCGATACGATCGCCTGATATCCGCTCACCCCGGACTGCCGTTTCCATTTGAGACGAACCGCGCCGCTTCTGTCCGATTTTACAGAAATCAGTCTGGCTTTTCGCGGCTTTACCACAATTTCTGCCTTTGCGGCCGCGGAGCGGTAGGTTCCGTCCGGCGCGGCCGCAGCGGTAATAATCGCTTTTCCGGGACCCTTGATTTTCACCGTTCCGGAAGAACTTACAACAGCGGTTTTCGGATTTGATGATTTGTAGTAAAGCGTCCCGCGCCCTCTGGTTCGCTTGGCGTTCAGAGAAAACGGACGGCTTCCCGCGGTTTTAACGTATTTCTTTTTCATGGAAACCGCCTGCGGCGTTTTTCCCGCCGCGGCCGCGTATGCTTTTGCCAGAGCGCTGCCGACTTGATAATCGTCTCTTCCCGCGGAAACCGGGGCAATCGCGGTTACATCTTTCCAGCCTTTTGAATCCTTCACATAACTCTGATTCTGACCAAAATCAATGGAAACAGCCATATAGTAATTTGCGTCCGCAAGCTCCGCCGGAAGGAAATAAACACGTTTTCCTCCGCTCAGGTAGGAGGTGGTTACTGCGACGGAAAAATCATAACCCTTTGGAATTCCCACCTGGGTTCCCAGCTGCAGTACATGAAATCCCGCGTAAGGCACCGAAAAAGAACGGCTGAATTTCTTTACGCCGCTGGAAGGAGAAGAGGATGGGCTTACATAAATGTCCACAGTCACAGTCGAGTTCGCCGCGTTTGTATAAGTGCCGACCGCTGTGATCTGTTCATCTCGCCGAGCAGTATACCGATTGGCGGCGGAAATCCGCTTTCTGCTGGAGAACGCCCCATCGCCGATCCCCACGCCGTCATACTGGTAAACCGAAGAATACGGTTCCCGATTCTGTTCTGCTTCGTAAAATGTCGGTTCGCTCAGACTCCTGTCCCGATAAGACAGATAAAAGTATCCGTTATCACCCCACGCGGCTCCCCAGCTGTTTCGTACAATCCACGCGCCTTTTCCCCCTGCCGTTGAAACCGAATCATCCCATCCGACAATGGCGACCTCATGATTGGCTGTTTTATCCGCGCCGCAATAATAAGTTGTATTTCCGTTTATTTCCCTGTAATAACGATCCGCGTGGTAATAGGAAACATCCACCGCGCCTTTTGTTGTCAAATACTGTTTGATGGCGGTCTTGCCCGCGGAAGTGGATGGCTCCGGAAGAAAATCGACATTTTTAATCCGGTAATCGGAAGCTGTCCGCAGTCCGGATGAAAGCACCGAAGCGGAAGAAGCCCGGCTCTGATTAACCGCTCCATACCGTCTTGCAAGAGTGGCTGTTGAGAACCATCGGTTTCCGCCTTCCTGATACGGACTGCCTGTCCGCATCAGAAGAAACGAGTCCTTTCCGGCATAAGCGCTCTTTGCCTGAGAATTCGCACCTTTATATGTGAACCATGTCAGATGGTTTTCCGAAAGGTCGATGGAAGTCCCCGCGCGTCCCGCCGCCACCAGAGAGGATTCCATAGACGCAAGAGCTCCGTATGCCCAGCAGTTATCCGCGCTTTTCTGATTCCGGACTGTCGGCATCTTCTTTTCCTCAACCAGGGAAAAACGCGTCTGCGCAGCTGCCGCGGAAGCCTTTTTTTCCCCTTTCTGAAAGACGCTTGCCGATGGAACAAGAAGGCGCTCATCTTTCATTTCATATTGCAGTTTTCCGTTTTCTTTTTCAAATCCGCCTGTTTTTTCCATCGCGGGCAGGGACAGCGCATTCTTCTCTGCCGCGAAGGAACACTCAGACGCGGGCAGAATTGCCAGAACCGCGGAAAGAATAAGAAGTGTCAGTCGTTTTCGTTTCATCGTTTCCCCCTTTTATCAACATCTTATTATATCAGAAAAAAGAGCGGTGTACAGAATCTTTTCGGGAAAACCTGAGAGAACGCCTTTGCGAAGCCTACGGTCAATGATATAATAAAATAAATCAGATTCTATACTGGATTAAGAAAGGATACGATAAATGAGTACACATATTAATGCCGCCAACATCGGCGATATCGCAGAAACGATTCTTCTTCCCGGCGATCCGCTCCGGGCAAAATTCATCGCGGAAAATTATCTGGAGAGTCCGAAGCTTTACAACGAAATCCGCGGAATGTTCGGGTATACCGGAACTTACAGAGGCGTCCCGGTTTCCGTTCAGGGAACCGGCATGGGGATGCCCTCTATGGGGATCTATTCTTGGGAACTGATTACGGAGTACAAAGTTCAGAACCTCATCCGTATCGGCACAGCCGGATCGTTTCATGAAGACATTAAGATTAAAGATATTGTAGTGGGCATTGCCGCTTCCACCGATTCAAACTACGTTCACGCATTTGACGTGCCCGGCACTTATGCCCCGTGTGCCAGTTACAAGCTGCTTTCAAAGCTGAGGGATGCCTCAAAAAAACTGGACATCCCCTTTAAAGCAGGAAATATCGTCTCCTGCGACGTCTTTTATGAATTCGGCGACTGGTGGAAAAAGTGGGCGGAAATGGGCATTCTCGCAGTAGAAATGGAAGCGGCCGCCCTCTATATGAATGCCGCGTATAACCGTGTCAACGCCCTGGCTATGATGACAATTAGCGACCACTTTGTAACCAGCGAACGTTCCACCACAGAAGAACGCCAGCAGTCCTTCACGGATATGATGGAACTTGCCCTTGAAATGGCAACCAGTTTATAACGCATCCGGAATCCTCATGTCGTACGGCCAATTATGTTTGCGACAGTTGTTTTCATAGTCTCTGAATTGTGGTATACTAGGTTTAATACCTGAACAAAGGAGGAAAATTCATTGAAAATACAAGAATCTGCTGAAAATTACCTGGAAGCGATCTTGATGATAAAAAAAGAAAAAGGAGAAGTCCGTTCCATCGACATCGTAAACCGGCTGAACTTTTCCAAGCCCAGTGTCAGTGTAGCCATGAAGCATCTTGAACAGAACGGTTATATCGAACGGGATTCCGCGGGACACATTTCGCTTCTGCCCCCTGGGCAGAAGATCGCCGAGACCATTTATGAACGCCATAATACACTGACGAAGGTTCTGATCCGTCTTGGTGTCAGTCCGGAGACCGCCCGCCAGGACGCCTGCAGAATCGAGCACCATATCAGCGAAGAATCCTTCGATGCCCTGAAGCGGCACTGTAAAGATATTTTATAACAGGAATAATGCCCACGCCATCCTGCGGAACACATTTTCCGCAGGATGATTTTTATTTTTTGACAATTAACAGGATCGAAACATTTTATCAAAGATTTAATAACAAACAGACGATATCCTGTTCTCAGCATTCAGGAAAAGAATTTCACAAAGGAGGATTTTACGATGAATATGAAACTTATCTTTCCAATGGCGCTGATCAGCGCAACCGCGACCGGTATTATCTTTGTGGCAAACAAGCTGAGGCAGAGAGCCTGATGCAGAAAGGACATCATCAATGACAGAATATCCGGTTTATAAAGAGTTCATTCAGGCGGAAGAAGATCCGGCATGAAGCGCTGAAACAAAGGGAATGTCTCTTATAGCCGAAAACCCATCAGGCAGCCAGTCTTTTATCCGCATGCCTGATGGGTTTTCTTAAAACTGCGCGTAGATGAATTTGGGAGCTGTGGAAAGATTGGCCAGCATAAAGTAGCCGTAAATCGCCATCATCAGCCCGTAAAAGAGCAACACATATTTTCCATAGCTCCAGATTTTACTGTGCTTTCGTTTCTTTCGCAAAGCGGTAAATGCTTTCATTAATGTCCAACCATCCTTTCCAGCCCAGATGGACTTTGTCTAAAAAGAAATACCGGGTATATTCGTCCTTTGCAAAATCGGCAAGAGCTGCCCCGTATTCTTTGGCAAGAGCCCGAACATTTTCATAATAAGCTTTTCTTTCTTCTTTTGCAAATCCGATATGATCATACCAGTATCCATTGACCGGCATAAGAACCAGCATAGGCTGTATTCCTGTTTCACGGCAGACCTCCAGAAAACAGCGGAGGTCTTCGTACTCCGGCGACTCGGCATACGAAGCGCCCTTCGAAGAATCTTTTGTTTTTTCAAGCTTGGGCAGAATCTGCTTTTGATAAACCCGGTTCGCGACATAAAAAGGATTATCTTTTGAACCTTTTCTGCCTTCCTTCTGGGCCATCCGATTGTATGCCTCCCAATCCGGCTCTCCCGTAGTATCCTTTTTCTTTGGATCGTAGGGTTCCACCCCTTCCGCGATTGCCGCGGCAGTTATGCCGACTTCACTTTTTTCTTCCAGAAAACCTCTGTAAAATCTGACATATTGTCGATCATAAAAACTCGGATCTTTATTCAAGAACACACGTTCATAACGCTGTACCCGTTCTTTTGTCTGCGGATCACCGGACAGAAGCTTTTTGGTTCTCTTTATTATGTAGTCCTTTGTTCCGCGGGATATTTTTTTATTCTGCAGCATCGCGACAAATGTTTCATCGGAAAAACGGGACGCATACGCCGGAGGCAGAACGCCTTCTTTTGTGAACCACTGCGGAGACAGGATCAGCACAACTTTCCGGTTTTTTACACCATCTGCCAGAGCAGACAGCTCTACCGCGTGAAACAGTGACTGATAGTATCCTGCTCCCACCATCATCATGTTCAGGGAACTATCCCGGAACATATTCGCGGGATGCGTGGACATCTTCGTCCCGTGCCGGAATTCAGAAGAACCCAGAGTTAGGATCGTATTCTCATCCATATTTGCCTTCACATTGTCAGCTGCGAAAAATTTGTAAGGGCTGATCCAACTTCCGAAGGAATGAGGATCAAATCTCGCGTTTTTATCAATAAACCCGTGAATTCCCAAAACAGTCGCGGAAAACAGCACAAAAGCCATCAGAAATGAGAGCACTTTTTTCACGATTCTAACTCCTTGTCCGGATCAGAGCGATAATTTTAGCCGGCGTCTCTACATCGCTCCGCTCCACTTCTGACGGTGAAATCACAATTCCGAATTCATCTTCAATCGCGACTAAAAGCTCAGTAAACGCAAGAGAATCCAAAAGATCTTCTTCGAAGAGATTCAGCTCCAGATCTTCTCTTACCATATCATCTTCACAAATTTCTTCCAGTAAATCTAATACTCTTTCTTCCATTTTTACACACCTCACATCTTAAATTTATATCAGCTCTCCTGAAAACAGGAGAAAACCAAACATGATAAAGTTAATTGTAATCAGCCAGGACAAGGTTTTGTACCAAGCTTTCTTTTTGTTTCTTTTATAAAATCCCGACTTCTTCTGATACACTTCTGTCAGGGCAAGCAGAATTCCATGATACAAACCGTAGAGAAGATAGTTGATCGCAAGTCCGTGCCATGCTCCCATCACGACCATGTTCAGAATAAATCCGACGGAAGCTCCTGTCAGTCTGGATGTAAACCATTTTCCCTTGATAGCAAGCATCATAAATCTTGAAAACAGGAAATCGCGGAACCAGAAAGACAGCGTCATATGCCAGCGGTTCCAGAAATCCTTCATGTCAATACTGGCAAAAGGCCGTTTGAAATTTTTCGGAACCCGAATTCCCAGGATCTTTCCCGAACCGATCGCCATCAGGCTATATCCCGCGAAATCAAAGAACAGATAAATTCCATAACAGTAGCTGTATCCCGCGTATTCCAGAAAGCTCTGCGGATCCTGAAAAAATCCTACTCCCCTGTGAACCAGCGCTGCCAGAACAAATTTATATAAAACCCCGATTAATATGCTTAAAATCCCGTCTCCCAGAAGCTCCAGGTATTCACTTCTGGAATAATGTTTCTTCGCATCCTCCAGATATCGCCTGCTCCGGTCAATCGGTCCGCAGCTAAACGTGGGAAACAAAAGGAGGAAATCTGTAAAATCAATCCAGCGGATCTCTTTAATAATTCCGTCATAAGTCTCGATTAACATCTGTACAACCCGGAATGTCAGATAAGAAATTCCAAGAAATTGAAACAGGTTCAGCGCCGTTCCTCCCGCGGCCTCTGAAATTTTACAGAGAATCAGCGGAAGAATGGATAGAAAGAGAAAAACTCTATAAAGGCACGTGCTCCTGTTCTCGCCCTGTTGAATCCGCAGTTTGAGGTAAAGCTTTACCAGAATCAGCTCCAACAGATAAAACACGATCAAATATGCCAGATGTTCTTTATCCGTCCAGAAAACCAGACCGATCACAAGCACGGAGAGCGCAGTTCGATATCCCTGCAAAGATTTTTCCAGAAGTCCCAGCGTAATCGCCGGCACAAAACTCATCGTCAGCAGCAGGAAAAATGAAATACTCCCAAAGAAGCTCATTACACAAGTCCTCCCAGTTGCTTTCTGTCTACTTTCCCGTTCTGGTTCATCGGCATCTGCTCCAGATAAACAATCTTTTTCGGAATCATATAAGATGGAAGATATTCTTTCAGCTGCTCTTTCATTTCTCTTGAAAAACGAAGATTATTTTCCGGTCTGACGCATCCCATTACAAAGGCGGTCAGGCTTTTTACCTTGCCGTCTTTCATATTCGGGACTACTATCGCGTGGGAAATAGCACGCAGACGGAGAAGGTTCTTTTCAATATCCTCCAGCTCAATTCGGTAGCCATTCAGTTTTACTTGCAGATCAATTCTTCCTTCATAATAAAGATTGCCATCATCATCAAGATAACCTTTGTCTCCGGTTCGATATGCCCGATAGGTTTTTCCGTTCTTTTTCAGATTGAAGAAAGCCTTTCGGGTCAGATCCTCTCTTTTAAAATAACCGGCGCTTACCGTATCTCCGGCGATAATAATTTCTCCTGACTCGCACGCCGCGGCTTCAGTTCCGTCTTTTTTTCGTATTTCCAAAATAGTTCCGGGTTTCGCCTTTCCGCAGGGCAGTGGGCATACGCCCTGCGCCAGCGCTTTCGTCACGCGAACCTCTGTAACCGCAACCGTAGACTCTGTAGGCCCGTAGGTATTCATAATTACCGCTTTGGGAAAGCGCTCCATCAGTTTAAGAGCAGTGGCGTTTGTTAAAGTTTCCCCGCAGAACAGGAATGTCCTAATCCTTGGCATATTGCGGCAGTTAAACTGCTTGTCCGCCAGACACATATCCGCAAACGACGGGGTTGAGACCCATACGGACGCGTCTGACTCCGTAAGAGCCGGCATCAGTCTTTTAAAATCCATCTGTGTTTCTTTGTCCAAAAGATATAAAGTGCCTCCGCACGCAAGACATGTATAAAGATCCATTACCGACAAATCAAAGGAGAATGGTGCCTGATTGAGGAAGACTTTTCCGATTTTCTCTTTTATCGGTGTTCCGAGTCCCACAGACCATTCCAGGTAATGGTTCAGGTTATCTGCTGTAATCTGAACACCCTTTGGAGTTCCCGTGCTTCCGGATGTAAAAATAATATAAAAGATGTCTGAACCCTTTACCTGATACTGTTCTCCAATCGATACATCTGTTTCTTTTATAATGGCAATAGTTTCTTCCAGAGAAACCGCGCCGTTAAGTTCTGCCGCCGTATCCTCCAATGCAAAAATCATAGAAGGCTCCGCGGTTTTTACGATGGCTTCCACTCGATTATCCGGAACCGATGTATCCAAAGGGCAGTAAGCTCTTCCTGATTTTGCTGCTGCTAGAAAACATACAAGCATATAGACATTTTTATGTCCATATACGACGATCGGCGCTCGGTTTTCTCCACACTGATTCTGTATATAAGCTGCAAGACGGCCGGAATAATGATCCAGCTCCTGATAGGTGAGATAGCTGTTCTGAAAACGAACGGCTATATCCTGCCCGTGATTTTGGGCATAGAAAGATAACTGTCTTAAGATATTCATGTTATTCACTTCCTTTCTTTCATTCACACACATTCTTCGGATCGCCGCAAAGCCCCAATCCGCATATACACATCCGCAAAGGACACTACCCCTTTGCTTTGTTTCAGTGTACGCGTTCAGCGGAAAAATGTCAAGGTTCAAACCATTTAAGGATTTCTTACAACTTTCTTACATGGTCGGTTTAAAAAATAGGCGTTAATCCGGAAAGCAAAAAGATCCTGCTTCTTGCACAGGATCTTTTTTATCTTTTCCGTTTTTAGTTTCCCTTTACATTATCAAAGGCCAGGTCACTGAAGGAATCCGGACCATCATTTTCAAGGAACCCTTCTTCCTCCATAAACGTTGCCATGTCCATGATACCTTTTGTTTCTGAAGTATATACACAGTCGCTGTCGTTCAGCCATTTTTCCATGGTTTCCGCGTCCACATCCTCGGCTTCGCACAGCATTTTCGCGGCTTCCGCCTTATTGTTGTTGATGTAGTCGATCGCTTCTTCTAACGCCGCTACAACCGCGTCATAAAGTTCCGGGTTCTTTTCCTGCAGTTCGGTAGACGCTACCGCTACAATGAATGAGTTTCCGCTGGGCCATACGGACTCCAGGGCTTCTACCTCAGAAATTCCTTCTTCTTCCGCTTCCTTAAATACATATGGGGAAGTGGTCAGCTGACAGTCCACGCTTCCGGAAAGCAGCGCCGTCATTCCATCCGGATGGGACATGGCTGAAATATTTTCATCCAGGGCATGGGCGTCGCCAAGCTGTTCCTTTGCCGCCATGGCCAGCAAAATGTGCTGGAAGCTGCCTACATTTACGAGGGCAATTTTTTCATCCGTAATATCTTTTAAAGATTTGATATTCGGGTTATTAGTCATGATTTTATGCGGCTGCGCTGACATATTGGAGCAGATTTTATACGGTACGCCGCTGGTTACACCTGTAACCGCAGGCCCTACACCCATAGCGCCGACATCAATATCACCGGAAATAAATCCTTCATTAATCGCGGAGCCGGAGTTCAGAGTGGACCACTCCACTTCCACGCCGTCATAATGCTTTTCGATCAGTTTCTGCTGTTTCATGATTTCCAGAGGCGCATAAGCCATGCCATACTGATGCGCGATTGTCAACTTCGTATCCGTGTTCCCGCCGTCAGATTCAGCGCTGTCTCCGCCGCATGCGGCAAGAGATACGGTCATGATAAAAATCAGCATCATTGCAATTACTTTTTTTTCCATGTTTCATTTTCATTGTCTCCTTCTGTCTTTAATATAACCAAAAAATTATATTAATATATATATTTCATTATACGATAGCTATTATATCTTTGGAATGTGACGGGTTTGTGAAAAATGTAAATTTTACCTTGTAAATTCTTGTTTACAATCGGTAAAAAAAGAGCATACCCATTTTATCTGGTATGCTCTGTTTCATTTTACCGGAAACTTATTTCTCTGTATAAAAGTATCCGTATCCGTAGAATTTTCCGTTTTTTGGCGTTTCGTTATACTTATATTGCAAAAGTTCGCTGACAGTCACAAGCTGATAGCCTTCTTTCAGCAGCCATGGCACCATCTGCTCCACCGCCTTGGCAGTAGAGTCATAGATTGAATGCATCAGAATGACTCTGCCATCCAGATTCTTGACACCTTTCACGACTTTCATGACGCTCTTGGCTTTCCTGCTCTTCCAGTCCAGCGTATCTACGGACCATAGGACAATCGGCGCATTTGCGTATTTCTCCACAACGTTGCTGTTATTACCGTACGGTGGACGGAATACTGAAGCAGTCTGTCCACAGGCTTTTTTCAACGCGTTGTTGGTCTTGTCAATTTGTTTTTTGACCTGTTTGGGCTTCAACTTTTTCAGATCCGGATGGGACCAACTGTGGCTTCCGATTTCCATTCCCAGTTCCGCTTCCCGCTTAACGACATCCGGATAAGCCGCCACATTTTGTCCCAGTTCAAAAAATGTCGCTGTTACACCATATTTCTCGAGGCAATCTAAAATGCGGCTGCTGGTTTTCGGGAACGGACCGTCATCAAAGGTCAGCGCCACCATTGGCCGCGATGGATCAATCGCGCGGATTTCAATCTGATCGCGCAGAATTCCCCGGAGTTCTTTATAACTGACATCCACCGAAACGGTTCCCTCTGATTTTTTTGCCACGGTTCCGGCATCGAAATAAAAGGTCACACCCTTGTCCGTAAGGACAAATTTATTAAAGTTTTCTTCTGTGTCCGCAAGCGCTTTTTCATAGCCTTTCACCAGTAGATCTTTGTAATGTTCATTGAAGTACTGGTTCATATACTGCGAACAGAAGGTCCGGTAGCCGGGATTAAAAATCTGAATCGCGGTCAGAGGCATACCGGTATCCGTCGAGAAATTATATGTGTAGACATTCGAGGAAACGGTCTCCATCTGCCGATCGTTTTCTTTTCTCTGTTCTTCGGAAAATACAACGCCGACTGCCGCTCTCTGAGTCTTGTAGGAATCATAATCCATCAGCATCGCGACCGTATCTTCGCTATCCGCGTCTTTATGCTTTGTTTCAAACTGATTTTTTAAATCCTCAGCGATTCCCTTGATATATCCGTCCATGGATGTCTGTCCGGTAACAGGATACTCCATGGCTGTGGAAAGAGGCGTTCCATAGCTGACGACCTCCTGTGGCGTTCCCACATCTTTTGTTTCATCTTCCTCTTTAAAATAGTCGGCCGCGTAAGCACGGAAACTTTCTTCGTCTTTGTATGCGTCACCGGAAAACAGCGCCGCGATGACAACGACGGCGGTTACAACGCACATAGCCAGAAGCGCTCCGGCAAGTATTTTGTGGATTTTTTTTCTTTTTCTCAGACGGGCTTCTCTATTTGCCCGCCTTCTGTCTGCATTCGTTACTGTCAAATGTATTCCCCCCTATAATAACGTATCACTTTTATTGAATTCTCCCTATTATAGCATAGACCTATTTTTATTTATACGATCTTCATAAAAGCTTAAACTTTTTTTAATCAAATTCATTTTCAAGGAACTGTCGAAACGCAGTCGGAAGAGCGATCCGACTGCCGAGTTCCCGTTTGCGAACCCAGAGCAGTTCCTCTGCTTCTCTGCCGCACTCCACATAAAATCCGATCATATTCCACTGTATATGACTGAAAATATGTGTGCGAGATCGCTCTTTTTTCATGGAAAGAGGAGCGCTTCCCCACTCGGAAAGAATTTCCATCGCTTCTTTCGCGTTCTTTTTCCCCTCTATATTGGGGAGTTCCCACAAACCGGCAAGGAGTCCGCTTTTTTTTCTTTTTTTCACTGCGAGTTTTTCTCCGCATCGGAGGATAAAAACCGTACGTTCTTCCTGCTTTCGTTCTTTTTTTGTATTTTTTACCGGAAGCTTCTGCTCCGTTCCATGCCGGTGCGCGACGCATAAATCTTCCATCGGACAGACGCCGCATTTGGGAGCACCGCCAGGAACGCAGACAATGGCGCCCAGCTCCATCAGGCTTTGGGTAAAGTCTCCGCATCCGGTCCTGGGATATACCGCTTCCAGACGGGCTTTTACCTGTTTTTTTACAGCGGGCTTCTGAATATCCTCATAGCTTTCGGTGATTCGGGAAATCACCCGCAGCACGTTTCCGTCTACAGCTGCCACCGGTTCGTCAAAACAATTGGAGGCAATGGCTCCCGCCGTGTACTCGCCGATTCCCGGCAACGTTAGTATTTCACTGTATTCGGAGGGAAATACGCCGTTGTTTTCCGATATAATCTTTTTTGCCGCTTTCTGCAAGTTGCGCGCCCGGTTGTAGTACCCCAGCCCCTCCCACAGTTTAAGAAGCCGATCTTCATCCGCTTCGGCGAGATCTGCGATGGTCGGAAATTCTTTCAGAAACCGTGTGTAGTACCCTTTTACCGCTTCCACTCTGGTCTGCTGCAACATAATTTCAGAGAGCCATACATGATAAGGCTCTCTGTCTTTTCTCCAGGGAAGATCTCTGGCATGTTTGAAGTACCAGGGGATCAGGATTTCCGGAAGCGTTTTATATAAAAAATCGATGTTTGGTTCCTTTTCGTTCATTCTATTCGTCAAACAGCGGCGTGGAAAAATAGCGTTCCGCCGTATCCGGAAGAACGGTTACCACTGTTTTTCCTTTTCCCAGTTTTTTCGCCAGCTGCAGCGCCGCCGCCACGTTGGTGCCGCTGGAAATTCCACACATGAGTCCTTCCATGCTGGCAAGCTTTTTGGCGGTATCAATGGCTTCTTCATCGGAAACAATATAAATATGGTCATAGATTTCCTTATTTAAGATTTTAGGAATCACGCCGTCTCCGATTCCCATCTGCAGGTGGGTTCCGATGTCCCCTCCCGCCAGAATAGCGGCGTTTTCCGGTTCCACCGCCCAGATTTCCAGATCCGGATTCTGGGCTTTTAAAACTTCTCCGATTCCGGTAATGGTTCCGCCGGTTCCGATTCCGGAACAGAATCCGTGGATATCCCCTTCCACCTGCTCCATGATTTCCAGCGCCGTATGATGACGGTGCGCCATGGGGTTATTTTCGTTTTCAAACTGCTGGGGTACGAAAACCTTGGGATCTTCTTCCGCCATCCGCAGGGCGGTTTTCAGACATTCGTCAATACAGTCGCCGATATTTCCCTCATCGTGAATCAGGATCACTTCCGCTCCGTAATGACGCACCAGTTTCCTGCGTTCTTCACTGACCGAGTCCGGCATGATAATGATCGTCCGGTATCCCTTTACCGCGCCGATCAGCGCAAGACCGATACCCTGGTTGCCGCTGGTCGGTTCCACAATGACGGAGTCTTTGTTAACCAGCCCCTGCTTTTCCGCCTCACGCAGCATATTGTAGGCAGTTCTTGTCTTTATAGATCCTCCGACGTTCAGTCCTTCGAATTTCACGAGAACCTCTGCGCTGTCCGGATCGTTCATGCGGTTCAGACGGATCATCGGCGTATGGCCGATGGCTTCTAATACGTTATTGTATATCATATTATCGTCTTCTTTCTTTTATATAATTTCATACCTTTTATCATATCACTTTTCTGCCGTTTTTGGTAGAGGTCATTTTAAATTTTCAGGAGAACGCAAGTGTCCTGAGCTCTCCCCTGAGCCGACGACAGCGATTTCAGTCTGTCCGCAAGACTACCCGGCTGCCCTTTTCCCGATCCTTTCGCACAATAATCTGGCGGTCGATTTTTTCCTTCAGTTCCGCCACATGGGATATGATGCCTACCAGACGGTTTCCACGGGACAGTTCGCTCAGGGCCCGGACTGCCTGCTGCAGGGATTCTTCGTCCAGAGAACCAAAGCCTTCATCCACGAACATGGCGTCCAGCTTTACGCCTCCGGCGCTGGACTGGATTTCATCGGAAAGGCCCAGGGCCAGGGACAGGGAAGCTTTGAAGGCTTCGCCTCCGGATAGGGTTTTGACGCTGCGCAGGCTCCCGTTGTAATGATCGATTACATCCATCTCCAGTCCGCTCTGGCTGCGGTAATTTTCCGCGGCAGCGCGGCGTTTCAGCTCATACTGCCCGCCGGACATGACCATCAGGCGGGTGTTGGCGCGTTCTAAGATTCGATCAAAAAACGCCGTCTGCACATAAGTCTCCAGCATGATCTTTTCTTTTCCCGAAATGGTTCCGCCTGCGGTGTCGGAAAGGGATTTGACCCATTTCCAGGTCTCCTCGGTTTTTTGAAGGCTTTCCGTTTCTTCCCGCAAACGGGTAAGGGTCTCCTGATTGCGGTCAAGACGCAGGCGGATCTCCCTTATTTCCCGGGAAAACCGCTCTTTTTCCTGCTGCAGGCGGATCTTCCGCTCCCGGATTTGATTAGTGCCCGCTGTTTCTTCGTGTTCCAGCTGTTTCTCCAGAGCTTCCACCTTTCCCTCTAGCGCCCGTGCCCGCTCCTGGCTTTCGTGATAAGCGTTTTCTGCCGCTTCCCGTCTGCGGCTCATGAGATTTTTCTGTGATTCCAGCTCCTGAAGGGCTTTCTCTGCCTGACGGACGCCGGAAAACTCAAGAGATTCGGAAAGTCTCTGTATGGTTTCTTCCTGGTGCCGGACACTTTCCTTTAACGCCGCGGCTGCTTTTTCCAGCTCCGCAAGTTCTTCCCTCTCCTTTGTCAGAAGCGCTTCCTGCCGCGGCAGTTCTTCTTCCAGCGTTTGTTTGCGGGCGGTTCGCTCTGCGATTTCCTCCGCTTTTTTTCTCCAGCTTTGAAGGGTTTGCTCCTCGTCCTGAATCCGCTGCCCAAGCCTTTGAGGAAGTTCGTCCGTCCCGCAGGCTCCGAGAAGCTCCTTTCCAAGTTCCGCAAGCTCCGTCTCTCGGGCCTGTGTTTTTCCTCGCAGCTCCATAGCTTTGCCGCTCGCCTTTTCCGCCTGCTGACGGGCCTTTTCCCATTCTTTTCTCGCGGCTTCCACCTGGGATTTTTCGGGGATTTCTTCCGTCAGCCGCGCCGGATGCGGATGCTCCCTGGAACCGCAGACCGGACAAGGTTCTCCGGCTGTAAGTTCCTTTGCCAGAATCCCCGCCTGCCCGTCCAAGAAGCTCCTGTTTTTCCTGTAGTAATGGTTATGGAGGCGGTCTTCTTTTTCCGCGGCCCGTTCGTATTCACTTTGGGCTTTCTCAAGTTTCGCCTTCAGGGTATTCCACTCCTCCTGTTTTTCGAGAGCGGCTTTCAGACGTTTCAGGCGCTCCCGGCTCCTATGAAGCTCGTTTTCCGCCTGCTGGCCTTCCGCCTGGGGATTGCCGATGGCTCTTTGCTCTTCCCGTCCCTTTTCAAGGGCTTCCTGCAGACTATGGATGGATGTTTCGAAACGGCTTCGCTTTTCTTCAGTTTCCGCGATTGCCTGCTCATTTCTCTGTTTTTTTCCCTTCTGTTCTTCCAGTTCGCCGTAACGGGACATCTGGCTTCTTATGTCCGCGATTCGCACGCCCAGCGCCTCCCACTCGGGGATTCGCTCCTTTTCACGTTCCAGATCTTCTTTCTTTTTTTGAAGGGAAGCTTTTTCTCGTGACAAAGCCTCCCTTTGTTTTTCAAGCTGCCCGCGGGCTTTTTCCTCTGACTCCGCTTTTCCCAGAAGGCGGTTTGCTTCCGCTTCCGCCTCTCCTGCTGCGGCGGCTTGTATTTCGGTTTCCTCACAGCGTTTCTGATCTTCCGCGATCAGAGAATCTAAAAGTTCCATTGCTTCCGGCCCGGAAAGCTCCGCGGAATCCTCCGGCAGACCTTCTTCCCGTTCCTTCGGTATCCGGATTTCACGGATGGACTGCCGGATACCGCGCTCTTTCTCCTGCCGGCTGTGTTCCAGCAGGCTGTACTCCTCTTTCAACCGGTTCTGCAGGCGTTCAAATTTCTGTGTACGGAAAATCCGGCGGAAAATTTCTTTCCGTTCTTCTGTGGAGGCAAGAAGCAGCCGCAGAAAATCCCCCTGGGCGATCATGGCGATCTGGCGGAACTGGGAACGGTCGATTCCCAGAATTTCTTCGACTGCCGCGGTTACTTCTCTGGTTTTGGTCAGAACTTTTCCATCCGGCCAGGTAAGCTGGGCCTCCGCTTTCTGGTGGACAAGTCCGCCGCCCCTTTTGGCGGGGCGTTCATAATCGGGATTTCTCCGGACCGTATAGACGCGGCCTCCGTAAAGGAAGGTGAGCTCCACAAAAGTCGGCGTTTCCGGCCTGGCGTACTTGCTGCGGAACATACCGGCGTCTCTGGTCGTTCCGCTGGCCTGTCCGTAAAGGGCGTAGGTGATGGCGTCGAAGATTGTGGTCTTTCCCGCTCCCGTATCGCCGGTAATCAGGTATAGTCCGCTTTTTCCCAGCTTTTCCATGTCCAGAACCGTTTCTTCGGCATAAGGACCGAAGGCGGAAATTGTCAGTTTAATCGGTCTCATTTTTACCCTTCCTCCCAGATTTCTTCAATCAGTGTTTTCATAAATTCCGCCTGCTGTGAACTGAGTTCCCGGTTGTTCTGCATCCGGTACAAATCGGAAAACAGATCCAGCGGTGATTTCTTCTGTCCGGCAGGCCGCAGCTCGCCTGGGGCTCTGTCTCCCCTGGTGCGCCGGTTGTCGTAGGAAAGGCGCATGAGATTGGGATAAATGGACCGAAGCTTTCCAACCGCGTCAGGGATATCCTCTTCGTCGGTCAGAATGATATGGAAATACCGATCTGTATCAAGAGTTTCGTAAAAGGAACGGTCTGTCACTTCCATATAGCTTCCGCGGATTTCCTCCAGATCTCTTCGCGGAATCAGGGGTCTGGTTTTCACCGCTACCTGCCCCTTTTCCCGCAGACAAACGACTGTTACAGACTTCTGATGCCTGACTTCGGAGAAGGAATATTTCAGCGGGCTTCCGCAATAGCGGACAGTCTCTTTTCCCGCGGACTGGGGACCGTGAAGGTGTCCCAGCGCCACATAATCAAAGGCCTCAAAAACCCCCGCGTCCACATTGTCCGTTCCGCCGACAGAAAGTTCCTCGGATTCACAGCGGACCGATCCGGTGACAAACTGATGGGTAATCAGTACGTTCCGTTCCTTTTCGTCCACGCCCATAGATTCAACGGCAGCCGCCACAGCGTCGGTATAGGTCTCAATTTCCCGATCCGGAAAAAACGCCCGTACCTGGGACGGCTTTACAAAGGGCAGCAGAAAAACGCGGACCGATCCCCAGGAATCCCGCAAAGTAACCGGCGCGGTTTCCCCATGATAGACCGGCGAAACGTGAATCCGGCTTTTTTCCAGAATTCTTCCGCCAAAGGACAGGCGCTCCGCCGAGTCGTGGTTGCCGCTGATCAGAAAAACCGGGAGCTTCGCTTCTGCCAGGCTGACAAGAAAGTCGTCAAACACTTCCACTGCTTCGGCGGAAGGGACGGATTTGTCGTAAATATCTCCGGCAATCAGCACTGCGTCCGGTTCTTCCTCACGGATGATCTCCAGAATCTGATTTAAAATGTATTTCTGATCTTCGATCATGGAAAATTCGTTCACTCGTTTCCCGATGTGCAGATCCGAAAGATGGATCAGCTTCATAGATTTCCTCCTATCCGAAATATTCGCCTAGCCGCTTGTAAAGCTGTTTTGCTTCCTCTTCTGTAAGGGTGACGCCTTTTCCCATTTTTTCGTGTTCCGGCGCCCAGTCGCGGATGTCGAATTTCGCCGCGCCGCCGTTCCAGGAAATCCGGTTCAGTTCCTTGGTCCAGCCGCTGGATTTTTCGGAAAGAATGCCAAGTTCTTCTGTAATTTCGTATTTTATGTCTGCCATGATGCAAGTTCTCCTTTTTATGTTTCTGTTATTGTGTCATGCCTTTAAAGGTATTTGCGGATTGTCCCGTCCAGGAATTCGATAATGCCTGCGCAGACTTCCTCTTTCAGATCCGCGTAATTATGAATTTCGTGGCGGTATCCCGGATAAAGTTTTGTCCTCACATCGTGTCCGGTTTCCGCCAGCCAGTTGGATACCTGGTAAACGCCTTGCCCATACATTCCCACAGGGTCCTGATCTCCCGCGATGTTGTAGACAGGCAGGGTTGCCGGCACCTTTTCCGCCCATTCTTTTCCATTTATCTGCCGGAACATATCAATGAAATCCCGGAGAGCGCGGTTTGCGGTAGGTTTTGTAAAAGCGTCAAATGGGTCTTCGGCGTGATCTTTTTGCACGTACGGGTCGTCGCAGATCCATTCGTTCCCCAGTTTAATTTCTCCGCACCGTTCGCACATCCAGCCCATCAGCTTCGCGGTAAGCATGGGATCGGATTCCGCCCCTTTTCCGTCGGCGATTAGACGATCCAGCTCCGCGACGACGTCATCTCCGATAGGGAAAATTCCCGGCGTGCCGCAGATAATGACTCCCGACAGCTCATTGCCGTATTTGGCGATAAAGTCTCTGGCAATCATAGAGCCCATGCTGTGGCCGAACATGAAATACGGAAGCTTCGGATATTTTTCACAGACCAGTTCTTTCAGCCTGTGTTCATCTTCTGTCATGGTATGGGGACCGGCTTCGCCCCAGTCGCCCCAGGTGTTGTTTTCCAGAGCGGTTTTGCCGTGGCCTACATGATCGTCAGCCGCGACGATGTATCCCGCTTCCAGATATCTAACAATCATGTGGAAGTATCGCCTGGAATGTTCCCCGAACCCGTGGACCAGCTGGACAACGCCTTTCGGCTTCGCGGCGGGAACGTAGATCCATCCATAGACGGTGTCTCTTTTGTTAAACGATTGGAATGTTACTTCATGCAGCATAAGTCTGCCCTCCTTTGCCTTTTGTTTTTGATGGTTTTTTCGCGCGGTTTTACACGGAACTATCCTTATTTTATCATGGGAGCCTTCGGGTTTCAAATGTTTCACAATTCCCTACGGAGTGGATGGATATACACAACGAAAGAATGGCGGACTCCTTTGAAACAGCGAAAATGTGTACAGATCGCAAATAGATATATTCGCTGTACACATTCCGAATTGGATTTGCAGAAGCGGTTTTATGGAAAAGGGAATAATTATAGATAAAAATGCATAAACAGCGACAATTCGACTATAATCGACAAATTTCGATCACGTGCCAGACGAATTCCTGAGGCAGCGATAGGTTTCGATGTGTGCAGAATGTTCTTTTTCGTTTCTTTGTACACGATTTTCGTTTTTTTGCTTCCGGTCCGCTTCTGCCAGGAAGTGTCGGCTCCGGTCTGGCGGAAACGAACGGGTGGGACGTCCTGCCCACCCATCTATTCCGAAGCCTTATAATTATATAGGGGACGAATCCGGCTGATGATCGCCACCGTCGGTTCGATCTGGCCCGCGATTTCGTCCATGCTTTTGTAGGCCATGGGCGCTTCATCGAGGGTGTGTCTGTTCACGCAGGTTGTGAAAATCCCTTCCATTTCTTTCTTGTACTGCTCCAGGGAAAGAGAATCTGTCGCCGTTTTTCTGCTCATAATCCGCCCTGCTCCGTGAGGCGCGGAAAAGTTCCATTCTTCGTTTCCTTTCCCGATGCAGATCAGGCTTCCGTCCCGCATATTAATGGGAATTAGAACCTTTTCTCCCTTCTTTGCGGAAATCGCGCCTTTCCGCAGTATCATGGCCTCGGTGTCAATATAATTGTGAATCGTTGTAAAGGATTCTGTGACGGAAAGTCCCATACCTCTGACGAGGATATTCATCATGGCTTTCCGGTTCATAGCGGCAAAATGCTGAATGATTCTCATGTCGTGGATATATTCATCAAAAAGTCTGCCTTCTACATAAGCCAGATCTTTGGGTACCGGCGTCATCTGAGCGCGCTGCTTTCTCAGCTGCTTGAGTTTTTTATTGATTTCTTTGCTGCGCCCCTGCTCCTTCATGCCCTTTATCGTCTCGTCAATCTGGAATCTGGCGTTTCCGCAAAGCGCCCGGAACCCTTCTTCCTGGTAGTAGCGAGCCACTTCATTTCCAATGTGCCGGCTCCCGGAATGGACGACCAGGTACAGCGCTCCCTTTTCATCTTTGTCAACTTCAATAAAATGATTACCTCCGCCGAGAGTTCCGATGCTCCGCCGCGCTCTCTCCAAGTTGACGTGACGGGCGCAGGCCAGATCGGCAAGCGGAATGCGGGAAGCCAGTTCGTGCTCCGTCTTTCTGATTTCCCTTCCCGATGGAATTTCATTTCTTATCAGACGATCCAGCCGGTTAAAATCCAGTTCTGCTTCCGCAATACGCGCGGTTTCCATACCGCAGCCGATGTCAACCCCTACCATTCCCGGCACGACTTTGTCGGTTATGGTCATGGTAGTGCCGATGGTGCAGCCGAGACCGGCATGAACATCGGGCATGACGCGGATTTTGCTGTCCGCGAACGCTTCCTGGTCGCATACAGCGCGGATCTGCCCTGCCGCCGCTTTTTCCAGCTCCGCGCAGTAGCAGACTGCGGTGTTATGGGTTCCTTCGATTTTAAACATTTTCTTTTCCTCCTAACGACCCGGTCGGCTTTGTTGCAGACTCATCATAACAGGAAATCCGCTTCGGATCACGGAAAAAAAGTTGCGAAAAGGGGAATTCTTTTACCAGAGCTTTTTTTGCCTGCCCAGCCGTTCCCGAATCAGCCGGATAAAAGACTCGGGTTCTGTTACTTTTATCATCGGACCGAATCCCAGAATTCGTATCAGCACTTCTGTTTCATCTTCCGAATCATAAAAGAGCTTCATGTTGTATTCCTTTTCCGAAATCTTCATAGTTTCCTTTTTTAAATCCGAAAAATGCAGCATTACTCTTTCAAGGGCGTTTCTGTCATCCCTGATTCGCAACAAAACAAAGCGTTCTGCCTCAGATTTGACGCTTGTTTCCTCCTCGGCAGAGGAGTCATATTCCAGCAGGCGGCATTTTCTGATATTCGCCAGATTGATTGTGTTTTTATGCCGATCCCCGCTGATATGTATCCGGAACTTATCATCTTTCAGGGAATACTCCAGAGTGTCGGGTCGGCATGTCCATCTGTGAAGTTTCCCGCGATTGGAAAGAAAGGTCACTTCGATCTTGCGCTTTTCTTTCACCGCTCTCAGTATCGTTCTGAAATGACGGATGTATTCCTCTTCTTCGAAGGGATCTCCATCGGAATACTGATCAAACCAGATGATGGTATCACGTTGAAACAGAGGCGTTACATTTTCCAGCCCGGTATCGTTCAGGTCAAACAGTTTGGCTCTCGGATCAGTCAAAATCGCTTTCATCCATTGTTTTTCCAAAGTGGTCAGAGGCATGTCCGGTTCGTGCCGGATGGGGGTTTTATAATCCTCTGTTATGAGAGGCCACTCCGCGCGTTTAAGCTTTTCCGGAATATTAAGCGTACTTTCGCCGAATCCTTTTTTTCTCACAATCTCGAAAAGATCTTTTTCGGTCAGGTTTCCATGCACCGCTTTCCTGAGAATATCAGCGACAACCGAAAAATAGCTTCCATATATCTCACTGAATATCATGGTCGCCCCCTATATACAGTTTGTACATCATGTCCAGATCCTCCCGAAAAATTTTCTCGAAATCCGCGCTGCTGCAGGTAATGTCTTCTATTCGCCCTATAAACGAACGCACCCACGGCCTCATTTCCGACGCATCGTATACGTCAATGTCATAACGTAAACGGGTTTCCCCGATTTTCGTTATTCTGCCATGCCGGCCTTCTCTCTTTAATCTTTGAAGAATATAGTCCTCCCCCGGCTCTACCTTCAATGTCATTGACAGATGCTCCGTATGCTTCCGCGGATTGCTTGATGTATTCCACAAGTACCGTTCAAACTCCCTGCATTCCTTTTCAATTTTTTCTCTGTTTTCAACATATCTGCCGACAGACGCAGCCTTAATATGATCAAGGCGGTACAAATTGCAGGACTGACGCCGGAGTTCTTTTGCCAGAACATAACTTCTTCCCGCCTGTGTGCTGACCAGAATGCGAATCGGAACAATCCGGTATTCTTGTGTTTTCTGTTTTCGCCGGCTGTACAGCTTTATGACTGCGTCACATTCTTTGGAGATCGATTCCAGCAGACAGCACGTTATCTCGCTTTCGAGACAATGCAAAAGATAATGATGTTTGAAGCGGAAAAAGTCGGAATTGGATTCGTACCGATCCAGAATATAAGAACCGATTACGCCGACAGGACTGATCTCGGAAAAAAAGGAAACAGCGTCTTTCCATGCAGTTAAGTCAATGTTGGCATCCGTTCTTCGATACAACACTGTTCTGCCGCGCTTTTCGCTGTCCAGCAGCCCGAGCCTTTCGTATTCTTTCAGCTTTTTTCTTATGGTTGATTCATCAAAGCCCCTGCCCGCGCTGAAACTGCTCAGGTATTCATCTGACAGAATATCTGCGATTTCCGAGGCCGAAGCCTTTTCTTTTTCCTTCAGAATGTCCAGAATATAAAAATGAAGTGTAATATCTGCCGCCGTAAAGCTTTTCGCTTTATATGCCTGGAAGAGCGGATTATGGGCAATACTTCTGGTGTCCACAGAAAGAAAGCGGATTTTTCCTTCCGGCTGTCGCCGAAAAGCCATATATTCTCCCAGCCAGCTTTCAATCCGCCTCCTCTCGTTGTCATAACTTCGGGCTGATTTTTCCGTGTAATCTCCCCTGCGCTTGAATCCGTAGATGTAAAACTGCCGCATATAATCTCGGATATGATTGAAATTTTTAATTAATTCGTTGTATGCCATAATAACCTTTATTCCTCTAAAATTCTCTTTGCTTTCGCGTATTTTTCTCTCCAGCGGATAATTTGTTCCTGGGTTGCGTCTCTGCAGCCGGTCAGCCGGGTCTCATCGGAATTGTGAGCAATGTCCGCCAGTTTGACCGCTTTCGCTATGGAGTTTTCCTTTATCGCCCGGACATATTCGAAATAGTCGGTTCCCTTCTCATGGGTCAGAAGCCGCAGGGCATCCAGGACTTCTTTTGGGAATTGGTCTTCCAGCTCTTTAAAGGTAAGACCTGCATCTTCCACGACATCATGGAGCAGAGCAGCGCAGGTTGTGAATTCATCGGCCATTTGTTCCGCCACATGATACGGATGGAAAATGTACGGCACTCCGCTTTTGTCCGTCTGTCCGTGGTGGGCGGCATAGGCCAGTTTCATCGCTTTGATTGTAAGGGGTGTGTAAACCATACATTTCCTCCTGAAAATTGTGATTTTAATGTTTTTATTTTATCCGTTCTGATGGGTTTTACCCGGGCGGATGTATATATACAGCCGAAGAGTAGAAAATTCCTTTGAAACAGCGAAAGTGTGTACAGTTCTCGAATGAATCGATTATCTGTACACGTTTCTAGTTGTGTCTGCTGGATCGGTTTGCGGAAAATAAAATAATTATAGATAAAAATGCATAAACAGCAGCGATTCGACTGTAACCGACAAATTTCGACCGTGTGCCAGATAAATTCCTGAGGCAGCGATAGTTGTCGATGTGTACAGAACGTTTTTTCCCGCTTATTTGTACACGATCTGCGTTTTTTCTTGATTCATGACTTTTTTACTTCCATTCGATATTCTTCAGCTTTTTGATCAGATCCTGATCCGCGGGCAGCCAGTTGACGCTGTCTAAGTTTTCTCTGGTCAGCCATCTGGCCGCTTCGTGTTCCTTTAAAAGCGGCGTGCCGGATTTAATCCTGCAGAAAAAGCAGTCCATAGACAGGTGAAAGTCGGGATAGTCGTATTCCACTGTGTCCGCCAGAGAGCCGATTTCAATTTCCAGCTCCAGCTCTTCTCTGATTTCCCGGCGCAGCGCTTCTTCCGGACTTTCTCCCGCTTCCAGTTTTCCGCCGGGAAATTCCCAGCCGCCTTTGAAGGCTCCGTATCCTCTCTGGGTCGCAAAAATTCGTTCTCTGTCTGTGATGATTGCTGCCACGACTTGAATGGTTTTCATGGGTTCCTCCGTTCTATGCAAACATTTTTATCCGCTCTACCTCTTCCTCCCCAAAAAATTCAGCCACCTCACCCCATCTCTCCCGGGAAGCGCGTCCATCGACACCCACTGCTTTTCCAGCTGAAGCCCCGGAACTTCACGAAGAAGACGCTCTGTTTTTTCCTCATTAAAATCCGTATAATACCGCCCATCCCGGACTCCTTCAAAATTCCCGTACTTAAAAGAAGCGTACAAGATCCCATTTTCCTTCAGCCCGGTGCAAAGCCGCCCCACAACCTCTTTCAACGCATCATATGGCAGGTGCAAAAGCGACGCGCAGGCCCAGATTCCATCATACGTTTCTTTTTCATGAAAGTCTGTAAAACGCATATGCTTCACTTCCATTTTCGCGTAATCCGAAGCAAGTCTGCAAAGCTCCGCCGAACCGTCAAGGGCCTCCACTCTGTAACCGGCGTCTTTAAAGGCCTTTGCGTCTCTGCCGCTGCCGCACCCAAAATCGAGTATGTACGCGCCGTCCTCCAGATTGTCCAGAAAGGCCGCCCGGGTTTCCGCAAAATTCACATTTACGGTTTTCTTAAAATACTCCCTGGCATTGCTTTCATAATAATTCAACGTTTTCATAAAACACCTCATCCGTCAGCGTTTATTTATCCGCTTCCCGGTAGACCCAGTTCCGAAATCCCATGTTGTGGGCCGCCTGATAAACCGGAAGCATAATTTCCTTCAAGGTCTGCTTAAACATCTCGAACTCCAGCCCTTCCCGATAGAGTCTGTACCGGACGTCCGCGCTGTTTACATGTTCCCGGCAGCACTTGTCAAAAGCCTGATGAATCTTCTCGTACTTCCAGACCGACTGATATCCGTAAAACTCCACATCGGCCAGCCGATGAAAGTACCTGTCCCAATCCGGCAGAAAATTGCCCTTGCTGCTGTTAATCGACTTAGTTGTCGGGTGCAGGTTCCAAAGCTCATCGTTGGCCACATAGGACCACGGAATAAAATGATCCAGCGAGATTTCTCTCGGCGCGACCAGCTGATTGCCATAGATTTCTTTCAAAGGCTCAATCTCCGCAACCAGCTTCCAGTACGCCTTAGCCTTTTCCATCTTACGTTCCTGCGGCGCGTTCAGCTTATCTGAAATTCCGGGAACATTCGGATTTCGTTTCTGCAGATAAGTAATCAGGTTGAAGTTGATCCAGCCGGAAAGGATTTCCTGATTCTCATACAGGTAAGGGAACCATTCATCTTGGATTTCAATGCGGGTATCGAGTCCGGAAAGCTCGCTGATATAATAAATCAGCCGCTTTTCCTGTCGTATTTTCCGAATGAGATTGCGTTCCGAAGTATTCCATTCTGCCTGACCCCGCAACGTACTGTAAAAAGGAGCCTGCAGCCGGTACGGCACATTTTTCGTCAGCGTCCGCTTCATTTTGGAAACGTTTTTATCCTCGCAGTTTCGCACAAATTCAAGGATTGTTTCCTTCTCTTCCGAGGATTTCAGTCCGCTTATCCTGGAAAGATAATGAACCAGGCTTTCCAGCGTATCGGCCGGACCCAGGTTCAGGTGGTATTCCGTCACCATATACCACGCCTCGCCGATCATGGCATCTACAAGCTCTTCATAACTGGCCGAGGTCCGCCCTTTCGCGACAATTCCCATAATGGCTTTAAACCAGAACAGCTTGTAGCTTTCGCTTTTGTTGTCAAACAGCCGGGATAGATATTTGATGTCTAATGTTTCCGATACTGGTAAGTTCATGCTGTGTCCTTTCCTGAGTGGTGTGGCGTGTTAAAATTTCATTGAAATCTCACTCCAAAAAATAATCCTGTACCTTCTCCGGCGTATCCAGAATCTCATCCATCGGAACATGAAGAGCCTGAGCCAGTTTGATTGAACCGTCAAAGGCGGTGTCCACATCCGGATCAAAAGCATTCTCCAGCAGTGACATATAGGCTGTCATATTTGACTTAAGTTCTTCCAGATACTTGCCATACCTGACATTCAGCCTTTCATCCAGCAGAACCTGTGATTTCAGATACTGTTCCATCAAAACCTGTTCACGCGTCTGGAAGTTTTCTTTTGCGATTTGATACATGACCGTTCCCACACAGCTTCCAATGACAGCGCCCATAACCGGAATTGGAATCAGAGCCTGCCCAATAAAAGTTGCTAGTGCACTGATGGAAACCTCTAGGCAAAGAGTCTCTGAATTCAGAATGAATTCGGTCTCCGAAATTTTATTTTTTCGCAACATATACGCTTGCTCCGCTACACCAAAAGCTGCAGTTGTAACAGCACTCGCCGTCGCAGATGCTGTTTTGCTGAATATCTTCAGATCCTTTAGTCGAATTCCTGCAGTATTGAGTGGAATTCGATTAGACATTGCATAAACAGCACCTCCGCGAACGCCTCCTTTCAGGGTTCCTGCAAAAGTATCCCCTATGATTTCCCTCCAGTCTTCAGTTCGGAAGTCCCGAAGGCGTTTTCCCTGTTTCAGCTTCTTCGCAATTGCCATGGCAAAAGCAGTTCCGCCCTCCATTGCGGCTGCTCCAGCCGCCGCTTTCGCGCCTTCTGCCGGAGTTGCTCTATGCGCGTCATAGTGTTCTTGTCTGATGGTCCGATCTGTTTCTTTCAGTTTTTTTCTTTCATGCTGGAGGGTTTTTCCAATAGAATCTCTCTGGACCTCTTTATAGTCTAGCTGAGCTGGCTCAAGAGATTCAAAGTTAATCTCCCCATCCTCAAAAAAATTATGGATATATTTCCACTGCTTCAAAGAAAATTCTCCATCCGCAGTTGCCATTTTATTCGCGTCTTCTGGTGAGATGGAAAGATAATAGCTGATTTTTTCATAATAATTTCGCGGGATTTGATATTTTCCTTTATTTTTGATATAATCCGGATATTTCTTTAAATGATCCTTAATCGCATTCAGTGAAAAGTGGCCTCCGGTCTGAACAAATTTCTGCTGAATACAGACGCCATTTCTGATCAGATCAACGGGTCCATTATTATTTACCCATTCATACTCTGCCTCCATGCCCTTTATTTGGTTTTTAGCATTCCCAATACCAACTTCAGCAATTTCGGCAATAAAGCCATGCATCCCTTTTTCTCCGCCACGATTCGACTCGATTAAATCCTTTACACTGCCAAGAGCTTTGTTCATTGTATCCATTGCCGCGCCAAAATTCAGATTTTGTTCAGTCAGCTCATTTAGCAAGCTTTGAATTCTCATCGCATTAAGTTGGTGAATCCATGCGGCTGCAGCCTGTTCCTGCATCCTGTTTATAACCTTTTCTTTTTCCATAGCGCAGATACCTCTAAATATTTGTCTCCAGAAGCGCAGAAAGACTCTTCGTATTGTTAACCAATGTTCCGAGGCTCATTTGTTGTTCCTCGGAAAGACTCAGGAAATCACAGTCAAACATTGACAAGCTTTTCTGATACATCTCGTTCAGTTCATTTCTCAGGGAAATCGTCTGGCTGGCAATCGCTCCAACGCGGGCGCCTGCTTCTTTCACAGCCTCTGTATTTTCTTTGACCTTTATGATTTCCTCATTTTTCTTTTTATTCAACTTTCCCTTTTTAGAAGCGAACAACAGAATTGAAGTTAGAATTGTCGCCCCTGCGATTCCCCATCCTACTGGCCCTGCCATCGCCAGCAATGCGCTTCCGCCGGCGATTCCATTGCCTCCCGCAGCCAAAGCGCCGCCGCCCAGCCACGCCAAGGCGGCATTTGTCGCAGCTGCCCCTGACAAAGTGGAAATCGCGGCGCCAGTAGAGGCTGTACCGAAAGTCGTCGCAATCCACATAGCTGCTGTTGGCGCGAGACACGCGACTCCCGCTCCTGCCGCAATGCCTGCTCCCGCCCCTCCTGCGGACTGTTCTGCTGCTTTTAGTTCTTCTCTGGCAAACTCACAGGCATGTGTAAAACCTTCTTTATGTACACGAATTTCTCCCAGATCTTTATCAAAAGACTTAGGATGGTTAGCAATACTATTAATCAAATGCTCTACATTTTCAATCAGATCAATGGAACGGATTCTCTGTAGATACAAACTCATACCATTGTCATTCATCATAGTGTAAGCAGCGTTGTATGCGTCAATAGCGGTTTCCAATTCAATATCCAACCGATTAATTCTATCCTCAATGCTTTCTTTTGTATCGCTTGCGCGGGATCTTACTTCCTCTGCCGCAGCTTTCACCGCCTCACCTGCCCGGTACGTTTTTTCCACAACGGTATCTTTATCAGGCATGACTTCCTGTGCCTTTTCCTTAATATTATTGATTACATCTTTCATTTTGTGAATGTTCCTCCCATCTCATCAATCTATCGTCAATCTTTTAAAGCATGGTATAAAATTTTAATCTCCGCGTACTGTTCCACCCATACACCCTTTTCAAATTTTGGGTTTTTATCCACGGTTATCATAAAAACTTTCCCCAGATTTTTATCCTTTTCTTTTGCAATATCCTTTATTTCTTCTATCTCAACATTCTCAAACCCCATCTCGTTAAATGCGCCGGCAACATCTGAAACAGGTCTTCCCGCATAGTATTTCGCGGAACTTGGAAGTTTTATTTCACCGGGATGCATCATAGCGATTTCGTCCTCTGTCAGCGGCTGGTAATAGGTAACGCATATCCTGGAATCAACTGTCAGCCAATCCCCTTCCTTGTAATCTCTCTTGCCATTGATACTAACCTCTGTTACAGTCCCCGACTTTGTAAAAAAGGATTTCTTCGTATCCCGAACCAGTTCTACGTCCTCAAATCCCAAATCAAGCAGAGATTTTTCTACATCGGAAACATTTTTCCCAAGAAAGCTTTTTTCTGTCCAGGCTGCGGGAACTTCTTCCGGCAGTTCACTTTTATGGTAAGCTCTGAAATATTCATTCGCTTTTGCAAAATCCTCAGAACCGCTCCATTCTTTACATTCGTATGCTCTGACCGCATTCAGCGGATGCTCCACCATCCCATACCTATATAGTTCCATTCCCTTATTGATGCCTCCTTTTGCCATCAGTTCTTTGTATTCTGCGGCCTGCTCCATAAAAGCCTCTGGGTTGGCGTCAACAGGAATGTCTTTATCAAAACCAGCCAGTCTCATACACACTTCGATCATTTTATCCGGTGTCCCATCACACAAAACAGCCGCTCTGTCCGCGGAAAACTCACTGCAGCGCATCCAGTAAGCAAACGCCGCCGCTAACGGATAAATAATTGTCTTCCCAAGTGTCGGAATCTGGGCCGCTCCGGTTAGCAGCCAGTTTCCCATTGATGTATATAGCATATGATGACAGGCAATGTGCCCGCATTCATGCGCCAGTACAGAAGGAATCAACTCCTCCGGAAGTGTTTCCAATAATCCCGATGTCATAACGATGACCGGTTTCGTATCGCCTGTTGTCCAGGCGTTTGGAGTCACATCAAGGGTAAGATAGAAATCCGGAATATCAATTCCCAGTTTATCACAGATTGGCGGCAGCATATCATGATACTTTTTAAGCTGTTTGTCGGATATTTTTATGTTGGTGGACATATTTTGAATATGGACCATTTTTTCACTCCATACACTTAAAAATGCCTTTGATACCTGAGCAAAGCCCGGTATCGCGCGCAGCGCTTTCAGCGCCGCCTTGTCTGAATCATGGATGAATACATTCCGATTAATTGCCATAGTTTTTCCTCCTACAAGTGTAATTCAATGAATAATTCTAACGATAGTTTCCTGCTCCCTACAGGAACCCCTTGCCCTCGTCAAACCATGCTGCTCTTTCATCAATCAGTCCTCTCAACTTTTCCAGTTTTTTCAAAAGCTGTTTTTGCCTCTTTCGGATATCCATATCCTCAACTGCTGGAAAAGAAGCCCACTCTTCCACATTTTTTCCGATATCCTCCCACAGACACTTACAGAACTGCAGCATGCTTGTATGGGAACATTCACTCACAACGTCCTCTTTCTCCAAGGGGTACCGCTCTTCATTTTCACATATAATATGGCAGTTCCAGTAGCTTACCACACAAAGCAGCCGATTTGGTTCCAAAAATCCTTTTACACAAAAAGGCCGCATTGATTCAAGTCCGTGAATCGCCTGTTCCACCCATTCAAAGGCAATATCGTCGAGATAACTCAGGCTGTAGATTGAAGTATGTTCCAGCTGAAAATCACTCCAGCCATATTGAGGCTTTCCTAACATCCTCTCCACCTTGCTTTCATAAGAATCATCACCTGCTATAATTGGTTCCTTCCGGAAACGAGTCCTCCCACTCAGAGAGAGCGGGCTTTAACTCCCGGAAAGTTATAAATACCGGTTCATTTCTTCTATCAATGCAGGAAACGCCGCAAAAGTCCAGATGTCCGCCAATACTCAAACCGTATCCGTTATCAAACCACAATACTAAATCTGACACCAGTTCATACTCACTGTGGTCCTCATTAAAGAAACATCCTGTCATCACATCTTTGTCTGATCGGTAAGTCCTTGCTTCCACATTTACGATACGCTTTCCTATGCATGGGGCAAATAAAATATCCGCATCTACATTACACTCACATTTTATTTCCCAGGGAATCCCATTCATAGTCATACAGAAATTTGGCACCTGCGGTGTATCAATTTCAAAAGTTTCACCATTGTCGAATTCGACCATCAATGGCTGATCGATTAAAGCTTCCCTTCTGAATTTGATTTCCGAATCAATCTTTCCCCAGAGCGATTGATTCTGCCGTTCCTCCCCCTCATATTGTTTTATCACGCCATGCACATAGTCTGCTATATATACGCCGGTATGTATGTAACTCCTCCCTATCATCTTGATCCGCTTTACTTTTCGCCCTTCCAGTTTGAAAAAATCGATCTGCCGCCTAATCTCTTCCGATGTTTTCAGAGTAAGTGCGTGCCACTCCGAAGGCGTAAAAAATTTATCTTCTGATTTCTTGTTTCCTTCTTTTCGGCCCCACTTTTTAAACATTCCTGCTGCCTTCCAAATCACTTGCTCCTTCCCAGCATCTCTTCCAGCCGATGTTCCATAGCGTCGACTACATTCTGAGGAGATACAATCCGTACTCCAGCTCCAAGTCCCACCAGCCATCCGAAAAACTGCCCGCTTACAGACACTTCCTGGCGAATACGGAAGTGCTCCCGATCCGTTTTCTGAATGATCACATCTGTCCCGAATCGGTCAAGAATGGCTCCAATTAAGTTGTTTTCACACTCCAGCGTTACATGCTCCCGCTTGCCTCCGTACATTCCGAATGTGATTTTCGCGAAACTGGCCATATCAAAATCCGCGAATTCGGCTTTTCCTTCCCGCTTTTCCTTCAGAAGTCCGATGCTCCGCATTTTATCCACCCGATAATGCTTCACAATTCCGCTTTCCCCGTCATAAGCCAGAAGATAATAATTTTCATCATCCCAGGTCAGCGCCCAGGGACTGACAACAAAAGGGTTTCCGTTATTTCTCGGGATCAGCTCTTTATCTGTATTCCACTTGTAATAAACAAAACGGATTTTTGCATCCGATAAAATCGCGTCGTGAATCTTGTCCACATTGTAATAAATGCTCTCGTTCAAGGTCTTGTTGCGGTTTGTGATGTAAACATTCCGCTGGAGCTGCTTCGCTTCGCTGACGCTTGCCAGACTTTCCAGCTTTTTAATCAGTTTCCGGGACTTTTTGACCGTGATAAACTTGGAGGACTGAACCGCGTCTACTAAGAGCTTCAGCTCTGGAAGCTCAAACTTCCGGCTTCCCACGTAGTATCCCGCCGGCTTTTCTTTGGTGTAGAGGATGTCCATCCCCCATTCTTTCAGAGTCTCGATATCATCATAAATGCTCTTTCGGTTTGTGGAAATGCCCTCCCGCTCCAGCATTTCCAACAGGTCGTTTGTGGACAGCCTGTGCGCCTCATCGCTTTTCTCCAGAAGCGCCTCCATAATAGAAAGGGTTCTCTTTTTACTCGCAACACTCTTCGCCATGATTCTCCTCCGTTTCCTGCGTATGATACGGTTACTCTTATTTTACAGGAAGGATGCCGGCTTGGCAATTTGCTTCTCCATGGATTGCCGCTCTGAAGAAATTCCAGAAAGACCGATTGGGAGCTTCCGTTTTCTCCTTGCGGATCTCGCCGATTGACTCCGCCTTCCTTCCAATCTGTTCCGCGGAAAAAGAAGTTCTCAGTTGCTTTGTGATCGTATCAAAATGCTTATCCCCGCTTATCAGATAGACGCGGATCCGCGGATTTCTGGCGCAGGTTCCGTAAGCGTCCATCGCAATCGCGAAGTCTACCGCGTTCGGTCCCGGCTCCACCGAAAGAAATTCCAGCCTGCAGGCGCACTTTCTGCGAAGTTCTGTCCGGCGCTCCGCGTCTTTATAATAGCTGTTGTTTTTTGCGCAGAAAATTTTTACCGCGTCCTTTTCTGACAGATGTTCGATTCCCGCAATCCGGCGCCTCGGATCATTATCTCCGTCAATATAGAAAACGGATTTTCTCATGCTTTGCTTTCTCCTGACCCAGGTGTTCAGAATCCTCTGTGCGATCGTTCCAATCGGAAGCTTTGAACGGACTGCGTGCAAAGCTTTGCGCAAGCTTCCCCATCGGTACATTTCGATTGTCCGCAGCGCATCTGCCACGGAAACACATGAGTTCACCGTATAAAAAGCGCCATTTTTTCGATACAGAAGTTCCAGATGATGTCCCGGATCATCCAGGGACTTCAATTTCCATGTATCCTGCCCGGTTTGAATCGTCAGGAGGTTTTTCGTCGCGCTAATTGAAGCATTCCCATCCATAGCAAGCTTTCTCAGTTGTTCCGTCTTAAGATCCAGTCTTGCAAACAGCTGCGCATAAGTTTCGTAGTCCGTAGCGTCTCCGCAGGCCCGGACGTACGCTTTCATACCGCATTCCGGACAGACTTCCATTTCCGGCAGAAGTTCCCTGCTGAATGCCAGTTCTCCATCCGGAATTTCTTTTGCGCGTCCGCAGGTTTTTTCATGAATGACCTTGCCGTCCCTTCTGTACACATATCCGATTTTTTCATCGCTCATAATCCGGTGCCGGAATTCCGATTCCCTCTGGCGAGCTGCCGCGCTTCTTTCTCCGGAGCTGCCGGATGAGGACGCCACCCCTGTCATGATGGAAATTTTCGGAGGTTCCTGAGAAAGCAGCTGTTCCACCCGAGCCGCTCCGTATGTACTGTAACCTCTCCGTTTGTTTTTTCGCATCGCTTGTTTTTTTGACATCTTTCTTCCCTCAAATTTCATTCCCTGAACCAATTTTCTTCCAATATCTTTTTTACAGGTCTATTTTACAAAATTCTCAGGGTAAAAAAACGGCCTCAGGTCAGCCGTTTCTGTTTTTATAAGAGATTCTATCACCATACGCTTCTCAAAATCTCAAGAAAGCATCGATCAAGCGGTTCCCAGCTTTTTTCCTGTTCTTCTGATGTTTCTCCTGCTGCCTGTCGGATGGCTTCTATACTTTCTTTCAGATACCTATCGATTTCCGGCACCTTTTTTTCCTTTCTCGTCTCAGATGCCTGTTTCTTTTTCTCCAACAGGAAGTCAATCTCCGTTTTCAGCCCGCAGGGAAGTTCTGCCCGGAGCAAGTCGTCAAACAGAACCGGCGGCGGACTTTTTTTATCGAGAATCCATTTTGCCGCGAGCACCGGACGCAGCGCGTAAAAATATTTTTTCAGAATTACTTCCTCACCGGTCAGATAGGTCTTATAATTATTGTCCGCCATGTGCCAATAATGGTACAGCCCTTTCTTTACAGAAAAATATTCGGAAAGGACTCCTCGAAATGATTCAAACTCCGGAGTCTTCCGGTAAACAATCGGTGAATTGCTCCACTCAAACACTGTAGGATTCGACTGGTAAAGAAGCCGCAGTGCCTTTGCCGCGTCCCATCCGTTAATGTCCAGCACATCATCAAGCTGCCACTCGATGACATCCCGCACAGGTTTGAGTTTCAGATATTCTTCCGGCTGCCTCACATAAAGGAACCGGACATCATAATCGCTGTCGGAGGACGCGAATCCCCACGCTCTGCTGCCCGACTCCACAGCCAGTATGATCTTCACCTGTTCCGCTTCCTCAATTTCCCGAAGCTTCCGATTGATTATGCTCAACATCGCTTTTACCTCCCAGTTCCTCCCGCACAATAGAAAATACCCCGTTTTCCGAAATACGGTAAATTCGCCTTACAAGCTCCTGCTGCGACAGCTTTTTTCCAGTCTGAAGCCAGTATTTTATAACGCCCATCACCGCCGAAAGCTGATACTCCAGCACATACTCCAGGAATGAAAAATCCACTTCCCTGCCGCTGTACTTTTCTCTCAGCAGCGCCATCCATTCCTTTTTCAGCTTCTCCCCCAGCAGAAGGTAATGATGCCGCTTAAACAGCAGTTCAATATGCGTGTCCTCTTTCCGGAGCGCTTGAAGAAAGATTTCCCCAAAGGCTGAGACCTGCAGCGCGCGGCTGAAATCGATCCTTCGAATGATCTCTTCCCGGATTGGCAAAAAGATACTCTCAATCGCTTTGTCTAAAAGATCGTAAATATCGTCGTAATACACATAGAACGTCGTCCGGTTGTATCCCGCCGTCTGGCAGAGCTCGCGAATTGAAATTTTCTCAAGTTCTTTTTTTTCATAAAGCTTCCAGAAAGCTGTAAGGAATTCCGCTTTCGCGTCCCGTTTTTCCATGTCCTTTTTCCTCCTGCTTCCATGGTAGCATAAAACCCGACACTTTGCACCGGATTGTTGATTGAATTCCGGCAGCCGCCCGGTTTATACTGTTCCCAAAGAACCCGAGAAACCATGTAAAGGAGTGGAACCGAAATGGAAACAATCAGCGTCCGCAGTCTTACAAAGGATTATGGCGGAGGAAAAGGAATTTTTGACATTTCTCTGTCCATCCGGCAGGGGGAAGTGTACGGTTTTCTTGGTCCCAATGGCGCGGGAAAATCCACGACCATCCGTCATCTGATGGGATTCTGCAGGCCCGATTCGGGCAGGGCGGAAATTCTGGGAATAGAATGCTTTCGCGGGCAGAAAGCGATTCAGCCCCATGTGGGGTATCTCCCCGGTGAAATCGCCCTTCCCGATGATATGACAGGAACCCGTTACCTGAAGCTCATCGGAAAAATGCGCAAGATGAAGGAGTTTGGCTATGCCCAGGAGCTGGCGCGGCGTTTTTCCATAAATCCGGATCTGCTCATAAAACGAATGTCCAAAGGCATGAAGCAGAAAGTCGCCATTATTTCCACCTTTATGCACGATCCGGATATTCTGCTGCTGGATGAGCCGACCAGCGGTCTGGATCCCCTGATGCAGAACCGTTTTGTGGAACTGGTGGAAGAGGAAAAGAACAAGGGCAAAACGATTTTTCTTTCTTCCCATATTTTTGAAGAGGTCGAGAAAACCTGTGACCGAGTCGGAATCCTGCGGGGCGGGAAGCTGATCCGTGATATTACCATTGATGAGCTGCGAAGCTCCCAGATGACCACTTACCAGATCGGTTTTTCAGGCATTTCGGATTTAAGAAAGTTTCAGACGCAGTACCCGGACGCCCACTGCGCAAAAAACGCGCTGCAGCTGACCGTTTCCATTCCCGATTCTCAAATCAATCCTCTGATCAGCGCCCTTTCCCAGTGCGGCCTGCGCTTTCTGAGAGAGGAAAAGCACACGCTGGAAGAGTATTTCATGCAGTTTTACGGAGGTGAAGAACATGTTTAATGCTCCCTACTTTGCGCATCTTACAAGATCCAACCTGAAATTCCTCGCCACCTTCACCCTGGTACTCTGTCTGTTTCTCACTGTAATGACAAATGTATTCACACCGGAAACGGTAACGGATCTGCAGTCGGCAGCCCGCGGAACCATTGCTTCTCAAATCCTTACCGGCAACGGCACGCTCATTGGTTTCATGGCAAACTCCTTTTATGCCCTGATGGCAATTATCTTTCCCATGGTGTATTCCATTCTGACCGGAAACCGCCTGGTTGCGGAAAAGGTAGATAAAGGAAGTCTTGCCGGATTTCTGTCAACGCCCGTTACCAGGCTGCGGATTGTCCTTACAAGCACCCTTTATCTGCTGATTTCCCTGATTGTGATGTGGGGACTGACCTCTCTGGTGGGGCTATTGGCAGCGGAAGCCTTTCAGCCGGGCGCGTTGGATCGGGAAACTTTTTTGCTGATGAACGCCGGCGCATTTTTGTACCACCTTGCTGTCAGCAGTATCTGCTTCTGTTCCTCCTGTATTTTCAATACTTCCAGAAACTCTCTGACTTTCGGTGCGGGGCTGCCATTGCTGTTCTTTGTCATTAGCCTGCTGCGGAAGCTTTCTCCTGACCTGGATTTTCTGAAATATTTCACGCTGAACACCCTGTTTGACACGGAAGCTATTCTGCAAGGAAGCGGATACGCGGCAGATTTCGCGATTCTGGCGTGCCTGTCCGCAGTGCTTTACGCGGTTGGAATTCTATGGTTTAAAGAAAAGGATCTGCCCTTATAACACTTCTGCTTCCCAGGAGCCTGCTCTGCGGAAAGATAGTGTAAAATAATTGTGGAATTTTTGAGAGAGAAATAAAAAGAGACAGTTCC
>JAHZHL010000002.1:1665-2257 GCA_019420305.1 Bacillota bacterium | reverse complement strand
ATAGGCGCATTTTCGTTTTCCTGGTTCTTCCAAATCAATCTCGTTATATTTCGTAATGCTGTCGGCCAGCTTGTTTTGGAATACATTCAGTCTGGAACCAAGTCCGATCATGATATTTCCCCAAATATTGTGAGGCGCCTGACGGAAAATGCCGTAAGGGGGAAGCGCCGGATGCCCTGGAGGAAGCGCCCGGAACCTGGCGTCCATTTCAGCAACAGAGGTTGAAGCGAGCAGACGGTATATGGTTCCCAAACTGCGTTCTTCCGGTGGAAGCAGCTTATCAGAATTTGGATAAGTCAATGACTGGACATAATGGATCAGCGCCATCAATAGATTCTTTTCGGCCTTTGACCAGAAATCTTCCCGTTCTGAATCGGCGGAAGTATTGCGAATAATAACTTCTGCGATATGCTGCACCAGATTTACATCATCAGCGGAATCCATAAGGCAGTTCCACCCATCAGAGGCCTGGAGGTCCAAAAGGTTATAGCTTCGGACAAAGTAACCTTCATTTCTCAGATATTCCGAGTACATTTCATAGAACTCAGCCTTACTGTCGCAGATTACCATACTCTCCCCGCGCTTAACCGCC
>JAHZHL010000002.1:0-1655 GCA_019420305.1 Bacillota bacterium | reverse complement strand
ATAAACGGCATTACAAAACCGCGGGACTTTCCTGTACCCGGAGCGCCGTACACCATAATGTTTTTTGACATTCCCAGCAATTCTTTCATTCCCACATAACCGCCATTATCCAGTTTTCCGAAAAGAGTCTCTGTCATAGAGTTCAGCGACGATACATTTAGAATCTTCTCTATCTCCGATTTGTTCAGCCAACCGGAGGTGCCATGCGTTCCTTCAGATAAAATCTCAAAACCGCGTTCTTTGTCTTTTGTGATTTTAAATTTAGAAATCAGGTTATATCCCTTTTTACTGGACAGACAGTACATCAGAATCAGAAAGCCCGTCGTTCCAATGCCGCGCACGGTAAAAATTGATCCGACATTCTCTACAGGATTCCAAGTAAACAAGTCGTTTTCTCTTTTCTGCCAAACATTATCAATACCTGTGACAATGGAGTGAACCAGAAATCCGTAAAGATAGAGCCCCGCGATAAACAGAAAAATATATGTAGGGAGCCTCTTTTGATTCCTTTTCCAAATGTCTTTTATTTTACTTTTATATTTTTGGACAAACATCAAAATCCGGGACATACAGATATTCTCCATCCTGTTTTTGAAATGGTGATAAATCCAAATCCGAAAGTTTTTTGGGAAGCCCCAGCGCCTGTTCCACAATTTCTGTATCGAGAGAATGAAGAATTGCGTTTTTCCCTTTCAAATATCCTCGTATCGCTCTCAGCTGACTGGATAAAAGAATAATGTGAACTTTCTTTCGCTCCTTTCGGATCGCACGCTCAAACCGGTTGACATCACAGTCAATCCCAATCAAAAAATTCTCCTTTGTCGAAGCGCTACATCCATCAGCCGTACTTTGAAGCGAAGGCAGATAGTCCTTCCCCAGTATTTGATGAATCAGTTTTTCTCTATAGCAGGGAACTCCCAATATCCGAAGCTGGCGCATACCGTTTTCATTCAATGGAACCACCCCCATGGGACAAGTGAACTTTTTCAGGGCTTCCCAATAGGTATCGGTAGTCGATCTTGCCTTTTTCTCCTTTGGACATAAAATGGTTTCTAAAATCTGCTCCAGTGTTCCCAGGCCGCTGTAAATTACGAACGGCTGACGCTTGCCAATTAAGGCCTCCGACTTGAAAATCCTTTGTTCTGCCTCCGCGTATAAACCATCGTCGTCCGGCATAAGGCAGTATGGAATGAACGCCGTATTTCCCGAATAGTAAAAACCAGCCAGCCTCGTACCTCCGAGAAGGTTAGTAGAAACCTTTCGGCGCAGCGCGAAAGAAGGAAGAAATATGTCGTCCAGTCTTTCTCCCGGAGCATCACAGAAAACGTCTGCTCCGATCCTCCAAAAAAAGGAGGTAAGAGAAGCAAGACAAAGTCTCCTAATCAATGCCTGGCTTTTTCCCAGATACTGCTTATCCGGCTCATAGAAAAATCCTGCGGCTTGCAAAACCGCGTTTCCTTTGGAAGTTATTCTGTAACTTAGACCGCATCTGCTCTTTCTGATAAGCCCTAAAATCAATAACAGACGGATCGTATTCTCAGGCAGTATTTCCGCGCTGCCAGTGGGGAGATCCTTGCACCAGGCACATAACCTTAGAACCTCAATTTCTGTACGTGTAAAAATCATAAACCGTACACCCCGACGTAAGCCTGCTT
>JAHZHL010000019.1:5098-22090 GCA_019420305.1 Bacillota bacterium | reverse complement strand
GAACTGTCTCTTTTTATTTCTCTCTCAAAAATTCCACAATTATTTTACACTATCTCCGCTTCAATGTTATCACAACTGACTCATGAAATAGAATGAACGCTGTTCATATATTCCCAAGTATTCCTAATGCTTCTTAATCAAGTCTCGTTGCTCTTTGTATCCCACTGTCTTCACCGTTTCTCCCTAAACGCGAAAAACCTCTGCCCCAGATAATTCGCCCCCACAAACAGACACATCCCCACGAGCATCGAAACATTCTCCTGCACGGTCTTCGAGACCCCCTGCAGCGCGAAGGCCGTTGCAGGCTTTGCCAGTCCGTAAGCAGCCAGGTAACACACGGCGATGTTGACCGCGAATCGGAAAGCACTTCCGGCAAAGTCCCCCTCATGCCGAAATGTAAATTTCTTGTTCAGGAAATAGCTCAGCACACTGGTCAGTACATAGTTGGCAGCGGAAGATATCCAGTAGGAGCATCCCGCCAGATTATAAAGCCCGAACATAATCGCGCTCCCCACCAGAGTGTTTACAATTCCTACCGCCACGAATTTCCAGGCCTTTTCATCAAGAAGTTTCGTCATGTTCCCCCTTCTCCGGGCGTCCGGGCTCCGCGATATTCGTCTGTTCTACAATATAAAGAGGTCTTTTTTTAACCTCCGCGTAGATCCTTCCTACATATTCCCCTATAATTCCCAGGGAAACCAGCTGGACGCCGCCCAGGACGGAAATCAGTGTGATCGTTGTGAAGTAACCGGGAACATCGATCCCGTAAATCAGAATCCGAACGAAAAGATAAATCAGATAGATAATGGAAAGCACCAGAAGAACGCCGCCCAGATACACGCACATACGCAGCGGCTGAACATTAAAAGAGACAATGCCGTCTACACCGTAACCCAGCAGCCGGCGGAAAGACCAGTGGCTTTCATCCGCGAACCGTTTTCGGTTCTCATATTCCAGGTAGGTCTGGTGAAAACCGACCCACGAAAAAAGTCCCTTAGAAAACCGGTTGGTTTCCTTCAGCGAAAGCACAGCGTCAATCACTTTTCGATCAATCAGGCGGAAATCTCCTGCTCCGTCCACCAGCTTGACATCAATTAACTTGTCAGTCAGTTTGTAATACGTCCTGGCAAAAAAGGAGGATTTCCAGGAATCCCCTTCCCGGTTCCGCCGCGCGATCACCTGTTCGTATCCCTCCTCATATTTATCGAGCATCTGCGGAATCAGGCTGGGCGGATGCTGCAGATCCGCGTCCAGAATCACCGCGCAGCTTCCGGCCGCAGCCTCAAGTCCCGCCAGCATCGCGGATTCCTTTCCGAAATTACGACTGAAAGAAATATACTTTGTATAGTCCTCTCCGGACGCAAATTCCAGAATCAGTTCCAGACTGCGGTCACGGCTCCCGTCATTTATATAAATCACTTCATACGCGTATCCCTTTTCCCGGATCGCCGCAAGCTGATCCCGCAGCGCTCCATGAAACAGGCGCAGCCCTTTTTCCTCATTATAGCAGGGAACAATAATGCTGAGCATTTTTTCCCTGTACGCATGTTCCCTTATTTCCCTTTTGTTTTCAATCATAGAACAACTCCAGAAATTCGCCGACCCGTCCGCCGATATCCTCTGCCCCGAATACCGAAGACCCTGCCACAACCAGTTCCACACCGGCATCGGTCACTTCCCGCGCGTTCTGCAGATTAATTCCTCCGTCGATTTCAATTACAAACTCATGGCCGCCCGCCTTGCGGAGCTGTTCCAGTTCCCGCACTTTCCTCAGCGCGGAAGGGATAAATTTCTGTCCTCCAAAGCCCGGGTTAACCGACATAATCAGAATCAGATCCGCTTCTTCCATCGCGTAATCCAGCGCGGAAAGAGGGGTCGCGGGATTCAGCGCCACTCCCGCCTTCACGCCCATCCCCTTAATGTGCTGCAGCGTCCTGTGCAGATGAGGGCAGGCTTCCTGATGAACGGTAATATATTTCGTCTGATCTGTCACAAAATCCTCCAGATACTGATCCGGATTTTCAATCATAAGGTGTACATCAAAAGGCAGTCCGGTCTTCCCGCACAGGCTTTTCATAACCGTCGCGCCGTAACTGATGTTCGGCACAAAATGTCCGTCCATTACATCCACATGAATCACGTGGGCTCCCGCTTTTTCAATTTCCGCAACCTCTTCTCCCAGTCGTGAAAAATCCGCTGATAAAATTGATGGTGCCAGTCTGATCATAATTCTTTACTCAATCCTTTCTCAATATCTGTTTTTTTCCTGAATTTCCGCAAGCTGCGCCTGATAGGACGCGTAGCGCGAAGACGAAATCGTCCCCGCCTCTACCGCCTGTCTTACCGCGCACTCCGGCTCTTTCAGATGGCGGCAGTCGTCGTACCTGCATTTTCCCAGAAACGGCCGCAGCTCCGGATACAGATGCTGCAGTTCGTCTTCTTCCACATCGGCAATCTCGAAGGAAGTAAATCCCGGTGTATCAAAAATCATCGTTCCGTCGCCCAGTTCAAACAGTTCACAGTGCCGGGTCGTATGTCTGCCGCGTTTCGTTTTCCGGCTGACATCGCCGGTCTGCGCGGAAGCTCCCGGGAGCAGCCGGTTGAGGATCGTTGATTTTCCGACTCCCGACGGGCCTGCCAGCGCGGTCTTCTTTCCCTTCACCGCCTCACGCAGATGTTCCAGTCCCTCTCCCGTACTTCCGCTGAGGGCAATTACCGGATAGAGCGGCTCGTAAATCTCCCGCAGATGTTCCATGGTATTTTTTTTATCCAAATCCGTTTTGTTAATGCACAAAACGACGTCAGTTCCATGTTTCTCCGCCATCACAAGAAACTTATCCGCGACTGCAAGATTCGGTTTCGGATGGGAAGCTGCCAGTACGACCGCAAAACAGTCCACATTTGCAACAGGGGGGCGGATAAACTGGTTTTTCCGCCCCTCAATTTCTGTAACCCATCCATCGTCTTCTTCTGTTCCCGTACCGGGTTCAAATTCCACACGATCGCCGACAAGGGGCGTGATGCCTTCTTTTTTAAAGATGCCCCTTGCCCTGCATTGATATACCTGTCCTTCACATTTTACGTAATAAAATCCCGCGATTCCCTTTACGATGGTTCCCCGCATCAGCCAATCGTCCCCCTCGTAAAGTCAACGCTTTCACGCATCACTTCTTCACCGTCAAAGATGACCACCACCGTTCCTGATCCTTCACCTTCCAGCGTCACAGTCTCACTTCCATCACTTTTAATCCTTCGTTGGTTATTAATTACCTTTCTGGTTCCGGAGTCATCCGTAAGCGTCACTGTCATATAGAAAACTTCATTTTCCGCGTCGCTGAAATCAATTTCCAGATCTACGGTTCTGGACGCCGGTCCTTCACTGACCGTAAGCCTTACGGAAGATCCGGTCTGCACCTCTTCATTGGCTTCGTACTGCTGTGACATTACCTCGTTGACGTCATAGTCATCACTGGTCTTATAACTGATCTTTCCCGGTTTAAGACCCGCTTCATACAGAGCCGCCTTCGCGTCATCAATATCCATACCGATCACGTACGGCATCTTCACCTTCTGTAACGATCCGTCGCTGATTCTCAAATCTACGGTACTTCCCTCCGGCGCGCTTTCTCCCGCTTCCGGCGACTGCTCATAAACCTCTCCTTCATCCCGTTCGCTTTCACCCGGACTGACATCACCGACTTTAAAGCCTGCCGCAGCCAGGGCTTCCCGCGCGTCGTCTTCAGTCATGCCAACCACATTCGGCACTTCCCCATTGCTCGGTCCTTTACTGATATTTACCCGAATCGTCGTACCTTCCTTTGCCGTGGAATTTGCCTCCGGATCCTGTGATACGATACATCCCTCCTCGATTTCCGCATCATTTACCTGCTGACCTTCTTCCACTTCAAATCCGACTTCCTCCGCCAGTGCTTTTGCCTCCTGCAGCGTTTTCCCCTGCAGATCTGGAACGATCACGGTATTTCCGCCAAACGCGCCCAGAGCATAGGCGACCCCCAGTCCTCCGAGAACCACCACAGCCGCGATAACCGCAATCAGAATCTTCTGCTTCTTGCTCAGCTTCTTTTTCTTTTTCTCGGGCTCATCGTAATCGTCATCTTCCTCATCGTCGTAATCCGGCTCCACAATCGGTCTGTCCTGCGCGTTTGCCTGCTGGGTGTCCGCAGAGGCCATAAACATGGAATCGCCGACCACGCTTCCGACAAATTCCAGATTGTCCAGCGCCTGAATCAGTTCATCCGCACTGGCGAACCGATTAGTCTGATATTTATCCGTCGCCTTTAAAACAATCCGTTCCAGTGCCGGCGGAATTCCGGCAATCAGCTTTGATGGCGGCACCATTTCACTATTAATATGCATCAGCGCGATATTAACCGGATTGTCGCCGTCAAACGGAACCCTTCCGGTCAGCATCTCGTACATTACAATCCCCAGAGAATAAATATCTGATTTTTCATCTACATAACCGCCTCTGGCCTGTTCCGGAGAAAAGTAATGCACCGAACCCATAATACCTCCTCCAGTCGTGTCCACAATCGTGGAAGAGTTCATGGCTTTCGCGATTCCAAAGTCTGTGATTTTCGCGGTTCCATCAGAAGTAATCAGCACATTATGCGGCTTGACATCCCGGTGGATAATCTGATGCTTATGGGCGACGCTCAGCGCCGCCGCAATCTGCTTCGTCAATTCGATCACCCGCTGATAAGGAAGCGGGCCGGTTTCATGGATCAGTTCACTAAGCGTTCTGCCTTCCACCAGTTCCATTACAATATAATGAATATTTCCTTCCTGCCCTACATCGAAGATATTTACGATATTCGGGTGGGACAGGCTGGCAGCCGCCTGCGATTCCCGCCGGAAGCTCTCAATAAATTTCTGATCCTTAATAAATTCCGGCTTTAATACTTTTATGGCAACGTATCGGTTCAGCAATCTGTCTTTTGCTTTGTAAACAACTGACATCCCGCCTTCACCGATTTTTTCAAACAGCTCATACCTCCCTGCCAATATCTTACTGCTCATCCTTGTCCTCCCTCTATATCTTCAAACAAATTACGGTGATATTATCTCTGCCCCCGCATCGTATCGCCTCGTCCACCAGATGCGCGCAGGTAACCGACATTGTATCTTTTTTGCCCAGTATCTCGCTCAGCTTCTGCTCGTTCACTTCCCCGTAAAGCCCGTCCGAACAGAGCATAAGAATATCGTTTTTTTCCAGACCGGCCTGAAAAAAATCTGCCCGAACAGAACGTTCCGCCCCTACCGCACGTGTAATCACGTTTTTCTGGCTGTGAGATCTCGCTTCATCTGCCGTAATCACTCCGCTTTTGAGCAGTTCATTCACATAAGTATGATCCTCTGTGAGCTGCAGGAGAGAGCCATTCCGAAAACGATAGGCTCTGCTGTCTCCCACATTGATCACATAGGCGGTATCTCCCCGGATATAAGCGATTACAACAGTGGTCGCCATTCCTTTATTTTCTTTATGTTTTTTCCCGGTTTGATAGATTTCCTCATTCACCAGGTTCAGGCAGCGCGCGAAATATTCGCGGATTGCTTCCGCATCCGCGCATTCGCTTATCGGGTTCTCATCTACATATTCCGCGATCCCCCGAACCGCGGTTCTGCTGGCAATCTCTCCCGCATTATTTCCGCCCACTCCGTCCGCCACTACATAAACATCATGGCTCGGTATGACAAAACACGCGTCTTCATTATTATCCCGGATCACACCGGCATTGCTTTTAAATCCTATTTGCGCCATATAGTTCTCCCTTAAAGAGGCTCCTTAAACCAGATTCTCGTTCTTTTTCATCACACAGATAAAGAACCCGTCGCTGTTATTTACATTTGGCAGCAGCTGAATCGCCTCTTCCTTCTTAAAGCTTGGATTCTTTTTCAGGAAATCTGCTATAACCCGCTGATTCTCATATGGGTTAATTGTACATGTGCTGTAAAGCAGCGTCCCGCCGGGTTTTACATACTGGGAAGACGCCGACAGGATGGCCAGCTGTTTCTTCGGAAGGAGCTCCAGTTCATGCGTCTTTTCTTTATATTTGATTTCCGGTTTTCTTCTTACAACACCCAGACCGGAACACGGCACATCCACCAGAACCCGATCCGCTTTCTGTACCAGAGAAGAGTCCACCCTGGTCGCGTCCCAGGATCGTGTCTCTACATTGGTTACGCCCAGGCGCTCCGCTTCTTTATCCACAAGATCCAGCTTCCTTCTGTAAATATCAGAAGCGATGATTTTTCCGGTGTTATTCATCCTTTCGGCAATGGCCATCGTTTTGCCTCCCGGAGCCGCGCACACATCCATAATCAGCTCTCCATGTTTCGGATCAAGCTTTTCCGCCACCAGCATGGAGCTTTCATCCTGCACAGAAAACAACCCGTCTTTGTACAGCTCGGTTGCCAGCAGATTTCCGCCCTTTACGTGCAGCGCATTCTGGCACAGTTCACCCTCCTGGACTTCATAGCCCTTCTCCTCCAGCACTCGAATTAAATCTTCTTTTATAATCCGGAGCCAGTTGAGCCGGATCGTCATCGGCGGCGTTTCATTTCCCGCTTTCAGAAGTTCTTCTACAAACTCCACTTTATACTGTTCCAGCCAGAGTTCAATAATCCACGGCGCGTACGAATAACGAACCGACAGATGCCTGATCTCATCCTCTGCCCGATCCGGCAGTTTCAGTGACAGTCTCTGATTCAGATAACTCCTCAGCACACCGTTGATAAATCCGTCCCTGCCTCTGCAGTACCTTTTTGCCAGAATCACACTTTCATTTACCGCGGCGTATTCCGGAACCGAATCCATATAACCCAGCTGATAAAGACCCATCCGCAGGACAGTCCGATCGCTGGATTTAAGAGAATCCGCGCCGGAAGGAACCAGCAGGCTGATATAATAATCCAGCAGCAGTTTGTTTTCCAGCACGCCGTAGACCAGTTCACGGACAAATCCCGGCGATTCCGGCCTGTTGCAGATAATCTGATGGTTTAAAGCAATATTGGAATACGATTTCTTCGACTCCACATCCATAAGTGTCAAATAAGCGGTTTTTCTGTTTGCGTCCATAATCAATCACGCCCCCTAATCAATAGTAATCGAACTAAGTTTAAAACGGCTGTTGCAAGCGCTGCCACATAGGTCATGGCCGCTGCGGAAAGGACCTTTTTCGCGCCGCGCACCTCATCCGATCCCACGATGCCAAGCTGCTGAAGCTGGACAATCGCTCTGCTGCTGGCATTTAGCTCCACCGGCAGCGTCACCAGATGAAACAGCACAACTCCCGCGAAAAAAAGAATCCCAATATCAAAAATTAAATTTCCTGTGGCAACCCGCCCTGTACTGGAAATAAGAATTCCCACAATCAAAAGCGGCCACGAAAGATTTGACACTACATTGACCAGCGGAACGATCGCATTCCGGAAAGACAGCAGTCCGTAGCCTGTCCCATGCTGAATCGCATGCCCGGATTCATGCGCCGCAATGCTCACGGAGGCAATACTGGCACCGTTGTAAACCTGCGAAGAAAGACGCATAACCTGCCCCTTTGGATCGTAATGATCCGTCAGTGTGCCCCCTGTCATTTCAATGCGCACATGCGAAAGGCCATTTGCGTCAAGTACCCGCCTGGCCGCCTGCGCTCCGGTGATTCCCCTGCGGTTCGCAACTTTTGAAAACGACCGATACGCCCTCTGTACTTTTCCCTGCGCGTAGATGGTCAGTAATATCGCCGGGATCAGCAGAATCACAGTAGGGTCAAACATCCCAAACATCGGCATACTCTATCCCCCTCCTTTTCATGTTCTCTATTTTATCCTAAAACGCTGTACTTTTCAATGCTGTTACCCTTTAAATAGTCCGCGGCTGCCATTCGTTTTTTCCCAGGTACCTGGATGACCTCCGCAATCAGAGTACCGCCTCCCGCGGAAATCGCGATTCCCTGATCCGAAACATCGGTAATCGTACCCGGTTCCGCAGAATTTTCCGTATCTGATACAGATGCTTTCCAGATCTTGAAAAGTTTCCCCTTGTAGGTTGTAAACGCGCCCGGCCATGGATCAAACGCCCGAATCTGCCGTTCGATTTCGTCCGGTGTTCTGTGAAAATCGATCTGCCCGTCTTTTTTCGAAATCATTGGCGCATAAGTGGCTTCCTTGTCATTCTGCGGAATAGCCTCGATCTTTCCTTCCTGCAGCAACGGCAGCGTATCAACCAGGAGTTCCGCCCCCATCTGCGACAGTTCGTCATGAAGCTGTGCGGCATTCTTGGTTCCGATCAGCGTTTTCCGCTTTGCGATCATCGCTCCCGTATCCAATCCTTCCTCCATAAACATCAGAGTAATTCCGGTTTCCTCATCCCCTTCCAGAATCGCTCTCTGAATCGGAGCCGCTCCCCGAAAACGGGGCAACAGCGAGCCGTGAATATTTACACACCCAAGCGAAGGAATCTCCAGAATTTCCTTCGGCAGGATCTGCCCGTAGGCGGCTACCGCGATCAGATCCGGCTGATACGCTTTTATGCGTTCAAAGAATTCAGCGTTCCGTTTTATTTTTTCCGGCTGTAGCACATTCAATCCCAATTCCAGAGCCTTTTCCTTTACCGGTGTCTGTTTCACCTTTTTCCCCCGGTCTCTTACCGCGTCCGGCTGCGTTACCACATAACCGATTTCATGGCCCGCCTCTGCCAGTGCCGCAAGCGCGGGAACCGCGAAATCCGGGGTTCCCATATAAACAATTTTCATTTTCTAAGCCTCTTCTTCTGTAATCTCGTAAACACGCTCCGCTTTGTCCGTATACAAAATGCCTTCCAGATGGTCAAATTCATGGCACATCACCACAGCGCCAAATCCTTCCAGTTCATATTCCTGCATGCGGCCTTCTCTGTCCAACGCTTTTATCCGGATTCTCTCCGGCCGCTCCACGGTGCCCTGGTATCCCGGGACACTGAGACAGCCTTCTTCACCCGTCTGACTGCCTTCCGCCTGCAGAATCTCAGGGTTTACCATATAGTAGACCTTCCCTTCTTCCGGTTCTGCCACAAACATGCGTCGCATCATGCCGATCTGCGGAGCCGCAAGACCGACGCCTCCCGCTTCCCGCATAGTTTCCACCATATCATCCAGTACCATCCGAATCCGATCGTTCACCTCTTCTACTTCCCTGCAACGTTTTCTCAAAATCGGATCACCTTCAACTACAATGTTCCTTAATGCCATGTCATTCCTCCATTATTTATATAAAACTGTACGGATTGATATCAATCGCCACCGTATAGTTTTTTTTCTGCGTCTTTTCCTTTTCTTTTATTTCCCCCAGCATAGCTGTATATATCTGCCGTTTTCCCCTGGGGCATTTCAGCATCATGCTGTAGCGGTAGTGCTCTTTAAGTTTCTTCATCGGCGCCGCCTGCGGCCGGAAAAGACAGCCTTCCTGTTCCGTTTCAAGCCTGCTCCGGATTTCCTCAAACCAAAGATTCGCGCCGCGTTTTGCCTGCGCTTCTTCCTTTGAAGAAAACACAATCTGTACCAGATCGCTGTAAGGCGGATATTCCATATAACCGCGAATCTTTATTTCCGCCTCGTAAAATTCCCTGTAGTCCTGCCTGGAAGCAAGCTGCACCGCGTAATTATCCGGTGTGTACGACTGGATAATCACCCGGCCTTTCTCCTCACCCCTGCCGGCTCTGCCCGCGGCCTGCGTAATCAGCTGGAACGTGCGCTCCGGCGACCGAAAATCCGGAATATTCAGCGTCACATCCGCAGAAATAATGCCGACCAGCCCGACATTGCGGAAATCCAGACCTTTTGCCACCAGCTGGGTTCCAATGAGGATATCGATGCTTCCCTTGCGGAACCGATTTAAAATCCGCTCAATGCTTCCCTTTCTTTTTGTCGAGTCCAGATCCAAGCGCTCCGTCCTGCTGTCAGGAAACATCTCCGAAACCGCTTCTTCCACTTTTTCTGTTCCCGCGCCAAAGTGCCGGATATACGAACTTCCGCACTGAGGACAGATCATCGGCAGCGGCTCTTCATGACCGCAATAATGACAAACTGCCCGGTTTTCCTCTTTGTGATACGTAAGCGAAATTCCGCAGTCCGGACATCGCATCACCATGCCGCACTCTCTGCAGGCAATAAAAGTGGAATATCCCCGCCTGTTCAGAAACAGGATCACCTGCTGCTTTTTTTCAAGAGCCTCGGTCATTTCCCGGAAAAGCTCCCGGCTCAGCATCGTTTTATTTCCCGCCTTCAATTCTTTCCGCATATCAACCACCGATACCCCCGGCAGTTCCGTCCGGTTATAACGTTTTGTCAGTTCCAGACGTTGAAAAATCCCCTCTTCCGATCGATAGTAGGTAGAAATCCCCGGAGTCGCGCTGCCGCAGATCAGCACGCCTTTATGCTCCTGCAGCCGCTTCAGCGCAACCTCGACGGTATCATACTTTGGCGTCATATCGGATTTATATGTTGCTTCATGCTCCTCATCAAGAACAATCAGCCCGATTTTCTGAAGCGGAGCGAAAACCGCGGATCTCGCTCCGATTACAATTTTTACTTTTCCACTTTTGATGCGCATCCATTCGTCGTACCGTTCTCCCTGGGAAAGGCGGCTGTGCAGGACCGCAATCTGTTCCGCCCCGAATCTCCCGATAAAGCGATCAATCACCTGCGCGGTCAGAGAGATCTCAGGGACAAGCATAATCGCCTGTTTTCCCGAAAGAAGGCACTGCTGTGCCGCGCGCATGTACACTTCGGTTTTTCCGCTTCCGGTAACTCCATAAAGCAGGAATCTCCTGTGCCTGCCGCTTTTTATGGCCTGCCCGACAGGCCGCAGAACCGCCTGCTGTTCTTCTGTCAGATCCGGAGCCGGCTGCGGATCCCCTTCTGCGTCTTTATAGGGATTTCGCTGCTTTCCCCTTTTGGACTTGCTTCCCACCGGTATAAAGCACCGAACCGCGTCAATATATTTGCAAAGATATCTGCGGCGCATCCAGATGCAGGTGCGGATCATCTCCTCGGTCAGGCAGATTTCCTCATCTAGTGATTCCGCGTATTTCAGATTTTTGTATTCCTGCCGCGGTTTTTCCAGAACACGAAACACATAGGCGTCCCGAATCCGGTTTCCCTGTCCGAAGGGAACGCGCACTTTCTGCCCGACGCTTACCTCCTCCTGTTCGCATCCATAGGTATAGAATGTATCCGTATGCTCACTTTTATTGTCAATGACTACGTCAATATATTTCATTTCTTCCCTTACAGCAGAAAGATATTATTCTCACTACATTCAGCAACCATATCCTCCGGCCATACGGATACCTGAACCTCGCCGATATGCGCTTTTCTCAGAAAATACATGCACAGACGGCTCTGTCCGATTCCTCCTCCGATAGTATACGGCAGCTCACTGTTCAGAATCATTTTGTGAAATTCCAGGCTGCGGCGTTCTTCTGCGCCAGCCTCTTTCAACTGACGTTCCATAGCCTCTTCATCCACGCGGATTCCCATAGAGGAAATCTCAAAAGCCTGCCCCAGAATTTCATTCCACAGAATAATATCGCCATTTAACTCCCAGTCATCATAGTCCGGCGCTCTTCCGTCATGCCGCTTGCCGGATTTCAGCTTTCCGCCGATTTTCATAATAAAAACCGCCCGTTTTTCCTCTGTTATCGCGTCCTCACGCTCTTTTGGCGTTTTATCCGGATAGCGATCCTCCAGTTCCTGGGTTGTAATAAAAAAGATTTCATTGGGAAGCTTTGTGCGCAGCTCCGGATAAAGCCGATTCACATAATCTCCCAGGTTTTTCAGCGCATTATACAGCGCCGTAACCGTTTCTTTTAAAAATTCCTCGTTCCGCTGTTCCTTTCGGATTACCTTTTCCCAATCCCACTGATCCACATAGATCGAATGCAGATTATCCAGTTCTTCATCCCGGCGGATTGCGTTCATGTCCGTATAAATTCCGTGCCCCGGCTGAATTCCGTATCTGCCCAGCGCCATACGCTTCCATTTTGCCAGGGACTGAACAATTTCCACTTTCCGTTCGTCCATATCCTTTACCGTAAAGTCTACCGTACGTTCTACGCCATTGAGGTTATCGTTCAGCCCTGTTTCCGGCACCACAAACAGCGGCGCGGAAACTCTGCGCAGGCTAAGGCCGTAGGCCAGTTCCTGCTGGAAAAAGTCCTTGATTTTTTTTATCGCTCTCTGGCTTTCCATAAAATCAATGACCGGGGTATAATGTTCTGGAATCATTACTTTTGCCATCTGCTCTCTCCTTTTTCTTTTATCGTTTTGAATACTGACAGCCGCAGTAATTCTGTCTGTAAAGTCCGTATGCCTTCGAAAGCTCAACGCTTCTCTTAAATCCTTCTTTCTTTTTAAAATCTTCATCCACAAAGCTTACATTGTACCGAACAGCCAGTTTTCTGCCGATTCTGCGGATCAGGTCATAGTTCTTATGCGGGCTGACGGACAGCGTCGTCCCGAAATAGTCACAGCCTGTCAACGCGCAGGTCTCCGCTGTTTTTTCCAGCCTCTGTTCAAAACATCGAAGACACCGCTTGCCTCCTTCAGGTTCATTTTCCAGTCCTTCCGCGATCCGGTAAAACTTCTTTGTGTCGTATGGTCCCTCCCGGAAACGGATATGTTCCTTGGGCGGCAGACTGCTGTTATATTTATTTATAAATTCAATCTGCGTTTCTTTCCGCTTTTGATACTCTTCCTGATCCGTGATACATGGATTATAAAAAAATATGGTGATCTGATAGTCACCGGCAAGTCTCTCGATCACTGCTGTGCTGCATGGACCGCAGCAGCTGTGCAGCAACAGAGATGGTTTTTCTATTTTTTCGGAAAAGCCTTTCAGTTCCAAAAAGTCGTCATTTTTCCGCCCGCCCATCTCTCCTCCGCTGTTCAGAGGTTTTGTCCTTTTTTCTCCTGTCATAAAGCTCATTCCTTTTTCCGCTGAAAATTCATTTGCATTTTTAACAATTTATTATATCATATAAACACATGAGTGCAAATATTCACACTTAAAAATTTGCCTATTTTCTATGAGATGAAGGAGATGCAATGTCAGAGATTTCAACGAATTACACATTTAATTCCATCGGCGCCTACCTGAAAAAGCGCATGGGCTGCAAAGTCGTCAAGCTGTCAATCGACGGAGGATTTACCTGTCCGAATCGTGACGGAAGCAAGGGAACCGGCGGCTGTATTTTCTGCTCCGCTTCGGGCTCCGGCGATATGGCAAGCGATATCCCATCCCAGATCCGTCTGCTTTCCGGCAAATGGCCAAACGCTCGCTATCTGGCATACTTTCAAAGCCATACAAATACCTACGCTCCGGTTTCCCTGCTGCGCCGCCAGTATTCACAGGCGCTTTCGCACCCCGATGTCTTAGGGCTCGCTATCGCGACCAGGCCTGACTGCCTGTCCGAAGAAGTATTGGATCTGCTTGAAGAGTTTAATCGAAAAACGTTTCTCTGGGTGGAACTCGGCCTGCAGACTATACACGAAAAAACAGCGGAACGAATCAACCGCTGCTACCCTCTTTCCGTATATGATAAAGCTTTTTCTGATTTAACTTCCCGCGGAATCCGTGTCGTAACCCATCTGATCTTCGGACTCCCCGGAGAAACAAAAGAACAAATGCTGCAGTCCGTACGCTATGTCTGCCGGAATCTGGACAATGTTCCACAAAACAGTGGAGAACCGCTGCCTTCCCGGGAAGAAAACGCCCGGCGCATTTTCGGAATCAAACTGCACATGCTGAACGTTGTCCGCGGTTCACAGATGGAAACACTGTACCCGGATTATATCCCGTTCCAATCCATTGAAGAATATGTGGATCTGGTCATTTCAGCGCTGGAAATCATCCCTCCGGAAATCACAATTCATCGTCTTTCCGGCGACGCGCCTCGCCCGACTCTCATCGCTCCTGAGTGGAGCTATAAAAAGAGAACTATTTTAAACAGCATCCATAACACGCTGCGCCGTAGAAAAACCTGGCAAGGTGCCAAACTCTGACGGCGGCTCCCTATTTTTTGATTTTAGGACCAATCCTACCGTCGTTGTAATGTTTTCTGCACAGAGAAACATACATGTCATTGCCGCCGATCATAATCTGATCGCCCGTTTTTACAAGTTTGCCATCCACGATTCTCGCGACCATGGTCGCCTTCCTTCCACACCAGCAGATCGTTTTGATTTCTTCGATTTTATCCGCGTACACCAGCATATAATACGATCCTTCAAACAATTCATTTCGAAAATCATTCTTCAGACCGTAAGCAAGTACCGGCACATCGCAGCTGTCTACAATTTCAGCCAGTTCTTCCACATGATGTTTTTTCAGGAACTGACACTCGTCAATCAACACACACGCAATATCTTCCTTCGCATTTTCTGCCATAAACAGCTCCAGAATATTGGTGTTCGCGTTAACAACCAGCGCCTCCCGCTGAATCCCAATTCTGGAAGTGATCACTCCCAGCCCGAACCGGTCATCTACGCTGGGCATAAGAGTCAGCACCCTCTTGCTGCGTTCTTCATAATTATGCGCGATCCGTATAATTTCCGCGGATTTTCCCGCATTCATCGTACTGTATCTATAGTAAAGCTGTGCCATAAATTATCTTCCTTTCTGTTTATTTCTCAATTATTCTATACGATCCAAAGCCGAAAGGCAAGATGCAGCACCGACCCCGCCTACCATAAAGCCAGAGAAATCAGAGCATACAAAAGCATCGCCCCTGAAAAAAACAGGAGACGCGCTTTATTCACCATTGTTTTTGTATAGACAATTTTTGATAAAGCGAAAAAAAGAGCTACCGACAAAACCAGTATTCCCCACCAATTAAAGAAACAAAACGTCTGAAACACTCCGACATTCATCCCCGCGATCGGATATTTGCAGCTCGCCCGAAAAACCATAACCGCAGAAAGCAAAATCAGAATTCCGATCATTCCACCTGACACAATATGTTGTTTCTTCACATTCATCCTATATGTCTGCTCCTCCCTTTTCTAGTCACGTTCTCATGTCTGTTCATAAAAAAAGTAACCCTTCGGACTTAATGTCAGCGAAAGATTACCTTTCAAATGGTGCCCAGACTCGGAATCGAACCAAGGACACGAGGATTTTCAGTCCTCTGCTCTACCAACTGAGCTATCTGGGCATAAATAAAATTCACTTTTTTTGGTGGGCCATCAGGGACTTGAACCCCGGACCTGCCGGTTATGAGCCGGATGCTCTGACCAACTGAGCTAATGGCCCAATAATCGAAACGTTTCCGTTCCCTGAAATGGTCGGGGTGGCAGGATTTGAACCCGCGGCCCACTGGTCCCAAACCAGTTGCGCTACCAAACTGCGCTACACCCCGATATTGTTTAGTCCATATTTGGCAGGGGCAGTAGGATTCGAACCCACGGCACGTGGTTTTGGAGACCACTGCTCTACCAACTGAGCTATACCCCTACACGACTGGCGAAAGGTTTACTAACCGATTCACACGATATGGCGGAGAAGATGGGATTCGAACCCATGCGGCCCTTGCGAACCCTAACGATTTAGCAAACCGTCCTCTTCAGCCTCTTGAGTACTTCTCCAGGCTAAAAACAACATTCCGACATAGTTCACTGCGGTATTCTCAGTTCCTTATGGCGGAGAGGGTGGGATTCGAACCCACGGCCCCTTTCGGAGTCACTGGTTTTCAAGACCAGCTCCTTAAACCACTCGGACACCTCTCCGGATGTTCGTCGTTGTGTTTCGCACAACGCTCAATTATAATATCATCCTCCGCAGTATTTGTCAATACTTTTTTTAACTTTTTTCAAGTTTCTTTGCGCACCCCTTTTTACCGGGAAAATACGGCTTTTTCGCAGCATCAAAGCAGAAATTCCCGGTGCCGGAGCAGCGCGCCCGGCCCGGGAATTCTCTTAATATGCGCTCCACGATACGAAGATACCGCAATCTTTGTGCAAAAATGATACGCATATTATGTAACCGCTTATTTTTCTCTGGAGATAAAGTAGTAGGGAACTGCTACAAAGAGAATTCCGCCTACCATATTTCCTAATGTAACAACCAATAAATTGTAAAGCATGCCGCCGACAGTAATTGCCGCGTCACCGGCATTCAGATATCCAATCGTAAGCAGAGACATATTGGCAACACAGTGCTCGAAGCCGCAGGTTACAAACGTACCCACGCAGCAGAAGTTCATGGCGATCTTCGCACCTTCCGATTTCATGCGGGATGCGCACCACACGGCAAGACAGACAAGAATATTACACATAATACCCTTGGCAAAGAGTGCCAGCGGAACTCCGCTGATCTTGTTCACAGTCGCATTCACGAAGAATTCACCCACTGCGCCGGAAGCAGGAATCGCCGTCAGTGTAAAGATCACCGCAGCGACAACAGATCCGAGGAGGTTGCCGATATAACAGACTGCCCAAAGGCGGAATGTCTGCCCCCAGGTAACAGTCTTCTGCATACTTCCGATTGACATAACCATATTATTTCCGGTAAAAAGCTCAGCCCCTGCCATGGTTACGAGACAGAGACCCACGGAGAAGACAATACCCGACACCAGTTTCTGTGCCGGCAGACCGGTCAGAATGCCGCCGACGAACCCCATAAGGATGCCGCCGATTGCAATAAAGAATCCGGCCAGGAAAGATGAGATCACATAACCCGCAGGATTTTTCTTAAGAAAATCCGCTTTCGCCGCCGCACTTCCCGCAACGGCATTAAAATCATTCAGATACATAGTGCTCCTCCTGTTTATTCTGTTATTTATTCAGTTGTCTTTTTGTTTAGAAGGTATAACCTTCTGCCTACTCCGCCAGTTTTAATCCAGGAACCGCGTTCAGATCCCAGCCTGCGCGCTCTCCCTTCATATAATGGTAGTACGCTGCCGCGCCAATCATAGCTGCATTGATTGGCGCGGCAGAGTAC
>JAHZHL010000019.1:0-5088 GCA_019420305.1 Bacillota bacterium | reverse complement strand
ATTGTCTGTGCAGAGAATCGGCGAGGGATGATAAAATTCAATTTTTCTTTTTTTGCATGCGGCTGCCAGCGCTTCTCGCAATGCGCCGTTCGCGGCTACACCTCCGGCCAAGACAAGTTTATCCTGGTGAAGGTCTCTGGCTGCCGTCATGGCACGGTCCACCAGAACATCAATGACTGCCTGCTGGAAGCTGGCCGCCACATCGTTAGGATTTACCGCTTTCTTCATCATAGCTGCCTGATTCAGATAGTTCAGGACTGCCGACTTCATTCCGCTGAAAGTAAAATCGTAAGGACTGCCATCAATCTTTCCTCTGGGGAAGTCAATGGCCTTCGGATCGCCTTCTCTGGCAGCCTTCTCAATCTTGGGGCCGCCCGGATAACCAAGTCCAATGGCTCTGGCCACCTTATCAAAGGCTTCGCCTGCCGCATCATCGCGTGTCCGCCCCAGAATCTCGAACTCACCATAGTTCTTCATGATCGCCAGATGTGTATGCCCTCCGGATACAATCAGACACAGAAACGGCGGCTTAAGATCCGGATGCTCCAGAAGATTCGCGCATACATGGCCTTCGATGTGATGTACACCGATCAGCGGTTTCTTCTTCGCATAGGCAATCGCCTTGGCTTCGGCCACGCCGACCAGCAGCGCGCCCACCAGTCCCGGTCCATAGGTAACGCCGATCGCATCAATCTCATCCAGCGTCTTGCCGGCATCGGATAATGCCTGCTCAATCACCGGATTGATATTCTCGATATGCTTTCGGCTTGCCAGTTCCGGCACTACACCTCCATAAAGAGTATGAAGAGCGATCTGTGATGAGATCACATTGGAAAGGATCTCTCTGCCATTGCGGATTACCGCTGCCGCCGTCTCATCGCATGAACTCTCGACTGCAAGCACATAGACATCCCGCTCCATTTCCTCTTTACCTTCCTTTCGTTTTTCTTCCATTCTTCTCCTCTCCTGCCTGGGGAAAACGATCCCCTTTTCCTCTCTACCTCTTTGATTTCCGATTCACTTGCTTCCTGACTTCTTACGACTCCTGCTCGTCGAACTTCAGCTCCACACGCATGCCGTCATGTCCGGCGAAGGCATTCGGAAAGACCTTACGGACTGAATCCATATACTCCTCCGGCCGGTTCAGGGAAGGGCTGAAATGGGTCAGCCACATCTCCGCGGGAGCTGCCTCTCTGGCAATGCGGGCAGCTTCTGTAAAGGTCATGTGCTTGTGCTCCACAGCCTTTGCCTCTTTGCCCGGCTCCCCGTACATGCCTTCACAGATAAAAAGATCCGCGCCGCGCGCCGCCTCTGTAATCAGCGGAGTCGGCCGTGTATCCGTACAGTAAGTCACCTTCAGTCCGCGCCGTGCTTCTCCCATTACCTGATCCGGCGTATACGTTCTACCTTCCCATTCCACAGTATTTCCTTTCTGCAGAGGGTTCCAGAGCTGAACCGGAAGCCCCAGTTCTCTGGCCTTCTCTACATGGAACTTACCTGCCCGTGGGATAGTCAGTGAGTAACCGTAGCAGGTCACATTGTGGTTGACTCGAAACGCATGAATCCGGTACGGTCCAGCCTCGATGTCCTGTTCCTTCTCCGTAAGCTCGATAAACCGGATTTCAAACGGAAGCTCCGGCGCAATCACCTTCAGAGAATTCACAACACGTTCCAGGCCGCGCGGCCCGATCATCGTCAGAGGTTCTGTCCGCTCCGCGTTCCCCATTGTGAGAAGCAGACCGGGCAAACCACTGATGTGGTCCGCATGATAATGAGTAAAGCACATGTAGTCAATCGGTTTAAAGCTCCATCCCCCTTCTTTTGCTGCAATCTGCGTTCCTTCTCCGCAGTCAATCATCAACTGGCATCCATCAAAACGTGTCATCAGAGATGTCAGCCATCGATAAGGCAGAGGCATCATGCGTCCGGTTCCAAGTAAACAAACATCTAACATATATTAATTCCCCTTCCGCTGCATCAAAACAGCGTTCTCTGTTGGGCTACTGTAATAATTCTTTCTGATACCAATCACTTCAAAGCGGCATTTCTGGTATAGCGCGGCTGCTGCCAGGTTGCTTTCCCGCACTTCCAGATTCCAGCAGGTAATCTCTGCTCTCCGCCGCAGAATATCCTGCAGCAGAAAGCTTCCTGCTCCTCCATTTTGATATTTTCTTAACGTTCCAATGCGAAGAATCTCCCCCTCGCCCAGAATCTCACAGGTCAGACAGTAAGCGGCCGCATCCTCCCCGATCCGAAGCTCATATGCATGGTTGCAGGGATTCGCAAGAAGCTCCTGCAGGGACACTTCCGTCCAGGCATCGGAAAAAAGCTCCGCCTCCATCGAAGCTGCCGCCGCCAATTCTCCTGCCGCAAGCTCTCTGACGGAATAAGCGCTCATCCCTGATTCTCCTCTGCGGATACCGGAAGACCTTTCGCTTTTCGTTCGCGCTCTGCCTGGGACATCCGAAGATATTCCGGCGCATGCGCGGCTGCCGTCTCCGTCTTTCCTTCCGCATACATAACAGCTCCCAGCGCGGCAACAGACGCGGCGCGCTGCCGGTTCATCTGTGCCGGCGCAAAGCGGGCAAGGCTGCCCAGCCGTGCCGCAATCTTCTCTCTTCCGACCGGAACTCCATCGCCAAGGAATACAACCGGCTCCTGTGCGGCGGCAAGTTCTTCCAGAAGTTCCTCCAGTGCGATCGCACAGTCTTCCTTCAGAGTCCGAAAGGTATTATCTTCAAAGCGGTAAATTCCGGTATATACCTGTCCGCGTCTCGCATCCATAATCGGACAGATCCGCTCGCCGCAACCATACAGATTATAGGCCATCGCATCCAGAGTCGGAACATGGATCAGCGGCTTCTCCAGCGCCAAGCCCAGTCCCTTTGCGGTTGCAGATCCGATCCGGAGTCCGGTAAAGGAGCCGGGACCGCCAGATACAGCGATCGCGTCCAGATCTTCCAGATTCTGCTCCGTCATGCGTACAATCTCATCCAGCATCGGCAGAAGCGTCTGTGAGTGCGTCTTCTTATGATTTACGGTGTATTCCGCCGTGATGGTGTCTCCGTCTAGGATCGCCACGGAAGCTACAAGAGATGAACTTTCAATTCCCAATATCTTACTCATGATCCACTCTTCCTCCAGTCACTGTGATCTTTCGATAATCAAATCCTCTGGAAAGTTCCTTCTCTATCGTGATCCTCACGGCGTCCTCCGGAATCAGCTCCTCGATCCGGCTCGGCCATTCGATCAAGCATACGCCTTCGCCGAAGAAATATTCCTCGTAGCCGATCTCCTCGAGTTCCTCCGGATCCGCCAGACGGTATACATCAAAATGATACAGCGGGATTCGTCCCGTCTCATACTCCTGTACAATCGTAAAGGTCGGGCTTGTCACCGGCTCTTCGATTCCGAGTCCGTGCGCAAACCCCTGTGTAAATACCGTCTTACCAACGCCGAGGTCTCCCTCCAGGCAGTATAAAGATCCGGCGGCAGCAGATTGTGCCAGCTGCTCTCCGAACCGATACGTATCCTGTTCATTCCATGATTCGTAAATTTTCTTTTCCATGTATATCAGTATAGCATGATTTGATTCCGGCGGAAAGTAATTTCTTGCAGAATAATGCAACAATTCTATTGATTTTTAAGAAGATGAGTGCTAAACTAAGAAAGTAAATAAAATATGTTCTTCGGGGCGGGGTGTAATTCCCCACCGGCGGTATAGTCCGCGAACCGCTTCGGCGGCTGATTTGGTGCAATTCCAAAACCGACAGTATAGTCTGGATGAGAGAAGATTACGCGATCAGTGTTTTGATTCCTGCGCCCCGGCTGTATATTCAGGCCGGGGCTTTTTGTACTCAGAATTTTCTCCGCGTAGGGTTCAGAAGAACAGCAAGGAGGATATTATGACTACAACCAAGACACTGAACATCCGAAATCTGGTGCTGATCGCCATGATGCCCGCGATCGCCATGGTGCTTATGCTCTTCGAAGTGCCGCTCCCCATGATCGCTCCCAGCTTCTACGAGATCGACCTAAGTGAGCTTCCCGTGCTGATCGGGACCTTTGCCATGGGACCTGTTGCCGGCGTACTCATCGAGCTGGTTAAGATTCTACTGAAGCTCCTGATCAAAGGCACTAGCACCGCATACGTTGGCGACCTTGCCAATTTCCTGGTCGGATGCTCTTTCCTTCTTCCTGCCGGAATCATTTACCATATGAAGAAGACGAAAAAATCCGCCATCATCGGTATGATCGCAGGCACCGTTACCATGGCCGTGGCTGGATGCTTTCTGAACGCGTTCCTGCTGCTTCCGTTCTATGCGAACAGCTTCTTCGCCAGTGCCGGAGGCATGGACGCCATCCTGGCTGCCGGAGCCGCCGTTCATCCTGCAATCGGAAGCGTGGCTGGATTCGTTATTCTCTGCGTGGCTCCCTTTAATCTGATTAAGGGCGTGATTATCTCTGTACTGACCATGCTGCTCTACAAGCGTGTCAGCGTTGTCATCCACGGCGTACAGAATCATTAAAAGCAGATACCAATCAACAGATCAATCAAAGAAAAAGGGGCTGTCGCACTAACGTGCGGCAGCCCCTTTTCTTTTAGGGACTTATTTCACAGCCCCTTCTTTGCAATCATATTTTCAGGTGAGCATTCTGCATATGAACTACTCCGAACACCACGCCCACTTTGAGAAACACAAACAGAACAGTGCGGACACCAGCGATCGGCAATTAACAATTTTTTAAACCGTTCATCCGTATATTCCCGAAGCAGATTTTATGCTCACATACTAATCAAAGAACTTTCCCGCACCCACTGCACGCTCCGGCGCAACGCCGCATCGGGATCCTTGAAATATCCGGCTCCCCACAGCCCCAGCACCAGATCTCCTTCATAATGATGTGCCGCAAGGGATTCCAGCTGTCTTTCCAGCACCGTTTTTGCTCCTTGTTTATCTGCCGGAGCTACATCCGTTGCATCCCCGTCAGCATTCTCCTGCTGCAGAGCTGCCAGTTCCCCGGTTCCCGGTACCATATAGCCCTCTCTGCCATACCCTGAAAAATGCACATGGCCGATCTGGCCAA
>JAHZHL010000018.1 GCA_019420305.1 Bacillota bacterium | reverse complement strand
TGATAATCATTTTGGATCTGTCAACCAAAAACTCCACAACAACTTGACACCGCCCCCCGGCTGGCTGGATTTGACAGGAACAGCCGGAGCCGATATGATAGGAGTATGAAGAAGGAAAGATATTTAAAAGCCGCAGCCCTTATCTGTTTGTGTTTGGCAGTCCTTGCGGCAGCGGTTTGTACCGTAACAGGAATCTATGTTTTTAACGCATCCGTCGCCCATGCCGTCGATCCGCAGAGGGCTACTCTGGAATGCAAGCGGGAAATTCTGGAGCGGCGCGGCTTTGATACGGCACAGTTTGAAAAGACGTATCACGCGGAGAAGGTTATGATCAAATCTTCCTTTGACGGTCATATCATTCCCGCGAACTACCTGACCATCGATGGCAGCCGTCAGCGAAAGACCGTGGTGATGACCCATGGCCTTAACGGCAATCGGCTGACCGCTTACCCCGTCGCGGCCATGCTGTTGCGGCACGGATTTAACGTCCTTACATACGATCAGCGGGAGTCCGGAGAAAATAAGGCTCCTTATATGACCTGCGGATACTGGGAGAGTCGTGATTTCAGGGACTGCGTAGAATATGTGAGGCGCTGCGCGGGAAAAGGGATCCTGGTAGGCGGATGGGGATCTTCCATCGGCGGAGCGACAATCGGGTTTTATCTGAGGACAAAGAGCGCGGAAGAAAATTTGGATTTCGCGATTCTTGACTGTCCGGTCAGCAATGTTCGGGATGCCTCCGCTTTTCTGACCAAAAAAACGGACTGGATCCCTGAGAACTTCAAACTGGCTATGGGAAACCTGGCGCTGAAGCTGCGGCTCGGGTACGGTTATGAGAAGGGGAATGTCTGCGACTATGTAAGGAAAACCACGGTGCCGGTGCTGATTTTTAACAGCAGAGCCGATCGGGTGACTCCATATTATATGGGAAGAGACCTGTTCCGGGCAATGGAGAAAAACCAGAAAGAGCTTGTAACGGTTGATGACAGCGGGCATACGGATCTGTATCTGGATCATCCGGGCGATTACGAGAATGCGATGATGGAGTTTATCGAGGGAACGGAAAAAGGAGGTGCGAAAAATGCGGTCGTTCAGAAAGGAATTGTATTTCAATCTTCCCACAAGGCGGGGACTGGTGAATATTACAAAGGATGTGCAGAAAGCGGTAGATGAGAGCGGCGTAAAAGAAGGTCTGGTGCTGGTAAACGCCATGAATATCACCGCGTCGGTTTTTATCAATGATGATGAAAGCGGCCTGCATCAGGATTATGAGAAGTGGCTGGAAAAACTGGCGCCGGAAAAGCCCTACAGCCAGTATCAACATAACGGCTATGAGGACAACGCTGACGCGCATCTGAAGAGGACGATTATGGGGCGGGAGTCTGTTGTGGCGATTACAGACGGGCGGCTTGATTTTGGAACCTGGGAGCAGATTTTTTATTACGAGTTTGACGGCAAACGGGACAAGCGGGTGCTGATTAAGATCCTTGGAGAATAAGCATGCGGATTATTATAAAAGCTTTCCATGAACTGACTGCCGAAGAATTATACCAGATTCTCAAGCTGAGGGCGGATGTCTTCGTGGTAGAACAGGAATGTATCTATCCGGATTGTGACGGAAAAGATCGAAACGCCTATCATTTGTATGTGGAAAAGAACGGAATCATACAGGGGTATCTGCGGATTCTGGAAAAGGGGCAGACGTTTGATACCGTCGCCATCGGCAGAGTGGTTGTCCGATCGGAATCCCGGGGAAGCGGTCTTGCGCGCCACATGATGAAAAAAGCGCTGGTCTTTGCGGCAGATTATCTCCATGAAAGGGTTGTTAAAATCGCCGCCCAGGAATATCTGACGGAGTTTTACGCGTCTCTTGGGTTTGAGCGGATTTCCGAGCCTTATCTGGAGGATGGTATTCCCCATGTGGATATGGAGTACCACTGGCTGTCGTCAAGCGGTGTGAGCCCCGCTCACGAAGATTTTTCTGTTTCAGTGGGAAGCTCTGAGAGTCTCTGATTGCGATTTTCTATAACGCACCAGCAGGTGACAGCGGTGATCACAATGACAGCTCCGGCCAGAGCGAAAGGGCCGGGTGATTCACCATCAAAGAGAAAGACCCAGACAGGATTAAGCAGAGGCTCCAGCATTCCAATGAGTGAGCAGGCCAGAGGAGAGCAGTCTTTGGCCGCGATTGCGTAGAGTATGTAAGGGATTCCCAGCTGGAAAATCCCCAGAATCAGGATGAGGCAGATCTCCCGGGTGGAAATGGAAGCAGTAAAGGATGCTCCAACGGGAATCCCGACAAGGGCAGTAAAAATATGGGCGAAAAGAATCCCGCTCATGCGAATCGAATCGTTGTTTCCGGCAAGACCGATCAATATGAACATAATTGACAGGAAGAGTCCCGCCAGAATCCCCAGGAAATTGCCTGCGATATTGCCGGGAGACAGCTGGTCCAGAAAAAAGAGGAGGATTCCCGCCGCCGCGGTGCATACGACCGCGGTCTCTCTTTTTTTGATTTGCTGGTGCAGAAAAAGCGCGGAAATAATAAGGATGAAGATAGGCGATGTGTACTGAAGTACAATGGCGTTGGCGGCAGTAGTCAGCTTGTTGGCGGATACAAAACACAGAAAGGATACGCCCAGGCTGATGCCGGCACATAGGGAAGAGCGGCAGACCTGAATTCGGATTCGCAAAACTGCCATAAACAGTCCGAGAACCGTTGCGGAAATCAGGCTTCTTCCGCCGGCAATAAGGAACGGGCTCCAGGAAATCCATTTAATAAAAATCCCGCTGATGCTCCAAAGACACGCGCAGAGCGCCATCAGGAGCATCGCCTTTTTTCGCGCGCTGTTACTTTGTGATGTCTGCATGAGAGATAGATCCTCCTTAATTCAGTATCAGGCTCCACCCGGTAATCGTAAACAGAGACAGCAGTGTTGTCAGCACGACTACTTTTGAGCCAAGCTCCGCGTCCCGATGATACTGGGCGGCCAGCAAAGCGGTGGTCGTTCCGGCGGGCATTCCGGTGAGAATGACGGAAACGCCGGTAACCAGCGGATCAATATGCGCGACAAGGCAGAAGCCCCAGACGAGAGCGGGAAGCACGATCAGGCGCAGAGCCGAAAAGAGCAGGAGTTTTACCGAGAACATCGTTTTCCAGTTTACATCGGTCAGCAGCATTCCAATAATAAGCATAGACATGGCGGTACAGCAGTCACCGAGGGTGGTGAGGGTTTCTGAGATGACATGAGGCAGAGGAATCTGAAAAAAGAAAATAGGCAGCCCCAGATACACGGCGATCATACATGGATGCAGCGCCACTTTTAAAACCATAGCTTTCCAGTTACGGACTTTCGAGAAAAAAGAAATTCCCGCGGACCACATAACGATCCGCAGCGGAATGAGATAAATAGCCGTATAGGAAAGTCCCGCGGCTCCATAAATACTTTCCGCTATGGGATAACCCATAAAGCTGGAGTTGGAGCAGACAGTGGCATATTGAAAGATAACCTTGGTATCCTCATCAAGGCGGTTGAACAGAAATTTGCTCAAAATCACCGCGAAAATCTGAAGACCCGCGGCAATCAGCAGGATCGTGAGAAAATCCAGCAAAAGCTGGATCGAGAAGGGCATTACAAAAGAATTGACAATATTGCAGGGCAGGATAACGTAAAGCACGACATTTGTCAGGCAGCGCCGGCCTTCCGCGGAAACCAGCTTCTTTTTTCCGGCCACCATACCGGCTATAATCAGAATAAACAACATTCCCTGCAGATTAAGCAGCTGAGTCACAGTTCCGCCCATTCATTTTCCCTCCTTTTATCAAAAAACCTGTAATTTCCATTATAGTACCGGCCGGAGGGGAAGTCAAATCAGCCAGAAAGGGAAGGCGCTATAATACCTGGCTGCCGTTTGCGATTAGCTTGAAGGTACAGCCCAGCACCTCCGCCGCTCTGCGGCACATAAGCATCCGCTCGAGAAAGATTTCAAAATAATCCATGATACTGCAGATTTCATTATCCAGCTCAATATCAAGCTGAATTTCTTTCTTGTCCGGACGGATTTGAAGTTCAGACGAGACTGCCGCATAGTTGACCCGATCGTGGATATCAAAATCGGTTTTTTCCGGATTGCGGACGCGGTTTCTGCGCACATCGGTTTTGTCCGCAATGATGAGCGCCGCGGAGATCGGTTCGGTAGCGCATCCGGTTCTTTCGTCGTGGTTGCCGATGGCCCCGACAATTTTCGCGATTTTCGCGGGATCGATGTTCATTCTGGTAAGAATCTGAAATGCGAGGATTCCGCCGGTATGAGCGTGATCCGTGCGATTGACGCAGTTTCCGATATCGTGCATGTATCCAGCGATGCGGGCCAGCTCAATATCTTCTTCCGAATAGTTGAGCTCTGCCAGAATTTTTCCCGCTGTACAGGAAACCTTCGCGCTGTGGACCCTGGAATGTTCCGTGTAACCCAGGCGTTCCAGAAACAGATTTCCAGAGTCGATGTACTGGTTGATTTCGTCGTTTTTCATAATTTTTTTGAGGGTAAGGGGCTGGTAAACGGTCTTTTGCGGAGTCCGGAGCAGGCCGGACAGTGTTTTGCGGATATCCGCGCGCAGAGGGTTCAGCTGAGGCTCGGGCCTTCCCAGATAAAATCCCTGGCCGTAATCCACGCCCAGCTCGATAAGAACAGCCAGCTCTTTTTCGGTCTCAATTCCCTCGGCAATCAGGATGGTGTTGCTTGTATTGGCAAACTGTACAAACGCCTTGACGAGTGACCGCTTATTATGGTGTTTTTCGATGTCCCGGATGATTTCCATATCCAGCTTCAGGTAAGTGGGATTCAGCGCCAGGAGGGTGTTGAGGCCGGACTCGCCGGCGCCCGCGTCATCCAGGGCGGTTTCGTATCCTTGCCTGCGGTAGTGGTTGAGTACTGATTTAAAGCTGTCCATATTTTCGATTGCCATGTGTTCTGTCAGCTCAAAGACAACGTCGGTGGTGCTGATGCCGTATTTATTCAGATATTTGTTTGTAAACCCACTCCGGAATTGATTGTCGTGGATGACATTGGGGGACACATTGAGAAATAATTTCAGTCCATGGGAAATATGCCTGGCTCCTTCCAGTGCTTTCTTACGGCAGAGCCGCTCCAGATCCCACAGCTGGCCGCTCTGATAAGCGGTCTGAAAAATATCTCGGGTGGAAACCGTGTCTGATCCGTTTCTCTGAAGATCGAACCGGCTGAGCGCTTCGTATCCGAAAATTTCTCCTGTGGAGAGGGAGACGATAGGCTGGTAAACCGGAGAAATCCGCTCTTCCTTTATGATTTCTTCGATCAAGAGTTCATTTAACATAATCAATACCTTCTTTGCTATCTATTCTTTTTCTTTGAAGTATAAAAGGCATTTGACAGCGCGTCTACCACAGAGGGATTAAATGCGTGTAAATTTTTTGTTAAATAAAAAGAACACAAAAGCAGCCCCTGTGGTCAGAGGCTGCATAAAAATGAAACGTTTTATTAAATGGCAGAGGTAATCCGTTCTCCGGCTTCTTTGGTGCCGATTTCCTTCCCTCCGTTTGCCATCAGATCCGGAGTGCGATACCCGTCGGACAGAACCTTTTTCACCGCGTTTTCAATGTCGTCGGCTTCCTGGCCCAGGCCAAAGGTATAGCGCAGCATCATAGCCGCGGACAAAATCGTTGCCATCGGATTTGCTTTGTTTTGCCCCGCGATATCCGGCGCGGAACCGTGAACCGGCTCGTACATGCCGAAGTTCCCTTTCGCCAGACTGGCGGAAGGCAGCATACCGATGGAACCGGTAATCTGACTGGCTTCATCGGAAAGGATATCTCCGAAGATATTGCTGGTAACGATGACGTCAAACTGTTTTGGATTGAGAACCATCTGCATGGCCGCGTTATCCACATATAAGTTGTTCAGCTCCACTTCCGGATAATCCTTGGCGACTTCTGCCACAACACGTCTCCAGAGACGGGAGCTTTCCAGGACATTTGCCTTGTCAATGCTGGTTACTTTTTTGTTCCGCTTCATTGCCATATCAAAGGCGACGATGGCGATGCGGCGTACTTCTTCTTCAGAATAGAGCTCCACGTCATAGGCGGCAGGTCCCATTTCTGTTTCCTTTGTGCCTTTTTCTCCAAAGTATATTCCTCCGGTCAGCTCGCGGACAACGACAAGATCCAGTCCGCCTTCGATGATTTCCGGCTTGAGAGGGCATGCTTGGCTCAGTTCTTCAAAGAGCATGGCGGGGCGCAGATTGGCGAAGAGACCTAATTCCTTGCGCAGACCCAGCAGCGCGCGTTCCGGCCGCTCGTCACCGGGCAGGTTGTCCCATTTCCAGCCGCCGACCGCTCCCAGCAGAACAGCGTCGCTGGCTTTGCAGACGTCGATTGTTTCCTGGGGCAGGCATTTTCCTGTGGCGTCAATGGCCGCGCCGCCGGCCAGAACTTTTGTATAAGTAAAGGTGTGGTTATATTTTTCTCCGATCCGATCCAGGACACGCAGCGCCTGGTCGATGACTTCAGGGCCGATTCCGTCTCCGGGAACGACTGCGATTTTGTAATTCATAATCTGTTCTCCTTTATTTGTGATTGCGGTTATGGAACTATTATAAACATAATCGGAAGGTTTTGCAATTCTTTCATAGAACCAGGAGTGCATCATCCGCGCTGTCAGAGGGAATCCTTTCGATAGAGAGGAGAGTTTCTTACGGATGCCGGATGTGTTTGTGACAGGCAGGATACTATATAAAATGTGAATTATCAGTTTTTAGACATTAATTACATTGCGTATTGTCAGGTTTAGTGAATGATTTATATTGCGTTTTGTTTGAATGCGGACAAAATCTGTATTCCGCCGTACATGACCATGTGCCTGTAATAAGATACTTACAGAAATGTAAGAAGTTTGTAAGATAAATCAATGGATTCGTTAATAATTGGCAGGTATAATAAGAATATAAAGTGATTCAGAGGAAAAAGAAAGGACAGAGTATATGAAGATGAAAAAGGTGTTGTTTGGAACAGCCGCGGTAGTCGTGATTGCGCTCGGATTTTGCGGGGCTGCTGTGAAAAACAAAGTTTCACAGAAATAAGAATGTCAGATAGATAAAAGTGTGTGTTGTAAAAAATAAAGTGAATTAGGGAATTGGGATAGATGGAATTTCAGGGGAATTCCAAAATAAAATACCGGCCGGGTTTTCCAGCCGGTATTTTTACGATTTATTTTTTCAAACTGTTCATCAGTCCGCCCTTTGCCATGATATCCTTGATGAAATCCGGAAACGGCAGCGCCTGATACGTCTCGTTTTTCGTGATATTGGTGATAACGCCGGTATTGAAGTCCACACTTACTTCATCACCGTCCTGAATCTTCTCGCTGGCTTCGGCGCACTCCAGAATCGGCAGGCCGATGTTGATGGCGTTGCGGTAAAAGATGCGGGCGAAGGTATTGGCAATGACGCAGCTGATGCCGCTGGCTTTGATGGCGATAGGCGCGTGCTCCCGGGAGGAGCCGCAGCCGAAGTTGTCACCGGCAACCATGATGTCGCCTTCCTTCACTTTATTGACAAACTCTTTATCAATATCCTCCATGCAGTGGGATGCCAGTTCCTTGTGATCCTGTGTGTTCAGATGTCTGGCGGGAATAATTACGTCCGTGTCTACATTGTTTCCGTATTTATGTACTCTTCCTTTCGCGTCCATATTTATCTGCCTCCTTTCGGTCCGCTGATTTTTCCGGCAATGGCGGAAGCCGCGGCAACCGCGGGACTTGCCAGATATACCTCACTGTCTACATGGCCCATTCTGCCGACGAAGTTCCGGTTTGTGGTAGCGACACAGCGTTCGCCTGCCGCCAGAATTCCCATATGTCCGCCCAGGCACGGTCCGCAGGTCGGAGTGGAAACAACACAACCCGCGTCGATAAAGATGTCCAGATAGCCGAGCTTTATACAATCCTTATAGATCTCCTGCGTGGCGGGAATGATGATTCCGCGCACGTCCGGATGGATATGGCGGCCTTTCAGAATTTCCGCGGCGATTCTCATATCGCTGAGCCGTCCGTTGGTGCAGGAGCCGATAACAACCTGCTGAATCGGAATATCTCCCACTTCATCGATGGTTTTCGTGTTTTCCGGCAGGTGCGGGAAGGAAACCGTCGGCTTCAAGGCGGACAGGTCGATGGTGTAGACTTCATCATAAACCGCGTCCGCGTCGGCTTCATATTTCTTCCACGGGCGGTTTACACGCCCCTTCATATACTCTTCTGTAATTTCATCTACCGGGAAAATTCCGTTTTTCGCGCCGGCTTCGATGGCCATATTTGTAATGCACAGGCGGTCGTCCATGGAAAGGCTTTTTACCCCTTCTCCGGTAAATTCCATAGACTTGTAAAGTGCGCCGTCCACGCCGATCATCCCGATAATGTGCAGAATCACGTCTTTTCCGCTTACATTTTCCGGAAGGCTTCCCTTCAGTTCAAACTTGAGGGCGGAAGGGATTTTAAACCACGCCTGGCCGGTGGCCATGCCGGCGGCCAGATCGGTGCTGCCAACTCCGGTGGAAAATGCTCCCAGAGCGCCATAAGTGCAGGTGTGAGAGTCAGCTCCGATAATGGCGTCTCCGGCGGCCACAAGGCCCTTTTCCGGAAGCAGCGCGTGCTCGATACCCATGTTGCCGACATCATAAAAGTTATCCAGATCAAAGCGTTTCGCGAAGGTGCGGCACTGCTTGCACTGCTCCGCGGATTTAATATCCTTGTTTGGCGTAAAGTGGTCCATTACAAGGGAAACCTTGCTTTTGTCAAACACATGATCGAATTCCGCCTTTTCGAATTCGTTGATGGCAACCGGGCCGGTGATATCGTTTGCCAGAACCATATCCAGATTTGCCCGGATTAGCTGGCCGGCTTCCACGTGATCCATGCCGGCGTGCGCGGCAAGGATTTTCTGTGTCATTGTCATACCCATAATTTTAATTCCTCCTTTTGTGGCTTTATTTCACAAATTTGTGCATGCGGTTTTCTCTGTTAAGGGCGCTTACCAGCGCGTTTACGGAAGCGAGGATGATATCGTCATGTGTCCCCACGCCCCAGTACTGCACGCCTTCGCTGTCCTCAATGCAGATATAGGCCGCGGCTTTGGAACTGGAGCTTGTTTCCAGCGCGTGCTCCGTATATGAGATGAGGGTGTAGTCGAAGTGGTACGGCGTCTTTTTCAACGCGTTGTTAATGGCGTTGAGCCGTCCGTTCCCTTCCGCGGTGACCTCAAAAATGTCACCTCCGATATCGACTCGCATATCTACAATCATACCATCATCGGACTTGTAAGTCGAAACCTTTTTAAAAGTAGCGTCCGTGATGTCAATCGGATCAAAATAGTTGATATATTCTTTGCTGAAGGCATCGAAGATTTCCTGGGAAGACAGTTCTTTATGCGCCTTGTCGGAAATACCCTTCATCATATAACCCACTTCCTCGCGCATCGGCTTTGGAAGATCGAAGCCGTAGTCCCGCTCCAGAATGTACGCGATGCCGCCTTTGCCGGACTGGCTGTTGATGCGGATGACATCTCCCTCGTAGACCCGTCCGACGTCCTTCGGATCGATTGGCAGGTAAGGGACCGTCCACTGATGAAGCTCCTTGCTCTTTCTCCACTTCATTCCCTTGGCGATCGCGTCCTGATGAGAACCGGAGAACGCAGCGAATACCAGCTGCCCGCCGTAAGGCTGGCGAGGATGTACCTTGAGATCCGTAAACCGTTCGTACATTTCCACCACTTCCGGCATATTGGAAAAGTCGAGCTGCGGATCAACACCATGGGAGAACAGATTCATAGCCAATGTAACGATATCCACATTTCCGGTACGTTCGCCGTTTCCGAAGAGCGTTCCTTCGATTCGGTCTCCGCCTGCCAGGATTCCAAGTTCCGCGTCCGCGACGCCGGTGCCCCGGTCATTGTGCGGATGGAGGGAAATAATCACATTTTCCCGATTGTGCAGATGCTTGCTCATGTACTCGATCTGGCTGGCGTAAATGTGGGGCATGGACATGGAAACCGTTGCCGGGAGGTTGATAATAACCTTCTGCTGCGGAGTCGGTTCCCAGATGTCGATGACCGCGTTGCAGATATCGCGGGCGAATTCCATTTCCGTTCCCGTAAAGCTTTCCGGGGAATATTCAAAATTAAATTCCGTATCCGGATATTTCGCCGCGTATTTTTTGATCAGCTTCGCGCCGCTTGTCGCGATCTCCGTGATTTCTTCTTTGCTGGCTTTGAAAACCTGTTCGCGCTGGGCGACGGAAGTGGAGTTGTACAGATGCACAACGGCTTTCTTTACGCCTTCCAAGGCCTCAAAGGTCTTTTTGATAATGTGCCGTCTGGACTGCGTCAGCACCTGAACCGTGACATCATCCGGAATCAGGTTATCATCGATCAGTCGACGCAGGAATTCATATTCGGTTTCCGAAGCAGCCGGAAATCCCACTTCAATTTCCTTAAAACCCAGCTTGACAAGGAACTGGAAAAACTCCAGCTTTTCTTCGAGGGACATGGGCACGATGAGCGCCTGGTTTCCGTCTCTCAAGTCAACGCTGCACCACATGGGTGCCTTTTCAATATGATCCTTTTTTACCCAGTCCAGGCACTCCTCGGGAGGAGGGAAATAACCCGGTTTATACTTGTCATAGTTTTTCATTTCCAGTTTGATTCCTTTCTTTACCCTAATAAAAATACCTTCGCCTTTTATACAGATTCCTGCACAAGAGACGAAGGTTCACATTCAAACTTCCGCGGTACCACTCTTATTGGTCTTAAGGCTATCACCAAGACCCGCTCATAAGATTCTGCTCCGGGGTGAGACACCAGCCTCTGAATCTGCGGCGCTTCCACCATCCGGCCGCTCTCTGTGAGATCCCTGCGTGCTGATTTATTCCCTTCAACGCAGCAATATGAAATTTCAAAAGTTATTTCTTAGTATAAAGGTTAAGAGGCTTGTTTGTCAACAGGTTTTTTGTCTTTGCGTTTTTGCTTTTTGCCGAGATGAACAAACATGATCAGGCATAAAATGATCTGTACAAGGGAAGATGCCGGTGTAGCCAGACCGATATGAAACAGTGTGGTGCCTGCCAGCTGGCTCATAAGATAAGCGAACGGAATCCGGACGCCAAAAGCTCCGACAATCCCCTGAATCATAACGAAGAACGTCTTTCCACAGCCGTTGTAGTATCCGGTAAAACAGAAAAGCAGGGAAACCAGGAGACAGTCAATGGCGTAGGCGCGCAGATAGGTGTGGGCAGCCGCGATAACCTGCGGATCTTTCGAAAAGATAGCAGCCAGCAGATTTCCAAAGAAAAAGGCGAGGGCGGCCATGACAATTCCTACCGCGACAGAGGTGGCGATTCCGCAGCCCAGCGCGCTTTTCGCGCGGTCTTGTCTTCCCGCGCCGATATTCTGCGCCACAAAGGCGGACATGGACTGCATGTAAGCGGACGGCACCAGCATGAGGAACGTACACACCTTTTCGGCTACGCCCACACCGGCGGAAGGGATGACACCCATGGTGTTTACAATCGTCTGGATAATCAGAAAGGACATGCCGACCAGCAGTTCCTGAAGCGCCACAGGCGAGCCGAGCTTCAGTTCGGTGCGAATAATGGATCCATTGAAGCGTATGTAGGATCTGGAAAAGCGGAAAGGCAGAGCGCGTTTTCGAATGATCAGCAGAGAAACCAGGACGCTTACTGCCTGGGACATGGCGGTCGCCAGCGCGGCTCCGGCGGTACCCATATGAAAGACTGCCACAAAAAGCAGATCTCCGAGAATATTCAGCACGCAAGCAATCGCTACGGTAAGAAGCGGCATTTTAGAATCGCCGATTCCCCGAAAAATCGCCCCCAGAACATTGTAGGCTACGATAAAAACAGCCCCGGCGCCGCATATGCGGATGTAGATGCTGGTTTCATCAAAGGCCTCTCTGGGAGCGTGGAGAAGCTCCGCGATTATGCCGGAACCGAAGACGAGGACGATTGTCAGAATAACGGCAAATACCGCAAAGAGACAAATACCCGTTCCGACGGCGCGGCCCGCTTCCTCCGGCTTTCGCGCGCCGATTCTCTGGCCCACCAGAATTGTAATCCCCATGGAGAGACCGGTAATAATCATGGTTACGGTCTGCATCAGCATGCTGCCGCTGCTTACACCGGAGACGTCCTCTGTATGGGCGAATTGTCCCACCACCAGCAGATCGACACCGCCGTACAGGGCCTGAAGAAACAGCGCCAGAAATACGGGCAGCGCGAAACGGATCAGGGAGCCGAGAATTTTACCTTCTGTAAGACTATGTGATTGTTCCATGTTATTTTTTCCCTCCTGTTTCTGATTCGGATAATTGAGCGGATTGAATTTCCGTCAGTTCCTTGCGCAGCTGATTGATGTATTTTTGATAGAGCTGGAGGAACCGGGAGCGTTCGGCTTCGGACAAATGGGACAGCGCCCGTTCTTCTGCCGCGATTACCTGATCGGCGGTGCGTTCCGCCAGAAGCTGTCCCTGCTTTGTAAGAGCCAGTTCTTTGTTCTTTCGGTTGCCTTCTTTGTAACGCAGCGTCAGCATTCCTTCTTCTTCCAGCTTTTTTATCGCGGAATGAATTGTTTGCCTGGGCAGAAATAAACTCTCACAGATGTCGCTTTGTGTGAGAGCTTGTTCTTCTTCGCGTATGGTGTACAAAATCCAGAGAGCGCAGTCGGATAAACCAAAGCAGCGCGCAATTTCATGATAAAGTTCGTCATTTTCCTTGAACAGGCGATTGTATGTTCTCAGACATGCCTGTGTAGTTAAAGTATTCATGAGCGTGAGACCTCCTTTTGTCTGTAATCGGACAAAAGGGATTATAAACAAAATCCAGAGATCTGTCAAATTGTTTTACGAGAAGACGAAATGGGATTTTTTCAGACGTTATGACAAAGCTGCTCAAACTGGATATCAATTCTCAATTTCGTAAAGTGACTCCAGGGATAGGCGTTATTTTCCAGATAGCGGCCCTTGTATAAAGAAAAGGCTTGTCTGCAGGCCGCAGGGCTCCCATCTTCTGCGCAGCGCTCAAAGTCATACAGATCACAGTCAAAAATACTGGTGTCGACTCTCTGGCTTCCGCGGCTTCCCAGCAACAGATGTTCCAGACCGTTAGAGGCCAGTTTTTTTCTCAGATTATGAAGGGTTGTGTGATAATTGGAAGACGCCTTTTTTTCATCCACATCCGGCCAGAGCGTCTGTTTAATGGCGTCGCTGCTTACTTCGGCGCCTCTGCTGTCTATGAGAAATGCCAGCAGTTCTTTTGTTTTGGAATTTTTCCAGGAGATAGGCGTATCTCCCACAAAGATTTCAAAGGAGCCAAAGGTTTTTATATAAACGCGGCGGATGTTTTTGGTTGTATGCTTTTCTTTCAGTTTGTCCAATGCTTCCCGCAGGCGCTGCATGCTGAACGGAGAATTAAGATAATCGACGGCGCCATATTGAAAACTTTCTACCGCGTATTTCCCGCTTTTGGAAAGAAAGATAACCGGGAGGGAGGAATCCAGCGTATGAAACACCTTTAAAAAACGCAGGGAAGAACAGGCGTCCGAATCAATGTCTATTACAGCACCGCTTAGAGAAGGAGATTCCGCTGTGAAAGAAAGGCTGTCGATCGGGTCGGTAAAACAGAGGAGCTCGCTTTCCGGTTCCAGCTTGCTTATGGCGTCTGAAATTTGTGTGATTAGCAGCTTCTGCTGGCTAAAGATCAGGATGCGTTCCATTTAAATCTGCCCCCTCCTTTTGCGTTCAATGATTAGGATTCGCGGTGGTGCGGGATAAAATGAAAGAAGCAGACCGGCCGCGCTGGCCGGCCTGCTGTGGATTAATCAACTTCGATTAAGGTTTCGCCCGCTTTTACAGTCTGGCCTTTTTCTACCAGAATTTTTTTCACGGTTCCATCAAAATCTGCAGGAATCTCGTTTTCCATTTTCATGGCTTCCAGAATAATAACGACCTCATCTTCTTTGATTTCCTGTCCCTCACTGACCTTAATCTCCCAGATAGAACCGGGCAGAGGGGATTTGATTTCATAACCCATAGTGAACCTCCTTGTTGTGTTTATAAGATTTTAAAAAGATTTGCAATTTCTACGCCATTTTCTTCCAGTACCTTCTTTACGACAGCCGCTTCTTCGACTGCGTTCGGCGCGTCGCCATGGATGCAGACTGTACATGCGTCAATATCGATCAGGTCGCCTTTGACAGTGGCGATTTTTTTCTGTGTGGCTACAGAAACTGCCCGCTCGGCAACATCCTGGGGGCTTCTGGCTTTCTTTGTCCGTTCGATTACCCAGTTGCCGTCTTCATCATAACTGAGATCGATGAGCGCTTCTCCGACCATACGCAGTCCCATTTCTTTTCCGCGTTCAAAGGCAGGCGTATTCGGGGGCAGCATAATGAACAGCTCCGGATTGTAATCTTTTATAGCCTGCAGGAATGGATCGATATATTGTTCATATTCCGAAACCATCCGATATAAAATGCCGTGAGGTTTTACATGCTGCAGTTTTATACCATAGGTCTTCGCGACTCCGTCGATTGCGGCAATCTGAAAGAGTGTATCCGCCCGGAGTTCTTCCGCGGTAAGATCCATCTGGCGTCTGCCGAATCCCTGTTTGTCAGGGAGACCGATATGGGCGCCGACGGCAACATCATATTGTTTGGCCCACTTTATGGTCTGTTCCATAACGAGAGGATCTCCCGCGTGAAAACAGGTAGCAACATTGGCTGAGGAAATATATTTCATCAGCTCTTCGTCATTTCCGAGGGTATAACGTCCAAAACTTTCGCCCATATCGACATTCACATCAATTTTTCGCATTTCCATACCTCCTTACATCGCAATAGAGTCCATAGACAGCCATTCTGCCTGAGCTTTCCGCGCTTCAACCGCCTCCTCAAGAGTAGACAGAACAAAGCACGCGTAGTCCCGCTCCGGAGCGGCCTGCCCGATTTTCCACAAATCCGCGTTGATGACATTCCCGCAGCACATAAACCCTCCGAGGGTGGGACCGTCCGCAATCAGCAGAGAAGGGGTGTTCCCGGTTACATTAATCGCTCCGCGCATATTGTAGGCATGGTCGATAATGTTGGAAGGATGAGAACCGCCGGCGCCGCCGTCCTTTCGGGCAAAGAAGTAATCCGGGAGTGGGTCCAGTCTGCACGCGGAACGGTTGGAATTAACTGAAAACTGGAATTTATTGCTGTACAGATAGTCCATGCCTTCTTCGGTTACAAAGTCTGGATAAGCGTTCATTCCTGGGATTAGCCTCAGTTGGATCTCGTTTGTATAGACAGGGCGCTTATCCGGAAGGACTTTTCTGCCTTCCAACTCTGTCAGCGGAGCGGAAGGAGAACCGGTCTCCAAAACATCGTCGGTCTTCAGGGGACGGCCTTCATAGCCTCCATAGCCGCCGAACAGACAAGTCGACTTGCTTCCCAGATATACGGGGACGTCAATGCCTCCCGCAATGGAAAGGTAGGCGCGGAACCCGTTTTCTCCATATGTACGGAATTTCAGCTTGTCTCCCGCTGAAACACGGACAGATTCCCACATGGGGAGTTTCTTTCCGTTAAGCGTTGCGCCAAGATCCGCGCCGGTCACTGCAATCACTGTATCCTTTTCAAACTGTGCGTTGAACATACCGACCGCGATTTCGATGCCGGCTTCGCCTTTTTCATTTCCGACCAAGAGATTTCCGAATTCAAGAGCAACATTATCCATTGCTCCGGCCGGCGCCATTCCTGCGCCCATATATCCCAGCCTTCCCGGCCAGTCTTCCACGACAGCCTGTACGCCGCCCTGTATGATTTTCAACATTTTATTCCCTCCCTTTCCTTAAAGCTTTGGCGCTTTTTCGAGTCCTTCCTGTCTTTGTTTGTTGAACTGTGCGGCTTCCGCCTGAATTTTTTCCGAGTTCAGCCAGTTAATGTAGTCTTTTACAACAATTTCGCCTTCCTCGATTTCATACTGATAATCGGTTTTGTTGTGGACATGCTCGTAAATATTCAGGACTTCCTCTTCGGAAACCTCGTAAAATTTGATGCGATCCGCATTTCGATAGAGGAACGGGGTATCGGCGAACTGAGGATGCTTCATCGCAAACTGGAAGGTTGGGATCGTGCGCCCCATCAGCTGATAACCTCCGCCAGTCGGTGTTGTATAGGTAAAAGCGCATGGGCCGCCCAGGCCGACGGAACCTTCCGGAGTCCAGGTTCTCGGCGGGTTATATTTGGGAACAACCAGAGCGCATCTGGGATCCAGCGGCCAGAAAAAACCGCCTCCGGGCCAGAATCCACAGCCGCTGTTGAACCATTCGGTTTCCATAAATTTTTCTTTCGCTTCTTTGACAGAGACGCCGTTACACTGGGCGATATATTCCAGATTGTATCCGCCTTCACAGTTAGGCGCGTCAGGCCGGATAAGCTGAAGATATTTTTCTACTGCCTTTTTCGTCTCAGTGTCTTCAAAGGCGACCGGCAGCCGGATCAGTCTTGAAGGAATTACCATATTGTCAAGAGAATTCAGCTGATCCTCGCATTCGGCGATTTCGTCAATTAAACGTTCAACAGGAAGAATCAGCGGATCAAAATGGAACATATTCGTTCTCAGCCCCGGAACGGTTTCGATCAGACCGTCAATTCCCTTTTCCTTCACTTTTGCGTCAATGGCCAGAATGCGGAAGGAATCCGGAACATACAGCCGCTGCTCATGTCCGTACTCAATCTGCAGAAATCCGTCGCCGGCCTGCCGGAAAAGAACCTCTGTCCGCGCATCCGTTGCGGGAAGCGTACGCAGTATGGTCGAATACGCCTTTTGTTTTTCATTCATAAGGGTACCTCCTAGTATGACAGTGTCAAACTGCAATCTCTGACAAAATAACTTAAAAAAAGATTAATGATAAAGTTTAATGTTTATTTAAGGTTATTATATAGAATAATCAGATAAATGTCAATTTTTTATTAATTAGAAAATTGAGAAAATATATGCGCGATGAGGCTGGCGAGGTTGATTTGTAGAATTTTGTTAAAAAACACATAAAAAAATTATATTAATTGTTAAAAATAACAAGAGTGGGTTGATTTTCTTGAAAAATACGTTATAATAGGTTGTACTCAAGGCAAAAATGGTGTATATATTTAAGTGCGAATGAGAAATTTATTATGGAAGAAAAGGATGAATGCGAAATGAAAGTAACAGGATCACAGTTAGTGGCAGAAGTTTTGTTAGAACATGGTGTAGATACGGTATTCGGCTATCCGGGCGGAACCGCGCTGAATCTATACGACGTCCTGTACGAATACAGGGACAAAATCAAGCACGTCCTTACTGCGCATGAACAGGGAGCGGCCCACGCGGCGGACGGCTATTACCGGGCAACCGGAAGAACCGGAGTCGTCTTCGCGACCAGCGGTCCGGGCGCGACCAATCTGGTTACGGGAATCGCAACAGCTTTCATGGACAGCATTCCAATGATCGCGATTACAGCAAATGTTCCGGACAACCTGATTGGCAGGGACGCGTTTCAGGAGATTTGCATTACAGGAGTGACACTGCCGATTACAAAGCACAGTTTCTTTGTAAACCGCATTGAGGATCTGGAGCACGCGCTGAGAGAATCCTTCCGGATCGCAAACAGTGGAAGGAAAGGTCCGGTACTGATTGACATTACAAAGGACGTAACCGCGGCTACCATTGATTACAAAAAAGGAAAACCGCTCCCGCTTCAGCCGAATCCGAAGGCGGATGAAAAGGAAGTAGCGGAAATCGCGGAAATGATTAATCGGGCGGAGCGTCCTGTGATATACTTCGGAGGAGGCGTAGCCGCTTCTGACGCCGGCGATGAACTGAATGAACTGCTGGAAATCGCGGATATCCCGGCTACATATACCCTCATGGCGGCAGGAATTCTGGGTTATGAGAATAAACGAAACCTGGGGCTTATCGGCATGCACGGAAGCATCGCGGCGAACAGAGCGGTGGATCGGGCGGATCTTTTGATCGCTCTGGGTTGCCGGTTCAGCGATCGGGTAGCTTTAAACCCGGAAAAGTTCGCGCGCAGAGCGAAAAAGGTTCAGGTAGATATTGACAAGAGCGAGATTAACAAAAATGTGCTTGTAGATAAAAGCGTGATCAGCGATGTGAAGGACTTTTTGCAGAAGTTGCTTCCGCTGATTGAAAAGCGTGATCACGCGGAATGGGTCGCCCAGTCTACGGAATGGAAGAAAAAGACAGGCGATGTAAAGTGCCAGGACGCGGAACTGCATCCGAGCGAGATTGTGACAGCTGTCTGTGATTTGACCGATAAAGAGACCATTTATGTAACCGACGTCGGACAACATCAGATGTGGGCAGCCCAGTATCTGAAGCATGACCGCACGAAGGATTTTATTACCAGCGGAGGGCTGGGAACAATGGGATTCGGTTACGGAGCCGCCATTGGGGCGCAGATCGGATGTCCGGAGAAGAGAGTTATCCACTTCACCGGAGACGGATCGTTCCATATGAACCTTAATGAGGCCTGTACTGCAGTAAGTGAGAATCTTCCTATTATAACCGTTATCATGAACAACCATGTTCTTGGAATGGTATACCAGTGGCAGACCAGCTTTTACGGACGGCGTTATTCGGCGACGACCCCCAACAGAAAGACGGACTTCCCTAAACTGGCGGAAGCCTTCGGCGCGAAGGGGTACTCGGCGACGACTCCGACTGAGTTTGAGGATGTATTTAAAAAAGCCCTTAAAGAAAAAGGCCCTGTATGGATTGACTGTGCCATTGCTACAGAAGAACGGGTTCTGCCGATGATTCCGGGAGGCGGAACGGTTGAAGACATGATAATCGGGTAGGAAGGAGCAGGAAATGGATAAAACATTGAGAAAAGAAGTAATCAGTATATTGGTTGACAACCAGTCCAATGTTCTGACCAGAGTGGTCAGCCTCTTCGGAAGACGCGGATTTAATATTGACTCCCTTACGGTGTCGACAACCAACAATCCGGAGATTTCCAGAATTACGATTGTGTTTACCGGTACAGAACAAGCTCTGCATCAGATTTTGACACAGACAGAAAAATTGGAAGTGGTTCGCGATATTTTCACTTTGGACGCGGGAAACAGTTTGTACCGGGAACTATTGCTGGTTAAGATCAAGTGTGATAAAACGGATCGTTCCGCGATCCGGGAGATCATTGAGATTTATAGAGGAAAGATTATCGATCTATCCAAGGACAGCATGATTGTCGAGCTGACCGGAGCCCCGGAAAAGCTGGACGGATTTATGAATATGCTGGACTGCTATGACATCGCGGAAGTTTGCAGAACCGGTATTACCGGGATTGAAAGAGGCATTCAGGAACATAGAATCTGACGCGGATGCCCGAAATTGAGCCAACTATATTAATTTAAAATATATAAAGGAGATAGAAGAAAATGATTAAGAAGTATTATGATCAGGACTGCAATTTAGGATTATTAGATGGAAAAACGGTTGCGATCCTTGGATTCGGAAGCCAGGGCCACGCTCACGCTATGAATCTGAATGAAAGCGGCGTTAATGTAGTAGTAGGTCTGAGACCCGGCTCAAGACATACCGCGAAAGCGGAAGCTGCGGGTCTGAAAGTTATGGACATTGAGGCGGCTGCGGAGGCCGGTGACATTGTTATGGTATTGACTCCGGATGAACTGCAGGCTCAGATTTATAAAGAACAGATCGAAAAGCATCTGAAAGAAGGAAATGTTCTGGCGTTTGCCCATGGTTTCAATATTCATTTCAACCAGATTACTCCTCCGGAAAACGTTGATGTTATCATGATCGCGCCGAAAGGACCGGGACATACGGTAAGATCCCAGTATGTAGAGGGAAAAGGCGTTCCAAGCCTGATCGCGGTTTATCAGGACGCTTCCGGAAAAGCGAAGGACTACGCGCTGGCATACGCGAGCGGAATCGGCGCGGGACGCGCGGGTATTCTGGAAACAACCTTCAAAGAAGAGACTGAAACAGACCTCTTTGGTGAACAGGCAGTTCTGTGCGGCGGCGTAACGGAGCTGATGAAAGCCGGATTTGAAACTCTGGTAGAAGCAGGATATGAACCGGAAATGGCATACTTTGAATGTATCCATGAAATGAAGCTGATCGTTGACCTGATTTACGAAGGCGGATTCGATAAGATGAGATATTCTATCTCCAATACTGCGGAATACGGTGATTACAGAACAGGAAAGAGACTGATCACAGAAGATACAAGAAAAGAGATGAAGCAGGTTCTGACTGAAATCCAGAACGGAACGTTCGCAAGTGAATTTATTCAGGAATTCCAGGCAGGCGGAAAAGCGAGATTCCTGGCGACAAGAAAGAACGAGTCCGAACATCAGCTGTGCAAGACTGGTACAGAGCTTAGGAAGCTGATGAGCTGGATTAAGAAATAGGGCGGAGCATAGTTTTGCTCTGTCACTGGTCCTCGGGGCTTCGCGCCTGCGGAGGTTCCGGCGCAAAACTATGCTCCGCCAGTTGGGGAGTGAGTTTTGCGGGGAGTTGAGAATTTTGCGCGGGCAACTTTGCCAGGCAGCTGGTTCGCGGCGCTTCGCGCCTGCGAAGGTTCCAGCGCGAAACTATGCTCCGCCAGTTGGGGAGTGAGTTTTGTGGGAGGCTGAGAATTTTGCGCGGACAACTTTGCCAGGCAGCTGGTCCTCGGGGCTTCGCGCCTGCGGAGGTTCCGGCGCGAAACTATGCTCCGCCAGTTGGGGAGTGAGTTTTGCGGGGAGTTGAGAGGAACGGGAGAAAACAGATGAAAGGTATTAGATGGGACGGGTGCTGGGCATCGGTCCCATCTGTGTAAAGGAGAGTATTATGGCATTGAGAAGTGCGAAGGTGACTCAGGGCGTGGAAAAAGCACCTATGCGGAGTTTATTTTACGCCATGGGATATACGAAGGAAGAACTGGATCGGCCGCTGATCGGTGTGGTTTCGGCGAAAAGTGAAATTGTTCCCGGACATATGCATCTGGATAAGGTGGCGGAAGCGGTTAAGGCTGGAGTCCGTATGGCAGGCGGAACGCCGATTGAAATTCCGGCGATCGGGGTCTGCGACGGAATCGCGATGGGACATATCGGAATGAAGTACAGCCTGGCGAGCAGAGAGCTGATCGCGGACAGTGTGGAAACTATGATTATGGCGCATGCTCTGGATGGCGCTGTGCTGGTTCCCAACTGTGACAAGATTGTACCCGGTATGGTGATGGCTGCGGTAAGAATGGATATTCCGGCTGTGGTATGCTCCGGAGGACCGATGATGTCCGGTCTTGTGGACGGAGAAGAAACCAGCCTTTCCAAAATGTTTGAAGCGGTAGGGGCGCGAAAGGCGGATCTGATCGACGATGAACAGCTGGAAGAATTCGAACAAAACACATGCCCGGGATGTGGTTCGTGTTCCGGTATGTATACGGCAAACAGCATGAACTGTCTGTGTGAAGCCATCGGGATCGCTCTTCCGGGGAACGGGACGATACCAGCGGTGGAAAGCGGCAGAATCCGTCTGGCGAAGCATGCGGGAATGGCAATTATGAATCTGGTGGAAAAGAATATCACTGCCAGAGATATTATCAACGAAAAGTCCATAAAAAACGCGCTGGCCTGTGATATGGCGCTGGGATGTTCCTCCAACAGCGTGCTCCATCTCCTGGCGATCGCTAATGAAGCAGGCGTGGAATTGAATCTGAATATTTTCAACGAGTTCAGCAGTAAAGTCCCGAATTTGTGCCATCTGGCTCCGGCAGGAGGAACGCACATGCACGATTTAAACCGGGCAGGCGGTCTGATGGCTGTGTTCAGTGAACTGGACAAAAAAGGACTGATTGACAAAAGCCTGATTACGGCTTCCGGGAAAACGGTAGGTGAAAATATGGAAGGAGCCTATGTAAAGGATCATTCCATTATCCGTCCGGTTGACGATCCATACAGTGAAACCGGCGGAATCGCTATTCTGTGGGGAAATATCGCAAGGAACGGCTGTGTCGTAAAAAGAAGCGCGGTAGCTCCGGAGATGCTGACCCACTCAGGCCCTGCCAGAGTGTTTAACTGTGAAGAAGAAGCCATCGAGGCGATTTACGGTGGAAAGATTGTAGATGGAGACGTAGTGGTTATTCGCTATGAAGGGCCGAAGGGCGGACCGGGAATGCGGGAAATGCTCAACCCTACCAGCGCGCTTGCGGGAATGAAGCTGGATAAAACAGTCGCGCTGATTACAGACGGAAGATTCAGCGGTGCCAGCAGAGGCGCTTCGATTGGCCATGTGGCGCCGGAAGCTGCCGCCGGAGGAAATATCGCTTATATTGAAGAAGGGGATATCATTGAAATTGATATACCGGCTTCGAAAATCAATGTTAATGTCAGCGATGAAGAGCTTGAGAAAAGAAAAGCGGCATACAAAGCTCCGGAATTCGGCGCGAAGTCCGGGTGGCTGGCAAGATATCAGAGGAATGTTTCTTCCGCGGATAAAGGCGCGGTAATGGAATAATCTATCTCCCCTCTGTAAGGAAAACACCTGCATGGCGAAAAAGATCATGCACGGTGTTTTCTTTTGTGTTCAGGTAAATGGCGCTGCGCGCGCGGGATTCGTACGGACAGCGCGGCGGAGCGCGAAAAAAGAATATGATGGAAAAATATTGAAAGGATATTGAGTAAAAGTTAAGAATGTGATAGGATGGTAATATCTAAGGGGGAGAAAGAAGGAAGCATGGACATTGAAGAGCTTGGCATGATTTTGTCGAAGAATTACGACGAAATAAGAGATACGAATCTTGAAATTGAGAATGAAACTGCAGAATTGGAAAGAGAAACGAGGCTGCAGATGGATCATATTGAAAAGGAAATACAAACCAATCTGGATGATATGAGGACTCAGGTGGATACTCTGCTGGGAGAGCTGAAAAGAGACTTTAAGACGCAGTCAGATGAGTTTCAGGAAGATATTCAGATGGATATAAAGGCGTTAGAAACCGGTGATGACTTTCAGAAAAATGTAAGGATCGATCTGCGAACGATAAAAAAGGAACTGCGGGCAGATATTCTGAACATGAAGCTGAATTTCCGATCCGCGCTGGAGACGTTGGATGAAAATGTCTTTGTTGCGATGAATGACTTGAATGATCGTTCCAGAGAAGAGCTGAACTCGGTTGTAGAACAAGTCTTAGAAGACGCTAAGAAAGTTGAGCCTCAGATAGAGGGGGAACCTGACGCGTCAGAAATAAGCGGGGAGCTTTCGGAAGAAATCGCGGAAGTACAGGCGGATATGGAGAGTCTGCCGCATACAGGAGAAGCGCGGGAGGAAGTTCCTGTGTTGAATATTGCAGAACTTCTGGAGGAAAGTGAAGCGCTGAAAAACGCGGAAGAGTTTTCGGAGAGCCGGAAGGAAGAGACTGTTTCAGACGAGGAGTCGGAAGAGATGGTGAATGCGCGGCCCCATGAGTCGGAAGAATGGGCGGAGTTGGAAGAGCCGGCAGAGGAATCTGAGAATATCAAGGACATGGAACAGACGGATTCTACAGAGGAACAAGATTCATGCGGCAGTCAGGAAACGAAGGAGGAAACCGAATCGTGAAAGTTTATTGCTACCCCAAATGCACAACTTGTAAAAAAGCGCTTAAATGGCTGGATGAACAGGGAAAAGAGTATGAAGCGATTGACATAAAGGAAAATAATCCTTCTATGGAAGTGCTGAAAGACGCATACGAAAAAAGCGGACTTCCGTTGAAACGGTTTTTCAATACCAGCGGTATGAAGTATAAAGAGCTGAAACTGAAAGATCGCCTGCCCTCTATGACAGAAGAAGAACAGCTGGAACTGCTGGCTTCGGATGGGATGCTGGTAAAGCGGCCCTTGGTGCTCAACGGGGAGACGGTTCTGACCGGATTTAAAGAGGCTGAGTGGCAGGAAAAGCTGTAGCAGATAAAAGTCGATCTGAGATAACGCGAAGGAGGGATCTATGAAACTGGGATTCGCAAAAAGTATGAATGGCTTTCCGAAAGAGGATTTTTCTAAAAGAGCCGATTCGGATTGGAAGAAGCAGATGGGAGGGCTTGCCGCGGTTGTTGTGTTTCTGGCTGGGATAACAGCAGGACTGCGGGTTGCGGCAAAACAGAAGAAACACTCGGACGATGTGTAAAGAGGAATGGATGGATGTTTAAAAAACGGTCTGCGTGGAGAACCGATCAGGGACGATTCTCTGCGCAAGACCGTTTTTCGGATCTGAAGAACGCTTCGGGTGGTTATATCTTATGGGAAGGAATGTAGACGCCTCCATTTCCCGGCTCAAAACGTCCTCCGGCGGTCAGAGAAAAATGCAGTTTGGCAATTCCCAGATCCACCAGATCAAACTTCCCGGTTTCCGGAACGGTGGCGCGCAGCGTTCCGGATTCATATATAAATTTTACTCTTTGCAGATTGCGGAAAGAAGGCGCTTTTTGGACCGACTTTAATCCCTTTCGCAACCAGTCCGGAATTTCCCGATCCGTCTGCAGAAAAGATTCCACAGGTTTGCTTTTCCGGTGGATCGCTTTGTAGATCAGATGTTCCTTCAGGCTTTCTTCCGGAGGAATGTTTCCGACTGTAATGACGCATATCAGGCGTTCTCTCGCGCTGCAGCGGACTGCGGAACTTTCGAACGTAGTGCCGACCCAGCAGGTACCAAGCCCCAGGGCGGTTGCTTCCAGTACCAGAAATTCACCGTAGTAGCCGGCGGCTTCGCTGAGATGAGGGGTCTCAGAGGGCCCTTTCATAATAAAAAGGGAACGTACTCCTTTAAAGAGTCCGTAACTTTTCAGCGCACCGAAAAAAGAACCGCCGCCTCGCTCCATAAAACGGATTGTCAGTCCGGAGCGCAGATTGTATTCCTCGACTCTGCTGTGCAGCAGAGCCGCTTTTTCTTGAGAGATCGGATCGGAAAGGTACCTTCTGCGAGATTTTCGCAGTTCGATTGCCTGTACGATATTCATGTTCACCTCCATTTATTCGTGAAAACGATATCATATTTATCATAGAAATTCAAGCTTGGGCGAATATGATTTCTATGATAAAATGGTAGCGCACGAAAAAGAAAGTGAGAAGATGTATGAGAACGGAAATTGCGAGAGGAATGAAAGATGCGATTCCTATATGCGCGGGGTATCTGGCGGTAGGATTTACCTTTGGTATGGCGGCTGTCTCGGCGGGCCTGGAAATCGGAGGGGCAACTTTGATTTCCTTTACGAATTTGACTTCAGCGGGGCAGTTTGCGGGACTGACAGTGATTGCTGCCGGCGCGCCCTATTTTGAAATGGCGCTTACACAGCTGGTGATTAATCTCCGGTATGCGCTGATGTCCCTGTCGCTGTCTCAAAAGCTGGAACCTTCTGTTAACAGGGCGCAGCGGGCTGTAATCGCGTTTGGTATAACCGATGAGGCTTTCGCGTTGGTAGGCACACAGGAAGGAACGGTTGGAAGACATTACATTTACGGCGTGATATCAGTATGTATCGCCTCCTGGACTTGCGGTACTTTTTTCGGAGCCGCGGCGAGTTCCGCGCTTCCCGAAGCGGTGGGCAGCGCGCTGGGAATCGCGATCTACGGAATGTTTCTTGCGATTATCATTCCGCCTGCCAAAAAAGAAAGCGCGGTTGCCGTTATCATTCTTCTGGCGGCCGTATTCAGCTGTGTGCTTTACTGGGCGCCGGGTCTCAGTGAGGTTTCTCCCGGACTCGCGATTGTTATCTGTACTGTTCTGGCTTCCGCGGCGGGAGCCTTATTTCATCCGGTGAAAGAAGAGGCGGAGCAGTTATGAGTTTTTATATGTATGTATTTGTAATGGCTGCAGTGACATATCTGATTCGGATGGTTCCGTTGGTGCTGATGGATCGGGAAATTCAAAATACGTTTTTGAAGTCGTTTTTATATTATGTGCCTTATGCGGCATTGGCATCCATGACGTTTCCCGCGATCTTTTTTTCAACAACGGAGATCGCGGCGGCGCTCGCAGGCTTTGCCGCCGCGGTATTTATGGCGCTGCGGGGGAAAGGGTTACTGCCGGTGGCGGCAGTCGCGTGTGTAACGGTTTTCGCAGTCGAGCAGGCAATGGCGGCTTTTTTCTAGCGCGAGATCCTCGATGTTCACAATGTTTCTATAAAAGGCGGGTTGACGGAAAATTGATTTAATACTATATTATAGTAAAGCAAAAAAGAAGGAGGCGGGTAGCTTGAAAGAATTGAAGGCATCCAAACAAAGGACAGAAGCGGATCGCGGCAGACTGCAGGCAGCGGTTAGTGATATCATACAGCAGGTGATTGCGCGCGGGGATGAAGCTCTGATTGCGTATAACCGGAATTTTGACCAGTGTGGGAGAGCGCAGCTGCGTATCTCGCAGGAGGAAATAAGAGAAGCGTATTCACAGGTATCGGAACAGGAAATTGAGGATATCCGGGCGGCGGCGCTCAATATCGAAATTTTTGCGAAAGCGCAGAGAGAGACGATAGGAGAATTGAAGGATGTGTCACCGGCTGAGGGAATTTTTTTAGGGCACAAGGTCATTCCGGTCGAATCCTGCTGCTGTTACGTGCCGGGAGGAGGCTACCCCCTTTATTCCACGGCGCTTATGCTTGGGATTCCGGCAAAGGTGGCAGGTGTAAAGAGAATCACAGCCTGTTCGCCGGTGATAAAAGGAACCGAAAAAATCCATCCGAAAACACTGGTGGCGATGGATCTCGCGGGAATACAGGAAATCTACGCTTTGGGCGGTGCACAGGCGATTGCGGCATTTTCCTACGGGACGGAACAAATACGGCCGGTAAATCTGATTGTAGGACCCGGAAACAGTTATGTGACCGAGGCGAAGCGGCAGTGCTACGGAAAAGTAGGCATTGATTTTGTAGCAGGCCCCAGCGAGGTATTGGTTATTGCGGATGGAGAAGCGGATCCCGAAATCATCGCGGCAGATCTGCTGGCTCAGTCCGAACATGATCGCGAGGCGAAGGGCATTGTAGTTACCACGGATGAATCGCTGGGAATCGAAATTCAAAATGCGGTAGAACGGCAGCTGACGGAACTGGACACAGAGGAAATCGCGAGAAGTTCCTGGAACGATTTTGGTGAAATTCTGCTCGCGGAGGATCTGCGGGAAGCGGTGGCCTACGCCAATGAATACGCTCCGGAACATCTGGAAGTCAATGTCGCGGACGAGCGGCTTGAGGAAGTGACAGAAAGTCTTTTCAACTATGGATCGCTGTTTATCGGCGGAAATACCGCGGAAGTTTTCGGCGACTATGCTTCGGGAACCAACCATACACTTCCGACTTTGGGGGCGGCTCGATATACGGGAGGAGTGTGGGTCGGAACGTTTCTGAAGATCTGCACGTACCAGAGTATGTCAAAAAAAGCTATGCGGGAAATTGCTCCGCTGGTTTCACGTCTTGCCAGAGGGGAAGGTCTGATCGGCCACGCCAGGGCGGCGGAAATCCGAATGGAAAAAGCAGATAGATAATTTCGCAAAAAAAGAACAGCCGTGAGGCTGTTCTTTTGGCACCTTTTTCCACAATGGAAAGAGGAGACGATATGGACTAGTTAAGACGCGGGCGCCAGTTTTCCACCGCCCGGCAGGGTGATTGTCTTCCCTCCGAGCCAAGCGTTGGAGGGATGGCTGCTATTATAGTAAACGGTATGCCCGTTCGAGCGGATATTGCTGCAACGGGTATTCCGGTTTGAGATGGAACAGAGATAGCTGTCGTTTGCGACATTCCATGAACTGCTCCGATCAAGCGTGATAGAAACTGAATCCGAAGCGCCGTTTGTATTGATGGCGCCTTTATAGTAGCTCCCATTGGTAAGATTCAGCGTGGCAGAACTGTCTTTGCTGCATTTTATGCGACCTTTCAGATACTGATTACTCCCCTTCAGAGCCAAGTGGCTGCCAGAGCGAATCTCGGCAAGCGTTCGGCCATCATAATAAAGGGATGAATTTTCAAGCGCCACTGACGCGTTCAGGCCGGATACATAGAACATCGAGCCCTTTGCAGTAGAGGTCAGCTTGGAATCCTTTACTTTCAGCGTTGCTTTTTTCGTCTTAGCGGAAGATGGCTGGGGGTACAGCATAATCCCATGGCTGCCACCGCCAAGAAGAAGGCAGTCATCAAGGGTGAGCTTAGAACCGCAGTCAAGAACTGCGATGGGACTATTCGAGGCGGTTCCGGTTAAAGCTGACGCTGTCATAGAACCGGATGAAAAGATGCAGGGACTGCGGCGTCCGCTGGCTAAAATTTCAGTTTCGGAAATCTGTATGGAACTGCCACCCGATCCGACTGCGAGAGGAGCGCTGTATGTGCCTTTTGTTGTAATTTCTCCGTCTGACGCTTCAATCACACCGCCCTGTGTTACTTCAAAACCACTGGAAGAATAGCCGGACGTATAGATATCAAACGCATCTGCTGTAATGTTGGTACCTTTTCCTGTTGCAAAAACAGCGTTCGCTCCATCTCCGCTGGAAGTAAACTGCGTATTGTGCAAGGTTGCGATGCTTCCGCCGGACGCGGTAAAAAGCGCGTTCAGGCCATAATCCTCGCTCTTATTTTCGTTAGTCGTATTCCCTGACTTTGTAAGCATTCCGCCGCGCATATTAAATGTACCCTTGTTTTTGACAAGGATGGTATCAATGTTGGGTTGACTTGAATTGTAACTTTCGTTCGAAGAATCTTTTTTTTGACCATCCACCACATATACCGCGGATAGACTGGAGCGCTGAGGCGTTTCTTCCGCTTCGGCTTCTCCGGAGACTTTTTTCGTTTCCAATGTCTCAACCGCAGTAACGATGTGATCGGAAAGTGTCAGCTTTACAATCGCATTTTCAGGCAGTCCGGCAGTATCAATTTCTTCCGCGAGGGAATAAGAGGACTGGCTTCCGTCGGAATAAAAGCCGGAAGCCGCGCCATCAGACTGCGCGGAAGGATCATAAGTACCGTTGCTGATTACAATGCTGCCGTCGCCGATTTTCGCGATTTTACCGTAAATCTCTTCCTGGCTGCCGCAGGCGCTTAGTGTGAGGAGCAGCGCAAGCAGAGAAACAATGGCGATTGCCCGTTTGCATACGTTCATTTTTATCCTCGTTTTCCATTATTGTGACTTTATTCTACAGAAATAATGTGATGTTCTGATGGAAAATGAGAGGAGCCTGAATGGTGATTTTCGCGCTTAGATGCCTATTTTTTGCAACTCGATAAACTGCTTGGCAACCCGGGGGCTTCTGCCTCCGCAGCGGAGGGCGTGAGCTTCGGCTTTTCGGAAAAGTTCTTTTTCCGGGACGTCCAGTCCGTATTCCCGCGCCAGATTTTTGACGATCGCCAGGTATTCTTCTTTGTCCGGGCGCTGGTAAGTAATGGTCAGGCCGAACCGGGCGGCGAGGCTCATGGTTTCCTGGAGCGTATCATTGACATGCAGCTCATCCCCCGCCCGATCGCCCATGGTTTCTTTTACAAGGTGACGGCGGTTGCTGGTGGCGTAAATGGCGATATTTTTTCCGCAGGTGGAAACGCTTCCTTCCAGGATGGCTTTCAGGGCTGAGAAATTGTCGTCATTGCTGCTGAAACTCAGATCGTCGATAAAGAGGACAAATTTCAGTGGGTTCGCGGAAAGCTCCTCTACCAGATACGGAATGCGGAAGAGTTCGTTTTTCTTTACTTCGATCAGCCGCAGCCCCTGAGGTCCGTAATGATTGCAGACGGCTTTGATGGTAGAACTTTTGCCGGTTCCGGCGTCTCCGTACAGCAGCATGTTGCTGGCGCCTTCTCCGGAAAGGAGGGCTTCTGTATTTTTGAGGATCAGTCCGCGTTCCCGTTCATAACCGAACAACTGGGAAAGACTTTGGGTATCCGGGTGTTTTACCGGTTGGATGCTGCCGTTTTCCAGATGAAAGACCGTATACTTGGCATAGATTCCATAGCCTGTGTATGGGAGTCTGTGAATCCGTTCGCGGTATTCATAGTGAAAATCAAAGGGAGTCGTTTCCCAGTCCGGCAGAAAACCTTTATAGGCAATGACGGATTTTACCGCTTCGGAAGTAACGGCGGAAAGCTTCTCCAACGTGTCCAGCTCCTTTTTGAGAGCTGTTTCGACGGTCTGCGATACCGGCGCTTCCGCGGCCTTTTCTTTTACATAGAAATTTTCATCATTTAAAATCAGGTTTCGAATATAGGTGCTCAGGTTGGACTCTTTTTGATACAGGCAGGATACAAATTCGCCGTAAGCATGGACCTGCTGCAGGAGCTCCTTATCTTCCAACGCTGCCATCAGATTCTGAAAAGCCGCGATAACCGGATCACGCAGGAGATCACGGAAAATGGACAACGCGGATAGTTTGATGTTCAATTCTGCAAGTTTCTTTTTCATGATAGTTTCCTCGGTTCTGATAAGATTTTCTTCCCTACATTATAAAAAAGAATTCCGAGGATTGCAAATCAAAGCCTCTTGCAATCCTGCGGAAAAGCTTTACAATAGATACAAGAAACAAACAGGAGGAGAATCGGATGATGACACTTGACCGGATTTACCATGCGGCATTTACATTGAAAGACGCGGTGCGGAAGACGGATTTAATTCTGGCTCCGGCGCTGAGCAATGAAAATAAAGTTTATTTAAAGACAGAAAATCTGCAGATGACAGGAAGCTTTAAGGTGCGAGGCGCCTATTACAAAATCAGCCGTCTCAGCGACGAGGAAAAGTCCAGGGGGATTATTGCCTGCAGCGCGGGAAATCACGCTCAGGGCGTGGCGCTGGCGGCCAGCAAGAACAATATCCCTTCGCTGATCTGCATGCCGGACGGCGCGCCCATCAGTAAGGTGGAGGCGACGAAAAGCTTTGGCGCGGACGTGTGCCTGGTGAGCGATACTTATGATGACGCTTATGAAAAGGCAGTAGAGCTTCAGAAGGAAAAGGGATATACCTTTATTCATCCCTTTGATGATCCGGATGTAATCGCGGGGCAGGGAACCATCGGCCTGGAGATTTTAGAGCAGCTGGACGATGTAGACGCGGTAGTGGTGCCGGTAGGCGGCGGAGGGCTCATCAGCGGAGTGGCCGCGGCCATCAAAGAATTAAAGCCTTCCTGCAAAATCTACGGCGTGCAGGCGGCGGGCGCCCCCAGCATGTACGAATCAATCCGGGCACATGAAAAAAAGGCGCTGGAAACCGTGGACACCTTTGCGGATGGAATCGCGGTGAAGGTGCCGGGAGACAACACTTATGAGCTGGTGAACAAATATGTGGACGAGATGATCACTGTGACAGAGGATGAAATCGCCGCCGCCATTCTGGCTCTGATGGAAAAGCAGAAGCTGGTGGCGGAAGGCGCCGGAGCGGTGCCGGTGGCAGCGGTCATGTTCGGAAAGATTCCGCTGAAAAACAAGAAAATCGTATGTGTGGTCAGCGGAGGCAATATTGATGTCAATATTCTCAACCGGGTGATCACCCGCGGCCTGATTATGAGCGGTCGGCGGACAACTCTTACCATTGCGCTCCTGGACAAGCCGGGGCAGCTGGTAGGCGTCAGCACTGTGATCAGCCGCTGCGGCGGAAACGTGGTTGCGGTCCACCATGACAATGGAGATCCCAATATGGCGATCAACAGCTGCTTCCTGCGGGTTGTAATGGAAACGAGAGACAGCCAGCAGGCGGAGATGATCCAGCGGCAGCTTGCGGAAGCGGGATTTCAGCTGGTGTAGGATATAAAAAACGTGTACAGAAGCAGAATTTTGCTTTGTACACGTTTTTTCGTATTTTTTTGGTGCAACGGTTTATTCCACCGGTACGGTCCAGCCCAGGGTATCTTCTACGGTACCGGTCTGGATTCCGTAGATGGTGTCATACATCTTCTGAGCGATGGGTCCGATTTTTCCTTCATTGATGACCATTTTGTCGCCCTTGTAGCAGAGTTCGCCCACCGGAGAGATTACCGCTGCTGTGCCGGAAGCGAACATTTCCTGGAACTTTCCGTCCTTATGAGCCTGAACAACCTCATCGATGGAGAGTTTTCTTTCTGTGATTTTATACCCTTCCTTCTTCAGCAGGGCAATCACGGAATCTCTTGTGATTCCCGGAAGGATTGTGCCGTCTAAAGGCGCGGTGATTACTTCATTGTCAATTACGAAAAAGGCGTTGGATGTACCGATTTCTTCTACATATTTGCGCTGCACGCCGTCCAGCCACAGAATCTGCTCGTATCCCTTTTCGTGCGCTTCCTCCTGAGCTTTCAGGCTGGCCGCGTAGTTGCCTCCGCATTTCGCTTCCCCGGTGCCGCCGTCAGTGGCGCGGACATACTTATCCTCTACATAAATTTTGGTAGGAGCAAGTCCGCCTACGTAATAAGGACCTACCGGGCTGAGAATGATAATGAATTTATAATGGTTCGCCCGTCTTACGCCTAAGAACGGCTCGTCGGCAATGATAAACGGTCTGATGTATAATGAAGTTCCCTCTTTCTGAGGAATCCAGTCCGCGTCTACCCGAACCAGGGCTTTAATCGCTTCCACATAGAGATCTTCATCGATTTGCGGGATACAGAGTCGGTTGTTTGTCCGGTTAGTTCTCTTGGCATTCATGTCAGGACGGAAGAGCTGTACTTTCCCGTCTGCCGTTTTATACGCTTTCAACCCTTCAAACATTTCCTGCGCGTAGTGGAATACAACCGCGGCGGGATCCAGTGTGAGCGGCCCATAAGGAACGATCCTTCCATCGATCCATCCTTTGCCTTCCTCATAATCCATAATGAACATGTGATCCGTAAAATCCACGCCAAAACGCAGAGTATCCGGATCCGGTTTTGCCTTCGGGGTTGTTGTTCTTGTTACTGGAAAATCATACTTCATTTTACCGTTCTCCTTCTTTATAATAATGTACATCTATTTTATATAGATTTATAATACTGCTGAATTTGTGTGGTGTCAACAATAAAAGCTGGATATATTTGTTTGCAGAACCTAAATGAATTTTAATCGCTTTTGCTTTCCCACACGAAAATCACCTGTTATAATAATAATACAGATTTGTTCGTTTGAAAATAGGCAGTGTGTAAATAAAGGAGGAAAATTAGTATGAAATTATGGAAAAAGATAGTCTTGGCGCTGCTTTTGCTGGCGGCTGTCTGCGCGGCGGTTGTGTTCGGGCTGAACGCGTATGTAGTTCATTCAGGAGAAGCCAGAATTTTGTGCAGGGTGGAAACGAGGGAGACAGAGCTGTCTTCGGAGGAAGTCCGCGAGCTGAAAGAACAGAATCCGGAGTGTATTCTGATTCTGGGCGCCAAGGTACGGGCGGACGGATCGCCCAGTTATATGCTGCAGGATCGGTTGGATCTGGGGATCAAGCTGTATCAGGAGGGCGTTGCGCCAAAGCTGCTGTTGTCAGGAGATCATGGGCAGGTTCAGTATGATGAAGTCAATGCCATGAAGGAGTACGCGCTGCAGGCAGGCGTTCCGGAAGAGGATCTGTTCCTGGATCACGCGGGGTTTTCTACGTATGATTCGGTATACCGGGCAAAAAAAGTTTTTCAGGTGGAGCGGATGGTTGTGGTCACGCAGGGATATCACCTGTACCGAGCCCTTTACGGATGTAAAAAGATGGGTATCAAAGCATGGGGAGCCGCGGCAGACCAGACAGTCTATCACGGACAGGCCATGCGGGATCTGAGAGAGATCGCTGCCAGGGATAAGGATGTTGTGAAATGGATGCTCAAGCCGGAGCCGACCTATCTGGGCGAGGCGATTCCCATCAGCGGCAGCGGGATTGAGACGCAGGACTGATGTTGCCGACTCTGGACATAGGAACGCCGGGATAGCGTGGAATTTCAAAAAATCGGACAGATATGATCTTGGAATTGAAAAGTTTGAAAAAAGAGAGATTGTGGAGGGGAAGATGGGAATTTTGTCATGGATTTTTCTAAGGGCAGAGGAGAAAGAGGGTTCATAAATATGCGTTTTGCATTGCAGGCAAGGGCGAACCTGGGAAGAGCAGGCGCCAAATTCAAGTCTCGCCCAATCATGTTGAAAAAAGCTTTGGCTTTTAACATAGAATTTACATACAATTTACAGAAGGGAGCTTTAACGGAATTTTAATATGGATATAATTACTATGAGATCGAAGAAAGAAGGAGAAAAAACAATGACCTATGGAGTGATTGACGTAGGCTCAAATACAATCAGACTGTGCATTTATGACGTGGAGGACGGGAGAATTAAATCTCTGTTTAATAACAAAACCACAGCAGGTCTGATTGGTTATGTAGATGGAGGAGAATTATCACGAAAAGGGATCAAAAAGGCCTGTGATGTGTTGAGCGCGTATAAAGAGATGGCGGCTCACGCGAAAATAAAAGAACTGTTTGTATTTGCCACGGCGTCTTTGCGGAATATTTCAAACACAGATGAGGCAATCGAAACGATTTACGAAGCGACCGGACTGAAAGTCGATGTGCTTACCGGATATGAAGAGGCGACTCTGGATTTTAAAGGCGCGGCGCACACGATGAATCTGGACGAGGGAATTATGGTGGACATCGGAGGCGGCAGTACGGAAATTCTGGTCTATGATCATGGGAATATCCAGGACGCGACCAGCCTGCGCCTTGGCTCCCTTTCCTTATATAAAAATTATGTATCAAAACTTTTCCCCAAAAAAAGCGAGGAAGCGGCGATACGGGAAAAAGTTCTTTCGGAACTGAAAAAGATAAAATTCCTGAGAGAAAGGCAGTTCCATACCCTTGTGGGAATCGGCGGAACCATTCGTGCGGTGAAGAATATGAACAATGATATGTTCGGACTTCCGCGCCAGAATGATCGCGTTCCAGCGAAAAAACTGCCGCTTCTTTTAGATGAATTCCACGATGAGGAAAAAAGCACACTGAAAAAGGTATTGGATGTAGCACCGGATCGGATCCATACGCTGATCCCCGGAATGTTGATTCTGGATACAATCTGCCGCAATTTCTGCTGCAATGAAATTCTGGTGAGCGGCTACGGGGTCAGAGAAGGATACCTGTATAAGAAAGTAGTATTGGAAGAATGAAAGAGACCATTTATACCCAGAACAGGGAACTGTCCTGGCTCCGCTTTAACGAGCGGGTGATGGACGAAGCGGTTGAAGAAGGCGTGCCGGCCTTTGAACGTCTGAAATTTATTTCGATTTTTACAAGCAACCTGGATGAATTTTTTATGATTCGTGTCGGCAGCCTGTACGACCAGACGTTTCTGGCTGAGCCGCAGATTGATAACAAAACCGGTATGACGGCGGATGAACAGTTGACAGAGATTTTCAGAGCCGTAGCGCCTTTATATAAAAAAAGAGATAAAATCTATTTGGAAGTAAAAAGAAGGCTCGCGGACAAGGGTGTATCCTGTATCGGGATCGCTGAATTGGATGAGAAGGAAAGAAAGTTCGCGGCAGAGCATTTTCAGAATTATGTTCAGCCGATTCTTTCTCCGCAGATTATCAACGCCCATCATCCGTTCCCGCACCTTATCAATAAAGGGTTGTATGTTGTTCTGCTTTTAAAAATCCATGATAAGACGGCCTTTGGGATTGTCCCGGTTCCGGGAACTCTGGAGAGAGTGCTTTGTCTGCCGGGAGACCGATGCCGTTATATCCTGTTGGAAGAAATCGTATGTGAATATATCGACCAGATTTTTGATAACTGTAAGGTGCAGGCGAAAACGATTATCAGTGTCACCCGGAACGCGGACGTGAATGTGAGCAGCCTGGTAGATGAGGATGAGGATTTTCGCCATCAGATGAAACGGGTTCTGAAAAAAAGAGCCAGGCTGGCTCCGGTACGGCTGGAGTATTTTCGGGAGATCGACGAAAAGACAGAGAAGTTCCTGCGGGAAAAGCTGAATCTGAAAAGGGAGCAGGTCTTCGGAAGCCGGGCCCCCCTGGAAATGTCCTATGTGTTCCCGCTTCTGGATAAACTTCCGCAGCAGCTGGCACAGGCTGTTACTTATGAACACTTTGATCCGCAGCCGCCTAAGTGGATGGTGCCGGGTGAAAGCATCATGAAGAAAGTGGAACAGCAGGACGTGCTGCTGTCTTACCCTTACGAAAAAATGGGGCCGTTCCTGCAGCTGATTCGGGAAGCAGCCAACGATCCCAATGTAATTTCCATAAAAATAACCATTTACCGTCTGGCGAGCAAAGCGGCGCTGGTGGATTATCTGCGGACCGCGGCGGAAAACGGCAAGGAAGTAACCGTTCTTATGGAGCTGCGGGCTCGGTTTGACGAAGCCAATAACATCAACTGGTCCGAAAGCCTGGAGGACGCGGGCTGTACGGTCATTTACGGTATGAAGGACTATAAGGTGCATTCTAAGGTCTGCCTGATAACCAAAATGGAGAAGGGGCGCATCAAATGGATCACCCAGGTGGGAACCGGAAACTATAATGAAAAGACAGCAAAGCAATATACGGATCTTTCGCTGATTACCGCAAACCAGGAAATTGGAAATGATGCTTCCAATTACTTTAAAAATATGGCGATTGCCAACCTGGACGGCAGCTACAGCCGTCTGTTGGTGGCGCCCAACAGCATGAAAAACAAAATTCTGGCACTGATTCACGGAGAAATCCAGAAGGCGCAGCAGGGCAAGCCGGCGAGAATCATGGTTAAGATTAACTCGCTGACGGATCGGAAGACCATCGACGCTTTGAGCGAAGCTTCCCGGGCCGGCGTGCAGATCGATATGATTATACGCGGGATCTGCTGTCTCCTTCCGGGAATCGAAGGGTACACGGACAACATACATGTCACCAGCGTAGTCGGACGTTTTCTGGAACATTCCAGAGTCTACTGCTTTGGCGAGGGGGATGAGATGCAGATGTATATTTCCTCCGCGGACTTTATGACGCGGAACCTCAACCGACGGGTGGAGGTCGCCTGTCCGGTACTCGATCCGGGAATCAAAAAACAGATCATGGATATTATGAATCTGATGCTGCGGGATAATGTAAAAGCGCGAAATTTGAGATATGATGGATTATATGAGAAAAAACGGGTGGATGAAGAGCCGGTTGACTGTCAGCAGGAGCTGATTCGTCAGGCGCTTCTGACAGGACCGCCGCCGGAGCCAACGCAGGAAACGCCGCGGGAAGGGCTGCTGGCGAGATTAAAACGCTTTCTCTTTAGCTAAATATACACATAGGAAAACGGCGGGTGCAGTTTTGCATCTGCCGTTTTCCTGTGTTAAAATGGACGGAGAATTTTGCGCGGCAGGACCGCGGGGGAGGGATTTTGTTGAAAAGTAAAGTTGCGGTTGTGGAATGCAGAGAATATAGACAGGAACTGGTGGATGAAGCTGTCCGCAAAGTGGTCGGACTGCTGGGAGGCTGGGAGCGGTTTGTGGGAAAAGAGGAACGCATTTTGCTGAAACCAAATCTCCTGGCAAAATGTCCGCCGGAAAAGGCGTGTACAACCCATCCCCAGGTGTTCGCCGCTGCGGGGCGAGCACTCAGAAAAGAGGGATATCCGCACCTTTTCTTCGGCGATTCGCCGGGAAACCATCTGATCGGAGTGGAGCAGACCGCTCAGGGATGCGGGATTCTTCCGGAAGCGCGGAGCCTGGAGATTCCGACGGCGGATTTTTCGGAAGGGGAGAAGGTGGACTTCCCGGAAGGTCACGCGGCAGATCACTTTATTCTCTGCAAAGGTGCGAGGGAGGCGGATGCCATTATCAATCTCTGTAAAATGAAAACCCATCAGCTGGAACGGATTACCGGAGCCATGAAAAATACCTTCGGCTGTGTGTATGGGTTTAACAAAGGGGCTTCTCATGCCAGGTTTCCAAACGCCGATCTGTTCGGACAGATGATCGGGGATCTGAATCTTCTCGTAAAACCCAGACTGCATATTATGGACGGTATCGTCGCCATGGAAGGGAACGGACCGCAGTCCGGAGAGCCGGTGAAGATGGGTCTGATTCTTGCTTCCGCGGATCCGGTGGCCTTAGACAGCGTGTTCTGCGCCCTGGTCAGTCTGGAACCGGAGCTTGTGCCAACCAATGTATACGGGCAGGAATACGGAGTCGGCTCTTGTGAAGCGGCGCAGATCGAGGTAGTGGCCGACGGAGAGACGCTGACTGTGGAGGAAGCGGCCGTCCGCTGGGGCAATCCGGATTTTAAAGTCGAGCGGTCGGCGGATTTTAAGGGAAGGATTAATATGCTGCGCTTTTTCCAGCCGTTGCTGGACCGGAAACCGTATATCAAAAAAGACCGATGCGTAGGGTGCGGAATCTGTATCCAGGCATGCCCGTTGGAGGAGAAAGCTATTTTCTTCCGAGGAGGAAAGCCGGCCTATCATTACCGGAAATGCATCAAATGTTATTGCTGTCAGGAGATGTGTCCGAAACAGGCGATTGATGTAAAACAGACCAGACTGGCGAAACTGGCGGATCGGAATTGGAGGTTGTAAATGAGAGAAGAGATATTACGGGAACTGAAAGAACTGGCGGAATCAGACTACAAAGAATTTAACAGCAGCCTGATCCCGGGGGTGGATAAGGACAAGACTCTGGGCGTGCGGGTGCCTCTGGTGCGCAAAACCGCTAAAAAGGCGGCGCGAAAGGACTGGGAAAAACTGCTTTCCGAGCTGGAAAACTGTCCGCAAGAAGCCGGAGGGGTAGGCGGAACCGCGCTTTATTATGAAGAGGTTATGCTGCAGGGAATGGTAATCGGAGCGGCAAAGATGGACGCGGAACGGAGACTTTCGTACATAGAGCGTTTTATCCCCAGGATTGACAACTGGGCAATCTGCGATACGTTCTGCGGAGATCTGAAATTCGCGGATAAAGAAGAAAACCGACAGCTGGTGTGGAACTTTCTGCAGCCCTATCTGTCGGATGAAAGGGAATTCTTCGTTCGTTTCGGAACGGTGCTGCTGCTGAGCCATTTTGTAGATGAAGAACATATTGATTCGGTACTGCGTCTCATGGAAGGGGTGCGCCATGAAGGTTATTACGCGAAAATGGCGGTAGCCTGGACCCTTTCTGTTTGCTATGTCAAATTCCCGGAAAAAACGGAGAAGATCCTGCGGAACGGAAGCCTGGATAATTTTACTCAGAATAAAACGATCCAGAAAATCCGGGAGTCTTACCGGGTCTCCAAGGAAGACAAACAGCGTCTCAATCTGTTAAAACGTAAATAGACAATAGACGGGGAAATACAGGTTTATCGGACAGGCCCAGACACCTTCCTCCTTTTTTCGCATATTCTGTTATGATAGGAGGAAGAAGCCATGATTTATTTGGATAATGGAGCGACTACCTTCCCCAAACCAAAGGGAATGATCGAAGCGATGGAGCGGTGCATGTCCGAATACTGCGGAAATCCGGGGCGTTCCGGTCATGATCTGTCCCGGAAAACCGGAGAAGAAGTGTATCGGGCACGCAATACGCTGGCGCGCTTTTTTAAAATAGAACGGCCGGATCGGATTGTTTTCACAAGCAGTACCACCGAAGCGTTGAATCTGGCCATTAAGGGTGTGCTTGGGGCAGGAGATCACGTGGTTACAACCGCCATGGAGCATAATTCGGTTTTGCGGCCTGTGCGCGCGCTGGCCGATAAGGGCGTGGAATATACGATTGTGCCCTGCCGCGGCGACGGGAGCCTGGATATTGCCCTTGTGGAAGAGGCAATCCGGGAAAATACGCGCCTGGTTATCTGCACGCAGGCATCTAATGTAACCGGAACGATTCTTCCGATAGAAGCGCTCAGCCGTCTTTGCCGGCAGCGAGGAATTTTATTTTTAGTAGACGGGGCTCAGGGAGCCGGTCATTTGCCGATGGAAGCCAGCGGAATGGATCTGCTGGCTGTGCCGGGGCACAAAGGCCTTATGGGACCGCTGGGAACCGGATTCCTCTATGTGCGGGATGGGGTTGACATAAAACATGTTATGGAAGGCGGCACCGGTACCGCTTCCAGAGAAATTCTGCAGCCAAAGGAACTCCCGGAAGGTTATGAGGTGGGAACCCTCAACGCGCCGGGGATTATCGGGCTTGGATATTCGGCAGCTTTCGTGGAAAAAATCGGAGTTCGCGAAATCCGTCGGCACCAGCAGCAGCTTACGGCAATTCTCGACAGCGGTCTTCGTGATATGAAAAATGTGACGGTTTACGGCCCTTCTGACTGTCGGAAAAAAGTCGGCATTGTCGCATTTAATATAAAGGGATATAATTGTGAAGAAGTCGCATCGCTTTTAAACGATGAATTTGGAATTGCAGTGCGAAGCGGCTATCACTGCGCGGGATTGGCCCATAAAACCATCGGCACCTGGGATACAGGGGCTGTCCGTATGAGCATGGGAATTTACAATAATGTGCGGCATATGAAAACCGCGGTGGACGCGGTATACCGACTCGCGCAGAGAGCGCGGTAAGGAAGTAAGCGGAGGCTTTTGGAAACAAATTTGAGAAAAGCTGATTTGTTTATAAAAAAATAGGGCTTCGGAGTGTGAAATCTGTATTTACGCTTTCCTGGCCCTGTTTTTGCTTCCCAGAAGCTCTCTGACGCTGATAAAAATAGAAACAAATGAGATAAAAAGGATTTTGTTACGAAAACAGCGGCCGAAGCTTTCCCTTACGCGCCGCGTACCTGGTCGATTCCCAAATTGGCAAGCTCGTCCGCCCGGTTGTTTTTTTCCGTGACATACTGAAAATCTTCAAAGGTGTACTGTTCTCCGTTCCATTCCACGAATTTTCGATACAGCTTTTCAAAGTTGGTGGAAGCACTTTCCAGATTGACATGCCCCTTGACCCGGAAGAACCGGATGGCGTGGCGATCCAGATAGGGGAGAAGCCCTTCCCAGAGATCCCGGTTTTCCACCGGCTTTTTTGCCGCTGTCTTCCAGCCGTTTCTCAGCCAGCCTTTGTACCATTTCTTGCGGAAACAGTCCATCAGATAAGAACTGTCTGAATAAACCTCAATGGTCTGATTCTCTTTTTTGATCGCCCGGAACGCTTCCAGCAGGGCGGTCATTTCCATACGATTATTGGTAGTGTTTTTTTCTCCCCCGTACAGCTCCTTGCTGTGCCCCGCGAATTCCAGGACAGCGCCCCAGCCGCCGAAGTTTTTTTCGCTCTGGTTCCCGGAACAGGCTCCGTCGGTGTAAATTCTTAAAACGCGGTCGTCTCTCATGTACGTCCCCTTTCCCGATTTGATTCCTGTTTATTATACCTGTTTTTCGAAAGCCTTGCAATAATCCGGCAAGTGGAGTATCCTATAAAAAGGAAAAGCTGAAAAGAAAAGGGGAGGATTTATGTCATTGAATTTTTGTTCCTTTGCCAGCGGGAGCAGCGGGAACTGTTATATGGTGCGCTGCGGTGATACCGCGCTTCTGGTGGACGCGGGGATTAGCGGAAAACGTATATTTGAGGGGCTGGAACGAACCGAGACGCCTTTGGAGCAGGTAAAAGGGCTGCTGATTACCCATGAGCATATTGACCATGTGAAGAGTATTCCGATTGTCACAAAAAAAGCGCCTGCGATCCGGGCGTACGCAAACGCCGCGACATGGGCAAACATTGAGCGCAAAGTCGCGGAGGAAAAGAAGGCGCTGTTTACGACGGGCGAGGATTTCTCGATTGGCGGAATCCGTATCCGGCCGTTTGCGATTCCTCATGACGCGGCGGAGCCGGTAGGATTCTCTTTTTACGCGGCGGATCGGCAGATCAGCATTGTGACAGATGCGGGCTGCATTACGGATGCGATTTTTCAGGAGATCATGGATGCGGATCTGCTGGTGCTGGAGGCAAACCATGAAGTGGAAGTACTGCAGATGTGCAATTACCCATACCAGACCAAGCGGCGGATTTTAGGGGATAAAGGGCATCTTTCCAATGTGACGGCAGGAAAGTGCATCTGCCGCCTGATGGAGGCAAAGGACAAGGCCAGGCGGATTCTGCTGGGACATTTGAGCCACCAGAATAATGAACCGGAGCTGGCGAAAATGACCATTGGAAATATCCTTCAGGAAGAGGAAATTTACATAGGCGGGAGTTTGAAGATGGATGTGATTTTGAGAGATCGCATCAGCCCTGTGTACGAGGTGTAAGCAAAGAATGCAGATACAGATCGCGGCAGTTGGAAAAATAAAAGAACGTTATTTAAAAGACGCCATAGAAGAATACAGCAAGCGGCTGTCCCGGTACTGCAGCCTGGAAATTACGGAAGTCGCCGATGAAAAAGCGGCGGAAAACTTGAGTCCGGCGGAGGAAGACGCGGTTCGGGAGCGGGAAGGAGAGCGCCTGTTAAAGCAGATTCGGGGCGACGCGTATGTTGTTACACTGGATCTTCAGGGAAAGCAACTGAGTTCGGAACAATTGGCTGTGCAGATGGAAGATCTGGTCCTTCGGGGCGAAAGCAGGATCACCTTTGTAATCGGAGGATCTCTGGGCTTGGGAAAGAATGTGAAAAAACGATCGGATTACGCCCTCAGCTTTTCGAAAATGACCTTTCCCCACCAGCTGATGCGGGTGATTTTACTGGAACAGATTTACCGGAGCTTTAAAATCCGGAAAGGAGAGCCATATCACAAGTAAGTGCGAATTAAGGAGCGATTATATGTCATTTTTGCAAGTTTGGTATTATGGCATGGACTGAGGGAGAAATTGATGAAAATGGCGAGGTAGAAAATGAAAAATCCATGGGAAGAAATTCCATTATCCGATTATGAAAATCATATGCAGCTTAATTCTGTTATGCAGTTGCAGGCTATGAATGAAATGATGAAAGGGCAATTTGATGCGTATTCGATTTCCAGCGTAGCTATATTAGGGATTGCAGGTGGCAATGGGCTGGAACATATACAAAAGTCAAAGTTGAAAAAGGTATATGGTATAGATGTAAACGCTGATTATTTAAAAGAAGTTGTTCGCAGATATCCGGATTTAAATGGGATTTTGGAATGTAGATGTATTAATTTGATAGATAGTGCCGAGAAACTTCCTAAAGCAGATATGGTTGTTGCAAATTTGTTAATTGAGTATATTGGGTATAAATGCTTTCAGAAAGCTGTTAAACAAGTTAATCCAAAGTATGTTTCCTGTATTATTCAAATCAATACAGGGGAAAACTGGGTATCATACTCGCCATATCTTCACGTATTTGATTGTTTAGAACGGGTACATCATCATATGGATGCATATGAATTAGAGAACGCCATGCGTGAAATTGGTTTCCATGCAATCAAAACTTTAGAGCATCTATTACCTGACGGGAAGAAACTTGTACAAATTGATTTTATAAATGAGCAAAAAGAATCTTAGTGGGATTAGAATCGATTTACTGGACAAATGGGGTGATGAGAGGGAAATAATTAGATATTCCCATTGAATCGCAACAGGAGATAGAGCATGCTATTACACGAACAAAAGGAAAATAAGAAACAATTTCTTCCTTTGCTGTTGCTGGCAGACGAGCAGGAAGATATGGTGGAGCGTTATCTGGACAGAGGCGCCATGTATATTCTGGAGGATAATGGGGTGAAATGCGTGTGCATTGTAACGGACGAAGGCGGCGGTATCCTTGAGATTAAAAATATTGCCACAGTACCGGACGGCCAGAGGAAAGGCTATGGAAAAACGATGATCGGTTTTCTTGCCGCCCAATACAGAGGAACGCATTCGGTTTTGCAAGTTGGGACAGGAGACAGCCCTTTGACCGTTCCTTTTTACGAGAAGTGCGGATTTATCCGGTCGCATAGAATTAAAAATTTTTTTACAGATAATTATGACCATCCGATCTATGAATGCGGCATACAACTGATGGACATGATTTATTTGCGGAAAAACTTGTAGGCTTCATATTTTCCGGTGCGCCGTAGCTGCGGCTCCTGCATAGAAACAGCGCCCTGTGTGGACTTTCACAACAGACTGACGGCATGCCCGTCATATAAGCAAGATGCGGCGGATTTTCCGCCGCATCTCAGACTGTAGACAAAAGGTCCAACTTCAAGAAGAGAAGTTGGACCTTTTCTA
>JAHZHL010000017.1 GCA_019420305.1 Bacillota bacterium | reverse complement strand
AACTGTCTCTTTTTATTTCTCTCTCAAAAATTCCACAATTATTTTACACTATCGCCCTACCTGAAAACTGTAAGCATTTAGGAAACGTTACGCAACATGAACTGCAACACCTTGCCACCCAAATAGACCCATTTAGATCGGGCGAATACAAATCATTCAAAAATACAAAACCCGCCGAACGCTTGAATCACTGCGTTTCAGCGGGTTTTTACATGGTGCTCCCGGGGCGATTCGAACGCCCGGCGCACGGCTTCGGAAACCGACGCTCTATCCCCTGAGCTACGGGAGCAAATCAAAGACTGCGGGTTTCAGTCACCGCAACTGTAAACTATTATACACAAAAACGAAGCAAATGTACACTAAAATTTTTCAAATACGACTTTTTTATTTTTTATTTTTACTGGTCAGAAGTCCTTCGGGCAAACATTTTCTCCGAAACAGGCAGCTTGGTTGCCCATAGCCGCAGGTGACGGGCCTTTCGGGCGAACATTCCGCCACAATCCGAAGTGTTGTTCGCCCGAAAGGCTGAATTTCTTCACGTTTATTCGTAAAATTCCTGGGATTTAGAGAAAGCGGGCAACCATATGCTGTGAAAACCGCATCATGTTTGCCCCCAGCGGGACATCCTGCCGCTTCCGCGCGAACAACTATAGCGATATAAACGAAATGTTCGCCCGTCCGCTTTCCCGCCCGGCCTTAAAACCACGGCTCCGAGTAACTCTATACTTCCCGCAGCCGTTCCATCAGACTTTCCTTTCGGAATCTGCGTATCATAAAGAAGGCAATGACGCACGGCACCAGAATAACTACCGCCGCGTAAATCAGACAATACATCAGAGGGAATTGATAATCCATGTAGCTGGCGCCCAGGTTTTCCATCAGGCGACAGACGCCGTATCCTGCCAGGGACCCAAACAGAATGGAGATAAAGATATTCCCCACCGCCAGAATCAGGCCTTCCCCAATAATCATTTTTTGTATCTGCTTTCCGCTCATACCGATGGACTGGAGCATGGCAAGCTCGGTTTTCTGAGACAGGAAATTACTGATCAGCGTGTTCACCAGATTGATCATACTAAAGCAAATGATAAACAGTACAATGGATACCAGGATCAGAATCGTCTGGTTCCACATGTCTCTCGACTGGGCTTCCTGCTGCCTTAAGGTCGACATGGACAGCTGCGGGTGAGCGTCCACAATCTCTCCCAGAGGCTCTTCCACCTTGTCTCTCTGCCCTTCCCGGGTCTCCACCACAAAAGTGTCCGTCAGATCCACGCCGGGAAGCGTTTCCGCCAGGACCTGCTGAGGCAGCAGGAACCATCCGTTTGTCAGTCCGTCCTTAAATCCTTTTACAACACCCGCGATTTCATAAGTCTTGAAAAATTCTTCTCCGTCATAATAATGAATCGTAACTTTATCCCCCGGCTGGAATCTCCATCCGTAAATCTCTTCCACCTGATCATTTGCCCGTATCACAATCTGATTCCCGGAAAGAAGCTCCCGGTAATCCAGAGCGCCTTCTGTCAGACACTCTTTTAGCTCGGAAAACTCTGATTTTGTAAAAGGAGTGACCATATCCTCCTGTCTGGTCTGGTCTTTATAGTCGTAAGAAACATAGGCGCTCCTGATTTTATGAATCTGTTTTACTCCCGGAATTTCCATCATTTCATCCTCCACCTCCCGGGTCAGAGGATTATCAAGCTGCACTTCCGCCGCGCCGTGTCTTGCCGTCTGTGTGGCGTTTCCCGATAAAGAGACGGTGAACTCTCCCAGCTGGAACTGTCCCGTGCGCACGTATTGATCCGAATCAACCGAAGCCGCGTAAGTCATTACACCGATGAACAGCACGCCCCCTATCCCAAGGGACAGCATCGTGATAAACGTTTTCTTGCGGTTTCGCGCCGTATTCATCCGCGCCAGAGAAAAGGGCGTAATCTTTCTCTGCAGCCTTGCGGTCTTTTTCTGTCCGCTTTCCCCTGTGTAAGCCGAGTATCGTACCGCTTCCACAGGCGATACGGAGGCCGCCATCTTTGCCGGTTTCATAACGGAAATCAGAATCGTCAGCAGAATCACGGCGAAAGCGACCACTGCCATAACCGCCGCCCGGGTGAAAGAAAAACCGCCCGACCGGATGAGAAATGACACAATCCCTCCCAGAAGGATTCCCGCGGGAACCGCCCTTGCCGCCAGGATCATCCCTTCCCTCCGCACGAATTTCCGTATCTGTTTTCGGGTCATGCCCAGCGTGCGGAGCTGTCCGTATTCTCTTGTTTTTCCGGAAATAGAGATGTAAAAGATGCTGTAGATTACCATAATCGCGGCAGCTAAAATGATCACGCCGATAATCGCCATGGTCAGGGTATTCTCTGTAAATTTCCCCTCCGGCAGGGTTTCCATGAAATGATTGTTCTCATTCACCTGAGCCCGCGGCACTCCTGCCTGCTCTCCAATATCTCGAACCGTATCCAGAAATTCCGTCTGGCTCATTCCTGTCGAACCATCGATTTTCGCGAGAGCATCATAACGAATATCTTTGAGCGCAGATCCCGTTTCCGCGTAAGCTTTAGAATGTACGATTGGGTATAGATTAGAATTTTTAACCGCTTTTATAAAGCCGGAAACTACATATTCTTCCGTTTCCCCGGACAAGAGAGGTACGGAAATTTTCATCCCGACTTTCGCCTCTTTTCCCAGTTTCTCTATATAGGCTTTTGATACCACGACTTCCTTTTCCTGCTGCGGCAGCTTTCCCTCCACCAGCTCCATCGTTTTGATGGTCTCCGAGCTTCCGTCATAGTAAACCTGCCAGATAATATAATCATCTACCTCCATCTGCTGCCCCAGTTTGTCCAGCGTCATATAGGAAATCCGGCTGTCCTGCCGCAGATTACCAATCTGTTCTTTGTTTACATTCTGGTAAATCACGTCCTGGGCGCTGACGAGCTTGCGCTGCATATCCAGTTTAACCGATCCGCTGAACAGTCCCATTACCATCAGCAGGCTGGCAGCCAGAATAATCGTAATGGCAATGAAGAGATTTCCCATTTTTTTCGATTTCAGATCCGCCTTTGCCAGGTGGCCGATCACCCGTTTGTTCTGTGTCTCATACATGTCCGCCACCTACCTTCTCACGATTTTTCCGTCTTCAATACGGATAATCCGATCCGCGGTCTGGGCGATTTCCTCATTGTGGGTGATCATAACCATAGTCTGGTTAAATTCCCGGCTGGTGGTTTTCATCAGGCTGATCACATCCTGGCTGGTGGCGCTGTCCAGATTTCCCGTCGGTTCATCGGCTAATACCAATGCGGGTTTTGTAGCCAGCGCCCGGGCGATAGCGACTCTCTGTTGCTGTCCGCCGGAAAGCTGATTGGGCATCTGGTATTTCTTTTCCGAAAGCCCCAGGCGTTCCATAATCTGATCCACCCACCCTTTTTCGGCATGATGTCCGCCCAGCTCGATGGGCAGAATAATATTCTCATATACATTTAAAATCGGCACCAGATTGTAATTCTGAAAGACAAATCCGATGTGCCTTCTGCGGAAAATCGTCAGCGCTTCCTCCTTCATGGAAAACAAGTCTTTGCCTCCGACAATTACGCGCCCTTCTGTAGCCCGGTCAAGGCCTCCCATCATATGAAGCAGCGTGCTTTTTCCGCTTCCCGAGGTTCCGACTACCGCCGCGAACTCGCCCTGCTCGATTTCCAGATCCACGCCGTCTAAGGCCTTTACCAGATTTTCTCCTTTGCCATAATATTTTTTCAAGTTTTCGGTTTTCAGTACTAACATTCCCGATTCCTCCTTTTCGATTATGGCTTTATCATAAAGGATAAAAATCTCCAGATTCTCTCGGAAAAATCACAGTTTTGTTATTTTTCCTCCCTGGCTGGAAGAAAGATCTGAAAACGGCTGCCTTCTCCCGGCCGGGAAAGGACTTTGATATATCCCTTCTGCGCCGTCACCATTTCCCTGGCCAGATAAAGACCGATTCCCAGACCTTCGGCGGAAGCGGTTTCCCTTCCCCTGTAAAACCGCCCGAAAATCCTGGGGATCTCTTCTTCTCGGATTCCCATTCCGCTGTCCGCGACTTCCAGGCATACGAAAAGCTGGTACGGCGTTACGGTAAGCTGAATCCTGCCGCCCTCCGGCGTGTATTTGATGGCATTGTCCAGAATATTTCCGGCCGCTTCCCTCATCCATCTGGGATCAAAAAAAGCGGTGACCTCGTTTTGACATTCCAGGCGGACGTCCAGGTTCTTTTCCTGGGCTTTTTCATAAAAATCGCCTATTACCTGTATACAAAACTCCCTTACGTTTTCCTGCCGGGGCACGCACTTTATCATTCCGTTTTCCAGACGCGACATTTCTACCAGAGTCTGAATTAAAAATTTCAGCTTTTCCGACTGCTGTACCAGCCGTTCCACAATTTCACGGTTTTCTCCGGACTTTTCTCTGAGAAGCTGGCTGTATAACAGAATATTGGCAATTGGCGTTTTGGTCTGATGGGAAATATCGGAAAGAAGAGCCTCAATCTGCGCCTTCTGCACATTGGCGTCCTGAAAAGCCTTTTGCTGCAGATGGACAAAGCGGGAAAGCTTCACCTCAAACAGCGCCAGTTCCGTTTCCTCGTCCTTCGGCGGCCGCAGGTTTCCCTCTATGGCGTCATCCAGATAAGCGTTACATTCTCCGAAAATGGCGAGTACCCCCTTTTTGACGGAAAGCACAAAAAGAATCAGGACTATCGCCATCCCGGCCAGCACGACCGGAACCACCAGACGAATATAAAAATCCATAAAGCAGGATAGGACAGCCGCGCCGCAAAGCAAAAGAAAACACCCGCCGCAGACTGCGTACAGACGGTAAAACCATCCGTTGCTGATGGCCTTTTTTTCCATGCCGCTTCCTCCTTTGTCTCAATGCTATCCATTGTTTTTCCAGGTATATCCGATCCCGTAAATACTTTTAATCCGATGGGTTCCCAGCTTGTCCCTCAGCCTTTTAATGGTCACCGGAAGAGCGTGGTCATCCACGAATTCGGTTTCCCATACCCGCGTAAGCAGCGTTTCCTTCGACAGCGTCTGTCCGCTGTTGACGGTAAGGATTTTCAGAAGCTTTTGCTCCGTCCTGCTGAGGGAAACAGGCTTTCCGCCTTTTGTGAAGGACATCTGATCAAAATCCAGCACCAGATCGTCAAAGCAAAAGCGGTTTTCGCCTTCTTCCGCGCCTCCATCACCCTTCCTGCGCCGGAGGACGGAATTGACTCTGGCCCGCAAAATCATGAGGCTAAATGGCTTGGTAATGTAGTCATCTCCGCCCATTTCCAACCCTCTTACCACATCCAGCTCCATATCGTTGGCTGTCAGAAAAATAATGGGCACATCCGAGTCCTGCCGGATCTCCCGGCAAAAATCAAAACCATTCCCATCCGGCAGATTCACATCCAGCAGAATCAGATCCGGAGGTTCGGTTTTTAGCGCTTCTTTGGCCTGCGCCACGGTTTCCGCCCGAATGATCCGCGTTTCCGGACCTTCCAGTGTCATGGAAATTCCTTCATTTAGATTTTTGTCGTCTTCGATAATCAGGATTTTGTTCACCAGCGCCCCCTATTTCTGTATTTCCGACATATAACTGATGGGAACCTGCCCCTGTTCGTTCATGTATTCCAGGAGCGCCGCCGCGTTGCCCTGGCTGCCGCTGTCCTTCTCCGCTATCAGACGGAAGAGAGAGGAAAACAGGCTGTTGTCTTCATACTTCATCTCATAAACCGGACAGTCCGCGAGACTGTAAGTGCTTCGCATATCGGAAATCGCGTCATCTAAAGTCCCGATCTGATCTACAAGTCCGTTTTCCAGAGCCTGCTTTGCCGTATAGACCCGTCCGTCCGCCAGCTTTCTCACGGTTTTGATATTCATGTCACGCCCTTCTGCCACAATCTGTGTAAACTGGTCATAGGCCTCATCGACCAGGGACTGATAAATTTCCCGCTGCCCCTGTGTAAGCGGCTGTGTCATGCTTCCCATGGCCTTATTTTCTCCGGCTGTAATCGTGACGGTTTTAATCCCGTACTTTTCCAGAAAATCCGAGATATCAAACACGGTGCCTGCCGTTACTCCGATGGAACCGGTCCAGCAGTTGCGGTTGGCGATAATCTTATCCGCAGAAGCGGAAATATAATAACCGCCGGAAGCCGCCATCGATCCCATAGCCGAATACAGCGGTCTGCCCGTGTCCTGATACTCCCGGAGTTTCAGATAGATTTCATCCGTTTCATATACCGATCCTCCCGGTGTGTTCAAAAACAGAATCAGCCCTTTGTTGTTGGAATTATTTATTGCGTCCTCGATCCGATCCAGCACCCACTCATGGTTATATCCATCGCTGGAATCCTCGCCAATCGTTCCCTCTATATAAAGAACACTGATGTGATCTTCACGGATATCCGCGTAATTGCTGTCCTCATCTTCAAACAGACTGCCGCATGCCACTCCCAGCAGGATCACCGCCAGAAGAATACATCCCAGGATGATGAACGGTTTCTTCCGATTTCGCCTCGGAGATCCGCCCTGCCCGCCGGAACCGCCGCCTGCGAAGGCTTCCTTTTTTCCATCCGATTCCTCCTGCGAAGGCGGAAGCGGAGGTCTGCCGTCTGACTGGGCGAAGTTATAATAACGAATTCCGTTTTCATCCGGTTCACTGATAATCCCTTTTTTCTTTTCTTCCATAGATACTCCCTTTCTTACTTTCTTCGTTACTGCCGTAATTGTTTGAATTATACCATCTTTTCCCTATAAAGTACAGATCCGGACCGTGGGGAAATATATACGACCTGCGCCCTATCCCCTTGACAACCGCTCCCCACCCATAGTAGGCTTATAGATAGAAGGAGGACTTCTATGAAGTATGAACGTATTATAATCGGCGGCGGGGCGGCGGGGCTTTTTTGCGCCGCAAGCTGTCCCGTTGATAAAGGCCTGATTTTAGAAAAGCAGTCTTCTCCGGGACAAAAGCTGCTGCTTTCCGGCAGCGGTCAGTGTAATCTCACCCACAACGGCAGCATCAAAGAGTTTATCGGACATTACGGAGAAAACGGTTCCCGAATCCGCTCCGCTCTTTATCGCGGAAACAATCTGCTGTTAATGAAGTTTTTTACAGAAAACGGAGTTCTGCTGGAAGAACGGGAAGACGGCAAGATCTTTCCCAAGTCCCGCAAAGCCGGCGACGTCCTGAATCTTCTGCTGGACTTAAACAAAAAAAACGGCTGGGAACTCCGCGCAGACTGCCCGGTGGATTCTCTGGAGCAAAAGGAGGATGGTTCGTTCCTTGTAAACCGGACATACGTCGCGGATGAAGTAATTATCGCGACCGGCGGATGTTCTTATCCGGATACCGGTTCGGATGGAAACCTGTTCCCGCTGCTCAAAAATCTGGGGCTGAAGATTATTCCGCCTCGCCCGGCCCTCGTACCTCTCACTGTTCGTGACTACCCTTACGGAGGCCTTTCGGGAATTTCCTTTCAATCCGTAACCGCCAAACTGGACGGTCACCGTCTGACCGGAGATCTGCTGCTGACCCATGGAAGCTTTTCCGGTCCCGTGATTCTGAATCTTGCCCGCTGGGCAAAGCCCGGAAGCGAATTAAAACTATGTTACATACCCGGGGAAAGTCACCTTCCCTCCGCCTCCGGAGACCGCAGGCAGGCTCTCACGTTTTTCTCAGAGGAACTGAATCTGCCCAGACGGTTTACCGAACAGATTCTCCGCCGCGGCGGAATCGAACCATCTGTGAAAGCCGCCTCCCTCTCCGGTTCACAGCTTAAAACGTTCCAGACCTTTTTAAAGGAAGACACCTTCCAGGTCACAGGTACGTCGGGCTTTTCCTCCGCCATGGCTACAGCCGGCGGCGTCTGCCTCGATGAAGTCGATTTAAAGACCTTTGAATGTAAAAACATTCCCGGTCTTTTCATCATCGGAGAAGCGCTGGATATTGACGGGGATACCGGTGGCTACAACTTGCAGTTCGCTTTTTCCAGCGGATACTGCGCGGCTAAACATGTCTGATAAAAAAGAAGCAGCATTCTGGATGTTTTCCAGCAAGCTGCTTCTTTTTCAATTCCTCTATTCTTCTGCCTCTTCAAAGTCATCTTCAATGGGTACCGGGACGATCACTTCTTTCGCCTGCTCCAGAAACGGTTCCGGCACATAAAGATCGATGGGATAGGCGTTATTGTTTCCCATGGCGATTTCAATAAAATTCGCCGCGCCCTGATATTTTTTCACGCAGGGAATGCCTTCGCTTTTCAGCTTAGACTCCAGCAGATCCGCCTGAAAGGTGCTCTCCGCGGTACACAGGAACACGCCTCCCCGCCAGGGCTCTTTGTTATCATAATTACTAAACATCTTTATTCGCGATCTCCTTCAGGAGTTTGTCTTTCAGCTCTTCCACCTTCATCTCGCCAAGTTCGCCCGCTTTACTGGAACGCACAGTCAGAGTTCCTGCTTCCGCTTCTCTCTCTCCAATGATGCAGATATACGGCGTGCGCTCGTTTCTCGCTTGACGAATCTTATATCCGATCTTCTCGTTTCTTACATCCACGACGGTTCTCAGACCTGCCTCTTCCAGAAGGCGCCCGGTCTCCTGGGCGTAATCGGCGAACTTCTCCGTTACCGTCAGCAGCTTCACCTGAACCGGAGCCAGCCACAGCGGGAATTTCCCCGCGAAATGCTCAGTCAGGATTCCGATGAAACGCTCGATGGAGCCGAATACAACCCTGTGAATCATAATCGGTCTATGTTTTTCCCCATCCGCTCCGATATAGGTCAGATCAAACCGCTGGGGCATCTGAAAGTCCAGCTGAATGGTTCCACACTGCCAGGTTCTTCCCAGACAGTCTTCCAGATGAAAGTCCAGCTTGGGTCCGTAAAAGGCGCCGTCCCCTTCGTTGACGGTGTATTCTTTGCCCTTCTTTTCCATGGCCTCCCGCAGGGCGTTTGTCGCCTTTTCCCAGTCTTCCTCAGAACCCATGGAATCTTCCGGCCTTGTGGAAAGCTCCACATGATATTTAAAGCCGAAGAGATTGTAAACATAATCAATCAGATCGATTACCCCAAGAATCTCGTCGGTAATCTGTTCCGGCAGCATAAAGATATGGGAATCATCCTGGGTGAAGGTCCGCACCCGCATCAGACCATGCAGGGCTCCCGAAAGTTCATGCCTGTGTACCTGGCCCAGTTCGCCGAGCCGGATCGGGAAATCCCGGTAGGAGTACATCTTTCTCTTGTATACCAGCAGCGACCCCGGACAGTTCATCGGCTTGATGGCGTAGTCCTCATCGTCGATTTTGGTGAAGTACATGTTATCCTTATAATGATCCCAGTGACCGGAAGTATGCCACAGCTGTTCATTGAGGATCAGCGGCGTTTTGATTTCCTGATAGCCTCTTTTTCTGTGTTCCTGCCGCCAGAAGGCTTCCAGTTCGTTGCGGATGATCATGCCGTTTGGCATAAAGAACGGGAAACCGGGTCCTTCTTCATAAAGGGCGAAAAGATCCATCTCTTTTCCGATCTTGCGGTGATCCCGCTTTTTGGCTTCTTCCAGCTTCTGAAGGTATTCATCCAGCTCCGCCTGGGACGGGAAGCAGGTTCCGTAAATTCTCTGCAGCATCTTGCGGTTTTCATCGCCTCTCCAGTAGGCCCCTGCCACGCTCTGCAGTTTTACCGCCTTGATCTGCCCGGTCCGCTCCATGTGGGGACCCGCGCAGAGGTCGACAAAGTCTCCCTGCTGATAGAAGGAAATTACCTCGTTCTCCGGCAGATCTTCAATCAGCTCCACTTTATAATCTTCATTCAGCGCCTTCATTTTAGCGATCGCTTCCTCTCTTGGGAGTTCAAAGCGTTCCAGAGGATAGTTTGCCTGAATGATTTTTTTCATTTCCTTTTGTATCTTCAGCAGATCCTGATCCGTGAATTTGTGTTCCAGATCAAAATCATAGTAAAATCCGTTATCAATGGCAGGTCCGATCGCCAGCTTTGCCTCGGGCCACAGTTTTTTTACCGCCTGAGCCAGAATATGTGAAGTCGTATGCCGATAACAGAGTCTTACCTGTTCATCTTCAAAATTAATTTTTTCTTTCGCCATTTTCCTTTTCCTCCCATTTATTCCATCTCATCCACTGCCAGGGCGATCAGCGTGTCTAAAAGCTCACGGTAAGGAAGTTCTGTAGCTTCCCAGAGCTTCGGGTACATACTGATCTTTGTAAAACCCGGAAGCGTGTTGATTTCGTTGAATATCACCGTTTCTTCTCCATCCAGGAAAAAGTCCACCCTTGCCAGACCCCGGCATCCCATCGCCTGATATACCGTAAGGGCAGCCTGTCGGATTTCCTCCTGCTTTTCCTCGGACACATCATCCAGAATACGTGTCTTTGATTCCGTATTAATATATTTCGCGTCATAATCATAAAACTCGTTTGCCGCCAGGATTTCACCCACAAGGGAAGCCCTCGGATGTCGGTTTCCGAGTACCGCCACCTCGATTTCCCTGCCGGAAATCGCTTTTTCGATCAGTACCTTATGATCTTCTTCAGCCGCGATGCGGATTGCGTTAAACAGCTCTAATCCGTTTTTTGCCTTGGAAATTCCCACCGACGAACCCGCGTTGGCCGGCTTTACAAATAACGGATAGCTTCCCTGAAAGTGTTCTTCGATTTCTTTCAAAATTCCCTGAGGATCGGAGGCAAAGGAAAACCGATCTGTCAGATAGTAATCCGCCTGTTTCACATAGGTGCTCTCTATGATATGCTTCGTAATCGCTTTATCCATACAGGCCGCCGAAGACGTGGTTCCCGCTCCTACAAAGGGGATCCCCGCCAGTTCCAGGAGTCCCTGTACAGTTCCGTCCTCTCCGTATTTTCCATGAAGAACCGGGAACACAACATCTACATTTCGCATCTCACAGACGCCGTTATCGCCGTATAGGATCATTCCACGCACGAACGTATCCGGCGACAGGGAAGCCCTGCGGTTTCCCGGGTTTTCCGTCCATCGCCCTTCCTCAATATCGGAAACAGGGGAATCGGTCAGAAACCAGTTCCCCTCTTTTGTAATCCCTACTTTATAAATCTCATATTTGTTCTCATCCAGATGTCTCAGCACGGAAGCCGCGGAGAGACAGGAGACCTCATGTTCCGAAGAAGCCCCCCCAAAAAGAATCAGTAACTTTTTTTTCATCAATTCACCCTCTCATACAGAACTTACCATCTGCCGGTCAGACTCGAAATCCGATCGCTGATCTCCTTTACAGTGTCCGTCGGCTCATAATTCTTCTGGTTGAAAAATTCTTCATGAAGCTGCGTTACGTTGCTCTTAAGTGTAACCGGCGGTCCATACCAGATCCCATTGTAGGTCCAGTCTGTCCAGTCGTACGGCCAGCTCACACTATCCGTAATTTTATAAGAATTCAGCGCCAACAGGATTTCCATCATCTGATTGGTCGTTATATTGGTCTTGATACTTGGCAGAACCTCATTGGCAATCTTGTTGAGCTGATCCAGATCCAGGTTTTTCGCCTTCTCAAAGGCCGCGGAAAGAACGATCTTCATACGCTCATTTCGCCTGTGATCGCCTTCCGCTGAATCTTTCCGAATCCGGGCATAGGTTACGGCCTGCACGCCATTCAGCGTCTGCTTTCCCGCTTTACGAATCTTTTTCTTGGATCCGCCGATATTTTTCTGCGTATCTCTAATATACTTATTCATTTCACGTATTTCCGATTCCCGGATATTGATCTCAAGTCCCCCGAGCAGATCTACCGCGTCCGCTACCGCTTTCCAGTTGACAACCACCACTTCTTCGCAGTTCAGATCCAGATTGCGATTGATCGTCTGCAGTGTCTGTGTGGCGCCTCCGTAATAATAAGCGTGGGTCATCTTGTCCAGGCCGTAATCGTCTCCCAGGCTCACATAGGTGTCCCTGTACAGAGATACCAGTTTTACCTCATTGTTTTCCTTGTTAATGCTGGCGATAATCATCGCGTCACTTCTGGTCTGGGAATCATCGCTCATATCTCTGGCATCAATTCCCAGCAGCGCGATATTCCGGTAGTTCTTCAGCTCCTTCGCGACCCGTGAATTAATTCCCAGCGCCTTTCGGTTGACCTGCACCTTTGTTACCTTGTCAAGCTGCGTATGCACGACCGTAAGACCCGCGCCGATGATACTTCCCACTCCGATTACAACGATCAGAAGGGATAAAATCGCTACCCACAACTTTCGCGTTGCCTGTTTCGGATCTTTCTTTTTCTTTTTTTTCGAACCTGTATTTTTACTTTTTCTTCCTGATTTCTGATTTTTTTTCTTGTCCGCCCACGCCGATCCGCCGCCGTCCTCCTTCATGCCGGAGATAGCCTTGTCCAGATCTTCGGAAGCGTTTGTATGATCAAATGAATGCTCAGAGGCCATGATGGATTTCTCCCTTCTGTCTCTTTCCTGCGTAATGTTTCAAATAAATAACGCTCCTATTATACCAACAATACCGCCCGATTGCAACTGCAAGCCGGATCTTCACAGATTCTTAATAAATGCCGCGAAAAACGCTATCCATCGCGGGCATTTCCAGAGAAAAAAGCAGCGGTTCATTCACGCTGCTTTTTCGTTTCTATTTCCATTTTTAATAGTACCCGGTCCGCCTGGAAATTTCCGCGCTGATTTCCTGTACCGTTTCCGTCGGCTCATAATCCAGCTGCCCGAAATATTTCTCATGAAGTTTTGACACATTGCTCTTAAGCGTAACCGGAGGTCCGCACCAGGCCCCGTTGTAATTAATCCAGCCTTGGGTTTCAAACGGCCATCCGGTGCTGTCCGTCATATCGCCGGAAATAAAACTCATCATAACCTTCATCAGGCTCCCTGAGCTCATATTGGTCTTAATTTCCGGCAGAACCTCGCTGGCAATCTGATGCAGCCGGAACGGGTTCGTCTGCTTTGCCTTTTCCACGGTCGCGGAAACCACGATCTTCATCCGTTCGTTCCTGCGATAGTCCCCTTTCGCTGAGTCCTTCCGGATTCTCGCGTAGGTTACCGCCTGATTGCCGTTCAGAGTCTGCATACCGGCTTTTTTTATCTTTTTCTTGGAACCGCCGATATTTTTCTGCGTATCCCGGATATATTTATTCATTTCACTAATTTCCGACTTGCGGATTTTCACATCAATACCGCCAAGGCCGTCCACTACATCCGCTACCGCTTTCCAGTTGACAACAACCGCCTCTTCAATATTCAGATCCATATTCTCATTCAGAGAATGAAGCGTCCCTGTCGTGCCTTCATACGCGTGGACATTCGTAATCTTATCATATCCATACTGGTCATTTACATGAAGATACGTGTCCCGATAAACGGAAATCTGTCGGATCGTATCATTCTTTTTATCCAGGCTCAAAATAATAATCGCGTCCGTCCTGCAATTTTCATAATCATCCATATCCCGTGCGTCAATTCCCAGCAGCGCGATATTCTGGTAATCTTTCAGATCCTCTGCGACCTGCGGATCAATACCGAGATTGGAAGAATCAATTTCCAAATCTCCCACCTTATCCATCAGCCCCATTACAGCCATAACGCCTGCTGCCGCTAAAAGAATCAGAAGCAGAAGGACGATGACAATAATTCTCCTTACTTTCTTTTTCTTTTTTGGCTTCCGTCTTTTCTGTGGTTCCCGGGGCATGTCCTGATCTTCATGGGTCTCCAGAACCGGCTTCTTTCTTTTTTTTCTTGTATAAGTCTTTACATCCTCTTCCGGCGACCGGTTGGCGTTGGGATGTTCCCTCATGGCGAGATACTCCCGGTAGGCCTCTTCCCGCTGTTTTCTCTTTTTCTGCGCCTCTTTTTCTTTATCTCTGCTTTGAAACAGCATCTGCGTTTCTTCCCACCCGTCATAAGAACGGGTATCAAACTTTGTGTCCCTATTCCGGTCATTATATTTATCTGATCGCATCCACAAATTCTCCTTCTCTTTAGCGGGTCTATTATAGCAGTAAACAGGGCAAAAGGCAAGGAAGCCTATGAATCGTAACAAAAAATTAAGAGGACCTTTACCGGTCCTCTTCCCAAAGCGCGTCGTTAAACAGTTTCCACATTTCTCCATAGCCTTCTGAAGCCGGGGTGACCGGTTTCGGAATGTTATTATCCATGTCAATTTTGATCTTTCCTTCTTTGGAAAAGAGCACAATCCGGGTTCCCAGCACCAGCGCTTCCTGAATATTATGGGTAATAAAGATAACTGTCGCGTTTTCCTTTTCTTTGATCTTCCAGAGTTCTGCCTGCAGTTTATTTCTTGTCATAGCGTCCAGACTGGCAAAGGGTTCGTCCATAAGAATAATCTTCGGATTAAGCGCCAGTCCCTTCGCGATAGCCACTCTCTGCTTCATACCGCCGGACAGCTGATGGGGGTAAAACTTCCCATAGTCTCCGAGACCCACCAGTTCCAGATGTTCCTGCGCGATTCTTTCTCTCTCTGCCTTATCCTTCATTCCGTTTATCTTCAGGGGGTATTCAATGTTTTTCTGCACCGTTTTCCACGGAAAAAGCTGGTTAAAATCCTGAAAAACCATAATCCGGTCGATTCCCGGCTTTGTAACTTTTTCACCGTCTACCAGAATATCCCCTTCGTAATCCTCAAATCCCGCGATACAACGGATCAGTGTCGTCTTCCCGCATCCTGAAGGGCCCAGGATACAGAGAAAGTCCCCTTCATTTACAGTCAGGTTCAAATTGTTCAGAATATCCCTTGAATCCGGAGAATCGTGATAGTTTTTTTTCAGATCTTTTACCTCAAGAAGCTTGCTCATCTCACCATCCCCCACTTTCTTACCGTATTTCTTTCAATCGTATTGAATACGACATACTCAATGATTACGCCGATAATAATGATTACGATCAACGCGGCAAATACGCCCGCGATATCCACATTCGTACGCTTCATAAAAATAAACCAGCCGATTCCCGCGCCGGAACCCGTGGTTCCGAAGATCATCTCTACGCTGAGCAGCCCTCTCCAGGCTCTCGCCCATCCAACCCGCATTCCGGACAGAACATGGGTAAATGCCGCTGGAAGATAAACACCTTTCACAAGCGACATTCCTTTCAGTCCGATATTTCTTCCGCTTTCAATATAAATATTCGAAATCGACTGAAATCCGTCCATAATGTTTCTGGACATCGGCCATAAAATTGAATGGATGACAATAAAAATGATCGTCGGCTCACCGATCCCAAACCATGTGATCGCCAGCGGCAGCAGAGCGACACCCGGCAGCAGATCGCAGATAGATACCACCAGATGATAAATCGCATGGAAAGTCTTGCTGACTACCGCAATGCTGGAAAAGATAAACGCCAGAATAATCCCTATCACCAACCCCTTAAGAATCAGCGACATGGAGTACATCGTATAGGTCATCAGGCTGTCATCTCTAAAACCTGTGATAAAACTTTCTCCGATATCCTTTAAAGACGGAAACGTCAGTTCCGGCAAAACCTGCATCTGATAAACGAACTGCCACGCAATCAGAAAGCAGATAATAAATATAATCTGTGTTCTAGCTTCCTTCATCCCTTTATCCTCATTTCCTTGGTTTTAGTTTCCCTTTACATTATCAAAGGCCAGATCGCTGAAGGAATCCGGACCGTCGTTTTCAAGGAACCCTTCTTTATCCATGAACGTTGCCATATCCATAACTCCCTTTGTCTCCGTGCTGTATACGCAGTCTTTGTCATTCAGCCACGTTTCCATGGTCGCCGCGTCCACGTCTTCCGCTTCACAGAGCATTTTAGCGGCTTCCGCCTTATTGTTGTTGATGTAGTCGATGGCTTCCGCCAGAGCCGCTACGACCGCATCATAAAGTTCCGGGTTGTTTTTCTGCAGATCGGTAGACGCTACTGCTACAATAAAAGAATTTCCGCTGGGCCATACGGATTCCAAGGCTTCTACCTCAGAAATTCCTTCTTCTTCCGCTTCCTTAAATACATACGGTGAAGTGGTCAGCTGGCAGTCCACGCTTCCGGAAAGCAGCGCGGTCATTCCGTCCGGATGGGACATTGCTGAAATGTTTTCATCCAGGGCATGCGCGTCGCCCAGCTGTTCTTCCGCTGCCATAGCCAGCAGGATATGCTGGATGCTTCCGATATTCACAAGCGCGATCTTTTCATCCGTAATATCCTTTAAAGACTTGATATTCGGATTATTTGTCATGATTTTATGAGGCTGCGCCGACATATTGGAACAGATTTTATATGGTACACCGCTGGTAACCCCGGTAATGGCAGGCGCGACACCCATAGCGCCGACATCAATGTCTCCGGAAATAAATCCCTCGTTAATCGCGGATCCGGAGTTCAGAGTGGACCACTCCACTTCCACGCCGTCATAATGCTTTTCGATCAGTTTCTGCTGTTTCATGACCTCCAGTGGCGCATACGCCATTCCGTACTGATGCGCGATTGTCAGAGTCGCGCTTCCGTCAGAAGACGCGTCATTTCCGCCTCCGCCGCACGCGGCCAGGGATAATGTCATCATTAAAATCAACATTACCGCAACTACTTTTTTTCCGTGTCTCATGTTGTGTTTCATGTTCAGAATCTCCTTATTTCTTTCATTTCTTAATCATCTTTATTCTTCAAGCGCATTTAAAGAGTTTTTCAAAATCGATATGAACTCTTTTCCCGCGCGTGACAGATATTTTTGTTTCGGATATGCGATATACATATCCCGGTTGCAGATATCCAGATCCGTCAGATAAAATGCCGGATAATCCCTCAGATGTCCCTTGACCACGGTGCTTTCTGACATCAAGGAAATACCCGCTCCCGCAAGCGTCAGAGCATAGCTGGTCATTGTCTGTTCCGCTGAAATCCGGTGTTCCGGCGTAAATCCGTACCTCTCAAACAGGCAGTGCATGATATTTCCGATGTGCTGTTCCTTTCGCAGAAGGATAAAGGGTTCCTCCTCAAATACCCTGAAATCCACATACGGATTTTTCCCTTTTCTCAGCCAGCCATTCAATTTTCCCTCCAGGATCACTTCCTCCGGTATCCGACAGTCTTTCAGCCGCTCATTGATCGACCAGGCCGGCGGAACGCAAATCAGAATTTTTTCACTCAGGAATTTCTCATAGCAGCACCGTTCGTCCATATTCCAAGAAGGCGAGATAAACAGGTCAATCTCATTATTCAGCGCCTTGTTAATAATCTCCGGAAGGCTTCCGTCGATTACGGAAATGCGAATCCCCGGATACTTCTCCAGATACTCCGCGATCGCTGAGGGAAGATAGCTTACATTAAAAAAGCTGGCGCCGCCAATGGTAAGGGAACCCCTTCTCAGACACTCCAGATCCGAAATCTGTTCCTGCAGTTCCCGTTCCAGATCGAGCTGCCGCTTCATATATGTGATGTAAATCTCCCCTGCTTCCGTCAGCTGAATCGGCTTTATGGATCGGTCAAAAACCGGAACTCCCAAGCTTTCTTCAATCTTTTTGATATGCGCGCTAAGCGCCGGCTGGGAAATATTCAGCTTTTGCGCTGCCTTTGAAATGCTGCGCATTTTATGCACTTCCAGTATATATTTTAAATTCTGTCCCTGCATTGCGCCCCTCTTTTTATAACTTTTTGATTATTATCGCATACGCTTTCGTTTATGGCAATACCATCTTATAGAGTTTTTGTGAAGAATCTGTGAAAATCGCTGAAAAAAACGAAAAAGATCGCTATAATTATGTTGCTATTCTATTTTTAAATTTAAAAGGAGTTTAATATCAAAAAATGTATCATTCTATTGTTGGAAGCATCGCTTCTCACGCCGATACACAGCCGGACAGACTGGCTCTGGCAGACAGCAGCCAGTCCGTCACTTACGAGGAGCTGTGGCGGCGTGTTTATGGACTTTCCCTGGAATTGTCAAAACACGGGGTTGGCCGCAGAACATGTGTTGTCGTCGAATGTAATCAGAGTGTCGATTATATGACATGCGAGTTTGCGATTCAGCTTTTAAAGGGAATTTTCGTTCCAGTTGAAAAGAATTCCGCTCCGGATCGAATCCGCGAAATTCTTGACAGTGTGGAGGCTGTGCTCTATATAGGGAAGAAGTCTCTGAGCGGTGATGTTCCGTTCTTTCCGTTGGATGAAGCGTCCAAGTACGCCTTTTCCGGTGCCATTGATCCGGATTCCGTTGATTTTCCGTGCTCGGAAGACACTTCCGAAATTCTGTTTTCTACCGGCACCACCGGCAAATCAAAGGGAATCGAACTCACGCATGGCAATGATGCCGCTCTTGCGGAAAATGTTATCTGCGGGGTAAAGATGAAAAAAGAAAATGTGGAGCTGATTCCTATGCCGCTTTCCCATTCCCACGGCTTACGCCGCACATACGGGAATCTGGTCAACGGAAGCGCCGCGGTCTTTATTGAAGGCGTTACGCTGCTGAAAAAAGTATTTAATATGATGGATGAATATAACGTTACGGCAATGGATCTGTCCCCAAGCAGTCTTTCGATTATCTTCAAGCTTTCCAAAGACAGGCTGGGAGATTACGCCGATCAGCTGGATTATATTCAGCTGGGTTCGGCGCCTCTTCCGGAAGAGGACAAACTCCATCTGTCCAGGCTGCTGCCCAATACGCGGCTTTACAACTTTTACGGAAGCACGGAAGCCGGCTGTTCATGCCTGCTGGATTTCAACTCCATGTCAGGAAAGCCCGGATGTATCGGCAAGCCCGCGGTCAACGCCCAGTTCATTGTAGTGGATGAAAATCGAAACACCATTGATTCTTCCGAGGAGAATCTCGGATTCCTCGCAAGCTCCGGCCCCATCAACATGAAGGGATACTGGAAAGAACCTGAGCTTACCGCGAAAACGATGGCAGACGGTTACATTTATACCAAAGATCTCGGCTATATTGATGAAGATGGCTTCATTTATATGCTCGGACGCAAGGATGATGTAATCAACTACGGCGGGATTAAGATTTCACCGGAGGAAATCGAAAGCATCGTTATCAAGTATCCGCTGATTACGGACTGCGCCTGCATCCCGGTTAAAGATCCCCTCACCGGACAGGCTCCAAAGCTGTTTATCGCTTTATCCGATCCGGATGCCTATGAGCCGAAAGATCTGAAAAATTTCCTCGCGCAGAACCTGGATGCCAGCAAGCTGCCAAAGTATATCGAAGTGATTGAAGAAATTCCTCGGACCTTTAACGGGAAAATTCAGAGGAAAAAACTGATTGAGCGGGCGGAATCGTAGCTCCCCCCCCCGGAACAGATTGAGGTGAAAAGAATGAAAAAAGCAATTTCGTATCTGCTGATTCTCACCCTCACTTTCACAATGCTCTTTTCCGGAGTCTCCTTCTCCTTCGCGGCGGAAACACCGCGGGAAAGTGACTCTGTGGCAGGAGAGGCCTATGTGGAGGATGAGGTGCTCGTTGTCTTTGAGGATGAGGTCAGTCAGAAAAAGGCGGAAACTATCGTTGAGGACGCGGACGTGGCCGCGGAAGATGTGGAGGAAATCGCTGCTCCCGTATCAGAGGAAACGCCCGAGGCAACACCTTATGTGGTAACCCTGGATGAGAAAGAAACTTCAGTTGAGGACGCGGTGGAGGAACTGGATAAGGATTCAGATGTCGCTTACGCGCAGCCGAATTATCTGTATACACTCAACGAAGGTGACGTTAAATCTGCAGCTGCCAACGATACACTTCGTGACAAACAGTGGAATCTTGATTATATGAATGTAGAAGCTGCCTGGGAATATATCAATGAGCGAAAAACGGATGGAAAAATTGATGGTGATAAAGTAGTTGTTGCGACTCTGGATACCGGCATTTCCCCTGAACATAAAGATCTAAACGATAACATTGATTGGGATCACTGTGTCACAGTAGCCGGCCAGCCCGGACCGGATTACCCCCGATATGAGTCTGCGGATGCTCTTCCTGACGGCCATGGCACCGGAGTCGCAGGCGTCCTCGCCGCTACATCAAATAACAATGAGGGGATCGCAGGTGTTGCGGCCGGTACAAATAATGATTTAATTCAGCTGATGGGGATCAATGTCTTTCAAAATTACAGCGGCGGTCAGTCTGCGGCAACTACAGCGGATATTATTAAAGGTCTGGAGTATGCCTGTGATAACGGCGCGCAGGTAATTAATATGGCATTAGGCCATACCTGGGGAGAAAAAGATGGAAAAGGTGGAACCCATGATGATGACGCACTGCAGTCAGCCATTAATGACGCGGTTGACAAAGGCGCGGTTATCATTGCGACTGCCGGAAACACAAAAGATCAAAGTGGTTGGTATCCCTCTGACTTTGATAATGTAATCAGTGTTATCAATACAGTCGAATACGATGATGCGTGGAGTAAAGACTGTAAAGCCGCAGGCTCCAGCTATGGTTCGAAAAAAGATCTCTCCGCGCCGGGGAGCAGCGTATGGCGTACAGTGCTACCTGAGGACGACAGCGCAAGTTCTCCGGATGGATACGATCCCGGTTCCGGAACATCGCTGTCCGCTCCGGCGGTATCAGGTGTTGCCGCTATGGTTTTATATGTAAATCCGGATTTAAGCAGTACGCCTTCTCAAACGGCAAACAAGGTGCGGGATATTCTTTGTGGGACTACTACGGATCTTTACAGTGAAGGGTACGACATCTACACTGGTTATGGAAATGTCGATGCTTATGCTGCTGTAAAAGCTGCCGGAGATGTCGCTGACGGAGCAGCCCTTCCTGATCCTGACCGGAATAGAGACGACGAACTTATGCGAGAAGAAGCTCAGCTGGAAACACCATCTAACGTTACTGCAAAAGATTCCGGAATGGAAGCAATCACTATAAAGTGGAATAAAGTTCCAAACGCTACCAGATATTCCATTCTGCGTTCTGAAACGGGTACTGCCGGTACTTACAAAAAAATCGCAACTACTACAAGCGGGAGTTCCACGTCCTATGTAGACAATTCCTGTGAGTATAATAAAACTTATTACTACATCGTCCGGGCATTTGGGACATCTGCAGTGACTCACAAAAAAACACACAGTGAAGACAGTGCGGCAGTCTCTGCAAAATCCACAACTCCAAGCAAACTAAGTACTCCTGTGGTAAACGTCCAGGGCACCGCATACAATACCATCAAAATAAGCTGGAAAAGGATTGCAAACGCTGAGGAATATCAGATCTATCGTTCGAGAACAAAAACTGGTGGTTACAGCAGGCTCAAACGAATTACAAAGGGAAGCACCACCAGCTATAATGACTCCAGCTGCAGTTTTAACACAACCTACTACTATAAAATTATCGCGCACGGTACATCTGCAAACGGCAAAGATATGCGAAGCGCCGCAAGCGTCCCTGTTTCTGCCAAAACAGTTTTACCTGCGCCTTCTTTCAGCGTAACTAGCGCAGACTACCGAACACATAAAATTTCATGGAACAAAGTTTCCGGTGCCAGCGGGTACCGAATCTTCCGCGCAACATCCAAAAATGGAAGTTACAAAAATATAAAAACCACGACAAAATCAAGTACGACCAGCTGGAACAGCTCCGGACTGACAGCCGGCAAAACATACTATTACAAAATTCGGCCATATCGGACAGTAAGCGGAAAACGTGTATATGGGACGCTTTCGCAAAGCAAATATCGTAAAGCCCGTCCAAAAAAGCCGACGTTCCGTATCAAAAAAAGCGGACGGAGAGTAACTCTGACCTTACAGAAAAATTCCAAATTAAATGGATATGTGATTTATCGCCAGCGCGGAAACGGCAAATGGAAGAAGGTCAAAACGGTAACAGTGAATGGCAGAAGAGGAGCAAAATATACTTGCAAACTCTCTCGCGGAAAAACGTACTCCTTTAAGGTCAAATCTTATAAAAAAGTAGGAGGAAAACGTATCTATAGTCTGGAGTCTTCTGTAAAGAAAAAGAAAATTTAAAGTTTAAATCGGCGGCATTTTGTCCGCCGATTTTTTATATAAAGATTACTTATAATTTATAACCGGAAGTGTAGGAGCTTTATAAATTTTATAATACCAGTTTTTGGTATCAGAAACATCTCTATTATACTGATAGAAATAGGTGTTATGAATACTTAAATACCATCCGTTAGGGATTCCCGCAGAACTCATGCCTTTAAACTGTTTCAGCCCCTCTAATTCAAAATTATGGGTAATTGTTCCATTTTTGCAGTTCATTGAAATTTTACTTGCGCCATCCTGCAGACGTTCCACTTTTGAATAATACCTTTTATTTTTGTCCAGGCTTTGAGCGCTGAGCTGATTGCCGCTTTTGTTCAACTTGATATATACTCTGTTAATCTGATGCTTTGTCAATCCGTTCCTGTTATCGATTGCCCCGAATATAATCAGACTCTTCGTATCCGGTTCTGACAGTTCTATACATTGAATGACGGTATTGGCTTTACTGATATTCAATCCAAGTGATGTGGTTTTACTGAACATCCCTGTTCCATAACGTATGTTATTAAAAGATCCCTGCGCGTAATTCCCTGTTGTCAGTTTTGCCAGCATTTTCTGTTTATCATAAATGTGATATCGTTCTCTGTCATTCTCTTTTGTTGTTCCGTATCCGGTCGCGATACATAAGTAGTTCTCAGATGTGCCCACACTGCAGCTGTAAACAGGAACATCCTGATATTTCGGGAACAGTGTCAAATAATGTGTTGTTGCAGCTTCCAGCTTCCAACTTTTTATTTCTTTATCGGTCCCGCGTTCAATAATCAACTTTGAACATCCGACTTTCAAATTTGGCCTTGTTCCTTCAACAAACAGAATATAGTACTGCCCGTTATACTTCTCAATATTAATGCTATTCGCATGTCCTATAATTTTCTTGCCGGATATATTATTTACCGCAGATCCAACACGGGTAAAAACTTTTGTACTTTTATTGAACTTCCCTATATCAAATGTTGTAACCTCCTTTTTCAGCGTAGAATCTGTCGGGCAACGTCCTGTCACCATATAAGCGGTTCCTGTATCAAATTGAAACACATCGAAATTTTGCACACATCCTTTAATTGCCGCTTTATCTCTGGAAAATGCTGACACTGCCTGATAGTCTGCCGCCATAGATAGTGAGGTTGTTCCAAAGAAAAGCAATAAAATACTGCTGCCTAAAATCATAAATTTTAAAATCGATTTCATATCTTTCCTCCTGATCATACAAACTTGCGAAATAAGCTATTTATTATCATAGAGTCGAAAGGATAAGAAAAAGGTGCATTCATTCAAAATATTCAAAAGGCCCATATTGTTGTTCTATCAACTGGTATGAGCCTTTTTTCTTTCTAGATTTTCTTTGATTTTATGCGGGAATAATCGCTGTAAATTTTTTTCCCTTTTACTACTTTATAGCTTCGTATCCGATAGGAATATTTCTCGCCTCGGTAAAGATTCTTGTTCACAAATATCGTTCCCTTTGCATTTTTTTGTTTTACAATCCTCCATTTTCCATCTCCCCGTTTTCGGTATATCTGATACCCGCTTACAATCCCCGTTTTTGCCTTTTTCCATTTTAAGGTCAATCGTCTGCCTTTTTTTCTGAGAGAGAATGATGGTCTGGCAGGTCTTGCTCTAAGGGATAATACAGATGAATACTCACTATCGTATTTCTTTTTCTTATACCTGCGGTAAGATTTCAGTTTATAACAATAAACTTTCCCCGGCTTTAACCCCGAATCCGTCCAGTTGGTTATTTTTCTTTTGTTGAACGATTTTACCAGTTTATATCGACCCCTTTTAGAAGTTGATCGATAAATCCGATACCCGTTTGCCGCATCGCCTTTTTTCCAGGAAAGACGAATTGTTCTGGAATCAATATTCCTGGCAACCGGCTCCGGCACTTCTGCCCTTGCTCGTGAACTTACAATTTTACTGCTTGCACTCTGCATCTTCTTGCCATCCCTCGAAGTTCCATAGGCAACCACTTTATAATAATATCGTTTGTTAAAAGTCCGTCCTCTATCTTTATAGGACAGCGTCTCCGCTTTTGTTGTCCTTTTAATCCTCTTATAGTTCCCCTTTTTAGAAGCAGCGCGGTAAATCAGATATCCATTGGCGCGAGGTACTTTTTCCCAGGATATTTTAATCGAATGTGCTCCTGCAGAACGTGCCGCAACCCCTGAAGGTTTTTTCATCGTGGGTTCTTCCATGCCATCATCGACACCTGCTGCCGCAGCAACCGCTCTACAGGCATTAACGTTACCGTATCCCGTATAAATATCGTATCCCGGCGCGTATAGATCCGTTGCGGTTGAGTAAAGAATCTTTTTAACCTGTGAAGCGTTCAATTTCGGATTCACGTAGCGTACTAAAGCCGCAACCCCCGCTACAGCCGGAGCCGAAATAGAGGTTCCAGAAGCCGCACTGCAGGAGCCGTCCATTCTGGTTGTGTAAACGGCCTTACCCGGAGCGGAAATATCTTTTTTCTTCCCATAGCCGGATCCTCTTGTTTTGCATTCCTTGCTCCAGGCATTTGTATACTGACCGGTATTCATCACACTGATTACCGCATCGAAGTCTGAAGGGTACCAAGGTCTTGCGTCCCCATTGTTGCCAGCAGAACAGGTAACGACAACATCCTTATGATAAACCGCATCATTGATTGCTTCTTCCAGCGCTGCATCATCATGCGGCTGCCCCTTGATATCTGTATACCCGACAGAATGTCCCAGGCACATGTTAATTACTTTTGCGCCCTTCTCACACGCATATTCCAGACCTTTTATAATATCCGCCGTAGATGCGCTGGCCTGCGCGGTATAGCCCTCGCGGCTGAAAACATTTACTCCCATCAGAGAAATCAAATCATTATCGGTTCCCGCTGCAACACCTGCAATGCCCTTTCGGTTATCTGATGTTGCGGCGAGAATTCCCGCAGTTGCCGTTCCATGCGAATAGTCCGGTTTTGGATACACCGGATACGGAACTTCTTCTCCAGCCACCGAAACACAATTAGCTACATCAATATTCTCTCTCAAATCAGGATGCCGATAAAAAACCCCGGTATCCAACGTAGCTACAATCACTTTATCGCCTTCTTCACGCTGCGATTTCGGCCGAATTCTATTGATCAACCTCCAGGCTTCCGGCACATCCATATAATCGAGGTTCCATTGTTTCGCAGCTAATGTATCATTGACTCCCTGACTTTCATCCGCTGTATATAGATAGTTTGGTTGTACATATTTTACTTCTGATGCCTGGCGCAGTTCTTCCTCTGCCATTTTTGCCGCATGCTCATCTGGCATCTGAAGCAATGCTGTTTTTCCAGTGTTTTCACTTAGTGTATCGGTTATTTCCCCACCTGCCGCTTTTACAGTCTTCTCCGCCTGCCGCTCTGTAACATGATCCTTGAATGTTACAATTAACTCATCACCGGTCTGCTGCCCTTCACCGGGATGTTCTTCTGACAGCGCTTCGGCATTTGTCTGCGGCAGCCTGAAAACAAAGCCGATGAAACAAATTAGTATAATTGCAAAGATTACATGTCCTGCTGTTTTTTCTTTCCTCACTCTGATACTCCTGTTTTTTTGACTGCATTGCAAAAGAAACTTCCCTGTCTGGTAGAAAGCTTCTTTCTATTACGTTATTCGTTACGCGAAAGCCTTATTTTTCCATTTTAGCTTTCTTCTCTCTTGTATAGTCATCATAATACTCATAGGACTCTTCCCAGCTCTTATACTCCGGATCGCCCCTATGATCCTCTATGTCATAGTGTTCTTTAATATAATCTGCCAGATACAAGGAAAACTTTTCCGCCCCCGCAACATTTGTATGATTGGCATTAAAGAAATCCTTATCCCAGTCAATTCCAACTTCATTAATCATCTCTTCCGTGTTGAAATTTAACACGGTATAGCCTCTGTCACGAACAATATCCACAGCTTCATTCAGTCTCTTCACGTTTTCTTCTTTTGCCGCATGCGGAGAAAGCACGAATAAGACTTCCGTATCAATCGTGTCACAATAATCCAGCAAATCCGCTAAAACATCTTCTGTTTCCGGGGCCAGCGCTTCCGTTTCCTTTGTCTGAGCGGCTGGTGTCTGCGGAACCTGCCTGAAAGAAGCGGACGGCGTGAGGAAAAAACCTTTGGTCTGGCTCTTTGTTCTGGCCAGCGTTAAGTCTTCCGTCGTTAAATCGCCATTGTTCCATCTCCCATGGTATTTTAAAATAGGAATGTAATAATCCATTTTGTTATCTACGATATCATTTTCTCCTTTTAAGGAAAAATCCACCGCTTCATTAATCGCTCTTACTTTTGTCAACGAAAATTTCATTCCGTCTGTTACCTTACGGATAAATGCCTCCTGCATCAGATCTGCAGTTTTATATGCCCACCGCAATTCCACAATAAAAAGCTTAGGGTTCTGTGTTTTCTCTGATTCTTCCATCAGATATTTTGTAACGACTAAAGGCTGACTGGTTGTCCCCAAATTATAGATCGCCATTCCCGTTTCATGAAATACCTTTGGCGCAGCCCAATATCGGTTTGCCGTACTTGCGCCAAAATAAACTCCATCTAATGTATTCTCTTTCTCACTGTAGAACTGATTAAAGTTTTTTTTGCTTTCTTCTGAATCCGCTATCGTAAATGCCTGGTTTAGATAGAAAAAAACTGCTCCTAAAATCACCAAAAAGATGAGACATCTTATCAGGTTGTTTCTACTAACTTTTGACATATATACTCCAATCTTACTTAAAATCCTCTATAGATGAATGTACTGGCATCATATCCAGGACCATAAACTCCTACAATCAGCACCAGTACAATTGCAGCCAGGTAGATTCCCCACCTGAAAACAATATTCTGCCGTGCCAAAGATTCCCTTATTTTCATTCCGTTTTCCTGCATCAGACTGATTACAAACCAGATCATACAGCCTGCCAGAATGACTGCAAAATCTTCATAAGTCAATCCCAGTTCCAGCAAATGACCATTCAGGAAGATCCCCGGATTGAATACCATCATGGATTGGAACATCGAAACCGCAACTCCGAAAGAAGCAGCTCTCGGCAGGATTCTTCCAATTACCACCAAAATAAACGTTCTGCAAATTTTGAAAATCCTCCAGCTAAAAGCTTCTGTATCAATATGGAGAATCTTTTCTGATTTACGCAAGAGTGGTTCAAATATGAGACCCAAAATAATCAGTCCTCCATTATACAAACCGTACGCGATATATTTAAACTCTGCGCCATGCCAGATTCCGATTGTCAGGAACGTAGCCAGCTGTGCGATAAGCACAGGGAACAGCTTACCCAAGCGGTCTCCAAACACTTTTCTCAGATGCTTTCCTGCTTTTCCAAAAGTCTTGGAAAGGGAGATCGGATAAAAAATGTAATCTCTGCACCAGTTACCAAGAGTAATATGCCATCTTCTCCAGAATTCCGATATGCTGTCCGAAAAATATGGTCTCTGGAAGTTGTCTACCATATCAATGCCCAGAATCTGCGCAACTCCCCTCGCAATATCGATTCCTCCGGAAAAATCACCGTAAATCTGGATACTGTAAAAGAGCAATGCCAGTAACACATAAAAGCCTTCATATTCTGTAGGGTTGCCAAAGACTTGATCCACCAGAATACCGGCACGATCCGCAATCACCAGTTTTTTAAAAAATCCCCACAACATCAGCTGCGCGCCAAAGGACAGGTTTGTATAGGAAAAGGCGTGACCTTTATAGAGTTGCCCCGCCAGCTGATCATACCGACTGATCGGACCTTGAATAATCTGCGGGAAAAAGGATACAAATAATGCGAATTTAAAAATATTTGTATCCGCATCGAATTTATTTCGATACAGGTCAATAATGTAGGCCACCGATTGGAAGGTATAAAAAGAAATACCTAACGGAATCAGAACTCCGGCATCGAAGTGGATTCCTAATCCCAGCGCTTCAATATAATAACGGAAATATTTTACAACAGCGAGTACGCCAAAGTTCAAAATCAGTACCAGCGCAACCATTTTTCGCTTTTTTTTCTGAACTGCGGCTTTTCTCTCCTTCTTCTCTTCTCGCGACAACTCGCTTCCGTGCTCATCCATATATTTTTTGTGTTCCATATTTTTACGGCCGATATATCTCCCCCCTAAAAACGTAATAACGGTCGTAAATAACACAAACACAAAGGTCTTCGGACTTGAAATCAAGTAGAACACATAACTGGCTGCCAAAAGGATGGTCCATCTGGCAGCCTTGGGAACAACATAATAAACGAATACAACAATAAGCACAAATACTAAGAAATATAATGACGTAAATGCCACTTTTTTCTTCTCCTTTCGCTTATCCCTGTGCTCTTGTAATTAATTCTACCATTGCGTCTACAGAGTTAAAGTTCTCCGGTACGAGATCCTCAACTGAAATTTCCACATCAAACTCATCGTTTAATTCTCCGACAATCGCAACGATGTCCAGAGATTCTAAAATTCCATCGTCAATTAACTTTGTGTTGTTCTCAAAATCCACATCACTGCGCACTCCGGATAAGATTTCTAAAATTGTTTCTCTCATGCTATCCTTTCACTCCTAACTACTTTATTACATCTTTTCTATTTTTTTCAACATTGTCCAGTGAACCATATTGATATTAGCACGCTAATTTGCTTTCGTCAAGGCACTTCACCCATTGGCAGAGTTTTTTTCACATAACCTCCATGTTCTCTGTCAAATCTTACTTTTTCTCGTCCTCCAGATATTCCACCGTCCTCATCAGCCCCTCTTTCAGACTGTACTCTGCGGACCATCCAAGGCGTCTTATTTTTTCACTGCTGAGAATTCCCAGCGTGAACGGCGCGCAGCCAGAATTCTCTGTATCTTCCGGAATATCAAACACCAGTTTCAGTCCTTTCTGAGGGTAAGCATTTACCAGCGTCTCCGCAAGTTCCCTGATAGAAACCGTCGATTCTTCCGAGGAAATATTATAAACAACTTCTTCTGAATTGAGAAGAATATAAAACAGTGCCGCAACCGCATCGCTGACGTATGTATAAGTCCGCACCGCTGTTCCTTCGCTTTTCAGTACAATGTCTTCATTTCGTATTACGTTTCTCAGAAAATCCGCCTGAACCCGTCCATCGTCAATAGACATTCCCGGCCCATAGGTATGTGCCAGCCGTGCAATTTTCGCATTTAAACCATATTGCTGTTTGTAACAGACACACATAGTCTCCGCTGCTTTCTTTCCTTCCGGATAACAGGAGCGCACTTCCAGCGGATCTACGAATCCATAGGTATTTTCCGAAAAAACCTTCTGACCTTCATATGGCTGTCCATAGATTTCCCGCGAAGAGATAAACAGATATCCTTTCGCATTACTCTTTTTCGCCAGTTCCAGAGTATTCCATGCGCCCAGCGTATTAGCCGCAATCGTCCCTACCGGATCTTCTCTCATAATCAGCGGACTGGCCGGGCTGGCCGTATGAAAAATATAGTCAAAAGTTTCTTCTGTGCAAATCGGCGCTGTCACGCTCTGCTTCAGAATATGAATTTGTTCTCTGCATTCAGCCGGAAGTTTTTCCGGATGCCGCACCAAACCGAAAATCTGAATATCCGTATTTTTTTGCCGGTTCAGTTCCAGTAAAGTCCGAACAATATAACTCCCCAGCATTCCGCTTGCGCCGGTTACAAGCACTTTCGCATGCTTTAATTTTTCCCATTGTATATCACGCTCAATTATATGATTGAGATCTTCCTGCAAAACTCTGTTCATGCTATTATCCTTTCTTTTACTTTTTCAGTTTTCCGGAAACTTCACGCTGCGCAAATCCAAAAGCCTGTTCTGTTTCCCGATAGTCAATCATTGCCCGGAAGGTATAGAGATCTTCCGGTGTTGTAACTTTAATATTTCCACGGTTTCCTCTTACGATTGCAACGCTTTTCCCCAGAGATTTCATCAGACTGCAGGTATCCACGATTCCTTCGTATTTCGGATTGGTCTTTCGTATTTTTTCATGTGCGTCCAGCACCTCTCCCAGATAAAAACACTGCGGCGCCTGCGCTGTGAAGAGTTCATTCCTGGGTGGAACCTCTTCCACAAAGATACCTGCCTTGCTAATAACCGGAGTTTCAAAAAAAGCGGTGCAGGTAATCGCGGAACCTTTTTCCTCCACACATCGAATATCATCATCAATCAGTTCTCCCGTTATGCACGGACGTACTCCATCATGGATCAGAACAATCGAATCTCGATCATACGTTTCTGCCGCGGCTTCCAGCGCGTTCCTGATTGAATCCTGTCCGGTTTCGCCTCCCGGAACCACCCGTTCTACCTTTGTAATCAAAAAACGCTTCAGGAGCTTTTCCAGGCGCGAAATATAGTCTTCCTTACAGGCAATATAAATCGCATCGATTTTGGGATGCTCTTCAAAGATTTCCAGCGTATGAATAATAATCGGCTTACCATGTACCTCAATAAACTGTTTTGGAATGCCGGAACCCATTCTGGCTCCGCTTCCTCCGGCAAAAATAATCGCAATATTTTTACTCATGTTTTTTATCTTCTCCCTTCCCATTTTTCTGTTCGGGCTGCCTATCCACTTCTATTGCTATACTTCCGTCATTATATCATAGACCCCTGCCGCAAACCAGTTTAAAATATATCTTTCATATCGCTTCTCTTTTTATGTCGTTCATGCTACAATTAAATAGATGTACTATTCTATTCTTTCAGTTTATACAGTTTGTGTGTGAAGGAGCTTCCTGTATAATTCAAATATAGGGAATTTCATGAAAGGTGGTTGAGAA
>JAHZHL010000016.1 GCA_019420305.1 Bacillota bacterium | reverse complement strand
CTGAGGATACTTGGCGGGAGACTGCCTGGGAAAGTAGGACGTTGCCGGTTTAAGCGAAAAAGGAACGATAGAACCTCTATCGTTCCTTTTTTTCTTGCCTTGAAAAGTGCGGGAGATTTTTTTGTTACCTAGAGCAGATTTTCACATATATAAATGAAGGAGGGAAAGGACGTGAAAAGCTTTAAGAAAATTTGCCGCCAGAATTATATTCGAATCTATAATTATATATATGCAATGACTAGAGAAGCTTTTCTTGCGGAAGATCTTACTCAGGAAGTGTTCTTGATCGCCTGGCAAAAAGGGGAAGATTTCATGAAACATGAAAAGCCGGAAGCATTTCTTTATAAGACTGCAAAAATTAAAGTATTAGAGACGTTGAGAGAAGAAAAAAGGAATGAGTCTCTAGAGCTTCAGGAAAATATGGCAGTGGATCGGAGAGATCTTTTTGATGAACTGATATGGCAAGGGGAACAAGAAATTGACGAGCAGGAATATATGAAACAGGTACTGAGCCAGCTTACAGATGAACAGAAAGAGCTGTACCAGAGCTACTATGTTGAGCACAAGCCGATGAGGGAGATTGCGCGGGAAAAGCGGATTCGGGAAAGCGCTTTGAAGATGAAATATGTACGACTGCGAAAGGCAGTGAGAAATATTGTTATGGATCTGGGCTTGTCGGATCGGCTGTGAGAAAGGAGCGGTAGTATGGAACAGAGAAAGAATGATTTGAAAATTGCAAGGCTGAAAGAAGAACTGGGACGTGCGATTGAGGACGACGATGTGGATACTGCTGATTTCCTTACAGCACAGCTGTTAAAGCTACAGGGACTCAGGAGTAGAAAAAGGATACTAAAAGGATTTGCGGAACGAATTGTTGTTGAAGGAACTGGTTTTAGAGGAAAGAGAGAAAAAAGGAAACTGCTGTTTGTACTGGCAGCTGTTTTGGTCCTGATGTTCTCTGTAGGAGCGATTTCTTATGCGGCGGGAATATTTTTCCCTTATACGAAAAATCGGGACGGTTCTGTGACGCCGATTAACGCATTGCAGCAGTCGGTCGAATTCAAAGCGGTACAGGAGTACCATTATTATCTGGATCATATGACGGAAGAGGAATGGGAGCGGCTTGCGGATACAAGTGAAAACGCAATTTATGATGTTCCCTCGAAAGTAGAGGAGATCTGCAGGAAGTATAATTTGAAGTTTGCCACCACCAGAACGGAGTTTTCATCCTATCGATCTGCAGAACAGCAGCTTGAAAAAATGGGGATGAAGAGCCTTCTAGGAATCAAATTGAGAGAAGCACTCAAAGAGGCAGAGGCGGAAAATTTTTCGGGATATATGTTTGATGATGGGAATGTACATATGGAAGCGGAAGTTGATGGCAGAGACAGCCAAACACGTTCGATTATTTCCATTGACTTAACCCCAGAGGGAAGCTTCCCCTGGACAGGTTTTTCCCCCAATATGGGAGGTTTCGATGAAGGGAGAAGCGTGGAGTTGATTCAGAGCGAATCCGGACTTTGTTTTCCTTATATAGAGGCTTCAGAAAAAGATAGCGCAAAGGTGTTTAACAAGGTTGGAAAGTATTATATTACACTGGGCGTTTCGAAGGCACTTACGGGGAGACTGGAACGGGCCTTTGAAAAAGAGCGTACCGATTTGATGGAAAAACTGGATCAGATGGTTAGGACGAAAACAGGGTGCACGGATTACGAAAGTTTGGCTGAAAAATTCGCGGTTGGACTTGGAAAGGCAGTCGCGGCGGATGCTGCCGCAGTTCAGAAAGCGGAGGAGGAGCATAACTGGGAACGAAAACGAAGTTTGTTGCTTGAGTATGGGGAATTGACAGAAACCGAACTGGATGTTTTTGATGAGTGTGAGAAAAAAATAGTGAATCTGCAAAAGAAAAGTGATCAACTTTGTATTTTGACAAGAAAAGATATGGAAGAGGCTTTAGCCTTATTTGGTTTTGAAAGCTTGCAAAAGCGTTAAATTCCTGCTTGACTTTGCGGGCGCGAACATATAAAATATCAACGTATGTAAAGTAAATAGAAAGAGGCGCAGATGAAGACAGTAGCTCCGTGTAAGAGCCTTACAGAGAGACGCTTTTTGGCTGAGAGAGCGTTGGTGAAGCGGTATGTGAAGATCACTTCGGAGTCTCTACCCCGAAATGAAGTGGCATCGTTATGTTGCAAGCAGGGTGGTACCGCGGTAAATTATCGTCCCTGATTCTCGAAAAAAGAGAATCAGGGATTTCTTTTTTCGAAACGGAAAACCAATAAATCAAGGATAGAGAGGAAAAGGGTATGTTTAAGAACTTATCGGAAAAGCCGATTGCTGAGCTGCAGATGGAGCAGGCAGACAACTGGGAGAAAGAAGATCTTCTCCACAAATGCGTAACGACAAGAGAGGGGCAGCCGTCCTTCATCTTTTATGAGGGACCTCCGACTGCCAACGGAAGGCCTGGAATTCACCATGTTATCGCAAGGACGCTGAAGGATTCAGTGTGCCGTTATAAGACGATGCAGGGCTTTAAAGTAAAAAGAAAGGCCGGATGGGATACCCACGGGCTTCCCGTTGAAATTGAAGTGGAAAAGCAGCTCAAGATGAGCGGCAAGAAGGATATTGAAACCTATGGAATCAAGGAGTTTAATGAAAAGTGCCGGGAGTCCGTATTTACCTATGAAGGTATGTGGCGGGAGATGACAAAGCGCATGGGGTATCTCATTGATCTGGACAACCCCTATATTACGCTGGATAATAACTTCATTGAGACCGGATGGTGGATTCTGAAGGAATTTTTCAAGGCAGGACTGATTTATGAAGGTCATAAGATTCTGCCTTATTGCCCGCGCTGCGGAACAGGGCTGGCTTCCCATGAAGTTGCGCAAGGGTATAAAGAAGTAAAAGTAACTACCATTACTGCGAAATTCAAGAGAAAGGACGCGGATGAGTACTTCCTGGCATGGACGACGACGCCGTGGACGCTGGCTTCCAATGTTTCCCTGACCGTAGGGCCGGATGTAGACTATGTGAAGGTAAAGATGACTGCAGGAGAGGAAGAAGGCAATATTTTCTATGTGGCAAAGGTTTTAGCGGACAAAGTGCTGGGAGCGGAAAACTATGAGATCCTGCAGGAGATGAAAGGAAAAGAGCTGGAGTATGTGGAATACGAACAGCTGATGCCTTTTGTAAAGCCGGATAAGAAGGCGTTCTTCGTAACCTGCGCCGACTATGTCACCATTGAAGACGGTACGGGCATTGTTCATACGGCGCCTGCTTTCGGTGAGGATGACTATCAGACCGGCCGACGCTATAATCTTCCGGTTGTTAATCCGGTGGACGAAGAAGGAAAATACACGGAGACGCCGTGGAAGGGCCGTTTTGTCATGGAAGACGGGCTGGATATTGACATTATCAAGTGGCTGGCGGGCGAAAACAAAATTTTCGCCAAAGAAAAGATTGTCCACAATTATCCGCACTGCTGGAGATGCGGAACTCCGCTGGTTTATTACGCGAAGCCCAGCTGGTACATTGAAATGAGCAAGCTGAAGGATCAGCTGGTGGCAAACAATAATACAGTAAACTGGTTCCCGGATTTTGTAGGAGAAAAGCGGTTCGGAAACTGGCTGGAAGAAGTAAAGGACTGGGCGATTTCCAGAAACCGCTACTGGGGTACGCCGATTCCGATCTGGCGCTGCGAATGCGGTCATCTGGAATGCATCGGCAGCCGGGCGGAACTGGTAGAAAAAGCCCAGGAGGATATTGACGAAAGTATCGAACTGCATCGTCCGTATGTGGATGATGTGCATCTGACCTGTCCGGAATGCGGAAAGACCATGAGCCGGATTCCGGAGGTTATGGACTGCTGGTTTGACAGCGGATCGATGCCTTTCGCCCAGCAGCATTATCCTTTTGAAAATAAAGAAAACTTTGATGAAGAACTGTTCCCGGCAGACTTTATCTGCGAGGGCATCGACCAGACCAGAGGGTGGTTCTACTCTCTGATGGCTATTTCCACCTTTATCAAAGGGAAGGCGCCATATAAAAATGTTCTGGTCAATGATCTGATTCTGGATAAAGACGGAAAGAAAATGAGTAAGTCGAGAGGCAACACGGTAGATCCGTTTGAGCTCTTTGACAAATACGGGGCGGACGCTACAAGATGGTATCTGCTGCATGTTTCTCCGGCCTGGTCGCCGACGAGATTTGACGAGGAAGGGCTTGTGGAGATTGTAAGCAAATTCTTCGGAACCCTGAGGAATGTATATAATTTCTTCGTGCTTTACTCCAACCAGGATAACATGGAGCCGGCGGAGCTGTCTGTGGATTACGCGGCTCGTCCGGAGCTGGACCGGTGGATTCTTTCCAAGTATAACAAACTGATTAAAGAAGTGACGGAAGATATGGATCATTACGATCACATGAAGTCCGTGAGAAAGATTCAGGAATTTGTGGTTGAAGATCTTTCCAACTGGTATATCCGCCGGGCGAGAAGACGCTTCTGGGGAGAAGAACTGAACGAAGATAAGAAGTCGGTATACGCGACAACCTACGAAGTTCTGGTAGGCGTTGCCAAGTTGATCGCGCCCTTCGCACCGTTTATCGCGGACGAGATGTATGTGAATCTGACCGGCGAAGAATCCGTTCATATCGCTTATTTCCCGAAAGCGGATGAGGAGCGGATTGACGCGAGAACCGAAGAACGGATGGATCTGGTGCGCGCCCTTGTGGGACTGGGACGCGGTACCCGTGAAAAGGAACGGATCAAAGTAAGACAGCCTCTTTCGGAAATCCTGGTTGACGGAAAATACGAGGAGCTGATTGGGGATCTGACGCCGCTGATTATGGAAGAGCTCAATGTGAAGAAGGTTGTGTTTGAAAAAGAGCTGGATCAGTATATGAACTACAGCTTAAAGCCGAACTTCAAAGTGGCGGGACCGATTCTGGGCAAGAATATCAAAGCCTTTGGCGGCGCTTTAGCCAAGGCGGACGCGGCGGATACGGTGGCCAAGCTGGAAGCGGACGGAAAAATTACACTGGAACTGAATGGAGAGCCGACAGAGATTACCACGGATATGGTGGACATGCGCATCAGCGCCAAAGAGGGATTCGCGGTGGCCATGGAAAACAACGTCTTTACGATTCTGGACACAACGCTGAATAACGAGCTGATTGCGGAAGGTCTGGCGAGAGAACTGATTTCCAAGGTACAGCAGCTGAGAAAACAGAAGAATTTTGAGATGATGGATAAGATTGAGATTCTTCTTTCGGCAGATGAAGAAGTCGCTGCCGCGGTAGAAGCTCATAAAGACTATATTATGAAAGAAACCCTGGCTCTTGAAATCGCGGAAGGAAGCGATTTGAAAGAATACGACCTGAACGGACATAAGACGGGAATTGATGTAGAAAAGAAATAGAAAAAGCCCTGCCCTGAATGAAAAAACTCGGGGCAGGGCTTTTTTAGGAAAGATCCTCGATTTTCATTTTTTCCAGATCCGTTTCATACTGGGCGCGCCGCATCTTTTTCCGTATATAGATATGCAGGAACGTCAGAATGAAAGGCGGGATAAACAAGAATAGCAGAAGAAACAGCGTGTTGAGGGGAAGGGAGGAGTGGGAAGACTCTCTCATAGCGTCGATTGTTATGGACTTTCCGGTGAAGTTTCCATCTGCGAGATCTTCAATATCCGCTTTGTAATTGAGCGCTTCGCCGCCGCCAATGAGTTTCCCGCTGTCTGAAAACTCCAGCGGACATTCTGTAACAGCTCCATTCTGAAGGTTTGTGACACGGGCGTCACTGAAGAGGATATGGTTCTCTTTTTCCTGGGTGTAAATGGAAATTTCCACATCATCTGTACCCAGCGCGATTTCTCCGTCGCCGACCGCATCGTAAGAGCCGGGGAAAACGGTATAAGCTAAAAGGGAAAACGAAATCAGAACCGCCACCGTAAATCCCGCGATGGGAAGAATCCTGCCTGGCCATTTGGACGGTTTTCGGGAGAGGTAGATCTGCAGGGCTATGAATGCGGCCAGCAGACAGATTGTAAAAATAAACAGCAGTAATGGGAGTAATGTCATCATGTTTGGCTGCCTTCCTTTCTTTTTTTGAATTCACGAGTGAGTACCTGGGCGGTGTTCCGATCGATTTTTCCGTCCAGAGCAAAGCGTTTGATTAAGGAGATATAGGGATCGCATTCCTGCTCGTCCCCCATCTGGATTTTCTGAATCAGACGATCCAGCCGCAGCCGGACGGTCGGATAGGTTACCTGGTACTGCTTTGCCACCTCTTTTAAAGAGCCGGAAGCAAGTACGAATTTTTTAATAAATACCAGATCCTCTTCTTCTAATTCTTTCATCCATGCAGGAATGGTTTCGATGCTCATATACACGCTCCTTTAACAATATTAAAGATAGCATTTAATATTGTTAAAGTCAAGGAAAAGAAATCCGTGTGGAAGATTTTGCGGCGCGAACAAATGAACGGATTCTCAGGAAGAAGGGCGCAAAATGCGAATAAAACGTTGAAAACAGAAAGAAAGTTGCGCTTTTTAGACCGAAAGTCTGGCTTTGTATAATATATGGGGTGATTTTTAATAAAATCCGCACTTCTGGTTTTAAAACGCCAAAGATGTTCGCGGCCAACAGATGGCAGTAGTGTGTATTCCCTCTTCTGTGAATCCCGGCTGCCGCGCGTAGTTGGATCTACGAAGGGAATTATAGTATAATAAAAAAATACAGGAAGGAGGCGGGCGATGAGCGCACCGATTGAAGATTTGAGACGGGTCGCGAGAATCAGCAGGAGGGAACATCTTGCGATTTTCGACCATTATATTGCTTTAGGCAGGGATATCGAAACCCTGGCTATTAAATTCGGTTATAATCTTCCGGATATCATTACGATTCTGGAAGGGTATGGAGAGACCGTCTGCGAGGAATCGAGAGGCCGGCTGCGGGAACTGCCTCAGAGCCTTGTGAAGGAGTATGTGGAGCATTTTTACCCGGGGATCGCTTCGGAGAATCCGGAAAACGACTGGATTTGTATTGAGGCGTATCTGGACGCATATCACGCGGGGTGGAGAAACCTGGTAGGTGAAAAACGAGCGGCAAAGAAAAAGAAATGGAGAGGACTTTATTGATGGAACAGGCAAATATGGCGGAAATGAACGGCAAGCTGGCGGATTTTCGGGAATTGACCCTGGAAGAGATGCAGGATTGCCTGGTTCAAATGGGGGAAAAGCCGTTTCGGGCAAAACAGATTTTTGCTTGGGTTTACCGGGGAGCGCGAAGCTTTGATGAGATGACGGACATTTCCAAATCCCTCAGAGAAAAGCTGGACAGGCAGGCCAAGCTGGGGCAGATGCGGATTTTAAAGATGCAGACCTCGAAAAAGGACGGAACCAGGAAATATCTTCTGGAACTGGAAGACGGCAATACCATTGAAAGTGTTTTTATGAAGTATCAATATGGAAACTCCATCTGTGTTTCCTCTCAGGCAGGGTGCAGAATGGGGTGCCGGTTCTGCGCTTCCGGAATGGATGGGCTGAAGAGGAATCTGACGGCGGGGGAAATCGCGGGACAGATTCTGGAGGCGGAGCGGGATACGGGAGAGCCGATTAACCATATTGTAGTGATGGGAACGGGAGAACCCTTTGACAACTATGAGAATCTGCTGAAATTTATCCGTAATATTCACAGAAAAGAAGGAAAAGGGATCGGTCTGAGGAATATCACGGTGTCTACCTGCGGTCTGATTCCGCGGATGCGGGACTTTGCCAGGGATCAAAGACAGGTAAATCTGGCAGTTTCTCTGCACAGTGCGGACAATGCGGTGAGAGAGTCTATGATGCCTGTAAACCGACGCTATCCGGTGGAGGAACTGCTGCGGGCGTGCCGGGAATACACAGAAGAAACCGGAAGGCGGATTACCTTTGAGTATGCGCTCGTACATGGAAAAACAGATACCGAACAGCAGATCCGGCTTTTAGCTGACAAGCTGCGGGGAATATTGTGTCATGTCAATCTAATCCCCCTTAATGAAGTAAAAGAAACGGGACTTTCGGGAAGCGGAAGGGCGCGCGCCAGGGAAATTGCGGCCTTTCTCGAACAGCAGGGAATCCCGGCAACAGTAAGGCGGGAACTGGGGACGGATATTCAGGCAGCCTGCGGACAGCTGCGACTTGGACAAAAAGAGAAAAAATAAATTGACGACTGTTGCTATTCGAACATACAGAGGTTGAGAGATATGATAAAATTCTCTATAAATGGTATATCATAAAGACGAAGGATTTTCAGGAGGATTTTATTATGAAAGTTAAAAAAATGGGACTGATCCTGGCAGCGATGCTTCTGGTGGCGGGGCTGTTTGCCGGATGCGGCGGATCGGATGAGGAAACGGCGTCGAACGGCGAAAGCAGGGAAGTGACAGTCCTGGCAGCCGCGAGTCTGACGGACGCGCTGGATGAAATTATCAAAGAGTATAATAAGGACTGTGATGATACAATTACAACCAGCTATGCCGGTTCCGGGGACCTGGTCCAGCAGATCAAGGGCGGAGCGCCGTGTGATTTATTTATTTCCGCGTCTTCGTCCAACATGGATGACTTGGAGGAAGAAGGTCTGATCGATACGGATTCCAGGAAGGATCTTCTGGGGAATACACTGACTCTGATCGCGACAGCGGAAGCGGCGGACAAAGTAAGCATGGACGCGCTGACAACAGACGCGGTGACGCAGATTGCCATTGGAGAGCCGGAGACGGTACCTGCGGGAAATTACGCCACACAGGTATTTGAAAACATGGGAATTACGGATCAGGTGGAAAGTAAACTGGTACAGGCAAAAGATGTGAGAGCGGTACTTAATTACGTGGAAACCGGAGACGCGGACTGCGGATTTGTGTATCGGACGGATGCCCTGATGTTGGAAGACGGAAAGGGGGAAATTATAGCGGATGTGGATGAGAGTCTCCATGATCCGATTGTATACCCGGCGGCGTTGATCAAAGATTCTCCACAGCCGGAAGCGGCGGCGGACTTCTATAAGTATCTGGAAACCGATTACGCAAAAGGCGTATTTGAGAAATACGGATTTACGGTAAAATAGTAAAATGCTGGAACCGGTAATTTTATCCTTAAAGGTCGCGTCTATCGCAACCGTTTTCGCGTTTATTTTGGGTATACTTTTTGCCTATTTTCTGACCAAAAAACGGATTCCGGGAAAAAGCGTCTGGGAAACCCTCATTATTCTTCCTATGGTACTCCCGCCATCCATTGTAGGATATCTTCTGTTGAAGGTATTTGGCAAACGAGGCCCGATTGGAGCATTTTTGCTGGACACCTTCGGGATACAAATTGTATTTACATGGGTGGCATGTGTCATCGCGGCATGTGTAGTGGCGCTGCCTTTGATGTATCAGAACGCGAAAGCGGCCTTTCAGAGCGTGGACGAGACCTATGAACTGGCGGCTCATACGTTGGGGAGCGGAGAATGGAAAACATTCTGGACGGTTTTGTTTCCGTTGGCAAGACCAGGGATTATAAGCGGAATTACGCTGACCTTTGCCAGGGCCATGGGAGAATTCGGAGCAACCTTGATGCTCGCGGGCAACATCGAAGGGCAGACCCAGACAATTCCTACGGCTATCTATTATGCGGTAGCTACGGGTAAGGACGAGGAAGCCAATACTCTGGTAGTAGTCATAACGCTGTTCAGTTTCGCGATGATTTTCATACTGAACGCATGGCTCAAACGAAAGAATTATAAAGGTTGACAGGATGGGTGTATCGTTTCAGATTGTAAAAAAACTGGATCGGTTTTCCGTGGATATGGAGTATTCCTTTGAAGAGGGCGTTCTGGTTATCCAGGGAGAATCCGGCGCGGGAAAGACTACGGTGCTGAACTGCATTGCGGGATTGAAGCAGCCGGATAGGGGACGAATCGCAATTGACGGCAGGATCGTTTTCGATGAGAAAACAAATGTGCCGGTGAAAAAAAGACAGATCGGATATCTGTTTCAGAATTACGCGTTGTTTCCGAATATGACCGTTGGAAAAAATGTAATCTATGGGATAAAAAATAAAGAAGAGTACCGGGACAGGAAAAAACGGAAAGAGCTGCTGGAATACGCGGATTATATCATGGATACCTTTCAAATTACCCATCTGCAAAAAAGGTATCCTGAAAAAATCTCCGGAGGTGAAAAGCAGCGGGTCGCTCTGGCTCGGGCGATCGTAACACGGCCGAAGCTGTTGCTTTTGGACGAGCCTTTTTCAGCTTTGGATGTGAAAACAAAGGAAGTCGTATACGAGGAATTCGCAAGTTTTAAAAAAAGCTTGGGAATTCCGACTATTTTAATTACCCATGATCCACAAGAAAGCAAACTGTTTGCGGATCATAAGATTTTTATGAAGGATGGAAAAATTGTATAAAGAAGAACCGGTACACAGGATCGGTTCTTTTGCAAATTAAAAAATAATGAATTGAGGAAGAGGTAAGAAAATGAAAGAAATCGCAGTAGAGCAGGCAGTAGGAACGGTACTTGCCCACGATCTGACCCAGATCATTCCCGGGGAGTACAAAGGCGCGAAGTTCAAGAAAGGTCATGTAATCAGAGAAGAAGATATCGAGATTCTTCTTTCCATGGGGAAAAAACACTTGTATGTTGTGGAAAAGGATGATACGGACGTCCATGAAAACGAAGCGGCCCTGCGAATCGCCAGGAAAGCGGCGGGAGAGGGAATCCGCCTGACAGAGCCCAGCGAGGGCAAGATCGAGCTGATTGCGGAAAAACGGGGACTTCTGAAAGTGGACGAGGAGCTTTTAATTGACCTGATCGATCAGGACGAGATTATGTTTGCCTGCATTCACGAGAACATTGTGGTGGAACCGGGGCAGAAACTGGCCGGAACAAGAGTGATCCCTCTGTTTGTGGAGGAAGCGGTTGTCAAACAGGCGGAAGGCGTGCTGGATCGGAGAACCTTGATTCGAATCGAGCCGCTGCGCAGTTTGAAAATCGGTGTTGTCACAACAGGAAGCGAAGTATACAGTGGAAAGATAAAAGACGCTTTTGGGCCTGTCCTCGTAAAGAAGTTCGGGGAGCTGGGAAGTACGGTGGTAAAACAGCTCTTTGCGGATGATGATGAGGAAATGATCGCGGACTGTATACGGCAGCTGATCGATATGGGTGTAGATATGATCGGCGTGACGGGAGGCATGTCCGTGGATCCGGATGATAAAACGCCAAGCGGCATCCGCAAAGCGGGAGGTTATATTGTCACCTACGGCGCGCCGGTACTTCCGGGGGCGATGTTTATGCTTTCCTATATTGACGATATTCCGGTAGTGGGGCTTCCCGGCTGCGTGATGTACAGCAGAACCAGTGTTTTTGATCTAATCGTTCCTCGTCTTCTGGCAGGAGAAGTGATCACAAGGCGGGATATTAAAAAGTTGGGCCACGGGGGGTTGTGCCTCAACTGTGAAGAGTGCGTTTACCCCAACTGCGGATTCGGAAAAGCCTAAAGAATTTGTACCTTTTTTATTGCCGTAAAAGCTTTGGTAGTGTATAATAGATTCCAACATAAAGATTTGCAGAGAACAGAAAAGGGAGGGCTTTGCTATGGTGAAATTATTAATCGGCCACAAGGGTAGCGGCAAAACAAAAAAGATGATCGAATTGGCAAATGAGAAGATTGAAACGAGCAATGGCAGCGTCATTTTCATAAATAAGAACCACAGGCTGATGTATGATCTGGATCACAGAATCCGAGTAATCTGCATGGAAGATTTTGAGCATATTACAAACAGCGATGAATACATCGGCTTTATTTATGGCATCATCAGTTCGGATCATGATATTGAGACAATGTTTATCGACAGCATCTTAAAACACGCGGATGTGACGCTGGGCGATCTGCCGGAGTTCATCGATCGGATCAAAAAGATTTCGAAGAACTATGATATTGAGTTTGTCGTAAGTCTGAGCGCCGCAAAAGAAGAAATGATCGGGGTTGACTTTACAGACTGTCAGATTCTGAACTAGTTCAGTTCCAGCCTGCAAAAGCCAGGTACATAATAAAAGGCGGTGGTTTCACCGTCTTTTTCAATGACTAAAATTTGTGAGAAATATGGAGTATCTGAATCATGAAAAAAGTTTATTTTTTTGTCGTACTAACCGCATTTTTATTTGGAACCATGGAAGTCGCGCTGAAGCTGGCGGGAAGCGAAATGGATTCTTTTCAGCTCACGTTTCTGCGCTTTATGATCGGAGGACTTCTGCTTCTTCCTTTCGCGATTGTGGAAATGCGAAAAAATCACGTGAGACTGGTGCTAAAGGATTTTGCGTATCTCCTCTATGTGGGGATCCTGGGGATTCCGCTGAGCATGCTTTTTTTTCAGCTGGGCGTCATGCATTCCAACGCGGCTACGGCTTCGGTCCTGATTTCCATTAACCCTCTGTTCACTATGCTTTTCGCCCATTTTATGACAGATGAAAAATTGAAAAAAAAGAATGTAATCGTACTTTTATTTGGCCTCTTGGGCATCCTATTTATGATAAAGCCTTGGGACATGCAGGAGGGAAACACAGTTTTAGGAATGGTTTTAATGCTCCTTGCCGCGCTTTTTTTCGGCCTTTATACAGTGGCGGGAAAAATCAGTGTACAAAAGATGGGAATTATGGCGCAGACAAGCATCAGCTTTATTTTGGGAGCGTTAGTTCTCCTGGTTGTGATGCTGTTTATGGGGCGTCCGGTTATTGACGGTATCGCGGAAAATTGGGTGATTGTGGGATACATCAGCATTTTTGTAACAGGGCTGGGATACTTTACATACTTTACGGCAATACGGCTTTCCGACGCCACCACCGGTTCCATCGCTTTTTTTCTGAAACCGGCGATTGCGCCGTTTATGGCCGTCATTTTTCTGAACGAATCCATCCTCTGGAATACATATGTGGGGATTATCCTGATTCTGATTGGCTCCTGGCTGAATATCCGGGGAAAACGAAAAGAGGTGCGGTTACATGAAGGGGATCACTCTTGAGAAGATACAGTCCATATTTAAAGAAAGAGAAATAAAAACCGTGGGGGAGCACCGCTACTTTTCCGTTCTGGTTCCGCTGGTTCAAAAAGAAGACGGCCTTTTTGTGCTGTATGAGGTTCGGGCCGAGCATATGAAACGGCAGCCGGGAGAAGTATGTTTCCCCGGCGGACAGGTGGAAGAGGGAGAAGCTCTGGAAGACTGCGCGATACGGGAAACTGTGGAAGAACTGGGAGTAAAAAAAGAAGATGTGCGAATTATCCGGCAAATGGATATTGTTTATACCTACAGCAACTTTACAATGTTTCCTTTTTTAGGTACTATAGAAGAAAAGGCGGTTTCCAGGATGAACTGTAATCCGGATGAGGTCAAAGAAACATTTCTGGTACCGCTGGACTTTCTGATGGAAACGGAACCGATCGTCTACAGGACGAGTGTGCAGCAGAAGATCGGCGATGACTTTCCCTATGAAAAAATTAAGTTTGCACAAGGGTATCAGTGGAGAAAGGGTGTATCCGAAATCCCCATATATGAATATGGAGAGCAGGTCATCTGGGGACTGACAGGCAGGATCACCCGCAACCTGATCAGCGTTTTGAAGGAGGCGCAGGATGTTTAAAATCGGATTATGCCAGATGATGGGCTCAAAGGACAAAGAGGAAAGCCGGGCAAAGGCAAGAGCGATGGTGTCAGAGGCCGCGAAAAACGGAGCGCAGGTGGTGGCGCTTCCGGAAATGTGGAATTGCCCTTATGCCAACGAATACTTCCGCCCTTACGCGGAACCGGAGGACGGACCGTCCGTCGAGTTTCTTTCGAATCTGGCGAGAGAACTGGATATTTATCTGATTGGAGGTTCTATTTCCGAGCTGTCGGATAATAAAGTGTATAATACCTCTTACTCTTTTGATCGATCCGGGAACCTGATTGGAAAACACAGGAAGGTGCATCTGTTCGATATCGCGGTAAAAAACGGAATCCGGTTTATGGAATCCGAAACTCTGAGTCCGGGAGATAAATCTACCGTGATCGACACAGAGTACTGTAAAATCGGAGTCGCGATCTGCTATGATGTGCGTTTTCCGGAGCTGTCCAGGAAGATGGCGCTGGAGGGAGCGAAGCTGATTGTGCTGCCGGCGGCCTTCAACATGACAACCGGACCTGCCCACTGGGATCTGACAATGCGGGCCAGGGCGCTGGACAATCAGGTGTACTTTGCGGCAGTGTCTCCGGCGAGAGATATGAAAGGCGTATATCGGGCTTATGGCAGCTCTTGTATTGCTACGCCGTGGGGAGAGTTCCTGGCAAAAGCGGATGAGAAGGAAACCATTGTCTATGGGGACATTGATCTGGATTATGAAGATTCAATCCGGCAGCAGCTCCCGCTCCTGAAACACAGGCGGGAAGAAGTTTACAAGTAAAGGAATGATTATGAAGAAAACAATAAAACTGGCCGCTGTGTTTCTGATGGCCGCAGCATTCTTTACACTGGTGGCCTGTGGGGCTCCGGAGGAAACGGGGGAAGAACAGGTGCCTTATGAAATCGCGATGATTTCAGATACAAAAAGCATTGAGGATGGAGCCTTTAATGAAGCGGTCTGGAACGGCATCGAAAGCTTTGTGGAGGAAGAGCCGGTATCTTATAAATACTATATGGCCACCGAGGATTCCACAAAAGCGTATCTGACGGCAATTGAAGAAGCTTCAGAGGGCGGAGCGAAGATTGTAGTTGCTGCCGGTTCTGTTTTCGGGAATGCCATTGAGCAGGCGCAGGAGGAGTACCCGGAGATTTCTTTTTTGCTGCTGGATGGAGAGCCGTGTGAAAAGAACGGAACATCTGCCGCGTGCAGGAAAAACACCGTGAGCATTATGTTCGCGGAAGAACAGGCAGGTTATCTGGCAGGATACGCGGCGGTAAAAGAAGGATACAGGAGCCTGGGATTTATGGGAGGAAAAGAACAGGCACCGGTTCAGCGTTTTGGATATGGTTACATTCAGGGAGCGGACGCAGCCGCGGAAGAACTGGGGATCTCGGATATCAGACTGCGGTATGCGTATCTGAACTCCTTTGAAGAAAATGACGAGACGGAAAAGCTTGCGAAAGACTGGTATTCAGAAGGGACGGAAGTGATTTTCGCCTGCGCGGGAGCCGCGGGGAAATCCGTAATGCAGGCGGCGGAGCAAAGCGGAGGGAAGGTGATCGGATCGGATACGGATCAGAGCGGCGAGTCGGATTCGGTTCTTGTCTGCGCGGTGAAAAACATCGAATCGGCAGTCAGTGACGTTCTGTGGGAATATTACGGGGACCAGGAGTTCGCCGGCGGCCAGACGATCCTGCTGGATGCGGAAAACGCGGGAATCGGACTGTCTATGGAAAACAGCAGAATGAAACGTTTTGATAAAGCGGAATATGATTCGATATATCAAAAGCTGGCTTCAGGCAGTGTCATTGTAAAAAAAACTGTGGCTCTTGAGTCAGTGGGAAGCGGACGGATTCAGACAGAGTTATCAGTACCCGGGGAGTCAAACTGAACAGATGCCGCAAAAAAAGAAACGGGAAGGATGAGAAACAGAATAAGTTTCGCTCCTTCCCGTTTTTAATGAACACATTTATTTCCTCTCTTTAATCGGTTTGTACTCCAAATGTTCCTGTACAGAATTGTAAGCGGGACGCATCAGCTTTTTCCCCGCGATCAGTTCTTCCAGACGATGCGCGCACCAGCCGGAAAGCCGGGCTGTCGCAAACAATGGGGTCGCGATATCTGTAGGGATATTCAGGGCATTATATACGAAGCCTGAATACAGATCCACGTTAGCCGGCATTGGTTTTTCAACACCGTTGATTTCCGCATAGAGTTCCGGCGCCTTTTTTTCAATAAAATCACAGAGCATAAAATCGTCGATCAGATCCTTGCTGACCGCCAGCTGTTTTGCCATGCCCTTGAGCAGTTTTGCCCGCGGGTCTGAAAGCGTGTAGATCGCGTGACCTACCCCATAAATAAGACCGCTCTTGTCATTCGCCTGCTTTTTCAGCACTTTGACGAGATAATCCTCGACCTGCTTGTGATTGGTAATATCCTTTACATGCGCCTTTAAATCCCGAATCATATTGATAACTGCAATATTGGCTCCGCCGTGTCTGGGGCCTTTCAGCGAGCTTACCGCAGCGGAAATCGTCGCATATGTATCGGTTCCGGAGGACGAGACCAGATGCGTTGTGAAAGAGGAATTGTTTCCGCCTCCGTGTTCCGCGTGCAAAATCATGGCGATATCCAGAAGTTTTGCTTCCAGATCGGTGTACTGCCCCGTTGGCCGTATCATTCGGAGAATATTTTCCGCAGTGGAAAGCTCCGGTATCGGATAGTGCAGGTGAAGACTCTTGTTATCGAAGGTAGAAGATTTCGCCTGATAAGCATAAGCAATCAGAGCCGGAAAATAACCGATGAGATCGATCGACTGGCGCAGAACATTTTCGATCGAGGTATCATCCGGATTGTCATCATAACAGTAAAGCGCCAGCACGCTTCTTGCCAGTTTGTTCATAATACTCCGAGAAGGAGCTGTAAGAATCATATCACGGGCAAAACCTACCGGAAGTTCCCGCTTTTCCCCGAGAAGCGTATTGAATTCGTTCAGTTGTTTTTGCGTCGGGAGCTGTCCGAATATGAGCAAATATGTAACTTCCTCAAATCCGAAACGTCCCTCACTGATGCAGCTTTTGACAAGATCCTCAATACTGTAGCCACGGTAATAGAGTTTGCCTTCCATAGGAATCTTTTCTCTGGATTCATTGACTTCGTAGCCAAGGACTTCGCCGATTCGGGTGAGTCCTACAACAACGCCGGTGCCGTTGGAATTGCGCAGACCGCGCTTTACATTATGTTTAGTGTAAAGTTCTCCCGGTATTGTATTTTTCTTTTCAAGCTCCTGAGCCATTTTCGGAATAAAGGAGGAAGGATGATTGTGATTAGAAAGCCTGGATTCGCGTTTCTTTCGTATCTTTTCTAACAATTCAAATAACTCCTTTCCTATGTGCAAATTAGTCACATATAAGGATAATATTATATCATAGATACGCAGGAATTGGAAGTAGATATGAATGGAATTTCAAAGGTGCTCTTTGAATCGGTATAAACACTGAAAATTTCTCTGCGCTTTTCCTCTTGAAATGAAATGGGAATTGTGGTAAGATAAAACAGTATTATGAACTAGAAGGTAAGTAGTAAGAGTGGGCGAAACCCACTCTTTCGTTTTGTGTCAGAGGAGATCAGATGGCGAAGAAAAAAATTACACAGCTTGCGGAGGAAGTCCTGGACGGATTTCTCGCGGAAAACGGTTATGAACTGTATAACACGGAATTTGTGAAAGAGGGCAGGGACTGGTTCCTGCGGGTGTACATTGATAAGGTGTGCGGTGAAGAGGAACAGTATATCAGTACGGATGACTGTGAAAAAATCAGCCGCTTCTTAAGTGAAAAGCTGGATGAACTCGATCCGATCCAGCAGAATTACTATCTGGAAGTTTCTTCTCCGGGCATGGATCGGGAACTTTTTACAGAAGCGCATTATACACGATTTGCGGGAAAACAGGTGGAGATCCGGTTGTATCAGCCGGTAGACGGTGTAAAGCAGATTGAAGGAATACTGGAAGGCATTGCGGGCGGGAACGTGATTGTGACCGACGAATCAGAAAAAAAATGGGAACTGCCGCTTGAACAGATTGCAAAGACAAAGCTGGCAGTGGTTTTCTAGAGCAAGGAGGAACAGGGAAAACATGAACAAGGAATTTATTGAGGCGATTGAAGCGCTGGAAAAAGAAAAAGACATATCCAAGGATATTCTCATCGAAGCCATTGAATCCGCGCTGGTTTCGGCTTATAAGAAAAATTATGGAACCTCGCAGAACGTACGTGTCAATATTGATCGGGAAGAAGGGGACATCGACGTATTTATGAGAAAAGACGTGGTGGAAGAAGTAGAAGACGATATGGTGGAAATCTCTCTTGAGGACGCGCTGGAAATCGATCCGAGATATGAAGTCGGAGATGTTGTGGAATACCAGGTGACACCCAGGGACTTCGGAAGAATCGCCGCGCAGACAGCAAAACAGGTGGTGGTACAGCGGATTAGGGAAGCGGAGCGCGGAATGATTTTTGATGACTACATTACAAGACAGGGGGAGATCATTACCGGAACCGTGCAGAGGATCAGCAACGAAACGCTCTTTGTCAATATGGGAAAGGCGGAAGGAATTCTAGCTGCGACGGAACGGGTTCCGGGTGAAAAATATGCCATCAATGATCGCATCAAAGTTTACATTATGGATGTGAAAAAGACGACCAAGGGACCGCAGGTATTCCTGTCCCGTTCTCATCCGGGCCTGGTGAAGAGGCTGTTTGAACTGGAAGTGCCGGAAATTGAAGAAGGAATCGTTGAGATTAAAAGCATCGCGAGAGAAGCCGGTTCCAGAACAAAGATCGCGGTCTACACAGAGGATGAAAATGTCGATCCGGTAGGCGCCTGTGTGGGAACAAGAGGAAGCCGCGTTCAGAACATTGTTGATGAACTGTTCGGAGAAAAGATTGATATTATCACATGGAGCGAAGATCCGGAGGAATTGATCAGCAACGTTCTGAGTCCGGCAAAGGTAGAAAAAGTTATGATCGATGAAGAAGAAAAGGCGGCTACGGTAATTGTGCCCGATTACCAGCTGTCCCTGGCCATTGGCAAGGAAGGCCAGAATGTAAGGCTGGCAGCCAAACTCTGCGGATGGAAGATTGATATCAAGAGCCACACTCAGTACTTCGGAAGTGAGCCGGAAGAAATCATCGAATATACAGACGAACCGGAAGAGGAGAGCGAAGAGATTGAGAGCTAAAGCGCAGAAGGGGACGAAAAAGGTTCCCATGAGGAGATGCGTGGGCTGCATGGAATCAAAACCGAAAAAGGAACTGATCCGCATCGCAGGCTATGAGGGTGAGGTTTCCCTGGACCCGACGGGGAAAGCAAAGGGCAGAGGCGTTTATCTTTGCCCCAGCGGACAGTGTCTTGCGAAAGCGAAAAAAAAGAAAGCTCTGACAAGAAGCCTGGGAATCGAACTTTCCCCGCAGCAGATGGAAAAGCTGGAGCAGGAGATTAAAGATTTTGAGAAGTAAGCTGCAGAGTTATCTGGGATTTGCCAGAAAGTCGGGAAATCTGGTAATGGGCTTTAACTCATGCGTTTTCGCCATGAAAAAAGGAAAAATAAAGCTACTGGTTGTTGCGGAGGATCTGTCGGAACATACCGGTAAGAAGATAGAAAAAGAAGCAAAGAAATATCAGGTTGCCTGCAGAGTATATGGAAGCTGTGAGGAACTGTCGCAGATGGCGGGAACCGCTGGAAGATCCATCTTCGGAATAACGGATCAGAACTTTGCAGACGTTATTTCAAACGAGATCGATAAGGATGGAGAAGGAAAAGGAGGAGTTCGAATATGAAAATACATGAACTGGCCAAAGAACTGGATATGGACGCGAAAGAAGTTCTTGAAAAAGCACAGTCAATGGGTATAGAGGTGAAGGATAAAAACAGTACACTGAGAGATATTGACGCAAAAGCTGTAAAGAATACCGTTCTGCGGAACCGCAGCGGCGCGGAGACGAAGATTGTAAAAGCTGCGCCGAAAAAAAAGGAAAAAACCGCGCCGAAAAAGGCAAAGCAGGAGGAACCAAAAGTAACAGTGAAAGCTGCCAAAGTTGCGATTCCTATGCCGCATAAGGCGGCAAAGCCGCATTCCGGAAAAACGCAGGAGAAAACGGCGACGCAGAAACCGCCGACAGGAAAACCGGTTATTTCCAAAGAACTGGAAAACCGGCCGAAACCACCGGTGGGTAAGCCGGTTGTTCCAAAGGAGCTGGAAGAGAGAGGGAAGAAAGCGGGAACGTCCGCTCCTGCGGCTGAAAAGGCAAGAGAAAAAAATGCTGCGTCTGTAAAGAACCAGGAAAATGAGGCGCCGAAGAAAAAAGAAGAGCGCCCTGTAATTCGTCAGGAACGCCTGAAAATCATAAAAAAGGCTTCCGAAGTCCATGAGGAAGAACGGATTGCCAGAGAAAAAAGGGAAAAAGCCGCGGCGGCGAGAGCTGCGGAGAAAAAAGCAGAGAAAAAGAGTGACGAACGTAATTCTCGCAAAGACAGGAAGGACGGCAGAGAGAATCGGGATAACCGGGACGGAAGAGACGGCGGCAGATCTCAGAAACGTGATGGAGGGCGGCAGCAGAAAAAAGACAATAAAGCGAATCGCCCGGTGAGAAAAGAACAGGGCATGGAGACAATTCTGGAAAAGCCGGCTTCTCATAAGAAATCCGACAAATCCAAGGATAAAGAGAAAGAAAGAGACAAATTCGCAAAATTAGAACGAGGCGGCAAAAGGGGGGGCAAACCGCAGCCTGCGCGTTCTCTGGAGAAGAAAGTTCGCGCGAAAAAACAGAATAAACCAAAACCTGCTCCGGAGCCAGCGGTGGAAGAAGCGGCAATTCCGGCAGGAACGACTGTGATCAATGTTCCGATTACGGTTGCGGGTCTTTCTGAACAGATTCAGGTATCGGTTTCCAAGATTATTATGACCCTGATGAAAATGGGTGTGATGGCAAATGTAAACCAGAATGTGGATGAAGATACAGTACTGCTTCTGGCGGAAGAGTTAGGCGTAAGTGTCGTTATCGGTAATGTGGAGGAAGAAGAAGTCGAAGAGGGACTGGAAAACTTTGAGGACAAAGAAGAAGATCTGAGACCAAGACCGCCGATTATCACGGTAATGGGTCATGTTGACCACGGAAAGACCTCGCTTCTTGACGCAATTCGCAAGACGAATGTGACCGCTTCTGAGTCCGGCGGCATTACACAGCATATTGGTGCTTCCGAAGTGGAAATCAACGGACAGAAGATTGTATTCCTGGATACACCGGGACATGAAGCGTTCACCGCGATGCGTGCCAGAGGAGCCCATACGACAGATATCGCGGTTCTGGTCGTCGCGGCAGATGACAGTGTAAAACCGCAGACGATTGAGTCAATCAGTCACGCGAAAGCCGCGGGCGTTCCGATTATCGTAGCGATCAACAAAATGGATAAACCGGGAGCGAATCCGGATATTGTAAAAAAGGATCTGGCAGAACAGGGTGTTCTGGTAGAAGACTGGGGCGGCGATGTAATCAGTGTTCCGGTTTCCGCGAAAACAGGAGACGGCATTGTAAATCTGCTTGAAATGATTCTCCTGCAGGCGGAAGTTCTGGAACTGAAAGCAAATCCAAACCGTCTGGCGATGGGAACCGTTCTGGAAGCGAGATTAGATAAGGCAAAAGGGCCGGTTGCGAGTCTTCTGGTTATGAACGGTACTTTAAAAGCAGGCATGAGCGTTGTTGCGGGAACCTGTTCCGGAAAGATTCGTCTGATGACAAATGATAAAGGAGAAAAGATCCGTCAGGCAGGACCGGCGACCGCAGTGGAAATTTTGGGTCTGACTGAAGTTCCCCATGCGGGAGACGCCTTCAATGCGGTAAAGGAAGATCGTATCGCGAGAGAGATCGCGGAGCACAGAAAAGAAAAGAAGAGAGAAGAAGTACTGGCAAGGAATGCCAGCACGACTCTGGAAGAGCTGTTCTCACAGATTCAGGAAGGGGAAGTGAAAGAACTGAACCTGATTGTCAAAGGCGATGTACAGGGTTCTGTCGGAGCGATTGTATCGTCTCTGGAAAAGCTGTCTACAGAAAATGTGCGTGTTAAGATCGTGCATACCGGCGTAGGCGCTGTAACGGAGTCGGATGTTATGCTGGCGAGCACATCTGACGCGGTTATCATCGGATTTAATGTACGGCCGAGCGCCGCGGTTTCCGCTGTAGCGGATCGTGATAATGTTCAGATCAGGACGTATCGGGTTATCTATGATATTATTGACGACGTGGAAAACGCCATGAAGGGAATGCTGGATCCTGAATTTAAAGAAGTGATTCTGGGAACAGTAGAAATAAGAGACACCTTTAAGGTTCCGGGGGTCGGCGTTGTTGGCGGAGCCTATGTTACAGAAGGCAAAGTGGTTCGCAATGCGCAGATACGTCTGGTTCGCGACGGCATCGTTATCCACGAAGGAAAGATCGCTTCCCTCAAGCGGTTTAAAGATGATGCGAGAGAAGTGGCGCAGGGATATGAATGCGGAATCGGGATTGAAAGCTACAATGATATCAAGGAGGGAGATATTATTGAATGCTTCCAGATGGAAGAAATTAAAAGAGATTAGGAGATGCACAGATAAATGGGAAAAGGACACAGACAGGAACGTCTGGGTGAAGAAATTCGCAAACTGATCAGTTCTCTGATCCTGCGGGAACTGAAAGATCCGAGACTGACGGCCGGTATGGTTAGTATAACGGCTGTTGAGGTCACTTCGGATGGGAGCTATGCGACCGCTTATGTAACCGTGCTGGGACTGGATCCAAAACATGAAGAGCGGGAAAAAGAGCAGGAAGAGGTTCTGGAAGCACTGCGCAGCGCAAAAGGTCTGATCCGGAGAGAGATTGGAAAGAAGATTAAGCTGCGCCATGTTCCGGATCTGATTTTTAAAATTGACACCTCGATGGATTACGGAAGACATATCGAAGAGATCATCCAGAGTTTAGACAAATAAAAGAGGAAAAAGATGAAACAGAATCATTCAATCGAAGAGATCGCGAAACAGTTGCTGGATGCCGGAACGGTTATTCTGTTTCCGCATATTCAGATGGACGGGGATGCGCTCGGATCGTGCGCCGCACTGTGCAAAGCGCTGCGCAGTGCGGGAAAAGAGACTGTTATTCTGGTTGAGGATGCGGTTCCGGAGTATCTGCGTTTTCTGGATCAGGGCTACTGTACGGCAGATCCGGATCGGATTCCGGATCCGGATGTCTGTATGTGCGTGGACTGTGGTGAGACCGTCCGGTTTCCGGAACGGGAAGCAAAGTTCTTTCAAGGGAAGACGACGATTTGTCTGGATCATCATACGACATCCACACCCTTCGCCGATTATAACTTTATCGACGGGAGCATCGCGGCTACGGCGGAATTGGTTTACAAGCTGATTGTCGCAATGGGGATCCCCATTGACAAAGAAATAGGAGAAGCCATTTTTACCGGGATTTCGACAGATACCGGAAATTTCCAGTATTCGAATGCGACGAAGGAGAGCCATCTGATTACGGCAGCCCTGTATGACGCGGGCATTGATCACGCGACCGTGGCGGTGCGGCTTTATCAGAACACCCGACTTGAAAAAATTCGTGTTACAAACCGCATCCTGGACACCTTGGAACTGTTCTGCGGCGGGAAAGCGGTCATTGCTTATGTAAGCCAGGAAATGCTCACACAGGTGGGAGCGGAGATGTCAGAGACTGAAGGTGTCGTTGAAACTCTCAGAAACATTAAGGATGTGGAAATCGGAGCGTTTGTAAAAGAGTTGGACGCGGATCAGGTAAAAGTCAGCATGCGGGCAAAAACGACGGGAAATGTGGCGGAAATCGCGGCAAAGTTTGGAGGAGGCGGGCATGTGAAAGCTGCGGGCTGCACCATGCATACGGATCTGAAAACCGCCTGCGAAAAGCTGAAAGCCGCGATAGAAGAAAACCTGAACAAGAAAGGAATGCTATGACGGCAGGAATTATCAATGTGAACAAGCCGGCGGACTGGACTTCTCACGATTGTGTGGCGGTTATGCGAAAGGTCATGGGGATCAAAAAAACGGGGCATACCGGGACGTTGGATCCAATGGCAACCGGCGTTCTTCCGATTTGCGTCGGATCGGCGACCCGTATTATGGAATACCTGGATCTGGATTTTAAAACCTACGAATGTGAAATGCAGCTGGGGGTGGAATCCGATACGCTGGACATCTGGGGCGCGGTTACAAACAGATGCGAAAGGGTTTCGGTCAGTGAAGACCAGATCCGGAAGGCGTTTGAGCCGTTTCATGGTACGGTCAGCCAGATTCCGCCCAAATACTCTGCGCTGAAGGTTGATGGAAAGAAACTGTATCAGTACGCCAGGGCCGGTGAAGAGGTGGAAATAAAACCAAGAAACGTTTTTATCCGAGACCTCGCAATCCGGAAGATCGATCTGGAGCAAAACAAAGTAACATGGCGCGTAACTTGTTCAAAAGGCACGTACATACGCAGCATCTGCAGGGATGTTGGGCAGAGTCTGGGATGCGGAGCTGTCATGTCCGCTCTGACAAGGCTTTCCAGCGGAGTGTTTGAACTGGAAAACGCGACAGATATCCGAGATATTCGCGAAATGAGCCGGCAGGAGGCAGAGCGGCTGATGCTCTCTGTAGATTATCCGCTAGTGCATTTTGGAAAAGCGATTCTGGAACAGAAAGCGGCGGAAGTATTCTGCAATGGCGGATCTCTTTCCACGCGACAAGTCTCTTTGGAAAGAGATCCGGAATTTAGGAAACAAAGCCCGCATATACCGGTGCGCCCGGAATACAAACAGGCTTACAATCTGTATCTGCGGAACAGAGATGGAGAACAATTTCTGGGTGTTGCCTTTTACAGCGAAAAATATAAAAAATTCAAAGCAGATAAAGTGTTTTACAGAGGATAAAAGATGAAAATTTTTAACTCATTAGAGGAGATTGACAATATAGAAGAGACCGTTGTTGCGCTGGGAAATTTTGACGGCGTCCATAAAGGTCACCAGCAGATTATTCTGCGCACTGTAAAAAGTGCGGAAGCCGCGGGACTGAAAAGTGCGGTCTTCACCTTTTCCAACCATCCGAAAAACCTGATGGCGGGAAAGAACGTCGTTAAAAACATTCTTTACCCGGAAGAAAAAGCAGCCATTATCGAAAATTTCGGCGTGGATTATATGTTCAATATTCCTTTTAATGAAGCCATTCTGACTATGGATCCCATTGATTTTATTGATTCTCTTCTTTTAGGGAAATTCCATATGCGGCAGGCGTACTGCGGATTTAACTATCATTTTGGCTATAAAGCGAAAGGAACTGCCGAAACCCTGATGAAAGAAGGGATGAGAAAGGGGTTTGGACTTCATATCCAGGAACCTTTTGAAATTGACGGCAATCTGGTAAGCAGCACCTTTATCCGATCTCTGATTCAGGAAGGGGCTGTGGATCAGTGTGTGAAGTACATGGGACGATTGTATTCTATCGGAGGAGAGGTCGTGGTCGGAAATAAACTGGGCAGGACGATTGGTTTCCCTACATCCAATATTATGATTGATGAATCTATGGTAACGCCGCCTAACGGCGTGTATGTGACATATTGTGTATACAATGGGGTACGCTATCCCAGCATTACAAATGTGGGGGTCAAGCCGACGATTGGTACTTTTCATAAAAACGTGGAAACCCATATTTTCAATTTTGATAAGGAACTCTATGGAAAGATGATACGGGTCGAGTTTTTACAAAAAACGAGAGATGAACAGAAGTTTGATAATGTAGAAGCTCTTTCCAAGCAGATTACGGATGACTGTATTACAGCGCGCTCCTATCACAGACGGATCGCGGGAACTTATTAAAAGAGGCGCCATATGGATGAGAAAAAAGCAAAGCAGCAGGTGATCCGGGCAGGAAAAGAACTGGTGCGAAGCGGTCTGATTGCCAGAACTTGGGGGAATGTAAGCTGCAGGGCGGACTCAGAATCATTTTTTATTACAGCAAGCGGCAAAGATTACCGGACGCTTACCGAAGACGAAGTGATACGGGTGTGTATCGCGGATCTGAGCTACAGGGGAGACGTGCTCCCGTCTTCTGAGAAAAAAATCCACCGGGAAGTTTACAGAATGTGTGACAACGCGGGATTTATTATCCATACACATCAGGATAATGCTTCGGCAGTTGCGGCGATGGCAGGCTCCGGCATTTGTTTGGACAAGGTTTATCCGGGAATCGGAAGGACTGTGCTCTGCGCGGATTACGGATTATCAGGAAGTGACAGACTCTGTGCCAACGCGAAGGAAGTGATTGCCTGTTCAGAAGGAAATGTGGTGCTGCTGAAAAACCACGGCGCTGTATGCTGGGGATCGGATTATGAAGAGGCATTTCAAACTGCCCGTGTGCTGGAAGAAGCATGCGCAACTTACCTCAAAAAACTGGATCCGAGAATTTTGAGCCGGAACAAAGGAGCGATCCGAAGCCTGTCAGAAAATGTGATCTGGAACAAAAGTCAGGTGCTCCTGGATTTCGCGAGGGAGACAGCCGTGATGCGGCCATATCTGGACGATTTCGCTCAGCTCGCGGGATTATATATAAAAGTTGTGCCCAAAAACCAGAAGGCTGCAGAACGGATGGTCAGAATCGGGCATTCTGTGATTGTAAAAGGGGTTGGAGCTTTCCTGACAGCGGATTCAAAAGAGGACGCAATGGCGCTTTCCATGATTACAGAAAAAAACGCGATGGCGTTCTTCGCGGCTCGCGCGTCAGGAGGGAAACCCCTTAAGCGGCGGTACTGTATCCGGATGCGGAGAAAATATCTCCACAGTTACGCGAAACGGATGAAATAAAAAGAGGTTCAGGAAACGGACGTGTCCTTTAAAAACACAAAAGTGCTTGCAATGGATACGGGTATATGGTAATATAAATCGTTAGAAAAATTACCTTCTGCTGTGTTTTTCGACGCTCCGGCGGAGGCTCGGCTGAAGGTGGATAAAGGAAAAGGAGAAAGATTATGATTAATCAGGTAAAAAAAGCGGAAATAATTAAAGAATATCAGTTAAAAGAAGGGGATACCGGTTCCCCGGAAGTACAGGTTGCGATTCTGACCTATCGGATCAATGATCTGAACGAGCACTTAAAGGTGCATAAAAAGGACCATCATTCCAGAAGAGGACTGTTAAAGATGGTTGGTCAGAGAAGAAATCTTCTTAATTACCTGAAGGAAAAGGATCTGGAACGTTACAGAAGCCTGATTTCCCGTTTAGGTTTAAGAAAATAATATGGAAAAGAAATACAAGCGGGAGAATCTCCTCCCGCTTGATTTTTTGTATGCACAGGCAGTATGGCAGAAATGCGGTATTGGTGCAGAGTGTAGAGTTTGAGGAGAAATATTAACAGGAGGTAGTTGTTAATGAAATTTACAGATTACAGGACGTTTAAAACGGCTGTCGGAGGCAAACTGTTAGAGCTGGAAATCGGTAAAGTCTGCGAGATGGCCAACGGTCAGGTTATGGTAAAGTATGGGGATACAGTTGTAAACGTAACAGCCGTAATGTCAAAGGAGCCAAGACCTGATATTGATTTTTTCCCGCTCAGCTGCGATTATGAAGAAAAAATGTACGCGGCGGGGAAAATACCAGGGGGATTTATCAAACGAGAGGGAAGACCCAGCGAAAAGGCAATTTTGAATTCCAGACTGATGGACAGACCATTGAGACCGCTGTTCCCGAAAGGATTTTATAATGATGTACAGGTAATTGCGACGGTTATGTGTATTGACAACGACGCGCCATCGGAAATCGCGGCTATGATCGGTTCTTCCGTTGCCTTGGCGATTTCGGATATTCCGTGGGACGGACCGACCGGTTCTGTTCTCATTGGAAGAGTAGACGGACAGTTTATCGTAAACCCGAGTCTGGAACAGAGAGAGGCCAGTGATATGCATCTTGTTGTTTCCGGAACCAAAGACGCGATCATGATGGTGGAAGCCGGAGCCAATGAAGTTCCGGAGGAAGACATTCTGGACGCGATCATGTTCGCGCATGAAGAAATTAAAAAAATTGTCGCGTTTATCGACGATATCGTGGCGGAAATCGGCAAGCCAAAAAAGGAAATTGAATATTATAAAGTGCCGGAAGAAATCGACGCCGCGGTGAGAGAATACGCGGAAAGCAAGATGAGAGCCGCGATCCAGACTTATGATAAGATGGAGCGTCTGGATAATATGGACGCGGTGGAAGCGGAGACAAAGGAACATTTTGAAGACATTTATCCGGAAAACGGAAAAGATGTGGATAGTGTTCTTTACAATATTACAAAAGAACAGGTGCGGAGCATGATTCTGGATGACGGCATCCGCCCGGATAACCGGAAGCTGGATGAAATCCGTCCGATCTGGGTAGATACCGGCGTCCTGCCGAGAACGCACGGTTCCGGCCTTTTCAAGAGAGGTCAGACTCAGGTTATGTCGATCGCCACTCTGGGCGCAATGGGTGACGCCCAGACAATCGACGGTATTACCGAGCAGACGGAAAAACGGTACATGCATCATTATAACTTCCCGCCATATTCCGTGGGTGAGGCGAGACCTCTGAGAAGTCCGGGAAGAAGAGAGATCGGACACGGAGCGCTGGCGGAACGGGCGCTGCTTCCGGTACTCCCGAGTGTAGAGGATTTCCCTTACGCGATTCGGGTGGTATCTGAAGTGCTTTCTTCCAACGGCTCCACTTCCCAGGCATCAGTCTGCGGAAGCTGCCTGGCGCTGATGGATGCAGGAGTTCCGATTTCCGCTCCGGTAGCGGGCATTGCCATGGGACTGATTGAAAGAGTGGAAGAGGATGGCTCCAGCAAGATGGCAATTCTTTCCGACATCCAGGGAATGGAAGACTTCCTGGGTGATATGGACTTTAAGGTTGCGGGAACCGCAAAGGGTGTTACCGCGATTCAGATGGATATTAAGGTACACGGCCTTTCGAAAAAAGTGCTCCAGGACGCGCTGGCACAGGCGTATGAAGGAAGAATGCACATCATGAAGGAAATGCTGGACGAGCTTCCTGAGCCAAGGAAAGAACTGTCACCTTATGCGCCAAGAATTTTATCCATGCAGATCGATCCGGACAAAATCCGTACGGTTATCGGGCCGGGAGGAAAAACGATCAACAAGATTATTGCGGATACCGGCGTTAAGATTGATATTGATGACGACGGACTTGTATATATTGCGGCTCCGGATATGGAAGGCGCCCATGCGGCTCAGCATGAAATTGAACTTCTGACTAAGGATGTGGAAGTCGGGGAGACTTATGAGGGTACGGTGACGAGGCTGATGAACTTCGGTGCGTTCATTGAAATCCTGCCGGGCAAAGAAGGTCTGCTGCATATTTCCAAGATGGCAAAGCACAGAGTGGAAAAAGTAGAAGACGAAATGAATGTAGGCGATAAAGTGAAAGTCAAAGTTACTGAAATTGACAGCCAGAATCGGATTAACCTTTCCAGAAAAGAACTGTTATAAAAAATACGAGCAAAGACGGAACTTCACAGAACCGGGAAACAGGGTTCTGAGCGGAGTTCCGTTTTCTATAGGCACAAAATCCACACATAGAACCTACATGAAATTTACAAGAAAGCCGGATTGACTTGAAGTGAACTTCAGGATATATAATTAAAAAAACGAGACTGAATGGAAAAGGGGGATTTATGAAATGGGGGAACTGCGGCAGATAGCGCTGGCTGTAATCGAGCAGGTGAATCAGTATGTGCTGGGAAAAGACGCGGTAGTCCGTGAGGCAATGACGGCTGTTCTCGCAGGCGGGCATGTACTGCTGGAGGATATGCCGGGAGTGGGAAAGACAACCATGGCTGTTGCTTTTGCGAAAAGCCTGGGAGTCTCGCATAGACGGGTTCAGTTTACTCCGGACGTTATGCCTTCGGATCTGACCGGCTTTTCCTTGTACCGGAGAGAAAAAGAGGAATTTATTTATCAGGAGGGGAGCTTGTTCTGCAATTTTTTGCTGGCGGATGAATTGAACCGGGCTTCTCCGAAAACCCAGTCCGCTCTTTTGGAAGCTATGGAAGAAGGGAATGTGTCTGTAGAAGGTGTCACGCGGCAGCTTCCGGCTCCTTTTTTTGTAATTGCGACGCAAAACCCTTACGGGAATGCGGGAACCAACGATCTTCCGGAAGCACAGGTGGATCGTTTTATGGTTTCGATGAGTATGGGGTACCCGGATTTTGAAAGTGAACTGTTAATGGCAAAAACGATCGGGGAACGGGAACAGCTTCGGAACCTCCGACCCGCCGCGGAGAGAGCACAGCTGACTGCTATGCAGAAAGAAGTAGAGAATGTTTTTATAAGCGAGGTGATCTATCGCTATCTTCTACAATTGGTAACAAAAACGCGGACAGACCCATATCTGAAACAGGGCGCAAGCCCCAGGGCAACGGTGGATCTGGTTAAAGCCGCGAAAGCAGGAGCATGGCTGAAAGGGCGTTCGTTTGTGATTCCCGCTGACGTGGCGGAACAGTATCCCTATGTCATTTCCCATCGCATTGTTCCAAATGCCGCCGCGAAGATGGAAGGGATCGGGAAAGACACGATCGTGCGGAGAATCCTGCAGTCTGTGGACAGACCGCAGATGGGAGAACCACGGCGATGAAAAAAGGTTGCCTTCTTATACTGATGCTGCTTACTTACTATATCGCGGGGAGCTATCGTTCTCTTCCGCTGATGATCGCAAGTATAACAGAAGCGATTCTCGCGGTGTTTATGATTTTTACTTCCTTTTATCTGAAAAGGCAGCTGCACGTTGCTTTCTTGAAGAAATCGGATATCGCATATAAGGGACAGATATATACATGTAAAATTTTGACAGAAAACCGGGGGATGTTGCCGGCGTATTTTCAGGTTTCTTTTAAACTCTGTAATTTATTTTTCAGTGAAAAAGCCGTATTGCGGAGTAACAGCGATCGGAAAAGCCGGGACGCGCTTCCTTTTTTCATCCGGTTTCCTTCCTGCGGGCTGTATGAAATTCAGATTGAAAAAATCCGGATCTATGATCCGATTCGCCTGTTTCGCAGAAGAAGAAAAAGCGACGAAAAGATGGAAATCGCAGTACTGCCATCGGCAGAAGCTGCCGACCTGTCCTTTCTCGGGGAGGAATCGGAGGGAGATTCCGGGACTCCTTTCCCTTCACCGGAAGGTACTCCCGCGCAGGAGGAAGTCCGCCAGATTCGCGATTATGCTCAGGGAGATTCGATACGGCATATTCATTGGAATCAGAGCGCGCGTATGGAAACGCTGCTGATCCGGGAGTACGAAACAGAATCCCGGGGATGCTGTTTTCTCTTTCTGACCAACCGGACAAGGAAGTCCGTCAACGAAGAGAGGCTGGAACGTTTTTATCATGGGTTGTGGTCGTTGACTGCAGGACTGTTGGATCGGTTTGAACTGGTGCTCGTGCAGTGGTACTGCACCCAGAGCAAAGGCATTCGCAGTGCGGAAGTAGCAGGGGAAGAGGGAATGCAGGCAATGATGCGCATGCTGTATGAAGGGATCGGGCGCGGCACGGAGATCCCTCTGGGCAGGGCGGCGGAGAGCGGTACTCCGGAAGGGGAAAGAGGCTTGTATCTGGATTATGATTTAACGCTTTATAATGAAGAGGGATTGAAATGGGATTGGAGAAACGAAGAATCATAACGTACGGGAACGCTTCGCGAAAACAAAGACGCCCCAGTATCCTGCAATTTGCGGCTTATGGAGCCGGGGTCTGCGGCATGTTGCTGTTCTTTCAGTCCGGGCAGGAGTTTTCCTCTGCCCTTCTGCAGATTGACCTGATTACAGCGGGATTCTGCTTCTTTCTCTGGTGGATCCGTTCCTTTCCGAGGGCGGGATGTTGGTTTGACGGATTGTTCGCGGGAGCCTGGCTGCTCAGCCTGTTTCTTTTTCGGGATACGCTGATACCGGGCCTTGTCCGCCTGGGACAGTCGGTATGGGCAGGAACGCCGGATCTGGAGGATTCGTCGGCAGAAGCCTTGTTTGCTATGCTGATGATCGCGTTTCTTATTTTTTTCATCGAATTCCGGTGCGGGAACCATATGATTTTGTATTTGTCTACGACTGCGCTCCTCCTTGCAGGTCCGGTGATTCAGATGCGGCCGGGAGCGGGGAGCGTTGGATTGATCCTGTTCTTCCAGATTTTTTTTCTGGTTTCACAGGGGAAAAGAGGAAAACAGGAGACAGAACCGGAAAGCGGCGGAAACGCGGCTGCCCGCAGCAGGCGAACGATCTCCGGTTTTACAGTTGCCGCGCTTCTTCTGACTTTCATACTGGCAGTGCCGAATTCCGATGTACTGTTTCAAAGTGTGGATAACGCGGAGGGAACGTTTTTCCAGTTCATGGAGCGCGCGGCAGGAAGAACGGAAAATCAGATCAGCAGCGGAACGGTAAGCCGGGGAAACAATTATCAGTCGGGAACTCCGCGTCTGGAAGTCAGAGTTTCACAGCGGCCGCAGGAGACAATCTATCTAAAAGGATTTGAAGGCGGAGCTTATGAAAACGGGCAGTGGCTTGCGGCGGAGGAAGATTCTGTAGAGGAACGGACCGCGGAGATTCTCGGATGGCAGGAACGAGGAAGCTCAGTGCGGGCAATGCTGAATTCCATGTACTTTTTTATGAACAGCAGCACCAACCCTGAAGCTCCGGAAGAAGGCAGGCTGCTGACGATCCGTTATCTTTCCGGAGATTACAGCGTGTATTACAGTCCTTACTACAGTGTGTGGAACCGGGGCTATTTCGGAAGAGGGTCCTATCAGTACCAGTATTATGAAACAGATGAAATGGATCTGAACTGGCAGAATATTCCAGCGAATATGAAAGAATATGATAGGTGGCAAAAACAGCTGCAGCAAGCCTATTGTCAGGTGATCCAGAGCGAATATATCAGAGTGGAAGAAGACGAATTGCCACAGCTTTCCAGGTTGTGCAGGGAGACGGACGTTTCAGGACAGAAGGCGGTTACGGGATTTATCCGGCGCACACTGCGTGAAAGGGCTTCCTATACGAGAACCCCGGGGCGGGCTCCATACAACAGGGATATTGTGGAATATTTTCTTTTTGAAAACCACCAGGGATATTGCGTGCATTTCGCGTCAGCAGCCGTACTAATGTATCGTATATATGATATTCCGGCACGCTATGTGAGCGGATACGCGGTCGCGCCCTCCGATTTTGAGCGGCAGGAAGACGGAACGTATGTCACGGTTGTCTCCGATCGCTCCGCCCATGCGTGGGCGGAAGTCTTTTCAGAGGATCGGGGTTGGAGCCCGGTGGAAGTGACGCCGCCTGCGGAAGAAGAGGAAGATACTGCGGAAACCGCCGGACAAACGCGGGAACAGGACGCTAATCAGCAGACACGGCAGAACGGAGATACTTTAAAATACCGGGAGACCACGGAAGTGCAAAAAGAAAACAGCGGCTCCGATTCTGTAGGAGAGAAAGGAAAGTGGTTCGCCATTCTCATTGCGGCCGTACTTGTAGCTTCTCTGGCAGCCGGAATATTTGCCAGAAGAAAATACCGGTTGCGGAAGCTGGAAAGAGCAGGATGCCGCAGATATTTTTCACAGCTTTTGGATATGCTTCGATTTACAGGCAGGATGCGGGGGTATTGCGGGCAAGAACCGGATTTTGCCGAAAAGCTGGCGGAGAATGTGCCGGGGATCTCTGAAAAAGCGGTGGAAAACGTTGTGGAATTGGTCAGCCAGGCCGCGTTTGGAAGCCAGCCGGTCAGCCGGGAAGCGGAGCAGTTTGTAAGGCAGGTGTACTGGCAGGCGGCACAGGAGCTTTACAGCGGGCTTTCCCGGTATAAAAAAATATGGTTTAAATGGGGACGTGTATTTTTGTAGGAGTTGCTACCTTTTACACCACATCTTGTGAATTTCTCGAAAAGGGCAAACCTTTTTCTTGGATTTTGTTTAAAATCGCTTTCCTTCACGGTGGGAAATCGAGGAAAAATCTTGCCATATTTTTGGACAAAAGTTATAATTGTAACGGATTATTATGAGATTTTGGTAAAGAAAGAACGAAATTGTCCAAAAGAGGAGGCTTTTGTTTATGAAACGAAAAGGTATGTCGATCCTGCTGATCCTGCTGCTGGCGGCAACGCTGATCGTACCCGCGGCAGCCAGCCCCGCAGAGGTATCTGCCGCAGGTTCCTTTAAAATCCGGACAAGCATGCCGACCCTGTCGGATCCCAATGCGAAGTTTTATTATTCGAATCTGAATCGGTTCTGGAAAGCGGGAAGACTCGCTCCGGACTTTAAATACTACAAGGGGATCATGGACGATGGAAGGACAGGAGGCTATATATGGGGCAACTGTACCTGGTGGGCTTACAGCAGAGCCAGCGAAGTGCTGGGAAAACCGCTGAACCCGAATCTGAGGGGAAATGCCGGAGAATGGTGGGCATGTAATAAGCGAGGAAAATTTTATCCATATGGTTCCAAACCGAAAGCCGGATCGATTGTTGTGTACAGAACCCACGTTGCGTTTGTCGAAAAGGTAGTGGGCAAACAGATTTATGTTTCCGAGTCCGGATGGCAGACAAAGACCTATGGCCCAAGCTCCACAGACGACTTCTTTTTCCATTACGGAATTCCATGGAAGAGCAACGGCACTCCCAAGGGATATATTTATGTGACCGACAAAACGCCTTCTGCTGTCAGCCAGAAAAAAGTCAGCTACAGCGTAAGGGTTTCTGTTTCCCAGCTGCGGATGCGTTCAGGTCCGGGAACCGGATATTCAAACATGGGTTATATCAAGAAGGGAACCCATAAACTGAAAGCGGTTACAACAGACGGCGAATGGGGACAGCTTGCCAGCAATGGCTACTGGATCTCTATGGAATATGCCACGAAAGTTACGGAAAAAAGCGGAAATAACAATTTAAAGACGCTGGGAGTCAGCGGGTACACGATTTCTCCATCCTTTAAAGCGAGCCAGACTTCCTACTTCCTAAGTGTGCCGAGCAATGTATCGTCGGTTACAATCAAAGCGCTGAAATCTCATTCAAAAGCCAGCATTGCGGGAACCGGAAGCGTGAAACTTGCGAGCGGTCTGAATAAGAAGAGCGTAACGGTCAAGGCGCAGAACGGAGCTGTAAAAGTGTATGCGCTGAATATTACACGCGCCAAACCTTCCAAGGTTCGTGTCGCGGTGAGCGATTTGAATATGCGTACCGGCCCGGGAACCGTTTATAAGAGTAAGGGAAAAATACCAAAAGGTGTGTACACCATTGTTCAGACGAAAAACGGCTGGGGCAAGCTGGAGAAAAACGGATACTGGATTAAGCTGTCTTATACAACTTCCGCGAATTCAGCCAGCAACGCCGCGTCTGAGAAAAAGCCGACGCAGCCTGTCAGGAACACGCGACCTTCTTCAGGCAGCAGCTATAAAGTGCGGGTCAAGGTTACAGCGCTGAATATGCGTACCGGCCCGGGAACCGGATACAAAAGCAGAGGAAAGCTGAAAAAAGGAACATACTGGATTACCAGGACAAAAAACGGCTGGGGCAGATTGAAAAAAAACGGCTGCTGGATTAAGCTGTCTTATACGACAAAAGTCAAGCCAAAGACTTATAAAGTGCGTGTTAAAGTGACAGAGCTGAATATGCGCACCGGCCCCGGAACCAGATACAAAAGCAAAGGCGCGATCCGAAAAGGAACCTACCGGATTACCCGGACCAAGAACGGCTGGGGCAAGTTGAAAAAGAACGGATACTGGATTAAACTATCTTATACAAAGAGGGTATAAAGATGAAATTCCCTATTGAGAGGGCGGCTTCCCAATAGGGAATTTTACTGATCTTGCAGAAAGAGGAGGAAAGCGGTATGTTTCTGCCAATTTCAAAAAAGGATATGAAAGCGAGAGGCTGGGAGCAGGTGGATTTTGTCTTAGTGACAGGAGACGCCTATGTGGATCATCCGTCCTTCGGCACAGCGATTATCAGCCGTCTTCTGGAACGGTTCGGCTACAAAGTGGCAATTCTGTCCCAGCCGGACTGGCGGTCCGCTGAGGACTTTCGCAGATTCGGAAAGCCGCGGCTGGGATTCCTCATTAACAGCGGAAATGTGGATTCCATGGTGAACCATTTTTCGGTATTCAAACATCGCAGAAAACGGGATGAATATTCGCCGGGGGGAAAAGCGGGTCTGCGTCCGGATCGGGCGCTGATCGTCTACAGCAACCGGGCGAAAGAAGCCTATCGGGATGTTCCGGTGATTCTCGGCGGCCTGGAAGCCAGCCTGCGCAGACTGGGGCACTACGATTACTGGGACGATAAGGTAAGGCGTTCCGTGCTGCTGGACGCGAAAGCGGATCTTTTGATTTACGGAATGGGAGAACGGGCTGTCATAGAGATCGCGGAAGCTCTGGACAGCGGAATCGAGGCGAAATATATCGGATGGATTCGGGGAACCTGCGTCCGGGGAACGCTTTCCGACGCGGATGAAGAAACCATCCTGCTGCCGTCTTTTGAGGAAATCCGGGAAGAGAAAAGAAGATACGGAGACAGTTTCGCCCTGCAGTACCGAAATAACGAGGCCATCAGCGGAAAGCGCCTGATGGAGCCTTACGGAAAGGAAGGCCGCTGTGTTGTGCAGAATCCGCCCCAGCCGCCGCTGGAACGGGAGGAACTGGATCAGGTTTATGAACTTCCCTATGAACGGGAGTCCCATCCGGTCTATGACAAAGCAGGCGGCGTTCCGGCCCTCAAAGAGGTAAAGTTCAGTCTGGTCAGCAGCAGAGGCTGCTTTGGGGGCTGCAGCTTTTGCGCCCTGACGTTTCACCAGGGAAGGGAACTCCGCAGCCGGAGCATCGAGTCCATTGTCAGGGAAGCGGAGGAACTGACGAAGAAACCGGACTTCAAAGGCTATATCCATGATGTGGGAGGCCCGACCGCCAATTTTCGCCATCCGGCCTGCGAAAAGCAGCTGAAATCCGGAGTATGCCGGAACCGAGACTGTCTGTACCCAAAGCCCTGCGCGCAGATGAAGGTGGATCATACGGAATACCGGCAGCTCTTGTCCCGCCTGAGAGAACTTCCGGGTGTGAAAAAAGTCTTTATCCGCTCAGGCATCCGTTACGATTATGTGATGGCAGATCCGGACAGGCAGTTCCTGTGGGATCTGTGCAGATACCATGTCAGCGGAACACTGAAAGTCGCGCCGGAGCATGTTTCTCCCCGGGTGCTCGCCAGCATGCGCAAACCGGGAAAAGAAGTCTTTGAGCAATTCAGCGGACTTTACCGGAGCATCAATGAGAAGCTGGGGAAAAAGCAGTATCTGATTCCCTATCTGATCTCGTCTCATCCGGGGAGCCAGCTTTCCGACGCGGTAGAACTGGCATTGTTTTTAAAGGAACATCATTTTATTCCGGATCAGGTTCAGGACTTTTATCCTACGCCGGGAACCCTGTCCACCTGTATGTATCATACCGGAGAGGAACCTTTTACAAAGGAAGCGGTTTACATTCCATCGGATCTGGAGGAGAAAAAGATGCAGAGGGCGCTGATCCATTTCCACAAGCCGGAAAACAGGAGGCTTGTAAAGGCGGCGCTTGCCAGGGCGGGAAGGAGCGATCTGATCCCGATTTTGGCGCCGGAAAAACACAGGAAAGGCAGAAAAGGATGAGTTTGATTTTTTCGCTTCCTTCCATTCTGGAGGAAAGCAGACGAGAATATTGCAAGATAAAGGAAAGCCTGGAGAGCGGACCGGAATTTTTTCCAGTGGAAAAAATCTACCACCGGAAATCAGAAGAAAGCAGCCTCCTTGCCCGGGGTGATAATCTGGATTTTATCCAGTATCTGCTGCGGGAGAAAAAAATGGAGGGAAAGCTGCAGCTCGCCTATCTGGACCCTCCCTTTTATTCAAAAGCAAGTTACGACGCGGTGATCCGGCTCAAGTCCGAAGCGGTAGGCGAGGTGCCTGCCATCAAGCCGCTGGCATACGAGGATTTGTGGAAAACCGGGATCGAGGAATATCTGCGGATGCTGTGCGTGCGGTTTTTCTTAATTCGGGATCTGCTTTCCGAGGAAGGGTGCCTGTGGGTGCATCTGGATTGGCATGTGGTTCATTATGTGAAAATCCTGCTGGACGCCATCTTTGGGGAAAAGAATTTTGTCAATGAGGTGGTCTGGCATTACAAATCGGGAGGCACGGGAAAACGAAATTTTTCCAGGAAGCACGATACCCTGCTGTTTTACGGAAAAAGCAGGCATTATTATTTCCGGCCTCTGAAGGAAAAGTCCTATAACCGGGGTTACAAGCCCTATCGCTTTAAAGGCGTGAAAGAGTATAAGGATGGGCTGGGATGGTACACCATGGTTAATATGAAGGACGTCTGGCAGATCGATATGGTGGGGCGGACTTCCGGGGAACGAACCGGCTATGCCACCCAGAAACCGGAGCAGCTTCTGGAGCGGATTATCGAAAGCTGCAGCCGCCCGGGAGACTGCTGCGCGGACTTTTTCTGCGGTTCCGGGTCTTTTGCCGCGGCCGCGGAAAAGCTTTCCCGCACCTGGATTGCCTGTGACATCGGAGGAATCGCCGCCGCCTGCAGCCTTAAGAGGATGTCGGTAAAAAAGAGCGCCTTTGTTCTGCTGGAAGAGTGTCCGGACCGGCAGGGAGATGAGCTGGAGATCCGTCTTCAGGTTGAACCCATCGATCTGACGGATAAAAAACTGGTAACAGTGACTCTCGATGGTTATACTATGGATATGAAGCGGGTTTCCCTGAAACGTGAGGATCGGGAGATTTTGAAAAAATTCCGGAAAAAGGACCCGCTGCAGCTTTTGGAATACTGGAGCGTGGATTTTCATTATGACGGAAGGGTTCATAACCCGCAGTTCTCTTTTCCGAAAGAAAATCATACCATGGAAAAGGTGTGCAGGCAGATCGTCAGCGATACCGGGAAAATCAGCGTGCGGGCTGTCGATGTGTTTGGAAACAGTTCTCTGAAAGTGTTGGATATGGGGGAGGTGCCGGAAGGTGAAAGGGAAATGGAAGAATAAGCAGATTAAAAAAATCGCGGCGGACGTGCTGTTTCTTCTGCTGGCGTGCTGTGTGGGCGCCTTTGCCACAGTAGGCGTCATGCTTCCGAACGGGCTGACCATAGGAGGACTTACGGGAATTGTGCGGATTGTACAGACTTATATTCCTGTGGATTTTTCGCTGCTTTATTACGGAGGCTCTTTACTGATTCTGATTATTTCCGCTGTATTTCTGGGGCTGAAGGAAGTGCGGAAGATTCTGTTTCTTACGATTCTGTATCCGGCGGTTCTTTTTGTCTTTGAAACCCTGGACGTCCAGCTTTTGGAAGAATCCGACGTACTGCTTGCGGCGATTTTCTGCGGCGTGTTTTCCGGAATCGCTTCGGGGCTTGCCTTCTGGAGAGGATATGTGTTTGGCGGAACGGACGCGATTGCCAAGATACTGAGAAAAAAACTGTTTCCCCAGTACAGTCTCAGCAAGCTGCTTCTGGCCATAGACGGAATTGTGATTATTCTTTCGGCGTTTGTGTTTGGAAGGAACATCGCCCTTTACGCGCTGATTACTCAGGTGATTATCAGCAGAATGGCGGATATGGTGATTTACGGATTTGAAATGAAGATTGTAAAGCTAGAGATGATTACGGTTCAGGCGGAAGCGATCAGCCAGTATATCATGGAAGACATCGGCAGAGGCGTTTCCAGTACGGAAATACGGGGCGAATACACAAAACATGCCCACAGACAGCTTAATGTCATGTGTTCGCCCAGGGAAAGCATTCTGATTAAGCGAAAAGCCGCGGAGCTGGATCCGAAAGCGCTGATTACGGTGGTGCCGGTGGAAACCGTGTGGGGAACCGGTGAAGGCTTTACGGACATTGAAAAGGAACAGTAAGGTATTCAGACGAGGGCTTTTGTACAAATTGTGTTGCTAGGTAAGGAACAGGCCGCGCTTTAAGAGGGAAAGCAGACGGTAATCCGGGTTCCGATTCCTTCCCGGCTGAGAACCTGAAAATAGCCGCCGTGACGGTCGATAATCCATTTGGCGATGGAAAGTCCGAGACCGGTGCCGCCGCTTTCTCTGCTTCTTGCCGGATCGGAACGGAAAAAACGCTCAAAGATATGGGGCGTGTCATCCGGTGAAATGCCGATTCCTTCGTCCTGTACCAGGAAGAAGCTGTGACCCTTTTCATTTCGGCCGGTTCGCAGCAGGATATCCCCGCCTTCCGGCGTATACTTGGCGGCATTGTCCACAAGAATTCGGGCGGCCTGTTTGATCATAGAGCTGTCTCCGGTTATGAGAAGGTCGTCTTCCTCATTTTTCAGAATATAATGGTGCTTTGGATCAATCAATACGGATTCGTCCAGCACTTCTTTCATCAGATTCCCAAGGGAAACTTTTTCCATAACCAGTCTGGTTTTTCCGCTGTCGCCCCGCGCCAGGAACAGCAGCTGCTCCACCAGCTTTTTCATGTGGTCCGATTCGCTCTTGATGGCGCGGATGGATTCTTCCAGAATCTGTTCGTCCTCCTTACCCCAGCGGTCCAGCAGGTTTGCGTAGCCCTGGATGACGGCGATGGGGGTACGCAGCTCATGGGATGCGTCGGATACAAAACGGGCCTGCTGCTGGTAGGACTGCCGCATCCGGTCCAGAAGACTGTTGACCGCCTGTTCCAGTCCCAAAAGTTCGCTGTCGCCGGTGTGGAGTCTGGCGTCCGGCCCGGTAGGGCTGATCTGGCTGATAGCGTCTTCCAGGTGGTGGAATTTTTCTTCGTCAAAGGCTGCCTCATCGGTCAGTTCCTGCGCCCGCTTGGTCATCTCATAGAGGGGAGCCAGTTGCCTTCTGGCTTTTTTCGCGCCGCCCAGCATATCGAACAGCAGGGTAAGAAGCTGTATTGCGAAAAGCAGCAGCAGACACTGCCAGATAAAGATCAGATAACGGCCTGCGTAGACAGGGTGTTCTTTTCCTGTTTCATCTTCGTAAAAATAGCGTACCCGGCTCAGGGCGCTTTCAAAAGGAAGGCTGCTGTGCCAGGCGGTATGTTCGATGGCGGCTTTCGTTTCTTTGGGGATTTCCCGTTCCTGCGCCAGCTCAAAGCGGCGGGGCGTACTGAGCTGAAACTCCCGCCCGCCTGCTGTTTCCTGAAAATAGCACCAGCCGCAGAGGGCCATGCAGGTGACCAGAATATCAAATAAGAGGAAGGCCGAAAAGAGTCCGGCTATCTGGCTCCGGCTGATATTCCTGGATATGGATCGCATTTTTTTGGTTTCGTTCATGGCGTTTCATCCTTTATGACATAGCCCACTCCCCGGACGGTCTGAATCATTTTGACTCCGAAGACATCATCGATTTTATTTCTCAGATAATACACATACACATCTACAACGTTCGTTTCCCCCATATAATCATAACCCCATACCCGATCCAGCAGGGTGTCGCGGCTCAGAACCACGGATTTGTTTTCCAGCAGTGTCTGCAGCAGCACAAACTCCCGTTTGGTCAGTTCCACATTCTGCCCGTCGTAAGTCACCGTATGACGCACGGGATCCAGGCGCAGCGCGCCCCAGGAAAGCTGCGGGCTGCCGGCGGAGGCTTGCTGGGAATTCTTTTGTGTCTCTGTTCCCGCGGATTTTTTCAGAGCGACCCGGATGCGGGCCAGCAGTTCCTCGATGGCAAAGGGCTTTGTGATATAATCATCGGCGCCCATATCCAGCCCCGAGACTTTATCCATAACCGCATCCCTGGCTGTCAGCATGATGACCGGCATCTGAGAGCTTTTGCGCAGGCGGCGCAGGACTTCGAGGCCCGAAAGGCCGGGCAGCATGATATCCAGAAGGCACAGGTCAAAGCGGCCGCTTTCCGCCAGGGCAAGACCCTCACGGCCGTCAGCTGCTTTCGTGACCTCGTAGCCCTCGTGGATCAGTTCCAGTTCGGTGAATCTGGCGATTTTTTCTTCATCCTCAATGAGCAGAATGTGTACGGACATGGTTTCCTCCCTGAATTAATTTTTATCCTCTTTGTTGATTTCTGATTTAAAATTGTTTACCGCTTCCGTTGCCTGATCCATGGTCCTGTTGATGGATTCCTTACCCAGCTCCGCGCCTTTGAAATTGTAGCTGAAATCAAAGAACAGGCTGACGAACATGAGGGGTACAACAACCCAGAAGAACAGAATCAACAGAATGATAAAGGCGATGACCGGAAGCTCAAACTGTACCTGCCCGTGCCGCTTGATGACCAGGCTGTTTTCACATCCCTTTGCCACGAGATACTGAATGGCTCTCCCCAGCTTGGCGAAAAATCCACTCTGTCCCTTTTTATTTTCTTCCTCCTTTGTTTCACAGACCGTAAGCGCGTGAATCGGCTCCTTCTGCGTTTGTTCGCCGGAAGCGGAAGCATCGGATTCTCCGAAATGTCCCCTGTGTTCCGAACCGGCGGATGCTTCCCCGGAAGCGGGCGCTTTTACCTTGCCCTGAGATTCCAGAAGAATCAGCGCGTCCAGGATGTCCCAGCCGCAGCTTTCCAGCGCCTCTTTGGCCTCTTCATAGCTGACGTCCGCCCGCTGTCTCAGTTTTTCCACTTTTTCCAGATGATTCATTTTCAAACCTCCATAAATCTCGAATTGCTGTTTACAAGGTCTATGATACAAAAGCTTTCTTAAAAGGGAATTTAAGAAAAATTAGAAATTCATTAGAATTCGCGGTGTCCTTTCGGGAACGGCCGCATGCGTGCTTTGTTCTGGTAAAATTATAATATAGAATCGGATGAATTCCAAGATCGTTTCGGACGGCAGAATCTTGCGGGCATCTGCAGGAGCGCCTTTGATGTGATGCGCCGGCATCGGGACTGGGGCTTGCGGTGCACACCCGACAGTTGCCCTGCTGAGGCCTGCGGTGCACACCCAGGGTGAAAAAAGGTGAATTGCGTATAAGAAAGGTATACACCCAGCGCGAAAATTTGTGGATTACGTGGACTTTAAGGGGGGTGGAGCCCGTCTGCCTTTGAAAAGACCCACGATTTCACGGATTTTTCTACGCAATCTGCGATATTTTCACTTAGGTGTGCACCTCCGCTGTTTTTGGTACATCCGCAGATGAAAGACTGGCAGGCCTGCTGGTGAAACGGGTAGATACGGTTTAAAGAAATGTTCCAGATAAAAGAGCGAGAAAGGGTTGTAAAATTAACTGAATTATTAGATAATATAAAAGTGAAGTAATTGCAAAAAGAATGTGAAGAAAATATGATGGGAACTGATTTTCGAGTAGGAAAGGCTTTGGAAAAGAGGGGAAAATGAATTATGAAAAACAGGAAGAAAATCGGTATGGTTGGAACGGCAGCCGGTATTGTGGTTTTGTTGGCAGTCGGAATTTTTAGCGTCATTCTTGATTCTGAAGCAGGAACCATTGCTGGAGCGGAAAGCATATATCTGGAAACCGTTCATAAGTCAGGAACCATAGAAAGAATCTCTATAAATAAACAGCAGGATGTGAAGACTCTTAAAGAAATTTTTTCACAGGAACCTGTTAGAGACGAAGGATTCGTTTTTGCGAAGGGTGGGTATCGCCTTACATTTGAGTCAGAAGAAGAAACGCTGCGTTTGTATCCGTACTGTGGGAATTTCGATAAAATAAGGATAGGAGAAAAGGGGCACCGCTATTACAGTTTCAGTGGTGAATCGGAAAACGCGGAAAAATTGGAGGAAGTTCTAGGCAAGTACTGCAATTTATCCGCGTATCAGGGAATCTATGAGTGGTAAGCTTTGGGAGGAGCTGTGAATATGATGAAAAAGCAGTGTTTTATCATTCTTTTGGGACTGTTCTTGCTATTATCCGTTGCCTGCGGAACTGATAACGAGGCAACGGAGAAACTTTATCAGGCAATAGAAGAAAAAGATTATCAGACAGTTTCTCAAGTACTTGACAGTGGGGAATCTGTTTCTTTAGAAAACTGCAGACAGGCAGAAGAAGACTATGGGGACAGCAGACTCCTTGCCATTTCTCTGGAAGATGAAAAAATGTGCAGGCTTCTTGTAAACGCAGGGGCGGACTTAAACAGCCGCAATGCGGAAGGTGCAACGTATTTGCAGGATCTGATCGACAGTAACGGAGCAGGAATTGATGCTCCTTCCGCGGAAGTGAACATGGCTATTTTTGACAGACTTCTTGATTTAGGAGCGGACGTAAACGCGGAAGGAAAAGGGGAGTACAAAGGAACTGCTCTGGAGTTTCTAATGAGCCGGTCACCTGCTACGACATATGATTACAATATCATGTATCAGAAGCTAATTTCCTCCGGGGCGGAAGTGACCGAGCAGGTATTTGACGCCTGTATGGAAAGTGAAAGCCGATTTCTCTACGCAAAGCCGCTGCTGCAGAGGCTGCGGGGAACGGAGGAGGAGCCGGATCTTTCCCCACCCCTTTCTTCGGTCATTTTAGATAAGCCGGACGCGGAGATCTTAAAGGGGATCAAAGCAGAGAACTATAAGAAAAAAGAAGCGCTGCCGATCCTGTTTTTCGCCGCGGCAAACTGTGAGCCTCAGGTCGTGGAGGAATTAAAGAAACGAGAAGTGGATGTCACCCAGCATGCCAATATTTATCTGTCTCTGCTGGATATTGCTTCCATGAGGAATCAACCGAAAATGATTCGTTATCTGATTGCGGAAGGGCAGGATCTTGAAGAATCCGGTGATGGGGGATACGAAATAGAGGATGGAATGGATCCGCAAGAGCGGGAGCTTACTCTATTCCAGCAAGTCTTCGTACCGGAAAGCTATACCCCGTTGTCGTGGGCGCTGGTTTATGGAAACAAGCAGAACATGGAGTGTCTTTTAGAAGCAGGAGCGGAATTTCAGGAAAACGTATGGTGCATCGCGACGATTTACGGAGGGAAACAAGCGGTGGACCTGCTGCTGTCAGAGGGTTATCAGCCGGCAGAGTACTTTGCATTTCAAAGTTTCATCTATGCTTCCGATGAGATGGTGAAGTACATGCTGGAAAAGGACATCTCTTATAATGTCTGTTGGCATGACGGAACCGAACTGCTGGACTTTCTGAAAGAAACTGGAAATGAGGAACGTTATCAACTGATTTCTGAAACGATTATGGAACACAGGGAAAATGGTTCAATACCATCACAGAGATGAAAAGTACCAACTGTATGATGTTACGAAGGAAAAACGGAAGGAGCCGGAAAGGAGAGAACATGAATCCGTTGGTATATTATTATGTTCCCCAGGCATATATGGAAAAATCTGCGTGCGTTTTAGAGTGGAACCGTGAAGAATGGGTGGAAATCCGCCTTGTGGATTCGGAGACAATTTATGAAAACAAGAGCCTGAAAGAAAAAATTTTGACCAGTTGTTTTGTCGATCAGGCAGAGGATCTGGCGCAGTTTTTATGGAAGCTGAAGGAACCGGATGAACGGTTGGAAGTACAGCAAGGAGAAAAGAAGAGCCAAAGAGGCGGACAGAACCCCGAAACAGAAAGAGAGCTGGAAACCATCTTGGATCAAATGAGCATTCACAGATGCTCGTATGAGGTAGTGTATCTTACAGGAGCGCAGGTTCGGAAGATTGCGTTCATAGACGGGGCGGCGCTGCACCTGTTTGTAAAAAAAGAATGTCAAAGTATAGAAGATTTTTTAACCGGTTATGCCAGCCCAGGAGATTACAGGTGCTATGAATTGGGAGAGAAATCGGATGAGATGCAGAAGGAAAGATACAAGCTGGGTCAGATCAGAAAATGAAGAACGTTACTATTTGCACGACCGGCCCGATTGAACGATAAATCCCAGGATGAATTGCCTGGTTTGTTGCGGTGCACACCTAGGGTGAAAAAAGGTAAATTGCGTATAAGAAAGGTATACACCCAGCGCGAAAATTTGTAGATTACGTAGAATTTAAGGGGAGTGGAGCCCGTCTGCCTTTGAAAAAAGTCCCGATTTTGCAGTTTTTTCTACGTAATCTGCGATATGTTCGCTTAGGTGTGCACCTCACTTGATTTCTCCTATTCGCGTCTGCTACAGCTGCGACTTCGAACGATTTACAGCAGCTTCATAAACTCCATGATATCTTCTTCCGTCGTACCCCACGAAGTGACAAGCCGGATAACCGAAGCGCGGTCGCCGGGAGCGTCCCAGGGCTCAAAGGCAACCGACGGCCTCAGATGATCGATCAGTATATTGGGCAGGCGGACAAAGAGCTGGTTGGAAGCGGGAGGCAGGAGAAATTCGTATCCGCCGCCCATAAGAGCGCCGCTGAGCAGCCGAGCCATTTCATTAGCGTGACGCGCCAGCTCAAAATACAGGTCGTCTTTACACAGCTCCCGGAACTGAAGACCCAGAAGCCAACCCTTTGCCAACATAGCGCCTTTCTGCTTCATATGAAAACGAAAATCTTCCTTTAACCCATCGTTGGTAATCACAAGCGCTTCCCCGAACAGAGCGCCGTTTTTCGTTCCGCCGATGGAAAAGGCATCCGTCAGATGGGACAGATCCGCAAGCGTCAGATTCTGCCCCTCTGCGGTAAGGGCGCAGCCCAGGCGCGCGCCATCCAGGTACAAGTATAGGCTGTATTTTTCGCAGACCGCGCGGACAGCTTCCAGCTCATCCCTGGAGTAAACGCTCCCCAGCTCCGTGGTATTGGAAAGATATACGAGGCGGGGTTTTACCATGTGCTCGTCCGTATGAGAGAGAACCGCTTCCTCAATCTGGCGCGGCGTAAGCTTTCCGTCTTCAGAAGGAAGAGGAATTACTTTGTGTCCGCAGGCTTCGATGGATCCCGTTTCATGGGTATAAATATGCGCCGTGTGGGCGGCAAGCACAGCGTGATGCGGTCTTAAAAAAGCCGAAAGCGCCGTCAGGTTGGTCTGGGTGCCGCCTGTCAGAAAGTGAACATCCGCTTCTTCACACTCTACGCGGCCGCGGAGCAGTGATACCGCTTCCTCACAGACCGGATCCAGGCCGTATCCTGGAAAATAAGAGGAGTTCGCGTCTTCCAGCGCTTTTAAAATCCGGGGATGCGCCCCGAGACCGTAATCATTTTTCAAAAAAATCATAAGTTGTCCTCCTGTAGTCCGAAAATCGGATAAAATCTATTTTATATCGTACCATAAAACACAAAAAAAGACTGGTGCTCAGGGAAAATTTATAGTATAATTTTTAGCATAGTAATAATTAAATTCAAGTGCACGAGAATGAAAGATATAAGGAAAGACGGCGATGAGGGGTCTTAGTTATCCTTCTCACTCAAAACGCCGCGGTGCCTTATCTTTTTTATTTTACGGGCGCTTTTTTAATTGGCGGACCGGTGAGAAACCGAGACCGCGAGAAGTCGGGAGAAATCGGAAGCTGTGAACCGGAGCTGCAGGCCGGGAGGCTGCGGGCTTACAATGAAAACGCGCCGGAAAAAGAAGCGTTGGAGCGTTGGCCGAGTTTCCCGCAAAACCGCAAACCTTAAAACCACAGAACTATAAGAGAGGAGTAAGTATATGAAGAAGTATATTTTTGTAACCGGCGGCGTTGTGTCCGGTCTCGGAAAGGGAATTACCGCCGCTTCTCTGGGGAGGCTTTTAAAAGCCAGAGGGCTTAAAGTCGCTGCTCAGAAACTGGATCCGTATATCAATGTAGACCCGGGAACTATGAGTCCTTATCAGCACGGGGAAGTGTTCGTGACCGAAGACGGAGCGGAAACGGATCTGGATCTGGGACATTACGAGCGGTTTATTGATGAAAACCTGAACAAATATTCCAACCTGACGACAGGGAAGGTTTACTGGAACGTACTGAACAAAGAGCGTCAGGGGGAATATCTGGGAAATACCGTTCAGGTTATTCCCCACATTACAAACGAGATCAAGGAGTTCATTTATCAGGTGGGAAATACCGGCAACGCGGAAGTGATCATTACCGAAATCGGGGGTACCGTAGGGGACATTGAAAGCCAGCCCTTCCTGGAGGCCATCCGGCAGATTTCACTGGAACAGGGCAAAGAAAACTGCTTGTTTATCCATGTGACCCTGGTGCCCTATCTGAAAAGCTCCGGGGAACACAAATCAAAGCCAACGCAGCATTCGGTCAAGGAAATGCAGGGTATGGGACTTTCTCCGGATATCATTGTCATGCGGGCGGATGAACCGATTGATGAAAGCATTCGTGAAAAGATCGCCCTGTTTTGCAATGTAAAGCTGGACTGCGTCATCGAAAACCGGACGCTGCCGGTTCTTTATGAAGCGCCGCTGATGCTGGAAAAGCATAATTTTTCCTGGATCGTATGCAGAGAGCTTGGAATCAACGCGGGTCCCTGCGAAATGGCAGAATGGGAAGAGATGGTAAAGCGGATTAAGGCCCGGAACAAATGTGTAAAAATCGCGATTGTGGGTAAATATATAAAACTGCACGACGCGTATCTTTCCGTAGCCGAGGCTCTTCGCCACGGTGGATATGAGAACGGATGCAGAGTGCAGATCGAGTGGGTGGAAGCCGAAGAAGTGACGGAGAATACGGTGGAGACGCTCCTTGGTGATGCTCAGGGAATTTTGGTTCCCGGAGGATTTGGGGATCGCGGGATTGAGGGAAAAATTACAGCCGCCCGTTTCGCGAGAGAAAGGGACATACCGTATTTCGGAATTTGTTTGGGCATGCAGATTGCGGTCATCGAATTCGCGAGAAATGTTTTAGGACTTGCGGACGCCAATTCCGGAGAATTTGATGAGAACGCAGAGCATAAGGTGATTGATTTTATGCCGGATCAGTCGGGTGATATTCCGAAAGGAGGCACGATGCGCTTGGGCGCTTATCCGTGCAAGGTTCGCAAAGGAACCGTTTTGGAAAGAGCCTATGGAACAAGTGAAATCGCAGAACGCCACCGCCACAGATACGAATTTAACAACCAGTACCGGGAAGCCTTTGAAGCGGCGGGAATGAAGATTGCCGGAACTTCCCCTGACGAAAGGCTGGTGGAAGCGGTGGAAATCCCCAAGCATCGTTATTTCGTCGGCGTTCAGTACCATCCGGAATTCAAGAGCCGCCCCAACCGGGCCCATCCGCTGTTCCGCGAATTTGTAAAAGCCGCGGAACACTGCGGGCAGGATTAAAAAAATAAGGACAGAAAGCCGTTCTTCTGGTATACTGAAAGCGTGTATAACAATAAAGGAGGAACGGTTATGAAAAAGCGTATCTTTGCGGCGTGCAGGAGCGCCGTCATTGTATCTGCCGTTATTCTGTTTATCACGGCGACGGGTCTGGCTGCGGCATTTTACTTTCTGCTTCCCGCTCCAAGGATTCTCCCTCTTTATCAGGAGATCTCCCTGGAAGAGGATGAGGAAGGCGGATATGAAGCCTTCTCTCTTACATACGTTACAAATGTGGGGGATCCCAGGAGAATCCGGAGCATTGCCTTTGATGACAATCCGGATCATAATTTGTGGGCAGTGAATGATTCTGCGTGGGAGGATTTTGTATTCGAAGAGGAGCAGGATACAGGCGTTTATAAAAATCGAGGTCCTTATACAGTCAAAAAAGAAACCTTCGCGGTGGATGGAAGCTTTAAAACGGATCTGGAGAAGAGGGGGAACCCCTTTGTTTTATCGGAATGTACGGTCAGCCTGGATAATGGAAGGAAAATTACTGCGGATTTGGGAAAAATTGTCGTTCATCCCTTCGGCGGAAACTGGACCGAACCAAATCGATACGGGGAGTTTACCACTGTTTGTCAGATGCCTTTTCTTGACTTCCTCTCTCTTGTAAAGAAGGGAGGCGAGCAGAATGACTGAAATAACGCGGTCAAAGGCTTACAGTCGTCTCTTTTGGGGGATACTTTTTCTGATTCCGGCTGTGCGGATTGATTTTATTCTGTCCGGAATGTCTACCCGGATCATCGGTCTGCTGTTTTTATCCGTTGCGGCGCAGATATTTTTGACGCAGGAAGACGGAGAGGTATATTTTGCGCAGATGAAAACGCGATGTGGACAAGGAATGATCTTTTGGCTTGGAATGGTCGGCTACTATAATCTGGTTATAGTAGGCACGGTCCCGAATCTCTGGATCTTTGAGATTCTGGAAAACGGGATCTGGTATCTATTTCTGATCGGAATCTGCGAGAATCTGTTCTGCGCGATGGAGGATGTCAAAGGTACAAATCTGCTGCGGGGATGGAAAAAAGGGTTTCCTGTCGGAATGCTGGTCCTTTCCATGGTGGGATTTGCCGGCATTTTTACAGGATGGATTTTCCTGCGGCTTTTCGAACTGCTGGGGCAGGTTATCGTTTTAATCTGGATGCTTAATCAGATTACGGAATTAAAGAGGACGCCGGACAAACAAGATATGGAGGAAATGTTGCGGTCACATACGGGAAAACCGACGGAGCGAAGCGCGCCGCCGAAAATCTAATAGAAAACGAAAGAAAGGGGAGAATGGAAATGGATCAAAACGGAAACGGGGGAAAGCCAAACAAGCGCCCGCTGATCTATTACTGGATTGGAGCATTGCTTGTTATCGTGCTCCTGAACATGTTCCTTGCGCCTATGATGGGGGGAAATACGGTAAAAGAGGCGGAATATAATGACTTCCTTTCCAGTATTGATAAAAAGCAGGTGCAGGAAGTTACGATTGAAGATGATGTCATCTACTATACCTTAAAAAGCGACAGACAGGAGGGCAATGATATTGTCTACCAGACCGGACGAATTCAGGATGATAACCTGGTAGACAGGCTATATCAGTCGGGAGCGATTTTTTCACAGAAAATTGTGAGGGAAATGTCTCCGTTGCTGCAAATGGTGATCTTCATCGCCGTTCCGCTCATTATCTTTATGTTTATGGGGCGAGTCCTGAGCAAGAGAATGGGGAGTATGATGGGCGGTGGCCCGGGAGCCATGTCCTTTGGAAAAAGCAACGCCAAGATCTATGTGAAATCCACAGACGGTATTAAATTTTCGGATGTGGCGGGAGAAGACGAAGCGAAAGAATTGCTGCAGGAGATTGTGGACTTTCTGCATAATCCGCGTAAGTATCAGGAAATCGGTGCCCAGATGCCAAAGGGCGCGCTGCTTGTAGGGCCTCCGGGAACCGGGAAAACATTGCTTGCGAAGGCAGTGGCGGGAGAAGCGGAAGTTCCTTTCTTCTCCATATCCGGATCAGAATTCGTGGAAATGTTTGTGGGAATGGGAGCCGCCAAAGTGCGTGATTTATTCAAACAGGCAGCGGAAAAGGCTCCGTGTATTGTATTTATCGATGAAATTGATACCATCGGCAAGAAGCGGGACGGCCAGTTTGCCGGCGGAAACGATGAGCGGGAGCAGACACTGAACCAGCTTTTGACGGAGATGGATGGATTCGACGGTTCCAAAGGCGTTGTGATTCTGGCGGCGACCAATCGGCCGGATTCTCTGGACCCGGCTCTTTTGAGACCGGGAAGATTTGACCGGCGGATTCCGGTGGAGCTTCCGGATCTTCAGGGAAGAGAAGAAATCCTGAAAGTTCACGCAAAAAAGATCCGGATTGCGGATGATGTGGATTTTCACGAAATCGCGAAAGCGGCAGTAGGCGCCTCCGGCGCGGAGCTTGCCAATGTAGTCAATGAAGCGGCGCTGAGAGCTGTACGGGACGGCAGAGGCTGCGCGACTCAGGAAGATCTGGAAGAGAGTATTGAGGTGGTAATCGCGGGATACCAGAAGAAGAGCAGAGTCCTTTCCAAAGAGGAAAAGGAAATCGTCGCTTACCATGAGATTGGTCATGCCTTGGTTGCGGCTATGCAGAATAATTCGGCCCCGGTACATAAAATCACGATCATACCGAGAACCTCCGGAGCGCTGGGATATACGATGCAGGTAGAAGATCAGGAACATTTTCTGATGTCCAAAGAAGAGCTGGAAAACAAAGTCGCGACTCTGACAGGCGGACGTGCCGCTGAAGAACTGATCTTCCACTCCATTACGACAGGCGCGTCAAATGATATCGAACAAGCGACCAAAATCGCGAGAGCCATGATCGCGCAGTATGGAATGAGTGATTCCTTTGGCATGACGGCGCTGCAGGGAGTCAGCAACCGATATCTGGGTGGAGACGCTTCCATGGCGTGTTCGGATGAAACACAGACCCAGGTGGACCGGCAGGTCGTGGAAATGATTAAAAGCCAGTATGAGAAAGCTATGAATATTCTGAAGGAACAAGAACAAAAGCTGCATGAACTGGCCGGTTACCTGTACGAACACGAAACCATTACAGGAGAAGAATTCATGGAAATCCTGAATCGAGGCCAGTAAGAGTATCGGGATCCGGATTTTCTTATAAAAAGTATCGCTGCATGAAGCCACTCGTTCAGCGATACTTTTTTTACTATTTTGCTGTGTGCTGATATTTTTCCTTTGTAGCGAGTCCGCCTCGGATATGGCGCTCTGCCTTGTTGTTATCCAGAACCGTTTTGACCTGCGCGGCCAGCCCGGGGTTTATCTCAAGGAGCCGTTCTGTGATGTCCTTGTGTACTGTTGATTTGGAGATCCGAAATTTTTTTGCTGCTGCTCGGACTGTCGCGCCTGTTTCTATGATATAGCCGGCCAGCTCCAGTACTCTCTCTTCTATGTAATCTTTCATGTTAAGACCGTTCACCACCTCTTGTAATATTTAAACGGCTAAAATTAACCATTTGGATATCACAATATATGAAAAGAAAGAGATGGTTATGCTTGAAATCTTTACATAAGAATTTCCGGAGGGAGGTATTCTTCGCAAAAGAAAAGGAGCCTCATAAAAAGCACTATGAAGATCCCCGGTATGAAAAACTTGTATTTCGCGGAACAGGACCGCATTGTTTTGATTTATAAGAAAATACGGCATTCTCCCTATAAAGGGATTAGCAGGAATCAGCGCCGCATATACGAGAACCGTGAATATGCAGCGCTGGCACCCCACTGCGTATGCGCTGACAGATTTAAATACGTTATATAATATAAGCAAATAATGTGCCAGAATAAACGGTCGGAACAAAAATAGAAATCACTACTTATTTATATAAACGAAATGTATGGGAATAAAAATGTGAGCGATTCGCGAAAGCATTGCTCCTCCATTTCCGGAACGGCAATTTTTTGCCGGAATTTGCGGAAATTAATTTCCTGTGATTCTTTATCAATATTTTCCTTACGCTCTGGCAAAACTAAACACAAACTGCTAGAATAGAGGAGGTAGCAAATTGGGATTTACAGAGGAAGTTGGAATTGATTTGGGAACGGCCAATGTCCTGGTTTATATTAAAGGGCAGGGAATTGTTTTGAACGAGCCGTCCGTGGTCGCCATTGACAAAGAGTCGAAAGAGATTCTGGCGGTGGGCGAGGAAGCGAGAGAGATGCTGGGAAGGACGCCCGCGAGTATTGTAGCGGTACGACCGCTGAAAGATGGTGTCATATCGGATTATGACGTGACAGAGCGCATGCTCAAATACTTTATCCGCAAAGCCTGCGGCAGCAGCAAATTTTTCCGCCCGAAGCTGATGGTATGCGTACCCAGCGGCGTGACGGAAGTTGAAAAACGGGCAGTACGGGAAGCGGCCAGCCAGGCGGGAGGAAAGTCTGTGTTCCTCATGGAAGAGCCGGTTGCCGCGGCGATTGGCGCCGGTCTTGATATTTCCCGGCCGGACGGCATTATGATTATTGATATCGGAGGTGGAACTACGGATGTGGCCGTGATCTCCATGGGAGGAATTGTCACCAGCGCTTCCGAAAAAGTCGCCGGAGACCGATTTGATGAGTCGATTATCAAATATCTGCGAAAACATCACAATCTGTATATCGGAGAACGTACGGCAGAAGATCTGAAAATCCGGATCGGGACTGCTTATCCGCGGGAAGAAAGCATTTCTGTGGAATGCAAAGGAAGAGATCTGGTGACCGGACTTCCGAAAACCATTCCCGTCACATCGGAAGAAATTATGGAAGCTCTGGACGAGCCATTGACGATTATCTGCGAATCCGTTCATAATGTGCTGGAGAAAACCCCGCCGGAACTGGCGGCGGATATCAGCGGAGCTGGAATCGTTCTTACCGGAGGCGGCGCTTACCTGTGGGGAATTGACCGAAGAATTCAGGAGCGGACCGGAATCCGGGTAAGGATCGCTGAAGACGCCAAGTCCTGCGTAGCCATTGGAACCGGCGAAGCGCTGGATAATCTGGATGTAATAAAGAGAAGTCAGATGAACAGAAGGGAGATCTATATTTGAAGCTGGAATTGATTGCCACTGCCACCTTCGGGCTGGAGGCGGTGGTAAAAAGGGAAATACAGGAGTTGGGATACCGGCTCATAAAGACAGAAGACGGAAAAGTCACATACCTGGGAGATGAAAGGGCGATCGTGCGCAGCAACTTGTGGCTCCGCTGCGCGGATCGGGTCCTGCTGAAAATGGGAGAGTTCACGGCGAAAACCTTCGAAGAACTTTTTCAGCAGATAAAGGGCATTGCCTGGGAGGAGCTGATCCCTCCGGACGGGAAATTCACGGTGACCGGAAGCTCCGTCAAATCCACGCTCCACAGTGTGCCCAGCTGTCAGAGCATTACCAAAAAAGCGATGGTGGAGCGTCTGAGTGAATATTACGGCATTGAGCAGTTTGAGGAAACCGGAGCCGAGTATACCGTGAAGGTTACACTTTTGAAAGACCGGGTAACGGTTACGGTAGATACCAGCGGAACCGGGCTGCACAAGAGAGGCTACCGGGTATGCGCGGTAGAAGCGCCGATTAAGGAGACCCTGGCGGCCGCCATGGTACAGCTTTCCTTTTGGAAAGAGGGACGGCTGCTGGTCGACCCTTGTTGCGGATCGGGAACGATTCCCATTGAAGCGGCGCTGATCGGAAGAAAGATTGCTCCCGGACTGAACCGGAGTTTTGCTAGCGAAGGGTGGGAGCTGATTCCAAAGCGGATCTGGAAAGAAGAACGGCAGAAGGCCTATCAGGAAATCCGTTATGACGCGGATCTTCAGATTTGCGGTTCAGATACCAATGCGCGGGCTATTGAGGCCGCGGCGGAAAACGCTGCCGAGGCGGGAGTCGACGACTGCATCCGTTTTCAGATCGCGGATGTGGAGGAGCTTGCGCCCGGAAGTGTGACCGACGGCATCATTATCACCAATCCGCCCTATGGACAGCGGATCGGCGAGGAAGCGTCCATTGCCCGGCTCTATGAGAGTTTCCGCCGCTATATGAAAGAAAATCCCGGCTGGTCGCTCTTTGTCATCACGACAGAGAAAGAAACCGAGGAACGGATCGGAAGAGAGGCGGATCGGCGCAGAAAGCTTTATAACGGGCGGCTGGAAACCTGTTATTATCAATTCCATGGAAAAAGGAAGTAAAAGAGATGAACCTGAAGATCGATCGGGCTTTAAAAACGCCGGTATACATACAGATCCGCTCTCAGCTGAAGGAGCAGATCCTCAGCGGAAGGCTCTCGGACGGTTACGCGCTTCCTTCCGAGAGGACTCTGGCAAAGGATCTGGGCGTTCATCGAAATACAGTGGTGCGGGCATACAATGAGCTGAAGGCTGACGGTCTGCTTTCTTCTTACCAGGGCGTCGGCTATCGGGTTGCCTGCAGGCAGGAGACAGGGAGAAACGGCCAGAGAAAAAAAGCGGTTAACTGGCAGGGACTTATTAAAAAAGAGTATCGGGAACTACAGAGCGCGTTTGAAGATTATGTTTCAAAACCCCAGACCGAAAGCCGCGTTTCTTTTGCCGCGGGAATGGCCGCCGGTGAGGTATACAGTGCAAAGGAGATTGCGGACTGCCTTGCGCGGATTATCAGCGCGGGGGATCGGCCCTCCTATTTTTATACTCCCTATCAGGGTGACCCGGCGCTCCGTCAGGAAATCGCGGGTTTTATGCGGACGAAAGGCATTTTGGCAAATCCGGGGCAGATTCAGATTTTTTCGGAAAACAACCAAGCTCTGGACTTTTTAGTGACAATTTTGCTGTCGCCGGGAGACAAGGTGTTTACCGAGGAAAGCAACTCACCGGATGTTTACCGGGCGATTGAGCTGGCTGGTGGCAAAGTCGTTCCTATTCCCATGGATGAGGAGGGAATGATCTGTGAAAATCTGGGACCCCTTATTGAGACGCACAAGCCCAGATTTATTTATGTCAACAGCAGCTATCACAATCCTACCGGAATCGGCATGTCCATGGAGCGGAAGAAACGGCTTCTGGAGCTTTCCTACCAGTACCGGGTTCCTTTAATTGAAGAGGATGAAGCTTCGGAACTATTTTTTGAGGGAGATCGGATTCCGTCTCTGAAGTCCATGGATCCGGGAGAAAACGTGATTTATATGTATTCCTTTTCTCTGACCATGGTTCCGGGCGTGGGTATTTCCTTTCTGATCGCTCCCAGAGAAATCATAAAGAGCCTGAGCAATCTGGTTTCTGTCCGGCTGGTGACCTTGGAGTGGATGCCTCAGCATCTGGCCTGCCAGTTCCTGAAAGAGGGGACGTATGTGCGCAAGCTGGAGGACTTTCGCCGTATTTATAAGGAAAAACGGGATCGCATGTGCCGGTGTCTGCAGGAGATCTCCGGATCGGTTCCCCTGTCCTTCCGAAAACCGCGGGGAGGGGTCTATCTGTGGGTGCGGCTCCCTTCCGCGGTTGATGTTTCCCGGCTTCGAAAAGAAGCGGAAAAGCAGGGCGTGTCCTTTCTTACGGGGGAACTGTTCTTTCCGGATCAGAATCCGCGGGGAAACTACATAAGACTCAACTATTCCTACGCGTCGGAGCGGCAGATTGAAAAGGGAATGGGCATTTTAAAAGAATGTATGCAGAAGATTCAGAAAGAATCGGATTTATTTGATAAACCCCTGTAAAACAGAGAGCTGGTACATTGATAAAACTATATACTGGTACTTTCTGTTTCAGGATAAATATAGTATTATTTTGTTAAAGACAGGCAAAATAATTCTGAGAATAATTTTATGAATGAAAAGGAGATTAGACAAATGGCAGTAAATTTAAAGGGTAGAAGTTTTTTAACACTGATGGATTTTACACCGGAAGAAATCCGTTACATGCTGGATCTGGCCCACGACCTGAAATCAAAGAAACGGGCGGGGATCAACAACCAGATCCTGAAAGGCAAGAATGTAGTTCTTCTTTTTGAAAAAACCTCCACGAGGACAAGATGTGCCTTTGAAGTTGCCTGCATGGACGAAGGCGCCGGCGTAACGTTCCTCGATTCGGGAAGTTCTCAGATGGGAAAGAAAGAATCCCTGGAAGATACGGCAAAGGTTCTGGGACGTTTTTATGACGGAATCGAGTACAGAGGGTATGAACAGTCGGTTGTAGAAGATCTTGCCAAATATGCCGGCGTTCCGGTGTGGAACGGACTGACGGACGTCGACCACCCGACACAGATTCTGGCGGACCTGATGACGATCGAAGAACATATCGCAAAACCGCTGAATCGGGTAAAAGTGGTATTCTGCGGAGATATTCGAAACAATATGAGCTACGCATGGATGTACGGCTGCGCGAAGATGGGAATGCATTATGTAGCCTACGGTCCGGATGTGCTGGCGAAAGAAATGGATCAGGATGTACTGGCAAGGGTACAGGAAGTCGCGAAGGAAACCGGAGCGGTAATCGAAGTTTCCAGTGATCCGGCTGCCTTAAAGGGGGCGGATGTTCTGTATTCCGATGTATGGGCTTCCATGGGAGAAGAAGCCGAAATTCCGGAACGTGTTAAGCTGCTGACCCCATTCCGCATCGATATGGACATGATCAAAGCTACGGAAAATCCGGAAGTGATTTTCCTGCATTGCCTGCCGTCTTTCCATGATTTTGAAACCAAGATGGCCAGGGAGCAGAAAGAAGCAGGTTACGATATCCGCGAGGTCACCGACGAAGTATTCCGCAGCAAACACTCCAAAGTCTTTGATGAGGCAGAAAACAGAATGCACACAATTAAGGCTGTTATTGTAGCGACAATTGGTTAGACTAGTAAGAGGAAACTGAGAGGAGGGTGTTTATGAAACCCGGAATTAACAATTACTCTGAAATAGGAAAACTGAATAAAGTATTGCTGCACAGACTGGGAAATGAGATTGAGGGGCTGGTGCCCGATAATTTTGAACGGCTGCTGTTTGATGATATCCCCTATCTGAAGATTGCCCAGCAGGAACACGACCGGTTCGCGGAACTTCTGCGTGAAAACGGTGTGGAAGTTATCTACTATGCCGATGAAACAGCTAAATCTCTGAGCACAGATGAGATCCGAAAAGCGTTTGTCGATGACTTTGTAGCGGATAGCGGAATTTATTCGGAAGAAGCGCAGGAAGCGGTAAGAGATTATCTCCTTTCCATGCCATCCAAAAAGCTGGTGGAAAAGGTGATTGCCGGAATCAAAAAAGACGAAGTAGCAGTAAAAAATAAAGGCTCTCTGGCAAGCTATATCGCTTCCGGATATCCGTATTATACAGATCCGATGCCGAACCTATATTTCACAAGAGACCCGGGAGCTTGTGTGGGGAACGGATTAAACGTTCATCATATGAGTACCGTGGCAAGGCGCAGAGAAGCCCTGCTGCTGCGTTATATGTATCGTTATAATAAAGATTTCGCGCCGGAGGGAACGCGTCTCTGGTATGACTATGACCAGGAATATTCCATTGAAGGCGGCGATGTTCTGGTTCTGTCCAAGGACATTGTGGCAATCGGTCTCAGCCAGAGAACCACAGCAGGAGGAATTGAGCGGTTCGCGGAAAATATTCTGAAGGAATCTTCTTTTCAGAAGATCCTGGTGTTTGACATTCCAAAGAGCAGAGCCTTTATGCATCTGGACACGGTTTTTACTATGGTGGATTATGACAAATTTACCATCCATCCGGAAATTGAAGGACCGCTGCAGATTTATGAAATTACACTGAGCGGAGATGGAAAGGCGCACTTTGAAAGTATTCAAGGAGAGCTGGAGGATATCCTCAGCAGTGAATTGAAGCTTCCCGCTGTAGAGCTGATTCGCTGTGGAGGAGACGATCCCATGGCTGCTCAGAGGGAGCAGTGGAACGATGGATCCAATACTTTGGCGATTGCGCCTGCCACTGTTATCACTTACGAGAGAAACTATGTAACCAACGATCTTCTGGAGAAAAAAGGTATCAAGGTTATCACGATGCCCAGCTCGGAGCTTTCCAGAGGAAGAGGCGGCCCCAGATGTATGAGCTGCCCGGTCAACAGAGACGATCTGTAACAGTATGAAACGAGGAGGACAACGATGAGTGAAAAAATCGTAATTGCCCTGGGCGGAAACGCGCTGCAGTCCGGAAAAGGAGAGCCTACTGCGGAGGCGCAGCTTGCCGTTGTGCGCAAAACCTGCGAACACATTGCGGAAATCAGCGGCAGCGGTTATGAGATTGCGGTCGTTCACGGCAACGGACCCCAGGTAGGCCGCATTGTCATGGCCTCCGAAGCGGCGAAGGACGTGACCCCGCCTATGCCTTTTGACGTCTGCGGCGCCATGTCTCAGGGATATATCGGTTACCATATCCAGCAGTGTCTGAAGTATGCCCTTAATAAGACGAACCGCAACATTCCGGTGGTGACGGTAGCTACCCAGATGATTGTGGAGGCAAACGATCCGGCCTTTAAAAATCCTACCAAGCCTATCGGTCCTTTTTACTCGGAAGCTGAGGCAAAGCACTTGGAAAAAGAAAAGGGCTATATCATGAGAGAAGATTCCGGGCGCGGTTACCGGAGAGTGGTGGCATCCCCTCTGCCGAGAAAGATTGTTGAAATCGACGCGGTCAAAGAACTGTGGGATCACGCCATCGTCATTACTTGCGGAGGCGGCGGAATTCCGGTTGTCGAAAATCCTGACGGCACGCTGGAAGGAACAGCGGCGGTAATCGATAAGGACTTTGCCGCAGAACTTCTGGCTGAACAGGTAGACGCGGATATTCTGATGATCCTTACTGAGGTGGAAAAAGTGGCCATCAACTTCAATCAGCCCAACCAGCAGGATCTGGACCACATTTCCCTGGCAGAAGCGGCTCAGTATGTGGAGGAAGGCCATTTCGCGCCGGGAAGTATGCTCCCGAAAGTAGAAGCGGCGATGAAATTCATCCGCGCTTTCCCGCAGAAACGGGCAATTATCACATCCCTGGACAAGGCCGTGGAAGCCCTGGAGGGAAAAACAGGAACCGTCCTGACCTTTAATTAAAGGCGCAGGCAGGAAAATACACGATTGTCTAAAACGCCCCGCAAAGGCTGAAACGCCCGCGCGGGGCTTTTTGTTTGAGGGTGAAGGATTATATTTTGCAACATTTACATCTGATCTGCGTTAGTAAATAGAGAATTGTAAATGGCTGAGATTCTCTATTTACAACTCTGGTAGTGTGCATTAAAATTATAAATACACATTATTAGGATATTAGAAAATGAATAGAAATAAAAAGCATACAAACGAAAAACAAATTAAGGAAATATTTGAAGCGACCGTGATCCCACTATATGGAGACGTATATAAATATCTGCTTCATCTTGGCTGTGACTGCCATCTGGCTGAAAATATATCGCAAATAACAATGGAAAAAGCATGGATTAACAGAGAAAAACTGATTTCTGTTGATTATAAAAAACAGTGGATGTTTCGGGTGGCTTATAACGAATATATTACGTTTTTAAGATGTGTATCAAAAGAGTACTTATATACAGATAATGACAAACTATTGGATGAAGTTAAATCCGCAAAACTTACGGAAGACGCACTTGAAATCTTGATTAAAAATGAAGATTTAAAGCGATTGAGGAAGGCGTTGGATTTGTTGGATACGAAGTATTCCGTTCCCATTCGTTTGCGGTATTTTGGAGGAAAAAGCCATCAGGAAATTGCAGAAATTTTGAATCTGAATTACAACACAACACGTTCTATGATTGCACGGGGATTAAGTAAGTTAAAAACAATTTTTCTGGAAATGGATAGGTAGGGGATTGCGATGGACGAGAAACAATGGACAACACAGGAAAAACGATTCTACGAACAATTTCAAAAAATGTATGAGGAAGACAATTGTAAGGTACCCGAACTTGATCGAAGCTTTCTGCAAAAGGATGTGACAGTATCGTTGCCAAGACGAACCTATAAAAAAGCGTTTCGAGTTGCGGCAATTCTTATGATTATTATCTTAAGTTCGTCCGCAACAGCTCTCTTCATAGGAAATGGATATGTGGATGCGATCAAAGATCATATTCAGAAACGAATGTTTACCTGGAATTCCGGTGTCATTGTTACAGAAACTGAAGACTCCTCTGAAATAGAGGAGACCTGGGAAATTACAGATCCGGATTTGCTGCCAGAACTCCAGCAGGTGATCACCGATCTGAAACAACCGGACTATATTCCAAAGGGGTATCAATTTCAAAAGATAGTGGTAGAACAAACAACTGATCATTATTATACAGTTACGTATCATTATGAACGCAAGAGAAAAGAGCTTTTAATTGTACAGATCCCAATTGACAGTAACGCAGACGCGATGGGAGCAGGTGATGGAGAAACGATTAAATTATCGGACAGAACAATTTCCATGTGGGAAGATGTGATTACGGATACGAAGGGATGTACCGTATTTTTCAGCCATAGTGCAGTTCAAATATCAGCTACAGGAATAAAAGATTCGGATCTGCAGAAGATTGCTGAAAATTTAGAATAAAACATAAGAGAAGTACGGAAGGATTGTGCAACAGGCAAAATGCTTTCCGTACTTTTTCCATTATTTAAGACAGTTTCTTATAGAATGTAGATGTTACCGTATTCCCATTAATCGTTTCTACGACTGTAGCCTTTACTCGATATTTTTTCGCCGTTGAAATTTTAAATGAAAATGATTTGGTTAACGTTTTTTTATTTGTTACTTTTGCGGTGACAGATGCAGTTGAAGCATTTTTATAAGTCGAGGTTCCATTTTTTTTCACTTGAAGTCGTATCGTCGCTTTCATAGAAGATGGAGTGGTTGATGAAATGACCTGTAGCGTGCCTGCCCCCAACGAATCAGATCGCCGATTAAAAGACAAAGTGCCAGCAGTGATTTTTTGTGGATTTACGGTAATACTGGTATCAGTTTCTATAGTATCACAAGATTGCTCTGTTTTGATGGAAGGCTGCTCTTTCGCAAAAGCTGGTACTGCTGGCTGTATAACCAAAACAGCGATTGCCAAAGACACAGATAGTAGTTGCTTTTTCATTGTATAAATCCTCCTTTGTATTTGATCAACGATAAAAAAACTATTTTGTTGCAAAAAATTCGATTATTTGCAACATTCTTTCAGGATTTGCGTTAATAGATAAATACAGTGAATGAATATCATCAATGGATGAAGGATAAAAAATTGTGTATTGTTTTTCTATAACATGTCAAAGAAGGGAAGTGGTGCAGTATGATTGCAAGGGGACTCTGAAACCTTGAAAGAATTCGTTATGAAAAGAATGTGTTCTATGCACAACATATTATGTATGAAAATTTCGGGGAAGGTGGTTTCTGTGCAGGGAAAATTCAATTTTATAAGTGCAATTTTCATAATCGCGCTCATAGGCGCTATCGTGCTTCCGCTGATTGGCGTATGGCTTCCCAAAATCAGCGCGACCCTCAGTTGGCTTGGGTATACTGTGATTCTTGTCTTCTGTCTTAATATTCAAAAGACGAGAAAATAATATTTAAAGATGCTTTTGAAATTTTTATAAATTTTTCAGATTTTGAACCGAATAACCGATCTGGATCGTCTTAATATATAAAAGGGTAAATGAAAAGAATTTGGCAGCTATCATGTCAAAGAAGGGAATCGGAGGATGAGCTTGTAAGTGAGGAGGTGGAATGAATGGCACATTATCTTTTTATCATTTCAATATTTCAGACTTTATTTAAGATTGCGATTGCTGCAGCTTTCGTTTTAGGATTGTTCGAAGGAGTGAAATTCATAAGAAAGAGTAAAGAGAAATTTTTGCCTATCGTCATATTCATTTCAGGTTTGGGTTTTTTGGTATTAAATCTAACTTTTTTAGTTGCCGATATGCAATCCACGAAACTAATTAGAGGGCTGGCAGTATTTTTAATAGCAGGGCTGGCATTTGTTACAGGAATATGTAAAAAGATGCCTAAAATGGAGAAGGCCTTACTTATAGTTTCCGGTTGTATAGGAATTTTCCTGGCATTTGGCTATTTTATACTTCCATCAATAGGGAGCATATGTTTTTTTGAATTTTGAACCGAATAACCGATTCGGATCATCTTAATATATAAAGGGGTAGGAGTAGATAAGGGTGAAAATTTTACGAAACAAAAGAACAATCGTTAAGCTTCTTTGTATTGGAATCCTAGTTGCAGGGGCAGTGGGATATTGGTGCTGTGAAAGAGCGGCTGTTTCCTATGCAGAAAGCAAAAATGGAGAGTGGAGTGCCTGTTTAATAAAAACCTATGATAGCGGCTGGTGGGAAGGGTTTCTTTTCTATAATGGAGAAGAGGACATATTGAAAGATGTCTTCGTTTCTGTTGTCTCAGATGGCGAAATTGTATATGAACATGAGAAATTCGGTTCAACGGGATCAGAACAGCCTTCTTTCAAACAAAAACTGATTTTAATGAAATCATACAAACAGTGTGATTGTCTTATGTTATCCTATAGTGAAGAAAAACCAAAAAAAGTCGAGGTGACGATTTCACAAACACAGGATTCCGGGGAACAAAAGACAACGCTCATTTTACAATAACGACTCATTCAATTAGCGTCCTTGAAAATCAGCATTCGAGGACGCTTTCGGCAATAATTGTTTGGGCAATGTGAGTTCAAAAAAGGAGAACCTGTCATGAATACAAAAAAGAAAATCTGGGAATCTGGCGGCCGACCGATTATGAAATCCTTGGCGGTCTTGCCTATGGACTGATTTTCTTATTATCAGTCGATCTGTGGGGAAATAAAGTGCGTTCCGAATAGGGGGGATTGGCTATGACTAAGAAATCATTTTTTATTGCCGCTGCAGTTCTTCTGCTGATTGCGGGAGTGATAATTGGATGTATGCTGCTTTCCGGCGAAAAAGAAACCAGAAAAAATATCTCAAAGATCGATCCGGACGCGCTGCCGGTAAACATAAGAACCGCAAGCTACGCCTATGATATTTATCAGGAATATAAAACAGCGATAAAAAACGAAATCGTTCCGAAGGGATGTCAGCGGGATGTATCCATTTATGACAAAAAAGAATGAGAGGTGAACCGGATGAACGAACAACTCCTTCATGACGCCCTTTTGGAAAGACTGCGGACATGCAGTGACAGCGTGATGCTTGCGCTTGATCAGAACGGATATGAGGACAGATCTTTATTGAAACGGCTGGAGCCGTATTATTTATTTTCCGAATGGAAAAGGAACTATCCGGGATGTTCTGGCCGGGGGAATGTAAAATTAAATCATTATGAACTTAACGCGAAGGTAGCCGGTATTTTCAAAGAGTATCGTTCGTTTCTTGAGACCGGTTACGATCTTGTGTTTTATCAGCAGAAAGAAACGGTACTGATCGCTGTATTTCACGAATACTGTTATTATATAGAGGAAAACCATAAAAAAGAATTTGCCGACTTAATAGAACAATACGGCGGAGAGGATTGTTTTGGCGATATTCAGCCTGAAATTCCGGATTTTGAAGCTTTAGAAACCATCTGAAAACTTTTCCTTGCTATTTCTCCGATAAAATGGTATCATGCTGTCTGTACCTGCTTTTTGCGGTAATGAAGTAGTTTTTACAATTGAAAAAGGAAATCTTATGGAAATTGAATTAAAGTACGCGATTGACAGCAAAGAGACAGCTGCCCGTATCTGGGAGGATGAGGACCTGAAAAAGATGGAAGAGCCTCAGACCAGACAGACGGTGTTTATGAAGGCGACCTATTTTGATACGGATGATTTCGATCTGAGCAGAAACGATATGGCATACCGGATCCGCTGCGAGGACGACAATCTCATCGCCTGCCTGAAATGGGGCGGAAAAAACGAAGGCGCCCTTCATACAAGAGAAGAAATCAATATTCCGGTAAAAGACGCCAAGCCGAACCCCGTTACCTTTGAGGAAAGCGATGTCGGCGGCGACCTGATGCGGATCATCGACGGCAAGGCCCTTCATCCGATTATGGACATGCGCATCGAGCGGCGCAGATTCCGGATCGACACCCAGAAGAGCCTTCTGGAGGTTTCCATCGACAATGGAACGATCGTAACGGAGAAAGGCACCAGCCCTATCTGTGAAGTGGAGATCGAAATGTTCTCCGGAGAACAGGAGGACTTTCTAAGCGTCGGAGACAGACTGGCGGAAAAGTACGGCCTGGTATCCGAAAAGCAGAGCAAATTTTACAGAGGTTTGCTGCTTTTAGGGCAAAGATGAACGTAATTTTACAGGATATAAAACAAAAAGGGACGGTTTGAGCACAAATTTGGGCAATAAACGGCTCCTTTTTTGATTGTTTCTTTACTTTTTAATAGAAAAGCGGTATAATAAAATGCACTATGTGTTGATGATTTAGGAGGATATAAATTAATGAAGGCGACATTTATCTCAAAAGAAAAAAATGATGTGAAATTTACAATCGAATTTACATCAGAGGAATTCGAACAGGCGCAGATTAAAGCCTACCAGGCTTCCAAGGATAAGTATCAGATTAACGGTTTCAGAAAAGGAAAGGCACCGCGCAGTATAATTGAAAAGCACTACGGAGAAGGCATCTTCTTTGAAGACGCGGTAAACAATCTGTTCGCGGACGCGTATCCGAAAGCGGTCGATGAGCTGAAACTGGAAGTCATTGATCGGCCGGACGCGGAATTCGGAAAGCTGGAAAAAGGTCAGGGCTTTACGGTTACCTTGACAGTTCCGGTTTACCCGGAAATCGAAGTGAAAGACTATAAAGGCGTTGAAATTGAACGGGTCAGCGATGAGGTTACAGAAGAAGATGTTGATAAGGAACTGGAAAATCTGCAGAAGAGAAATTCCCGCATGGTTGTGGTAGACAGACCGGCGAAGGAAGGAGATACCGTCCTCATTGATTATGAAGGCTGGGCGGATGATAAACAGTTTGACGGAGGAACTGCTGAACGTCAGCCGCTGAAGCTGGGTTCCGGCACCTTTATCCCTGGATTTGAGGAACAGCTGGTTGGCACAAAGTCCGGAGATGAAAAAGATGTAAAGGTAACTTTCCCGGAACAGTATCATTCCGAAGAACTGGCAGGGAAGGAAGCGGTTTTCAAATGCAAGGTGCATGAAGTAAAAGAAGAAGAACTGCCGGAACTCAACGACGATTTCGCGAAAGATGTCAGCGAATGCGATACATTGGAAGAGCTGAGAAAAGAAACGGAAGAAAACCTGAAGAAGGCGGCGGTCGCGAGAGCGGAAAGCCAGATGAAAAATTCGATTCTGGAAAAAGTGTATAATGCCAATGACATCGATATTCCAAATGTAATGGTGGAAGATCAGATTACAAGTGAAATGAACGAATTCGACCAGCAGCTGAGAATGCAGGGAATGAATCTGGAACAGTACTTTGAATATCTGGGAAGAAAGCCGGAAGAATTCAGAGAGGAACTGAGAGACGAAGCATATAAGAAAGTGAAGACCAGAATGTTGGTAAGCGCGGTCGCGGACGCGGAAAATATTCAGGCCAGTGAAGAAGATATCAACAAACAGCTGGAACTGATGGCCATTCAGTATAAGTTGGATGCTGATAAGATCCGTGAGATGCTGGGCGTTCAGAATATCGGATACCTGGAAAAAGATGTTCGTATTCAGAAAGCGCTCGATTTCATGTATGATCAGGCAATAATCAAATAAACTATGTTTGAAGAGCCTAAAATATGTGAATAATGATAATGGGATGGAGAGTCTGTATAAAAAAGACTTTTCATCCCGTTATGATAAAGAAGAAAGCGAGGATTTTACGCAAATGGCATTAGTTCCTTATGTAATTGAACAGACAAGCAGAGGAGAACGTTCCTACGATATTTACTCGAGACTGCTAAAGGATCGGATTATTTTTATAGGAGAACAGATCGATGAACATCTGGCAAGCCTTGTAGTAGCGCAGCTTTTGTTCCTCGAAGCCGAAGATCCGGATAAAGATATCTGTATTTATATCAACAGTCCGGGCGGATCGGTAACAGCAGGTATGGCGATCTATGATACTATGCAGTATATCAAACCGGATGTATCCACTATCTGCATCGGAATGGCTGCCAGTATGGGTGCGTTCCTGCTTTCCTCGGGAGCGAAAGGCAAGCGTTACGCGCTGCCTAATGCGGAAATCATGATTCACCAGCCTCTGGGCGGTGTAAACGGCCAGGCCGAAGATATCAAGATTCACGCGGAGTGGATCCTGAAGACTAGGGAAAAATTAAACCGTATCCTCAGCGATAATACAGGGCAGCCGCTTGAACAAATTGAAAAGGATACGGATAGAGATAACTTTATGGGTGCGCAGGAGGCGGCTTCTTATGGGCTGATTGATAAAGTTGTCGCATCCAGATAATACAGGGGGTTATTCATGACAAAGTATGATGAAAACAGAGAGTTAAAATGCTCCTTCTGTGGAAAGCCACAGAGTCAGGTAAAACGTCTGATTAGCGGTTCGGGAGTATATATATGCAATGAATGTGTGGGATTGTGCCAGGATATTATTGCGGATGAAGAACGGGCGAGCGCCAAGCACGCGCCTCAGGGCAGCAGCTACAGACTACCGAAGCCAAAAGAAATCGCGGAAATCCTGGACGACTATGTGATCGGGCAGGAAGAAGCCAAAAAAGCCTTGGCTGTGGCGGTATATAATCATTATAAAAGAATTAACAACCCAAAAGTAGCGGGTGACGATGTAGAGCTTCAGAAGAGCAACATCGTCATGATCGGACCGACGGGTTCCGGGAAAACCCTGCTTGCGCAGACGTTGGCAAAGATTCTGAATGTGCCTTTTGCCATTGCCGACGCTACGGCTCTTACCGAGGCCGGATATGTAGGAGAAGATGTGGAAAATATTCTGTTGAAGCTGATTCAGGCTGCAGATTACGATATAGAGAAAGCCCAGAAGGGAATCATTTATGTGGATGAGATTGATAAGATCGCCAGAAAGTCCGATAACCCGTCCATCACAAGGGATGTAAGCGGGGAAGGGGTACAGCAGGCGCTTCTGAAAATCCTGGAGGGAACGGTAGCCAGCGTTCCTCCGCAGGGAGGCAGGAAGCACCCGCACCAGGAATTCCTTCAGTTTGACACAACGAATGTACTGTTCATCTGCGGAGGGGCGTTTGACGGACTGGATAAAGTGATTCAGCGTAGAATGGGCGAAAAAACCATAGGATTTAATTCGGAAATCAAACTCTCCAAAGTAGAAGAATCGGAAATTCTGAAGCACATCCAACCGGAGGATCTTTTGAAATATGGACTGATTCCGGAATTTATCGGGCGTCTTCCAGTTATCGTAACTCTGGAAGAGCTGTCAAAAGACGCCTTGGTGCGGATTATTACAGAACCGAAAAACGCCATCCTTAAGCAATATAAAAAACTGTTCGCGCTCGATGATGTGGAGCTTGAAGTGGAAGACAGCGCCATCGAACGGATCGCGGAAAAGGCGATTGAACGGAAAACAGGCGCCAGAGGACTGAGGGGCATTATGGAAGATGTGATGACGGATATTATGTACGAAATCCCGTCAAGAGATGACGTGGAAAAATGTGTCATTACAAAGGAAACAATAGATAAAGAAATCGAGCCGAAACTGCTGCTGGTTGATCAGAGCAAGGCAAAGGCGCACGATGAGACTGCATAAGAACGGGGCGGCTTTTGAGCCGCCCTGCCTTTTAAATGAGAATGGGTTGTTCACACGATACTTTAGAGATCAGGAGGACAGACAATGACAGATGAAAACAACAGAAACGATGAAATCGACAAAAAAGAAGATGCCGAGAACATAGAGAAAGAAGAATTTAATTTTGAGGATGAACAGGTAATGGATCTGCCGATGATTCCGCTGCGGGGACTTTCTGTTTTCCCTAATATGGTGCTGCATTTCGATATCGGAAGGGAGAAATCGATTAACGCGTTGGAAAAAGCGATGATTATGAACCAATATATTTTTCTCGCGGCACAGAAGGATGAAAATACGGATCTTCCTACGCCGGAAGATTTTTATCATATTGGAACGATTGGAAAGATCAAGCAGATGCTGAAGCTGCCGGGAGATTCCATTCGTGTTCTGGTGGAAGGAATCTGCAGAGGCAGGATCGATGAGATTCTTTTTGAAGTGCCATATTTCAAATGCACCGTTACCAAGCTGGAAGATGATGAACCGGAAGAACTGACGCCGAAAACCGAAGCTCTGATGCGTTCTATATTGAATAACTTTGATGAATACCTGGCTGTCAATCAAAAGCTGGCGCCGGAAATTCTGCCGACTGTAGCGGGAATTGAGGAACCGGGGAGATTCGCGGATCTCATTGGATCCCATATGGATATTAAAGTTGAAGAAAAGCAGACTCTGCTGGAAACCCTGGATATTGATAAGCGTCTGGAGATTTTAAACGAATATTTAGTCAGAGAAATTGAAATCCTGAACATTGAGCAGGATATTACGACGAAAGTCAAATCCCAGATGGGTAAAAATCAGAGAGAATACTATCTGAGGGAACAGATGCGCGCGATTCAAGAAGAATTGGGGATCGACGAAGATGTGGAGGATGAAGTGGATGACTGGATCCAGCAGCTTAATAAACTGAAACTGGACAAGAAAATCCACGAGAAAGTAGAAAAAGAAATCAAGAGGTTTGGAAAGATGCAGCCTGCCAGCGCGGAAGCTTCCGTAAGCCGAACCTATATTGAAACCATTCTGGCTCTGCCGTGGCGAAAAGAAAAGAAAGGCAACATTGATCTGGCCAAGGCGGAAAAGATTTTGAATGAAGATCACCACGGACTGGAGAAGGTGAAAGAAAGAGTGCTGGAGTATCTGGCGGTGATCCATCTTTCCAAAAGCCTCAAAGGCCCGATTCTTTGTCTTGTGGGCCCTCCGGGAGTTGGAAAAACCTCTATCGCCCGTTCTGTCGCCAGAGCGATTAACCGGGATTTTGTAAGAATGTCTCTGGGCGGCGTCCGCGATGAAGCGGAAATCCGAGGACATCGCCGAACCTATATCGGAGCGATTCCGGGGCGTATCATTACTTCCATTAAGGATGCGGGAAGCAAAAATCCGGTATTCCTCTTTGATGAAGTGGATAAAATCGGAGCCGACTTCAAAGGCGATCCGGCGTCCGCTCTCTTAGAAGTGCTGGATCCGGAACAAAATAAAGAATTTACGGACCATTACCTGGAAGTTCCTTTTGATCTTTCCAAGGTGATGTTTATTACAACCGCAAATACCATTGATACCATCCCAAGACCGTTGCTGGATCGTATGGAGGTGATCAATGTAGCGGGATATACAGAAGAGGAAAAGGTGAAGATCGCGCAGGATTATCTGATTCCAAAGAAAGTGAAAGAACACGGCCTGAAAGAGGACAATATTCATTTCTCCGAACGGGCGCTGAGGGATTTGATCAATTATTATACGCGGGAATCCGGTGTCCGTAACCTGGAGAGAGAAATTGCCAATATCTGCAGGAAAGTAGCCAGAAAGATGGTCAGCGGAAAGAAAACACAGTTCCGTATTACAGAGAAGAATCTGGAAAATTATTTGGGCAAAAAGCGTTTTCGCTATGATATCATTACCGGAGAAGCGGAAGTAGGCGTAACGACCGGCCTTGCCTGGACCGTTGTAGGGGGAGATACGTTGTTTATTGAAACAACGGTTGTTCCGGGCAGCGGGAAATTAGTTCTTACCGGGCAGCTGGGTGAAGTTATGCAGGAAAGCGCCAAAGCCGGAATCAGTTATATCCGTTCCATTGCGGATAAGCTTGGAATCGATCCGAATTTCTACAAAGAAAAGGATCTGCATATTCATATTCCGGAGGGAGCGGTTCCCAAAGACGGACCATCCGCGGGCGTAACCATGTGTACCGCGATTATTTCTACATTGACGGATACGCCGGTACGAAAGGATATCGCCATGACCGGAGAAATTACCCTGAGAGGCAAGGTCCTTCCGGTAGGCGGAATCCGTGAAAAGGTTCTGGCCGCGCACAGAGCGGGAATCAAAAAAGTTCTGCTTCCTGCGGAAAATGAACGGGACATTGAAGATATTCCGAAGAATGTTCGCAAACAGATGGAGTTCGTTCTGCTTCACACTGTGGATGAGGCACTGGAACAGGCTCTCGTAAAGGAAGAAAAATGATTGTAAAAAAAGCGGAACTGGAAGCGATTGCAGCCAGAAAAAATCAATATCCGGAGGACAACCTGAAAGAGATCGCCTTTGCGGGACGATCCAATGTAGGAAAGTCCTCCCTGCTTAATCTGCTGACAAACCGAAAAAATCTGGCGAGAGTCAGCGGAAGTCCGGGAAAGACCAGAACCATCAACTTTTACCGGATCAACGATTCTTTCCGTATTGTGGATCTGCCGGGATACGGGTACGCGAAAGTTTCCAAATCTGTCACAGAAAGTTGGGGAAGTATGATGGAAACCTATTTTCAGAGCAGGCAGGGACTGGTGAAGGTCATTCAGCTTGTGGATATTCGTCATGCTCCTTCCAGACAGGATGTGGAAATGTATCAGTACCTGCGGCATTATGGTCTGGATGGGCTTGTAGTAGCGACAAAGGCGGATAAGGTGTCACGAAATGAGATGCAGAAGTGTATCCGTCAGATCCGCGGTACGTTAAATCTGTCACAGGAGGACAGGGTAATCCCGGTTTCTTCCCTGAAGCGGACCGGGCAGGAAGACCTTCTTTCTGAAATGGAAGCCCTGCTGGAGGGGTAGATGCAGTTTCTTGGTTTTCGAGTAATCTTCAAACGAATAAAAGCCATCCGTTTTATGATGAAGGATCGATCTGTGCCAAAGCGAAAGAAGGCTTTGATTATTGCGGGCATTATCTATCTGTTTCTTCCGGTGGATCTGATTCCTCCGATTTTGTTCCCCATCGCCTGGGTGGATGATCTGATTTTATGGATCTGGATCCTCTGGCATCTGCGGGAAGAGCTGGATAAATACTGGCTGGGAGGAAAAGAAGTCGATTTATCGAAAAAATACCGTGGAAAAACTGTGATAGATGATGTAGAATATGAAGTTAGGGACAGAAATAAGAAAAACAGGGAGTAACGGATATGGCAAGAGATGTGGTAGGAGAAATCATGATCACCCAGGAGCAGATCACGAAAAGAGCGGAAGAGCTCGGAGCGCAGATCACGCGCGATTATGAGGGTGAAGAGATTGTGCTCATTGGAATTTTACGGGGCGCGGTTCTGTGGATGGGTGACATCATGAAGCATGTGGATCTGGATATGACCATTGATTTTATGGCGGTCAGCAGTTACGGAGCATCCACAAAGTCTTCGGGTGTAGTGAAAATTGTAAAAGACCTGGATTCCGACATTGAAGGAAAAAATGTTATTATTGTGGAAGATATTGTTGATTCGGGAACAACCCTGAATTATCTGAAGCATTATCTGGAAAACAGAAACACAAAGAGCGTCCGCATCTGCACGCTGCTGGACAAACCTTCCGGCAGAAGAGTGGAGATCGAAGTGGATTATATCGGCTTTGAGGTGGAAGATAAATTTATCGTCGGATACGGACTGGATTTTGATCAAAAATACCGCAATCTTCCGTATATCAGTTTTCTGGAAGAATAAAACATATTTGTGGGATTGGAGCCGGACAAGTCAGTTATTTTTTATAAGATAAAAGGAGATACATAAAAATGGGTTACAAAGTACAAGTCGGTTTATCAAACAAGCACCTTCATCTGAAGGAAGAGGATATTGAAATCCTGTTCGGAAAAGGCCACAAGCTGACTCCGACCAAGGATCTGGTTCAGCCCGGACAGTTTGCCTGCGAAGAAAAGGTAGATATCGTAGGACCAAAAGCGACACTGAAAGGCATTCGCGTTCTGGGACCCGCAAGGCCGGAAACCCAGGTGGAACTGGCAGCTACAGATGCCAGAACGATCGGTATCAAGGCTCCGGTAAGAGAATCCGGAAAGCTGGAAGGAACTCCCGGCTGTAAGATCATCGGGCCATGCGGTGAAGTGGAACTGGATCATGGCGTAATCATCGCTCTGAGACATGTGCATCTGAATCCGGAACAGGCCATTGAAGCGGGCCTTAAGGATAAAGACGTGGTAAGCGTAAAGATCGAAGGAGAAAGAGGTCTGGTGTTCGATAATGTGCTGGTTCGCGCTGGTGAAAAGCACGAGAGAGAATTCCATCTGGATACAGACGAAGGAAACGCGGCAGGCTGCGGACCAAATACGGTTGCGGAAATTCTTGACTAGTCGCTAAATCGGAGATTACTATTTAATAAATCATTACGAAACAGACGGGGAAGAGAGAAGCTGACTCGTCTGTTTTTGTGATCCGTTAAAAAGCGGATACAACAAAATACGCTGTCGTCCCGTCCGAGGACGAGCATGCAGCGCATTTTTATTGGAGGATAAGAGATTGCCGGATTTAATGCTCCATCTGCTTTGCGAGAAATGAAGCTCCGATTTCCGCGGCTTTGAACTCTACTTCACCGAGACTGCGATCCTGCTTTGGAAGAATTGTGATGGAGCCGATAGCGTCTCCATGGGATAAAATTGGAACGATAATTTTTCCTGCCTCTTGGTGGCTGGTTTTGCTCTGGATAATTTTATCCAGCTCGTAATCTACCTTTTTATCCATGTAGTCCGATTTCCCGGCTCCGGAGGCTGCGACAATCTGATCTGTATCCGAAACGATTACGGTGCTCCCCAGGATGGAAGACGCGGTTTCCGCATATTCGCCGGCAAACTGTCCAAGTTCGTTGATGGGAGAATATTTTTTTAGAATCACTTCTCCGCTGCTGCTGGTATAGATTTCAAGAGGATCTCCCTCACGGATGCGGAGGACTCGTCGTATTTCCTTGGGAATTACGACCCGCCCCAGATCGTCGATCCTTCTTACAATTCCTGTTGCTTTCATAAGTTTAAATCCTTTCTTCCTTGTTTTCTTTTTCCCTCGCAACTTAGTCTTTGCGAAAATAAGTGAAATATACTGCCTTTGCAAGAAAATTAAACCTAAAAACTTTGACATTTGCAGGCGGAAATAGTAACATGCTTATATGGAATCTGAAAAAATGGAGAATAAAATGCGAAAAATCAGAGGTTTATGGAAACTGCTGTTTGGAAGAACGACAATTCTGATTCTGATGCTCCTCGTCCAGGTAGTGGCATTAGTGGGAGGATTCGTTCTTCTGGATAAATATGTTTTTATTTTTAACTATCTTCTGGGCTTTATCTCATTGATAATTCTGCTCTATATTCTCAATGCAAGACAAAATTCTAGTTTTAAAATCACATGGATTATACTGATTCTTTTTGCGCCTTTTTTTGGCGTCATCTTTTATCTGTTTACCCGGGTTCAACCGGGAACCCGCTTTATCGGTATTCGGATAGAAGCGGCGCTGGAAGAACAGGCACCATATCTGGCGCAGGATCCTTATGTGCTGGAAGCGTTGGAAGAAGAAGCTCCAGAGGCGGCAGGTCTCGCCAGGTATATTCATGACAGCGGAAAATATCCGACTTACCGAAATACTCAAATCCGCTATTTCTCTTCAGGAGAGGAAAAATTTGAAGAAATGGTGCGTCAACTGAGAGAGGCTAAAGAATTTATTTTTTTGGAATATTTTATTGTAGACAAAGGTGTTATGTGGGACACTGTACTCGAAATTCTTGAACAGAAAGTAAAAGAAGGGGTGGAAGTCCGTTTCATGTATGATGGAACCTGTTCCTTGAGTCTGCTTCCTCCGAACTATCCGCGGAAGATGAAAGCGTTGGGAATTCAGTGCAAAGTTTTTGCCCCGATCACTCCGTTCCTGTCAACGCACCAGAATAACAGGGATCATAGAAAGGTATTGGTTATTGACGGACATACGGCATTTACCGGCGGCGTCAATCTTGCCGATGAATATATCAACGAAATTGAGCGGTTTGGTCACTGGAAGGACACCGCTGTTATGCTGCGGGGAGAAGCGGTCCGCAGCTTTACCCTGATGTTCCTGCAGATGTGGGATATTCGCGAGACTATGCCGACCCCTATTGAGCCATATATGCGTTACGATTTCCAGATGGAAACCAGATTGTGGGGTGGAGGATATGTAACTCCCTATGGAGATAGTCCTTACGACAATGAGAATGTGGGAGAACGTGTTTACATGGATGTCTTGTACAGCGCGAAGAAATATGTGCATATTATGACTCCCTATTTGATTTTAGACGAAGAAATGATTACAGCATTGACATATGCAGTCAAAAGAGGGGTGGAAGTTATCATTATAATGCCACATATTCCTGATAAAATTTATGCTTATCTTCTGGCGAGAACCTACTACGGGCAGTTGATTGATGAAGGCGTGCGAATTTATGAGTATACGCCGGGTTTTGTTCACGCGAAAGTATTTACAAGCGATGATGAAAAGGCCGTTGTAGGTACGGTTAATCTGGATTTTCGAAGTCTATATCTCCATTTTGAGGATGCTGTATACCTATTCCGGAATCAGGCAATCAAAGTGATAGAAAAGGACTTTCAGCGGACACTAGAAAAATGTCAGAAAATCACAAAGGAAGATTGCCGGAATTATAATGTATTTAAAAAGCTGGCCGGAAGGATTCTGCGTCTTATAGCACCTTTGATGTAGGGTTGTATTCCCATTTATTTGTGATATAATAGCTGACATTGAATGATTTCAAAAGGAGGAAAAAATGCTTTTTAAAAATATTTCGATCCTAAATGAGAGCTTTGAGATTGAAGAAAATATGTATGTTGGAATAGACGGAGAAAAAATTACTTATATTAGTAAAGAGGCTCCGAAACGAGGATTCGGGCGAGTTTATGACGGAACAGGGAAGCTCCTTATGAGTGGTTTTGTAAATACCCATGCCCATTCACCCATGGCGTTGATGCGCGGATATGGGGAGAATATGGCTTTGCAGGACTGGCTGAATAAAAAGATTTTTCCTTTCGAGGCAAAATTGACAGGAGACGCCGTTTATTGGGCAACGATGTTGGCTATGGCGGAGTCTGTCCGTTTTGGAATCGTTTCTACCACAGATATGTATTATTTCTCCGAAGACATGGTACGGGCGATTGCGGAGAGTGGAACAAAGAATAACCTTTCACGCTCGATTACCTGCTTTGACGACTCAGAGCTGTGGGAGCTGGAGAGCGCTAAGGAAATGAAATCTCTGTTTGAAACATATCATAACGCGGAAGGCGGAAGAATTAAAGTGGATATGAGCATCCATGCCGAATATACTTCCACACCCAAAATTGTACGCCAAATGGCGGAGTATACATCTTCTATTGGGGCAAATATGCATGTTCATCTTTCGGAGACCCAGAGTGAGCATGAAGAATGTAAGGCACGACACGGCATGACACCGGCAGCGTACTTTAACCGCTTGGGCCTGTTTGATACGCCGACTACGGCGGCTCATTGTGTCTGGATAGAAGGGGAGGATTTTGAGATTCTGAAAGAAAAAGGCGTAACAGTCGCTTCAAATCCGGTGAGCAATATGAAACTGGCTAGCGGAGTCTGCAACGTTCCAAAACTTCTGGACATGGGAATTAATGTGTCCTTGGGGACGGACAGCGTTGCCAGCAATAACAGTTTGAATTATATTGAGGAAATGAAGTATTTCGCGACAGCGGCAAAAGAGAGAGTGAAAGATCCAACCGCGGTAACGCCAAAGCAGGCACTCCGGGCGGCAACTTCCTCAGGCGCTCAGTCACAAGGGAGGTCCGATACCGGTGTGTTGGCACGCGGCAAGAAAGCGGATCTGATCGTTCTGGATATCAGCGGTCCTCATATGCATCCGGTTCATAGTCTGATCAATAATCTGGTTTATTCTGCCTCCGGAAGCGATGTTGTTCTTACTATGGCGGATGGAAAGATCCTTTATGAGAATGGAAAATACTTTACGATTGATCTGGAACGGGCAGTTTATGAAACCGAGCGGGCAGCAAAAAAAATTCTGCAGGCTCTTTAAGTTGGCGTAGGAGGAATTATGGCAAAAAAATCGTTTATTCAGGGAGCGGCAGTGCTGGCGGTAGCCGGACTGCTGGTTAAAGTGCTGGGGGCTATTTTCAAGATCCCGCTGGGAAATATGATCGGCGCGGATGGAATGGCATATTACAATCCGGCCTACTACGTATACAATTTTTTTCTGACACTGGCGACGGCGGGTATTCCGGTTGCCATTTCGAGGATGGTCTCTGAGCGAGCAAGCTTTGGGCAGTTTAGAGAGGCACATCATGTCTTTAAGATCTCCAGAGCGCTGATGATGGCAATTGGAGCAGGCTCCTTTATTGTCGTCTTTTTCGGCGCGGAGATCCTGGCTGAGGCATCCAATATGCCGGGAGCCGCGATGGCCATGCGAGCTATTTCTCCAGCTCTGCTTTTTGTGCCGCTGATGGCTTCCTACCGGGGATATTTTCAGGGAATGCAAGAAATGACTCCAACGGCTGTTTCTCAGGTAATTGAGCAGGTGTTCCGGGTTGTTGTCGGTCTCAGTCTCGCATATTTTCTTTATAATGGCGCATTGGAACTGGGAACTGCCAGCCGTTTTGATCCAAAAGAAATCGGTGCGGCAGGAGCGACTCTTGGAGCGGCAGCCGGATCGGTAGGCGGGCTGTTGGTAATGCTTATTGTGTATTTCCGTAACAAAAGTAAAATTCGATCCCGGATAGAAAGAGAGAGAAGAGGCGGACCGCGCAGTGCGAGGGAAAGCAACCGAACCATCTTAAAAAAGATTGTTGTAATAGCTCTTCCTATTACGATTGGGGCATGCATAATGCCGATTGTAAACCTGATCGATGTAGCCGTGGTTGTGCGGCGTCTGACAGATACGGGGTGGGAACGCGCGATTGCAGAAAACATGTATGGACAGCTCAGTTCCTTTGCGGGTTCTTTGATTAACTTTCCGCAGGTTCTGACACAAGCGGTCGCGATGAGTCTGGTTCCTCTTGTGGCGGCAGCTTTTAAGCAGAGAGATTTGCCTTATCTGCGCGAAAATGTCCAGTATGGACTCAGAATGTCGGTAATTTTAGGATTGCCATGTGCATTTGGCTTGTTTGCCTTGGCAGAACCGATCCTGGTGCTTTTGTATCCGTCTCAGCAGGCCAGCGCGGTTGGAGCGGCACCATCTCTTATGGTCATGTCGATTGGAGTTGTTTTTTTGTCTACGGTACAGACACTTACCGGCGTGCTTCAGGGAATCGGAAAGCAGATGATACCTGTCCGGAATCTTGCGATCGGTGTTGTCGCAAAGATTGCGATTACATGGGTGTTGACGGGGATTCCGGCAATTAATGTGCTTGGTGCGGCAGCAGGAACCGTTACCGCATATCTCATTGCGTCTATTCTTAATATCATAGCAGTGCGAAACTATACGGGAACCCATTTTGATTTTGTGGCAACTGCTGTAAAACCTTTTGTCTCATCTCTGGTGATGGCGGTATGTGCATGGGGAAGTTATCAACTTCTTTTCGCGCTTTTGGACGGAAGCAGAATAGCAACCATTCTTGCGATTTTCTTTGCTGTTATTGTTTATGTAGTAATGGTGTTGGTAACAAAAACCATTACGAAAGAAGAGATTTCCAGAATGCCCAAAGGAGAAAAGTTGGTGCGGATTTTGGATAAATTTATAAAATAAGAGCATAATCATATTAGGATGGCAGCGGAGTGGCTTTTTTTCCGAAACTACTTTAAAACTGTTGACAAAACCATTGAAAAATGGGACAATAGACGACAGAGAGAAAGTGGGAACAAATTAAAAGAGATTTAAACGTTCAAAAGCTTACAACAAGCAGAGTGTGGAAACCGCTTGATCATTACAATTATATTTAAGGAGGATTTATTGATGAACAAGGCTGAATTGGTAGCTGCAGTAGCAGAAAAAACAGGGTTTACAAAGAAAGACGCAGAGACAGCAGTAAATGCTTTTGTCGGAAGCGTTGAGGAAGCTCTGGTGAAAGGTGAAAAAGTACAGTTAATCGGATTCGGTACCTTTGAAACTCGCGACAGAAAGGCTAGACAGGGAAGGAACCCGAGAAAACCGGGCGAGGTTATCGATATTGCTGCATCAAAAGCTCCTGTATTCAAAGCAGGTAAGGCATTAAAGGATGCTGTGAACAAATAAGCGATTTGATAAACAAGGACAACGCCAGTTGTCCTTATTTTTTTAGAGGTGGACATATGAGAATCGATAAGTTTCTTAAAAATTCAAGATTAATAAAAAGGCGAACCGTTGCAAAAGAAGCCTGCGAACAGGAAAGAATCCTGGTGAATGATAAAATTGCAAAACCCGGGACCGAAGTACGGGAAGGAGATGTAATCCGTATTCAGTTCGGAAACAGCAGTGTGACAGCAAAAGTCCTGAAACTGCTGGATTCCAGTAAAAAAGAAGACGCGGCTTCCATGTACGAAATTATAGAATAGCGGCAGCCGTGTCTGCATGCTTACAAGATGTTTCCAGCGGAAAGCGTCTCGTTGTAATGAAGAAAAAGGAGCTGATCTTTCAGGCTGGCAAGCTCGCCGGAAGCGTTGGACAGATCTTCTGCCTGGATATAATAGGCAGTCTTTTCAATGGTGCAGTCTGCTTCATTTAAGTCCTGCGTATCAAGGAAAAAAGACGCGGCTTTTCTGTACCCTCGCCAGTCATCAGAGAAAAGGGAGAACGCAGAGGCAGCCTCATCCCAGCGTCCGGCTTCCACGGCGCTTATGACCGTATTGTCAATCTGCGTCTGATAACCCTCGATTTTTCCGTTTGAATAAAAATCAAAAATACCCCAGACTCCGATTAAAAGAGCCAGACAAACCGCGGAAATCAGGAAGTTTCGCATAAACTTACCTCCTTTGCTTTTCGTTTATCAGGAGAAGAGACATAGATGTGCAGGTTTTTCTTTTCGTCATTGAATGCAAAAAAGACATCCTTATAAGAATGGATGTTCACAGCTGCCAGCTGCCCTTTCAAATAACTTTCATCCCAGCCGAGGGAAAGGAGATTCTGGCGGTACAGAATGCCGTCCGAGATCAGAATCAGGGGCATAGTTTCCTCTTCTTTTTGAATGGACAGATCCTCAGCGGTCAGCGGCTTTTTCGAAGCTTTTGGAATGATGGAAAGATCTCCGTTTGATTCCATAACAGCGAACTCCACTTCCGAGAGGGAAGGTGCGTTTCCCAGGCGGAGCTGCTCCATCAAGTCATTTAAAGTAATCCGTAAGTTTTTTAGTTCTTTTTCGTTGATTTCACCGTTTTCGATCAAAATGCTGGGACGTCCGTTGATAAAATTTTTGAACCGTTCGCTTTTAATGGAAATAGTCGATATCAGAACCTGCAGGAAGGTCAAAGTAAAAATTCCGATAACGCCACTGATCAGAGAAGCCTTAGAGGACTCAATCGGAATAGCGGCCAGTTCAGCAATCATAAAGATTACCACAAGCTGAAAAGGAGACATCTTGGAGAGTTCAGACTTCCCCATGATTCGTATAGTAAAGAGCACCAGGAAATAAAGAATGACCGTGCGGACTAAGATAATCAGCAAATGAAATCACCTCCGTAAAGCATATATTTTGTATTGTGTCTCAGCCGGAATACAATTATACATAAAAAAAGTGAAAAAAAGAGAGGGAAAGGTATTGACAGAGGAGATGAAGTTTGGTA
>JAHZHL010000015.1 GCA_019420305.1 Bacillota bacterium | reverse complement strand
TACACAAAAAAGCTGTCACACTAACAGTCATTTCCCGTTAATGCGACAGCCCCTTCCTTACGCGATTTAAAGATAGAATCATCAGCTGTTTTTCATTACAATCTGCTCCACCATATCGGCGACATCCTCGCAACTGTCGCAGCATCGCTCCAGACGCCCGTAGATGGAGGACCAGGCAAAGATTTTTACCGGATCGGTCTCCTCCATATAGAGACGCCGAGTAGCATCTACGTAGAGACGGTCGCCCTCCTCCTCCAGGCGATTGATCTCCACAATGATTTCACGAAGCAAAGTCGATTTGCGGAAGTTATGGAATTCCGCGGCGATTTTCTGCAGACCGCAGCAGCAGTCATAGATGATTTTCGCAAAGGTTTTCGCGTCCTCGCGAAGTTCCGTGGTATTGGACATATACATGCCCAACAGCACATCCTCAATGCTGTCGGTAACATCGTCGATAGCGTGCGCCAGCTCGACAATATCTTCCCTCTCAAGGGGAGGGAGAAACTCCTTAACCAGACGGTTCATCATTTCATGCTTGATTCCATCCGCCGCGTGTTCGATATCATGCATGGCCTCAATACTTTTCGGCAGATCAATCGATGTATAATTGTCAAAGCAGTCCTGCAGCATTGCCGCAGCGTCGTGGCAGTAAGAAACACTTTTTATAAATGTTTCGAAATAGTAATTCTTTTCCTTTTTTCCCATAATGCCTTCTCCTTTGTATTATCAGAATAACCACATAAACAGTTTTGCCATAAGAAATCCAATCAGACCGCAGCCCGGAAACGTAAGAATCCAGGTCAGCACCATTTCACGGACAACACCCCAGTTTACGTTGGAGAGCCTTCTGGCCGCCCCCACGCCCATGATGGCAACAGTCTTTGTATGCGTCGTAGATACCGGAATTCCGGTAACCGAGGACAGGAGCAGACAGCCCGTGCCGGCAATGTCCGCGGAAAATCCCTGGTATTTTTCCATCTTTACCATATCCATGCCCACGGATTTAATAATGCGGTGGCCGCCGATGGAAGTCCCCAGGGCCATGACGGCGCTGCACAGAACCATCAGCCAGATGGGAATTTCAAAATTGGAAACATTGGCCTGTCCGTTTACAAGGAAGACGCCGAGCATAAAAACGCCCATAAATTTCTGACCGTCCTGGGCGCCGTGCATGAACGCCATCGTCGCACCGCCGGCAACCTGTCCATAGCGGAAGAAGCCGAGGGTTTTGCGGCGATCCATTCGCTTGCAGACAAGCTCGACGATTTTGACGGCAAGCCAGCCGAACCCGAAGCCCAGTACGGTGGAAAGCCCCAGTCCGTAGATTACTTTGATCCATTCGGAACCGTTGATTCCGCCCATTCCGCCGTGCAGAGCGATCGCGGCGCCGGAAATGCCGGCGATCAGAGCGTGGCTTTCGCTGGTTGGTATTCCAAACCACCAGGCCGCGGTTGCCCAGACCACAATAGCGAATAAAGAAGCGCACAGCGCGACCAAAGCGTCATCAGGGTTTCCGCCGAAATCCACCATATTGTAGATTGTAGTCGCGACACTGGCGTTTACCAGAGTCATGACGAAGACGCCGAGAAAATTAAAGACAGCGGCCATCAATATGGCTGCTTTGGCAGAGATTGCCTGCGTAGATACACAGGTCGCGATCGCGTTTGGCGCGTCGGTCCATCCGTTCACAAGAACGACGCCCAGAGTCAGCAGCACTGTAACTACCAACACAGGGCTGGAACCGAGCTGGGAGATAAATTCTCCTAATGAAACTGTCATTTGATCTCTTGTTCTCCTTTCATTTTACCGGAATTCATTACAATAATTTTGATTCTTTACATGCTGTTAGAAACGTAATCATTATACAGAGGAATGATGGCAGGATCAATATGCTTTCCCTATTTCCATGCCGGATTTTCGCAAAAAAAGAGCTTTTTTAGCGAAAAAAGGAAAATCGTTGGGATAAGAACAAAAAGGAGCGTTGCCGCATAGGATAAAAAAAACTGAAAAAGAAAGGAGATATGCACCATATGGCGATTAAAATATTTGTCGATCAGGGACATAATCCTCAGAACCCGAATGCCGGAGCGGAGGTGAACGGGGTCAGAGAGCAGGATATCAATTATGAGGTGGGAGTGCGCCTGGCGGCGCTGCTCCGGGCGGACCCTGATTTTGACGTGAGGCTTTCCCGCGATACGCCGGAAGAGCAGCTGGGAACCAGCAACGCCACCAGTCTGCAGGCCAGGGTCTATGAAGCCAACACCTGGGACGCTGATTATTTTATCAGCCTGCATTGCAATACCAGTACCAACACTTCCGCCAGCGGCAGCGAAGCCTATGTGTATAGTGAATCCACGCCGGCTTACACACTGGCAGGGCGGATTCTGGAAGGCCTGCATGATATGACCGGTCTGAGAAACCGGGGCGTATTCATACGTCCTAGCCTGTATGTGCTGCGCGCGACTTCCATGCCGGCTGTGCTTGTAGAAATGGGATACATGACAAACGCAAACGATCTGTATCTGCTGACCAGCGATCCGGAAAGCTTTGCCAGGGGAATCTACCGGGGAATCCGTCTGTATTTCGGAATGACGTCTTAATTATAAATCCACCCGGTTGAGGGTTCCGCCCTGAAGAAAACTGATCAGGTTGTCTGCCAGAACCCTGCAGATAGTCTGGCGCATTTCGGTCGGAGTCCAGGCCAGATGCGGCGTGATAATACAGTTTTCCAAAGCGATCAGAGGATGATCGGAGGAAGGAGGCTCCTGGGCAAGTACATCCACGGCGGCGGCGCGCAAACGACCGGATTTCAGAGCGTCCGCGAGAGCCGCTTCGTCAACCAGCCCGCCTCTTGCGGTATTGATCAGAACAGCTCCGGGCTTCATCCTTTCGATAAATTCTGTGTTGACAAAGTTCGCGTTTTCTTTTGTAAGAGGGCAGTGGAGCGTGACAAAATCGGACTTTACGGCTGCGTCAGGCTCTTTGCTGTACACATGAATTTCCATTCCCAGCGCCTTCGCGATTTCCGCGACCCTTCTTCCGATCTGGCCATAGCCGACAATCCCCAGGGATTTGCCCTTCAAAAGGACGAGGGGTTCTTTCCAGTAGCAGAAATACGGGCAGTCGTGCCAGTCGCCTTTTTTTACAGAGGTGTTATGAAGACCTGCGTGGTTGCATAGTTCCAGTATCAGCGCGATCGTATGCTGGGCGACCGCGTCTGTCGAATAGGCCGGGATATAGGTAACTGCGATGCCGAGCTCTCCGGCGGCGTCCACATCAATATTATTGTAACCGGTAGCCATGGAGCCGATATATTTTAAAGAAGGACATTTCATCATCAAATCTCTTGTAATCAGACATTTGCTGGTCAGCAGGATTTCCGCGTCTCCAATGCGGGAAAGCATCTGATCCGGCTCTGTGGCGTCATAAACCTCCAGCTCTCCGATTTCAGAAAGCGCGTCCCAGGAAAGATCGCCGGGGTTGATGGTATGTCCGTCAAGCATGACAATTTTCATAAATACAAACTCCTTTCAAAGCAAATCTACAGGTATTCTACCGCACAGGGAGTAGAAAGTCCAGAAACAATATGGTATAATAATGCAACTAATTCCAGTTGTTTGAACGGAATATAAGAAGGAGGGCATTATGTTTAAGTACGCATTTATTGAAGAAGCGGAAGGCGCGTCGCCGGAAAACTATTCGTTTACTTATGAGAATTCCGAAAGCTGCAGCTTTGTAGCCGGGGTCAATGATATGGATATGGCCGAGGAATTGGTGAAAAAGCTGGATCAGGAAGGCTATGAGCTGATCGATCTATGCGGCGCTTTTGATGATGAGCGGGCGCAGCGGCTGAGGAAAGCGGTGAAAGGGGATATGGAGATTCTTCATGTCAATTTTTTCCCGGAAGAACAGAAGAAGCTGGACGCTCTGGATTCTTTCAAAGAATTCGGCGTTGTCATTGTAATGGATGGAGTGGAGGACACTCAGAAATTTGAGCTGAGAAATGAGGAATGCAATACATATGTACGTTTTACAAAAGATCTGGAAGCGGCAAAGGCGGCCGCCAAAGAACTGACGGATCAGGGCGTATATTTCATCGAAATCTGCAGCTATTTCGATGAAGAAAAAACCCGTGCGATAATTGACGCGGTCGGCGGAAAAGTTCCGGTAGGTTCCTGCGGAATCTGAAGTAATAATCGCGGAATGGGTCATACTATAGGATGAGGAGTTTTTATGAGTATCATTGTCGCTGCATCAAAAAATCAGCATAAAATCAAGGAAATCGAAGCGATCACAAAGGAATTCGGAATGGAAATCATCCCCAGGGACAAAGCTGGCGTTCCGGATGTGGAGATTGAGGAAGACGGGAGCACGTTTGAAGAAAATTCCCGGAAAAAGGCTTATGAAATCATGAAACTCTGCGGTGAAATCACGATCGCGGATGATTCCGGCCTGGAAGTGGATTGTCTGGACGGAGCGCCGGGCGTGTTTTCCGCCCGCTTCGCGGGAGAAGATGGAAACGATCAGGCTAACAATGACAAACTGAAATCATTGATTAAGGATGTCCCCTATGAGAAACGAACCGGCCGGTTTGTATCTGTGATTACCATGGTGTATCCGGATGGAGAAACTCTGACGGCTCGGGGAGAAGTGGAGGGGCATATTGTACTGGAAGAACGGGGCAGCAACGGATTCGGGTATGATCCGCTGTTTGTGCCTCTGGGATATTCCATAACTTTCGGAGAATTTCCGCCGGAAGAAAAAAATAAAATCAGCCACAGAGCCAATGCGCTGAGGGAATTGCGGAGGCTGCTGGAGCAGAAGACCGGAGAAAAAGAAAACAGGTAAAGCGAGAGCAATTATGAAACGACGATTTTTACAAATGGTATTTTTAGGGATCAAGCGGTTTCGTGATCCGTATTATCAGGGGTTTGCCGCGCAGATCTCCTTTTATCTGTTGCTTTCGATTGTGCCGGTTCTCTTGATTTTAACACAGATTCTGGGCTACTTTAATATGTCGGTGGAAGATGTCGTTCAGTGGCTCAGCGCGTATACCGGAAATGAAATTTCCAGCGCGCTGCACAGGCTGATCGAATTTTCGCCGGCAGGCGCGGGAAACATCGTTTTCCTGGTTGTAGCCCTCTGGGCTGCGTCCAGAGCGCAGTTCGCCATTATGCGGATTACCAATTATACCTTTACCGATGGGCAGACAACGGGAAGAGGATACTGGAGAGAGCGGTTTCGCGCGGTGCGTACGATGATCGTGACGCTTTTTACAATCGCGTTTGCCCTGGTGATTCTGGGTTACGGGGATCTTTTGCTGCGGGCGGTCGTGCGTTTGCTGAGTCTGGACGCGGATAAATATATCAATAATATCTGGATGTATCTACGCTGGATTTTAGGGCTGGCTCTTTATTTTCTGATGGTAAGCTACAATTACTATATTTTGCCCACAAACCGGGTTCCGTTCCGCAAAATCCTGCCCGGCAGCATTTTCGCGTCAGGCGGTATGCTGATTGTGACACTGATCTACGCCCGGTATACAACGAGCGTGGCAAATTATGATATTATTTACGGCGCGTTGTCTTCGATTGTAGCGATTCTATTCTGGTTTTACTTTTTAGCCTGGGTGCTATGCCTGGGAATCCTCGTGAACAAAGTGTGGGACGATACAGAAGAATTCAGTAAAAGAAAGCCGGTACAGAGACCGGGAGGAAGATAGAAAAAAAGCATGCCGCGTTTGAAATGAGAATACGGCATGCTTTTTATCTCTTATTGAATAACTCTTACACGGATAAACTCGTCTGTTCCGAGTTTTCCCTTCAGTTCGTCTTCTGAAATTCCGCCGGAAGTTTCTAACAGGGTATAGGCGAAGTCGCCTTTGCTCTTGTTGATCATATTATCTACATTAATTCCGAGATCTCCGAAGACTCCGGTGATTTTTTCAAGAATTCCGGGAACGTTTTTGTGAATGATGCAGGCTCTTGACGCGCCGTCCGCCTTCGCTCCCAGGCTGCATGCCGGGAAGTTCACAGAGTTTACAATGTTTCCGTTTTCTATGTAATCCATAATCTGATCCACCGCCATGGAAGCGCAGTTTTCTTCCGCCTCTGCTGAAGACGCGCCCAGATGCGGCAGTACAATCGTATGATCAAAATTGATGACCCGATCATCCGTAAAGTCTGTTACATATTTTTTTACTTTTCCGTCAGCCAGGGCTTTTTCCAGCGCGTCGTCATCCATGAGCTTGTCTCTGGAGAAGTTCAGGAAGATAACGCCCTCCTTCATCTGCGCGAACGCTTCCGCGTTTACCATTTTGCTGGTACTGTCAGTCGCCGGAACATGGATGCTGATATAATCACATTTCGGATACAGATCCTTGAGGTTGTCCACAACACGGACTGTGGTGGACAGACTGAGCGCCGCTTTGACACTGAGGAACGGGTCATAGCCGATTACATCCATTCCCAGATTTTCAGCGGCGTTGGCAACCATGGCGCCGATGGCGCCCAGTCCGATAACGCCCAGCGTTTTTCCCTTCAGCTCGGTTCCGGCAAACTGGCCTTTTCCTTTTTCAACGGCTTTTCCGACGCCTTCGGTTCCGGCTAACGTCTTCGCCCAGGCAAGACCTTCGGGGATATTTCTCGCGGCCAGCAGCATACCCGCCAGGACAAGTTCTTTTACCGCGTTGGCGTTGGCTCCGGGAGTGTTGAATACGACGATTCCCTCCTGGGCGCAGCGGTCAAGGGGAATATTGTTAACACCTGCGCCGGCGCGGCCGATTGCCAGCAGATCACTCGAAAATTCCATATCGTGCATGGCCTGGCTGCGAACGAGAATGCCGTTCGCCTCATCGGTATTATCGATGACTGTATATCCATCCGTAAGCCTGGAAAGGCCAACCGGTGATATTTTATTAAGGGTTGCGATTTTATACATGGTTTCACCTCTCTAATATTTTGAATTATCCTAAATTATAGCACTTTACCGCAGGCCAGTAAAGTGATATAATAGGAAATCATTTGTGAAATTAAAATCAAGTCTTAGCGGAGGTGAAAAAATTGAGTTATAACAGAGCTTACAATTTTTCTGCGGGTCCATCCATGCTGCCCCTTTCGGTAATCGAAAGCGTAGCGGAGAACCTGCCTAACTATAAAGGCTGCGGAGAATCCGTAATGGAGATGAGCCATCGCTCCAAAGAATTCAAAACAATTCTGGAAGAGGCGGAAAAGGATCTGAGAGAGATTATGAACATTCCGGACAACTACAAGGTAATGTTCCTGCAGGGCGGTGGCACGCTGCAGTTTGCCATGGTTCCCCTGAATCTTCTGAGAAAATCAGGAAAGGCCGATTACATCATCACCGGTTCCTGGGCAAAGAAAGCTGCCAAGGAAGCGAAAAAATTCGGAGACATTAAAATCGTGGCGTCTTCGGAAGAATCCACATTCTCCTATATTCCGGAAGTAAAGAAAGAGGATTTCCGGCCGGACGCGGATTATGTACATATTACCTTCAACAATACCATATACGGAACCCACTATCCGTATATTCCGGATACGGGAGATATTCCGCTGGTCGCGGACATGTCCTCCTGCATTCTGTCCGAGGAAATTGATGTTTCCAAATTCGGTCTGATTTACGCGGGAGCGCAGAAAAATGTCGCTCCGTCCGGCGTAACCATTGTAATTATGAGAGAAGACCTGATCGGATTTGCGAAAGAAACCGTTCCGACCTATCTGGATTACAAAGTTCACGCGGAAAACGACTCCGCCTATAATACGCCGAACTGCTTCGGCATCTATGTGGCGGGAGAAGTATTCAAGCACATTAAGAATATCGGCGGAATTGCCGCGATGCATGATCTGGACGTAAAGAAAGCGAAAAAACTGTATGACTATATTGATTCCAGCCAGCTTTACACCTGCCCGGTAAGAGAGCAGGATCGTTCCCTGATGAACGTGGTATTTGTTACCGGAAACGGCGATCTGGATAAAAAGTTTGTCGCGGAGGGAAAAGCGGCAGGGCTGCATAACCTCAACGGACACCGTTCCATCGGCGGCATGCGGGCCAGCATCTATAACGCGATGCCGATGGAAGGCGTAGACGCCCTCATCGACTTTATGAAAAAATTCGAAGCGGAAAATAAATAAAGAACGAAAAGCTTCCCTTTTACGGAAGGGAAGCTTTTCCGATTACAGGAGGATTTGTATGAAATATTTAATTCTGGTTCCCGATGGAGCCGGAGATGAACCGGTTGAAGCGCTGGGCGGAAAGACGCCTCTGGAAGCCGCGGATATTCCGATGATCAACGAACTGGCAGCCAAAGGACAGGTGGGAACGGTAAAGACCATTCCGCCGGGAGTCGCTCCGGGATCGGACGCGGCCAATCTGTCTGTAATGGGATACGATCCTTCCGTGTATCTGACCGGAAGATCACCTCTGGAAGCGGCCAGCATCGGTATTAATATGTCGGACACGGATGTGGCATTCCGCGTCAACCTGATTACCCTTACAGGAGAGGGGGACTATGAAGATCTGATTATTACGGATCACAGTTCCGGCGATATTACGACGGAGGAAGCGGATCAGCTGATTCAGGCGGTCAATGAAGCTTTCGCCGATGAGCGGATTCATTTCTATACCGGCGTCAGCTACCGCCACTGCATGATTGTGCATAATGGATCTACCGATTATGAATTGACGCCGCCTCACGATGTTCTGACCCAGAGAGTGGGCGATCATCTGCCGAAGGGCGAAGGCAGTGAATTCCTCACGGATATGATGAAAAAAAGTTATGAGATCCTAAAAGACCATCCGGTGAATCAGGATCGGATCGCCAGAGGTCTGAATCCGGCCAATACACTTTGGATCTGGGGTCAGGGAAGGAAGCCGAGCCTGTCCTCTTTCTATGATAAATACGGAATTAAGGGGACTGCGATTTCCGCGGTGGATCTGATCAAAGGAATCGCTATCTGCGCGGGGCTGAATTCCGTGGATGTGGAGGGCGCTACCGGTACCCTGCATACCAACTTTGACGGTAAAGCCCAGGCTGCCATCCGGGAATACAAGGATGGAAAAGATTTTGTTTATATGCATCTGGAAGGACCGGATGAATGTTCCCATCAGGGAGATATGGAGGGAAAACTGGAGTGTATGCATTCCATCGACCAGAAGGTCTTGAAACCAATCGTGGAATATCTGCGCGGCGCGGGCGAGGATTTTCGCGCGCTGATCGTTCCGGATCACAGAACGCCTCTCGCTATCCGGACCCATTCGGCGGATCCGGTGCCTTATGTGATTTACGACAGCAGAAAGGAAAAGCCGGAGGACAAATCCCGCCAGTTTAATGAAAAATCCGGCGCCGAAGGACCGTATTTTGACAGCGGATACGCGCTGGCGGATTTCTTCTTTGAAAAACAGGAGTAGCTATGAAATTCAGAAAAAGGCTGTTTGTTTTTATTATGATACTTGCGATTGCCTGCGTCCAGTGGACGCCGGCATTTGCTGCTTCTGCGGACAGCCCGCAGCTGGAAGCGGAGTCCGCGATTGTAATCGACGCCGATTCGGGGAAGATTCTTTACGAAAAAGATATTTATACCAAAAGGCAGCCCGCCAGCACGACAAAGATCGTTACCTGTATGGTAGTCCTGGAGCATCTGGAACTGGATGACACGCTTACCGCTAAGCATGACGCGGTGCAGATGGGGAGCATTATTGATATTAAGAAAGGCGAAGAATTTGTTGTAGAGGATTTGCTTTACGCGTTGATGCTGCCTTCGGCCAATGACGCAGCGGTTGCTTTTGCGGAGGAAATCGGAGGGAATGAAGCGAACTTCTGCAAGCTGATGAACGAATGGGCGGAGGATTGCGGAGCGAAGAGTACAAACTTCCTTAACCCCAGCGGTCTGAACTGGCAGGGTCAGGAAGAACATCTGACCACCGCTTATGATCTGGCGCTTATTACCAAAGAAGCCATGAAGAACAAAACCTTCCGCAAACTGATTAGTACGGAAAGCTACACCATGCCGGCAACGAACAAGTCAAAAAAGCGGGAGCTGAAGAATACCAACAAGCTGCTTTGGGATACGGAGCCGATTAGCGTAGAAGAAGAAACAACTTCCACAAAAAACGGTAAGACTGTTGTGAATACAAAGGAAATTGAATTCGTACCGAAATACGAAGGAACAATCGGTGTGAAAACCGGTCAGACCAGCACGGCCGGAGCCTGTCTGGTAGGCGCGGTAGAACGCAACGGAACGGAGCTGATTTCCGTAGTACTCAACTCCGGCGCGGACAGCCGGTTTTACGACACGGCTAAGATGTGGGATTATGTGCTGGAAAATTTCTATGATACCCACAATATTGTCAGAAAAAATGAACATGTGGGTAAGGTTCGCGTAAAGCGGGGCGAACACCGGCATGTAGCGGGTATAGCCGAATCCGCGGCAGCGGTGACGGTGACCAGCGGCGCGAAAATCGATGGCGTTACAACTGAATTTGAGGAGATGGAACTGCAGGCCCCTGTAAAAAAAGGGGACAAGGTCGGAGTGATCAAAGTCTATAACGAGAACGAACTTGTGAGTCAGACCGATGTAGTGGCCGCGGAGACGATCGAAAAAGGCGGTCCTCTTTCCTACATAGGAATCCCCGACTGGCTGGCAGTGCTGATCTATATTGCCGCGGCGCTGATTCTGCTGATGCTTCTGATCATCTGGCTTTTGCGCAGACGGGCGCGAAAACGCCGGAGAAGGCGTAAAGCCGCGGCGGCGCGAGGGAATCAGTACCAGGCCGGACAGAGTTACCAGAGGCAGCAGCGAAGCGGAACACGGCCGCCGGTACGTCCGAATCAGGAATCACAGCAGCCTTCCTCAGACAGACGCGCCCGCAACGCGGCAAAACGGAAGAAACGCAAGAGCAAAGGAAGAGTGCAGAGATAACGATGTTTGACATTCAGGAAAACCTAAAAAAACTCCCGGATTCTCCGGGAGTTTATCTTCATAAGGATAAATTGGGGCAGGTAATTTACGTGGGCAAAGCCGTTTCTCTGAAAAATCGGGTACGCCAGTATTTCCAATCCTCTCGCCATATGGACCCTAAAGTGCGGTCCATGGTTTCCCAGATTGAGGAGTTTGAATATATTACGACGGGCAGCGAAATGGAAGCCCTGATTCTGGAATGCAATCTCATCAAAAAATACAGTCCCAAGTACAATGTTCTGCTCCGGGATGACAAGACCTACCCCTATATCAAAGTCACCATGGAGGAGACCTATCCGCGGCTTCTGAAAACCCGGCAGGTAAAAAAAGACGGCAGTAAATATTTCGGCCCGTACAGCGACGCGGGAGCGGTCAATCAGATCGTGGATCTGCTGAACCAGGTATACGCTCTGAAGAAATGTTCCGCCAGAGTGTTTCCCAAGGGCTTCCGTCCGTGTCTGAACTATCATATCAAGCAGTGCGACGGCATCTGTCAGGGGACGGTTTCGCCTGCGGAATACCGGGAGAAAATCGATCACGCGGTGGAGTTCCTTCGGGGCAGAACGAAAGGCATTCTGTCACACCTGGAAGAGGAGATGCGCAAAGCGTCAGAAAATCTGGATTTTGAGCGGGCAGCCGAATACAGAGACTATATTATGGCCGCGAAGGCGCTTTCGGAAAAGCAGCGAGTGGTGCTGCAGGATACAAAGGATGTGGATCTGATTCTGGTAGCCCGCGGGGCAAAGCAGCGCCACGTCGTTCTGTTCTTTGTGCGGGACGGAAAACTCAGCGGGAGAGAGACCTACGATCTTCAGTCTATGGAGGAAGATAGCTCCGATGAGATTGTGGCGGCCTTTCTAAAACAGCATTACAGCCAGAGCATCCATCTTCCCAAGGAGATTCTGCTGGAAAAACAGCCGGAGGAAAAACCCCTTCTGGAGGCCTATCTTTCGGAGCTGGCGGGACACCAGGTGCGCCTTCTGGCTCCGCAGAAGGGAGAAAAAAGAGCGCTTCTGGAGCTGGCGAAAAAAGATGTGGTGGAAATGGTCAAGACCATCGATCAGCGGGCGGAAGTCCGGAAGGAACGGGCCCAGAGCCTTGGAAAAGAAATTTATACCATTCTGAATCACATGGGTTATGAGGACCAGCCCTACAACGGCAGGGACTATCGGGTGGAAGCGTACGATATTTCCAACACCAACGGAGTAGACACGGTGGGGGCGATGGTCGTCTTTGAGGGACTGCGGCCGGACAAAAAATCCTATCGGAGATTTAAAATACGGACGGTGGAAGGACAGGATGACTATGCTTGTATGCAGGAAGTCCTGTTTCGGCGGTTCCGGCGCGCCCTGGAAGGAGACGAAGGCTTTTCCGTGCTTCCGGATCTGATTCTGATGGATGGAGGAAAGGGGCACGTTAACGCGGCGATTGAGATGATCCGGGCAATGGATCTGAATCTGGCGGTGGCGGGTATGGCGAAAGACGATCACCACAGAACCCGTTCGCTGGTATATGTTGAAAACGGACAGATGCAGGAGCTTCGCCTGCGGGATCATCCGTTGCTTTACAAGTACATGGGGACGGTTCAGGAGGAAGTACACCGTTTTGCCATTGATTATCACCGGGGGTTGCGAGGAAAACGAATGCTCACCTCCGTGCTGGATGAAATCGAAGGCATCGGACCGGCTAAACGCGGCGCGCTGCTGGATCATTTCGGAAGTGTCGAACGGATCAAGCAGGCTTCTGTGGAAGAACTGCGGGAGGTAAAGGGAATCACGGAAAAACTGGCAGAAAAAATTAGAGAATATTTTCATTGCTAAAATACCGGCGGAATGGTATAGTAGTGATATTAGCAATGATTTTAAGAATTTTGGAGGAAACAAGCTATGGCAGAGGCAGATATCATCACATTGGAATATGATGATGGCACAGAACTGGAATGTGAAATGATGGGCGTCTTTGAGGCGGATGGGAAAGAATATATCGCGCTGATCCCTCAGGATGACTCGGACGACGTGTATATCTACGGATATAAAGAAGTCAGCGAGGATGAGTTTGAACTGATCGATATTGAAGACGACGCGGAGTTTGAAAGAGCGGTCGCTGTATTTGATGAGCTCATGCTCGAAGAGGATGAAGAAGAGTAAAGGTAATGTTGCCCGGAAGGGCAGTGCCGGCTCTGCGTGTCGGCAGCTGTATGTGTGAAAAGGAGAATGGAAGATGCAGATTGCGGAATCCCGCAAAAGGATCGCGGGAGTTTTTGCGGCAGGGTTGCTGTTTGCCCTGTGTCTTTTGGTGTTTGCGGGAACAGAGGTCTACGCCCAGACGGATCGTGCCGGAGAAAGCGCAGCGTCTGAGCAGACCAGCGTTTCGATTTTGTCCGAAGAGAAAGACGACGGATGGCAGGAGGATGGCACGTACTACGAGAATGGGACGCCGCTCAAAGGGTTCCAGACGATTGGCGGAAAACTTTATTATCTGGATCCGGCCACTGGAAAAAAGAAGGTAAACGTATGCGCGTCCTACGGAGGAAAGCTGTACCGTTTCGGGGCAGATGGAGCCGGAACGCTTTACACCGGTACCTATAATAAAAAATATTATCGGAACGGAACGCTTTTTACCGGTGTCCAGGGAGGAAAGCGCTATTCGAGAGGCGTACTTTTTACCGGAACCTATCAGAAGAAATATTATAAAGCGGGAAGCCTTTATTCCGGTGTCCGCGGAAGCTACTATTATAAAAGAGGCGTGAAGCAGACCCGGTATAAGAACAAAGTCAGAAAAATGAACAACGGCAAAATCTATTACTTTACCAAAAAAGGGAAGGTATATAAGAAAAAAGGCTGGAAACGCGTTAACGGAAAGCGGTATTATTTTAAGAGCGGCGCGGCTGTGACCGGATGGAAATCCATCGGGAAATATAAATATTACTTTGATAAGAAGGGGCGCCTGTGCCAGGATCTGATCGCGAAATTCGGAAATAAGTGGAAGAAAAAAGTTTCGCTGATTAAAGTGAACCGTAAAAGAAACTGCGTGACCCTTTACGCGAAAGATGGAAAGAAATGGGTTCCTGTAAAAGCGATGGCGTGTTCCGTTGGAAAGGCCGGAACGCCAACCGTTAAGGGAACCTACTACCTGACAAAAGACCGAACCTACAGATGGGGACTGCTGGGAGGACCTACTATGGGCGGATATGTTTACGGCCAGTACTGCTCCAGAATTACCGGAAGCTATCTGTTCCATTCGGTTACTTACGGAACAAGGAACAACCGGACACTGGTTACTTCCGCTTACAATAACCTGGGAGGACCGGCTTCCCACGGATGTATCCGTCTTCAGACGAGCAATGCGAAGATTATTTATGACATTGCGAGAAAGAAGAAAACAAAAGTTGTGATTTACGACGGGAAATCCGCGGGACCTTTGGACAAACCAAAAGTGAAGAAGATTCCGTCGGGACAGAATTACGATCCGACAGATCCGAACATTAAGAAAAAGAGAAGATGAGAAATGCCAAGCGCAGCGTCATGTTACAGACGCTGCGCTTTTTTCTGGCGCGCCCGGAATGCCCGTATAAATGTTCTTTACAAACGAAATAAAAGGACATAAAATATAAGAATTGGGAAATAGAAAGAAGATTGTTTGGGAGGATAGAAATGAAACATTACGATATTATCATAGTGGGGGCAGGCGCCAGCGGCGTGTTTTTGTCCTATGAGCTGACAAAACTGGAGAACCGGGCAAAGGTTCTGATGATCGATAAAGGCGCGCCTCTGGAAAAGCGCCAGTGTCCCATTAAGAAAGGCGCTAAGACCTGTGTAAAGTGCAGTCCGTGCCATATTATGAACGGGTACGGCGGAGCGGGAACCCTTTCAGACGGAAAATACAATATTACAACTCAGTTTGGAGGAGATCTGCATAACTATGTAGGCAGAGACGCGGCCATGGAGCTGATGGAATATGTGGATGAGGTGCTCTGCGGCATGGGCGGAGCGGACGCGAAACTTTACTCCACCGCCAGCTCCGAATTAAAGACGATCGCGCTGCGAAACAATCTGCATCTTCTGGAAGCCAAGGTGCGCCATCTGGGAACGGATCGAAATGTAAAAATACTGGGTCGAATCTTTGACTACTGCAGCGACAGGATTGATACGATGTTCTATACAACGATTACGGAAATTGAACAGGAGCAGGACGGAACGTTTCTCGTGAAGACGGATAAGGGAGAAGCTTTTTCCTGCCGGGATCTGGTCTTGGCGACAGGACGTTCCGGATCAAAGTGGATTTCCAGTGTCTGCGACAGAATGGGGATCAAACAGGAAAAAAACCGCGTGGACATCGGAGTGCGGGTGGAACTGCCCGCTGAGATTTTTAAGCATATTACCGATGACGTCTATGAGAGCAAGATCGTCTATAAGACGGATAAATACAACGACCAGGTGCGGACATTCTGTATGAATCCCTATGGGGAAGTGGTAGCGGAAAACACCAACGGCATTGTGACGGTTAACGGGCATAGTTACGCGGATCCCGCGCTGCGGACGGAAAATACCAACTTCGCGCTGCTGGTTTCCAATACCTTTACAGAGCCCTTTAAAGACAGCAACGAATACGGCGAATCTATCGCTCGCCTTTCCAATATGCTGGGCGGCGGCGTACTGCTGCAGCGGTTTGGCGATTTGGTGAAAGGACGGCGAAGCAGCGAACGGCGCATGAAAAAATGTTTCACAAGGCCGACCCTTCAGGCGACAGCCGGCGATTTGAGTCTGGTCATTCCAAAGCGGCAGCTGGATAACATTATTGAGATGATTTACGCTCTTGATAAAATCGCGCCGGGAACCGCCAACGAGGACACGCTGCTCTATGGTGTGGAAGTGAAGTTCTACAACTCTAAGGTAGAGGTGGACAAGAATCTGGAAACAAAGGTAAAGGGAATGTACGCGCTGGGAGATGGATCCGGCGTGACCCACTCTCTGTCCCAGGCCTCGGCAAGCGGCGTTTATGTGGGAAGGATTCTGGCGGAAAAGTACAGGTGAGCCGAAAAATGAAAGAAAACGCGATTAACACCAGGAAGACCTCTTATCTGATTAAGAGGTTTCTTCCGTATTTCAAAAAATATAAAGGCGTTCTGGCACTGGATTTGTTCTGCGCGGCGCTGACCAGCATCTGCGATCTGGTGCTGCCTATGATCGTGCGGTATCTTACGGATATCGGAACGACCAATGTCAGCCAGCTGACGGTACGGCTGATCTTGTCGGTGGGAGCCCTCTATCTGGTATTGCGCGTTATCGATCTGATTGCCAATTATTATATGGCGAATATCGGCCATGTAATGGGCGCGAAAATCGAAACCGATATGCGCAAGGACCTCTTCGAGCATCTGCAGGATCTGTCCTATTCCTATTACAATAACACGAAGGTGGGACAGCTGATGGCGCGGATCACAAGCGATCTGTTTGACGTGACCGAGTTCGCCCACCACTGTCCGGAGGAATACTTCATCGCGGCTCTGAAAATTGTCGTGTCCTTCTGTATTCTCTGCTCCGTGAATGTGTGGCTGACGGTTCTCATTTTCGCCATTATTCCCTTCATGATCTTCTTTGCCATGAAATTCAATACAAAGATGCGGACCGCCTTTAAAAAGTCCAGGAATCAGCTGGGAGAGATTAACGCGCAGGTGGAGGACAGTCTGCTGGGCGTGCGTGTCGTCAAGTCTTTTGCCAACGAGGAGATTGAAGAGCGAAAATTTGAAGAGGGCAACCAGGGATTTCTCAATATCAAAAAGGAAATGTACCGTTACATGGCGGGTTTTCAGAGTACCACCAGGCTCTTTGACGGTATCATGTACATTGCGGTTGTGGTTGCCGGTTCCCTGTTTATGATGGAGGGAAGCATTACAGCCGCTGATTTGATGGCGTATCTTTTGTATGTGGTGATGCTGCTTAATTCGGTGCGCCGCATTGTGGAGTTTACCGAGCAGTTCCAGAGGGGAATGACCGGGATTGAGCGGTTCATCGAAGTGATGGATGAAGAGGTGGAGATTCAGGACGCGCCGGACGCCAAAGAAATGGCTCCTGTTAAAGGCGAGATTATCTTTGATCACGCCAGCTTCCGCTATAATGACAGCGATGAGGATGTGCTGACCAGCATTAACCTGAAAATCGGGGCTGGCGAAAATGTGGCGCTGGTAGGTCCGTCGGGAGCCGGAAAAACAACTTTGTGCAACCTGATTCCGCGCTTCTTTGACGTGACGGACGGGCGGATTCTGATCGATGGAACGGATATCCGGGATGTGACGACCCATTCTCTCCGCTCCCAGATCGGCATGGTACAGCAGGATGTGTATCTGTTTTCCGGAGCCGTTTATGATAATATCGAGTATGGGAAGCCAGGAGCTTCTCGGGAAGAAATTCAGGAAGCGGCAAAGCTGGCGGGAGCCCACGAGTTTATCATGCAGCTGGCGGACGGCTATGATACCTTTGTAGGAGAGCGGGGCGTAAAACTGTCCGGCGGGCAGAAGCAGCGAATCAGCATTGCCAGGGTATTCCTGAAAAATCCGCCGATCCTGATTCTGGATGAGGCGACTTCCGCTCTGGACAACGAGAGTGAACGGATTATCCAGGAATCCCTTGAAAAACTGGCAAAAGGCAGGACGACCCTGACCATCGCCCACCGCCTGACTACGATTCGGGACGCGAAAACCATTCTGGTGCTTACAGAGGAAGGAATCCAGGAGCAGGGCAGCCATGAGGATCTGATGGCAAAAGGAGGATTGTACAGCAGATTGTACCAGCTCTATACTGCGGATGAGGAGATCATCGGCATGTAAGCGGGACGTTGTATCCTGGGTGCCTGAAATCCGCCGAATGGATACAAAAGTTATGGGTTTGAAGACTTGCGCTTTCAGGAAAAAGAATAAAATCCGCGGTTTTGCCCGAATCCGATCCCGCAAACGGGAAAGTTTTGTATCCATAAAGGGCTTTTAAAGGGTGCGGGATACAATCTGAGATGACAGCGTGGGCTATCTGTAGTCCCTGGCCGCTGCTTTTCCGCGCAAGCCTTGGGATGGAAGGAATCCGCCTGTCTTTTTTATAGAAATTGTGATAGACTACAGGTAGAAGTGATGAATACAAGGAGGAAGTCTTAAATGTCAGAAAGAGTAAAGAAAGCATTGGAAAATCATAAGCACGGTTATAATTGCGCCCAGGCGGTTGTATGCGCTTACTGCGATTTGTTTGGAGTAGATGAAAAAGAAGCTTTCAAAATGTCGGAAGCCTTCGGGTTCGGCATGGGAACTATGGGCACCTGCGGAGCGGTCAGCGCCATGGCGGTACTTACGGGAATGAAGCTGAGCGATGGAAATCTGGACAAGCCTGCCACGAAAAAAGAATGTTACAGGATGATGAAAGATATGACCAAGCAGTTTGAGGACAAAAATAAGTCGATTATCTGCGCGGAACTGAAAGGCGTGAAAGGCGGCAATGTGCTGCGTACCTGCGACGGATGCATTGAAGACGCGGCGGAGATTATTGAAAATACGCTTTTGGAAAAATAGGGAAAAACCTTAGGATAAGCAGCGCCCATAAAAATTGGACTATTAGAAAATACAAAAAGCGGCAGAAAGAACTATGCCGCTTTTTTCTGTACGGAGGGAACAAGAGGCGGCTTGGGAAATTTTTTATCGCGATGGCAAGTTACATTGTAAAAAATGTGTTAAATTTTGAATAATCTGCGAAAAACTAGTGATAATTGAATGATTATTTAGTATAATGGAGACAGATATTTTATGTACCTTCAAGAAAGTTTTAAAGGAGAACGAACATGAAAAAAGTAATGGGCAAATTGCTGTCGGCAATGCTGATTCTTACGCTGGTATTCACTTCAGCGAGCGTTGCGTTTGCGGACAGCAGCGAGACGGGCGCAGGGGAAATGAAGGCTAAGGTAAGCTCGGTGCAGACCGAAGATGCGGTGCAGGCACCTCAGTTGGAGATGAAATCTGAAAAAGTAGAAGTTGTAGAGAAAGCGGCTACGACGAAAGCCAGTGGAAGTTTTTCGCTGGTGACTGTAAAAACAGGAAACGAAAGTATTCCAGCTCCGACGATTACTTACGGAATTAACGATACGCTTTCGGGTAATTATAAAGGATACTCCCAAAAAGTGCCAATTTCAGCAAAAGGCACCATTATCATGGAAGCTCAGGCAATATCAAACGGGACTTATGGGGGAGTAGAATTTGGCTTATACCGGGATGCAGCACTGAATACAAGAGTTGATTCCACAGGATATGCGAGTGCTAATGGTTCAAAAGATACTCAGATTATCAGGGTCCCTGCGGGAGGAACTTATTATTTGGGTGTAAAATCATCCATTTTACAATCGAGTAGTAGCCAAGCTTATGCTGTAGCGGTTGCTTGCAGATATTTCAGTGGAACAAACAGAACTATATACAATAAAAAACAGATTGCTGTAGGTCAGAGAGACGCGCAGACAAATTATTTCAGATTTAAGGCAGTAAGAAACGGATACCTGAAAGTGCAGAGCTCCGAGGGCTATGACAAAGTCACTTTGTGCAACAGTAAGAAAAAGGCTCTGTCTAACGCAGTTTCTACGAACTATAGCCCTACCTTCGGCGTGAAAAAGGGAAAGATCTATTATGTAAAGGTAGCCGCTGGCTATAATTTAGATGGCGCATACGCATTAAAAGTAACCAACAGCACAATCAGCGAAAAGAGCGGTAAAAAGAAATCCAGAGCCGTCCTTCTGAAAAAGAAGAGAACCAAAAAGGGAACAATTGTAGCTGGTGAAAAGAGAACAGACTGGTATAAGATCAGAGTGCCTAAGAGAAAGAGCGTTCGTATTACCATGAAGGGAGCTACGAATGATGAACTCAAAATCGCAATATATAAGGGAAACAGACGCGTTGGAAGAAGTACGCTTGGATATTACAGCAAGAGCATAACGCTGAGATCCGTAGGTAAATTGTCGAAAGGCACTTACTATATTAAAGTATACAGAGGCACTAAAAAATCTTCCGGCTGGTATTCTCTGAGGTGGAAATAAGGAGGAAGAATTCTAATTTAAATAACCAGGACATAAAATATGGACAGCTCCAGTTCTTATAAAGTTGAGGAACTGGAGCTGCTTTTGTAAGCCATCCGCAGGAAAGTCGGAACGGTGTGGACCTTTGTCCGGCGCTTTTTAAATTCTGTTTGACAAATCTGACAATTCCGTGATATACTAAACTTGTATTAAGTGGAGAACGATTATAAGCAATACAGTTTTTAAAAGTTCCAGCCAAGGATACTTTTAAAAGCTGTTTTTTTTATAATACAGGAACGAGAGCTGGCGGCAATCGCTTTGGAGTTTCAAAAGAGTACCATTTGCGGTGTGTCCTGGGCCCGACTGACAGGCATGAAACGCGTAACTCCACTGTTTCCACTTTTTATTCGTACAGTTATAGTTATGCAATTAGTAAACAAAAAGGGAGGTACCGCGAAATGTGCACAGGTACAGTAAAATGGTTTAATGATGACAAAGGCTATGGTTTTATCACAAATGACGAGAGTGGAGAAGATTTATTCGTACATTTTTCGGCGATTATTGCGGAAGGCTTCAAATCGCTGAAAGAAGGACAGAGAGTGACTTTCGAAGTTGAAGATGATGAAGCCCGCGGCAAAATGAGAGCGGCTAATGTTCGTGTGACAGCTTAAAAAGGAATTTTGGAATTTTAAAGGGGACTCGCAGAGATGGCGCAGTCCCTTTTAAAATAGGAAAAAGAGCATATCGTAAATATTAAAAAGTAAAATAACGATACGTTTCTTTATAATTTTTTTAAATTCTTTGTTGCAGAACAAGGGAAACAAGTGTATAATAGGAAAAGTCAGATCGAGGCATAGCTCAGCTTGGTAGAGCGTTGCGTTCGGGACGCAAAGGCCACAGGTTCGAATCCTGCTGCCTCGACCAAATACTTTGGGACGCTGAAATCAGCGTCCCTTTTTCTGTCCGATATGCGGGATTCACATATCGGACGTTTAAATTTTTTTGGATTTTACCTTCGAAGATTTGCTGTAGATTCGCTTTCCGTGAGTGTCCTTATATGTGCGAATCCGATAAGCGTATTTTCTGCCGGGCTTGAGATTCCGATCGACATACGTCCGCTTTCCGATACGCGCTGTCTGCATCAGACGCCACTTGCGGTTTTCTGTTCTGCGATAGATTTGATAGCCGCTGATTTTGGAAGAATCCCGGCTCTTCCATTTAAGGATCGCTTTCCTCCCTTTTTTCTTCAGAGAAAATACGGGTTTTGCGGGCGTTGCTTTGAGTCTGAGCGGTTCAGACCATTCACTGCAGTATTTCTTTTTTTGATGCGTCCGGTAGGCGCGCACCTTGTAATGGTATGTTCTGCCGGGAGAAAGTCCGCTGTCAGTCCAGCCGCGGGATCGGCTGCTGGAAACCGTTTCGACAAGATGATACTTTCCGCGCCCGGAACCGGAGCGGAAAACCTGGTAACCGTCCGCGCCGGAGGCTTTTTTCCAGGAAAGGCGGATCGTCTGATAATCACGGTTAAGTCCTTTTACGATCGGAACTTCACAGCAGGATCTGGAGCTCACGATTTTACTTTCCGGGCTCAAGGCTTTCTTTCCGTCGCGGGTCGTACCATAAGCCATAACTTTATAATAAAACGGTTTATTAAACTTGCGGCCGGTATCTCTGAAAGAAAGGATTCGGGATCCGGTCGTTTTCTTTACTCGTTTGTAAGTCCCTTTTTTCCGGCTGCAGCGATAGATGTAGTAACCATTCGCCCGGGGAACCTTTTTCCAGGAAATTCGAATTGAGTGGGCACCCGCGGAGCGTGCCTTGACGGATTTGGGACGCGGAAGACGTGGTTCTTTCAGACCGTCATCCACTCCGGCCGCCGCGGCGACCGCTCTGCAGGCGTTTACATTCCCGTATCCGGTATAGATATCATAACCGGGTTTGTAAAGATCCGTTGCTGTGGAGTAAAGGATTTCTTTCACTTCCACGGCGGAAAGACCGGGATTGACATAGCGGACGAGAGCCGCGACCCCCGCGACAGAAGGCGCGGCCAGGGAAGTTCCGGATCCTTTTTTATAGGCTCCCCGCAGACTGGTCGTATAGATCTCGCTTCCCGGCGCGGAAAGATCTTTTGCCCGGCCAAAACTGGAATGAGGGGATTTGCAGCTTCTGCTCCAAGCATTCCTATATTTTCCGGTATTGATAACGCTGATCGCCGCATCAAAGTCCGAAGGGTACCAGGGGCGGGAATCCCCTTTGTTTCCCGCGGAACATACAACCACCACATCTTTCTTATAAACCGCGTCATTGATCGCCTTCTCCAATGCCGCGTCGTCATGAGGAGTTCCAAACAGATCCACGTCGCCTGCGGAATGTCCCAGGCACATATTGATTACTTTCGCTCCCTTTTCGCAAGCGTATTCAAGACCTTTGATAATATCCGCGGTGGAAGCGTTAGCCTGACAGCTGTAATCCTCGCTGCGAAATACATTAATCCCCATCAGGGAAATCAGGTCGTTGTGATTCCCTGAAGCGACACCGGCGATTCCGATGCTGTTATTGGAAGTGGCTGCCAATATACCGGCGGTTCCTGTTCCATGGGAAGAAGGCACCTTATCATAAACCGGATAAGGTGGTTCCTTTCCTGCTACTGTTACGCAGTTCCGCACATCAATATTTTTTTCAAGATCCGGATGACGGTAGTTGATTCCGGTATCCAGGGTTGCGACGATGACTTTGTCTTTCTGGCTTCGCTTTGACTTTGGTCTGATTTTGTCAATCAGCTTCCAGGCCTCCGGAACATCCATATAATCCAGATTCCACTGTCGGTCAGCAAACGGGTCGCCGGAATCTGAAGATTTTTTCGTAGAATACCGATAGTTTAGCTGAACCGCCGCGACTTCCGGACTCTTCTGAAGCTGTTCCATGACATCCTTTCGGCTTCCCGACGGATTCAGCCGAACCCGCAGCATGGTTTCTCCCTTCTGAAACATTTCTTCTGTTATAGCCAGTTCCATTTTTTCCATTGTTTTCTTTGCCTGCCGTTTTGTTACGCCGGTCTTAAACGTTACGAGAAGCTCGTTTCCCCCATCGGCTTTCCCGCTTTTCGCCATACAGAAACTTACTGCTGAAAGACAGAGCAGAATTCCTGCGAGCACACAAAAAAGCAGTCTCCTTCTTTTCACACGTTTCACACTTACACTCCAATCTGTTCTTAATAGAATTTCCATTATTTTAACACCTTTGTTTCTTGTTGAACAGAGCAATAAATGATTTATCAGAAAGTATTAATATTTTGTTCCTGCGAGGCCGCGGAATAAGGCAGGAGCCTTTTTCCCTTTTCGCGCATAGACTATAGAAGCAGAGCGGAGGTGGAATATGGTTACAATTAGTCTTTGTATGATCGTGAAAAATGAAGAGGCGGTTCTGGAACGATGCCTTTCTTCGGCAAGGGAACTGGCAGATGAAATCATCGTTATCGACACCGGATCGGAAGATCGAACCAGAGAGATAGCTGGAAAATTTACGTCTTTGGTCAGCGGATTTCCCTGGGAAGATGATTTTGCGGCCGCAAGGAACGCGTCTTTTGAAAAAGCGAAAATGCAGTACTGCATGTGGTTGGACGCAGACGATGTGATTCTGGAGGACGATAAAAAACGGTTCCTGGAAATGAAACAGACGATGACGGGCGAGGAAGATATGGTAATGCTTCCCTATCATACAGCGTTCGATGATGCGGGGAACCCGGTGTTTTGGTATTATCGAGAACGCCTCATAAAAAATTCTCCGCGTTTTCGCTGGAAAGGGGAAATCCATGAGGCGATTACGCCTTCCGGAACCGTAATCTATGGAGAAGCAGCGGTGACGCATCAGAAAATAAAATCGGGAGACCCTTTGCGGAATCTGCGGATTCTGGAGAAAAAAAGAGATGCCGGGAAGCTGCTGGAACCCAGACAGATCTTTTATTACGGACAGGAACTGTATTTCAATGGCCGATATGAAGAGGCTATCGCGGTGCTGGAAGAATTCTTAGAAAAGGACGGTTGGATTGAAAATAAGCTGGAGGCGTGTAAAACTCTGGCCATCTGCTACCGGAAGCAGGGCAGGGAAGATCAGGAGGCAGAAGCTTTGATGAGGAGTCTGCTGCTTGATGTTCCCCGCGCTGAAATTTGCTGTCAGATAGGGGAACATTTCCTTAATAAAGGAAAGTATGCTCAGGCAGCTTTCTGGTATGAAACGGCACGAACCAGAGAAATGAACGCCAGAACAGGAGGGTTTGTTCAGGCAGAATGTTACGGCTACCTTCCGAATATACAGCTCGCTGTCTGTTATGACAGAATGGGTATGTATCGTCTGGCCAGTGAATGTAATGAACGTGCTGGCGTTTTCAAGCCAAATTCGGATGCAGTAGCGTATAATCGGGTTTATTTTGAAAACAAATTAAACGAAAAAGGGGAGAATGAAAATGACTTATAAAACTGATTTTTATCAGTTAGGTGATAGAGTATTAATTCGAGATTCGCGCAGCAATGATACGGGTGGAAGTGAGAATTGCGGCTGCGGCTGCGACGGATCTTCAGGAAGCTGCGGCTGTGGATGCGGCTGTGCTTCTCGGCCGGAACCCTGCTGCTCCGGTTCAACGGGCCCCACAGGGCCCACCGGGGCCACCGGATCTCAGGGCCCCATCGGCCCGCAAGGGCCGGAGGGTGAACAGGGTCCAACCGGACCAACGGGAGCGACAGGCCCTTCCGGGGCGACCGGTCCCAGCGGTCCAACTGGCCCGACGGGAGCAACAGGTCCTTCCGGGGCGACCGGTCCCAGCGGTCCGACAGGTCCAACGGGAGCAACAGGTCCTTCCGGGGCGACCGGTCCCAGCGGTCCGACAGGTCCAACGGGAGCGACAGGCCCTTCCGGGGCGACCGGTTCCAGCGGTCCAACTGGCCCTACGGGAGCGACAGGTCCTTCCGGCGCGACCGGTCCCAGCGGCCCGACAGGCCCTACCGGTCCAACAGGTCCGACAGGAGCGACGGGCCCTTCCGGAGAAGCAGGGGCTGCAGGTACAACGGGCGCCACAGGTATTGCGGCAACCGTCAGGATCGGTACTGTTACTACGGCAAATCCGGAGCAAGACGCCGCGGTTACTAATTCCGGCACGGATCAGAACGCGATTTTTGATTTTGTGATTCCCAGAGGCGCAACAGGAACTTCCGGGGCGCCAGTGGAGTTCCTGTCCGCGTATTCCACTCCGCCGCAGCCAGGCAATTCCGGTACAGCGCTGATTTTTGACAAAAATGGAAACTCCGCGGGAACTGCGGTTTCCCATACAGAAAATACGTCAGAAATCAGCATTCAGGAACCGGGTTTTTATGAAGTGTCCTTTCATGGAACGGCGGCGCCGGCCAGCGGAGTGACTTTCCCTCTGGCAGTTCTTTTCTATCTGCAGCAACAGGGGAGTACAGTAGCGGGAGCCGCGTCCTCGCACACATTCCACACATCATCAGACGCGGCGAACCTTTCGTTTTCACAGATTATTGATGTGACAGATACGCCAGCGGTATTAGAGGTCATTGGAAGTGGAGGAAATTTCATTTACAGCAATATCGGGATCACAGTTCAGAAAATTGGAGAAAACAGCTGAGGAAAAACGGAAAAAATAAAGCGGGCTGCCGGAAAACGCGGCAGCCCTCCCCGTTTTCCGCAATCTTTTAATTTACATACGGGCAGAAAAAGAGAGGAAAATAGAAAGCCGCTCCTGCCGATATTCTGCCCGGATCGTTCCTCCCATTCGCTCGGTCAGTGTCTTTGCGATGGAAAGGCCCAGACCGGAAGCTTCTCTGGCGCCGGTTTTCACTGTATAAAATCGATCAAAGAGGCGGCCCGCGGCGACAGGTGTAAGATCGCGGGCCAGATTGGAAAAGCGCATTTCTCCCGATTCATCCAAAAAAACCTGAAAATCGCCGTCGCTGTATTTGATGGCGTTGCTGATAATATTATCCAGGATACGGCAGAGGAAAGAACGGTTAAGACTGCGGGATACCGGATTTTCGGTAAGATGGATTTCGGGAATGATTCCTTCTTTCTTAAAATCACTGTAGTGGGAGGCCAGGCATTCCTGCAAAACAGAATTGAGAAGGACCGTTTCCGGTTCCCAGTCCTCTTCCGCGAGAAGGACCGAGTAGCGGAATAATTCTTCTGTCAAAGTTTTCAACAGTTCCGTACGGTTTTCTAACAGATCGAAATAACGGGAAGGCGGACAATCCTGTTTTAGAAGCTCCAGGTAACCGCAGACCGCCGTCAGCGGGGTGCGGAGATCGTGGGCCATATTGGTGATGGCTTCTTTAAGTTCCCGATCCCCCTGCTGATATTTGTGCCGTCTGTCCCGAAGCAGACGGAGCTGGGTATTCAGCTGAGCTGCCAGTGAGCGGATGCTGGAATCCCGGCTGGAGACCCGGAGCAGTGTGTTGGTGTCTTCCTCCAGCTTTTCCTGCAGCTCCCTGCAAATTTCCCGTAAAGCCCTGCGCATCAGCAGAATTTTCAGGATAACCAGCAGCAGAGCTGCTGCCAGCAGAAAACAGAACACACACAGCCAGGTAATCATAAAGGTCTCCTTTCTCTACTTCAGATTTTTTCGATTAAAAAGGTAAATTCCGATTAGGTTTAAGAGGACGGTAACTCCCGAAGAATACAGCAGGATCTGAATCGGATGCAGCACTTGCGCGGAAGCAATCTGCAGAGCCTGACCGGATGGGAGAAAGTCCACAAAAAACTGATAAAGGATCCGTGTGCTTCCGGTCAGATATTTGGGATTGGCTGCCTGAGAAACTACGGGACTGCCGTCTACCATCTGAACCTGCTGGATCAACTCCGGCTGGGCCAGCCTTTGAAGCAGCAGACTGGCCGCTACCAGCAGCAAAAGGCTCAGAGCCATGCAGATAATGGCAGAGGCGGATTTGCTGGAGTTCAGCATGGATACCAGATGGAAAAGCGCCACATGCACAAGGTTTAGAAGAGCGCTTGCCGCAAAAATCAGGAGAAGCCCGCCGGGCTCTCCCTCAAAGAGGCCAAAAACCGGAATCCCCAGGACGCACAGGACTGCCATATAGGCAAAGGTGGACAGGAGCATAGCCGCGGCGCAGGTCAAAAAGCCGGACAAATAGATTCGGGTGCGGCTGCATCCGATGATGATTTTGTTCCGCAGAATGCCGTCGCTGTGTTCTCTTCCGGTAAACAGACTGCAGAAAGCGGCTGACGCAAATCCGGTCAGCACGGCAAAACTGAAAAACATACTGTCAAGGGAGGCCTGTTCTCCATAGCGGATTTTATCGCTGTAATGGTTCAGGAAAAGAATGATGGCCCAGATTGCCATAACGGCTGTCAGAACCCAGAACAGACGGTCGCGCAGCAACCGGCGGAAATCCGCGTGAAGCAGATTATTCATGGCCCTCACCTCCCAGCAGGGTCATATAGTAACTTTCGAGGCTTTCATCCTGCTTACGGATCTGCAGGATTTCGCAACCCTCTTTGGAAAGAGCCAGTACGAGGCGGGTAACGCTGATTTCGCCGTAAATATCGGCTTCTTTGTCGGAACGGATGGTATATTCCAGACCCAGGGCGTCGAGCCCCCTGACAAGAGCCCGGATGTCCGAAACTTCCACCCGTATGGACTTGCGAGCGGAGGCTTCCAGCTGCCCGGCGCTCATTTCCTTTACAAGGCGGCCGCGGTCAAGAAAGCCGTAATGGGTGGCCAGCCGGGAAAGCTCGTCGAGAATATGGCTGGAAATCAGAATTGTAATCTGATGCTCCCGATTTAGCCTTAGGAGCAGTTCCCGCATTTCGATGATCCCCTGAGGATCTAAACCGTTGACCGGCTCATCCAGAATCAGAAAATCGGGGGATCCGGCCAGAGCCAGAGCGATCCCCAGTCTTTGGCGCATACCCAGAGAAAAATTGCGAACCTTCTTTTTTCCAGTGTCGCTGAGACCTACAAGCTCCAGCAGTCGAGCGATTCCTTCAAAGGATGGGAGGCCGAGCAGCAGATATTGCTGCTTCAGATTTTCTTCCGCGGTCATATTCTGATAGACAGAAGGAACTTCCACAACCGCGCCGACGCGTCTGCGGATTTTTTCCAGCTCCCGGTCCCCGCTTCTTTTTCCGTAGAGCATATACGTTCCGCCGCTGGGCGTCTGCAGGCCGCAGACAAGGCGGATTAAAGTTGTCTTTCCCGCGCCGTTTCGGCCGACAAGCCCGTAGACAGAGCCCTTGGGCACATGCAGGGAAAGCTGATCCAGAGCCTGAAAACGGCCGTAGGATTTGCTCAAATTTTCGGTAGTTAAAACGTATTCCATTTCTTTACCTCCTGATATTGATGAACGGATTCTAACAGACGGAAGTTAAGAAAGCGGTAAAGAAACAGGTTAAGAAATCGTAAAGATTTATTCATGAGCATGCTCCTCAGACTCGTGCTCCCCGCTGAGTTTAAAGCCGATTCCCCAGACAGACTCAATATAATCCCGGCCGCAGGCGGCGCGGAGCTTTTTTCGGAGGTTGCTGACATGGACTTTCAGGGAACTTTCCATACAGTCCGGCGTTTCCTCACTCAAAGCGTCAAGAATCGCCGCCTTCGTAAACACCTGAGAAGGATTTCCCATCAGCAGCTTTAAGATAGCGAATTCTGTTCGCGTCAGCTTTACCGGAACGTCTCCCGCGAAAACCTCATGGGAAGCGGTATCCAGGGAAAGCCTCTCAAAGGAAAGCCGCGTGCGTCGGGGGCGAGAGACGGTGTTTCGAAGCTGCACCGTGATTCTGGCCAGCAGTTCTTTCAGTGAAAAGGGCTTGCTCAGATAATCGCGGGCGCCGGAAAGGAGAGTCTCGACTTTGCTGTCAACGCCTGCTTTGGCGCTGATTACAATAACCGGAATTTCTTTGATTTGGGGAAGAAGTTCTTCTCCGGAATATCCCGGGAGCATCAGATCGAGAAGAATCAGATCCGGCGTTTCTTTTTCAAGAAGCAGTAGGGCCTCTGTCCCGGACCAGGCCTGCAGAACCCGAAAACCCTCAGCCGTAAGGGCGTCGGACACCATATCGCTGATATGAGCGTCGTCTTCAATGATCAAAATGGTCTTCATCTCACTTTCCCCCTTTTTCGTACCAAACATCAGTGCCAATATACCACGATCTTTTAAGGGAGGCAAGCGCGAACCTGCTTTCCGGGGGACACATTGACAAAATCTCCGTTTTCGTTACAATCTAAAGAAGAGACATGCGGAGTCGACTTACAGGAAAATCAAAAATGGAGGGAAGCGTCATGGATGAAAAAGAAATGAGTATGCAGTATATCAGCGGGTATATCAAGCGGGCGCAAAACGCCCAGATGGAGTTTGAGAAAATGAGCCAGCAGCAGGTGGACCTGGCGGTAAAAACCATCGGAAAGGTCGTATATGATAACGCCGAATACCTGGCGGAAATCGCGGTGGAAGAGACGGGAATGGGAAACGTACCCGATAAAATCGCCAAGAACCGGCAAAAATCAAAAATCGTCTGGAACAATCTCAGAGGGAAGAAATCCCGGGGGATTCTGGACACGGATGTGGAGACGGGAATTACGCGGATCGCCAAGCCTATGGGGGTCGCGGCCGCCATTACCCCCTGTACCAATCCTATCGTTACGCCTATGAGCAACGCTATGTTCGCGCTGAAATGCGGCAACGCCATTATTATTACACCCCATCATAAAGCGATTCGCTGCAGTACGAAAACCGTGGAGATGATAAACGCGGAACTTGCGAAGCTGGGGTATCCGCAGCATCTGATCCAGATCCTGGATCAGCATTCCAGAGAACATACACAGAATTTGATTTCCTCAGCGGATGTAGTCATCGCCACCGGAGGTGCGGGAATGGTAAAAGCCGCCTACAGCTCCGGCAGGCCGGCGTTGGGGGTAGGCGCGGGAAATGTGCAGTGTATTATTGACGAAGGATACGATTACAAAGAAGCGGTTCCCAAAATTATCGCCGGAAGAACCTTTGACTACGGAATTATCTGTTCCGGCGAGCAGTCGGTTATCTGCCCGGAACGGGACTATGAGGCGATCCTGAAGGAATTTGAAGCGAACGGCGCCTATGTGGTAAGGGATAAAAAAGAACTGGAAGGCGTGCGAAGCGCATTGTTCCAGGAGGGAAAACCAAACCGCCACTCGGTAGGACAGTCACCGGAAAGGATTGCCGAGCTTGCCGGAATCCGCGTCCCCGAAGGCACAAAGATTCTCGTGGCGGAGGCTGAGGGCACCGGACTTACGGACGCGCTGGGGGGAGAAAAGATGGCGCCTGTCATTGCCGCGTATAAGTATAAGACGTTGGATGAGGGAATCCGGATCGCCAGGGAAAACCTGGAGAAAGAAGGGAAAGGACACAGTGTCGCCTTCCACTCCGATTCGGAGGAGCATATTCTTCATGTAGGCGAAGAACTGTGCGTCTCCCGGTTTGTGATTAACCAGATCAGCGCCAGCAGCGCCGGCGGCAGTTTTTACAACGGTCTTGCGCCAACCAATACTCTGGGATGCGGAAGCTGGGGACACAACAGCATTTCGGAAAACCTGGACTACAAGCATCTGATGAATATTTCCAGAATCGCCAGATATATGCCGGATAATTACGTTCCCACGGACGAAGAACTCTGGGGATAGGCATCCGGAAAAAAAGAATACGAACGGAGAAACGCTTCCGCGGTATACACGCGGAAGTCTTTTTTTGATTCTCTTTTGGTTATCTTTAGGTATATTTAAGGTTTCTATAGTACAATGAGAATCAGAAAGGTGTGGGAACGAATACAAAGTAAGGAGGATGGGATGAGACTGCTTTTAGCGGAAGATGAACGCTCACTTTCAAAAGCGCTGATCAAAATTTTAGAGAAAAATAATTACGCGGCGGACGCGGCGTATGACGGTGAGGAAGCGCTGGCCTACCTGGAAACCGGAAATTATGACGGTGTTATTCTGGATATTATGATGCCGAAGATGGACGGATTGACAGTTTTGAAAAAAAATTCGGGAAGCCGGAAACCTGATTCCGGTACTGATGCTGACCGCAAAGTCGGAGGTGGAGGACAAGGTGACGGGGCTGGACGGCGGAGCCAATGATTATCTGACCAAGCCATTTTCTTATCAGGAATTGCTGGCGCGTATACGGGCTATGCTGAGGACGCAGACGGTTATGCCGGATTCTGTGCTCCGCGCGGGAAATATTTCTTTGGATCGTACAAATTTTGAACTGTCTTCTCCCACGGGAAGCTTTCGCCTGACCAATAAGGAATTCCAGATGATGGAGATTCTGATGTGCAGTCAAAAGCACCGGATCTCTACAGAACGATTTCTGGAAAAGATATGGGGATACGACAGTGAGGTGGAAAGTAGCATTGTCTGGGTGTACATTTCCTATCTGCGGAAAAAGCTGCAGGCTTTACACGCGGATGTGGAAATTAAAGTGGCCAGAAACTCCGGCTATTCTCTGGAGGCGAAGACATGATTAAAAAGCTGCGGATGAAATTTATTCTGGTTTCCATGCTTTCGCTCCTGATCGTGCTGACGATTATTATGGGGACGATTAATCTGTTTAATTACAGGCAGGTAGGAGAAAACGCCGACGACGTGCTTGATGTGCTGACTGAACACGACGGAATGTTTCCGGAAAACGAAAAGGGAGACGGAGATAGCGGGACCGGTGAGATGGACGGGCTGTCTCCGGAGGTTCCTTTCGAATCCCGCTATTTTTCCGTAGTCCTGAACCGAGGCGGCGATGCGGTTTCTGTGGATATCGGAAACATTGCGGCGGTGGATCAGAATAAAGCGATCTAGTACGCGAGAAGCGCGATGGACAATCCGGAAGAAAGGGGATTTTTGTCGAACTATCGATATGCGAAAGTATCCGTAAGGGATGGAGTGCGGATTATTTTTCTGGACTGCAGAAAATTTCTTACCACATTCCGAGCTTTCCTGTTCAGCAGTGTTGCCGTATCCCTCTGTGGATTCTGCGCGGTGCTGATTTCGGTAGTGGTGCTTTCAAAACGAGTGATACGCCCGTTTGTGGAAAGCCAGGAAAAGCAGAAGCGGTTTATTACGGATGCGGGACACGAGCTCAAGACGCCGCTGACCATTATAGAGGCGGATCGCTCCATCCTGGAACTGGAGTATGGAGAAAATGAATGGCTGACTGATATTCAGCTGCAGACACAGCGTTTGACCGGGCTGACAAATGATCTGATATACCTTTCTCGTATGGAGGAGGGGGCGGTTCGGGAGCGATTTATCGAGTTCCCTCTGTCTGACGTTTTGGAAGAAACCGCGGGATCTTTTCAGAATCTGGCGAGGACACAAGGGAAACACTTTAAACAGGAGATTGAGCCTATGCTTCATTTTCTCGGCGATGAAAAGGCTATCCGTCAGATGATTTCGGTTTTGCTGGAAAACGCGCTGAAATATTCGGATGAAGGAGGAAACATCTCTCTGAAGGCGGAGAAACGCGGCAGGAATATTATTATCCGAGTATTCAATACGGCAGAATCTGTGGAAACAGAAAATCTCTCTCTCCTGTTTGATCGGTTTTACCGATCCGATGTATCCAGGAACTCGAAAACCGGCGGGTATGGGATCGGACTCTCCATCGCGAAGGCAGTGGTGCAGGCGCATAAGGGGAAAATTTCCGTTTCTTCAGAAGATGGAAGAGCCTTTACAGTCGTTGTTGTTTTGCAGGAAAGGGGACGGGGATAATGGACTATGAAACGTTTTATGGAGAAGCTTATGTGAGATTAAAGAAGACCGAACAGCGGTTGAGACAAGTGACCGAGCAGTATTGCAAGGAATGCGGAGACGGAAGTGACAGCTGTATCGAGCACTGTAAATCCAGAATAAAATCGCCGGAAAGCATGGAACGGAAGCTGAAGAAACGGGGGATTCCCGTTACCCCTTCCGCGGCGCTGGAATGTGTGAACGACGCGGTTGGAATTCGGATCATCTGCGCGTTTATTGATGACATTTATACGCTTTCCGAATGGATTCAGAGCCGGGAGGATATAGAGGTTCTGAAAATAAAGGATTATATCGCGTATCCGAAAAAAAACGGCTATCGGAGCCGGCATATGATTCTCCGCTTCCGAAATGGGGCGGAAGCCGGATTGAACGCGGAAATACAGCTTCGAACCATTGCGCAGGATTTTTGGGCAAGTTTGGAACATCAGATCAAATATAAGAAACAGATTGAGCACGAACAGATGATTCGATCGGAGCTCAAACGCTGCGCGGATGAGATTGCTTCGATTGATTTTTCCATGCAGACCATTCGGGAGCTGATTCGGGAAGCGGAGCCATATCAAAATAATGAATGAATAATTATTCATGAAAAAGAAAGAAATACTGTTGAAAAAAGGACAAAATTGTACATAAATAGAAGAAGCGATGGTGAAAATGTCTCAAAAAGAGAGTTTATTAATAAAATTCAGTTTATTATGAATGTAATGATAATTTTTATAATCATACAAAGTCTGTCCAAGAGCGATCTTTGTGAAAACAGTAACTTTCTAAACATTTCGCCATGCTAAAGAAAAAGCAACTAAAAAAATGGGAAGGACATCGTTTAAAAAAATAAGAAAATATAGTTTGACCTTCAAAATAGATATATATAGGAAGAAAAGCTTTACCTTGTATACAAAAAATAAACCAGGACAGCAATTTTCCAGAATAACCGTAGCATTTTTATAAATAGTGTGGTAATATAATTCGTGTATGCGACTGAAAAAACTTTGGAAAGGAAGGTTTCAGAAATGGGTCAACAGAAAAGGCATTTGCAAAGTATCAAGGTCAGCCATGAGAAACATACTGCCGCGTGTGAGACTCAGGTAATGCCGATCCCTGATACGGTAAGCATTTCGATGTCTCAGCACATTGGCGCGCCCTGCAGCCCCCTTGTGAAAAAAGGGGACTACGTGAAAGTAGGACAGCCGATCGGTGATACCGATGCATTTGTAAGTGCTCCGATTCACTCAAGCGTTTCCGGAACGGTTACGGGAATTGAACGTATCCGGTCGGTGATGGGTGGAGAGGATCCGATCATTGTCATTGAGACAGACAAAAAGCAGGAGATCTGGGAGGGAGTAAAACCTCCGGAGATTAACAGCAGAGAGGACTTTATAAAAGCTGTAAGAAACAGCGGACTGGTCGGTCTGGGCGGAGCGGCGTTCCCTACGCATATCAAGTACAATCCGCAGAACCTGGAGGAAGTGGATACGCTGATTGTAAACGGCGCCGAGTGCGAACCGTTTATTACTTCCGACCACAGGTTGATGCTGGAAAATACTCAGGATATCATCGACGGAGCGCTCCTTGTGATGGAGCAGCTTGGACTGAAAAAAGGATATATCGGAATTGAGGAGAACAAGCCGGACGCCATTGCGTTGCTGGATAAAATGCTGGCGGAGCAGAATCATCCGGAACTGAAGACCGTAACACTGCGGGCTCGTTACCCGCAGGGAGCGGAACGAGTACTGGTTTATGAGATTACGGGAAAGAGAATGGACGCGGGCGTGCTGCCGGCACAGTTGGGCGTCATTCTGTCGAATATTACAACGATCGCCTTTGTCGGGCAGTACTTTAAAGACGGTATGCCCCTTGTGTCCAAACGAATTACGGTAGACGGATCCGCGGTGGCGGAGCCGAAAAATATTATCGCCCCTATTGGGACCAGCATTTCGGATATTATCGGATTCTGCGGAGGATATAAGGCAGAGCCGAAAAAAATTCTGATGGGCGGTCCGATGATGGGGAGGGCGGTCTTTTCCGATCGAGTGCCTCTTGTAAAAAATAATAACGCGATCCTGGCATTCGCGGGAGAACAGGCGCTGGTTCCGGAGGAAACCGGATGCATCAACTGCGGAAGATGCCACAAAGCCTGTCCGTTCAAACTCCTGCCGACAGCGTTTGCCGACGCTTATGAAAACCGGGATACGGAAAGATTGAATCAGCTTCAGATTAACCAGTGCATGGAGTGCGGAAGCTGCGCGTATGTCTGCCCGGCCAAACGGCCGCTGGGCTTTATCAACAAACTCAGTAAGGCGCTGGTAAAAGAGGAGGCGAGCAAATAACATGGAAAAACAGTATTATGATAATCTGATCGTATCCTCTGCGCCTCATGCGGTTTCCAGTACGGATACGACGAAGATCATGGGAACGGTGCTGCTGGCCCTGCTGCCGGCGTTTGTGGTGGGAATCTATCAGTTCGGATACCGGGCTGCGGTTTTGACCGTTGTATGTATTGTCTCCTGTGTGGTTTTTGAATGGCTGTATAACAAACTGATGAAAAGAAAGCAGACGGTCGGCGATCTGAGCGCGGTTCTGACAGGCGTGCTGCTGGCCTTTAATCTGCCGTCCAGCTTTCCTTACTGGATGGCGATTGTAGGCTGCTTTGCCGCGATTGTAATCGTAAAACAGCTTTTTGGAGGAATTGGACAAAACCTGGTAAACCCGGCGGTAACGGCCCGTATTTTCCTGCTTCTTTCTTTTACAACGGAGATGACCAGCTGGCCGGTGCCAAGAGGCGCGGACGGCGTGGACGCGACGGTGGGACCGACTCCGCTGGGAATTCTTTCCGAAGGCGGGGGACAGATGCCGTCTAATCTGGATTTGTTCCTGGGGAATGTCGGGGGCTGTATCGGTGAAGTCAGCGCGCTGGCCCTGCTGATCGGCGGAATTTTCCTGATTTGGAGAAAAGTGATTTCTCCGCTTATCCCGCTTAGTTATCTGGGCAGTGTGTTTGTGCTGGCGCTGGTGATTCCGGGGCAGGATCCGATTTTCCACCTCTGCGCGGGAGGGCTGATGCTGGGCGCGTTCTTCTGCGCGACGGATTATGTAACTTCTCCGGTGCTTCCAATGGGAAAAATCATCTTTGGAATCGGATGCGGGATCTTCACGATGCTGATCCGGGTGTACGGTTCTTATCCAGAGGGTGTTTCCTTTGCCATCCTGCTGATGAATGTGCTGACTCCGCATATTGACAACTTCTGCATCAGCAGGGCCTACAAAAAGGGAGGAGGCAAGAAAGATGAATGAGAAATCAACCTACAAATCTTACATAGCCCCTGCGCTGGTGCTGGTAGTGATCTGTCTGGTCGTAACAGCGGCTCTCGCGGGCACCTACAGTATTACCAACCCGATCATTGAAGCGAATACAAAAGCCGCGGCTGACGAGGCCAGGGCGCAGGTTCTGCCTTCCGGAGACAGCTTTACCCAATACGACGGCAAGCTGGTGGAAGGCGTGACGGAATGTTATATCGCGGATAATAAAACAGGGATGGCTGTAACTGCTACGTCATCCAGCTACGGCGGCCTTATTACCGTTATGATCGGAATCGATCAGGATGGAAAAGTAACCGGTGTAACGGTTACCGAGCACGCCGATACACCGGGGCTCGGAACAAAGGCGATGACAGAGGAGTATCTGGCAGGCTATAAGGGCAAGGACGCGCTGGAAGAAGACAATATAAAGAACGACAGCGGCGTGGACTACATTGCCGGCGCGACAATTTCTTCCAACGCCATTTATCAGACAGTAAAAGAGGCTCTGCAGCAGTTTCAGGAATGCGGAGGTGTTAAGTAATGAGTAAACTATCCATTGTAACAAAGGGTATTATCAAAGAAAACCCGGTACTGGTACTGCTTCTGGGAACCTGCCCGACACTGGCCGTAACAACGAGCGCGATTAATGGCCTGGGAATGGGTATTTCCGCAATGGTGGTACTGATCTGTTCCAATATTGTAATTTCCATTTTAAAGAAAGTGATTCCGAGCACAGTGCGGATTCCGTGTTATATTGTTGTAATCGCGGGATTTGTAACTATCGTGCAGCAGCTTTTGAAGGCTTATGTTCCGTCCCTGGACGCCGCTCTGGGACTGTTTATCCCGCTGATCGTAGTAAACTGTATCATCCTGGGAAGAGCGGAAATGTTCGCCAGCAAGAATTCGGTTGTGGATTCGGCGCTGGACGGTCTTGGAATGGGAATCGGCTTTACTCTTGCTTTGGGAATGATGGGGCTGATTCGGGAGCTTCTGGGAAGCGGAACGGCTTTCGGCGTTACGATTACGGCAGACGTGCTGTCTCCGATTGGAATTTTCATGCTGGCTCCGGGAGGATTTTTCGTTTACGCGATTCTCATTGCCGCGGTTAACTGGGCGACAAAGGGAAAAGGCGTAAAGAAAAAGGAATTCGGCTGCCAGGGCTGCCCGATGGCGGCTACCTGCGGGGAACGCAGTGAAGAAAAGGAGGCTAGCGCATCATGACAGAAATTATTGTAATCATCATGTCCATTATTCTGGTGGATAATGTGGTATTATCCCAGTTCCTGGGAATCTGTCCGTTCCTGGGTGTTTCCAAAAAGATGGATTCTGCGGTAGGAATGGGGGTCGCGGTAACATTTGTTATGGTTCTGGCTACCGCGGCAACCTGGCCGGTTCAGAAATATCTTCTGGACGCGTATGACATCGGTTATCTGCAGACCGTTGTGTTCATCCTGATCATCGCGGCTCTGGTGCAGCTGGTGGAAATGACGCTGAAGAGGTATATGCCGCCGCTGTATAGCGCGTTAGGGGTGTATTTGCCGCTGATTACGACAAATTGCGCGGTACTGGGAATTACCATCACAAATATTGACGACGGTCTGAATTATGTCCAGTCTCTGTTCAATGCCTTTGGCGCGGGCGTAGGATTCCTCCTGGCAATGCTTCTGTTTGCCGGAATGCGGGGCAAACTGGAAAATTGCAAAATGGTTCCCGAACCGTTCCAGGGTGTTCCGATTACGCTGATTACCGCGTCGATTTTGTCCCTGTCCTTCATGGGCTTTTCCGGTGTCGTAGAAGGCTTGTTCGCGTAAGGAGGGGTGAGAGATGAATATTTTAATACCGGTTGTTATCGTAGTGGTAATCGGTCTGGTTGCCGGCGTGATCCTTACGATTGCTTCCAAGCTGATGTATGTTCCGATTGATCAGCTTGTGGCGGATATTCGGGAAGAACTTCCCGGCGCCAACTGCGGCGCCTGCGGATTCGCGGGGTGCGACGACTATGCCTCTGCTTTGGGAAAGGATAAGGGCGAGACTTTAAGCCCCTCTATGTGTCCGGTAGGCGGTCCGGATCTGGCCGCGAAGCTGGCGGAGCTTTTGGGCGTGGAAGCGACAGCGGCAGATCCGAAGGTCGCGACGGTTCTATGCGGTGGAAACGCGGCGGCCGCGAAAAAGCTGATGGATTACGAGGGCATTGATACCTGTAAAGCGGCAAGCCAGTTTTACGGAGGGCAGTGGGCCTGCGGATACGGGTGTCTGGGCCTTGGCGACTGCGCGGCAGCTTGTGATTACGGCGCGATTTGCGTGGCCGACGGTCTTGCGGTTGTAGATCGGGAAAAATGTGTGGGCTGCGGTATGTGTACGAAAGTCTGTCCGAAGAATCTGATCGAAGTGCACAGCAAGAAGGATCTGATTTATGTGGCATGTAAGTCAAAGGCCGCGGGCGCGCAGACGAGAAAGAGCTGCAGCACGGGCTGTATCGGATGCAGGAAATGCGAAAAAGCGTGCAGATTTGACGCGATTGTGATAGAAAACAATCTGGCGAGAGTCGATTTTGAGAAATGTAAGAATTGCGGACTCTGCGCGAAAGAGTGTCCGACCGGCGCCATTGTAAATCTGCGGCCGAAAAAGCAGATTCCGGCAAAGAACGCCGCGGCAGAGGCTTAATTCTTTCCGCTGGGGAAGAGGGCTTTCGGGAGCCGCTTGAGAATCAGATAAGTCAGGATTCCGATGAAGAATCCGCTGATTAGCCCGGAGAATAAAAGAACCGGGAAATAGACGAACAGTTTTATATTGGAGACGATCAGGGCAGCTACCAGTAGCTGCCCTGTGTTATGGGCAACGCCGCCTGCCATGCTGACGCCGGTCTGGGAGAAAAGACCGGTTCTTTTTAGTCCATACATGACAAACAGGCTGAGAATCCCGCCGGCCAGGGAGTATAGCGCTCCGAAAAAGCCGTTGAACAAAAGTCCGGCAACGAGAATACGGATCAGATTGATGGCGAAGGTGTAACGGAATCCAAGGGTGTAGAGAGAAACCAGAATCACCAGATTGGCGATTCCCAGCTTGACTCCCGGCATTCCCGCGTTGAAGGGGATGATTGCTTCGATATAGGAAAAAATAAGCGCCAGCGCCGCCAGCCCCGCGGCCAATGTGACGCGGTACGCGGAAGAGGCGTAAGTTCTGTTTGTGTTCATATGGTTTCCTCCCTGACTGCCTATCGGACGACAGCGTCATACTCCGAACTGTCTCCGCGGATTTCGATGACGATTCTGTTTGGCAGACATGTGATGCTTTGTGATGTCTGTGAGATTTTTCCCTGCTGAATGCAGTCCTGTCCGCTGCAATCGGAAAAGGTCATTGAAACCTGACCGTCTTTTATGGTAATCTTATTAATATGGCCGCTGCGCTCAATGGTAAGCGTGCGGTCCTCACTGAGGGGGTAATAGGCATATTCTTCTCCGTCTGCTGTAATATAGACGGTCTGGCCGGTTTCTCCGCCTGTGAAAAACGCATAAGAAAGAGCCAGTCCGACCACAATCAGTACAGCGGCTAAAATAATATCTGCTTTACGTATCATAAATGAACTCCATGAGGTAAAAAAATATGCGGTTTATAAAAAAAATAACAGTTGTACTTATGTTATGTACGCTTCTCATTATACCACAAACCGGGTGTTCAAACGAAGAACCAGTTTCGGAAAATCAGTTTCTGCTGGATACCGTCTGTACGCTGACCGTGTACGGAATGGGAGAAGCGGATGCTCAGGCAGCGATAGATAAGGCCTTTGAATGCTGCCGGGATTACGAGAATATGCTGAGCAAAACGGTGGAAGGCAGCGATATTTACCGGATTAACCACGCGGGTGGCGAATTCGTTACGGTTGAGCCGGAAACCAGAGAACTGATCGAGCAAGGCATGGAATATGGTGATTTGTCAGAGGGCATGTTTGATATTACCATTGGAGCGGTATCGGAGCTTTGGGATTTCCACGCGGATCATCCGCAGGTGCCGGAAGCCGCGCGGATTGAAGAAGCCGTAAAGACGGTGGACTATAAGAAGATACAGATTAAGGGAAATCAGGTGCGCCTGGAGAACCCTGGGGCGCGGATCGATCTGGGGGGCATCGCCAAAGGATATATCGCCGATCGGATGACAGAGGTGATGGAAGAGGCCGGCGTGGAACATGCCACCGTTAATCTGGGAGGCAACCTGGTAGCCATAGGAGAGCGAGAAGAAGGAAGGCCCTGGCGGATCGGCATCGAGCTTCCTTATTCCAACGGATCGGAGATCCTGGGGAGCGTCGATCTCGCGGACAAGACCCTGGTGACATCGGGCGTCTACGAACGGTATTTTGAACAGGATGGAACGCTGTATCATCATGTACTGGACCCGAATACCGGATATCCCATCGACAATTCTCTGAATGCCGTGGTGATTCTTGGGAATAAGGGCCGATCCATGGAGTGTGACGTCTTAGGCACCGTCTGCCTCGCTCTGGGAGAAGAAAAGAGCCGGAAGCTTCTTTCCCGGATGGAGGGTCTTCAGGCCGCGTTTATTGATAAATCCAATGAAATTACGACATTTAACGGAATGGAGATTACTCCGGCTGAGTAAGGAAAAGGGAGGGGATGAGAATGAGATTAAAAACTGGAGGCATATCGGGAATCGGTAATTTTTTCTATCGTAACCGTTATGTTTTTCTGGCCTTTTTCGTGCCGTTTTTTCTGTTGTTTATCGCTTACGCGGCCATGGGATTTTATCCGTTCGGAGAGAACCAGGTCGCGGTAATTGACATGTATCATCAGTACTATCCGTTTATCAGCGAACTGCATGAAAAGCTGCAGAACGGCGGAAGTCTGCTGTACTCCTGGAACGGGGGACTGGGAACGAATTTTCTCGCGCTGATGTCCTACTACGCGGCAAGCCCCCTCTATTTTCTGACGATTTTTGTTCCGGATGCCTGGCTGATGGAAGCGGTGACACTGATCATACTGATTAAGATCGGACTTGCCGGCGCCTTTATGGCGGTGTATCTGCGGGGTATGCACGGAAGATGCGATCTGGCGACAGTGGCCTTCTCTTCTATGTATGCGCTGTGCGCCTATGTGCTGGGCTATTACTGGTGCCTGATGTGGCTGGACGCGGTGGCGATTCTTCCTTTATGTATACTGGGTCTGAATCGGCTGATTGATCGGGGCAGCTTTAAGTTGTATACCCTTTCCCTGGCGGCTCTGATGATAACCAACTATTATATCGGCGGAATGGTCTGCATTTTTATCTTTTTTTATTTTCCGATCCTGTATTTTTCCAGGAGAAGACGGCTGGGCGCCAGAGGCTGCCTGCAGGTGACGGGAAAGGCGGTACTATGTTCCTTTACGGGGATTTTCATCGCGGGAGTGACGTTGCTTCCGACCTTCCTCAGTCTGCAGAATACCTACTACATTGATTCGGAAATGCCACGGGAAACGACCTTTTACCAGTCCCTTCTGGATCTGTTTACCAATCTGCTGCCCAATGTAGAGCCTACCGTCCGGGAGGGGCTGCCAAATGTGTACTGCGGACTGCTTTCGGTTATTCTGTTTGTGTTTTTTCTGCTCAGCAGACGGATTTCTCTTCGGAAAAAGCTGCTGAACTGCGCGCTTTTAGGGTTCCTGTTTCTCAGTCTCAACTGCAACAAGCTGGATTTTATGTGGCATGGGTTCCATTTTCCCAATCAGCTTCCGTACCGGTATTCCTTTGTAGTCTCTTTCCTGCTGGTAATTCTGGCGTATGAAGCGTTCCTCGGCGTCAAGAGGGTCAGCGGCGGGCAAATTGGCGCGGTATGCGCGGCGGGGACAGCGTATGTTTTCCTTGCCGAAAAGTTCTATGAGGGACAGCTGCGCCCGGAATTCGCTTATGTATGTCTGCTGCTGCTCTTTGCTTATTGTGGCTTCCTGGCTGTTTATCGGCTCAAAAAATACCCGGAGACGCTGATGTGCTTTATTCTTCTGGTAATCGTGTCCGCGGAACTGATGAATCAGACTGCTATCGGCGTGGAGACGGTCAGCTATACGGATCGGAATGAATACTTCGCGGAGAGCCGGGAAGTGGAAGAGTTGGTGCGGGAAACCAGACAGAGGGATGATGGGTTTTACCGGATGGAGGTCGCCAATCCTCTGATTCTGAATTCACCGATGCTGTATCATTATCCCGGGGTATCGGAGTTTTCCTCTACCGTGAATGGATCGGTATCTTACTTTATGGATCGGATCGGCCTGGAAGCGGAAGACGCGAAAAACCGCTACAATTATGTTATGACCACTCCGGTGCTGAACGCGATGCTGAATGTGAAGTATATCATCAGCAGAGGCAGACCGGTGACCGGCGAAAGCGCTCTGGAACTCGCCGGCGGTAAAAATCTGACCGCTCTTTACGAAAATCCGTATGATCTGTCCGTCGGGTATATGGTAAACTCCGCTGTGGCGGAAGATTGGGATATTGAGCAGACGAATCCCTTCTCCGTGTTGGAGGAGTTTGTGAGACTGGCGACGGGAAGCGGAGAAACGATTTTCCGGCGTATTGATTCTCCGGTTCTTTCGGGAGAAGGTGTTTCTCTGGGAAACTATGAGGATGGGAAAGTGAATTGCGCTTCTGTGGATTCGGGTTCCCAGGGGACAGCAAAGCTTACGTTTACTTCCCGCAGCAGTCAGCAGGTATATGTTTATGTAGAGACTGCCGGCGCGGAGAGCATTACAGCCAGACGGGAAAACGGAGAACTGGTACAGCTGACCGAGGACTGCGGCGCCATCGTAAGTCTTGGAGAGTGTGAAGCGGGAGAACGCATTATCATTGATATTCAGTACGAAACCGGTCAGGCTGGAGACATTACAGCGTATGCCTGCGGGATGGATATGGACGCGTGGGATCGGGCCTACGCGCTGCTGGATGATGAAACGCTCCAGGTGGATGCTTACAGCGATACCGAAATTTCCGGAACCATTCAGGTGAAAGAGAACGGCTTCTTTGTGACGTCGATTCCTTATGAGAAGGGCTGGACTTTGGAAGTGGACGGAGAAAAAGTGGAAACGGAAACCTTTGGCGGCGCCTTCCTCGCGGCGCATCTGAGCGCGGGTGAGCATGAGATCTGTCTGACTTACCTTCCGGATGGCTTTATCCCGGGAATTCTCGTCAGCCTCTGCGGAATCGGTATCCTTGTGGCACTTTGCTTTGTGCGGAAACGGCAGAACGGGGATGCTGATAATCATCTGTGTCAGAGTCTGATTCACTCCATTGAAGTAGGCTTTGATGGTATTGAGGGCCGGAGCGACAGCCGCTCCGGCCATGACCGTCAGCAGGGATAGGGATAAAATTGCAAGAGTAAGATTTTTTCGTCTGTTTTCTTTATAAATCATATAAAATCACTTTCCTTTCTGTATTATGCAATAAAAAATCAGAACAGACCGCATATTTGTAAAAGGAGATACGCTCCTTTTTCGAGTATAAAAGAAAAAGCGTAAGTCCGTTTGGACTTACGCTTTCGCTACACAACACTTGAATTATACCATATAGAACCAAAAAATCTCAAATACTTTTTGTGTGCGGCAGGATATTCGTACAGCAAGAACTCTGCGTGAAGGTGAGGGCATGCAGAAAGAAGCAGGGATAAAACACATAGTTAAAAAAATATCAATCACTTTCGTACAATAAAGCGAAAATGGACAAAAATAAAAGTGAATTTTAATCATAGAATTGTAATTCGGGTTTTGCAGAAATTCCGAAAAACCTTTAAAATTATAAAAAGAAAGCAAAAAAGTACATAAGTTAGGCTAGACAAACCGCAATTTGACCAGTAAAATTAAAAATGTGAGAAGAAAAAACAGATAAAGCATAGTAACAAAATTGCGTTAAACTAATAACAACGCATGCCAGAGTATTTCTTTTCAAAAGAACTCTATTCAGGAGGAAATTATGGACAATAAAGAACTGTATCAAAAAATTGATGAAATCATTAATGCCCACAGCGGTGAAAAACCGATTGTTGCGATCCTGCAGGATATCCAGGAAGAATACCGGTACCTGCCTCGCGAATCGTTCGACTATCTGTCGGAAAAGCTGGGTGTAAGCCTCGCAAAGATTTATAGTATCGCGACTTTCTATGAAAACTTCTCGCTTACACCGAAAGGCAAATACGTGATTAAAATCTGCGACGGCACAGCCTGCCATGTGCGGAAATCCATTCCGATTCTGGAAGCCCTCAGAAAAGAACTGGGCCTTACGGACGGCAAGAACACGACGGATGATCTGATGTACACAGTTGAAACCGTATCGTGTCTCGGAGCCTGTGGCCTGGCGCCGGTTCTGACGGTAAACGACAAAGTACATCCGGCAATGACCCCGGAGAAGGCGGTAGACCTTCTTTCGGAATTAAAGTAGGAAGGGAGCACAAAAATGGCAATTGAAAACAGAGAAATGCTGCAGAAATCCAGAGAAGCTTTTCTGGAACAGATCGATCGTCAGACAAAGAAAATTTATGTCTGCGGAGGAACGGGCTGTGTGGCCGGCGGGTCCATGGAGATTTATGAAAGATTAAAGGAACTGATTGAGGAAAAAGGCCTGAATTGTCAGGTGAATCTGGAAAAAGAAGAAGAGGGAAATCATATCGGCCTGAAAAAGAGCGGGTGCCACGGATTTTGTGAAATGGGACCGCTGCTCCGCATTGAGCCGGCAAAACTGTTATATCTGAAAGTTTCACTGGATGACTGCGAAGAAATCGTAGAAAAGTCTATTGTCAAAGATGAGGTGATTGATCGTCTGATTTATTCCAGAGACGGCATTACTTACCCGGTGCAGGAGGAAATCCCGTTCTATAAGAACCAGGAAAGAATCGTACTGGAAGACTGCGGACAGATTGACGCGGAATCCATCGAAGAATATATTGCGTACGGCGGTTACAGTTCGCTGGAAAAATGCCTGTTTGACATTACGCCGGACGACATTGTAAAAACAATTTATGACTCCAACCTGAGAGGAAGAGGAGGCGGCGGTTTTCCTGCGGGAAGAAAATGGACCCAGGTAAAATCGCAGAAAGACCCGATTAAATATGTAGTCTGCAACGGTGACGAGGGAGACCCGGGCGCTTTCATGGACAGAAGCATCATGGAAGGAGACCCGCATAAAATGCTGGAAGGCATGATGATCGCGGGATACGCGGCAGGCGCGAAAGAAGGATATATCTATGTAAGAGCTGAGTATCCGCTGGCTGTACAAAGATTGGATAAGGCGATTACCGACTGCAGAAAATACGGAATTCTGGGAAAAAACATCCTGGGAACAGGATTTGACTTTGATATTCATATTGTAAAGGGCGCGGGCGCGTTCGTATGCGGCGAAGGCAGCGCGCTGACCACTTCTATCGAAGGGGACAGAGGTATGCCGCGTGTAAAACCGCCAAGAACGGTAGAACACGGACTGTTCGGCAAGCCGACTCTGCTGAACAACGTAGAAACCTTTGCCAATGTGCCGATCATTATTAAAAACGGAGCGGACTGGTATAAAGGCATCGGACCGGAAAAGAGCCCGGGAACCAAAGCGTTTGCTCTGACCGGAAACATTGTGAACACAGGACTCATCGAAGTTCCGATGGGAACAACTTTAAGACATATTATCTTCGACGTAGGCGGCGGCGTAAGAGGCGGAAAGAAATTCAAAGCCGTACAGATCGGCGGACCGTCCGGAGCCTGTCTGACAGAAGAACATCTGGATCTGCCTCTGGATTTTGACAGCCTGAAAAAAGCGGGTGCTATGATTGGCTCCGGCGGGCTGGTTGTAATGGATGAAGATACCTGTATGGTTGAAGTAGCGAGATTCTTCATGAACTTCACCCAGAACGAATCCTGCGGAAAATGTGTACCTTGCAGAGAAGGTACCAGAAGAATGCTGGAAATTCTGGAAAAGATCGTTGCCGGAAAGGGCGAAATGTCCGATCTGGATATGCTGGAAGAGCTGTCCGACACCATCACCTCCACGGCGTTGTGCGGACTGGGGAAAACAGCTGCAAATCCGGTTGTTTCCACGCTGAAATACTTCAGAGATGAGTACATTGAACATATTCAGGATAAGCACTGCAGAACCAAGACCTGCCAGGCGCTGAAGAAAATTTACATCGAACCGTCTCTTTGCAAGGGCTGCAGTCTCTGCTCAAGAGTCTGCCCGGTTGACGCGATCAGCGGAAAGGTAAAAGAACCGTTCGAAATCGACCAGAGCAAGTGCATCAAGTGCGGTGCCTGTCTGGAGTCCTGTAAATTCAAAGCGATCAAGGAGGCTTAATCACAATGAATACAATGAATAATAAAAAGTTTATGGTAATTGACGGTCTCCCTGTAGCGATTGAGGGAGAGAAAAATATCTTAGATGTAATCAGAAAAGCGGGAATTGACCTGCCGACTCTGTGTTACTATTCAGCTTTATCTACATACGGAGCATGCAGAATGTGCGTAGTGGAGGGAAAGCATGGTGAAATCATGGCATCCTGTTCCACTCCGCCGCGCTCCGGCATGGAAATAAAGACCAATACACCGCGGCTTCAGAAATACAGAAGAATGATTCTGGAACTGATGCTGGCGGATCACTGCAGGGATTGTACAACCTGCGAAAAAAACTTTGACTGTAAGCTGCAGGATCTGGCGCAGCGCTTCGGCCTGAAAGATGTACGCTTCGAGCCTTACAGTATCTGGGACGAGAAGGATGATTCCTCTCTTTCCATCAGCAGAGACCCGAATAAGTGTATTATCTGCGGGGACTGCGTGCGTATGTGTGCGGAAATCCAGAATGTAGGCGCTATTGACTATGCGTACAGAGGATCCAATATGCAGGTTACCACGGCATTCAATATGCCAATCTCCGAGACGAATTGCGTGAACTGCGGTCAGTGCGCGGCAATCTGTCCAACAGGAGCAATTACAATTAAAAATGACTTAGACGCGTTGTGGGAAGACCTTTATGATGATGATACGATTGTTGTTGCTCAGATTGCGCCTGCTGTCCGGGTTGCGCTGGGAGATGAGTTTGATATGCCGAAGGGAACCAATGTAATGGGAAAAATCGTTGGAGCCCTGAGAAGAATGGGATTTGACGAAGTTTATGATACCGCTACCGGCGCGGACCTTACGGTTATCGAGGAAGCAAGAGAACTGATGGCGAAGCTGGAAAGGGGAGATAATGAGCTTCCGCTCTTTACATCCTGCTGCCCGGCGTGGGTACGCTACGCGGAAATCAACCATCCGGAATTGCTGGATAATGTTTCGAGCTGCAAATCTCCGATGGAGATGCTGGGTTCTGTTCTGAAAGAACGGGCAAAACTCAATGAAAAAGGCAAAAAGCCGAAGAAGACAAAGGTTGTGGCGATCATGCCTTGTACAGCGAAGAAATATGAGATTCATAGAGATGATATGACCTACGGTGATGAAGCGACAATCGCTCACTCCATTACAACCGTAGAACTTGCCAACATGATTCGGGAAGCAGGTCTGCGTTTCGAAGATATTATGCCGGAAGCCGTAGATATGCCATTTGGAATCGCCAGCGGCGCGGGTATTATTTTCGGCGTAACCGGAGGCGTGACCGAGGCGGTAATCCGCTATGTCATGGGGGAAGAAGCGCGATATCATCTTGCGGATATTTCCTTCACCGGTGTCAGAGGATTTGACGGTCTGAAAGAAGTGAAGGTTCCATATAAAGACAGGGAACTGTCCATCGCGGTTGTAAGCGGTCTGAAAAACGCGGAAAACTTGATTCAGAAAATCCAGTCCGGGGAAGTACATTATGATTTCGTAGAAGTAATGGCGTGCGAAGGCGGATGTATTGCCGGAGCCGGTCAGCCGTTTGTTGCTGACAGAGCAAAACCGGAACGTTCGGCGGGTATGTATGAGGCGGATCGGATGTCCAATGTAAAACTTTCCGCGGAAAACCCGGTTGCAGAAGCGCTGTACAACGGTCTCCTTGCGGGTGACAAGGCTCACCACCTTTTACATTATAAATAATAAAACACAAAACAGCAGAATACTGCGGGATGCGAAACGCTTTCCGCAGTGTTTTGTTTTTTGCCGTAAAATGGCGTTGCTTATGCGCGCCACTTTTCCAGCAGTTCTCTGACCGCTTCCGGAATATCCTTTAAAGGAATCTGGTTATAGTACAAAACCAGCGGCACGGGATCGGACGGCGCTTTGCTGCTTGTATTTGCGGAGACCGGGGAAAACGCGGGAAACGCGGTGATCCCCAGGCTGCGCGCTTCCGCGCAAAGGGTGTCGGCATTTTTTTTACTGTTAATCCGAACAATGACGGTAAGGCCGGAGGCGGTGTTGATGGGATCGGTAAAATCCGTTTTCAAGCAGCGCAGAATGGTCTGCAGCTTCTGGGCGTACAGACTGCGCAGCTTTTTGATATTGGTCTGATAAAATCCCTTTTCCATAAACAGAGCTAAAGTGAGCTGCTCCATCTTCGAACAGGTCTGGGTATAGTCATCCCGGATTTTCTGAAAGATCTCCGACATGGCGGGAGGAAGCACCATATAACTGATTTTAATGGAGGGAAAAAGGGTTGCCGAAAAGGAGCCCAGGTATACGACGCTTCCCTTGGTGTCAAGGCCCTGCAGAGCAGGGATCGGTTTTCCGAAATAGCGGAGCTCGCTGTCGTAGTCATCTTCCATGATGATGCTGTTGTTCTGAAAAGCCCAGTCCAGGAGTTCGTACCTGCGGCCGATGGGCATGACGGCGCCGGTAAGAACCTGATTGGAGGGACTTACATAGACCGCGGAGCGGATATTAGAGGGCAGTTTTTCGATACGAACCCCTTCCTTTCCTACTTTTACAGGAGTGATGGCGAATCCTCTGTCGCGGAAAATGTTAATGACCGGTATATAACCGGGATCCTCCACCGCGATGTGATCGATGGACATGGCTTTCAGAATATTGGTAAGCTGGTTTGTCAGCTGCTGTGTACCCGCCCCGATCACAATCTGAGAGGAAGTACAGGAAACACCTCTGGACTGGTAGAGATATTTGGCGATTTCGTACCGCAGCGCCTTTTCGCCCTGGGGATCGCTTTCAAAAAATAGCAGCGGTGAATACTCGGTAATGACCTTATTTACACATTTTTTCCATTTATTAAAGTCAAAGCAGTCCGGATCGTAATAGTATTCCGGTTCCTGTGCCTCCAGAGTCTGATCCAGCGGCGAACTGTCCATTTTTTTCAAGACCGGTACAGCTCCGGGTGTGCGGACATTGTCCGCGTAATAGCCGGACTGCGGTCGGCTGTAAATATACCCTTCGACCGCGAGCTGGCTGTAGGCAAGCTCCACGGTCGTCATACTGAGCCCCAGTGATTTAGAAAGATTGCGGAGAGAAGGGAGCTTTTCTCCTGTGGAAATTTCTCCGGAAAGAATCGCGTTCTTTATGTAATCGTAAAGCTGAAGGTAATAGGGCCGTTTGGAGGTCTCGTCAATATTGGGAATAATTGCTTTCATGTAATCTCCTTACTGTACCTGAAAAAATAATTATTTTTGTACATTTATCTGTATACACTTTTCCTGTATTATAATACGCAGAGACAAATTAGTAAAGTGAGGACAGAAAGAATGAGGAATACGACTCGTACAGCTAATCTGGTAATGACGGCGCTGATGATTGGAATTATTATTGTATCAATTATGTTTATCCGCATTCCGATCCCTGGTACCCAAGGATATGTGCATTTGGGAGACGCGATGATTTTCCTGTCGGTATTGATACTGGGCTGGAAAAATGGAGCGATGGCCGCGGCCATTGGCGGAGCACTAGGGGATATTATGGGAGGAGCGCCGGTCTGGGCGCCCTGGACCTTTGTCATTAAAGGCGTAATGGCGATTATTCTGGGAATGTTTTTAAATGCGGCGATAAAAAAAGCCCGTCTGCGCTTTGCGGGTATTCCCGTGCTGGAATTGCTTGGAATGGTGCTGGCCGGTATTTTTATGGTGGCCGGATACTACGTGGCGGAAGGCGTTATCGTCGGAAATTGGGTCGCGCCGGTAATCGGAATTCCATGGAATGTGGGGCAGTTTGTGGTAGGAATTATTGTTGCGGAAATTTTGGCCGCGGCTCTTTATAAAACACCGGCCCGCCGTTATTTCGCGTATCGGCTTGATGAAAAGTACGAATAAAGTGACGTTTGTTACATTTCAAGGGAGATTTGTTACAATGTGAAAATTAAATGAAGAAAATATGATAAAATAAAACTTCAGAATCTCAAAATGATATTTACAGAATAGGACGTGACAAGAGACGAATGAAGAAAGTGCTTATATGTGATGATGATATTTTCTTTGCGGAGGGTATAAAGCAGGATGTCCTGGAAATCATGGGAAGGGCGAATCTGCATGTAGAAACTTTTGTCCTGGAAGAGCAGCTGGAGTTTTATGTTGCGGAGCATCCGGATGAACCGGTGATTGTAATGCTGGATGTAAAACTGAAGAATAACAATGGCGTCAATGTGGCGAAAAATCTTCAGCGAGCAAATCCGGATACGCAAATCATTTTTATGTCCGGATACGATGATTATTATTTGGATGTCTACGAAGTGGAGCATATTTATTTTTTGAAAAAGCCTGTGAAAAGACAGCGCCTGAAACAGGCGCTATCTCGCGCTATACAGCGTTTGGAGCAGATAAAAGAGGCTAATTTTCATATGCCGGGGAGAATTGGAACAGAGCAAATCCCCCTCAGCATTATTTTATACTTTGAAAAAGAAAAACGGAAAATCCATATCCACTCTACGGAAAAAAGATATTCTTTTTATGGACGCTTTGAAGAAATTGAAGAGCAACTGGACGAGCGTTTTTTGCGATGCCATAATAGCTATATTGTGAATATCGCGAAGGCGCAGAAGCTTTCCGATAAAAAGTTTTTCTTCGAAAACGGCAGGGCAATTCCGATCAGTAAATCCTATTACGGACAGGCAAGAAATAAATTTTTGGAGTATCTGAGCAACAGCCTGTAAAAGGGAATGGATTTACGCGGGAAGCACCAGCATGGCCTGTACTTCAAAAGAACCTTCAAGATCACGGAACGTCAGAGAACCATCATACTGATTGGTTATTTGACGGAGAATCGGGAGCCCGATGCCGTGATCTTTTTTTTCTTTTTTGCTTGTTTTCATCTGTACCTCTAATGGCCTCGCCTGAATGTCTTTCGTATTTTCCGTTTTTACAATCCATACGGATTTGCGAATATAACTGCGGACTGATATCCGAGGCGCCTTATGTCCGGAAGCGGCGGCCGCTTCGATGGCGTTGTCCAGGAGATTCCCAAGGAGGGAGGTGATTAAAAGCTCGGAAAGCTCCCCATCCGGAATTGCCTGTATTTCCAAAGTGAAATGGATTCCCAACTCGCTGCAGCGCTTTTTCTTTGTGAACAGTAATGCGTCGACGGTTTCGTTTCCGGTAAAGGTATTATTTAACAGCGCGTCGCAGTCGGCGAGAAAAGCGGTTTCTTCCTGAGAAAGCCGGGTTCTGTCCGAATTTGTATGGAAAACGCGGATCGCGCGGCGGATCTGGCCGATAACGGAGACCGCTTCCTCAAAAAAGGAACCGGTATACTCCGTATAACCGCCAAAAGACTCCCATTTTTTTAGAAAAAAATCCTTTTCGCGGATGCGCTTTCGGTAAAGGATGAGAGCGATTGCCAGAGCGGCTGACGCGAAAAGCGAAAGAAACAGAAGTGTTCCTAAAAATTCAGTATAAATTCCCATTGGTCGTCTCCTTCCTTCCAGTGTGGATGAATTTGATGGCGGTTTGAAATCTGGGAAATGACTTCCCAATAAATATCTTTTTTTATGCGCCTGAGGGTTCTTTTGGAAATCTGATTTTTGGAAAAAAGAATCTCCAGGCTGTCCATATTGCGGCAGACCCGGGCAGCATGTTCGGGAATCCCTGGGTGCTGGAGCAGACGTTCCAGCGCGGAGCAGAACGCGTGGTGCTCCTGAGGGGTGAGACCGGGAAGCTTCCAGTTTTCCCATTTTGGGTCAGGCGCCGCCTGTTCCTCAATCCGGGTACAGAAGTCCAGAAGGGAATCCTCATACTGGCGGAGCTTTTCTTCGCGACCGCTTTCTTTTAACGCGGAAAGCACGGATAAATGATTGGCAAGGTCATGACGCAGCCCGCGGAGCATGGTCTGTGTCTTACTCATGGAAGCATAGTAGTTATGCTGAAGCTCGAGCTGCGCCTGTACCAGGCGGCTTGTCTGCTCAGCGGCGCGGGCGCTGGCGATGGACAGGGCGATGGCAATGAGCAGAGCAAGGATAAAGAATAAGAGCAGTGTGGCGATAAAAAAACCGAGTGTTGCGGAAATCCCTTCTAGATGGAGAGATGAATAAAGAAAGGCTGCGGAAGCAACCGGAGCTCCCAGAGTCTCGAAAAGTATGAGGAGCCATGCGGCGATAAGCGGGATTTTCTGAAAAGTTTCTGCCCAGTGGCGAGACGCTCTTTTTAAAAGGAGAGCGGTAATGGCATAAAAGAGCAGCGTACAGGCGCAGTCCGGAAAATCAGAAATGGTGACAGAAGCCATAGAGGAAGGCCAGCCGGTGAGTTTCCGCAGGAAAGAACACACAAAAAGCGCGGGATATACGGTATAGCCGAGGAGCAGATAGATTGCGTAATTTCGAATGGAGGATCCCTTTACGCAGGTCTGAAAGAAGAACAGAAACAGTGCCATGAAAAAAATGGAGCAAGGAACCATGTAAACAGGACTGTTGAATATATGGTTTTTGTATGGCACATAAATAGATGTATAGGATATTTGAACATTCCATAATGTTACAAGTAGGATATAGAGTGTGGTACAACGCTTTAAACTGTGCTTTGGCTTGAAAAACCATAGGAAAAAAGCAGTCTCGAATCCAATATCAAAGAGAGCGTAAATGGCCAGGTAAACAGCTGTGCCTGTTGGTATCAGTTCCATGGGAAGTTCCTTTCTTCAATTTGAGGTATATCATTCTATGACTAATCCGCGGGATTTTGAAATATTCCGCTGCGCACAAGATAATTGGCCGCGACAATTTCCTCTTTCAGCAGCCGGAATACGTTCTTTTCTGTGAAAACGCTGTCCGCGTCCTTTTTCTGCAGGTTCTCCGCGATAAACAGCACCAGCGTCCGCTGATTCAGCTTACGCAGAGCGTCTTCCGCGGTATGGATATCATTGATCTCCGGCAGGGCTGTCCGGGAAACCGCTTTTGCCAGATGCTCATGCAGGTTTTCCTTTGTATAAAGGATTCCGGGATCAAGTTTGAAGATTTCGGCGCAGGCTTCCGCGCCAGTCAGCTGGTGGCGGGTAAACGCTCCCTTTGCGAAGGAAAACTTTTCTCCGTCAAAAACCCGGAACGCTTTCATGGCGTCCAGATAACCCAGGCGCATAATGCGGCGTGTATTATCCGTATCAAAGACCAGGAAGTTGCCCAGATCCCACCTGCTTTCAATGATCAGAAGCTGGGAAACCTTTTTCTCTGCTGATTTTAAATCTTCCTTCCTGACAAAGCCCGCGGCGTCCAGATAGACGGCAAAGATCCGATCCGCGTTTTTCTGCAGAGCAAGCTCTACTGGCATAACATCCGCATAGCCTCCGTCAATAAAATGGGATTCGCCGATTTCTCTGGCCTGGACCGCGGGAAAACAGGCGGTGCTGGCCAGAATATAATCGTTCAGTCTGCCCTGCGGAATATCCTCTGTAAAAAGGTAATGAGGCTTTAGGGATGGAAATTCGACTGTGACAATACCCAGCTGTACAGAAGAATTTCTTATTTTCTCTTCATCCACATAATCGTTTACGATTTTTTCAAGTCCGCTGGTGCCGGCTCCTCCCTTTGTCAGAATTTCTTTGGCATAGGCAAGGGCTTCGCCGGTGTTCATTCCGCCAATTTCAAAATCGAATCTTGGATGCTTTTCTTTTTTTTCATCCAGATCAAAAACCATGTGGGTTTCCAACTCGTTCCATAGACGGACCGCCAATTCGAAATCGTCCTGCGCCACCATGGCTCCGTTTAACGCGCCGACAGAGGTGCCGGCTGCAATGTGGATGGGAATTCCAAGCTCCCGCAGCGCCTGCCAGACCCCTAACTCGTACGCGCCCCGCGAGCCGCCTCCACTGAGAACAAAGGCGTTCTTTTTCATATCTGCTGCCTGTTTTCCTTTCTTTAAAAATCAATACTTACTATCAATATTAACAATTCAGGTAAAAAAATACAACTATTCTTCGGCTGATAAGTGTATTGAACATATGTTCTTTATATGTTAAAATAAGAATGTAAGTTCTTTGTGGAGCGAAAGGAGACAGGTGATGGAAAGCATCCGTATGGATCAGATACTGGACAAACTGAAAATTCTCGCGGACAGCGCCAAATACGATGTGTCCTGTTCCAGCAGCGGTGTGGAAAGGCGGAACAATCGGAAAATCGGAAGCGGTGCTTCGGAAGGAATCTGCCACACTTGGTCAGCGGACGGCAGATGTATTTCCCTGCTGAAAGTCCTGTTTACCAACAAGTGCGCCTACGACTGCGAATATTGCGTCAACCGCAGGAGTTCTGACGCGCGGAGAGTTTCCTTTGAGCCTGAGGAACTGGCGCGGCTTACCATTGAGTTTTATAGGCGCAATTATATTGAAGGTTTATTTCTGAGTTCCGCGGTGGAAGTTTCTCCGGATTATACCGCGGAACGGATTTTACGCTGCCTTCAGCTTCTGCGGGAAGATTACGGATTTGCGGGATATATTCACGCTAAAATTATTCCGGGAGTTTCTCCGGAACTGGTACACGCGATCGGACTGGTGGCGGATAGGCTGAGCGTGAATATTGAAATGCCTACGAGCCGGAGTCTGGCGCGGTTCGCGCCGCAGAAAAAACCAAAACAAATTTTCGCGCCCATGCGGCAGATTACCAATACTCTGATTGAGCGGAACGCTTTGAAAGGACCGGGAACGATGTTTCAGGGAGAAAAGCTGAATTCTCCGGAAAACTATATTTCCGAAGGTACCGGAGGGACGATCGCCGCGTTGGGGCAGATTCGAAAAGAGCAGAATATGGAAGAGGTGAACGGCGAAAACGGTTTTGCGTCTTCGGCGGGCATGCTGATGGCGCGGCGAAGCAAAAAGGAAGTATTCGCCCCTGCGGGGCAGACAACGCAGATGATTATCGGCGCGGATCAGGAGACGGATCGGCAGATTCTGACGACTACGGAGTATTTGTATCATACTTTTAAGCTGAAGCGGGTATATTACAGCGCGTACATTCCGGTGCTGCCATCCCCGATTCTTCCCGATGCGCTGGCCGCGCCCCCGCTTGCGAGAGAACATAGATTGTATCAGGCGGACTGGCTTCTGCGGTTTTACGGATTTGAAGTGTCCGAGATTCTGGATGATGAGAATCCAAACCTGGATACGGATCTGGATCCGAAGATTGCCTGGGCTCTGCGGAATCTGGATCAGTTCCCTGTTGAAATCAACAAAGCGCCGCTGTCGCTTCTTTTGCGTGTTCCTGGTATAGGTACGGTTTCCGCGCGGAGAATTGTGCGGCAGCGGAGAGCCGCGGCAGTGCGTTATGAGGATCTGAAAAAAATGGGAGTGGCGCTAAAACGGGCAAAATATTTTTTGACCTGTTCGGGAAAATTCTACGGACAGATCGATTTTTCACCGGATGTCATAAAAAATCAAATATTGCAGATAAACGATGGAATTCAAATGTCAATGTTTGGAGGCGGATCGGGAATTTCGCCGGCGATTGAGGAAAAAACGGGGAAGGTGCTGACAAATGGTTGATTATCTGTATGACGGGACGTTTGAAGGTGTGCTGACCTGTATTTATCATCATTATTACACGGAGAAGGCCAGCGGGATTTTTCCGCGGGAGGAATATCAGTCGGGTATGCTGGGAGGATTCCGGGAAATAGAGACGGATGTCAAAAAAGCGGTAATCGTATATGAAGCGATTGAAAAGAAAATCTCTTTCTATGATTTGAGAAGAATTTACAAAGTTTTTTCCTCAGACGCGGAAGAAAAAGAGTGCAAAATTCTTAACTACGTCCGCCTGGGGTTTGTGAAAGGAGCCGGTGTGAGTCTGCTTCACGGAGAACCCATTGTTTTTGCTGCGCAGGCGGCGGAAAAAAGAGTGAACAACGAAGTGCACAAACTGAAGGGACTGGTTCGTTTTTCCGAATTAGAAAACGGGGCGCTTTACAGTCTCGTCGAGCCGAAGTGCGATGTAATCGAATTCCTGGCGCCGCATTTTTGTGATCGTTTTAAAAATGAACCGTTTCTGATTCATGATGTGAAACGCGGTAAAGCGCTTGCCGCTTATCGGGGGGAGTGGTATGTGCGGAACTTTACGGAACGCGATCGGATTCCATTTTCGGAAGCGGAACAGGATTATCGGAATATGTGGAAAACCTATTTTGAACAGATGGCAATCAAAGAAAGACTGAATCCGCGTTGCCAAAAGACGATGATGCCTATGCGCTACCGGAAACATCTGACCGAATTTCAGTTATAGATGACCAGAATAAGTTCGTTTGTTACATTTTGCGTGCTTTTTATTACAATTCGCGCACAAATAGTTGGAAGATGATAAAATTATTGAAAGCGCTGGAGTTGCTTTCGAACCCAATGCCGCTGGAGGCGCAGGCGCTGATTGTATCAAAGTGTGAAAAGAGACAGGGAGCTTAACATGTGGAAAGTACTCATTTGCGATTCGGATCTTTCTTTTTCGGAACTGCTGAAGAAGAAAAGCCTGGAAATCGCGGGGGAAGGGGTACGGGGAGCGAAGCTGTTCAGGGGAAAGGATGAGCTGGAACAATATGTATCGGAACATCCGAGCGAAACGAATATTGTCTTTCTGGAGGTGGAACTGGAAGGGGAAACCGGCATTGAAGCGGGAAAGGCTGTGTTGGATCATCAGCCGGATTCTCAGATTATTTTTCTTTCCGCGTATGATAAATACTATCAGGATGTCTACGATGTCGATCATATCTATTTTTTAAAGAAACCGCTGGAGCATGATCTTTTGGAGCAGGCGATCCGGAGGGCGGAAGAAAAATTGGAACGGATTACCCGGAGGGAATTTATTGTTTCGAACAAACAGGGCGTTCAGAAAGTCCCGCTGGATCAGATCCTTTATTTTGAAAAGGAAAAAAGAAAAATACATGTACAGACAACAGAGGGTGTTCTTACTTATTATGGAAAATTCGAGGATATGGCGGATCAGGTAGATTACCGGTTTTTAAGATGCCACAATAGCTATATTGTGAATATTACCAGGGTGATTACAATGAAAAACAAGAAATTTGTGTTTGAGAATCGGAGAGAAATTCCCATCAGTAAAAGCTATTATGCGGAGATAAAAAGCATTTTTCTGGATTACCTGAAAGGTGATCTCTAAGAAGCCGGATTCGTCGGAATTTCTTGACAAAACACAGGAAACCTGATAATGTAATTAAAAAGGCGGCGTGGTGAAAACGGTTATGTATGGTCACATATGCGCAGCTGAAAAAGAGACGTGCAAAGGGTTGGGGGCGAAGGCCCTCGCCCTTTTTTTCTTAAGGAGGTATGATGATGTATTGCGAAAACTGCGGTGCGAGGATTGATGATGATTCCAGATTTTGTGAGAACTGCGGAGCCCTGGTTGTGGATTCTGAAGCGAAACTGTTTGAAGAAGAGTCCGAGCCGGTTACGGATCTGGAGCAGCTGATGGGGATGGATGAAGAAGAGCGTGCGGCGGACTCTGGAAAAGAGAGCGGAAGTAGGGTTTCCGATCAGACAATGATATTTGTAAAACCGGGGAGAAGCGCAGGGGAAATGGAAAAACGGAACCTGTCTGAACCGGAGGATGACCGTTTCCGATCCGAGTCGGAACCCGAACAAAAGCAGGAAATTTCTTATGGCCTTGTGGATGAGGATTCTGACAGTGGAGAACAGATTCCGGAAGACGGTGTTTCGCTGGGGTTGGATGGAACGGGAAAAAAATCAGATGAGCCGCTGGAGCTGGAAATTCCGGATGTTTTAAAGCCGTCCAAGGACGACGTCCTGATCTGGCCGGAACGGATGGAAGGCAGCCGGTGGGACGCGGAAGAGGAGTGGGAAGAAGAGGCGGACTGGCAAAGCGAAAAGGGGACGAGAACCGAGGACAACACGCCGGCAACCGCCTGGAATACGCCCGCGGCGCCGGAAAGCGAAGATGAGACAGAAGAGGAACCGGAAGAGGAGCCTGCCAGGGGATTCCTGGGGCGAACCGGTCTGGGAGCGGCGCTGAAAGCAAAATTCCGTCCGGAACCGGAAGAAGAGGACTTCGAGGACTCTGTTCCGGAAGAGGATCAGGCCGCGGAAGAATCGGAAGTACGCAGGGAATCACAAGAGCCGCAGGAAGTTGCCGGCACGGAAGAATCGCCGGGAGCAGATGGCGGTGGGGTGATCCCGGAACCGCCGGCATATAGGGCGCCGGAACTGGAAGAACGCGGAGAAGCGGAGCGGCAGGAGCGGCCCGAGGATAGAAGCGCCGGGGGCGAAGCGGAAGAGAGCGGAACCGGGGAAACCGTGGAAACCGGGGAAGCGGAAGTCGCTGCGCTGTTCTGCATGGCATGCGGTAGACAGCTGCCGAGAGGAGCCGCGTTTTGTGACGCGTGCGGAACTCCCACCGGGGAGGTCGCGCCTGCCGGGGTTCAGCGGAAACGGACGGTGCGGGGAATCATTCCGGGCTTTATGAAGCATATTTTTTCAGCGCCGGTACAGACAATCGAAAAAGCCGCGTCAGAAGAAATGCTCGCGGCGGGAATCGGTTTTTTCGTGGTAAAAGATATCGTACTTGCGGTGCTTGCGGCTGTCTTTATGGGGAGGATTACAGCAGCCCTGGGAATTGGCGGTTCCTGGATCGCAGGAGGCGATCCTTTCGGATTTGGGGCAAAAGTATTTCTGTGCGGGATTTTGATCGACGCGCTCTGGATTGCGCTTCTCTGGGGAGGAGGCGTTCTTTTGAAAGCTTCGTGCTCCGTGAAAGACGTGATCGGAGCGTGCGGGACCGCGAATATTTTTCCCGCGGTGATTCTGATGATTGCCGCGATCCTGCTTGCGGTTTCTCCGACTGTCGGACTTTGCGCGGTTCTCATTGCCGCAGCGGTTGCGGTTGTGAGCATGACAACGGCGGCACAGGTAGCTTTAGAGCTGGAAGAAAACAGGCGGCTGTACCTGATATTCGCGGTGACAGCCTGCTATATTCTCCTGCTGTATTTGGCGGCGGTGCTGCTGTTCTGAGAACTGCGGACGGATACATAAAAACAGGGCATATATATAACGGAACAAACCGGGAAAAGGAGCGGACATGAAAAAAGCGGCGGCGATCATTTTAATTCTGATTATGGTTTTAAGTACAGCGGCATGCGGCGATGAGCAGACGGATAGCGGGAAAGGCACGGGTGAAGCGCCTTCCGCCGAAAAGAAGGGCGGACACGTGGCGGATTCATATTACCAGCTGCTGGAAGGCGACGATACCGTGTATTACTACGAGGCGAATGTCTCCGAGCAGTTTGAAGATGAAGAAAATTCGGAGCCGATGGAAAGTGTAATGGCGCAGGGGCGCAGCGAGGACGGCACGTTTGTCGTGGCGACAGGGGAATCTGAGGTGAACCTACGTGAAATAGAGACGAAGGACGCGTACTATACGGTGGACGATCAGCAGAAGGCATACACGAAAGATGAACTGGAAGAGGTCGGCGAAGAGATTGAACTGGAGTATGTGAAAACTTCCGAAATGGAGCTGGACGGCAAGAACTGGGCGTATGATGAATACCAGGATGAATTCGAGATGGAAGGCTTTGGAGAAGACGGTGAAACAGTTGAAACTGACACTTATGTGTACAAACAGCGGTACCTTGTGGATGACGGCGGTGAACTGTACGCGATTGTAACGACGCAGGAACAGAAAGGTAAGGATGGCGAGGATAATCAGCTGATCTACACGAAAATTGACACCATTACAAAACTGCAGGACGGCGATGTGCCTGAGGAATTCTTCGAGATTCCGCAGGAGTACAGGGAAGTGGAATCGTTGGATTCGTAAGCGGGAAAGGAAGGAACCAGATGGATGCAAGAGTAAAAGAAGTGATTGCGCGCAGCGGCAGAATTGTCTTTTTTGGCGGCGCGGGGGTTTCCACGGAAAGTGATATCCCGGATTTCCGTTCGGAGAGCGGACTGTATCAGGCGGTATCTCAGTATGGGCAGCCGCCGGAAACGATGCTGTCTCATTCATTTTTTATGAATAATATGGAGACTTTTTTTGATTATTACAAAAATAATCTGATCTATCGAGAGGCAGAACCGAACAAGGCGCATATCGCGCTGGCTGAACTGGAACGGGAAGGTAAACTGTCGGCGGTGGTAACGCAGAACATTGACGGATTGCATCAGAAGGCGGGAAGCAAAAAAGTTTATGAACTGCATGGCTCGGTGCTGCGGAATTATTGTATGGAATGCGGCGCTTTCTACGACCTGGACTACATCATGGACAAGGCGAACTGCAGCGGCAATGTTCCCAAATGTGAAGCGTGCGGGGGTGTGGTAAAGCCGGATGTGGTTCTTTATGAAGAAGCTCTGAACGAGGATGTCATTTCGGGAGCAGTGCGCGCGATTTCACAGGCGGATACGCTAATCGTCGGGGGAACATCCCTTGTGGTATATCCCGCGGCAGGGCTGATTCAATATTTCCGCGGGAAGGATCTGATTTTGATTAACAAATCACAGACACAGTATGACAGTAAGGCTACGCTGGTGATTAATGACTCCATCGGAAAGGTTCTGGGAGACGGAGAAAAATAGCTTTGGGGAAAAATCTGAAATTTTCGTCTTTTGTTTCGGGATAAAAAAGGGAATTCTTAAACCGATTAGATTATGATATAATAGCGAAGTATGGTATTGATTTTGCAGAAAGGGAACTGGGTAGATTGAATATTTTAGTGACAAATGATGACGGCATACAGGCTTCCGGTATTCGGAATCTGGTAAAATCGTTGTCTCAAGCCGCGAAAATCTATGTCTGCGCGCCTCATACGCAGCGGAGCGCGTCCGGTCATGGAATCACAGTGGGCAAGCCCATCGAAGTGGAAGAAACAGACTTTGAACATGCGGTAAAAGCTTACGCGATAACGGGAACCCCAGCGGATTGTGTAAAAATCGGGACAAAGATTTTAAACGATCAGGGAATTAAGATCGATATGGTCTTTTCCGGAATTAATCTGGGAGGAAATCTGGGGACGGATACTCTGTATTCGGGAACGGTATCCGCGGCCATTGAGGGATCGCTGTGCGGAATTCCTTCCGTTGCTGTTTCCGTAAACAGCCATAAGGCAACTCATTTTGAGCTGGCCTGCGAGCTGGCGCTCGGTGTATGCAGGAACGGATTTTCAAAAATGAGCGCGCGAACGGTATTGAATATTAACACACCGGATCTTCCGAAGGAGGAGATTAAGGGTGTAAAATATACAAGGCTGGGGATGCGGGAGTACAAGGAGTGGTTCCGCCCAAAAACCGGCGAGAACGGGAAGACGCAGTACTGGTATGAAGGAAACCCGGTCGTTTATGAAGGTCTTCCTGATGATATTGATGTAATATCCATGCAGGATGGATATGCCAGCATTACGCCCCTGCATTACGATTTGACAGACTATGAGCTGGTGGATGAAATAAAGAAATGGAGGCTGGAAGAATGAGCCTGATCAAAAAAGAAGACGCCGTGCTGGTAGCGATTGATCTGCAGACAAAGCTGCTGCCAGCTATGGCAGATGCGCGAGTCTTGCAGGAGACAGTCGTAAAACTGGCCAAGGGACTCCGTATCCTTAATATTCCAGTGCTTGTGACTCAGCAGTATACAAAAGGTCTGGGACCTACCGTTCCGGAAGTTGCCGAAGCGCTGGGTGCATTTTCACCCATCGAAAAGATTACCTTCAGCGCCATGGGAGAGCCGGATTTTACACGGGCTCTGGAGGAAACAGGAAAGAAAACCGTTATTCTTATTGGGATAGAGACGCATATTTGCGTGCAGCAGACCGCTTTGCAGCTGGCGGAAGACGGATATAACGTGTATGTAATTCAGGATTGTGTTGCTTCCAGAAAGGAACAGGATAATCTGTGCAGCCGACAGCGAATGGCAGCTGCCGGAATTATCGTTACCACCTATGAATCCGTCCTTTACGAACTGATGGGAGGCGCGAAGGCAGATGGCTTTAAAGCCATCTCCGCGATTGTAAAATAAATGTTTATATTCGAAAACCGCGTTCGCATAGAAGACAGAACGGTTTTGGAGGAATATCTGAAGGGGTACGACTATCAGACTTCGGGACTGTGCTTCTCTTCTCTGTATATGTGGAGAACTATCAACTGTTTCTGCTGGAAACCTTCCGGAAGATACCTGTTGCTTGCGGGGGCAAGCAATCTGGAAGACGAAGGTTCGGCTGAGCCGTTTCTCATGCCGCCGCTGACAAAAGACGGAGTCTATGAACCGGAGGGTGTGCGCGCGGCTGTTCTGGAGGCCAAGGCCTGTTTTGAGGCGAAAGGGCACTCCTTTCAGCTGAGGCTGATTCCGGGGCATATGATCGGGATGCTGGAAGAGGCGCTTCCGGGACATCTGTGCTTTTCAGAAGACCGAGCCAACTACGATTACGTCTACAGGCACAGCGATCTGGTTGAACTGAAAGGAAAAGACTATCATTCTAAAAAGAATCATCTGAATTATTTCCGAAAGAACTATTCGTATGAGTATCTTCCGCTTACATCCGGCATGGCGCAGGAAGCGATGGATTTTGTCTGTGAGCAGAACCGGCGCAGGGAATCTTCCGGGCATGAACTGGAACTGCTTAAAATGGAAGAGGAAGCGATGGCGGATGTGTTCCGCCGCATGGAGACTGCCGGGTATATGGGCGGCGCGGTTCGGATTGACGGAAAACTGCAGGCACTGACGGTCGGGGGCAGACTGAGTCCGGATACAATCGTCGTGCATATTGAAAAGGCGAATACAAATTTCAGAGGACTTTATCAGGCAATTAACAATGAATTTTGTCGGAATATGCCGGATTCGACGGAATATGTAAACCGGGAGGAAGACATGGGAATCCCGAATTTGCGCAAAGCGAAGCTATCGTACAAACCGGTGAAGATGATTGAAAAATATATCGCGACATTTAAGTAATTTAGCGGCTTTGAAAAAAGTTGTTAAAATATTAACGGGTTTTTATCAAAAGCTCTTGCAATTCTGAGAAAATATGGTAATATTTTAGAAAAAGCAAGAGTAACCAATGGTTAAAAATCTGACAAAAGTTATTTTGGCGCATTACGCGCAAACTTTAAGGAGGACATGAAAATGAGAGATGTTGTAATCGTAGGTGCAGCAAGAACACCAATCGGCAGTTTTGGCGGAGCTCTGAAAACCGTACCGGCAAGGACTTTAGGAGCGATCGCCGTAAAAGAAGCTATCAAACGTGCCGGAGTAAAGCCGGAAGACATTGATGAAGTAATCATGGGTACTGTGCTGCAGGGCGGTCTGGGTCAGAACGTAGCAAGACAGATTTCTATGGACGCGGGAATTCCGAAAGAAGTACCGTCCATGACTCTGAACAAAGTATGCGGTTCCGGACTGAGAGCAGTATCTCTGGCTGCACAGATCATCAAAGCCGGAGACGCAGACATCATCGTAGCAGGCGGAGCAGAAAACATGTCCGCAACAGCCTATGCGATGCCGGCAGCAAGATGGGGTGCAAGAATGAACAACGCGCCGATGGTAGACATGATGGTAAACGATGGACTGTGGGATGCGTTCAACAACTACCACATGGGAATTACAGCAGAAAACATCGCGGAACAGTGGGGACTGACCAGAGAAGAACTGGACGAGTTCGCAGTAGCATCCCAGCAGAAAGCGGAAGCTGCAATCAAAGCCGGAAAATTTAAAGATGAAATCGTTCCGGTAGAAATTCCGCAGAGAAAAGGCGATCCGATCATCTTCGATACAGACGAACATCCGAAGTTTGGATCCAGCATGGAAAAAGTTGCGAAACTGAAGCCGGCATTCAAGAGAGACGGCGGCGTGGTAACTGCGGCAAACGCATCCGGAATCAATGACTCCGGCGCGGCAGTTGTCGTAATGTCCAAGGAAAAAGCGGATGAACTGGGAATCAAACCGATGTGCACCATCAAATCCTATGCTTCCGCCGGCGTAGATCCGACAATCATGGGCATCGGACCGGTTCCGTCCACAAGAAAGGCTCTGGAAAAAGCAGGCATGACAGTGGAAGATCTGGATCTGATCGAAGCAAACGAAGCGTTCGCGGCACAGTCCGTAGCGGTTGGCAAGGATCTGGGATTCAACAAAGACATCCTGAATGTAAACGGTGGAGCGATTGCGCTGGGTCATCCGATCGGAGCATCCGGCTGCAGAATCCTGATCACTCTGATGTATGAAATGGCTAAGAGAGACGCGAAGAAAGGTCTGGCTACTCTGTGCATCGGCGGAGGACAGGGTACCGCAATGATCGTAGAACGGTAATTTCGAATCGTTTTATCGTCATAAAAACTCAAATTAAAAAGCGGGGAACGCGCGGCTTATACGCGGCGCTCCCCGCTTTTTTTCGTGTTTTTTCTCCTGTGCCGTACATGCCTTCGGCGCGCGGGCTTTGCTGAAAATCGCCGGAACGGCGCGGGCAGCATTTTGGAAGGATGATAAAAGAAGGCGCCAAGCAGAGCCGCCGCGGGAAGGATCAGAACACAGCCGCTGCCGCAGAGGGTGATGGAAATGACCTCCTGGGCAAATTCTTTGGAATTAACCATCTGTTCAAAGGAGTAGTATTCCATGAACTGCAGAAACAATGTGAAATATTCTGCCATAAAAATGAAGAACAGAGTGTTGATCGTTGAACCCAGAATATCTTTTCCCACAGAGATGCCGGAAAAAAACAGTTCTTTCCGTGAAAGCCGCGGGTTGTTGAGATGCACTTCATAAAGAGCGGAAGTAACTGCCAGCGCGGTATCGATAATGGCGCCAATGAGCAGCATGAGAAGGGCGGCAATCTGCAAAAGGCACACGTTGATTCCGATTTCCGGCGCATACCCGTTGGACTCTCTTATCTCGTACTGCCCGACAGGGAAGCCCTGTATGGAGGAAAATGTGCCGAGATACCAGAGAAATCCCATCAGAAGAGCGATAACAATCGCTACCGACCAGAAGGCGGCAATGGTCTTTTGGTTGACTTCATTCTGATAAAACAGCGTAAGCAGGGTTACGCACAGGCAGGAGACCAGCGCGGTAATCAGGGGATTCGCGCCCTGATAAACGACAAAGACAGAAGCTGCCAGAATGGAGGCATTCCCGGCAAGTGTTACCAGCGCTTTCGCGGTTCGGTTCCCTCCGATGAAAAGTACCAGGAGCACAAAAGCGGCTGCCAGAATCAGGAGCATTTTACGGCACCTCCTTTTCTCAGAAATGCGGACGCCGCGAAAATAGCCAGTGGAATGGTGATGATAATTCCGATGCTTCCGGTCAGAAATCTGGCAATCTCAAAGAACGCGTTGTATTTGATTACGGTGAAAAAACCGATGTCGTTTTTCATAGACAGAATAAACACCGGGATACAGGAAGCGATGTTTGTAAAGAATACCACGTTGATCATGGTACCGGTAATATCATCGGCAACCTGGCGGCAGGACTGCAGGAGCGCTTTCCTTGAAATGTATGGATCCTTTCGGATCAGCTCTGCCGAACAGGCTGTAATGGTAACCGCGATATCCATGATAACGCCCAGTCCTCCGATCAGAATTTCGGAAAGAAAGAGCAGGTTGGCGTCGCTCCGCGTATAGGGCTCCGGCAGGTATTCCATGAATTCATAACTGATTTCAGGCCCGAGCCAGATGACCGCCGCGGAGAGGAGCCCGACAAAAGCGACAGCGCCGAGGGTCGCGCACAGAGAGATCCAGGTTCTGCGGTTTACGCCGTTGATCAGGATCAGCACAATGCAGGAAAACAGAATTACCAGGACAATGCTGAGGGCGAGAACGTTAGGACCGGTGCCATAGAGCATCAGAAGCACGCAGAACAGCGAGATGTTGACGGTCAGGCCGAGGATTGTAAATATCCCCTGCTTTCCCCCTGCGAGAACCAGCAGAGCCAGCAGTACGATCAGCGTCAGGGCCACATAATAGTCCCGTTTCACTCCGGTGACGCTTCCGGTCAGAACTGCGGAATCATCTGTCTTCTCATCTGCGGAATGAATGGTAACAAAAAGGAAGTCCCCTTCGTCATAACGGTCATCATATACAAGCGACTCCTCATAGGTGTTTTCAAGGTGAATGGTCTGACCGCGGAAGTCTCCGTTCTTCACTACTCCGGTCAGAGACTGGTCAACCGATCCGGAACCGCTGGCTTTTTCGGAAACCTCTGTGATCTTCGCGATGGGAGTATCATAGCTTTCGCAGTTATTATATACACATAAAAACAGCAGAATGGAACAAAGCGCCACTGCTGCGGACTGGATTAAGATGCGTTTGCGCCTCATTATTCTTTGGCCTCCTTTTTTCGACAAAAACTACTATAAATCAAAGAAACAGGCGAAAGCAAGCACTTTCGCGATGATCAGAAATTCTTAAGATTTTCGTCAAAAGACTGACACATTTGTTCTCTATAATAAAAACTACAAAAGGGATAAAAGGTTAATTCAAAAAAAGGGAAAGGGGAAATGTATGAAGCAAAAAGCCGTAGTAATGGCAACGGCGTTTACGATGCTTTTGGCAGTAGGCGTTACAGGACTTGGAAGTGAGGCGCTGCACCAGCATCCTGCGTACACCGGTCAGAATGCCCAGATTGAAATACAGCAGACGCTGACACTTTCCGCACCGGAAACAGAGACGTTGCTTCTGAGTGCGCCGTCCATAGAAAAGAAATAAATAAGATTTGCGAAAAAGGAGCTGAGGGGGCTCCTTTTTCATTGCATTTCCATCCTTACATAGGATATAATAAATAGATATATCATTTCACAGACGGAGAACTACTTAGGAGGAAACGTTATGGCAGATACAGAGAACAAAACAGCGGGCGCGGCAGAAGGCGCGTCAAATTTTATTCATAATATTATCGATCAGGATTTGCAGAGCCATAAATATGGAGATAGAGTGCATACCCGGTTTCCTCCGGAACCAAACGGATACCTTCACATCGGGCATGCGAAATCCATATGCCTGAATTTTTCCACGGCAGAAAAATACCACGGCAAATGCAACCTGAGGTACGACGATACGAATCCGGTTAAGGAGGATATGGAGTATGTCGATGCCATTGAAGAGGATGTAAAATGGCTGGGGTTCCAATGGGACAAACGTCTCTGGGCATCCGATTATTTTGATAAAATGTATGAATTCGCGGTGCGGCTGATTAAAAAAGGCAGCGCCTTTGTCTGCGACCTGAACGCGGATCAGATCCGCGAATACAGGGGAACGCTCAAGGAGCCGGGAAAGGAAAGTCCTTACCGAAATCGTTCGGTAGAAGAAAATCTGAAGCTCTTTGAAGAGATGAAAGAGGGGAAATACAAGGACGGGGAAAAGGTGTTGAGAGCAAAGATTGATATGGCTTCTCCCAATATCAACATGCGGGATCCGGTCATCTACCGCATTTCCCATACAGAGCATCACAATACGGGCGGAAAATACTGCATTTATCCGATGTATGATTACGCGCACCCCATTGAAGACGCCATCGAGAGCATTACCCACTCGATCTGTACCCTGGAATTTGAGGATCACAGACCTCTTTACGACTGGGTTCTGAAGGAACTGGAATGGGAGGCGCCTCCGCAGCAGATCGAATTCGCGCGGCTTAATCTGACCAATACCGTGATGAGCAAACGCCACCTGAAATCCCTGGTGGATGACGGTGTCGTGGAAGGCTGGGATGATCCGAGAATGCCGACCATCGCGGGACTCAGACGCAGGGGTTATACGCCGGAATCCATTCGGGACTTTTGCGAGAGGATCGGCGTGTCCAAAGCCAACAGCACGGTGGATGTGGCGCTGTTGGAGCATTGCGTAAGAGAAGATCTGAAGGAAAAGGTGGAGAGCCGCAATGTGGTGGAAGATCCCATCAAGATCGTAATTACCAACTATCCGGAAGAACAGACCGAGGAAATGGAAATCGAAAACAACCGGGCAGTGCCGGAAATGGGCAGCCGTATGGTTCCCTTCAGCAGAGAACTGTATGTGGACGGAGCCGACTTTATGGAAGAACCCGTAAAAAAATACTTCCGCCTGTTCCCCGGAAACGAAGTGCGTTTTAAAGGGGCATACTTTATCACCTGCAATGAAGTGATCAAAAATGAGGATGGGAGCATCAAAGAGCTTCACTGTACTTACGATCCTCAGACCAGAAGCGGCAGCGGTTTTGAAGGCCGCAAGGTAAAGGGCACCATTCATTGGGTAGATGCCAAGACCGCGGTGAAAATCAAAATCCGCAACTACGATTACCTGATGATTGAAAATGAAGAAGGCCAACAGATTTTGAATCCGGATTCCCTGAACGAAACCTGGGGATACGCGGAGCCGTCGGTTATGGAGGCTCAGCCGGGAGAGCGGTTCCAGTTCTTCCGCCACGGATACTATATCGCTGACGCGAAGCTGACCAACGAAAAGGAAAAAGTATTCAACAAAATTGTAGGACTGAAGAGTTCCTGGAAAAAATAAAGGAGTAACCATGGATTATTATAAAGAGTCGCTGAAAATGCACGAAGAACACAGGGGGAAGATGGAAGTCGCCAGCAAGGTGAAAGTGACAAACAAGGATGATTTGTCCACGGCCTATACGCCGGGAGTAGCGGAACCTTGCAGAAAAATCCACGAAAACCCGGAAGATGTATATAAGTATACGAATAAGAGCAACACGGTAGCGGTGATCAGCGATGGATCGGCCGTGCTGGGACTGGGAAATATCGGAGGACTGGCGTCCATTCCGGTTATGGACGGAAAATCCCTGCTGTTTAAAGAATTCGCGGGGATCGACGCCTTCCCTGTCTGTCTGGAAACTCAGGATGTAGATGAGATTGTAAATATCGCTAAGAATATCGCGCCTACGCTCGGCGGCATTAACTTGGAGGATATCGCGGCTCCGCGCTGCTTTGAAATTGAGCGCAAGCTGCAGGAACAGGTAGATATTCCGGTATTTCATGATGACCAGCATGGAACGGCGGTTGTCGTAACCGCGGCGATTATCAATTCACTGAAGATCATCGGAAAGAAGTGGGAAGATTTGAAAATCGTAATCAGCGGAGCGGGAGCGGCCGGAGCGGCCATTGCGAAAATGCTGCTTGCGGCAGGGGCGGACGACGTGATCGTATGCGACCGTATCGGTCCGCTGGCAAAAGACGACGATCGGTTGAGCCCCGCGAAAGAAGAGATCGCGAGAATCACCAACCGCGATCGGATCCGGGGAACTCTGGCGGATGCTTTGAAAGGGGCGGATGTATTTATCGGTGTATCGGCGCCGCGGATCGTAACGGAGGACATGGTCGCTTCCATGAATAAAGACGCGATTGTCCTGCCAATGTCGAATCCGGAACCGGAGATTATGCCGGATCTGGCGAAAAATGCGGGCGCGCGGATTGTGGGGACCGGACGTTCCGATTTCCCGAACCAGATCAACAATGTGCTGGCGTTTCCGGGGATTTTTAAAGGAGCGCTGCAGGCCAGGGCAAAACGGATTACGGAAGATATGAAAATCGCGGCGGCTCGCGCGCTTGCCGATATCATTACGGAAGACGAACTGTGCGAAGAATACATCATTCCAAGCGCTTTTCATCCGGGCGTTGCCGATGCGGTTGCCGAGGCAGTAGCCGGAGCCTGGAAGGAATAGCTGCGCGGGATCACATGGAGAATATCGGCAGCGTTGCAAAGTGCCGCGGACTGTGATAAACTTAAAAGATCATAATTTATATGAAAAATCAAGAAAAAGGTGGAGAATATTGTGAGAGTAATACTTGATGGCATGGGCGGAGATCATGCTCCTGCGGAAATTGTAAAGGGAGCGGTGGAAGCTGCCGCGGAAATGAACCATGAGATTTATATAGTAGGAAAAGAAGACGCGATTCGCGGAGAACTGAAAAAATACCAGTATAATGAAGAACAGATTAAAGTCGTCCATGCCGGAGAGGTCATCACAAATGAAGATAGTCCGGTAAAAGCGATTAAAAGGAAGAAAGATTCATCCATTGTTAAAGGACTCACTATGCTGAAGGAAGGCCAGGGCGATCTGTTCGTCTCCGCGGGAAACACCGGCGCGCAGGTTGTTGGAGGACGGATGATTCTGGGCAGAATCAATGGGATTGACCGGCCTGCCCTTGCCAGTGTCTATCCGTCGCTCGCCGGGGGAAAAGCGGGACTTCTGGTAGACGCGGGAGCCAGCGCAGAATCCAAACCTCACAATTTGCTGGAATACGGAACTATGGGAAGCATTTATATGGAGAAGGTTCTCGGGCGCGAAAAACCGAAGGTTGGCCTGGTAAACCTGGGCGTAGAAGAAGGCAAGGGAACCAGTGTGACGAAGGAGGCCTATCGGCAGCTTTCCCAGGCGCCCATCAACTTTATCGGGAATGTGGAAGCCAGAGAACTTCCAACCGGTGTCTGTGATGTCATTGTCTGCGACGGCTTTGTGGGAAATGTAATTCTCAAACTGACGGAAGGTCTTGCTTGGAATATTTTGAAACTGATTAAGAAAAAGTTCCTGGATGGGGTGAAGGCGAAAATCGGGGCGATTTTCCTGAAGGGCAAACTGGGAGAACTGAAAGAGGAATTTGATTATTCGGAATACGGCGGAGCGCCGATCTTGGGCGTAGACGGAGCGATGATCAAAATGCACGGTTCTTCCAATGCGAAAGCAGTCAAAAACACTATTCTCAAGGGAATCCCCTATGCGGAAAATAATGTGGTTGCTGTAATAAAAACTGCGATTGCGGATTTGGAGGAGATTATAGCCGGTGAAGAATAGGAAACAATTTGAAGAAGTAATCGGATATAAGTTTAACGACAGGCAGCTTCTCGATAAGGCGCTGACCCACAGCTCCTATGTCAAAGAAAACGGACAGAGCAGACTGTATGACAATGAGCGTCTGGAGTTTCTGGGAGACGCGTTTTTAGACGCGGTGATCGGGGAAGCGCTGTACAGGAGACTGCCGAACGCGGAGGAGGGGAGCCTGACGAAAGCGAGAGCTTCTATCGTATGTGAGCGATCTCTGGCGGAAGCAGGTCGGAGACTTTCCATCGGTGAACACATGCTGTTCAGCCGGGGTGAAGAAAAGAGCGGAGGACGTGACCGGGATTCTATTCTTGCGGATGGAATGGAGGCGGTCATAGGAGCTGTTTATCTTGACGGAGGATATGAAGCAGTTCGGAGTTTTGTTCTGAAGATTTTTGATGATTCTCTGCAGGAGGCAGGAGAAGGCAGATTGAGCAACCGGGACTATAAATCGGAAATTCAGGAACATTTGCAGGGAAACGGAATCCTGGATATTCGTTATGCGCTGGAAAAAGAAGAAGGTCCGGATCACGATAAAATGTTTTCTGTTAGGCTGGAAATCTGCGGGAAAACTGCCGGGAGAGGCCGCGGAAAAAGCAAAAAAATGGCAGAACAGAACGCCGCGAAGGACGCGATAGAAAGGGGTACGCATGTATTTTAAGCGGATTGAGATGCACGGTTTTAAATCGTTTGCCGATCCGGTTACAATCGAGTTTCATCAGGGGATTACCTGTGTTGTCGGTCCAAATGGAAGCGGGAAAAGCAATATCAGCGACGCGATTCGCTGGGTACTGGGAGAACAGAGTCCCAAGATGCTGCGGGGCGGAAAGATGGAAGAAGTGATCTTCTCCGGTACAGCGAGCCGTAAGTCCAGGGGAATGGCAGAGGTCACCCTGGTGATCGACAACGGAGAGGGAGAACTTCCCATCGAGTATCAGGAAGTTGCCATTACAAGGAGAATGTTTCGATCCGGTGAAAGCGAATATTCGATTAACAATCACACCTGCAGACTGCGGGATATCCGGGAACTGATTATGGATACCGGAATCGGGGTGGATGGATATTCGCTGATCGGACAGGGAAAAATTTCCGATATAATCAGTAATAAGACGGAAAGCAGACGGGAGATCTTTGAGGAGGCTGCCGGTATTGTCATGTACCGGACCAAAAAGGAGGAATCCGAACGGAAGCTTGCCGCGGCCTCGGCAAATCTGGAGAGGGTCAATGATATTATCGGCGAGATTGAAGGCCGGATCGACGGGTTGAAAGAGGATAGCGAGAAAGCCAGAGAATACATAGGGCTGCGGGATAAAAACAGGGAGCTGGAAATTAATATTACCTTGAAAAATATTGAGAATCTGGCAGATAAGACCCGCGGGCTGAAAACCGAACTGGCAGAGAAAAAAGCAAAACTGGAAGAATTGCAGCATACGAAAGCGCGCGCGGATTGGGATTTGGCGGAAGCGAAGGAACGAAGCGGACAGCTGCAGAGCCTGCTGGATGAAAACCGAGAAAAGCTGATGCGGGCAACAGAAGAAATAAATGAGCTGGTCAGCAGAGATCGTCTCAACCGGGAACGCTCCCGCTCCATTGAGAGCAGCAGGAAACAGCTTTTGGAAGAAATACAGGTTTTGGAAAAAAAGCTGGAGCAGGAGAATGCCAACGCCAGGGAAGTGGAGCAAAACAGGCGGCATGCGCAGCGGGAACTGGAAGAAATTCAGGAAAAACTGCAGGAGGCTACGCGGCGGCACGCGCGGCTGGCGGAAGAAATGTCCGCGGCATCAGAACGCGCGGAGCAGAGTAAAGATGAGATCTTTCAGGCGCACAGCCGCATCAGCGGGAAAAAGGTCGAGACCGCGAGCCTGGAAAATCTGAAGGAAACACTGGAACGCCGAAAAAAACAGGTACATGAAGAAAAGAGGCGAAGGGAAGACAGCAGCCGGGATACCCTGGACGTGCTGAGCAGGCTGCGGGCAGAAAAAAAAGAAAAAGAAGAAGCCCTGGAACAGCTGGAAAACGCATGCCAGAACGGGCGGCAGAGACAGGAGGCATGCAGGGCGGAAGAACGCCGCCTCTCCGCGGAACTGGAAAAACTGAGGATTTCCATCGGACAGCTTTCTGCGAGGAAAAAGACCATCGAGGAGATGGAACATAATTACGAGGGCTACAATTTCGCCGTACGGTTTATTATGAAAGCGGGACTGCCAGGCATTTTCGGCACAGTGGCGGAACTGATCCGGGTTCCGAAGGGATTTGAAACCGCAATCGAGACGGCGCTCGGAGCCGCGCTGCAGAATATTGTATGTGAAAATGACAGAAGCGCCCAGAGCGCGATTGCCAGACTGAAAGAAAACAGAGCGGGAAGGCTGACGTTCCTTCCGGTTTCTTCCATCCGCGGAGGACAGAGCGGACAGGCGCGGCAGCTTCAGGGCGAACCGGGATTCAAGGGTCTTGGAACCGATTGTGTAGAGTTTGATCCGGCATACCGGAATGTGATGGAATATCTGCTGGGGCGAGTCGCCGTGGTCGACGATATGGATCACGCGGTGAGGCTTTCCAAAAAAGCGGCAGGATTGCGTTTTGTGACGATGGAAGGAGAAATTATCAATGCCGGGGGCGCGATTACCGGCGGGCGGTATAAAAATAAGACCGCCAACCTTCTGGAACGAAAAGCGGAGATTGGTGAACTGGAACAGCGCCTTTCCGCCGCGGAGCGGAGGCATGGGGAAGGAAGCGGCCGCCTGAAACATCTGGAAGAACAGGCGGGCGCCCTGGAACGGGAAGCCGCGGAACGGGAAACGGAAAAGCAAAACCTGGAGATTGAACTGGCTTCTATCAGGAATGAATATACAGTGCTGGAAAATTCCCTGAGTGAATTCAGGGAGCACAGCGGAAGATGGGAGCGGGAGCTGGAGACGATCCACAGTGAGCAGGAATCTTCCCAACGAATGATTCGGGAATTGGAAAACCAGGTCAGGGAAGAACAGCAGCGGATTGCGGAAATAGAGCAGGAGGCGGAAGCGCAGCTTGCTCGGTACGAACAGAAAAAAGAAGAGGCGGATCGGCTGCAGGAGGCGATTACCGGATTCCGTATTGAGGCAGGCGCCTGCGAGAGCAGAAAGAAAGGCGCGGATGAGATGGCGGAGCGCATCCGCAGTTCGATACGCGGACTGGAATCCGACCGCCGGGAAAAAGAAGCGCGGGCAGAACGTCTGGAGCGGGAAAGGGAAGGCTTGGAAACCGGAGGTTCGGATCTCGCGTCGGTGGTCAAGGAAAAAGAGCAGGTAAAAGAGCATCTGCGAGAATATCTTGCGGAACTGACGGAAGAAAAAGAGCGGATATCCGGACAGGAAGAGCGGTTTATGGCAGAGCGGGAAACTGCGGAGAATCGTTTCGGCTCCTGTCAGGATCAGAAATATGAACTGGAGATTAAAGCCGCGCGCAGTGAGGCGCAGATGGAATCCTGCAAGGAAAAATTATGGGAGGACTTTGAAGTTTCCTATATCCAGGCGATCGAATTCAAAAAGAAGGATTTTGTTATGTCCTCCGCGGTAAAAGAAAACCGCGGGATAAAGGCGCGTATGAAAGAGCTGGGCGAAGTAAACGTCGGGGCCATTTCAGAATATGAAAAAGTCCGCGAGCGCTACGCGTTTCTGACCGGGCAGAGGGAAGATATTTTAAAGGCGGCAGACAGTCTCCGGCAGATTATAAAGGATATGGACAAAACGATTCGGCTGCGGTTTAAAGAAAGCTTTGATCAGGCGGTCATCCATTTTGAGCAGATCTTTTCTGAACTGTTCGGCGGCGGGCACGCGCAGCTCCGCCTGGACGATGAATCGAACCCTCTGGAATCGGGAATTTCCATTATCGCGCAGCCTCCGGGCAAAAAACTGCAGAATATCAATCTGCTTTCCGGCGGCGAAAAAACGATGACTGCGATAGCCCTTATGTTCGCCATTCTGAAAACAAAGCCGACGCCGTTTTGCATACTGGATGAGGTGGAGGCGGCGCTGGACGACGCCAATATCGAACGATTCGCGAGATATTTAAAAACCTTTGATAATATACAGTTTACCCTGGTCACGCATCAGAAAACGACGATGGAATACGCGGATGTACTCTATGGTGTTACAATGCCGGAACAGGGGATTTCCAAAGTCCTTTCCCTGAATCTGGGGGACGGCTTTGACGGATAGGAAAGGAGAAACAGGATATGGAACTTGGCAGGAAAAAGGGATTTTTCGGGAGACTGTCCGAGCGTATCGGAGATGTGATTTTAGCGAGACCGACCATTGATGAAGATTTGCTGGATGATCTGGAGGAAGTCCTGATTACTTCCGATATCGGCATGGAAACCACTATGCGCATTATCGAACAGCTCCGAAGTGATATTAAAAGCGAGCGAATCCGTGAGCCGGAACAGGTAAAGGAGCAGCTGAAAACCATTATTGAGGGGCTGATTGATAAGGGAAGCCGGCACCGGCTGTGTCAGGATACACCGCTGATTATTCTGATGATTGGAATCAATGGCGGAGGAAAGACAACTTCGATCGGAAAAATCGCGTATAAATGCAGACAGGAAGGCAGGAGCGTCATGCTGGCGGCAGCGGACACCTTTCGCGCGGCGGCCAGCGAGCAGCTGGAAATCTGGGGACAGAGAGTCGGTGTCAATGTGATCCGTCATCAGGAAGGCGCCGATCCATCGGCTGTTATTTTCGACGCGATTCAGTCGGCAAAGGCAAAGAATATCGATGTGCTGATCTGCGATACGGCGGGACGCCTGCAGAACAAGAAGAACCTGATGGATGAACTGGCGAAGATGAACAAGGTGATCGGAAGAGAATATCCGGAAGCAGCCAGAGAGAATCTGCTGGTGCTGGACGCGACCACAGGAAAGAACGCGGTGTCCCAGGCAAAGGAATTTAATGAGACCGCGGATATTACGGGCATTGTTCTGACAAAACTGGATGGAACCGCGAAAGGCGGAATTGTTATTACGATTGCCGATGAATTCGATATGGCAGTGAAGTTTATTGGTGTGGGCGAAGGAATCGAAGATTTGAAGGAATTCGATCCGAAGGAATTCGCGGGAGGAATATTCGATGAGTAAACCGATTGTAGCGGTAGTGGGACGGCCGAATGTGGGGAAATCCACATTTTTCAATAAAGTGGTGGGACAGAGAATTGCCATTGTAGAGGATACGCCCGGTGTAACCCGGGATCGGATCTATGCGGAAGCGGAATGGTGCGGAGTGTCCTTCGCGCTGATCGACACAGGGGGGATCGAGCCGGACAGCAAGGATATCATTTTATCGCAGATGCGCGAACAGGCAGAGGTCGCCATGGCTGCGGCAGATGTCATCCTGTTTATGGTGGACGGAAAAGAAGGACTGACCGCGGCGGACAGAGAGGTTGCCATGATGCTGATGAAGACGGGAAAGAACGTGATCCTGGCAGTAAACAAAGTGGACAAGCCGCAGCTTCCCGATGATTTTTATGATTTCTACGAACTGGGACTGGGAGAACCTGTCGCGATTTCCGCAGCCAATATGATGGGACTGGGCGATCTGCTGGACAGAGTAATCGAAAATTTCCCGGAAGGCGCGGGGGAAGAGGATGAGGATGTGGTCAAAATCGCGGTCATCGGAAAGCCCAACGTGGGGAAATCGTCACTGATTAATGAATTCCTGGGCGAAAAACGGGTGATTGTATCGCCGATCGCGGGAACGACCAGAGATTCCATTGACACGCCCTTTGAACGAAACGGGGACAAGTACGTGCTGATCGATACGGCAGGAATTCGCAGAAAGAGCAAAGTAAACGAAGATATTGAGCGCTACAGTGTAATCCGGGCGATTGCGGCGATTGAGCGCTGTGATGTCTGCCTTCTGATGATCGACGCCGGTGAGGGAATCACCGAACAGGATAAAAAGATCGCGGGCGTGGCGCATGAAGCGGGAAAAGGCATCGTGGTGGTGGTCAACAAATGGGATACCATCGAAAAAGAGACCAACACGATGAAACATTTCCGCAAGGAGATTGCGGCGGAGCTGACGTTTATGTCCTACGCGCCTTCAGTCTTTATTTCCGTCCTTGAGCACCAGAGAGTCTGGGAAGTTCTGGAAGCGGCCAAGGCGGTCGCGGAAAACCGCGCTATGCGCGTTTCCACGGGACAGCTTAACAGTCTGATTGTCGACGCGACCATGATGAAGCAGCCGCCTGCGGATAAGGGAAGAAGGCTGAAAATCTACTATGTGACACAGGTCGGAGTGAAACCTCCGCTGTTTTCCTTTAAAATTAATGACCGGGATCTAATGCATTTTTCCTATGCCAGGTACCTGGAAAATAAAATAAGGGAAGGCTTTGGATTTGAGGGGACTTCGATTAAATTTGTATTCAGAGAGAAAGGTGAGAAGGAAGATGCCTAGCATTGGTATAATCGGAGGAGCAGACAGTCCGACGCAGATTCTTCTGGCGGGAGGAGATCTGGGACTCTTTAATGAATATTTTCAGGACATGGGAGTTACGCTCCCGTCCGTTTCCGCGGGGGAACTGCTGAAAGATGTTTTTCTGAGCCCGTTTGGCGCGGCTTTTCTGGGAATGATGATTGTGGCGTATCTGCTCGGAAATATTTCCCCGTCTACTCGGATGGCAAAAGCCAGAGGGATTGATATTAAAAGTGAAGGAAGCGGCAATGCCGGAACCACCAACGCGCTGCGGGTGATGGGCAAGAAAGCCGGCGCCGTCACGCTGGTTGTGGATGTTCTTAAGGGAGCCGTCGCGGTACTTCTGGGAAATCTGGTCTGCGGGCATTTGTGCGCCATGTTTTGCGTACTGGCTGCAATGCTGGGGCATATCTGGCCGGTATTTTATCGTTTTAAGGGTGGAAAGGGCGTCGCCACTGCCTTTGGAGCGCTGCTGGGACTGAATCCGCTGCTGGCGCTTTCCGCTCTGGTTGTGGTTCTGATAGCCGTGCTGATTTCAAAACGGATGTCCGTGGGATCGATTCTGGTAGCAGTGCTTTTCCCTGTGCTGTGCCGGTTTCTGGAACCGGACTTCACCCTTTTAGGATGTATTCTGGCAGTCATTATTATTGTAAAGCACAGGGCAAATCTGGTAAGGCTCTTCAAAGGGGAAGAACCGAAGATGAGTATATTTAAGTGAGGAGAAGGAACATGAAAAAAATCGGTGTAATCGGGGCAGGGAGCTGGGGCACCGCTCTGGCGCTCACACTCAGCGGAAAAGGACATCAGGTGAAAATCTGGGATCTGGATGAAACGCATCTTGCGGAGCTTGAAAAAAACAGGGAAAATGTGCGGTATCTTCCGGGCATTGCCTTTGATGAGAATCTGCAGACCGCAAAAACAATCGAAGAAACGCTGAACGGAGCGGATGTCGTTCTTTTTTCCGCTCCCGCGCAGCATTTCCGGAGCGCCCTTGACAATGCGGCTGCCTGGCTGAAACCGGATATGATCCTGGTGAATGTGGCAAAGGGGATCGAGCAGAAAACTCTGAAGCGTATGTCGGAGGTTGCCTTTGAAAAGTTCCCGGACGCCAGATATGTGACTTTGTCGGGACCGTCTCACGCGGAAGAGGTGGGGCGGAAACTGCCGACCACTGTGGCGGTGGCTTCCAAGGATCTTAAGCTGGCGGAAGAAGTACAGGACATCTTCATTACCGATCGCTTCCGCGTCTATACGACCGAGGACGTTGTCGGGGTGGAACTGGGCGGCGCTCTTAAAAACATTATCGCGCTGGGCGCCGGGATTTCAGATGGAATGGGCTTTGGAGACAATGCGAAAGCCGCGCTGATGACCCGGGGACTTGCGGAGATCAAGCGTCTGGGAATAAAACTGGGCGCGGATCCGGCGACATTCGCGGGACTGACCGGGGTAGGAGATCTGATTGTAACCTGTACCAGCATGCATTCCCGGAACCGCCGCTGCGGCATTATGATCGGAGAGGGCATGGACCCGAAAGAAGCGACAAAAAAAGTGGGAATGGTCGTGGAAGGAATGTTTACCACTGAGGCGGCCTATGATCTGGCAAAGCGAGAGCAGGTGGAAATGCCGATCACCGAACAGCTTTACAATGTGATTAATGGTAAGACCGAGGCAAAGGATACAGTTGATCTGCTTATGGGGAGAGAGAAAAAACATGAGCAGGACTAAAACCTATCACATTACAACATTCGGCTGCCAGATGAACGAGCATGATTCGGAGACCATCGCGGGGATGCTGTCGGAGATGGGATTTTCTCAGGCTCCTGAACGGGACGCGGCGGATGTGGTTGTGATCAACACCTGCAGCGTCAGGGAGAACGCGGACAAACGTTTTTTCGGAACCCTGGGGCAGCTGAAACACATCAAAAAGGATAACCCCGACTTTACTGTCTGCGTGTGCGGATGTATGATGCAGCAGCAGCATATTATTGACAGCATCAAAAGCAAATACCCCTGGGTGGACGTGATCTTCGGAACTCACAACATCCACGAATTCCCGAGGCTACTGGAGACGGTGCTCAGTGAAAAGGAAAAAATCATTGATGTCTGGGAAAACGGCGGGGATATTATCGAAGGGCTGCCGGCAAAGAGGCTTTACCGGCATAAAGCCTTTGTCAATATTATGTACGGATGCAACAACTTCTGCACATACTGTATTGTGCCTTATACCAGAGGAAGAGAGCGGAGCAGAAAATCCTGCGATATTCTGGAAGAAGTGCGCCGCCTGACGGAGGACGGCGTGCGGGAAGTGACCCTGCTGGGGCAGAATGTCAATTCCTACATGGGCGAAGACGGAACAGACTTTTCCGATCTGATCTACCGGCTGAATGAGGTGGAAGGGCTGGAGCGGATCCGGTTTATGACCTCTCATCCGAAGGATCTTTCCGACAAGCTGATTCAGGCGTATCGTGACTGTGAAAAGCTGTGTGACTACATTCATCTTCCGGTTCAGTCCGGCAGCAGCAGGATTCTGAAAAAAATGAATCGAAAGTACACAAAGGACGATTACCTGCGGCTGGTGGAAAAACTGAAGGCGGCGGTGCCCCATATCGCCATCAGCACCGATATTATTACCGGATTTCCAGGGGAAACGGAAGAAGACTTTGAAGAAACCCTGGATCTGGTAAGGCGGGTGGAATACGATTCCGCTTTTACCTTCCTTTACTCGATTCGCAAGGGAACGCCGGCGGCGGAATATGAGGATCAGATTCCGGAGGAAATCAAGCACGAGCGATTTAATCGTCTGGTGGAACTGGTGAATGAAATCTCCGCCAGGAAGAACGCCGCTTACGTTGGCAAAACCGTCAAAGTTCTGGTGGACGGTCCCAGCAAGAATAACAGCGCGGCCCTGGGCGGCAGAACCGAAGGCTTCAAACTCATTAATTTTGAAGGACCGCAGGATCTGATTGGAAAACTCGTCAATGTGGAAGTAACGGCGGGAAAAACCTTCAGCCTGGAAGGACGGCTGGCAGAATAAAAAAGATTGGAATAATAGAGAAACCTCCCTAATATACTGTATTGATTCATAGTCAAAGGCACAGGGAGGTTATTGTTTTGGAAAGTTTAAATATCTATGAAAGCATTGCGAAAAGATCCCAGGGCGATATTTATATAGGTGTCGTAGGTCCGGTCCGCGTGGGCAAATCCACCTTTATAAGGAGGTTCATGGATCTGCTTGTAGTGCCGAATATGAAAAATGTGTATGCCAGAGAGCGGCTTTTAGATGAGATGCCTCAGAGCGGATCCGGAAAAACCATCACCACAACGGAGCCGAAATTCGTGCCTGCGGAGGCAGCCAGTTTGCAGATGCCGGGAAATATGAACTGCCGGGTTCGCCTTGTGGACTGCGTAGGATATTTAGTGCCGGGAGCTTTGGGATACGCGGAAGACGGAAAATCCAGAATGGTGGCGACTCCCTGGGATAAGGAAAAAATTCCCTTTGAAGAGGCGGCTCGGCGGGGGACGCGGAAGGTGATCGAAGAGCATTCGACGATAGGGATCGCGATTACAACGGACGGGACGATAACGGAAATTCCAAGGGAAAACTACGAAGAAGCGGAGGCTGACGTAATCCGGCAGCTCAAGGAACTAAAAAAACCGTTTGTCGTACTGGTGAACTCTGCGGAACCGCAGGGGCAGAAAGCGCAGTCTCTGGCGGAAGAATTGAGGAAAACGTACAGAGTGCAGGTTTTAGCAGTCAACTGCGCGAAAATGAGCGGTGATGAGCTGAACCGGATTGTGGAAACCGTTCTGTATCAGTTCCCGGTCAGTGAAATTTCCTTTGCTCTCCCGGGTTTTATGGAGGGACTGGAGCCGGATCATTGGCTGAAGGCTTCGGTGATTGAAAATGTCCGAACCTGGGCGGAATCCTTTGAAAATGCCGAGGATGTGCAGAAAACCGCGCGAAACCTCGCGGACGGGCAGATCATCAAGTCGGTTGCCGTAACGGATATGGATTTGGGAACCGGTCAGGTAAGTCTCGAAGTGAAAATGGCAGATGGGCTTTTCTACAAAGTGATTGAAGAGCTGATGGACGAAAAAGTAGAGAATGACTATGAGTTTTTCCGTCTGCTGCGGGAATTTTCGGCAGCAAAAAAAGCTTATGATAAATTGAGGAACGCTATGGAGCAGGTGGAAGCGACCGGATATGGCATTGTACAGCCAAAGCTGACAGAAATGACTTTGGAAGAGCCGGAAGTGTTCCGGCAGGGAAGCAAGTGCGGAATCCGCCTTACCGCGAAAGCTCCGAGTCTCCACATTATCCGTACGGATATTACCACCGAAGTGGCGCCGATCGTGGGCACGGAGCAACAGTCAGAGGATCTGGTCAAATACCTTCTGACCGAGTTCGAAAACGAGCCGGAAAAAATCTGGGAAACAAATATTTTTGGAAAGACCCTCTATGATATGGTTGCCGAGCAGATGCAGAACAAACTCTCCGGCGTTCCCGAACATATCCGGGTGAAAGTGCAGCGGTCTCTGCAGAAAATCTGCGATGAAGGAAAAGAATATTTCATCTGTATCGTCATATAGAATCTGAAAATGCTTTGCCTTTCGGGGCAAAGCATTTTCAGACACAGGTGTCCAAGGATATCGGTCCTGCCAAAACCTCGCGCGCGACGTATAGGGTCATGTCATCCCGAACCTTCTGCGACCATTTTACCAGGGAAAGCCGGCGCTCGCTGATTTCGATACCGGTGATTCCATAAGGGTGGACACAGCTTCCCGTATTGAAATAGGGAGAAGCGGCCGCTCCCAAGCGGGGTCTGTGGGTATGACCGGAAATGAGGATAGAATGGTTGGATTTTGCCCAGGATGCCAGCTTTTTTTCTGTTTTGCTTTTTCGCTCATTGTTTTTCGCCGCGCTGGTAGGATCGAGAATTCCAAAGTACTCCAGAGGTTTCCATACATAGCGCACCAGTAGCCGCGCCACTCTCCAGAAGGTGGAATTCAGAAGATCTGCCTGGTGTCCGTGGGTCAGGAAAAGCTCCCGGCAGCCCTCGGTATCGTGAAGAATTAGAGAAGGAATGCGGGGAATGGAAGGAAAACCGGAAGGATCCGGACAGGCGTTTTCCATATCATGATTTCCATACAGAACATAGAGCCTGCCGGCTTTGTAAAAGCGGAAAAGCAGTTCGAAAATCTGGCTGTGTACCGTGACAATCTGCTCCATAGAGCGATTTTCCCACAGTTCATCTCCGTCACCCAGTTCAATATAGGTATATTCTTTTTTATCATAATATTCTAGTGCGGCGTAATAGAGGTTGCGGTTTTTCAGAAAATTATCGTTGGATGTACCGCTTCCGCGATGGCAGTCGCTCATGAGGATATAGCGGCTGCTGCCGGAAAGTTCCAGGCGGGGAGCTTCTTGAAAAGCCCGGTTTAATCTTGTCGTGTAACTCATAAGGCACCTCCCGTATAGTTTCCTATATGAAGAAAACCGGAAAAAGGTGACTTATTTCTTTGTCAGATGAACCAGAATCGTATCTAAATCCGAGCGCCGGATCGGCTTCCTCAGGAACGCGTTGATTCCGAGTTCCTGGCTGTCCGGGGCATTCTGACGATCTTCATCAGAAACAAGCAGGATCAGAGGAATTGTTTTTCCGTCAGGCAGCGCGCTGTAACGGACTTCCTTGGCAAGTTCAAATCCATTCATCCCGAGCATCCTGGAGCCGATGAAAAATCCGTCAAATCGCCCCGCGTCTGAAGTGGAAAAGAGTTCCAGAGCGTCCGGACCGTTCTCTGCGAACTCACAGGTTCCGCCCATTTTCTCGATCTGCTCGCAAAGAATCCGGCGATCCGATGCCTGGCCGGCAGCCACGAGAAAATGGCAACCCTTTATCAGCGTATCCCGTGGCGCGGAAATGGGCGACAGAACGCAGTAAAAACAAAGCTTTCCGCCTTCCTGCTGCTGTACCAGCTGTGCGGACAAGTTTGTCCACTGATAAGTTCCATCCCGGCAGAGAATACGGCAGTCATAATGAAAGAGCCGATTCTCCCGCATCGTGGAGATGATTTCCCGATAGAGCTGATCTACATAATCCGGATGGAAAATACATAAAGGATCGGATTCTGTCAGAGAAAGAAGTCCCCCGCTTTCGTAACCGAACATTTCATCCGCGGCCCGGTTGAAATAGAGAAAACGGATTTCATCTGATACTATGAAAAGACTTACTCCGGAAGATATGCCATCCAGTCGCTCCGCCGTATATTTCCTGTTTGTCTCAAATTCGTGAAAAATCGTATTATCCATATTCTTTTCCTCATAATTACCCTGATTTTATTATAAGGTGTCCCTGCTGAATTGTCAATTTAAGTAAGTGTTTGTTAGAATTTAGGAAATTCCACACATTGCCTGTATTTTTTGGAAAAACGCGCATACTAACCTTATGAAATACAAACGAGAGCAGAAAACAACGATTTTGGTAGTGGTGATAACCGCTTTTGTGACAACCTTTACCGGCAGCGCTCTGAATCTGTCGATTCCGGATTTAGGAGGATATTTCGGAGTCAGCGCGGGGGTTGTCGGATGGCTGGTAACGGCCTATATGCTGACCGTAGCGGCTTTATCGGTTCCATTTGGGAAACTTGCGGACGGGGCTGGAAGAAAACGGATTCTAACTGTGGGGATTCTGATTTTCAGCGCCAGCTCCGGGGCCGCCGCATTCGGAGTTTCCCTTTGGATGCTGATTGCGCTGCGGGTTGTACAAGGGGTCGGAGGCGCCATGATCTTCAGTACGAATATTCCGGTGCTGATCGGCGCCTTTTCCGGAGAAGAACGGGGGAAAATACTGGGCTATTCCATTGCGGCGACCTATACAGGGCTTTCAGCAGGGCCGGTTCTCGGAGGATTCCTCAATTATCATCTGGGGTGGCGCTCGATTTTCGCGCTGACGGCTCTAATTGGAGCCGTTGCCCTATTTCTTGCCTGGCTGCGCCTGCCCGCAGATAAAAAGAACACTTCCCGCCGGCAGCCGCGGGATATCCGGGGAAACCTGCTGTATGTGGCGATGATTACTCTGACCATGTACGGCCTTTCCGAACTGGATCGGGGAACGCTTCCTTTTCTGGTGACCGGCGTGGGGGCCGCGATCGGCGTCCTGTTCGTGTACCGTCAGCTGCATACGGAACATCCGGTGATACAGGTCCGGATATTCCGTAAAAATCCGGCCTATGCCTGCGCCAACGCGGCGGCGCTTTTGAATTATGGGGCGACGTTTGCCATCAGCTATCTGCTGTCCATTTATTTGCAGGCAGTGAAAGGGTACAGTTCCCAGACCGCAGGCTTTATTCTGATTGCGCAGCCGGCGTTGATGGCGCTGCTGTCACCTCTCGCGGGCAGGATTTCCGATCGCTTTTCTCCATTTTTGCTGTCTTCAATCGGAATGGCGCTGTGTGCCGGGGGATTGTTTCTTTTTGCCGGAATCGGTGAAACGACTTCTCTGTTTTTCATCTTTGCGGCGCTGGTGATCACCGGTGTTGGCTTCGCCTTTTTTTCCTCTCCCAACACCAATGCGGTTATGTCTTGCGTAGAGGAAAAGGACTATGGAGTGGCGTCCTCCATTTTGGCGACCATGAGGTCTGTGGGACATACCTTAAGTATGGTTGTGGTTACCGTCGTAGTCCGCTTGCACATGGGGGAAAAGGCGCTGGAGGACGCGGGAGCGGAACTGCTGACAGAGACGATGCGCACAGCCTTTCTTTTGTTTGCGGCTGCATGCACAGCAGGCGTATTTATTTCATTAAAGCGAAATCCATCTGAAAAACAGGATTGACAAGCCACCTGGCAGAGTGGTAAGATTAATGCATATAAATACGAAACCGAAGATGAGGGAGTAAAGCTGAGGGGCGGTTTCCCAGCGAATCCGGGGTGGTGAGAGCCGGACAGACGACAGTTTCAGCAAATGGGCCTCTGAGGGCGAAGTGAACGGCAAAGGAAAACGCCAAGTAGCGGAGACGCGGAGCCGGCGTAACGGGCAAAGAGTGTGATGGCACTCTGCAGAGAGGATGCGCGCAGCATCAAACAAGGTGGTACCGCAGGTTGACACTTGTCCTTGTAAAGAGGATAAGTGTTTTTTTGTGAACTCCTTCTGACAGAGGACATCCGAAAAAAGCAGAAAAGGAGATAGAAAAATGAAAATGAAACGTGTGGCAATGTTACTGGCGCTTGTAATGGCTCTGACCGGACTGCTGGCAGGATGCGGTTCCAACGGAGATGGAAAGAGCAGCGACTCGACCATTAGGATCGGACTGGTTCAGCTGGTAGAGCATCCGTCCCTGGATACCATCCGGGAAAGCATTATCAGCCAGCTGGAGGAAGACGGCTACACCGATGGGGTCAATGTAACCATCGATTACCAGAACGCCCAGAACGAACAGGCGAATCTGAAAACCATCTGCCAGAACTTTGTAGCGGATGAGAGCGACATCATTATCGCGATTTCTACGCCGGCAGCGCAGGCGGCTTATGGAGAGACAAAGGATATTCCAATTATTTTCTCCGCAGTAACGGATCCGGTAGCTGCGGGACTTGTAGAGGATTTTGACGCTCCGGGAGGAAACATTACCGGAACTTCGGATCTGGTCTCCGCGGATCGGATTATGGAACTGGCACTCCAGATTACGCCGGATATCAAGACCATCGGGGCGCTCTATAATTCCAGCGAAGTGAACTCCGCCTCCGTTATCGACGACCTGAAAGCGTACGCCAAGAAAAACGGTCTGAAAGTAGAGGAAGCGGCGGTTACGAATTCCAGCGAAATTCAGCAGGCGGCTCAGAGCCTGGCGGGAAAATGCGACGCGGTATTCTCGCCCATTGACAATACGGTGGCAAGCGCTATGTCGGTAGCGTCAAAAGTATTCACCGACGCCAAGATTCCGTTTTATGTAGGCGCGGATTCCATGGTAGCGGACGGAGGTCTTGCGACTTACGGCATCAATTATGAGAGCCTGGGCGCGGAGACCGCCAAAATGGCGGCGGAAGTGCTGGGCAGCGCGGATCCTGCTTCCATGCCGGTGCGGGTGATGGATGATATGCAGGCTTATGTGAATCAGAATACCGCGGACGCCATCGGAATCACCATTCCGGAAGATGTGCTGAAAGACGCGGAAAATTTAGGAGAGTAAGCGATGATAACAGCAGATGCGATTTTAGGTTCTGTTGAACTGGGAATGATCTATGCGGTTCTGGCGCTGGGGGTGTTTTTATCCTTCCGTACGCTGAACACGCCGGATCTGACCGTGGATGGGAGCATTGTCACGGGAGCCGCGGCTTCGGCGATGCTGTGCAGCATGGGAGTGAATCCGTTAATCGGGCTGGCCGCGGCTTTCGCGGGCGGCGCCTGCGCGGGCGCCATTACCGCGCTTCTAAATACAAAACTGAAAATACAGCCTCTTCTGGCAGGAATCCTGGTTATGCTGGGCGTGTATTCGATTAATCTGCGGATTATGGGAGGCAGAGCAAATCTGCCTCTGACCACCAGCGACACCCTTTATTCCAAAGCCGCCGAGGTGTTTCCGGCGGAATGGGCGTCGATGATCGTAGGCGTCATTGTGCTGGCTTTGATCATCGCGATTTTCTTTTTCTTCCTGAAAACCCGCGTCGGATTCGCGCTGCGGGCGACGGGGGATAACGAGGATATGGTGCGGGCTTCCGGAATCAGCAGCGATAACATGAAGCTTCTGGGTCTAGCGGTTTCCAACGGTTTTGTCGGCCTCGCGGGAGGGCTGCTGGCTCAGTATCAGGGTTATTCGGACATTGGCATGGGAACCGGAATGGTGGTGATCGGCCTGGCATCAGTCATCATTGGAGAAGTGATTTTTGGCACCAGCAATCTGCTGAGACGGTTGATCGCGGTAGCTCTGGGGGCAATCGTCTACCGGATTATCTTAGCCATTGCCCTGACCTTTGGAATGCAGGCTTCGGATATGAAGCTGGTTTCCGCGATAATCGTCATTATCGCCCTTTCTCTGGGCGTGCTGGGAGAAAGCTTCTCCCTGCGGAAAAAGAAAAGAGGTGCGGGAAATGCTTGATATAAAAGGACTTACGAAAATTTTCAGCCCCGGTACGATTAATGAGAAGACTGCGCTGGATCATGTGGATTTGTCTCTCGCGTCCGGTGATTTTGTAACCATTATCGGCAGCAACGGCGCGGGGAAATCCACGCTGATGAACTGTATCGCGGGTGTTCATTCGGTGGGCGAAGGAACCATTATTCTGGACGGGCAGGATATCACCCGTCTGCCGGAGCATAAGCGGGCAAAACAGATTGGCAGAGTGTTCCAGGACCCGCTGAAGGGGACGGCCTTTGATATGACCATCGAAGAAAACCTGTCCATCGCTTATAACAAAAATAGAAGCCGGGGACTTCAACGAGGGATCAACAGAAAAGACCGGGAACTGTTCCGGGAAAAGCTGCGTCTGCTGGATATGGGGCTTGAGGATCGTATGAAGGAAAAGGCGCGTCTTCTTTCGGGGGGACAGCGTCAGGCGCTGACGCTGTTTATGGCGGTAATCGCGGATCCCAAGCTTTTGCTGCTGGATGAGCATACGGCGGCGCTCGACCCCGCGGCCGCGAGAAAAGTGCTGGAACTGACCGACCGCTTTTCGGAAGGGGAGGATATGTGCACGTTGATGATTACCCATAATATGAAGGCGGCTCTGGAGCATGGGAACCGGACGATTCTGATGATGGACGGAAAGATTGTCCTGGATTTGCAGGGAGCGGAGCGGGAAGCCATGACCGTGGAAAAACTCATTGAAAAATTTGAAATCAATAATGACAGGATGCTCCTGTAGATGCTATATTGAAAAAAACAGACTCATGAGGAGAGTATGATGGTTGACTGGTTTGGGATGTGGGGGGATATTCCTTACTTCACAGAATTTATAACAACACTGTTCATCGTAAATCTGCTGATCGCGTTTACGATCATTTTTCTTGAACGAAAGAACCCTTCAGCCGCCCTGGCCTGGATTATGATTCTATTCCTGCTTCCGATAGCAGGAATTGTTTTATATTTTCTTTTTTCCCAGAATATCGCGCGGAAAAAGATTTTCCGCCTGACCAGTTCCGAAGAGCGGGCGCTGAGTGAAAGCCTGCGTATCCAGCTGGAAGATATCAAATCCGGAAACTTTTCTTTTGTGAATCCGGAGGCGGAAGAGTGGAAAGATCTGATTCATCTGAACGGACTGTACGGAGGATCCTTTTATACGCAGAATAACAGCGTGTCGATTTTGACCGGAGGCAAACATAAATTCCGTTCCCTGATGCGGGATATTAAGAATGCTAAAAGTTCCATCAATATTATGTATTTTATCATTAAAAACGACGCGGTAGGGAGGAGATTCCTTCAGGCTCTGACACAGAAAGCGCGGGAGGGGGTTGAGGTTCGCTTGCTACTGGACGCGATGGGGAGCCGCCAGATTAACGACCGGGTTCTGGGCGATTTTATCCGGGCGGGAGGGAAGCGGGCCTACTTTTTCCCGCCAAAGCTGAAATTTATCAATGTCCGTTTTAATTACCGCAATCACAGAAAGCTGGCAGTCATCGACGGGAGTATCGGCTATATCGGCGGCTTTAATATCGCCAGAGAGTATCTGGGGATGAAAAAGAAGTTCGGCTTCTGGAGAGATACCCATTTGCGGGTGACCGGAAACTGTGTCCACGATATTAATGCCCGCTTCCTTCTGGACTGGCGGTTCGCTTCAAAAGAAAAGCTTGTCCTTTCCCAGGCATTTTACAGCGATGTCATCGATGGGGGAAAGAGCGGAGTGCAGATTGTCAGCAGCGGTCCCGACTCCCAGCGGGTGGCGGTAAAGCGAGCCTATATGAAGATGATCACTTCCGCGCGGAAAAATGTTTATCTGCAGACACCCTACTTCGTACCGGACGAAAGTATTCTGGAATCGCTGAAAATGGCGGCTCAGAGTGGTGTGGACGTCCGAATTATGATTCCCTGTATGCCGGATCATATTTTTGTTTACTGGGCGACCTATTCCTATGTGGGTGAGCTGATCCAGTCGGGGGGCAGAGCGTATATTTATGATAACGGATTCCTGCACGCGAAGACTCTGATGGTGGACGGCGAAGTGGCAAGCGTGGGATCCGCCAACTTTGACAGGCGCAGTTTTGTTTTGAACTTCGAAGCGAATGCCATTATCTATGACGCGCGGGAAGCGCGAAAGCTGGAGGCGATTTTTGAAAAGGATATGGAATCTTGTCACGAGCTTACAAGAGAACTGTACGCGGAGCGTTCCCTCTGGATTCGGTGCAAGGAAGGGGTCGCAAGACTGCTTTCGGATATTCTGTAGCCTTGCGATCCCCTTCGGCTGTTTATTCCGGGATGCAGAGCTTCGTGCCAATCCGCAGGTTGTAAGGATCAATATCGGGGTTTGCCCGCATCAGAGCATCCAGGCTGATGTGGTGCATTTTCGCGATCATATAAAGAGTATCGCCCATTTTTACCGTATGGACTGTTTTGCAGCCGGCGGGCACACCGCCCTGGGGTTCTTCCGACTCTTCCGGCTCAACCTCAGGCAGAGGCTGGGGAACGGGAGTGTTCTCCACAGGGCCGGGGATGCAGAGCTTTGTGCCGATCCGCAGATTATAGGGATTTTTCACCCGGTTTGCCCGCATTAACAGATCTACTTCCACCTGATAGCGCTGGGCAATGGAATAAAGGGTGTCGCCGGCCTGTACCGTATAGACGTCGGTACAGATATAATGATTTTCCATCAATCAGATTCTCCTCTCCGGTCCACAGGGACCCATTTCTTAATTATTGTATTCAAAAAAAACGCAACATGTGATAGAATAAGGGTTACAATCGTAAGAAAGAAAGGATGAGGGATTTGAGAAGAAGAATTGACCCTGTATTTTTGATATTTCTGGTGCTGATGCTGTTTACTTCGCTGAGACGGTATTCGAGTCCGGCGGAATGGTTCATTCAGACCATCCTGATTATACCGGGGGTTGTTATCGGTCTGTCGTTTCATGAATTCGCCCACGGCTGGGTGGCGTGGAAGCTGGGGGATCCGACGCCGAAATTTCAGGGGAGAGTGACGGTGAATCCGAAAGCGCATATTGACCCTATCGGTTTTGTGGCGCTGCTGTTCGCGGGATTCGGCTGGGGACAGCCGGTGGAAATCAATCCCAATAACTTTAAACACCGCAGGCGGGATGAACTGCTGGTATCCCTGGCAGGGGTGGTGATGAATCTGATCGTGGCAGTGGTGTTCGCGCTGATTGTAAAGGTGCTTCTGATGGTGACAGGCGTGGATTTTCTGACCGGCGATTTCGGGAATATTCTGTGGACCATTTTGTACTATGTCATTTACATCAATCTGGTGCTGATGATCTTCAATCTGATTCCGGTGCCGCCGCTGGACGGATTTTCCATTATCAGCGAAATTTTCAATATTAAACATACCAATCTGTATTATACGATTTACAACAATGGATTTTTCATTCTGATGGCGCTGATTCTGTTTGATATTACGGATCTGATTCTGACGCCGGGCGTGGAGTTTTTTATGACTCTGCTGAACAGACTTATTTTTATGTAACAGGAGAAACTATGAACTATCTGGATCATTTGAATCCGCAGCAAAGAGAGGCAGCTCTGCACACAGAGGGGCCTCTCCTGATTTTAGCGGGCGCGGGAAGCGGAAAAACGAGTACCATGACCCACCGGATCGCGTATCTGATTAAGGAAAAGGGCGTGAGCCCCTATCGGATTTTAGCGGTGACCTTTACCAATAAGGCGGCGGGAGAAATGCGGGAGCGGGTGGAAGCCCTGATCGGAAGCGGAATTAACATGTGGATTCTGACCTTCCATTCCGCGTGTCTGCGGATTTTAAGAAAACACGCGGGACTTCTGGGCTATGATACGGATTTTGCCGTGTACGACCCGGCGGATCAGAAGGCGGCTATGAAGTCGATCGTAAAGGAACTGAATCTGGACGATAAGCGGTATACACCGGCTTATTTTTTGAGCGTAATCAGCGACTGCAAAGAAAAGGCCCTGGGACCGGACGACTATCTTCGCGCCTACGGCGAAGATCCGAAAACAAAGATCATTCATCAGGTATACCGGGATTACGAAAAACTGCTGAAGAAAAACAATGCCATGGATTTTGACGATCTGCTGCTCAATACGGTGCGCGTTTTTCAGAAGGACGAGGCGGCGCTGCTGGAATATCAGCAGCGATTTGAATATATCATGGTGGATGAGTATCAGGATACGAATTTTATCCAGTACACCTTTGTGAAAATGCTGGCGGAAAGAAACGGCAATATCTGCGTGGTGGGAGATGACGATCAGTGCATCTACCAATGGAGAGGCGCGGATATCCGTAATATTTTAGAGTTTGAAAAAGACTTTAAGAACGCGAAAATAATAAAGCTGGAACAGAATTACCGTTCTACGGGAAATATTCTGGCAGCTGCCCATTCAGTGATTGAGAAGAATTATGGGAGAAAGGATAAAAAACTTTGGACCGAGAAGGAGCCGGGCAGTAAGATTACTTATTACCGGGCGGACGATGAGCGGGATGAAGCTCGCTATGTGGCCCAGGAAATTGACCGTCTGAAGACAAAAGACCGCAGGTACAGTGATTTTGCCATTCTCTACCGTACCAATGCCCAGTCCCGAACCTTTGAGGAAGCACTGTCCAGGCGGGACATCCCTTACCGCGTACTGGGCGGACTGCGGTATTACGACCGCAAGGAGGTCAAGGATATTGTCAGCTATATGCGGCTGGTGCAGAATCCTTCCGATGATCTGGCGCTGCTGCGGATTATCAATGAGCCCAAGCGGGGAGTAGGGGCAAAGACTGTGGACAAGCTGCAGGCGCTGGCAGGCGTGCGGGGCGAAAGCCTGTTTCAGACGCTGACCGATGAAGAGGTGGTGGGCAGTCTGTCTGCTAAAGCGGCCGCGGGTCTCCGGCAGATGGTGGAGACGATACAGGAATACAGCCGGGAGCAGGAAAATCTCAGGGTGTCGGATATTTACGACGGCCTGCTGGTGCAGACCGGATACCTGAAGGCTCTGGAAGACCAGAACACCCTGGAGGCAGAAGGGCGCATTGAAAACCTTATGGAATTCAAGTCGGTTATTTACAACTATGAAAAGGACGACGGTCAGTTGTCTCTCTCGGACTTTATGGAACGGATCGCCCTTTTATCGGAAGTGGATAATCACGATGAAAACGAAAACGCGGTGGTGCTGATGACCATGCACAGCGCCAAAGGTCTGGAATTTCCTTTCGTGTTCCTGCCGGGCATGGAGGACGGACTGTTTCCGGGATGGAGAGCGTTTGACCGGGAAGACGGACTGGAAGAGGAGCGCCGGCTGTGCTATGTGGGAATGACTAGGGCGAAAGAACGTCTCTGGCTGACAAGCGCCAGCATGCGGACCCTTTACGGAAAGACCGACTTTACCAGAGAGTCTCAGTTCTTGCGGGAAATGGATAAAAAACTGCTGGACGGGGACGCTGTATTTGAGAAAAAGAAAGATTCCAGGACCCCGGTCTCTCTGGACGGATACGGAGGGGCAAAACCGGCGAATCCTTTTGAACAGCTGAAATATGTCAAGCGGCAGGTAAAAGAGAGAAGGGAGACCGCGGCCGAAGCGTTTCAACCCGGAGAGGAAGTGGTGCATCCCAAGTTCGGCAGGGGCATCGTCGAAAAGACGGACGGGAAAATCATTCAGGTGTCCTTCCGGGACGGATCGCTGAAAAAACTGGCGGCAGGCATCGCGCCTCTTTCCCGGTACATACCGGAAGAGGGAAAGGAATAGAGATGGAAGACAAACGGAAAGAAATTCAGGAAAAAGTCGATCTCCTCAATGAGGCTTCCAGAGCGTACTATCAGGAAAGCCGGGAGATTATGAGCAATTTTGAATATGACCGGCTCTACGATGAACTGGTAAAGCTGGAGAAGGAGACCGGGATTGTCCTGGCGTCAAGTCCGACGGTCAACGTGGGATATGAGGTGCAGAGCGATCTGCCCAAGGAACGGCACCCGTCTCCCATGCTGTCTCTGGATAAAACCAAGGAGCCGGAGGAGCTGGTGCAGTGGCTGGGGGAGCAGAAAGGCGTGCTTTCCTGGAAAATTGACGGTCTGACCATTGTACTCACTTATCGGGACGGTACGCTGTATAAAGCGGTTACCCGGGGAGACGGAGAAGTGGGGGAAGTGGTCACGCCTAACGCCAGGGTGTTTCAGAACATCCCTCTTACCATCCCCTTTCAGGGAGAGCTTATCCTGCGGGGAGAAGCTTGTATCCGCTACTCGGACTTTGAAACCATCAACGAGACCATCGACGACGTGGACGCCAGATATAAAAATCCGCGGAACCTGTGCAGCGGCAGCGTGCGGCAGTTGGACAACCGGATTACTGCAAAGCGCGGCGTGCGCTTTTACGCCTTTGCCCTGGTCAGCGCTCAGGGACTGGAGATGGGAACCAGATCCCAGCAGTTTGACTGGCTGTCCGGACAGGGATTTGAAGTTGTGGAGCACCGCCTTGTGGATCGGGAGAATCTGCGGCAGCAGATCGAATGGTTCGCCGAGCATGTGGAGACAAACGACGTGCCTTCCGACGGACTGGTGCTGATTTTTGACGATATCGCCTATGGAACTTCTCTGGGATCCACATCCAAGTTTCCGCGGGACTCCATCGCTTTTAAGTGGCAGGATGAGACGAAAGACACGACCTTGACGGAAATCGAATGGAGCGCGTCGAGGACCGGGCTGATCAATCCGGTTGCCATCTTTGAACCGGTTCAGCTGGAAGGTACGACCGTAAGCCGCGCCTCCGTTCATAACGTCAGCATCTTAAAGGAACTGGAACTGGGAATCGGCGACCGGATACGGGTATACAAGGCCAATATGATCATTCCGCAGATTGCCGAAAACCTCACCAGAAGCGGCAGCCTGGAAATCCCTGAAACCTGCCCCGTGTGCGGACATGAAGCAAGGATCAAAAAAGATACAGATGTGGAGGTGCTGTACTGCACCAATCCGGACTGTCTGGCAAAACAGATTAAATCCCTGACCCATTTTGTCAGCAGGAACGCTATGAATATCGACGGCCTGTCGGAAGCCACGCTGGAAAAATTCGTGGCAAGAGGCTATATCCGGGAACTGGCGGATTTGTTCCGTCTGAAACGGTATCGCAATGAAATCACGACCATGGAAGGCTTCGGGCAGAAGTCCTTTGAAAATCTGATGAACGCGCTGCAGCGAGCGAAAAAGACAACGCCCGCCAGGCTGCTCTACAGCCTGGGAATTCCGGGAATCGGGGCGGCAAACGCGAAGGTGATCGCCAGAGCGTACAAAAATCAGTGGGCTGCCATTGAGAACGCGTCGGAAGAAGAACTGGTAAAAATTGATGGGATCGGCGAGGTCATGGCTGCCGGATTCGCCGCTTTTTTCGCGGAGGAAAAGAACCGTCGGATGGTTCGGGATCTGCTGCAGCAGCTTGAGCTGGACGAAAGCTTTGAAGAGACGGGCGCCCGGCGGCTTGAGGGGAAGACCTTTGTAATCACCGGTTCTCTGAACCACTATGAGAACAGGGACGCTCTGAAAGCGGCAATCGAGGCGGAAGGCGGAAAAGCCGCGGGTTCGGTCAGCAAAAAGACCGATTATCTGATTAACAACGACGCGGCGTCGGCTTCCTCAAAAAACAAAAAAGCCAAGGAACTGGGAATTCCCATTCTTACCGAAGAAGAATTTTTAGAACTATTGAAGTCAGGAGATGAAACAAATGCTTAAAACAGGAAAACTGGACAGCGATCTGCTGGAAAAAATTGTATTCAACAACATTAAATTCAGACGACCGGAGGTTCTGACACGTCCGGGGATCGGCGAGGACTGCGCGGTTGTGGATTTCGGATCTTATGAGTGCATCATGTCAACCGATCCGATTACGGCGGCGATCAGTGAGATCGGCAGGCTTTCCATCCATATTTCCTGTAATGATATTGCTTCCAACGGGATTCAGCCTCTTGGAATTATGCTGGCTGTCATGCTTCCGGAAGGCACGACGGAAGAGGAAATTGAAGAAATGATGCGCCAGGCGGGAGAGGCTTCCGAAGAGCTGGGGGTTGAGATCATCGGCGGCCATACGGAGATTACTCCGGCAGTTACCAAGCCGGTCATCGTTTCCACCGCCGTCGGCCGCGGCGAGAAGTGGGCGTCTCAGCATACGGAAAATATGAAGCCCGGAGATTATATCATGATGACGAAATACGCGGGCCTTGAGGGGTCGGGCGTAATTGCCTGCGATTTTGAAGAGCAGCTGCGGGAAATTCTCACGCAGGAAGAAATTGAAGAAGCCAAAAGCCTTCTGAATCAGGTGAGTGTTGTGAAAGAGGGGGTCGCGGCGGGAAAAGTCGGAACCCACGGAATGCATGATGTAACGGAAGGCGGTGTTCTCGGCGCGGTATGGGAAATGTGTCAGGTGGCGGGAACCGGAGCCTGTCTCCAGGTGGATCAGATACCGCTGAAACCGGTGACCAAAAAAATCTGCGATTATTTTGATATCGATTATCTGCGCCTGATTTCCAGCGGATGTATGATTATCATGACGCCTCCCGATAAAAAGGAGGAAATGGAAACGGCCATGGAAAAAGCGGGGGTAAAGCTTTCCTGCATCGGCGTTATAAAAGAGGCTTCCGAGGGGATACGTATGGAAATTGACGGAGAATCCATGGAAATCGCTCCGCCTGCCAGCGATGAGCTGTATAAAGTAGTGGGGCATTAAGAAAAAATTAAATCTTTTAATTTTCCTTTAATTTTTCTTCCGTATCATAAAGCCATAATCAAAATTGCTTATGAAGAAGTGGAGGAAAAACATGGAAAACAGAATGAGACTGCTGAGACTGCCTGTTGCGGTCATAATCATCCTGGCAATGGCTCTGAGCCTGATCGCAGTTCCGTCTTTTGCGGCGGCACCGCATAAAGAAAGAGTGAAATACCTCGGAAATGGAAAAGTGGAAGTTGAGTTTGACGATGATGTGGATTACAAAAACAGACGGACGAAAGTGATTGTAAGAGATACATCCGGAAAACGGTACAAAGCTTCCGTTTACAAAAAAGATGATGATGAGCTGCGCTTCCGGATCAAAAAGTATAAGAGAGGGAAGACATACAGATTTACAATCAGAGGCGTCAGAGATGAGGATACCCGCAAGTATGGAAATGTCAGAGGAAAAGTAAGAATTAAAAAAGCCGTGAAGAAAAAGGTTACGAACATTTCCAGAACAAAGGCGAAAAATATCGCGTACGCTGACGCGAAAAAACGTACCGGAGCGAAATCCTTCTATGACCTGGATATTGACAAAGACAGAGATGACGGTGTTCTGATCTGGGAAGTGGATTTCAAATCCCGCGGATATGAGTATAAATATGACATCAAGGTAAAGGGCGGAAAGATTCTGAAACGTGATATCGATCGGGATGATGATTATTGGGACGACAGATATGACCGGGACGATGACGATGATGACAGAGATGATGATTAAAGCCGTCTGACCGGAATAAGTAAAAAATTTTAATGAGTGACAGGATCGGTTCATAGAAGACCGCGGAAAAATGTGGTCGGATGTGAACCGGTTCCTGTTTTCCCTTTACGGGAGAGTTTTGTCCCGACGGTTCGACCCTGTTAAAAAACTGGGACTTGACGAAGACAGGGAAACACAATATAATAGAAAAGCATGAAATTGCCTTTTGAAAGCTCCGTCTGGTATGGTTGGGGTCCTGCGCAATAAGACTCTGTGAACCTTGTCAGGTCCGGAAGGAAGCAGCAATAAGCGGAAGCTCTTATGTGCCGCAGAAAAGCCTTTGCTAGCGCCTTGCGGAGCTTTCAAAGGGCAATTTATTTTTATCCAGGAAGAAGGGTTGCGATGTATACTGCGCTTTACCGGGCTTACCGGCCCGAAGTCTTTGATGAGATTCTCGGACAGAATCATATAACGAAAATCCTGAAAAATCAGCTTGCTGCGGATTCTGTGAGCCATGCCTATCTGTTCTGCGGAACAAGAGGAACAGGAAAGACAACAACTGCGAGAATTCTGGCAAAGGGTGTCAACTGTACGGCTGAAGGAGAGCGGCCCTGCGGCGTTTGCGAGAACTGTAGAGCGATAAAAGAAGGCACCTTTATGGATGTGATCGAAATTGACGCTGCATCCAATAACGGTGTGGAGAACATCCGGGAATTGAGAGAAAGTGTCAAATATCCTCCCGCGGTAGGGAGAAAAAAAGTATATATTGTGGATGAGGTTCACATGCTTTCAACCGGAGCGTTCAACGCGCTGCTGAAAACATTGGAGGAACCGCCGGAAAACGTTATGTTTATTCTGGCGACAACGGAGCCGCAGAAACTTCCGGCAACGATTCTTTCCAGATGTATGAGACTGGATTTCAAGAGAGTCCCGGAAGATGTGCTTGCGAAGGGGATGGCAAAGATCTGTGAACAGAAAGAAATTGAGGTCTCCCAGGGAGCGCTTCATCTGATCGCAGCCAACGCGGACGGTTCTGTAAGAGACGGGCTCAGTATTCTGGATCAGTGTATCTCGGGCGGGCAGCGGAAGGTTGAGAGAGAGGATGTGCTGGAATTTCTGGGCACAGCCGGCGAGGAAGTATTTCTGGAACTGACGGAAAAAGTGCTTTTGCGTCAGCCGTCGGAAGCGTTAGTTCTGCTGGAACAGATTCTGGCAGATGGAAAAGATGTGCGTCAGTTTATGAAAGACTGGCTGGCGCATTATCGGAATTTGCTGATTACAAAATTTATTAAAAAACCGGAAGATATGCTGAATCTGTCGCCGGAAAACGTGGAGCGTCTCAGAAGGCAGAGTGACAGTCTGGATCTTTCCGATATCAATCACGCGATTATTGAACTTTCAAGAACCATGGCGGAAGCGAAATGGTCTACACAGCCGCGGATTCTGCTGGAAATGTGTATTGTGAAACTGGCAACGGATCTAATCGATCCGGCTGCGGCGCCGGCGCCGGTTTTCCAGAGGAGGAAAATGGCGGCACAGCCGCGAGGCGAAATAAAAAATGCGGAATTGCCGCGAAAGAGTGAAGAAAGCGGCAGGGCAGAATCCGGCGGAAAGCTGGAGGAAATAGACTGTGACAGCCTGTGGCACGCGATTTTTGAAGAGGCGGAAACGTCGAGAGGCAGTTTTAACCTGATTCGGAGCGGGACAAAGCTGACAGAAGTGGGAGCAGATACTTTTTATGTCACAGCATCCAATGCCGCGGTTGCGGATTATGTGGAACAGAACCGGAGAGTGCTGGAAGATCTGATGGAAAAACACACCGGAACGCGAAGAACGCTCCGGTGCGGTATGGAAAGCGCGGCGGGAGAAGAACGCGGCGCGGATGTGGAAAAGCTTGCCCGCGTGGCGGAAAGCAAGCTGGGACTGAATATTGAGATTGAATAGGAGGATAGGATGGGAAAAGGTATGAGAGCCGGGAAAAAGCCAAAGGCCGGCGGAATGGGAAATATGCAGAAGCAGATGCAGCAGATGCAGCAGATGCAGAGAAAAATGGATGAACTGCAGAAAGAAATTGACGCGATGGAAACGACCGCTACATCCGGCGGGGGAGCGGTGACCGTTACCGTGACAGGAAAGAAAGAAATTAAGAGCATCGAAATCCAGCCGGAAGTGGTAGATCCGGATGACATTGAAATGCTGCAGGATCTGCTGATGGTAGCGGCCAACGAAGCGCTCCGCCAGATGGAGGAAATTTCCCAGAACGAGATGAACAAACTGACTGGAAGCCTGGGGATTCCGGGGCTGTAAACAATGAAGTACTATGCGAAACCGCTTGCCAGGCTGATCAATGAGCTTTCCAGACTTCCGGGAATCGGCGGAAAAACCGCCCAGCGCTTGGCGTTTCATATCCTTTCCATGGAGGAGAAAGAGGCCAGGGCTTTGGCGGATTCGATTCTGGATGCCAAGCAGAACATGAAATACTGTTCGGTCTGTGGGAACCTTACGGATACGGATCCCTGCGCCATCTGTTCGGATCCGTCAAGGGATCGGGGGGTGATCTGCGTGGTGGAAACGCCGAAAGATGTGGTGGCCATGGAAAAGATCAAAGAATATAACGGTCTGTATCATGTGCTTCACGGTGCGATTTCGCCCATGGAAGGCGTGGGACCGGAAGACATTAATCTGAAACAGCTTATTGTCAGACTGCAGAAGGAGGAAGTGCAGGAACTGATTCTGGCGACAAACCCCAACATTGAAGGGGAAGCGACCGCCATGTATATCGCGCGTCTGATCAAACCTTCCGGAATCAGAGTGTCCCGGATCGCGCACGGAGTTCCGGTGGGAGGCGATCTGGAATACGCGGACGAAATCACGCTGCTGAAGGCGATGGAGGGCCGCAGAGAATTATAGAGCAGAAAGAGAATAAAAAGCAGTTGCGCCAGAGAGCCGACTGCTTTTTTGCATGCAGGCGCAGGGTGCAGCATAGTCTGTTAGTGGGAGGAAAATTTATGAGTTTTGGATTGGAAGTCGGAATCTTCGCCGCGTATGCGGCAGGACTGTTTGTCATTTATATATTGGGGAAATTGCTGATTGTTCCTTTAAAGTGGGCGGGGCGTCTGGTACTGAACAGCCTGATCGGAGGAGCGCTGATCCTTCTGATTAACATGGTTGGAGGAAATTGGGGGATTTTTTTGCCGCTGAATCCGTTAACCGCAGTGATTGCGGGAGTTCTGGGGATTCCGGGAGTCCTTTTTCTGCTGCTTTTCTTTAATTTATAAATTCTCAAAAACAAGAAAAGTGATGTTCGAAAATGAGAAAAATCTCAGAATTATTGACTTTTTTGTAGAAATGTGAAAAAATAGAGTTATCCGTTGAATTGACAGAATAAAAAGAAACCTTTTACCCTTGGAAAGGTAATGTCTGGGGAAGAAACGGACAAATCATACATATGGGCATATGTATAAAAAGGGAGGCAAAGATATGTCAGAAGAAAAAAATGTAACAACATCAGGCGAATCCCAAGAACTAAAGCGAGGGATTAAAGGCTGGCAGGTATCCTTTATTGGTTTGGGCGGTGTAATCGGTTCCTGCTACTTCCTGGGCGTAGGTACTTGCGTAGGAACGATGGGGCCTGCGGTTCTGATTGCGTTTGCAGTAGTTGGCGTTATTGTTTATGGATTGATGATTGCTTATGCGGAGCTGCTGGTAAATCTTCCGCGGAAAGGTTCTTTTGTAGCTTATACCAATGAGTTCCTGGGTGAGACATTGTCCACGGGAATGGGCTGGGCGTTCTGGTTTAACTGGGTATGCTATGTTCCTTCCGAGGCGGTAGCGGTTGCCACAGTACTGCGGTATCTGACCGGAATCCAGAGCGGTGTGTTCTTCGCGGTATGCGCACTGGGTGCTCTTGCGGCCATTACGATTATCAATCTGTGCGCGGTTGACATGTTTGCGAAGATTGAATCCGGTCTTGCCATCACAAAAGTATGCGTAATTATTTTATTTGTTATTTTGGCATTCGGTATCTGGGTAGGTCTGTGGGGAAGCGATCACTTCCTGGGCGGAGAAGTAAACTTCGGCAGCGGGGCTAGCTTTGGAGAAGAACTGTTCCCGTTAGGACCTATGGTAATGTTTACATCCATGACCGTTGTACTGGTAACTTTCCAGGGCACAGAGATTGTAGGACTGGCGGCGGCGGAAGCACAGGATCCGGAACGTTCCGTTCCAAAGGCCTGCAAGAGCGTAACCTACCGTGTAGCGCTGCTGTATATGCTGCCGATTCTGCTGGTTATCCTGGTTTATCCATGGGATCAGGGAACTGAAGACAATCCAATCTTCGCGGATATCATGAATCGTTACGATATGGGGATTTTCGGACTGATCATGTCGGCGGTTGTACTGATTGCGGCGTTCAGCTGTGCGAACACCGGATTCTATGGTACAGTAAGATGTATGTTCGGACTGTCCATTGAAGGTCTGGCACCGAAATTCCTCGGAAAACTGAATAAAAGCTCGAATCCGAGAAACGCGGTTCTGTTCACGCTGGCGTTTATGTGGGTTGTACTGATTATCGGTCTGATTTCTCAGCTTTCCGGAGCGTTGACTTCTCTGTATGAAAACCTGCTGTCCCTGTCCGGATTTACTGGAACGCTGGCATGGGTCGGCATTTGCGGAGCGCAGCTGGTATTCAGAAAGAGACTGAAAGCGAGAGGCTATGATCCGGAAACCTGCCTGAAAGCGCGGGTAAGAAAAGGACAGACTTGGCTGCCGGTATTTTCTATCGTTGTACAGCTTGCGTGCCTGGTTATGATGGCATTCGGCGACGGTCAGCTGATCCCGTTCTGCATCGCGGTAGCGGCGGTTGTTGTTCCGATGATTGTACGTGTAATCGCGAGAAAAACAGGTCATGTCCGTGACATTAACGCGTTGAATTCAGATGAAAAGTCATTTGATGAACTTTTCCCGGATCTGAACAAGTAAAGAAAAAATGAAATCCAAGGGGCTTAAAACCGCGCTGTTTTTATAAAACGGTGCGGTTTTATTGATTAAAAACTCTAAGATAGTGAATTTTAGGCTGTCTTGGAGTTTTTTTTATTATCTAAAATTAGGAAGTTTATTCGATTCATCTTATTGGTAAGATTGGAAAAAATCACAAATGAGAAGTTTCTTAAAAAAGTTGACAGAAGAATAAAAATGTGAAAAAATAAAAAAGTCCCAAAAGACTGAATATTGCAAACTGCTTTTATCCCCTTGCATGGCAGATATCAGGACGGAGGGACAAATCTAATCATATTTTTTAATATGTGAGAAGGAGGCAAATGTATGTCAGAAGAGAAAAAAGTCGTGCAGACGACAGAAGAAGCGCCTCAAGAATTAAAGCGAGGGATTAAGGGTTGGCAGGTAGCGTTTATCGGCCTGGGCGGCGTAATCGGCTCCTGTTATTTTCTGGGTGTAGGCTGGTGCATCCAGGTGATGGGACCTGCTGTATTTCTTGCTTTCGCCGTGGTGGGCGTTATTGTATTCGGTCTTATGATTGCTTATGCGGAATTACTTGTAAACCTGCCCAGAAAAGGGACGTTCGTCGCCTATACCAATGAATTCCTGGGGCCGACGATGTCTGTGGGAATGGGCTGGTCGTTCTGGTTCAACTGGGTATGCTACGTACCTTCGGAAGCGATCGCGGTTTCTTATATTCTGCAGGAGCTTACCGGAAACAACAGCAGCATCGCGTATGTAGCGTTCGCTGTCGGCGCTTTGGCGGCCATTACGATTATCAATCTGTGTTCGGTTGACGTATTCGCCAAAATTGAGTCAGGCCTGGCAATCACAAAAGTTATTGTAATTATTCTGTTTATTTTACTTGCGTTCGGTATCTGGGTCGGCATCTGGGGAAATCCGGAAGGCACGGCTGTAAAGGCGGTAGAAGACGGCTTCAAGGGATTAGGCGTGAACTTCGGAAGCGGAAGCATCTATCACGATATCTTCCCGAACGGATTCTCGGTTGTGCTGATTATGATGGTTGTTGTACTGGTTACTTTCCAGGGAACGGAAATTGTCGGTCTGGCTGCCGCGGAATCGCAGAATCCGGATAAATCGGTGCCGAAGGCATGCAGAAGCGTTACATATCGTATCGTAGGACTGTATCTGGTTCCGATTCTGCTGGTACTGCTGGTATTCCCGACCGAATTCGCCACAGACGCGACGCCGGTATTCTCGGATATTGCCAAAGCATACGGGTTTGAATTCTTTGGAATTATATTCCTGGCGGTAGTTCTGGTAGCGGCATTCAGCTGTGCGAACACCGGATTCTACGGTACAGTAAGATGTATGTACGGACTTTCTGTTGAAGGTCTCGCACCGAAGTTCCTTTCCAAACTGAGCAAGAACGCGGCCCCGCAAAGAACGGTATTATTCACACTGGCATTTATGTGGATTGTTCTGATTCTGGGTCTTGTTTCGGAACTGACCGGATTCCTGTCAAATCTGTACGGAAGTCTGCTGTCTATGTCCGGATTTACCGGAACTCTTGCCTGGGTAGGTATCATCGCTTCCCAGAAACGTTTCAGGGCAAGGCTGAAAAAACGCGGGTATGATGCGGACTCCTGTCTGAAAGCGAAAGTTTCAAAAGGGATGAGCTGGGTTCCATGGTTCGCGATGATTGCGCAGCTGATTTTCCTGATCATGCTGGCGTTTGGCGATATTCTGGATCCGTCCGGAGACGCGGGAGGCGGTATCGTTATCTTCTCGATTGCGACTGCGGCGGTTGTAATCCCGATGATTGTGTATCAGATTGCGAAAGCGAAAGGAAAAGCGGGAAAAATTTCATCTCTTGGCGCGGATGAAAAGACGTTTGATGAAACGTTCCCGGATCTTAAAAAGTAGCTAAAGTAAGTTTTACAGGGGAATAAGAGCAAAAAATGCAGTAGTAATATGAAAAGAGGGCAGCTTAGCTGTTCTCTTTTCGTGTTCTTGGGAGGAAGGCGAGTAAGGAACGTCTGGATGGAAAAGGAGCCGCGCCGTATTTTCCTGTCCGGCTTCGTTGTTTTTTTATCAATCGTGATCTCAGAAAAGAGATCTTCCGCGGAAAAAATCCGGCGTCATCAGGGTCTGGCTATAAGAATTTCATGACGCGAATGAATCTTTTTAATGAGAATGGGTGAATATGTACCCGATGGAAAAAAAGGGTTTATCAGAGAAAATCTTTTTTTTGAGATTTTTTTGCAAAAAAAATCGAATTGTAGGAAAATCAACGGAAACAAGACGAAAGGCAGATTCTTCAGAATGTTAAAAATATAATGCAGACGCTTGTTATTGCTTGGATATATAGTATAATGAGGTGTGAGAAGTTGCACTCATTAAAAAAAGTTTTATTTATTAGGAGGATAAAATGGGCACTATATTTTTTCTAATCTTGTTTCCATTAGTTGTGGCCTTTGTTCTTTTAGTAGTTAAAGCTGACGCAGCAAGAGGTGCAATCGTTAAAATTGCGGCAATCGTAATTGCGGCTGCATCTATTTATCTTGCGGTACAGTATTTCAGAAGTGGTGATCAATATTTTGATTTCCACAATGAGTACGTGAACTATGTCATGATGGTAATCGAAGCCCTGCTGGCGATCTATATCATCATCACAGGTATCCGTCATAAGAAATACTTGGCTTCAGTTTTCGCCATTATTCAGACTCCGCTTCTGATATGGTTCGAACTTACTAAGGGACATCACATTGAAGTAGTCAGCAACATGTACATAGACCGCCTCTCTGTGATTATGGTACTCATCATTGGAATCATCGGTACTCTGATTTGCGTGTACGCGCTGGGCTATATGAAAGACTTCCAGCATCACCACGCAGGTGAAAAAGACAGAAGACCTTGGTTTTTCTTTGTTATGTTTCTGTTCCTGGCGGCAATGTTCGGTCTGGTTACATCAAACAACCTGATCTGGATGTACTTCTTCTGGGAGATTACAAGTCTGAGTTCGTTCTTCCTTATCGGATACACCAAAACAAAGGAAGCTACGAACAACGCGTTCCGCGCGCTGATCATGAATCTGCTGGGCGGCCTTGGATTCGCGGTTGGCATCCTGATCCTGGGATTTGTATACGACACGCTGGAGCTGAGCACAATGATCGCGTACGGAACAATGTACTCCGGCATCATGGCAATTCCGGCAGCGTTCCTGGCATTCGCGGGAATCACAAAAGCCGCGCAGATGCCGTTTAACAGCTGGTTGCTTGGCGCGATGGTAGCTCCGACACCGACGTCCGCGCTGCTCCATTCGTCAACCATGGTAAAGGCTGGTGTGTTCCTGATTATAAAATTAGCTCCATGCCTGGGAATGAACAACTTCGCGGGTCTGATGGTAATGACGGTAGGCGGCGTAACCTTCCTGATTGCTTCCTTTGCCGCGATTGCGCAGAGCAATGGTAAGAAAGTACTGGCTTACTCCACGGTTGCGAACCTTGGTCTGATCGTAACCTGCGGAGGGATCGGAACGGCTGGTGCAGTATGGGCAGGCATTATGCTGATTATCTTCCATGCTGTGACAAAATCGCTTCTGTTCCTGTGCGTAGGTACAGCCGAACATAATATCGGAAGCAGAGACATCGAAGATATGGACGGTCTGTTCGGAAGAATGCCTCGTCTGGCGGCATTTATGATGATTGGTATTGCAGGTATGTTCCTGGCTCCGTTTGGAATGCTGATTTCAAAATGGGCGGCAATGACCGCTTTCGCGGATTCCGGAAATATTCTGCTGGTTGGAATTATCTGCTTCGGCAGTGCGGCTACCGCTTTCTATTGGACAAAGTGGCTGGGTAAAATGAGTGCAATCGTAGCAAATACGGAAAATATCCAGCAGAATGTGCATAAAGAAGAGTGGTTCGTACAGGGAACTCTGGTTGTTCTGACTATTGCGGCAGTACTGGCTTTCCCGATTATTTCAAGTGAAATGCTGGTGCCGTATTTGGAAGGCGTGTTCGGAGGACTTTCTTCTATGGCGCTCTCTTCGGACAATATGATTATCATGTGCATCATGGTAGCGGTGGTACTGCTCCTGATTGTTTTCTTCTTTGGAAGAACAAAGAAGAAAATTGTGCCGATTTATCTGGCTGGCGCGAACGAAGGAGACAATCTCCGGTTCCACGGCTCTATGGACAAACCGGTTACAATGACATTAAGAAACTGGCATATGGAACGCTATTTTGGCGAGAGAAAGATGAACATCATCGGATGTACAACGTCCGCAATCGTAATTATTGTCGGACTTGGCCTGATGATTGGATCTCTGGTTACAATCGTGACAGGAGGTGCTATGTAAAATGTTACAGATTATTATATGTGTAGTTGCATACCTGATCTTTGCACCTCTCGTTGGAGGAATTCTGGCAGGACTGGATCGTATTGTTTCCGCAAGAATGCAGAGAAGAGTCGGACCTCCGCTCCTCCAGCCTTTTTACGATGTGTTTAAGCTGAGATCAAAAGAACCTGTTACGGTTAATAAAGTACAGGATTTTTACGTAACATGCTTCTTTATCTTCGTTCTGGTAACAGGCGGGATCTTCTTCGCGGGAGGAGATCTGCTGCTGGTGATCTTTACACTGACACTGGCAAGTGTCTTCCTGATTGTTGCGGCGTTTTCGTCAAACTCCCCATACTCTCAGGTCGGTGCGGAAAGAGAACTGCTGCAGATGATGGCGTACGAGCCGATGGTGCTGCTGACGGCAATCGGATTCTACCTGGTGGATGGAAGCTTTAATGTACGTGATATTGTTACAGAATCCAGTATGTCACTGATTCCTCTGATCGGGGTATTCCTGGGATTTGTATTCATTCTGACAATCAAATTCAGAAAGTCCCCGTTTGACCTGTCTATGTCCCATCACGCGCATCAGGAACTGGTAAGAGGTCTTACCACGGAATTCTCCGGAAAGACTCTGGCTCTCATTGAGGTTGCGCACTGGTACGAGAATATTTTCCTGCTGGGATTTGTGTTCCTGTTCTTTGCCAACGGAACGATCTGGGGAACGGTAATCGGCGTAGTGGTATGTCTGCTGGCATACTTCCTGGAAGTGCTGATTGATAACAGTTTTGCGAGAATGAAATGGCAGGTGGCGCTCAATTCCGCATGGATTGTAGCGGCTGTTCTGGGCGTGATTAACCTGTTCATTGTATATCTGATATAAGGAGGTGTAGCGAAATGTCATATGTAGCAAAATCACCATGGGTCATCCATTATGACGGTTCGAGCTGTAACGGATGTGACATAGAAGTGCTGGCATGTCTTACACCTATGTACGATGTGGAACGGTTCGGTATCATTAATACTGGAAACCCGAAGCACGCTGACGTATTCCTGGTGACAGGATCGGTCAACGAGCAGAACAAAGCGGTTGTAAAGCAGATTTACGAACAGATGCAGGAACCAAAGGTTGTTGTAGCAGTTGGAATCTGCGCGAACAATGGTGGTATTTTCAGAGAATGTTATAATATTATGGGCGGCGTAGATACGGTTATTCCGGTTGACGTGTATGTACCGGGCTGCGCGGCAAGACCGGAAGCCATCATTGACGGCGTTGTAAAAGGCCTTGGTGTTCTGGAAGAAAAGAGAAAAGCGATGGACAGCGGCATGACTGCCGCGGCTCCGACTGAAGAAAATGCCGGAAAGGAGGAAGCATAAATGAGATCTTATAAAGACCAGGTTATTGAACCCGTTGCCGCTTCTGACATTCTGAGCAAGGCGAGAGATCTGAAGGCGGAAGGATATCGGCTGGTACAGATCTGCGCGACAAAAGTATCCGAGGGATTCGAAATTTTGTACTCCTTTGACAAGGAGCATGAGCTGACCCATTTCAGACTGACGATTCCTGAGGAAGAGGAAGTACAGAGCATTACGGGAGAATACTGGGGTGCGTTCATTTACGAAAATGAAATGCACGACCTCTTTGGAATTAAAATTGTAAACAGTGAACTGGATTATGGCGGACACTTCTTCAAAGTTTCCCAGCCTACTCCATGGAATCCAAAGAACTAAGAAAGGAAGGTAGAGGTTATATGGCTAAAAGAACTATTATTCCTTTCGGACCGCAGCATCCGGTGCTTCCGGAACCGATTCATCTGGACCTGGTACTCGAAGATGAAGTGGTAGTAGAAGCGATTCCGTCTATTGGATTTATTCATAGAGGGCTGGAAAAGCTGGTGGAAAAAAAGGAATATACCGAAATGGTATACGTTATAGAGAGAATCTGCGGAATCTGCAGCTTTGGACATGGCTGGGGATATTCTGCGGCTGTGGAAGGCGCTATGGGTGTTGAGATTCCTGAACGGGCTCAGTACCTGAGAACCATCTGGCATGAATTGTCCAGACTGCACAGCCATCTCTTGTGGCTGGGGTTGCTGGCTGACGCTTTCGGTTTTGAAAGCCTGTTCATGCACTGCTGGAGAGTAAGAGAAACGATTCTCGACCTGTTTGAAAAAACAACAGGAGGCAGAGTTATTTTCTCGGTCTGCAAAGTTGGCGGACTGAGGAAGGACATTGATAACGAAACTCTGAAGGAAATGGTAGATACCCTGAACGGGATCGAAAGAGATATTCGTGATCTGACGAATGTCTTCATTAACGACAAATCTGTTAAAAACAGACTGTGCGGCGTTGGTGTACTGTCCAAGGAAGACGCGATTGAGCTGAGCGCGACCGGTCCGGTGGCGAGAGGATCTGGACTGGTTCAGGATATACGTCTGAACGGGCCGGGGGTCTATGATAAACTGGATTTTGAACCGGTTGTAGAGCAGGCGGGAGATTGTTACGCGAGATGTTTGGTAAGAATCGGAGAAGTGTTCCAGTCGATCAAGCTGATCGAGAAAGCGGTATCTCAAATCCCGGATGGGCCGATAGATGTGCCGGTAAAGGGAAATGTAAAGGGAGAATTCGCTGTAAGACTGGAACAGCCAAGAGGTGAAGGCTTCTACTACGCGAAAGGAGCAGATTCCAAGTTCCTGGAAAGAATGCGTGTAAGAACGCCGACCAATATGAATATTCCGTCACTTGTTAAGATGCTGCAGGGCTGCGAGCTGGCTGATGTACCGATGATGGTACTGACCATCGACCCTTGCATCAGTTGTACAGAAAGGTAGGTGAGAGCGATGGCAACTTTTAAAATTGGAAAAGTCGTAATGAAAAGTTTGTTCAAAAAGCCTGCGACTCTCATGTACCCAGTAGTACCGAGACAGTGGGAAGAACGGACAAGAGGTCAAATCAGTATTTCCGAAGCGGACTGTATTGCTTGCGGGATCTGCGCGAGAAAATGCCCGGCAAACGCGATTACGGTAGACAGAAACAAGAGTACTTGGTCAATTCAGAGAATGCAGTGTATTCAGTGTAACTGTTGTGTAGAGGTCTGCCCGAAGAGCTGCCTGGCAATGGAAAATCAGTATACGGAACCGGGACCGGAAAAGGTCGTGGATACCTTCGATATTCCAAAGAAGGAAAAGAAAGCGGCTCCAAAGAAAGACGGCGGGGCGGCGGACGCTGGCAGTGCGGATGGAGGCCTTAAATGCAATCTGGATGACTGTATCTACTGCGGGTTATGCGCGAAGAACTGCCCATGCGACGCGCTGACTGTGGATCGCAAAGAAAAAGTCTGGAAGGTGGACGCGGATACATGCGTGGAATGCGGTGCCTGCATTGAAAAATGCCCGAAGAAGTGTCTGACTTTAGGCGGCGAAGCTTCCGCGGACAAGGCAGAAGAAAAAAAGGACAATAAAAGCGGAGATAAGACCGCGAAAGAACCGGAGTATAGCTGCCCGGAAGAGGAAGAAGGGCTGCGCTGCAGAATCAGTGACTGTATTTACTGCGGTTTGTGCGTAAAAGCATGTCCTGCCGACGCACTGAAGGTTGATCGCAAGGAAAAAGTCTGGGAAGTGGACAAAGAAGCTTGCATTAGCTGTGAAGCCTGTGTAAATCAGTGTCCGAAGGATTGTCTGGAAGTAAGATAAGAAAAAACAATATGGTAAGAGCGACTGTGGAGGAACGGTCGCTCTTTTTTTGACAGAAACGACTATCCATGTTATCATTAAAAATGACAAAGATAATTGTCAAAATGCCAACTGTATTTGTCAGAAGGAGGGAGACGCATGGTGCTGAAAAACAGACTGAGGGCCTATCGGGCAGAGCTGGGTCTGAATCAGCAGGAGTTTGGAAAACGGGCTGGCGTTTCCCGCCAGACCATCAGTCTGATCGAACGGGGCGACTACTCCCCGTCCGTAACCCTGGCGCTGAAAATCGCCGGAGTTTTAAATGTGTGTGTGGAAGATGTATTTTATTTAGGAGGAAAAGAAGATGAAGAAACAAAGCATTTTTGAAAAAGTATTAAGGATTCTGCCTCTGGTTCTTTTTTTCGCAATCCTGGCAGAAATGTTCTTTTTAACTGTTTGGAATGCCGCCGGAGCAGATGGGGCTTTGGGGAGCCTGTGGATGCTTTCTCTGCTGTGCGCAGGGATATGGGCTCTGTATCTCCTGTTTTTTGGAATCTGGATGTGTGGCTTTCTGCGGAAAATAAAGGTTGCTGTCCGTCAGAAATCCGCAGCTGCGGAATTTTTTGATGCAGTGGAAGAACGGAGGGAAACCGCCTTATATCTTTATGAACTTACGACGATTCTCAGCATGCTGATTTGTCTTCTTGTGGAGTATTTTTCTCTCTGGTTAGAAAAGGGCAATCTTTCAGAGGTTCTGTTTTTGCTCGGCGTCTATCTGTTGTTTATGATTGCACTTGAAATCCAGATGCGGAGATTGAAAAAGGTAATGCGGCTTTATTTCCCCAAACAGAAGGGAAATGTATACGGAAGCGGCTGGCTGGGGTTCAGCCTGGGAGAATGGATGCGATCCAGCGATGAAGGGGAGCAGATGCTCGTCTATAAAGCGGTATATCGAACCTACCGGAAAGTAAAAGCGGTCTGCGTGTTTCTGTTCGCTTTTTTTGGGATGCTAACGCTGAGAGGGGAGCTTTCTCCCGGTCCCATGACGGTGGCAGCCCTCTTTTGGGTGATGCTGACCTGTATATTCTACTATGAACGAAAACGTTTGAGAAACGCGGCCTGGGAGAAGGACTGAAAATCCCCTCTTGACGCGGACGAAGTAAAAGAATATAATAAAAAAGAACTGCGGAGCGACCCCGCAGTTTTAAATTGGAAAAAATCCTTGACATTGCAGGTATGGTAATATACAATTATCAAGCGGCTTTATGATGAAAATTATCAGACAGAGCTTTTCTCGGCTCTGAATTTTGAGTTAACGGAGGACAATCAAAAATGAGAGTGAAAGTAACATTGGCTTGTACGGAATGCAAGCAGAGAAACTACAATACAATCAAGAACAAGAAAAACGATCCGGATCGGATTGAACTGAAAAAATACTGCAAATTCTGCAAGAAACATACGGTTCATAAGGAAACCAAATAAAAGGAGCAGCGTCATGGCAAAGGACAAAAAGGACAAAAAGGAAGTTGTGAATAAAAGAAGAACTCCCGCAGTCCCTCCTAAGAAAAAAAGAGGCAGTCTGAAAGATTATTTCAAGGGTGTCAAGGTGGAAATGAAGAAAGTGGTATGGCCGACAAGACAGGAGCTGGGTTCCTATACGGTGGTCGTACTGGTGACGTGTGCGGCATTTGCCCTCGCCTTTTGGGGAATTGACAGTGGATTCCTGGCAATCCTGAAGGGCCTTTTGGGTATTACTATGTAGTAAAAAAGGACAGAAGGTACAATGGGAGAGAACGAAAAGGATACGATCATGGAAACGACCGCGGCCGAAGAAAACATGCCGGAAATCCGTTTTGATTCAGAAGGTGAGGAATCCGAGGAACTGGAAGAGACAGCTCTTGAGCCGGAAACAGAACTTTCTGAGCAAGGTTCCGATGCGGAGTCCGCGCGGGACGAAGTACAGGAAGAAGCTCCGCACAAGAAACTGGATCTGGAAGGTCTGGAAGGCTTGCGGGGTGATGGTGTGGCAAAATGGTATGTGGTGCATACCTACTCCGGACATGAGAACAAGGTAAAAGTAAATATTGAAAAGATTGTTGAAAACCGGGGCATGCAGGACTTGATCCTTGAAGTTGTTGTACCTACGGAAGACCGGGTGGAAATTAAAAACGGACAGCGCAAGATTAAAACGCGCAAGATGTTCCCCGGATATGTAATCATTAAAATGATTGTTACCAACGAATCCTGGTACCTGGTGAGAAATACCCAGGGGGTTACCGGTTTCGTAGGTCATGGCTCCGACCCGATCCCTCTTTCCACAGAAGAGGTGAGAAGAATGGGTATTGAAAAAATATACATCGACCTGGACGTGAAAGTCGGCGACAGTGTGAAGGTTATCAACGGACCATTCGAAAGCTTTATGGGAGTAGTAGAAGAGGTCAACATGGAAAAACAGACACTGAAAGCCAGAATTTCCATGTTCGGGCGGGATACGCCTGTGGAGCTTGACTTCGCACAGGTAGATAAAATCTAAAAGAAAGGAGAATACACATGGCTAAGAAAATCGAAGGTTATATCAAACTTCAGATTCCGGCCGGCAACGCAAATCCGGCGCCTCCGGTAGGACCGGCTCTCGGTCAGCACGGCGTGAACATTATGGATTTCTGTAAGCAGTTCAACGCGAAGACGCAGGATCAGCAGGGAATGATCATTCCGGTAGTAATTACAGTTTACGCCGACAGATCCTTTTCCTTTATCTGCAAAACACCGCCTGCCGCAGTACTCTTAAAGAAAGCCGCAGGACTTGACACTGCTTCCGGCGAGCCTAACAAAAACAAGGTGGCTACGCTGACAACAGCACAGGTTGAGGAAATCGCAAAAACGAAGATGCCGGATCTGAACGCAGCAAACCTTGAATCAGCAACTTCGATGATCAAGGGAACTGCAAGAAGCATGGGAATCGTTGTAGAAGACTAAGAAGGTGGGAGGCAGAAGCCGCTGGTACCACAAGGAGGTTTAAAATGCCAAAGAGAGGCAAGAATTACAAAGAATCATTAAAGAATTACGACAGACAGACACAGTATGATGTTCCGGAAGCAATGGACATCGTAACCAAGAATGCGAAAGCGAAATTTGACGAAACAATAGAAGTTCACATTCGTCTTGGAGTAGACGGAAGACATGCGGATCAGCAGGTCAGAGGAGCGATCGTACTTCCGCACGGAACAGGAAAGACAAAGAAAGTACTGGTATTTGCCAAAGGCCCGAAAGCGGCCGAAGCGGAAGCGGCAGGCGCTGACTATGTAGGCGCGGAGGAAATGGCTCAGAAGATTCAGTCGGAAGGCTGGTTTGATTTTGACGTTGTAATCGCGACTCCGGATATGATGGGTGTTGTGGGACGTCTTGGTAAAGTGCTGGGACCGAAAGGCCTGATGCCGAATCCGAAGTCTGGTACTGTTACGATGGATGTGGAAAAAGCCATCCAGGAAGTAAAGGCAGGTAAGGTTGAATATCGTCTCGACAAGAGCAATATTATTCACACCCCAATCGGAAAAGCTTCGTTCGGAAAGGAAAAGCTGGCAGATAACTTCAATGCGCTGTTAGACGCTATAATCAAAGCGAAACCGGCAGCCGCGAAGGGACAGTACCTGAAGAATGTAACAGTAGCTTCCACGATGGGGCCTGGAGTAAAAGTCAACGCGCAGAAGCTTGGCTAAACAGAAAATTAATAACGAATACGAACCGTAGACAGCGGGGGCCGCATATAGACGCAGGCTTAATCATCCCGCCGAGGTACAATATAAATGAGTGTATATTGGCCTTGTTTTGTCTCAAAACAAGGCCTTTTCATTTACATCGTACCACAAACCAAAATATCTCAAGAAAGGAGAGATTGTATGTCAAAAGCAGCATGGCAGGAAAAACAGGTAATCATTGACGAGATTAAAGAAAAGCTGGACAAAGCGGAGTCTGCTGTAGTAATCGATTACATGGGAATTACAGTTGCGCAGGCAGACGCTATGAGAAAAAAGCTTCGTGAAGCGGATGTAGACTATACCGTTTACAAGAACACGCTGGTAAAGAGAGCGATTGAAGGCACTGCTTACGAATCTCTGGGCGAAGTTCTGGAAGGTCCGAGCGCCTTCGCGATCAGCTACGAAGACGCGACAGCACCGGCCAGAGTTCTCAACGAAGTGATGGAAGAATACAAGAAGATGGAATTTAAGGCAGGTGTCGTTGAAGGCGAATTCTACGATGCAGAGGCAATTAAACAGATTGCCAAAATTCCGTCCAGAGACACACTCATCGCGAAATTCATGGGCAGCATTCAGTCCCCGATTACAAACTTCGCGCGTGTTCTTAATCAGATTGCGGAAAAAGGCGGAGCTGACGGTGCGGAAGCCGCGGCTGAGCCGGCAGAAGCATAAAAATTGTTTGAATAAAAAACGAACGTTTTATAAAAAGAAAGAATTTTATGGAGGTAAATTAGAATGGCAAAATTAACAACAGCGGAATTTATTGAAGCGATAAAAGAATTATCCGTACTGGAATTAAACGAACTGGTTAAAGCTTGTGAAGAAGAATTCGGCGTATCCGCGGCAGCAGGCGTAGTCGTTGCGGCGGGAGCTGACGCTGGAGCAGCTGGCGGAGCGGACGAACAGAGCGAATTTAATGTAGTTCTGGCTGAAGTAGGCGGCGAAAAGATCAAGGTTATCAAGGCGGTAAGAGAAATCACCGGCCTGGGACTGAAAGAAGCGAAGGAACTGGTAGACGGAGCTCCTTCCAACGTAAAAGAAGGCGTGGAAAAGGAAGAAGCGGAAGCAATCAAGAAGCAGCTGGAAGAAGTTGGCGCAAAAGTAGAACTGAAATAAGAGCGCTGAATAATGTGCAAACATGGGCAGGCGGGAATCGACCCGTCTGCTTTTTATATACTTCGCTTTTGATTAAGCTTGGGGAATATGGGAATAATATGTTATAATGAGGATGTTTATAGAGAAGGAGGTGGCATCGTGAAGATTGAGGCGATTAAGATAAAAAATTATAGGGTCTTTCAGGATGTAAAAGTAGAAAATATTCCCAATATGGCTGTGTTTTTAGGCATGAACGGCACTGGAAAGACTACTTTTTTTGATGTTTTTGGTTTCTTACATGATGCACTTCAGACAAATATTAGGGCAGCCCTCGCGAAAAGAGGAGGATTTCGTGAAGTCCTTTCACGGGGACAGACGGGTGATATTGAATTTGAAATTAAGTTCAGGCCTTCTGAAGACGAACCGCTGATTACCTATCAGCTGGCGATTTGTCTGAATGACAAGCGGCAGCCGGCAATAAAAAAGGAGATCCTGAGACTGCGAAGAGGACAGAGCGGCGCTCCGTGGAAAGTGCTGGAGTTTTCTTTTGGCGAAGGAAGAGCCGCGGAAGGCGAGATCAATACATATGAGGATATTCGCCTGGCTGAACGGAGCAGGCAACAGCTGGATTCGCCGGACATTTTGGCGATAAAGGGATTAGGGCAGTTTAAAGAATTTGTCGCTGTAGCCGAGTTAAGACGGTTGATTGAAGACTGGTATGTTTCGGATTTTCATGTAGATGAAGCCCGCGATGTGAGGGAGGCAGGGTATAGTGAACGAGTTTCTACTTCCGGAGATAATCTGGCGTTAGTGGCAAAATACCTTTACGATAACCATAGAGAGATTTTTTCTGATATTCTTACAAAAATGGAACAGAGAGTTCCGGGTGTAAAAAAAGTGCAGGCACAGGAGACAGAAGACGGACGTATTGTGCTGCGGTTTCAGGATGGTAGTTTTAAAGATCCGTTCGTTTCACGTTTTGTTTCGGACGGAACGATTAAAATGTTTACTTATCTGGTTCTCCTTAATGATCCGGAAAAGCACGCTTTGCTCTGTGTGGAAGAACCGGAAAATCAGCTGTACCCCAGACTGTTGGAGGAATTAGCAGAAGAATTTCGCATTTATTCGGTGCTCGGGGGACAGGTATTTATTTCAACCCATTCCCCGGATTTTCTGAATGCGGTTGAACTGGAAGAATTGTATTGTCTAATCAAAGAAAACGGATATACGAAAATTTATAAGGCAGCGGAAGATGAACAGATAAGGCGTTTGTGGGAAGCGGGAGATTTACTGGGCGATCTTTGGCGACAGGATTTGCTTTCGGACGGAGTGGAAAAATTATGAACCTGGTATTTTTAGTAGAAGAACGATCGATGAAAGAATTGTTGAATGGTATCTTGCCAAAGATATTACCAAAAGCTATTTCTTTTCAAATCATTCCACATAATGGAAAGTCGGATTTACAGAGATCGATTTTCAAGAAAATGGCAGGCTGGAATGTCCCCGATACTAAATTTGTAATTCTGCATGATCAGGATAGCGCAGACTGCAAAGAACTGAAACAGAAGCTGCGTAGAATCGTAGAGCAGACAGGGAAAGAAGCCGTGATCCGTATTGTTTGCAGAGAACTGGAATCTTGGTATTTTGGTGATTTAAGAGCGGTATCCTTAGCCTACAACGAGAATCTGGAGCCTCTTGCAAAAAGAAAAAAGTATCGAATTCCGGATGAAATCGGAAATCCGAAAGAGGAGCTGAAAAAAATAATTCCGGTGCATCAACAAATATCAGGAGCAAGACGGATTGGCCCTCTTATGAACATAGACGCGAATACTTCGGAAAGCTTCAGGCAGTTTGTTCAGGGGGTACGGCATCTGACGAAAAAAGACCTTACATAAATGAGCGGAAAGTTTTGCCGCTCATTTTCAATATGAGAAAATCTAAATTTGGGGAATTGAATTTGGAAAATCTTCCAAAAAACTTGTTGACAAATTGACATTCGCATGGTATCATAGTAGACTGCCACGCAAATGTAATTTGTTAAAAATATAAGGAGTGATAATATGCCAAAGCCAGTAAAATTAGGTAGAAAAGATCGAATGACATTTTCTAAGATTAACGAAGTCGCGGAAATGCCAAATCTGATCCAGATTCAGACGGATTCCTACGATTGGTTTATCAAAGAAGGCCTTCAGGAGGTCTTTGAGGACATTTCGCCAATCAAGGATTACGCGGGAAACTTAGTGCTTGAATTTATCGACTATTCCTTAAACGATCCTCCCAAATATGAGCAGGAGGAATGTAAGGAGAGAGACGTAACATATGCAGCTCCACTAAAAGTTAAAGTAAGACTGATCAATAAAGAAACAGGGGAAGTAAAAGAACAGGAAGTGTTCATGGGGGACTTCCCGCTGATGACAGAAAAAGGAACCTTCATCTATAACGGCGCGGAAAGAGTCGTGGTTACACAGCTCGTGCGTTCGCCGGGGCCTTACTATGCGGTAGAGATAGACAAGTCGGGTAAAAATTTGTTTTCGACAACCATTATTCCAAACAGGGGAGCATGGCTTGAATATGAGACAGACTCCAACGAGATCATCTCAGTAAGAGTTGACCGTACGAGAAAGCAGCCTGTCACAACACTCCTTAGGGCATTGGGAATGGGAACCGATCAGGAGATTATTGACACGTTCGGAGAGGATGCGCGGCTGAGACGGACGTTGGAAAAAGATGCTACAGACAACTATGAAGACGGCCTGAAAGAGATCTATAAAAAATTGAGACCAGGCGAGCCTCCTACGGTGGAGAGCGCGGAATCTCTGCTTCATTCACTGTTTTTTGATCCGAAGAGATACGACCTGGCGAAAGTAGGAAGATATAAATATAATAAAAAACTCGGACTTTTTAACCGGATCGCGGGGAAAGTAGCGGCCGAAACCATTACAGATCCGAATACAGGAGAGATACTTGCGGAAGCGGGCGAACGGATTGACGCGGAACTGGCCCGTCAGATTGAAAATGCCGGCGTCCATCATGTTTTCGCATACGGAAGCGATGAGGAAACCGTTACAAAAGTAATTGGCAACCAGTTTGTTGACATTAAAAACTATGTAGAAATCGATCTGTCCGATACGAAAATTCCGGAAAAGGTTTATTACCCGGTTCTTATGGAAATTCTGGAGGAACAGGCGGGACAGGATGAAAAAGCGCTGAAAGAGGAATTGATCGCGCGTAAGAACGAGCTTTCGCCAAAACATATTCTGATCGCGGATATTATCGCGTCAGTCAGCTATATTCTGAACCTGAATTATGGAATCGGAGAAACCGACGACATCGACCACCTGGGCAACCGGAGACTGCGGACGGTTGGCGAACTGCTGCAGAACCAGTTCCGGATCGGTCTTGCCAGAATGGAGCGAACCGTAAAAGAACGAATGACAACGCAGGACATTGAAATCGCGACGCCGCAGGCGCTGATGAACATTCGTCCGGTAACCGCGTCCATTAAGGAATTCTTCGGAAGTTCCCAGCTCTCTCAGTTTATGGATCAGACCAACCCGCTGGCAGAGCTGACCCATAAAAGAAGACTGTCCGCGCTGGGACCGGGAGGTCTTTCCAGAGAAAGAGCCGGGTTCGAAGTGCGGGACGTACACCATTCCCATTACGGAAGAATGTGTCCGATCGAGACGCCGGAAGGTCCGAATATCGGTCTGATCGGATCGCTCACCACCTATGGGGTGATCAACGAGTATGGTTTTATCGAGACTCCTTATCGGGTTGTAGATAAGGCGACAGGAAGGGTAACGGATGAGATCCATTATCTGACCGCTGACGACGAAGAGGATAAAGTTGTGGCGCAGGCCAATGAACCGCTGGATTCGGAAGGGCACTTTGTGAATATGAAAGTATCGGCTCGTGGCGTGGGCGGTGAAATCGACGTCTTCCCGAGAGAAATGATCGATTATATGGACGTATCGCCGAAGCAGGTAGTATCCGTGGCCACAGCGATGATTCCGTTTCTTGAAAACGACGATGCCAACCGGGCTCTGATGGGTTCCAACATGCAGCGGCAGGCGGTGCCTCTTCTGGTAACAGAGGCTCCGATTGTAGGAACCGGAATGGAGCATAAAGCGGCCAAGGACTCCGGCGTTGTACAGCTGGCGAAGCATGCGGGGACCATCGAGTTCGTAGACGCGGATCACATTACCGTCCGCAGAGATGACGGAAAAGGTGTCGACAAGTACAAGCTGCTGAAGTTCAAACGTTCCAACCAGGGCACCTGCATCAATCAGAGACCGATTGTCTGCCACGGAGAGCATGTGGAAGAAGGCGAAGTAATTGCCGACGGACCGTCCACGGACAACGGTGAAGTGGCTCTGGGCAAGAACCTGCTCATCGGCTTCATGACGTGGGAAGGCTACAATTATGAGGATGCTATCATCCTGAATGAAAGACTGATTATGGAAGATGTTCTGACATCGATCCATATTGAAGAATATGAATCCGAAGCCAGAGATACAAAACTGGGGCCGGAAGAAATCACAAGAGATATCCCGAATGTGGGAGAGGATGCGCTGAAGGATCTGGATGAAGACGGAATCATCCGTATCGGCGCGGAAGTAAACGCTTCCGATATTCTGGTCGGAAAAGTAACGCCGAAAGGCGAGACCGAACTGACGGCGGAGGAACGGCTGCTGAGAGCCATCTTTGGAGAAAAAGCAAGAGAAGTAAGAGACACTTCCCTGCGCGTACCTCACGGTGAGACGGGCATTGTCGTTGATGTAAAGACGTTCTCCAGAGAAAACGGCGATGAACTGCCGCCGGGCGTCAACAAGCTGGTACGCTGCTATATCGCGACGAAGAGAAAAATCAACGTGGGCGATAAAATGGCGGGTCGCCACGGAAATAAGGGTGTTATCTCCAGAATTCTGCCGGAAGAAGATATGCCGTTCATGGAAAACGGTCAGTCCCTGCAGGTTATGCTGAACCCGCTGGGCGTACCGTCCCGAATGAATGTAGGGCAGGTACTGGAAGTTCATCTGGGACTTGCGGCAAAGAGAAAAGACTGGTATATTGCGACCCCGGTATTCGACGGAGCAAATGAAAAAGATATTATTCAGCTTCTCGATGAAGTGGGTGTGGACGAGAGCGGTAAGCTGACGCTGAGAGACGGGCGTACGGGGGAAGAATTCGATAACCCGGTAACCGTCGGCTATATGTACATGCTCAAGCTTCACCATCTGGTTGACGATAAGATTCACGCGAGAAGCACGGGACCGTACTCCCTGGTTACCCAGCAGCCTCTGGGCGGTAAAGCGCAGTTCGGAGGACAGCGTTTCGGGGAAATGGAAGTATGGGCTCTGGAAGCTTACGGAGCGGCCTACACGCTGCAGGAAATCCTGACCGTGAAGTCCGACGATATCGTAGGCCGTGTGAAGACCTACGAAGCGATTGTGAAAGGGGAAAATATTCCGGAACCGGGAATTCCGGAATCCTTCAAGGTACTCATCAAGGAAATGCAGAGTCTGGGACTTGATGTGAAAGTACTGACAGAGGATAATGAGGAGATTGAGATTAAAGAAGCGCCGGAGTTGGAAGGTCTGTCCGCGATTGAAGACATCATTGACTCGGATTCTGACGTCGCGGATGAGGAAGAAATCTTTGAAGACGGCGGATTTACAGAAGAAGGGCCGGACAATGACAATCTGGAGGAAGACATGGAAGCGCCCGTGTATGATTCGGATGAACGGTTATAGGGAAGGAGAAGTGACCAATGAGTGAAAACAATAATTATGAGTTAAATAATTTTGAGTCCCTGCAGATCGGCCTGGCATCTACGGAAAAGATCCTGGAGTGGTCTCATGGCGAGGTTACCAAACCTGAAACCATTAACTACAGAACCTTAAAGCCGGAAAAAGAAGGCCTTTTCTGTGAACGGATTTTCGGACCGCAGAAGGACTGGGAATGCCACTGCGGAAAATATAAAAGAATTCGTTACAAAGGAATTGTCTGCGACCGCTGCGGAGTGGAAGTAACGAAGGCAAAGGTAAGGAGAGAGCGGATGGGCCACATCAAACTGGCCGCTCCGGTTTCCCATATCTGGTATTTTAAGGGGATTCCGTCCCGGATGGGACTGGTGCTGGACATTTCTCCGAGAAACCTGGAAAAAGTATTATACTTTGCGGCCTATATCGTTATTGATCCGGGCGAGACAGAATTTGTATATAAGGAAGTGCTGACCGAACAGCAGTATCGGGAAGCAAAAGAAAAATACGGAAACGGATTCCGCGCCGCAATGGGTGCGGAGGCTGTCCGGGAACTGCTGACGCATATTGATCTGGATGAATTGTCCGAAGAACTGCGTGAAAAGCTGAAAGGCGCTACCGGGCAGAAAAAAATCCGGATTGTGCGGCGTCTGGAAGTTATTGAAGCGCTGCGTTCTTCCGGAAACAAACCGGAGTGGATGATTCTGGAAGTGATTCCGGTTATTCCGCCGGATCTGCGCCCGATGGTGCAGCTGGACGGCGGCAGATTCGCCACCTCAGACTTAAATGACCTGTACCGGAGAGTAATTAACCGGAACAACCGCCTGAACCGCCTGCTGGAACTGGGCGCTCCGGATATTATCGTAAGAAATGAAAAGAGAATGCTGCAGGAAGCGGTGGACGCGCTGATTGACAACGGCAGAAGAGGAAGACCGGTAACCGGTCCGGGCTCAAGACCTTTAAAATCCCTTTCCGATATGCTGAAGGGAAAGCAGGGGCGTTTCAGACAGAACCTTCTGGGAAAGCGTGTTGACTACTCCGGTCGTTCCGTAATCGTAGTAGGACCGGAACTGCGGTTCTGGCAGTGCGGTCTTCCGAAAAAAATGGCTCTGGAACTGTTCAAGCCGTTTATTATGAAAAAACTGGTGGAAAACGGGTATGCCCATAACATCAAGAGCGCCAAGAGAATGGTCGAGAAAGTACGCCCTGAGGTGTGGGACGTTCTGGAAGGCGTTATCAAGGAGCATCCGGTTATGCTCAACCGCGCCCCCACTCTTCACAGACTGGGAATTCAGGCCTTTGAACCGGTGCTGGTAGAGGGCAAGGCCATTAAACTGCATCCACTGGTATGTACAGCTTTCAACGCGGACTTTGACGGTGACCAGATGGCGGTGCATGTGCCGCTTTCCGTAGAGGCTCAGGCGGAAGCCAGGTTCCTGATGCTTTCTGTAAATAATATTCTGGCGCCAAAAGACGGATCCCCGATTACAACGCCGACACAGGATATGATTCTGGGAAGTTATTATCTGACCCATCCGGGTGTGGAAGAAAGAAATACGGCGGCGGAAAAGGGCGACGGCAAAATTTTCACAGATATTGATGAAATGCTGATGGCGTACCAGAACCATGAAGTGGGTCTTCACGCGAAAGTAAAAGTCCGTATGTATAAGGACGAAGAAGATACAAGAGGACGACTGGTGGAATCTACGGTGGGGAGATTCATCTTCAACCAGCAGATCCCGCAGGATCTGGGATTTGTTGACAGGGAGGAAGACCCCTACGCGCTGGAGATCGACTTCCTGTGCGACAAGAAAAAGCTGGGACAGATTATTGATCGCTGCTACCGGATTCATGGAAATACGGGAACCGCGATCATGCTTGACTATATCAAAGACATGGGATTCCATTACTCCACGAGAGCGGCCATTACCATTGGCATCTCAGACATGGAAATTCCGGAAGCAAAGAAAAGCATCATCGCGGAATCCGAAAAGATGGTGGATAAATACGAAAAAGCGTTCCGCAAGGGACTTGTGTCCGACCAGGAGCGTTACGAAAAAGTTATCGAGATCTGGAACAAGACAACCGATGACGTAGCTGACGCGCTGATGGATTCCCTGGGAACCCTAAACAACCTGTTTATCATGGCCCATTCCGGAGCGCGAGGCAGTAAAAACCAGATTCGTCAGATCGGCGGTATGCGTGGTCTGATGGCGAACGCTACCGGTAAAACCATCGAAATGCCGATCAAGGCGAACTTCCGTGAAGGGCTTTCCGTACTGGAATACTTTATTTCTTCCAATGGAGCCAGAAAGGGACTTGCCGACACGGCGCTGCGTACAGCGGACTCCGGTTATCTGACAAGAAGACTGGTAGACGTTTCGCACAATGTAATCGTTCGGGAGTTTGATTGCGGCACTGACGAGGGAATCGCGGTAAAAGCATTCACCGACGGCAAGGAAGTGATTGAGTCGCTGAAGCTGCGTATTATCGGAAGAACGTCACTGACGGATATTTATCATCCGGAAACCGGCGTGATGATCGTAGAACAGAACGAGGAGATCACGGAAGAACAGGCGCAGGCCATTGAGGATGCCGGCATTGAATCCGTTGCCATTCGTTCGGTTATGACCTGCCACAGCAAATCGGGAATCTGCGCGAAATGCTACGGCAGAAACCTGGCGACCGGAGAATCGGTTAATATCGGAGAAGCAGTCGGCATTACGGCGGCTCAGTCCATCGGAGAACCGGGTACACAGCTTACCATGAGAACCTTCCATACCGGAGGTGTCGCGGGTTCCGATATCACCCAGGGTCTTCCAAGAGTCGAAGAACTGTTTGAAGCCAGAAAGCCGAAAGGTCTTGCGGAAATCTGCGAGGCGGATGGAACGGTTGTTTCCATTGAATCCAGAAAAGACAATAAGACGCAGATTAAAGTCCGCGGCGAAGAGGAACGGGAATACATCGTACCTTACGGCGCGAGACTGAATGTAAAAGAAGGCGATTATGTGCTGGCGGGACAGAATATTACAAGAGGTCCTTTGGATCCGAAAGATATTCTGAGACTGAACGGAGTCGAAGGTGTTTACCAGTATCTGCTGAAAGAAGTACAGCGCGTATATAAGCAGCAGGGTGTAGACATCAACGACAAGCACGTTGAAGTAATCGTAAGCCAGATGCTTTCCAAATGCAAGATTACAGACGCGGGAGACACTTCCCTGCTTCCGGGCGGACAGTACAGCAAATTTGAGATTGAAGAAGCCAACGCCGCTCTCGATGAAGATCAGGCTCCGGCGCAGTATGAACGGATTCTTCTGGGAATTACGAAAGCGTCCCTCGCGACCAATTCCTTCCTGTCGGCGGCATCCTTCCAGGAAACCACAAGGGTCCTGACTGATGCGGCAATTAAAGGAAAGAACGACAAGCTGCAGGGACTGAAGGAAAATGTAATCATCGGTAAATTGATTCCGGCGGGAACCGGTATGAAGCGATATAAGAATATCGAACTGGATTATGGCGTGAATACCGCGCTGATGGAAGCCTATACGGCTATGATGGCAGAGGAAGAGGAAGAAGATGATTTCCTCGCGGAAGCTCCGGCGCTGGAAAGTGAAGACGATGTTCTGGGCGCCGCGGACGCGGAAGAATCCGGAGCGGTCGGCGGATTTGAAGAAACGTTGCAGGAAGACGCTTCGGCGGACGAAAATGGGGACTTTGACACGGAATCGTTTGATTCTGAAGAAGAATCCGCGGATTTCGAAGAAGAGCCTCTGCGGGAAGAAACGCCGGAAATCTTTGATGCAGAAGATGATGAGAATTAAATTGACTTTTTGAGGAAGATTGTGATAAAATTGACTTCGGTTTCGGGCTTTTAAAAAAGCCCGAAATTAAAGTGTTTAAAAGATTTTAAACTTGTTTTCAGGTTTAAAATAAATGAAACAGCCTGAAATAGGCGTAATAAAGAAAGGAGAAAAGAATGCCTACTATCAACCAATTAGTACGTCAGGGCAGAACCAGCAGCGTGAAAAAGTCAACTGCGCCGGCTCTGGGTAAGGGAATGAACTCACTGAAGAGAATTCCGACCGATGTAAATTCACCGCAGAAGAGAGGCGTATGCACTTCTGTAAAAACGGTTACCCCGAAAAAGCCGAATTCCGCTCTTAGAAAAGTTGCAAGGGTTCGTCTTACGAACGGTATTGAAGTAACCGCGTATATTCCGGGTATCGGACATAACCTGCAGGAACACAGCGTTGTGCTGATTCGCGGCGGAAGAGTAAAAGACCTTCCTGGTGTAAGATACCATATCGTTCGCGGAACGCTTGACACTGCTGGCGTAGCGGACAGAAGCCAGGCTCGTTCCAAATACGGCGCGAAGCGGCCTAAAAAGTAGTAATCGGTAAGAAAAAGTGTTCTTGATCATAGATAGATAATATATGTCATGAGCGCCGCGGGGACGATTGCGGGATAAGGCTTTCGTCCACGAGTACCGAAAGCACACTCGCCCGTTTCCATTCGTGTTATAAGGTTGCGGGGAGAGTAACTTTTCAAGAGACCATGAAAAGCGAAGTTAAAATCAGGCAAGGAGGGAAGAGAAGTGCCAAGAAAAGGAAATATACCAAAGCGTGAAGTTCTTCCGGATCCGGTTTACGGAAGTGTTGTTGTAGCGAAGCTGATCAACAGCATCATGCTGGATGGAAAAAAAGGAGTTGCGCAGAAGATCGTTTATGATGCCTTCAAGAAGGTAGAAGATACGACCGGGGAAAACCCGCTGGAAGTATTTGAAAAGGCAATGAACAACATCATGCCGGTTCTGGAAGTAAAAGCAAGACGTGTCGGCGGTGCCAACTATCAGGTTCCGGTAGAAGTGCGTCCGGAAAGACGCCAGACCCTGGGACTGAGATGGCTGACCAAATATACAAGAGCCAGAGGTGAAAAAACTATGGCGGAAAGACTTGCGAAAGAGCTGATCGACGCGTCCAACAATACAGGCGGATCCGTAAAGAAGAAAGAAGATACGCATAAGATGGCTGAGGCGAATAAGGCGTTTGCTCATTACCGCTGGTAAATGGCTTGTTAAAATCGTCCCTAACTGCGTTAGCTGCGAATTCTGCGGTGCTCACGTACCATTTTACGTACGCTCCGCTCCTCGAATTCTTGCTGCCTTGTTATGAACGATTTTTCCTGCGCCATTTGAAAAACAGATGGCGGGAAAGCCTGCGGAAAAGCAGAATGTATATAGGCTTAGTCAAAATGTAAAACAAAAAGGTAGAAGGGAGGATATGATGCCTAGAAGTTTTCCATTAGAAAAAACTAGAAACATTGGTATTATGGCGCATATTGACGCCGGTAAGACCACAACCACAGAACGAATTCTTTTCTATACCGGAAGAACCCACAAGCTGGGCGAAACCCATGAGGGCGCGGCCACCATGGACTGGATGGAACAGGAACAGGAACGTGGTATCACTATCACCTCTGCTGCTACTACAGCACAATGGAAAGATGTAAGAATCAATATTATTGATACACCGGGACACGTGGACTTCACCGTTGAGGTAGAGCGTTCACTGCGTGTTCTGGACGGTGCGGTTACCGTACTCTGCGCAAAGGGAGGCGTTGAGCCTCAGTCGGAGACCGTTTGGAGACAGGCGGAAAAATACGGCGTACCGAGAATGATCTTTGTCAACAAGATGGACATCATGGGTGCGGACTTTTACAGAGTCGTGCAGATGGTAAAAGACAGACTGAAGGCCAACGCAGTGCCGATCCAGCTGCCTATTGGATCCCAGGATGACTTTGTTGGAATCATTGACTTAGTAGAGATGAAGGCAGAGATTTATAAAGACGATCTTGGAAAGGAATTCTCCGTTGAGGAAATTCCGGACGACCTGAAAGATGTTGCTCAGGAATGGAGAGACAAGCTCCTGGAATCCGTTGCGGAAACAGACGAAGAGCTGATGATGAAATTCCTGGAAGGCGAAGAACTGACAAAGAAAGAAATTAAAGGCGCGATCCGTAAATGCACGCTGGCAAATGAAATGATTCCGGTAACATGCGGTTCCGCTTACAGAAACAAGGGTGTTCAGATGATGCTGGACGCGGTTGTTGACTATATGCCGTCTCCTCTGGATATTCCGCCGATTAAGGGTGTTATTCCGGGTACGGAAGAGGAAGAAGAACGTCCTGCGGACGACAAAGGTCCGTTCTCCGCTCTGGCGTTTAAAATCATGGCAGACCCGTTTGTCGGAAAGCTGGCTTTCTTCCGTGTATACTCCGGAACCCTGAACTCCGGTTCCTATGTGTACAACTCCACAAAAGGAAAGAAAGAGAGGATCGGAAGAATCCTGCAGATGCACGCCAACAAGAGAGAAGAAATTTCCGAAGTTTACTCCGGAGATATCGCGGCTGCAGTTGGTCTGAAAGATACAACCACAGGAGATACCTTGTGTGATGAAAAGCATGAGATTATTCTGGAATCCATGGAATTCCCGGATCCGGTAATCGAAATCGCCATTGAGCCGAAGACAAAGGCCGGACAGGAAAAAATGGGTATCGCTCTCGCGAAGCTGGCGGAAGAAGACCCGACTTTCAAGACTTACACCAATGAAGAAACCGGTCAGACCATCATCGCCGGAATGGGAGAACTCCATCTGGAAATCATCGTTGACCGTCTTCTGCGTGAATTCAAGGTAGAAGCCAATGTCGGCAAACCGCAGGTTTCCTACAAAGAAACCATTACGCAGAACGCGGATGTGGATCACAAGTATGCCAAACAGTCCGGCGGACGTGGTCAGTACGGTCATGTTAAAATTAAAATTTATCCGAGAGAGCCGGGTGAAGGCTTTGAATTCAAGAACTCGATCGTTGGAGGCGCGATTCCGAAGGAATACATTCCGAAGATCGAGGAAGGAATCAAAGAAGCGATGCAGACCGGTCCGGTTGCGGGATATCAGGTTGTCGATGTAGGCGTAGAGCTGTACGACGGTTCTTACCACGAAGTCGACTCCTCGGAAATGGCATTTAAGATTGCCGCTTCCATGGCATTCAGAGAAGCCTGCAAAAAAGCGAAACCGGTACTCCTCGAACCGATCTTCAAAGTGGAGGTTACGGTTCCGGAGGAATACATGGGCGATGTAATCGGCGATATCAGTTCCAGAAGAGGAAGAATCGAAGGATCGGATATGAACAACGGCGCAGTTGCGGTAAGAGGATTCGTTCCGCTTTCCGAGATGTTCGGATACGCAACCGACCTGCGTTCCAAGACACAGGGCCGCGGCGTCTATGTAATGCAGTTTGACCACTTTGAAAAACTGCCGGATAGCTTAGTAGAGTCAATTAACAAATAAGTAAAGGAGAAATTAAGAAATGGCAAAGGAAAAGTTTGAAAGAACGAAACCGCATATTAATAT
>JAHZHL010000014.1 GCA_019420305.1 Bacillota bacterium | reverse complement strand
TCTGCAATTCATTCAAAAATTTTCATTTTAAACTTGACTTTTAATAGTTAGTCTTTTGTTACATTCCTTTATTCTCCAGTTCTCTCGCGATTTTGGTAAAGACTTCTTCCAGGTCAATCGGCTTATTAATATGCCCGTTCATTCCGCATTCCAGGCTTTTTTCCACGTCCTCCGCAAAGGCGTTTGCTGTCATAGCCAGAATCGGGACATCCGCGTCCCTGCGCTCCATGGCGCGAATCGCCTTTGTCGCTTCATAGCCACTCATAATCGGCATCTGGATATCCATAAGGATCAAATCAAAATACCCGGGCAGAGAAGCCGCAAATTTGTCGACTGCCTCTTTCCCATTGACTGCGCACTCAATCAGCGCTCCGGTGGTAGACAAAAGTTCCTGCGCGATTTCCCGGTTCAGTTCATTATCTTCCGCAATCAGAAACCGCTTTCCGCGAAAATCGCCTTTAACCGTGCCGCCTTCCTCTTCCGCCCCGGACTTCTTTTCAAACAACTCGGACAGTAACGCTGTCAGGGAAGATTCAAACAGAGGTTTCGTAATAATTTGTACCGCACCGCAGGCTCTGCTTTTTTCCTGAATTTCGCTGGAATCATACGCGGTCATAAGAACCGCGGCCGGCCTTTCTGAAACAGACGCGGATCGAATCCTGCGTATCGTTTCAATTCCGTCGATGAACGGCATTTTCCAGTCAATCAAACATAAGTCGTAAGGATCCCCCATCGTCTGCGCCTGTTCTGTTTTTGCCACGGCCTCGTATCCGTTATCTGTAACATCCGCCTGCGCGCCTACTTTACGGAGCAACAGTTTTGTATGAGCAAGAGAGTCCGGATCATCGTCAGCTACAAGGACGCGAATGCGGCTGAAATCATGAGCTTCTCCTTCTTCCTGTTTTATGCGTCCGAAAGGAAGCATGACTGTGAAGTTAGATCCTTTTCCCTGCTGGCTGGAAACGGTAATCTTTCCATCCATCATCTCCGTAAAGCGTTTGGAAATAGACAGTCCCAGGCCCGTTCCGCCATATACCTGACTTACATTGGAGTTTTCCTGCTCAAAAGCCTTAAATATTTTATCGAAATTCTCGGGCGCGATACCGCATCCGGTATCAATTACTTCAAATTTAAGGAAGAGGTTCGTATCATCCGCGTCCGTTCTCGTAATGCGCAGAGTGATTTTTCCACCTCGCGGTGTAAATTTCAGCGCGTTTGACAGCAGGTTCATCAGAATCTGGTTTACTCTGAGGGAATCGCCTACCAGCGTCTCATCAATATCTCCAATCAAAATCTCTTCAAATTCAATGCCCTTATCCTGCGCCTGTCCGTAAATCACGTTATTCAGAGATTCTAAAAAGACGCGAAAATCAAAACCAGTCCTGTTGATTTCCATCCGGCCGCTCTCAATTTTAGACATATCCAGAACGTCATTAATTAAATTAAGCAGATGCTTAGAAGAAAGGTTGATCTTTCGGAAACAATCCGCGACCTTTTGAGAATCGCCGATATTCTGCTGTCCGATCATCACCATTCCGATAATTCCATTCATCGGAGTCCTTATTTCATGAAACATGCGTGAAAGAAACTCGCTTTTCGCCGCGTTTGCCTTCTCCGCTTGTATAATCGCGGTCTGCAGTTCTTTCTGCGCGCGAACCATTTCTGTCTGATCGATAAGAATTGTCACAAATCGATCCTGTTCCTCATTTTGAATCCGATAAGTCTGCAGTCCGAAAATTTTCTCTTCCGGAAGGGACGGGTGTCGGTAATGGAAAATAGCGCTCCAGTAAGTTTCACCGCTCGTGTTGAACAACTGTCGAATCATTTCCTGGTCTTCGCTGCTCATATAATCGAACAATACCTCCGGTGACACCTTTTCCGGATCCGGCGCGAATCCCAGGATGCGCTCCGCATTCCGCGAGATGTAATTGCGCTCCGGATGTTCCAGTTCGTTGATCATGAAAACATGGTCAATCGTGCTGGAAAGCAGGTCAAACAGCTGGTTTTGATTACGCAAACGGATCGTCTGCCACCTCAGCAGCCTCCTGTAAATAAACAGCGTAATCAAAACCGCCGCGAAGATCAGACATGCGAACAAAATAGCGTTCGTACTGGTCCGATCCGCCGCGCTATAAAAATATTCAAACCGCTGGCGGGCATATTTGAGAATCCCTTCCAACTGTTTGTCAAAAGCTTCATTCACTTGCTCCAGATGCTCGCTGCTATAGGATACGATTTCCTCCTCGCTCCGATCCGCCGCGGCCGCGTAATCCAGGAAAGCGTCCTGCTCTTGCTGCATTTCGGCCATATACTCGCGCAGCGCCTCAACATCGGAGTCGTCACCCAGATATCTTTTTTCTATGATATTCATTTGACGCTCCGCATCCTCGTAAAAGACCTGTATCTGCTCACGGACATCTGCCACGACTTCCGGAGTATTAATATTTTTTAACTGTTCAAAGCTGAGACGTACATTGTCAACATCATTTTGAAGGTTCCCTCCGGCATCCAGCACCTTAAAAGGGTGTGTCCGGATATCATCCAGTCTCGACATAAGGTTGGTAACGCTAAAAATAATCGAAAAAAGGAAAACGGCCAGCAGGACAATCAGTACTGTCCCCGCAATCGCCGAAATCTTTTTATTTTTCGCAAGCTGTAAGGATTCTTTTTTCATAACGTCTCATTCTCCGTCTCCTGTGATAATCCGCTCTGGTTTTCCATATTCCTTCCGGACTTTCTGTAAAAGGGTTCTGTACGTTTCCCGGTATACCGGACAGCCTATTGATTGCTGGCGCATTTCCAGCTCACTGCACAGGTTACAAGTTCTGCACCAGTGAATTTCCTTCCTTCTTCCGTCTCTTAATTTGCGCGGCAATTCCGGATCTGCCAGCGACTGTCTCCCCAGACCGATCAAATCCATGCCTCCGTCCCGGATGCAGGAACTGCCAAAGGCCGGCAAGCTGCTCTTTTCCGCTTCTATTCCCCGCAAGCCGTTCTCCGTACCGTCTCCGAGAACAGACATTCCCGCTCCAATCACAATCGTTTCCGGTTTCAGATGCTCCTTCATCCGCTTCGCCATTGACGCGTGCTTGTACACATTTACCGCGCAGGAGCGATCCGGCGCCATATTCTCCCAGTAAAGCGACGCGTTTCCTATGGTTTCCCCGAAAAAGTCACATCCCCGTTGTTCCAAACCCTGTATCAGCGCAATGGACTCCCTCAGATCGATATAGGGGCTGTCCGCTCCCGCATGCCCCTGTCCGCCCGGCATTTCCTCGTACATGCTGACTCTGGCCCCGAGAAGAAAATGGTGATCGGGAATTCGGCTGCGGATTTTCTCGCAGGTTTCAAAGGCGAAGCGGCTGCGGTTTTCCCAGCTTCCCCCGTATTTCCAGTTCCGGTCGTTGTATGGCCGCAGAAGCTGGCTTCCCAGGTATCCGTGGCACAGTTTCAAATCAACTCCGTCTACGCCAATCCCATATAGAAATTCCGCGGTTTCTACCTGCCGCCGGATGTAATCCTCTATGTACGATTCATCGATCACATCGCCGCCGAATCCCGGCAATGGCTTTACGCAGACGCGCCGTGAAAAAGAAGGGTCCGCGGTTTCTCCCGCGTGATGGAACTGGAAAATCAGAATTGTATCCGGGTACTGTATCTTCAGGGATCGGATAAACGCTTCCCAGCTCGCTCTGCTCTGCGGATCTCTCACATCGAAAAGAAGCTGCCGATCCCTGGATCGGCTTTCGTACTGCAGGGTTACCGCTTCCAGACAAATGACCGCCGCTCCTCCGGCGCAGTAGGCATGGTAGCGCTCCATACAGCCGGCAGTCAGCGATCCGTCCTTTCCCGCGTCCGCCCCTTCCATCGGAAGCACAGCAAAACGGTTTTTCGCGGTCAACGCTCCGATTTTCACCGGACTCCACAAAATTTCTTCCCCGGAAGCTTTTTCTTTTACAACCGCACGTACGCCCAGCTGCTTCGCGATAGCAGAAAATGCGCTGCTGATTGTTGCTTTATCCTCCTGTCTTTTTACAGGAAACCGGCCTACCTCCTTTTCCCCCAGCGTAATCACACAAACCGCGCTCTCTTCTGACGGCAGAAAGGTTATGATCAGTTCTTTTGATACTTGAGATTCCATGTTCAGCCCTCTCCTTCTTAAGTAATCCGGAGTTTTTCTCCGGGAAGTTCATACTATGATTATACTACCACAGTTTTGCATGGAAATGTTGTGTGTTCTATTTTTTCTCAAATTGTCCCAGCCATGATGATACCAGTTCTTTATACTCCCGCGGCTTCTCCACATGGTGCATATGGGAAGTGTCCGCCAGAACCGCCAGCTTGGAATGCTTTATAGCCATATGGTAATCTGACACTGTTGCGGGCGTACATTCATCGAATTCCCCGCAGGTAAACAGCACCGGAATGTTTATTTCCGATAGGCGCGGCATTAAATCGAACGTTTTCAGATTCCCGGAGCAGATAAATTCACTCGGTCCCCACATTGTGTTGTAAACCTGCCATCCGGTTTTCCTGTCTCCATCGATGACATACTGTGGCCAGTCCTCCAGCCTGCACATATGCCTGCGATCAAACTCGGTGACCGCCGCCGCGAAGTCAACGGAACTGTAATCGCCGCTTTCCTCTGCCTTTTGAATTGCCTCCCTGTGCTCCGGCGGCAGTTTTGAAACCAGAACCGCGCAGTCATCCGCCAGGCTCCGTGCCCGCATAACCGGACCGCCAAAAACAGCGGCTCGGACGCCTTTCTGCGTGCGGTTCAAAAGATAGTACGCTCCCACCATAGTCCCCCAGGACTGTCCAAAGTAGAAAAATTCGTCCAGCTCCAGGGCGCTTCTCACTTCATTAATTTCATCCGCGAAATAATCAATCGTCCAAAGCTCCGTCCGATCCGGCTTTTCTGAATTTCCACATCCCAGCTGGTCATAAAAAATAACCGGCCTGTCATCCGAGAGAAGCTCCAGAGGCTTCAGATAATCGTGCGGGCACCCTGGACCGCCGTGTACGCACAGCATCGGAAGTTTTGTTCTGTCTCTTCCCGCGATACGGTACCAGATACGGCCCTCCCTGCCATGTATATATCCTTCTTCTATATTGCCATCTTGTATTGTAATCTCACGCATTATTTTCTCCCTTCTTTTTCTCAAATTGCGACAGTTGTGTTTCTGACAGCTAGCTGACAACTCCCAGTTCCCAAAGGATCAGATAAATCAACACAGCCATATGCACGGCCGTCGCAATCGGAACCGTAATCCTGAAAACTTTATCCTTCGTTTTATGCTTAAAAAGAACCATTACCGCCAGAGCGCCAATTCCACCGCCGCAGGCTGTCAGCATTACCATAATCCGTTCCGGCATTCTTATTATGAAAAACTTTTTGCCCAGATAGTCTGCCGCGAAGGCAGCAAAGGCAAGCAGATTCATCACACCGTAATACTGCAGCAGTAACTGTATCATTTTTCCTCCTTTTATTGTTTCGCACATACCCCGCCTTAAAAACCCCGCTATAGCAGCCCGTACGATATTAGAAACAATTGATAAAAAACGCAAAATGTTTATAAATTTTACTGGGACACAGAGCACGAATAAGCCAGAGTTTCCAAAATCAGCTGTTATCTGCTTATTTGGCGCTCCAAACCGCTGAATTTTATAGAAACAATTTCTGAAAAATGAAATGTGTTGATAAACTCAGCACAGCCCGCCTCTACACATTTATACTTTTTAAAGCTTACCAAAATTCAGTATCCCGAATCTGTATTTGCTCGTCCTGTATTTTACAGTTTATCAGAAATAGGCATCCAATGCCATTTCTTGTACGCCATTCGAGAGAGGAATTTATCATCTGCCTATTATTTTTTGGTTTCCAAAGTAAAAATCCCCCGACTCCAAGGGTTGGAGTTCGGGGGTTTCCACACGAATAGGATGCTCGTAAGAGCTCGTTTTTCGGATAGGTGCTGCGTCGTGAAGCGCTGCGCTTCTGACAGGGGGCCTTCCAACGGCTCGTTCCTCGCCGGGATAGGGCTCCCTATCTCTTCGAGAACTGGCTGGCTCTTCTGGCTTTTTTGAGTCCGTATTTCTTTCTTTCTTTCATACGGGAGTCTCTTGTTAAAAAGCCTGCCGCTTTCAGCGCCGGTCTGTAAGCTTCTCTGTCCGCTTCGCACAGGGCTCTTGCGATTCCATGTCTCAGAGCGCCTGCCTGGCCGGTGTAACCGCCGCCTTTTACCGTCGCGATTACATCGAATTTGCCTTCGCAGCCCGCAATTTCAAACGGACGCTTTACTTCTCTCTTTACGATTTCCATTGCGATGTAATCGTCCAGAGATTTGCCGTTTACGGTAACGTTTCCAGTACCAGGGAGTAATCTCACTCTAGCAACTGAAGACTTTCTTCTTCCTGTTCCATAATATTGTGTTTTTGCCATTGTGTAACCCTCCCTTCTTAAATATCCAGTACTTCCGGTTTCTGTGCCGCATGATCATGTTCCGGACCTGCGTAAACCTTTAACTTCTTGTACATCTGTCTGCCCAGCTTGCCGTTCGGCATCATGCCTTTAATCGCATGGCGGACAACTTCGGTCGGATGCTTTTCCATCATCTGTTCGAAGGTTACTTCTCTCAGACCGCCCGGATATCCGGTGTGTCTCTTGTAAATCTTTTCTTTTCTCTTCTTGCCGGTTACCTCAACCTTTTCCGCGTTGATTACGATTACATAATCACCACAGTCAACGTGAGGAGTGTAAGTCGGTTTGTTTTTTCCTCTCAGAATTGCCGCTACCTGTGAAGCCATTCTTCCGAGGTTCTTGCCTTCAGCGTCTACAACGTACCATTTACGTTCCACTTCATGAGGCTTTGCGATAAATGAACTCATTTTTCTTTCCTTTCTACCTACTGGGATCGGTTCCGATCGTCTTCGGCCCTGTCTACTGAGATTCGCCGCGGCGAATCGTGTTCGACGAACTAAAACTGATAACGTTTAGCCGCACTCGCTCCGGACGGAAATTCCATCCTGCTCATGCGAAAATATTGTGCCGCAAAATGCGGCACGAACTAATTGTACACGTTCCGTCCCTGAAAGTCAAAGGTTTTTTGCGGAAAACTTCAGTAATTCCAGAGTGTCTATCACATCCAAAACAAAAATCAGCTGCAAAACAATGTGAACTGACATCTTCTTTCGGGAAAGGGAGCCATTCTGACGCAGTAAACGTGCCAACGCGATTCCATAACAAGAGCTTCCCGCCATAATGATATAAGTCGATATTACCGCGCAAAGAACCCAGTTCCATACCCACGGTAGAAAAACCGCAAATCCCCTTGACGCTCCGAATATAACCGCAGCAATCAGCAGACAGACCAGAAAGTTTATGATAAAAAACGGGATCGAACCCAGCTTCATACCTTTCATCGCCTGACGCAGCAGAATACCGTCCTTTTCCCGAAAGTACCTGACAGCGCAGGAAATATTAAGGATAATCAACGTAACCACCGCCGAGAAGCATAACAGCATAAAAAGAGCCGCCGCGGCCGCCAGTCCTTTGGAAAAAGCGGAAGGGGCCTTGAGAAAATAATACAGGCCTCCGATTTCCGCTAAAATACTGAACAGATAAAGATACAGCACTACAAGGAAACGATCTTTACGCGCCATAAACAGTTCCTTTCTATCTGAACCCACCGGAATTCTATTTCAGTTTTCCTTCCAGCACGTCAATTGTCTGCTCGGTACTGAGCACTTCGCAGTACAGTTTGTTCATGATTTTCAATTCCGCGTCATGATGCTCCATGCAGGCCGCCGCGCAGGCGTCTTCCACGCAGATTACCTGAAATCCTTCGTCCGCCAGACCGCGTACCGTTCCCGCGACACACTGATCCGTCACGATTCCGGTAACGACCACGGTTTCCACGCCCAGATTGCGGATCAGTCTGGTGTAATTGGTTCCTGCCACAACGCTGTCTGTCGTCTTATTCACTACAATTTCTTCCGGAAGCGGCTTCAGTTCGTCGATCATTTCCGCTTCCTCCGTATGTACATACAGGAAGATACCGTTCCAACCTTCTGTTTTCTGCACCGGCTCCCGATCTTCGCCGTCCGGCCGCAGGCAGGCAATCCTGCCGAAGGTTACCAGCAGTCCTTTGTCTCTGAAATAATTCAGCAGTTTCACATTATTGGGAATTACAATATCGTCAAGACGGTCATGGAACGGCAGCCAGCGTTCCCACTCTCCGGTTTCCCGGAAGGTGATCGATTCTCCGATTTCCCTGGAAATAAATTCTTTCTGCATGTCCACGATCAACAGCGCCGTCTTTTTCGGATCCACAATCAGATCCGGCCAGTCGGTCATGGTTTCATAATAATAAGATACATATTTTGGATTTGGTTTCATCTCCGTTCCCCCTTATTCTTCATAAATTTTCGGTTTTACTTTAAATCCTTTTGTTGTAATCGCCATAACGATCAGACCCACAAACAGCCAGGAAAATCCTACGATAAAGGAAATCGTGGAAAGGCTGATCCACAGGTATCCGCAGATCAGAAATCCGCACCCCGGCAGAATGAAATATTTCAGCACATTGCGTTCTTTCTTTCTGAAGAAAAAGTATACAATAACAGAAAGATTTACGCACATGAATCCAAACAGTCCTCCGAAGTTCATCAGTTCTGTCACCAGCGCCATATCCAGTGTCAGGGAGCCGATTACGCCGATGGCGCACATAATCAGAATGTTAAAAATCGGCGTTTTAAATTTCGGATGCAGATAGGTAAAGAATTTTTTCGGCAGCACTTCGTCTCTCCCCATACCGTACATCAGTCTTGCCGCACTGGACTGTCCCGCGATTCCTGCGGTAAATGTGGATAAAATAACGGCAAAGGTATAAAGTCCCGACATCAGAGTGCCTCCCGCCATCTGCGCCACTTCAAAGAGAGAAGTGTCCGCGCTTTCAAAGCTGGTATACTCCGGCCATGCAAGCTGCGCCACATAGGCCTGCAGGATGAAAATGATTCCTCCTGCGATGCAGGCGATTACTGCCGCCCGGCCGATATCCTTTTTCGGACGTACCGCTTCTTCTGCCATTGTGGTAATCGAGTCAAATCCCAGGAACGAGAAGCAGGCCAGAGCGCCTCCCGCTACCAGCACGCTGATATTCGTCACACCCGGATTATAAAACGGTCTTGAGGAAATCAGCGTTCCCTCTCCCGCTCCGCCGAGGACGGCCCTCGCGCATACGATGATAAACATCACGACAATCGCGCCCATTACCGCCACCAGCAACAGATTCGTTCTTGCCGCCATCTGAACGCCGATACAGTTTACAACCGTAACTACACCCGCGATGATCAGCACCCACGCGAAAAACGGAATCTGCGGTACCGCCGCGTTGGCATAGGACGCACCTGTAATAAATACAATCAGCGGAACCAGAACATAGTCAATATAAATCGCCCATCCCGCAAAGAAACCTAAATGCGGATTAATCCCTCTCTGTGTATAAGAATATGTAGAACCCGCTACCGGAAAGGCTCCCGCCATGCTCCCGTAACTAGTAGCTGTAAACAGCATAGCGATCATGGCCACAACGTAGGCCATTGCCAGTGTACCGCCTGTCACCGCAGACGCGTTTCCATAGATATACGCCGGTGCGATCGGCGTCATAAATGCGATCCCATAGATCGCCAGATCCTTCAGTTTGAGGACCCTCCTCAATTCTCCTTTGTTTTCTTCCATGTTTTTTTCCTCTCTTTTTCTCATCCGTTCCCAGATCCGAAACAGACGGTATTGCTATACAACAAAAAGTCGGCGGGCGATCCCACCGACTTTTCTGATTCGCTTTATACAAATTAAAAAGTGTTCAGGGATAGCCCAACTGCAGAAACTCTGCAGACAGCCATATAGTTCTTCACTATATGTCCACCAGAATTCCGCGCCCGGAATTCCAGTTCGGCGAAACTACCCTCCAAACCGACTCATTGCCCGCCGGCGATCCGGTTCTTCTTGTGCTCCGCTCCTCTATCAGCCTGTATCAGTGTACTAAAATTTCCGATCAGTTTCAATGATCTTATTCGGATTTGTACTATTCACTCAGCTCCACTACCAGCTTTTTCTTCTTTCCCTTCTCAACCAGCAATTTTCCGTCCTTAAAGGTGTCTGCCGTAATCATCATCTTTTTATCTGTCACCTTTTCGCCGTCCAGCTTCAGACCTCCCTGTTCAATGGTCATAAATCCTTCCCGGTTGCTCGGCACAAGTCCCAGATCCCGAATAAAGGTTACGACTCCAACACCTTCTCCTTCAAAATCCGCTCTCGCTTTCTGCACTTTCGGAATATTATCCAGACTGCCTCCGCCGCCAAACGCCGCGCGGGCACCTTCCTGCGCTTTTCTCGCTTCTTCCTCACCATGAACCAGCTTTGTCACTTCGTAAGCCAGGATTTCTTTTGCCTTGTTGATTTCCTGTCCTTCCAGAGCAGCCAGTTTTCTAACTTCGTCCATCGGCAGGAACGTGAGCATCCGCAGACATTTTTCCACATCCGCGTCCGCCACGTTTCGCCAGTACTGATAAAATTCATAAGGCGATGTTTTTTCCGCATTCAGCCACAGGGCGCCTTTCTGGGTTTTTCCCATTTTCTTACCCTCGCTGGTGGTCAGAAGAGAGAAAGTCATACCGTATACCTGCTTGTCACAGGCTTTTCTGGTCAGTTCAATTCCGCCCAGGACGTTGGACCACTGATCGTTTCCTCCGAACTGCATTTTGCAGTCGAAGTCCCTTGCCATAACCATAAAGTCATAGCTCTGCATCAGCATGTAGTTAAACTCCAGGAAAGACAGACCTCTCTCCATTCTCTGTTTGAAACATTCGGCTCTCAGCATATTGTTGACGCTGAAATGCTTTCCGATTTCCCGGATAAACTCAATATAGTTTAAAGGCAATAGCCAGGACGCGTTGTTCACACATACCGCTTTGCCCGGCTCCGGCGTTTTATTTTCTCTGCCCGGACTATAAACTCCGTTATTTCCACTGTACTGCCACTCTTCATCAAATTCAATAAAACGGTCAAAAAGTTTTTTAAAGTTGTCGCAGTTATTCTGGATTGTTTCCGGGGTCATCATCTGACGCATATCGGTCCTGCCGGATGGATCTCCCACCATTCCGGTACCTCCGCCGATCAGGACAACCGGAGTATGTCCGAATTTCTGCATGTACATCATAATGATCACCTGCATAAAATGTCCTACATGCAGGCAGTCCGCAGTCGGATCAAATCCGATATAAAATTTTATCTTTTCCTTTCCCAACAGTTCCCGAATCGCTTCGTCATCGGTCGTCTGCTCGATAAAGCCTCTCTCTTTGAGTACATCGTATACATTGGTATGCCTGCTGACATTATCAGGTATAAAATTCATTTCTATCTTGTTTCCCTCCAATAAGTTATCATCCAGTTCCTCCGCAGCCGGAAACGGCCGCGGAGGAACTTTATGCAAATATCATATTTATTTTGTACCGTACAGCCGGTCTCCGGCATCGCCGAGTCCGGGAACGATATACGCATGTTCATTCAGATGCTCATCCTTGGCCGCAATAAAAATATCAACATCCGGATGTGCCTTCTGTAATACCTCGATACCTTCCGGAGCAGCGATCAGACACATAAAAATAATGTTCTTTCCGCCCCGCTCCTTAATAAAATCAATCGCCGCAGCTGCGCTTCCACCTGTGGCCAGCATCGGATCCACAACAAAAATTTCCCGCTTATCAATATCATTCGGAAGCTTGCAGTAATACTCAATCGGTTCATGGGTTTGTGGATCCCGGTAAAGTCCAATATGCCCGACCTTCGCGTTCGGAACCAACGCCAGCATTCCGTCTACCATTCCCAGCCCTGCCCGGAGGATTGGCACAATCGCGATGTCTTCCCCTTTCAGCATATTTACCGTCGTATCACAAATGGGTGTCGTAATCTTTACTTCTTCCAAGGGCAGCTTTCTTGTCGCTTCGTAACCCATAAGCATGGAAATCTCCCTTACCAGTTCACGGAAGTCTTTTACGCTTGTCTCCTTCTTACGGATCATTGCAGTTTTATGCTGAATTAACGGATGATCAAATACATATACATTACCCATAATTTACCTCCTTCGCAGAGCATTCTCTTATTTGCTGCGTTCTTTTATTTAATGTCCGGTATTTCCGGTATCATTCACGTTTTTTATCTGTTCACAATCCGCGTTCTGTTTCTCAGTAACGATTGAGCATATCTACGCGCCGCTGATGGCGACCGCCTTCAAATTCAGTATCCAGCCATGCGGCAGTGATCTCCAGCGCTGTCTTTGTATCCGTCGTCCGGCCTCCCATTGCCAGCATGTTGGCGTCATTATGCTTTCTTGTCATAACCGCCAGATTTACATCCGTACAGAGGGCGCAGCGAATTCCCTTTACTTTATTAGCCGCGATGGAAATTCCGATTCCGGTTCCGCAGCAGACAATGCCCCGCTCGGCTTTTCCTTCCGCGACCGCTTCCCCGCAGGCATGCCCGTACTCCGGATAATCAACAGATTCTTCCGAATCAGTACCCAGATCCAGGATTTCAATTCCCCTGCTCTTCAGATACTTCTTTAATTCTTCCTTTAACTGATATCCGCCATGATCACTGGCAACTGCAATTTTCATCCGATTTCTCCTTCTCTATACTTTTACAATATTATAGCCTGCTGATTTCAGCATCCGGTTCATGACAGCAAATCCGACCCCATCTGTATCGCTCATAGCTCCTGCCAGAATCAGATCCACATCCTCCCGATCCAGATCCCGCAACCGGGCAAAAAAGTCGTGCGCCGCTTCAATGAATGCCTTTTCTTCAAAAAGGATAACACCCACTTTATTTCCCATACGTTCATTTAAACCTTTCAGGCGCTCAATTTCCGCTCTGACCTTATCTCTTCCACCTTCTATTACGATCATATCCGCTTTCGGCGCGTAATGCCGGTACTTCATGCCGGGAGATTTGGGTTTAAACTCCTCGCTATTCACGTCTCTCGGCCGGTTGATATAGAGTGCGGGATCTACCGCGACTTTTTTACCGATCGCCGCCTCGATGCTTTCCGGAGTAATAATTCCCGGCCTTAAAATTGTCGGTGTTTCACCACTCACATCCAGCACTGTAGATTCGATTCCGACCCGGCAGTCCGGCCCCTCAATAATCGCGTCCACTTTTCCTTTTAAATCTTCGATCACATCTGCAGCTCTTGTGGGACTGGGTTTTCCGGAAAGGTTGGCGCTTGGCGCCGCGATCGGACATCCTGACCAGTTAATGAGATCCAGCGCGATAGGGCTGTCCGGCATTCTCACCCCTACTGTATCCAGCCCGCCCGTGGTACGATCCGGAACCGACGGTTTTCTTTTTACTACCAGTGTGAGAGGTCCAGGCCAGAAATTTTCAATCAGTGTCACAATGTCCGGACTGAGCCTGGGCGTCAGTTCACCGATATTGCTGGCTTTTCCGATATGGACGATCATCGGATTGTCGCTGGGTCTTCCCTTCGCCTCATAAACTTTCGCCACCGCTTCCGGATTCAGGGCATCCGCGCCCAACCCGTAAACGGTTTCCGTAGGAAACGCCACGAGTCCGCCTCTTTTTATAATGGCTGCCGCCTCTTTGATGTCTTTTTCTGTTAATAATTTTGTATCCATCTGCATTCCGCCTCTTTGCTTAGAAGTTTTTCATTTTCTCAGCCTGATCACTGGTAATCAGACCGTCGATAATTTCATCCAGATCGCCGTCCAGGATATAATCCAGTTTATAAAGGGTCACGCCGGTTCTGTGTTCCGATACTCTTCCCTGCGGAAAGTTATAGGTTCGGATCCGTTCGCTTCGATCACCGGTTCCGACCTGGCTTTTTCTCTGAGCCGAAATCTCATCTTCCTGCTCCTGCATTTTCAGATCGTAGAGCCTGGATCTCAGAACTTTAAACGCCTTTTCCTTATTCTTAATCTGCGACTTTTCATCCTGACAGGTTACGACAAGTCCCGTAGGCTCATGCGTCAGCCGAACCGCCGAATCCGTCGTGTTTACACATTGGCCGCCGTTTCCGGACGCGCGGTAGACATCCACCCGGACATCATTAGGGTTCAGATCAATTTCCACATCATCCACTTCCGGAAGCACCGCGACGGTTGCCGCGGAAGTATGCACCCTTCCGCTGGATTCGGTCTCCGGCACGCGCTGCACTCTGTGCGCTCCGCTCTCATATTTCAGGCGGGAATACGCGCCCCTTCCCTTGATCAACATGACCGCTTCTTTAATTCCTCCAAGACCGGTTTCATTAACTTCCATCAGTTCGGTTTTCCACCCTCTGCGCTCCGCGTACCGGGTATACATCCGCAGCAGATCCCCCGCGAAAAGCGCGGCCTCATCGCCGCCGGTTCCTGCCCGTACTTCAAGAATTACATTTTTTTCATCATTCGGATCTTTCGGAAGCAGAAGTACTTTTAACTCCTCTTCCTGCGTCCGCATGGTTTCTTCCAGTTCTCCGATTTCCATCTTCGCCAGTTCTCGAAGCTCATCATCTCCGGACTCCAGCATTTCTTTCGCATCTGCCAGATCCGTCTTCGCTTTCTTATATTCTTTATATTTTTTTACGATGGGCTCCATGTCGCTCATCTCTTTCACATACTTTTGCCAGACCGGCTGGTTGTTAATAATTTCAGGGTCCGACACCTTCTGTGATAATTCCTCATATTTTTCTAAAATGAAGTCTAATTTGTCAAACATAGCAAACTCCCGTTTCTTTCCTAATTTCGGTCTGTACAGACCCACTGCTTCAACTTAATATTATAGCATGATTTCGTTATAAAAAAAACCAAATTTTTCGTCCGTACCCCGACCAAAAATAAAAACAGGCGACTCGCTTTTCTCAGCCAATCGCCTGTCTTTTTATCGGTGATTATAGAATGTTTCCGCGGACTGCGGAAAGAGAATATACGCCAGCACTTCCTCATCGCTGGCCATTCCTCCCAGTTCACTCTTTTTCTCGTGAAACTCCGGAGGCAGAAGATCTGCCGGACGGCAGGTTACAATATCGCCGCTTCCAATCACCTTTTTTTGAACAGATTTGTTAAACGGACGAACGGTTCTGCCGTATTCGCCTTTCAAAATGGCCCTTGTCTGTTTGCTGACCATCTTATACCTCTCTCCTGTCATAACATTAAACACAGCCTGCGTTCCCACAATCTGGGAGGACGGTGTAACAAGCGGGGGTTCACCCAAATCTTCTCTGACTCGGGGGATTTCCTTCATCACTTCTTTGAATCGGGTCTGCATATTCTGCTGTTTCATCTGTACATAGAGATTGGACAACATTCCTCCCGGTACCTGGTAGCGCAGCGTTTCGGTATCCACGTCCATAACGCGGTTATCAATCAAGCCTTCCGCCTCCGCCCGCTTACGAAAATCGCGGAAATATTCTGTGGCCTCGTTCATTGCCTTTTCGTTTAATTTCGCGTGCCTTTTTTCATTTTTTATAGTCTGATACATGACTTCCGTAGCCGGCTGGCTGGTTCCCAGCGCGAGAGGCGACAGCGCCGTATCAATTCCGTCACATCCGGCTTCCAGGGCTTTCAGATAAGTCATCGGCGCGACACCGCTGGTGCAGTGGGAATGAAGCTGAATCGGCACATTAACTGTCTTTTTCAGCATTTTTACAAGCTGATAGGCTTCATGGGGAAGAAGAAGCCCCGCCATGTCTTTGATACAGATGGAATCTGCGCCCAGAGCTTCCAGATCCACGGCCAGCTTTTTCCAATATTTTAAGGAGTAGGGCTTTCCTACCGTATACGCCATAGCAAGCTGGATGTGAGCGCCCTCTTTTTTAGCGGCGTACACAGCCCGCTCCAGGTTCCGTACATCATTAAACGCGTCGAAAATCCGAAGGATGTCGATTCCGTTTTCCACGGATTTGCGGATAAACATATCCACCACATCATCTGAGTAATGCCGATATCCTAACAGATTCTGTCCCCGAAGCAGCATCTGCAGTTTTGTCTTCTTGAATTTTTTCCGCAGCAGACGCAGACGCTCCCACGGATCTTCGTTGAGATACCGCATGCAGACGTCAAAGGTCGCGCCTCCCCAGCACTCCACGGAATCATATCCTACGTCGTCCAGTACCTCCGCGATCGGCAGCATATCCGCCGTCTTCATCCGGGTCGCCATCAGAGACTGATGCGCGTCCCGCAGTATTGTTTCTGTAAATTTAATTCTATTCTTCTCATTAAAAAACATATTCCTGTCCCTCTTTTGATTGCTTGTTTGCTTTGTTTCTTTTTGTATATTGTATAATGTATAGGATATTCATACTTCACTATAATATCAAGAATTCGAAAAAAAATCAAAAGGAACTTGACGGATGTTTCCATGTTTCGGATCTTTCCTACAGAAAATTACCGTTTATGTACGGTTGCTTTCCTCACTCCGGGACGTTCCCAGAGGGGCTGATAATTTCCGCGAATTGCTGAACCCAGTATCCCTTATAATATCCTACACCCAAATGCGTGTAACTGCGGTTCAAAATCGCGCTTCTATGACCGGGACTCTCCATCCAGGCTTTCATAACGCTGGCGGCCGAATCCTGTCCCTTGGCGATATTTTCCGCTCCTGAAAGATATACAATTCCCGCTTTTTCATATTGATCATAAAAATATCCCAGTTTTTTTGAGTAATGGCTCAGTTCTTTATTCTTATACATATCCTCCGCTTTGACCTGCGCGGTTTCATTAAGGGCATCATATGCTTTCAGCGGCGCAAGGCCTCTTTTCTGCCGTTCTCCATTCACCCTCTTCAAGATTTCTGATCGGGCATTGGAGAGGGACAGAGATTTTTCCGCGGCTTTCACTCTGACTCTGCAGGTAAAATTTCTGCCGTTGATTCTCAGCGTCACTTTGGACGATCCCACGGCTAAAGCTGTCACCTTATATTTTGTGCGGGATATCTTTTTTATCTTCACGACCTTTTTATTGGAGACAGCAACCTTTGGTACAGATTTTGTCCCTGAAACAGATAATGTGAAGCTTTTTCCCTTTGCCAAGGTATACGCGGTATGATTTAAACGGGGACGTTCTGCCCGAACCTTTACTTTATAGGTTTTCCCTCCCACACGGGCTTTTATGTATGCGGTTCCCGTTCTTACTGCCGTGATTCTGGCTTTCCGTTTTCCGGTTTTCTTCACTTTTATCACGCTTTTTCTGCTGCTGGTCCACTTTCTGACCGCCTTTCCGGTTCCTTTTATTGTGACCTCCGCTTTCTGACCTACACATAACCTTTTTTTCGAAGCTGTCACTTTTACCCTGCTTTTCGCAAACGCTGCATCCGCGCTGAGGGGGGACACCATGATACCGCACACTAGCGTACAGATTAATGCCACGGATACTGCCAGCCGTCCATTTGTCTTTTTTCCAGTTTCTTTCATTTCAGATACGCACCTCTTTATTTTAACGTTCTTTCTCTCCGCTTCCCAATCTTGCCCAGATAGCATTATACCACCACCGAAAAAAAAGCAAAGTCCTTTATGTGAAATCACCCATAATATTGCCTGTGTGCTATAATAGAAAACAGGAGTAGTAGAAAGGACGTGGTATTTGTGACAGAAAAGGAAAGAATGTTGAGCGGAGAAAATTACAATCCCCGAGCCGAACAGCTGCTTCAGCGCAGATATGAAGCCCGTACCCTGCTGGACCGGTTCAACAATATGCCCGCGGATGCGGGAAAAGAACGAACCGACCTGCTGAATCGTCTGATCGGTTCTCTGGGAGAAGGAGTCTGGCTGGAAAAGCCGTTCCGCTGCAACTACGGAGATAATATCACTATTGGAGAAAATACGTTTATCAACTGTGACTGTATTTTCTCTGATGACAATCGGATTACCATTGGAAAGAACGTTATGATCGCGCCCCGGGTTCAGCTTTACGCCGCGGTTCATCCGATTGCTCCCTCCGAGCGGATTCTGAATCTTCCAAAGATCGAACAGGCGGATCACCTTCCTTACCGGGTTTCTTCCAAACCCATTGTCATCGAGGACGACTGCTGGCTGGGAGGCGGCGTCATCGTTCTCGCCGGCATAACCATCGGGAAAGGCTCTGTCATCGGCGCGGGAAGCGTTGTAACAAAGGATATTCCGCCTTATTCCGTGGCAGTCGGAAACCCATGCAGAGTCATGCGAACCATCGAAGACAGATAACCTGTCAAAAGCAGGCGTTCCTGCGTATAAAAATCACCACCTTTCTGATGACACGTTTTCCCGCATTTTGCGAAGAATACGTGCCACTCGAAAGGTGGCTATGATAGGAATCAATTTCGTTCTGCCTAGTCCAGATGATACTTGTTCTTGAACTTTTCAACGCGGCCGCCGCGGTTGATGAATTTCTGCTGACCTGTAAAGAATGGTTATAACTATTTGTTTCCAACAGTTTTAACGCGTGTTCTATTTGCTCTTTTGGTTTTCGGACTTTTCGTCTTTCTGAGTGAAAAGAAGTGAATATTCTATTCGGTTTTCAATTTGATTTTTAAATCTCCATCATAGATATTAACCGGAATTTGATCCTCAAAATCATAGGTATTCATATCTTCATTTTCAAAGTCATAAACGATTACTTTATTTTCACTTGGATCTACAATCCAGTATTCTCTTACTCCGGCTTTCTGGTACTTGAATAATTTTATGAAATAATCCATTCGCTTACTGCTGGGAGAGACAATTTCAATCACCCAATCCGGCGCGCCATTGCACCCCTTTTCATCTAATTTGGATTTGTCACAGATAACCGAAATGTCCGGCTCTACATAGGTATGCTCATCATTATTGAGAAAGACTGCAAATGGAGCCGGAAACGCTTCACAATCTCCGTTCTGTTCTTGAATATAATTTCTTATTGTCCAATGCAAAAATGAAACAATCCTTTGATGCGTTGTCCCTGGCGGAGACATCATATACAGCTCCCCCTCAATTAATTCTGCCCGCTCCCCATCTGGCAAAGCGTAAATATCATCAATGGTATAAAGCTTTTCCTGTGCTAATGCCATAGATATCAACCTCCTTTTTCGTTATTGTATCATATTTTATTCTCTTAATCCATCTGTATAAAATCGCTTTAAAAGGAGCCTGTTTTGCATTTTTTTCTTTTCTGGTACAAAGTATCCTCATTTGCAAAAAATCGCTGAGAGAGCTGTATAGTTAAATTTAGTCCCATTAAAGCCAGATAGAAATCTCCGGTGCCTCTTCTGTTTCACTGCACCGCGTTCCTCAAAAGAAAAAGGAGGCGCTTCCTGCCCCCTTAAATTCTATCCAAAATAGAGCGAACACAACCGCTCGGAAGTGTCTGCCTCTGCCGAAAACAGTTCTATCCGGTTCCTTTCGGACAACTGATACCTGTTCAGATAGAGCGTTCCATTTTGATCCTTTGTGAACACATAGGATTCTCCCTGTTCTTCCGCCCAGAGAACCACCTCAAAGACATTCACGCATTTCTTTTCAAAGGTGCGTTCGGAAATTTCCCAAATGGTTTCGGTTCCGTCCTCATCGGTGTGAAGTTCATAGTATCTCGAAAACTCGAGGTCATCGGTAAGAAGTGAAAACTCACTGAAATTTTCAAACAGGCTCATCGTTCTCCTTTTTTCTTAATATTCTTTAATCTGAATTTTGATATCCTTCTTTTCAAAATGCGGCGCTGCCATATAGGCGATAGATTCGTAAGTCGTGTAGGAATGCGGTGCTGTCTGTCGATTCAAATTGAATCGGGAGACCTCAAAAGATGAAACTCTATTCAACCCAGACTGTAACGATACTTCTTGTGTCCAACCTGCTTTCTGTGGTGCTAGATTATTTATCACCGGATAGATAGTCTCTAAAACGTTTCCATTCTTATCTAATACCTGCAACTCCAGCTGAAGCATATCGATCTTTTCCTTTGTGTTATTTTTGACTTTTAGCCGCGGGTAGCAGTATGTAGTTCCAGCAAAAGAATCACCCGTAACCCGCATATTCAAAACTTCAATATGGTATCATACATATCTTGCGGCTCCGCCTTCTATCCAATACATCTCGGCGAATTTGTTATAATCCGATTCCAGATAGTCCGCCGCATTTACCTGCGTTTTCACAGCCGTAATATACTCTTTTGCCAGTGTTCCAAGCGCTTTGTTTTCAAAGGTCTGATCCTGATATTTTTTCAGAATATCATATTCTGTCTGAACTAAAGCGCCATAATCGCTTTCATTACTGTCCGCCTGATCCCACCGTTCTGTCAAAGCGGTTGTTAAATCATCGGTAAAGGCTTCATCTGTACTTTTTTCGCCGCACCCACCTAAAAGCATTATACCACACAGCAGCAGCATAAAAATCCGGCAGATACTTTTTTACTTCTGTTTTTCATTTGTTGTTACACTCCTTTTTATACCAGTTCATAAGTGAACTCGAACTTATCAAATTCACTATCCTTAAACTCTACATTTATGTCTGGCAAGTAAGCTTTCACTTCTCTTTTAATGCAATCTCTTACTACTGGTTGCATAAATGGACTAAAGGTAATGTCAAGTTTTTTCAGTTTTTCAAAACAAAATGGTACCAGCAAATATGCATATTCAGGAGCTTTAATAGAATCCCATTCTTATCCCCATTCTTTTATATCTCTCACTAAAGCCCTCCCAACAAATTATACTTTCACTTTCTTCATAGGAAAAGCAAGAGATAAAGACCAGCTTTGATACTTCCGATTGCTCAAAAAATTCATTTTTCTCTTCGTTATTTATACGATCAATCGGTTAAATTTAATCTGTTTTTTACTTATGATTGATAAAAATGCTTCAAAATCTGTGTAGTGAAATAGCTTTCTACGGCTCTCCTCGTTTTGTTCATATTCCTTCAAAATATCGTTGTCTGATGGAATTGACAGTACTAACTGTTTTCCATCTTGTCAGTGCACTCATGCTCTTGAAAGAGACAAAGAATACGGTAGCACGAGGGGTGAAAAGCAAGTCTTCCTACAATTTAACTCATCACTTTCTCCAAAAGCGATTTGTAGCTATCTACTACGTCATAGACAACATTGCCGTCGGAGATTGCTTTGATTTAAAAGCTTTTTTAATTCTTCCTCTGTGTAGACTTCCTTAAGAGGTAAAGAGTATATTCCTCAATCAGATCCTCGTCCAAATCGCTGATCGGCGAATCCAGACTGTGAAAAAGAGAAAAGTTATAAATGCTTCTTTCATAAAAACGAACAGTGTCAGGTGCATAATTATTCAATTTGCACCATCTCAAAAATTTTTGAAACCCTTCCTTAATCGTAAGGTTTACAGCTGTTCTCATTTCCATTTTCACCATAAAAATAACCACCTTTCTGATGACACGTTTTCCCGCATTTTCCGAAGAATACGTGCCACTCGAAAGGTGGCTATGATAGGAATCAATTTCGTTCGGCCTAGTCCAGATGATACTTGTTCTTGAACTTTTCAACGCGGCCGCCGCGGTTGATAAATTTCTGCTGACCTGTAAAGAATGGATGACACGCTGAGCAAACATCCAGACGGATTTCGTCTTCCGTGGATCTTGTAACAAATGTGTTACCGCATGCGCAAGTTACTTTACATTCCTTATAGTCAGGATGGATTCCTTCCTTCATGCTTCTCACCTCTTTCCTGCTCAGGCGTTCCCACCTTTGCATAATTTGCTGTAATTCAGCTTATTTACTATATCACAGGTTATTTTGAAAAACAAGTGTTTTTTTGTTACCAGTCCCGAAACATTACTTTTCTCTCAAACCGATCCACATCTGAAAATTTTCCGATTACCGCAATCGCGTCTTCTTCCGTCACCACATCGTCCTGGCTGAAATTTACAATTGTCGTGTCAGAACCCCGTTCCAGCGCGATCATCTTCAGCGCGTATTTTTCCAAATGCAGATCACGGACGGTTTTTCCCTCAATCCGTTTATTTACTTTGATTTCCGATACAACATAGTCATCATTGAGATTCATCAGATCCAGGGCTGCCGATCCCAGCAGAACCGCAGCCAGACGAGTCGCGGTTTCCATCTCAGGATGCACAACTTCCGCGCCGATCCGTTCCAGGATAATTCCATGTTCAATACTGTCGGCCTTCGCGATAACTCTTGGCACCCCCAAGTTGATGACGTTCAGTGTCGTAAGCAGGCTGACATCCACTCTCTCTCCGATACAGACCACAACGGTTTCACATTCTCCGATTCCTGTATCTTCCAGAGCTTCCCTTGTCAGTTTTCCAAGCTTGAACGCGTCCTGCACATAATTGCGCACCCGTCTCAGCTTACTCTCGTCTTCATCAATCACCATGACTTCCGCGTCCGCTTCTGCCAGTGTCTTTGTAAGCGCCATTCCAAATCGACCCAGACCGATAATTCCAAATCCTGATTTTTTTCCTTCCTTCATTTTAAAACCTCCTTAACCGATGGTCACTTCTTCTTCTGAATAGGTTGCTTCCGGCAGTTCTCTGCCAAGCCAGATCGTGGCGATTGTAAGAGGCCCAAGCCTTCCCACAAACATTGTCGCGGACAGAATCACCTTGCTCGCGGCGCTTAAGTCCGGAGTGATTCCCGTTGACAGGCCGGTGGTGGCAAACCCGCTGACAACCTCGAATAAAATTTGCTCAAATGTAAATTCCGTTTCCAGCATACAGACGGCAAAAGTACTGGCAAGCACAACGCCAACAGCCAGCGAAAATACGGAAAACGCCTTCATCACAACATCTGCCGGAATAACACGCTTGAATGCTGTACAATGGGAATTGAAAACCGTACTCAGCATTTTCCGCACCAGTACAAAGAAAGTCGTCGTCTTGATTCCGCCTCCAGTGGAACCGGGAGAAGCTCCAATAAACATCAGCACAATCAGAACCAGCAAACCTGCCTGTGTCATTTCACCAATCGCTACGCTGGAAAAGCCTGCCGTTCTTGCGGAAACACTCTGAAAATACGCTTCCAGCCATGTGATATCCCCGCCTTCCGTCCATTTGAGGAACAATGTCCCAAATACGATCAGCGCGGCTGTAACAGACAGCACTACTTTCGTCTGAAGGGACCAGTGCCTTGGGGATCTGCCCGCCAGCAGCTCACTGATCACAAAGAAGCCCAGGCCTCCAAAAATAATCAAGCCGCTGGTCACAATACACAGCCACGCGTCCGCATGGTAATCCAGCAGATTTTTAAAACCACCCAGTATATCAAACCCCGCGTTATTAAATGACGCTATTGAATGAAAGACGCTGAGTCCAATCGCCCGACCGGTGGAATAATCCGCTGAAAATGTGACAAAGCTGAGAACCGCGCCGATCAGCTCAAAAGAGACTGTTACAAAGCCTACCGCTTTCAGTACATCCATCAGCCCCTTTCCGGAAGACAGATTCAGAGATTCTTTCAAAAGCCGCTGTTTTCCGATCCCCATCCTGCCTCCGGCCGCGATGATGAAAATAACGCCAATGGATGTGATTCCCAGACCTCCGATCTGAATCAGCAGAGCAAGAACAACTTCGCCGAAAGAGGACAGTGTTGTTCCGGGATCTACCGACGCGAGCCCTGTTACACAGACCGCGCTGGTAGAGGTAAACAGGCAATCCACTAGAGGAACACATTCTCCTGTTTCCGATGAAATCGGCAGCTTCAAGAGGAGTGTTCCTAACAGAATTACACAGAGAAAGCCCAGAACCACAAGTCTTCGGGGCTTCAGCCGTTTAGATTTCATTTGTTTGATACCGCCTTTTCTTTTAAAATCAATTTGTCTAGGCTGCATTATAGCACAACAACGGCAGATATGCTAGATACCTGCCGTTGCTTTCTTTTTTGATTAACTTGCTCTTTCTGTCTATTTTGAATATTGCTACTCCGGAAGCTGAATTTTGTCCAGAATTCCGCTGAGTTTGGCGATGGTAATCCCGTAATTGGTAATCGGAACCCCCGCTTCCCGTGCCTTGGCGATTCGGGAAAGCACATGTTTTCGGTTAAACATACACGCACCGCAGTGGATCACCAGATCGTAGGAGGTAAGATCTTTCGGGAAATCATTGCCCGATACGACTTGCACATCCAGAGATTCTCCAAATTTCTTTTTGAGCATGCGCGGGATTTTCACCCGTCCGATATCTTCTTCCAGCGGCGCATGGGTACAAGCTTCCGCAATGAGAACATGAGATTTTTCGGTCAGCCCGTCAATCGCCGCGGCTCCATCTGTAAAAGCGTGTATATCCCCCTTATACGCCGCGAACAGCACCGAAAAGGAGGTCAGCCTGCTTTCCGCCGGTTTCGCTTCGTAGACCTGTTTAAAGCACTGAGAATCCGTTATAATCAGAGATGGCGCTTTGCTGAGGTACTGAAGGCTTTTTTCAAATTCTCCCGCCGTAGTGCAGACTGTAGTACAGCGATTGTCGAGAAGCTCCCGGATCGTCTGTACCTGAGGCAGGATCAGCCTTCCTTTGGGCGCCTGAATATCCTGGGGCATTACCAGCAGAACCAGGTCTCCTTCCCCTGTCAGACCGCTGAGAATCCGCTGTCTCTTGTAGTCCTCCGGAACAGCCTCTTCAATGGCTGCTTTGATCGCTTCGATGCCTTCCTTCCGCAGAGCGCTGACGAGGATGGGTTTTTTCTTCAGTTCTTTTTCAATTTTTTCCGCCAGCTTTGCCCGATCGTTTCCCTCATCTGCCTTACCCACAACAGGGATGATGGGAATTTCCTTTTTTTCCATGGCTTCCACCCAGCTTTTTTCCTGGGAAAAATCCATATCATCGAAAATTACAATGGCCACGTCCGTCTTGTCCAGGATCTCCCGGGTCTTCTCCACCCGCAGCTTTCCCAATTCGCCTTCATCATCAAAACCGGCTGTATCGATAAAGACTACCGGACCGACAGGATGAAGTTCCATGGATTTATAGACCGGATCGGTCGTGGTTCCCGGATGTTCGGAAACCACGGAAATCTCCTGCCTGGTCAGCGCATTGGTGAGAGAGGATTTTCCGGCGTTGCGCTTTCCGAAAATTCCAATATGCAGCCGGTTTGCCCTCGGCGTTGTGTTTAAACTCATAGCTTCCTCCTTCGGTTACAGCCTGAAGTCTCTGCGCCCTTCGTGAATATCATTCAGATGCTCTCTTACCACTTCTTTGACTTTTTCGTTCGGAATCATTTCCAGACGCTTTTGAATGATGGCTTCTCCCTTGGCCTTTGTCTCCGGTGACGCGTAATCTTCCAAATACTCTTTCAGGGTCATCAGAGCGTTGGGCTGGCAGATATTCGCGATCTGCCCGCTCTTTACAAGGCTCATAAAGCGATCTCCGGTACGCCCTTCCCGATAGCAGGCTGTACAGAAGCTAGGCACGTGTCCTTCATCGATCAGCCAGTCTACCACCTGGTTGAGGGTTCTCGTATCGTTTACATCAAACTGGGAAGTATCTTCTTCCTCCGGTTCTTCTTCCACATATCCGCCCACGCTGGTGCGGCTGCCTCCGCTGATCTGGGAAACGCCCAGATGCAGGGCCGCTGCCCGCATTTCCTTGCTTTCTCTTGTGGACATAATAATTCCGGTATAGGGAACGGCAATCCGCAGTACGGCAATGATTCTCTTGAACACCTCATCGGGAACGCCATTGTCAAATTCATCCGGGTCAATATCATCGGCGGTTCTTACTCTCGGCACACTGATGGTATGAGGTCCGCAGCCGAAGGTATCTTCCAGATGCTGAGCATGCATCAGAAGTCCTACGAAATCGTATTTATACAGGTTCAGGCCGAACAGAACGCCGCAGCCCACATCGTCGATTCCCGCTTCCATCGCCCGATCCATAGCTTCCGTATGGTATGCGTAGTCGCTTTTCGGTCCGGTAGGATGGAGATATTCATAGGCTTCCTTGTTGTAGGTTTCCTGGAACAGAATATAGGTTCCGATTCCCGCGTCTTTCAGCTTTTTATAGTTTTCCACCGTGGTGGCGGCAATGTTGACGTTTACTCTGCGGATAGCGCCGTTTTTATGCTTAATATTGTAAATCGTATTGATACATTCCAGGATGTATTCAATCGGGTTATTTTTCGGGTCTTCGCCGGCTTCCAGCGCCAGACGCTTGTGCCCCATATCCTGCAGCGCGGTTACTTCTTTTACAATATCCTCCTGGCTCAGCTTTTTCCTCGGGATATGCTTGTTCTGGCCGTGGTACGGGCAGTAACGGCAGCCGTTGATACAGTAATTGGATAAGTACAGAGGCGCGAACATAACAATCCGGTTTCCGTAGAATTTTTCTTTGATCCTTCCCGCCAGATCGAAAATCTCCTGATGAATCTGCGGGTCCTCGCATTCCAGCAGCAGCATAGCGTCCTGGTAATTGAGGCCTTTGCAGTCTTCCGCTTTTTTCAGAATATCCCGGATCCTGTCCAGATCGTTTTTATGCTCCTCCGCATAAGCCAGCGTTCTTTTAATTTCCGCATCATCAATGAATTCTGTCGCGATTTTTGATTTACTGTTGTACATTTTGTTCTTCCTTCCTTTTTTCAGAGCGTTTATCAGAGAGGGATTCTTCCCAGCTGCCGAATTTGCTCTTCCAGTTTTTTTCTGTCTCCTATTACATCCGTTTTGTCCAGCTTGGCCGGATAGATTTCATAAGCCTGTTTATAGGGGTCGGGCGTCACTTTCTTCATAATAACGTTAGCTCCGCAGGCAAAGGCGTTGTCTTTTTCCTCCCGATTCACCACGCCCAGGGACGTTGTCACCGGCAGGTTCGCCTTTGGAAGCAGCAGCCGCGCCAGAGCCACCGCCCGCTTTGTCAGTTCCGTATCCCCAGCCTTTTCTCCCGCCAGAGGCGTATCAGGATGGGGGATAAAAGGACCAATTCCCGCCATTTTACAGTTCAGCTCTTTAAGCAGCAGCAGGTCGTCGGCGATAGTTTCCAGGGTCTGCCCCGGAAGGCCAATCATAAAGCCGCTGCCGGTTTCATAGCCCAGCCGATTTATATTCTTCAGACATTCTACCCGCTCTTTGAGGGTTCCGCAGGGGTGCAGCCTGTCATAAAGCTCCGGATCCGCGGTTTCATGCTTCAGCAGATACCGATCCGCTCCGCAGTTTTTCAAATAGCGCAGTTCTTCAAAGGTCAGCTCTCCGCAACTCAAGGTCACCGCGGCTCCCATCTCTTTGATGGCTGTTACGATTTCCCCCATCGTTTCTTTGTGGAAGTGAGGATCCTCGCCTGACTGCAGGACAATCGTCCGATACCCCGCGTCCACCGCTTGTCTCGCAGTATCCAGAATTTCCTTTACCGACATCCGGTAGCGGACCGCCTTTTCATTGGTACTGTTGAGTCCGCAGTACAGGCACTGTCTCCTGCAGATGTTGGAAAACTCAATAATCGCCCGGATATGGACGATATCGCCTGTGTTTTCCCGCCGTACCGCGTCCGCCCGTCTGTACACCGGCTCGAAATCTTCAAGGGCCAGCATCTGTACCAGCTCTTTCTTTTCCATTTTTCTTACTCCATTCACATCAGATTCCATAAAAAAATCTCTGTATCAGCCGCAGCCATACAGAGATTGTCGTTACAAAGTTGTATGCCACCGCCTTTCCATAAGAATTCCTTCTTTCTGGTTCAGTACGATTCATTTTTTTTGCCTTGAAAATCGGAGCATCCTTTTTCGCAGGCTTGTTATTATCATTTTACCACAAAAATGGAGAATTAACCATATAAATGATCAATACAGAGCGGAAGCATACACAACCCGGTCATGCCCCGCCAGATCCTTCCTTACAAATACTTTCGTAAACGCTCCGGTTTCGCGGATCAGCCGTGTTACGTCTTCCGCCTGATCATGGCCGATTTCCAGGATCAGGACGCCTTTTTTCTCCAGATGATCCGGCGCCTGGCTGATGATGCGCCGGTAAAAATCCAGCCCATCCTCGCCGCCGTCCAGGGCAATCATGGGTTCGTGCAGCTTTACCTCGTCCTGAAGGATCGGAATCATATGGGATCGTATGTAAGGGGGGTTTGAAGCAATTAGATCATAACGCCGCTTTCCTACCGCTTTGTAGAGATCTCCCTGCCGGAACCGCAGCTTCACTCTGTTCTTTTTCGCGTTCTGTTTCGCGGTCTCCAGCGCGGGCTCACTGCAGTCGCTGGCCGTTACCTTTACATTTTCGCAGATCCGGGAAAGGGCTATGCCGATGGCTCCGCTTCCGCAGCAGAGATCCAGAACCTTCCACGCCTTTCTCCTATGAGTTTTGCTGTTATCTCCGCGTATGATCTTTGCCGCTTCCTCTACCAGAATTTCCGTGTCCTGTCTCGGGATCAGCACATTGGGATTCACTTGGAAGTTCAGACCCATAAATTCCTGCGTGCCGGTAATGTGCTGCAGGGGAATCCGCTGTTCCCTGCGCGCGATCAGGTCAAAATAGCGCTTCTGCGTCTCCTCATCCACCGGTTCTCTGCCCCGCAGGAAAAGCTCTACCCGGTCTGCCCCGGTGATGTGGTAATAAATCAGCTCCGCGTCCAGCCACGGATCCATACAGTGGGCTTTTGTCAGGCGGCTTTCACCCAGTTTAATCATTTCTCTTACAAGCATTTACTATCCGCGTCCTTCTCCTTTTGTTCCTTTTTTTCCTCCATGGACGGCTCCTCTTCGTGTTTTTCCTCTTGAATCAGCTTTCCGTCTTTGTCGCAGACGCCTTCATAGCAGGGCGTATCCGGCGAAACCATAACTGCTTTCATAGCGGCAATGGCGACTTCCAGATGCTGTTTTTCCGGCTCCGCGGTGGTAAGCTTCTGAAGATACAACCCCGGCAGGCTGAGGATCTTAACTGCCAGATTGTCGCTGCGTCCCGCCCATCTGAGAAGCTCGTAGGAAAGCCCCGCAATAACCGGAATCAGCAGGAGCCTCGATAAAATCCGCCACACCAGGCTGGGCCAGCCCAGCAGGGAAAACAAGATCAGGCTGATGACCATAACAAACATCAGAAAGCTGGTGCCGCATCTGGGATGGAGAGTATAAAACTGCTGGCAGTTTTCCGGGGTAAGTTCCAGTCCGTTTTCAAAACAATGGATACATTTATGCTCCGCTCCGTGGTATCGGAACACCGTCTGAATATCCTGCATTTTGGAAATCAGCAGAATATAAAGCACAAACAGAATAATCCTCAGTACGCCTTCTATCAGATTTAAAAGAACCTCGCTGGACGTAAAATGACCCAGCCAGTTCACTGCCGCTGTCGGCAGGATAATGAAGATTCCCACCGTCAGAAGCAGCGCGATCACAACAGAAGCGTACAGCATAATGTTCCATGCTCCCTTTTCGCCGAACTTTTTCTCCAGCCACAAAGAGAGCTTATCTTCCTCATATTCCACAGCATCCGGTCCGTCGTAGCTTTCCAGAACCTCTGCTGAATACATCAGCGTTCTTGTCCCTGTTACCAGAGATCCGACAAACACGCCTACGCCGCGAATGATGGGAATCTTCATCCATTTTGCCGGTTCTTTCAGTTTTTCTGTCTTAATATGGATATCCTTGTTTGGAAGTCGCACCGCCACCGCGGTCCGATCTTCTCCCTTCATCATAATCCCTTCGAGAACGGCTTGTCCTCCCACCTTGGTCGGACAGGCGTCCTTTAAAAATATTTTTTTCAGATCCATCGTTACCCCTCAAGTCTGACACGTTTGATTACTTGGATAAAGTCGCTGTTGTTTCTTGTATGCGCCAGGTTGTCGATAATGGTTTCCGTCACTTCCTGCACGCTGCTGTTGGAAAGCGCTCTTCTCATTGCCCATACCGCTTCCAGCTCCTGCTGGTTCATGAGCAGATCCTCCCGTCTGGTTCCGGATTTGTTGAGATCAATGGCAGGGAAAATCCTCTTTTCTGAGAGCTTGCGATCAAGATGCAGCTCCATGTTGCCGGTTCCTTTAAATTCCTCGAAAATTACGTCATCCATCCGGCTGCCGGTCTCCACCAGGGCTGTGGCGAGAATGGTAATGCTCCCCCCTTCTTCCAGGTTTCTTGCCGCTCCGAAAAATTTCTTCGGTTTGTGGAGCGCCCCCGGATCCAGTCCGCCGGAAAGAGTTCTTCCGGAAGCCGGTACAACCAGGTTGTAGGCTCTGGCAAGACGGGTAATGCTGTCTAAAAGAATCACAACGTCTTTGCCATGCTCCACCAGGCGCTGGGCCCTGGCAAGAACCATTTCCGCAACCTTTACATGGTGCTGCGGAAGTTCGTCAAAGGTGGAATAAATGACTTCGCCGCTCTTCAGGGAGCGTTTCATATCGGTTACTTCTTCCGGCCGCTCGTCCACCAGCAGCACGATCATTTCAATCTCCGGGTATTTCTTTTCAATACTGTTGGCGATTTTTTTCAAGAGTACGGTTTTTCCCGCTTTCGGAGGCGCTACAATCAGGCCTCTCTGTCCTTTTCCGATGGGCGCGATCAGATCGATCAGACGCATGGAAAGATCCCTTGTAGCAGTGTCTTCAAGAGAAAGCCGCTCATCGGGAAAGATCGGCGTCAGCTCTTCAAAATGGGGCCGTTTCATGGCGACGCCCGGTTCATCTCCGTTGACTGTTACAACGTAAAGCAGGGCACCGAACCGCTCCCCTTCGTTTGGCTTTCTGGAAATTCCTCTGATTTTGTCCCCTGTTTTCAGATTAAAGCGCCGAATCTGCGCCGGAGAAACGTAAATATCCTTATCGCTGGTAAGGAAGTTGGAAAAGCGCAGGAATCCGAATCCTCCCTCTGCCAGTTCCAGAATTCCTTCTACCTCCGGCCGGTCTTCTTTATCGGGAATAACCTTGCGTTTCCCCCGGCTTTCCACTTTTTTCTCCTCGGGAGCCTCCGGTTCCTGAGGCGGCAGATCGTGCTTTTCATCAGTTTCAACCTTTTCACGGGGTTCAAAGGCTTCGGAAGTTTCGCGGGTTTCGGAAGCGGCTTCCCTCTCCGCGTCTTTGACTGCCGGCACTCTGACCGTCCGTTTTCTTTTGGTTTCTTTTCCTGGCTCCGCGTTCTTCTCTTCTTTTTTAGAAGCTGCCTTTTTTCTGGTTTCCCGTTTTCCGGTTTTGGTTTCTTTTACGCTTTTTGTAGCTTTTGCTTTCCGGGGCTTTGCTTTTTTTTCTTCCTGCTCTGTCTGAGGCTTTGTCTGCGCAGGTTCCGGCTCTTCCCCCGGCGCGTCAATCTTTGAAAGGGCTTCAATCAACTGCGCTTTGCGCATTGCGGCATACCCTTCAAGTCCCAGATTTTTGGCAAGCTCTTTTAATTCGACTACCTTCTTCCCCTTAAGTATTGTTTCTTCCATAAAATATCCTTTCGCGCAGATATATTGCAATATCCGTGCTGTCCTTTCCTTGTTCGTTCCTGTTTTGATGGTTTCACTGGAAATGTGTATTAGATAAAACAGATAAGCTTATAAGACTTTCAATATCTATTACTATATACCTATTTTTAGCAGGTTACAATATTTTTTGCGCAAAAAAATCCGGGCACCGGGGCAGATCTGCAAATTTTTATCTTGTCTGAAAGGCTCCTGATGTTCGGGTTATCAGAACGGTTGTGTCCAACCTAATGAATGAAGAGCGCTGGACACAACTTTTCTATTTTTTTGTGTCCAATTAGCGATATTAAATACTACGGACACATAATTTCGATAAAGAAACTCATTCTTTAGAAAAGAGTTTCCTCAGATACCTGTAATTGTTCCTGTATTTGAAACAACTTCGACAGTCTTTGATGAAATTCAACTATATTCGACACGTTCGAAAGTTAGTTTCAATAAACTTTTTATTCCCAAATAAGAAAAAAGCTGCATTGGACACACATCCGCCTTTAAACAGAAAAAAAAACAGGCTGCCCTGTGAAAGGACAGCCTTAAGTAATCGTTTATTTGCTGTAGTCGTAGAAACCAACGCCGGTCTTTCTTCCCAGCTTGTTGGCACGAACCATTTTTCTGAGCAGCGGATGAGGTCTGTATTTCGGATCTCCGTATTCTCTGTACAGAGTTTCCATAATAGCCAGACATACATCCAGTCCAACCAGGTCGCCCAGCGCGAGAGGTCCCATCGGATGGTTTGCGCCAAGCTGCATAGCAGTGTCGATGCCTTCGGCGTCCGCAACACCGTCTGCCAGGATTCCGATACCTTCGTTGATCATCGGGATCAGGATTCTGTTTACAACAAATCCAGGAGCTTCCGCAACATCTACCGGAGTCTTTCCGAGAGCTTTTGTCAGTTCGATGATGGTTGTTCTTGTTTCTTCGGAAGTTGTCAGGCCTTTTACGATTTCTACCAGTTTCATAGCAGGAACCGGGTTAAAGAAGTGCATTCCGATGATTTTGTCCGGTCTGTTTGTCGCCGCGGCGATTTCTGTGATGGACAGAGCGGAAGTATTTGTCGCGATAATCGTATCCGGCTTGCACAGCTCATCTAATTCCTGGAACAGCGCTTTTTTCGCGTCCATATCTTCCGTTGCCGCTTCGATAATCAGATCCGCGTCTTTTACGATGCTGATATCTGTGGAACCATGGATTCTTCCCAGGATTGCTTCCTTGTCCGCTTCGGTGATCTTTTCTTTTTTCACCAGTTTGTCCAGGTTCTTTGTAACCGTAGCCATTCCTTTATCTACGGAAGTCTGTCTTCTTGCTCTCAGTACAACTTCGTAACCGTTCTGAGCGAGAACCTGAATAATTCCGGCACCCATTGTTCCTGTGCCTAATACTCCAACCTTTTTCATTAATACGTCCTCCTTGCAGTGTACAATCCACTTCGCACGGATTGTTAAAAAATTAACTTACTTTATGGGTAATTATATACCATACAGTTATATATTGTAAACTATTTTTGTACTATTTGCATTATTAAATTTCCTTTTTCATCTCTTTTTTGTAAGCTTCCACTCCCGGCTGGTCAAACGGGTTGACTCCCATCAGCATGGCGGTAACGGCGCAGGTGGTCTCAAAGAAATAGATCAGCTGCCCATAATAGAAAGCGTCCAGCTTTGGAATATCAATGCGGATTACCGGCGTGCCCGCGCTGCTGTGGGCTTCGATGACCCCCTTCATAGCGGCGCGATTGAGCTGTGTCATGGTTTTGCCCTTCAGCGGGCCTTCCGGAACCGTCAGATCCACAGGGGACTGCTCGATATTCAGCACAGTCTCAAAGAAAATCGGGCTGCCCTGCTGGAGGAACTGCCCCATGGAATGGAGATCCGCTGTCAGTTCCAGTCCCGCCGGAAACAGTCCTGTACCTTCTTTTCCCTCGCTTTCTCCGAAAAGCTGTTTAATCCATTCCACAAAATATTTCAGAGCCGGTTCATAGTGCTGGATCGCTTCTACGGATTTTCCGCTTTTGAGAAGCAGATATCTGACGACTGCGTAATCCGGCCCGCTAAAATCCCAGTCCGCCGAAGCCGCCATAACCCGGGCGCCTTCCAGCATGCTCCTGATATCCACCCCTGCCGCCGCAATCGGCAGAAGCCCTACCGGTGTCAAAACTGAGTATCTCCCGCCGATATCCGAAGGGATTACAAAACTGGTATATCCTTCCCGCTGAGTTTCCTCCCGCAGCGCGCCGTTTTTCGCGTCGGTTATTGTATAAATTCGCTTAACCGCTTCCTTTTTCCCGTATTTTCGGATCAGCGCTTCCCGGAAAAGATTAAAGGCCGCGGTTGTTTCCACGGTTGTTCCGGATTTGGAAATTACGCATAGGCAGACTTCTTTTCCTGCCATCTCCTCCAGCAGCCGCGCATGATAAACCGCGCTCAGATTGATTCCCGCGAATTTCACTTCCGGCGCGGCCGAATTTCCCGCAAGCGCGTCAATCGCGGCTTTTGCTCCCAGATATGAGCCTCCGATGCCGATTACAATGAGAAGTTCACATTGCTGGCGGATAATATCGCTGACATTCAGCAGCTGCTCCAACTCACTTTCATCCTGCTGAAGGGGCAGTTTGACCCATCCGGTGAAGTCCTCTTTTCCGGACCACAGGCGCTCCAACGCCGAGTCCACCGCCGGCCGCTCCTGACGGATGCGCTCTTCATCCAGCCCGCTCTTTGACAGATCCACTTTTACTTCCATAAGCTTTTCCTCCATGAATCACCGCTTTTTGTTTCCATATTCTATTATACAGGCTTACCTGTTTTTTTACACCTGCCTTTTGGAATTTTCCCACAAATATCGGATATCAATTTTCTCACTTTTCTGCCAGAACCGACGCACCATTCCCGGATTTTCGCCAGCTGACGCGGCTTTACGCTTTCTTTGATCCCCCATTCTTGTCCCCCGGACACGCCTCCGCTAAATTAAAGCCCTACTCGTTATTTTTTCAAATTTTATGAAAGGTAGGAAAATATTAATGAAAAGGAAATTTGTTTTAATTGTTTTGGCTCTTGTACTCGCCTTTGGCGCGGTCAGCGTGGTAAACGCGGAAGTCGCCAGCGCAAAAATTGCTGTAGATCGCCTTAGCAATACATCTGCAAGTGCTTCCGCAAGTGCCAGCTTTGATGGCATCAAAGATTCTGTAAAATGTACGATGACACTACAGGAAAAGTATAACGGCTCATGGCGGAAAGCTACTGGTGTCTCAAAAACGAGCGCTACTAAATCTAAAACTGATACTTCGGTTATCCTTTTTTCTACTAAATTCACCTTAAAAAAAGGAAAAGTTTATCGAATCAAAGCAAAGTTTACGGACAAAAAAGGCTCTCGCACAACATCATCTACTTACTATAGTGGTTCTTTTTAACTCTACTTCAAGCTCTTATAAAGACTTTCTATTTCTTCTATAGAAACTTCACCAAAAATGACTATCCTATCACGCTTGTTTATCAGTGTTCCGGATATTCCTTTTTGGTGTTTTACTATATAGATATCACCTAGTTCACAATGCAACTTTTTTTCATAGTCTTCAACAAAAACTGTTTGAATATCATCTTCTACCTGCGCCGTTTGCGTTATTATTAAAGACTCTTTTTGATCTGTCACGAAACAAAATTCACTTTCATACATTTCATCCGAATATCTCTTCACCGTAGCCTTCTCAAACTCATACCCCTCCGGCACATATCCCGGAATATACAGATTCGGCACATATTCTTTCAAATCGCTGACTTTATTCCAATCCGTCTCGGTTACGGACACTTCCCCGCTGTCGCCTTCCACATCACCTTCATTGATAATCACGACGCCATCTTTTTCCTCCACTTTCTGCTCGGTATTCTTGTCGGCATCCACGGGAACCGCGGACTGCGGCCATACGGCATAGAGAATAACCGCGCATACAATGACAGCGGCCGCGGCAACGCCGGCGTTTCTGACACGCTTTTGTTTCCGCTTTTTCCGATCAGTCTCTTCCAGCTTTTTCAGCTCTTCAATATTAATCGAAACTTCCGGAATCTCGCCGAGGTCTTCTTCCAGACCCTCTTTCAGCACTGCCGCCAGCTTTTTTTCGCCGTCCGCGCTTCCGTTCATTTCTTTCCGCTCACCCTTCTTTCTTTCCTCGGCCATTTTTCCAATCCTTTCTTACTCCTCTTTTCCAACAATTCCCTCAACATAATAGCGGGCGATCTGCTCCATACATTTGAGCTGCTCTACCGAACAGGCGGACAAAGGCCCCATAATATTCTCCTTAATACGCTCCACTTCCGGATCTGCCGCATCACTGACAGCCTGGTCACCTGCCAGAATATAATCCGCGCTCAAATTCAGAATCTGCGTCATCCTGTACAGCGTCTGAATCGAAACGCCCTTGTCCCCATACTCAATATCGGCAATAAACTTGCTGGACACACCGAGCTTTGCCGCCAGCTGATTTCTTGTCATATGAATCGCTTCTCGCTGCGTCCGGATTCTTCGGCCCATCATCTTCAAATCAATTTCTTTTAAATTGCTTACTTTCTTCATTATACTACAAACCTGTCCTCTCCGGGAGCATTCCTCTATCAGTTGCATCACTCCCTACCTTTAGTCTAGTATTCTCAGTCCGCAGCTAAATAAGCCCACAGTAGAATCCTATATATCTTTTAAGGGTTTTTTGAAAGCTCTGATGAGATCGGGACTCAAGAAAGATCGTGCACCTTTCTTTTCCGATTTGTTATCTATGTTGCTGAAAATTTTGATTGTTTTAAATCAACACCGGATTTAAGACATGCTTTCAGGTTACAGGGGAGGACATTATGGAAATCGAAGAACAGCTGAGGTTTGCCAGAAACCTTACAATTTTAAGGAAGGCAGCCGGTTTGAGCCAGGAGGAAGTCGCTTTGGCGATCGGTATGTGCAGAGCTTCCTACAGTCAGCTGGAGCAAGGGGATCGGCAGCCCGATTTGCACATTCTCTTTACTATCTCTAATTACTACCGCATTATGCCGGATGCTCTGATCTCCTGCAATATTCAGGAACTTCTCCAGAATTTTTTTACACAGCAGAATCCCGGCAAAGAGGAGTCCCGCCTTTTAAGACTGTATCAGCGCCTTTCCGAAGCCTCCAAAGGCCGCCTGCTGGAACGGGCGGAAGAGTTGGCGCAGCTTGAACTTCTCAGAAAAAAACAAATTCTGCAGACTGAATACTGAGTCTGCGGAATTTTTTATTTCGAAAAATGTTAAACCTGTGTTATTTCTGCGTCTTTTCGGCAATAAATCCTGCCCTTTTATGGTATAATACATAATAACTGGAAAATGTCTCTTTATGGGAAGAAAGAAGGTGTTTCTTTGACAGAATACAGTCCTTTGGCAAATAAGGATCTCGCAGGCTTCGATCAGGGCAAAGCCTTTCGGTGCTACCGGCGTCTCGGCGCGCATGCCTGTGAGCAGGAAGGGAAAGCGGGTTTTTCCTTTACCTTATGGGCGCCCAATGTCAAAAAAGTATGGCTCATTGGTGAGTTTGACGGCTGGCAGGAGGGACTTTCCATGCGTTCTTTGGATTCACCGCAGGACGCGGAAGGCGGACTCTGGACTTGTTTTTTGCCGGGCGCAAATGATGGAATGCTCTATAAATTCCGGATTGAAACGGCTTCCGGCGAGATCCTGTACAAAGCGGATCCCTTTGCCTTTTACGCGGAAAAGCGACCGGGTACCGCTTCCAGACTGGCAGGACCGGATACCCTTTCCCACAGCTGGGAAGATGGGGAATGGATGAAACGAAGAAAAGCAGAGTCACATTTTAAAAAGCCGCTGAATATATATGAAGTTCACCTGGGTTCCTGGAAACAGCATGGAAAAAATCCGGAAGATCCGGACTTTTTCACCTATCGTGAACTTGCGGAAGAACTGACCGCATATGTGAAGGACATGGGCTATACCCACGTGGAACTGATGCCTGTCATGGAACATCCTTTTGACGGCTCTTGGGGGTACCAGACCACCGGATATTATGCGCCTACCAGCCGCTACGGCATGCCCAAAGACTTCAAATATCTGATTGACCGGCTGCATCAGGCGGGAGTCGGCGTTATACTGGACTGGGTACCCGGGCATTTTTGCCGGGACGCGCATGGTCTCTGCAAATTTAACGGCTCCGAGCTTTTTGAATCTGAAGAGCATATCGAGTGGGGTACGTATAAATTTGATTACAGCCGTCCTCAGGTTCGCAGTTTTCTTATCAGCAACGCGGTATTCTGGCTGGAAGAGTACCACGCTGACGGCATCCGCGTGGACGGAGTCAGCAGCATGCTGTATCTGAACTACGGGATCGATGATCCCGCTCAAAAACGGTATAACGAAAAAGGCGGGGAGGAAAATCTAACCGCCCAGGCATTCCTTCAGCAATTCAATGAAGTGATCGGCCTGCTGCATCCGGATGTCTTTACCGTCGCCGAAGAAAGCACCGCGTGGCCTCTGGTCACTTATCCGCCGGAGGAGGGCGGTCTCGGCTTCCATTACAAATGGGATATGGGATGGATGAACGATACCCTCCGATACTGCGCGCTGGACTTTCCGTTCCGTGACGGGAGCCATCAGCTTCTGACCTTTTCCATGATGTACGCGTTCAATGAGAACTTCATTCTGCCTTTGTCCCATGACGAGGTGGTGCATGGAAAGTGTTCGCTTATCGGGCGGATGCCGGGAGATTACTGGAGACAGTTCGCCGGGCTGCGGCTTCTTCTGATGTATCAGATGTGCCACAGCGGAGGAAAACTTAATTTTATGGGAAATGAGTTCGGTCAGTTTATTGAATGGCGTTTTTATGAAGCGCTGGAATGGTTTCTTCTGGATTATGACGCCCACGCGCGCCACCAGGCCTTTGTAAAGGCGATGAATCACTGCTATCTGGACACAGCCTCTTTATGGCAGAGAAATTACGACTGGTCCGGTTATCAGTGGCTGGACGCCGATAACCGGGATCAAAGTATTCTTCTCTTCATACGCCAGGGAGAAAAGAAAGAGGACTTTACCGTGATTCTCCTTAACTTTCAGCCGGACACGTATAGAAACTACAAAATCGGGGTACCCGCGGAGGGTACATACCGGGAGATTTTCAATTCAGACCGGAAGGAGTTCGGCGGCAGCGATCATAAAAATCCGCGGCCGCTCAAAACACAAAAAGGGAAATGCCATGGACAGGAGCAATATATCGAGATTACTGTTCCCCCCATCGGAGGACTGATCTTTGCTCCGGTCCGCATAAAAAAATAAGACACATAGGAGGGATTAAGATTTATGTTTTCAGGAAAAGAGGATTTTAAACAGCAGTACAAAGCAGAATTCACAGAAACAATGGCAAGACCGTTTGAGGAATGTACGAAACGGGAAAAATATGAGGTTCTGGCAAGAATGATCTGCAGCCGCGCGGCAAAGCTCCATACAGAAACCAAGCTTGGCTATGACAAGCTGCGGGCAAAGCGGATCTACTACTTTTCAATGGAGTTCCTGCTGGGAAGGCTTCTGGATAACTACCTGCTCAATCTGGGCATCGAAGATACTGTAAGAGAAGGTCTCGCGGATCTGGGAGAGGATTTGGATGAACTCTGCCGCATGGAACCGGATCCGGGTCTCGGAAACGGAGGACTCGGAAGACTCGCCGCGTGCTTTCTGGATTCCATGGCTTTTCTGGGAATTGCCGGATTCGGCATGGGCGCCCGTTACCGTTTTGGTCTGTTCCGCCAGAAAATTGAAGAAAACAGACAGACAGAAGAGCCGGATCCCTGGCTGATAAACGGCTACCCCTGGGAAATCCGGAAGTCTGACAGCGCCGTTGAAGTTCACTTTGGAGGCAGTGTAGAGAGAACCTATAAAAACGGAAAAATTTATTTTAACCATGTCGGATATCAGACCGTTATGGCGGTACCCTACGATGTGCCAATCGTCGGATATGGCGGCAAACATGTCAATATGCTGCGTCTGTGGCAGGCCGAACCCTCGGAGGAAAAAATCGATCTCGCGGCTTTCAGCCGCGGCCAATACAGTGAAGCATTCCGGGAAAGAGACGAAATCGAGTCCATTACCGCGATCTTATACCCGGATGACAGCACCCCCGAAGGAAAAGAACTCCGTCTGAAACAGGAATATTTTCTTGTAGCCGCGGGAATCGCCTCAATTATTCGAGATTTTAAATTTTCCTATGGTGAACACAACTGGGAAAAGTTTCCGGAAAAAGTGGCGATCCATACCAACGACACCCACCCCGCTCTCTGTGTACCGGAACTGATCCGGGTTCTGTTGGATCAGGAAAATCTGGAATGGGATCAGGCCTGGGAGATCACCGTAAAGACCATGTCCTTCACCAATCATACGGTCATGCCGGAAGCTCTGGAAAAATGGCCGATTGATCTGATGCAGCGCCTTCTTCCGCGAGTTTATATGATCATAGAAGAAATTGATCGCCGTTACCGGGAACGTTTTGACCACAATCAGCCGGACTGGCAGCAAAAGCTTCAGTCTACCGCGATTTTATGGGACGGACAGGTTCGGATGGCAAACCTCTCTGTCATCGGAAGCCACTCCATCAACGGAGTTGCCGCGATTCATACCGGCATTCTGGAGAAAGATGTATTTAAAGATTTCTATCAGGATATGCCACAGCGGTTCAACAATAAAACCAACGGGATCAGCCACCGGCGCTTTCTGCTGGAGGCAAATCCTCAGCTCAGCCGACTGATTGCCGATACGCTGGGCGATGCTTGGATGTCAGACACTTATAAATTAAAAGGACTGCTTTCCAGACAGACAGATCCGGAGTTTCTGAAACGCCTGCGGGAGATCAAATATCATAATAAGTGCAGACTTGCTCAATATATAAAGGAACATAACGGAATCACAGTCGATCCCGACTCCATTTTTGATGTGCAGGTCAAGCGAATTCACGCATATAAACGCCAGTTGCTGAATATATTTAAGGTGATGTATCTTTACAACCGGCTAACAAAGGATCCATGCGCGGATATTCCGCCCTGTACCTTTATTTTCTCCGGCAAAGCGGCGCAAAGTTATGATTTCGCGAAAGAAGTCATCCGCCTTATCAATACGGTTGGCGAAATTGTAAACAACGATATCCGGATCAACGGAAAGCTGAAGGTTGTGTTTCTCGAAAATTTCGGGGTCAGCCTTGGACAGCTCATCTACCCTGCCGCGGATATCAGCGAGCAGATTTCCACAGCCGGAAAAGAGGCCAGCGGTACCGGGAATATGAAGTTCATGTTCAACGGCGCGGTCACTTTAGGCACTATGGACGGCGCCAATGTTGAAATCCATGAGCTTGTCGGAAAGGATAACATCTTTATTTTCGGACTTTCTTCCGAGGAAGTAACGAAATACTATGAAGAAAACAACTATCATTCCGCCCGTGTGTGTGAAGAAGATCCGGAACTGAAGGAAATCACCGATCAGCTTATCAACGGTTTCTTCAAAGATTATGGAGATGAATTCTGGAGCATCCATGACGCGTTAATCCGGTATAATGACGATTATTTTGTATTAAAAGATTTCCGCGACTATCTCAGAGCCTGGCAGGAAACGGTTCGGGCCTGGCAGGATCCGGATCGTTTCAGCCGCATGTCTCTTACCAATATCGCGATGGCCGGACATTTCAGCAGCGATCGGACAATTTCACAGTACGCGGAGGAAATCTGGCATGTTAAAAAACAGGAAACTGTTTGAAATATAACATAACGTTCTTTACAAAGGAGGATTATCATGAGGCAGCAAGAATGTGTAGCAATGCTGCTCGCCGGCGGTCAGGGAAGCCGCTTGGGAGCGCTCACAAAGAAAATTGCCAAACCCGCCGTCGCTTTTGGGGGGAAATATCGAATTATTGATTTCAGTCTTTCCAACTGCACGAATTCCAACATTAATACAGTAGGCGTACTGACTCAGTACAAACCTCTGCTTCTCAACTCTTACATCAGCACAGGTGCGGCCTGGGATCTGGATGACGCTTACGGCGGAGTCTTTCTTCTGCCTCCCTACGCGACCGAAACCGGAGGACAATGGTATCAGGGAACTGCGGATGCCATCTTCCAAAATATCGACTTTATTGACAACTACTCCCCCGACTACGTCCTTGTCATCTCCGGCGACCACCTCTATAAAATGGATTACAGTCTGATGCTGGACTACCATAAAAAAAGCGGCGCGGATTTGACCATCTCCGTTATGGAGGTTGCCTGGGAAGATGCGAGCCGATTCGGAATTCTCACAGCGGATGACACCGGACGAATCAGCAAATTCTCTGAAAAGCCGAAAAAACCGGACAGTAATCTGGCTTCCATGGGGATCTATATCTTCAGCTGGCCGGTACTCAAAGAAGCGCTTTTAAAGGACAGTCAGAAAACGGATTCGGAACATGACTTCGGAAAAAATGTAATTCCCATGCTGCTGGGAGAAGGCAAAAAGTTATACGCTTATACATTCACCGGATACTGGAAAGATGTAGGTACGATTGAAAGTTATTACAATACTAATATGGAGCTCCTGAAACCGGCTCCTCCGTTTAACATTTTTGAAGAAAATATGCGCATTTTCAGCAATTCCAATATTTATCCGCCCCACTACATCGGACCGGAGGCGGTCGTAAAGAATTCCCTGATCTGCAATGGCAGCCGTGTCCGGGGGCAAATCCGCCATTCGATCCTGAGTTTCGACGTACACATTGAGGAAGGTGCCTGTGTAACAGATTCCATCCTGCTTCCGGGAGCCCGGATTGGAAAAGGCGCGCGGATTTTCCGTTCGATTATCGGAGAGCGGGCTGTCATTGAAGCCGGAACCGTCCTGGGTTCTCCGGAGTCTCAGGAGATCACAGTTGTCGGAGATAGTGAAACGATTTCGTCTCCTCAGGAGACAGGAGGTGTCTGCCATGATTAAAGCCCTAGGACTGATTACAACGAATTACGCAAACGAAAATTTTGGAAAACTGGCGGAATTCCGTCCCATCGCCACAGTGCCTTTTGGCGGAAGATACCGGCTGGTGGATTTTCCCCTGTCCAACATGGTTCATTCCGGAATCCGATGCGTAGGCATTACAACCGCCCACTCCTTTCGTTCCCTCATCGACCATCTTGGTTCCGGAAAAGAATGGTCTCTGGACCGAAAAAGCGGAGGTCTTTTCCTCCTTCCCGGCTCAATCTACGGTATGAAGCGTTTTGAGGGGAAATTCCTGTTGCGCGATTTTATCCAGAACCGCCCTTATCTGGAACGGGCGAAAGAAGATGTGGTTATCGTCAGCGCCAGCAACAAAATTTTCAATATGGACTTTACCCCGCTGATCGAACAGCACTGCGCATCAGGCGCGCAGGCCACGCTGGTATATAAAGAAATCGCCGATGCCCACATGAAGAGAGGCCCCTTCCTGGAGCTCGATCGAGACGGAAATCTGACTGGAATCCAGAAAGAAAGCGCCGGAAACGCAGCCTGGTTCATGGACTGCTTTATCATTAATATCTCAGACTTCCTCGCGCTTATGGACTGGTATGAAACCATGGACTATATTGATATGACGGAAATTTTCAATGAAAATATTACAAATATGAAGATCGATTCCTACCGCTTTGACGGTTATGTCGGCGCTGTGGACAGTTCCTATGATTATATGCAGTGTTCCATGGATCTGCTCAAACCGGAAATCCGTAATGAATTGTTTGACTCCCGTCGGCAGATCTTCACAAAGGTTCAGGACGCGCCTCCTTCGAAATATCTGTCCTGTTCCCACGTATCCAATTCCTTTGTTTCCAGCGGATGCGTCATCGAGGGAACCGTTGAGAACAGCATCCTGTTCCGCAGCGTGGAGATTGGAAAAGGCGCGGTCATAAAAAATAGCGTCATTATGCAGCGCTGTAAAATCCAGCCGGGCGCGGTCCTTGAAAATGTAATCTGTGACAAATTTGTACGGGTTAACGAAGATACCCATCTGAGCGGAAATCGCTATACACCGCTTGTCCTTGGAAAAAGCGAGCAAGTTTAACAAGAAAAGGAAAAAAGTATGACAAAACAACACGGAAAGAAAAAACATCAGAATAGCCTGGCGCAAAAAAAGAAAATCCAGGTCTTGTTCGCCGTCTTTGAAGCCGTCCCGTTTATTAAAACAGGTGGGTTGGGAGATGTAGGCGGCTCGCTTCCCTCTGCCATATGCAAAGCTGGAGCGGACATGCGGGTTATGCTTCCCAAGCTTGAAAGCATTCCCTGTGAATACAAAGACCGGATGAAAAAAATCGCGGAATTTTCCGTTCCTCTCAGCTGGCGGCAGCAGTACTGCGGGATTGAAGTCCTCCGCGAAAAGGGAGTCACCTTCTATTTTATAGATAACGAATACTATTTCAAGCGGCCTCTCCCTTACGGCTACGATGATGATGCGGAACGGATCGCCTTTTTCAGCAAGGCGATCCTGGAGAGCCTGCAGCATATTCCGGATTTTTCCCCTGTACTGATCCACTGCAACGACTGGCATACAGCGCTTGTCCCCGTGTTCCTCCGGGAGCAGTATATGCGGCTTCCCCAGTATCAGAAGATCGGAACCGTCTTTTCCGTGCATAATCTCAAATATCAGGGAATTTTTCCGAGTTCTGTCCTGGGAGATGTTCTTGGTCTTGCGGGCAGCAAGCCTGCCGCGGATCAACTGGCTTTCCGCGACGCGGTCAATTATATGCAGGGAGCGCTCTATTACAGCGATCGTCTCACGACGGTCAGTCCCACTTACGCGGAAGAAATCTGCACACCTTATTTCGGAGAACATATGGAGGGGATTTTTCAGCAGCGCCGCAGCATCCTCTGCGGAATTCTCAATGGAATCGACACTTATAAAAACGCTCCGGGCAGAGACCCTTTCCTTGTTCAAACCTATAACCGAACCACTTTTCCGGAGGGCAAATCCGTGAACAAACGGGCGCTCCAGGAATTTCTGGGACTCGCGGTGAACCCCGATGTTCCCCTCCTCGTCATGATTACCCGGCTGACGGAACAGAAAGGATTGGATCTGGTTCTTGGAATTTTAGAGGAACTTCTCCGCGAGAACATTCAGCTGGCAGTTCTGGGAGTAGGCGAAAGCAAATATGAAAACGCGTTTCGCCATTACCATCATACGATGCCGGACAAAGTAAACGCCTGCATCACCTTTGATTTGGAACTTTCCTCCCGGTTTTACGCTGCCGCGGATATGCTACTGATGCCTTCCAAATTTGAGCCCTGCGGTCTTTCCCAGATGCTGGCAATGCATTACGGCACGATTCCGGTAGTTCGCGAGACCGGAGGTCTTAAGGACAGCGTAATCGCCTACAATCAATATGACGATACCGGAGACGGCTTCAGCTTTGCCAATTATAACGCCCATGAGCTTCTGTTTACCATCAAGCACGCTCTGGACATCTATTTTAACCATAAAGATTCCTGGAATGGAATCATAAAGCGGGCGATGAAAAAGGATTTTTCCTGGAAGCACTCCGCTCAGGAATATATCCGCCTTTATGAAGATTTAATCGCGCAGAGGACAAAATAAGGAGACGCGCCATGCAGATTTACCATAACTCACAGCAATGTGAATATCGTATGCCCACAGGCGCTGTGCCGTGCCGGACATCAGTCAGACTGTCCGTTCGGGTCTCAGACTGCCCAGAGAATTTAACCTGCGCGCTCAATTTGTGGCAGGAGGATCGCGGAGACTGTCAGGTTCCTATGAAACGGAGCATTCTGGAAGACGGGAGTCTGCTTTTCTCTGTACATGTTTCTCTCACGGAAACGCCTTCCCTGTGTTGGTATTACTTTGTTTTTGACGGTTCGCGGACGCCGCTTTACTATGGGAATAACCCGGGACAGCTGGGCGGAGAAGGTCAGAGCAGCGGAGAGATCCCCCCTGCTTTTCAGATTACGGTTTACCGGCCTGCCTCTGTTCCAGACTGGTACAAACACTCTGTGGCTTATCAAATTTTTCCGGATCGGTTCGCCAGAAGCGGGGACTGGATGCAGCGGCAATCCGCGGCGGACAAAGGTTCGGACTGGATCGGTCCGAGCCGCGTTATCCAGCAGAACTGGTATGATTCCCCGTATTATACAAAAAATTCTCAGGGCGAAATTACCCGGTGGCCTTTTTTCGGCGGAACCCTGCAGGGGATTCGGGAACACCTGCTTTATCTGAAAAGCCTGGGGATCGGCACCCTCTATCTGAATCCCATTTTTGCCGCTTCCAGTAATCACAAATATGATACCGCTGACTATCATACGGTCGATCCCTCTTTTGGAACCAACGAGGACTTCCGCCTGCTGGCGCGGGATGCAAGGCGCCTTGGAATCCGTCTGATTCTCGACGGCGTGTTCAACCATACCGGCGCGGACAGCCTTTACTTTAACCGTTATGGAAATTATCCCCGGGACGGAGCCTGCCAGGGAGAACATTCCCCTTATTACAAATGGTTCCGCTTTTCCCGTTTTCCTGATGAATATCCGTGCTGGTGGGGCGTAAAGGATCTCCCGGATGTAGATGAAAACAACCCGGACTATCAGGATTTTATCTACGGAAGTCCGGACAGCGTTGTACGCAGATGGATAAAGGACGGCGCTTCGGGATGGCGTCTTGACGTGGCCGACGAGCTTCCGGATTCCTTCATTCGGGGAATCCGCAGCGCGATCCGCGAAACCGCGGACGACGGGCTTCTTTTAGGCGAGGTCTGGGAAGACGCCAGCAACAAAATCAGTTATGGTATACAGCGCCGCTACCTGCTTGGAGAGGAACTGGACGGTGTCATGAACTATCCCCTGCGGGAAGCGCTGATCGCCTTTATGCTGGGCAGATCCAGCGCGGAGAGCGCGGTTCGGACACTCCGCAGCCTGATGGAAAATTACCCGCCGGAAAATCTTTCTGCCGGACTGAATCTGATCGGAAGCCATGACAGCCCGAGGGTTCTCACTTTGCTGGGCGACCCGCCGGAAGATTTGACACCGCAGAAAAAAGAAGAATTCCGTCTTACGGAGGAAAAGCTGCGGCTCGCGAAGGATCGGCTGAAAGCTCTGTCTCTCCTGCAGTTCACACTTCCCGGAGTTCCCTGCGTCTATTACGGGGATGAAGCCGGTCTGCAGGGATTCGACGATCCCTTCAATCGCGGGACTTACCCCTGGGGACGTGAAGATACGGAGCTTCTCGCGCATTATCGGATGCTGGCGGGACTGCGGAAACAGTACCCGTTCCTGATAGATGGAGGGTGTTCTCTACAGTGGTACGGAGAACACATCTTTACATGTGAACGGATATCAGAGTGTGGCACCGAACAGATCTTCGCGATTGTAAATCGGCACCTGTTCGGCGAGGTATCCTTTGAGCTCCCGCTCCCCCGCGGAACGGAATTTGTTCTGGATCTTCTGACCGCAGATGTCTTTTCGAAAAAAGGAGAGAACCTTGTTCTCACTATGCCTCCGCTCTCGGCAAAGCTGCTTTACTGCAGTTCCCGAAAACCGGAGACGCTGCATCTGCCCCGCGGGGCCGGTGTTTTATGCCATATATCTTCCCTGCCGTCCGGCGTTCTGGATGAATGGGCGGAAGCATTTGTGGATTTTCTGGCGGCTGCCGGACAGAAGCTGTGGCAGGTACTTCCTCTGAACCCTACAGACACGGAAGGAAATTCTCCTTATTCCAGTCCTGCCGTTTTCGCGGGACACACGGAACTTTCCGGTAGTATCCTTCCCGGGACGGATTTGGCGGAATACCGGACGTTTTGCCGGGAAGAAGCCTACTGGCTGGAAGATTTCGCGCTCTATACAGTTCTCAAACAGCAGTTTGACGGTCTGCCCTGGCAGAAATGGCCGCTGCAGGAGCGGGATCGGACAAATCTGGATTACTGGCGAAATGCCAGAAAAACAGAACTGGAAACGGTAAAAAAGCAGCAGTTCGCCTTCTGGAAACGCTGGGAACAGGTAAAAACCTATGCCAATAAAAAAGGAATTTCCCTGATCGGGGATCTCCCCCTTTACGCGGGAGTCGACAGCGCCGACACCTGGGCGCATCCGGAATGCTTTCTTCTCGGAGAAGACGGATTGCCTCTGGCCGGAGCAGGCGTACCGCCCGACTATTTTAACAAAGACGGTCAGAACTGGGGCAATCCGCTCTACGACTGGGATGCTATGAAAAAGGACGGCTATACATGGTGGACAGAGCGCATTTCCCGGGCAATCCGGCGGTTTGATTATGTAAGGATCGATCATTTCCGCGGCTTTTCCGCCTTTTACGCGATTCCCCGCGAAAAAACCGCCCGGGAGGGATATTGGATTCCCGGCGCGGGTCATGGATTCTTTGACACGTTGTCTGAAAAGCTGGGACCGCTTCCCCTTTTGGCAGAGGATCTGGGTCTTTTAGACGCGCAGGTCCGCGATCTGCTGTCGCTGTCCGGCTTTCCGGGGATGCTGGTCTACCAGTTTTCCGCGGAAGAGATGCAAGAACTTCCCGAGGAAGCTGCCTCCCGGAAAATCTTTTATACCGGAACCCATGACAATCAGACTCTGGCAGGCTGGTGCAGGGAACAGTCCCTTTCCCCGGATTCGACGGAAACGATTATCCGGAAACTGTATGACAGTCCCGCCGCCTGGGTCATAACACCTCTGCAGGATCTTCTGGGGCTCGGAAACGAAGCCCGCATGAATATACCCGGACAGGCGAAAGGGAACTGGAATTGGAAGGCGGACGCTGCCCAGTTTACGGAACAGCTGGCAGAACGTGTCGCCTCATGGACAGCGGCTTCCCGACGTTAAATGCCGCGCGTAAACAGCAGCGCCCAGCGACGGGGAATCTTCGTCAGAGATGAGCCGTACCGGAACCGATTCCAGAAAATCCCGGAATCTTCCTTTTTCGGTAAAAACTCCGCGAAATAATTCGGGGTCTAACAGCGGATAAAGTTTAGGAACCATACCACCGCCCAGATAAACGCCGGCGGACGCTTTGAAGGTTAGCGCGAGGTTTCCCGCGAAAGCGGCGAGAATACAAGTGAATATGCGAATAGACGCAAGGGCTGACGGCTCCTTTTCCAGAGCCGCGGATGTGATCTGCTCCGGACTGCGGGGCCTTCCCCCCGGCGCCGCGAAAGCCGCGTCAATATTGGCAAGACCCCTGCCGGACAGAACCCTTTCATAGCTGACATGCCCATACTGTCTCCGCAGGAACCGGAGAAGCCGCTCCTGACGCTCATCCTCCGGCGCGAAGTCCATATGGCCGCCTTCCGAAGGAAGAACGATCCCTTCTTTTGTAACCGCGGATACGCCGAGACCGGTTCCAAGCGATAATACGGCGGCCGTGCCCCGGGTTTTCTCCCCTTCTTTGAACAGTGGAGCCTGCCTGGAAGAAAGGTACGGGATCGAATACCCCAGGGATTCCAGATCGTTTAGCACCGCGATCCTGGGAATCGTCGGCATGCGTTCCCGAAGACGCGCGGAATCAATAAACTGTCCGGTATTTGTCAGTTGAACCCGACCGTCTGAAACCGGCCCGGCAGCTGCGACGCAAAGAGCGCTTATCTCTTTTCCACGGGTTCGCCCCGCGAGAAAGTCGCTGAAATCCGAAATTTCCCGCGTCGCGTATTTCCGTTTTTCCAGGAGTCGGTCTCCCTCCCAGAAAGCGCAAAGGGTCTTGGTTCCCCCGATATCAACTGTTAAAATCATAATAAAAGCCTCCGCGTTTTTATTATGTTCAGTATAGCATATATATACATAAAAAATCAGCAGGAAGTGAGGAAGGAAACATGTTAAATAAAGAAATTGAAACCCGCTATCAGCAGTGGCTTTCCAGCCCCTGTTTCGATGAGGAAACGAAATCGGAGCTAGCCGCGCTCACCGATGAAAAAGAAATCGAAGATCGCTTTTACTGCGATCTGGAATTCGGCACCGGCGGTATGCGAGGTATGCTGGGAGCGGGGACAAACCGGATGAATGTCTATCTGATCCGCAAGCTTACCTACAGCTTCGGACAGGTAATCTGCGATCACGGCCCGGAAGCCAAAAAACGGGGAGTCGCCATTGCTTACGATTCTCGCCGCTTTTCAGAGGAATTCGCTCTGGAAACCGCGCTTGTGCTGGCTGCGTGCGGAATCCGGGCTTACCTCTTTGACAGCCTCCGCTCTACGCCGGAACTTTCCTTTACCGTCCGGGACAAACATGCCATTGCCGGGGTGATGATCACAGCCAGCCATAATCCAAAAGAGTACAACGGCTACAAAGTTTACTGGGAAGACGGCGCGCAGCTTCCTCCCGCGGAAGCGGATAAGATCATGGAAAAAATGGCGGAGTGCGGATGGGATATCCCGGTGATGGACAGGGAAGAAGCCCTGGAAAGCGGTCTTCTTGAAATGCTGGGCCGGCCGACCGATGACCGGTACATCTCCCGGGTAAAAGAACAGCTCCTCCACCCGGACATGGATCAGTCCCGCGGTGGGGAGCTGAAAATCATCTATACGCCTCTTCACGGAGCCGGGCGCGTCTTTGTGGAAAGAGTCCTCTCCGAAAGCGGGTTTTCACAGCTCTTTACTGTTCCGGAGCAGGCGGAACCGGACACGGAATTTTCTACCGTAAAAGTTCCGAATCCCGAAGACGAGGGAGCCTGGAATCTGGCACTTAAATACGCGGACAGCCGGCAGGCGGATCTTCTTCTTGCCACGGATCCGGATTCAGACCGCCTGGGTGTACAGTGCCGGGGGGCAGATGGAAGCTGGTGCCACCTGACCGGAAACCAGGTCGGCGCGATTCTCGCCTATTATATCATCGGCTCCCAGAAGGAAGAAAAGAAGCTTCCCCCGGATGGCGTCATGCTCCAAAGTGTAGTTTCCACAGCTCTCACAGAGCCTCTGGTTCGGGACATGGGCATCCCTCTCATCAAGGTGCCTGTGGGCTTCAAATTTATCGGGGAACAGATTAAGAAGATGGAAGAAACGGGAAAAGGCACCTTCCTCTTCGGATTCGAGGAAAGTCTCGGTTATCTGAAAGGGACTTATGCCAGAGACAAAGACGCGGTGCTTGGCGCAGCCCTCGTCGCGGAAGCTGCCCTTTATTATAAAACCGAGCAAGGGAAAACACTGGCCGATGTTCTGGAAGATCTCTTTAAAACATATGGATATTTCCTGGATGAACAGGTTGCCTGCACACTCATGGGGAAAGACGGCAAGGAGCGGATCGGGCAGATTATGGATCGCCTTGCCGCCGATTCCAGAGAAAGTCTCGGCGGGCAGATCGTCGTAAGCCGTGAAAATTACAAGAAGCAGGAACAGAAAAAAGATGGAGGCGTGTTTCCTCTCGATTTTCCTTCTGTCAACATCCTCGGTCTTACCTTTGAAAACGGTGGATTTATCAAGGCTCGCCCGTCGGGAACCGAACCGAAAATCCGGTTTTATTTCTGTATCGCCGGAACCTCCCGCCAGGATGCGGAAGAAAAACTCAAGCAGACGAAAGAAGAATTCTTTTCCCTCATTGCGAATCTGCTGTAGAAAGGAACGCCCAGCGGTCATGCCCTTGAGCGACAACCGCAGATGACAAAAAATATATCCAGGTGACGGAATCCATGCGGAGCGAAGATGCTCGCAGAAGAGAGCTTGCTCCGCTGCGGTCTCCTACTCCCTGACATAATCCGGTCTTTGCAGCTCAGGCCGCAGTTTTCCAAGTATTATAACGGATAATCCGGCTGCCAGAAGGGAAGTTGCCGCGAAGTTAAGCCAGATTCCGGTAAGTCCCAGCGGCCACAGCGCCCCAATCAGAATCACTGGGAAAATCAGCGCCGTTGAGACGGAAATGGCCGAAGCGTGAAACGGCTTTTCCACAGCCAGCATATAGCTCTGAGTAGCAAAGGAAAACCATCTTGTCACATAGGTCACGCCGAACAACTGCAGAGCAAAAATCGCGGTTTCAAGAGTCTGCCCGCTGATACTATCCATGAACAATTTTGAAATCTGTTCCGGAAAGAGAAAGATTACCAGCACGGTCAGCATGGAAACAATTCCGCTGACCACAAAGCAGTACTTTTCGATCGTCCGCACCCTGGAGAATTTCCCGGCCCCCCAGTTATATCCGACCGCTGGCTGAAGGGAATCGCACATTCCGTAGAGCAGCGGCTGAATAAAGCCATCCACATACATCAGGATTCCATAAATCGACACAGCCGTCGCTCCACCCAGGCGAACCAGAATCGCGTTCATCAGAATGGATGTAATTCTGCCGGCAATGTTATTGAGGAAATTCGGGCTTCCACAGGCGAGAATTTTCCGTATCAGCTTAAGATGAAAATGCAGCCTGCAGAACCTGAGAATCGTCTTTTTCCGGAAGAAAGGCAGGAAAGCCAGTATCACGCAGAGAAACATCCCCGTACAAGTAGCCAGAGCCGCTGCCCAGACGCCCCACCGGAATACGCCGAGAAACAGGAACTCCAAAACCGCGCTTATTACAGACATCAGGATATTTATGACCATGCTTCCCCGAATAAACCCACAGATCCGCAGATAATTATCCACAGCGAAAATAATGGTGGTCAGCGGCGAAGAAAGAGCGTAAACCCTCATATACTGTACCGCCAGTTCCGCGAAAGTCCCCTTGGCTCCCATCATCTGTATCAGCAGCGGCGCCGCGGAAAAGAGAATCGCGCCGATCAGCACTCCTGTCGCAAGGATCAGAAGGCACGCGCAGGTAAAAATATTATTCGCCTCTTTCTCCTGTTTTTTCCCGAGGCAGACGGATATCGGAACCGAAGACCCGACGCCGATCAGATCCGCCAGAGAAAAGTTAATAATCACAAACGGCATTGCCAGATTAATTGCCGCGAACGCCGTTGTTCCCAGAAACTGTCCTACAAAAACGCCATCCAGTATCTGGTACAGGGCAGACGCCAACATACTGATCGAACCGGGAATTGAAGCAAGAAAAAACAGCTTCAGCGGCGGCGTTTTTGAAAATAGGAAGGTTGAACTCATATTTCGATTTCCTCTCTTTTTGTTTGTCGAAAAAGACAGACGCTTGATTTTCTTTCTACACAAAATTATCCGAATTCGGACTATAGTTCGAATTATAGTCCGAATTCGGATAAAAGTCAACCGATTCCTGAAGTTAACAGCCTTTGTACTTCTATATAACGATCCGATTAAGGATATTAATCGCCAGAGGGATTGTGAAAACCGACAAAACCGTACTCAGAAACAGAATCTTACTTGCCATCGTCTCATTTTCTCCCTCCTGTTCGGCCAGCATAGAGACGGTCGCGGCCGCCGGAAAGCAGCATCCCAGAATCAACACGGCTTTGAGCAGAGGTTCAACCGGCAGGAAAACTACCATCGCGTAGGTCAGAGCCGGCAGAAAAACCAGCTTATTTAAAGTGCCTTCAATCACGATAGAATCCTTCAGAATCTCTGCCATTTTACAGCCTGCCAGGGTGGAGCCAATGTAAATCATAGCCATCGGTGTGGATACATTTCCTATATACAATAAATAGTCATCTGCTGCCCCAGGTATCTTCAAATGCAGCGCACTGATAAAAAAACCAACTATCAGCGCGACAACATTCGGATTGAAAAGGACTTTTAAAAAAGAACGAAAAACAAGCTTCGGAGTTCTTTTGCGAACCGCGTCTTTATTCCTTCGAAGCGCGTGAATTCCATAAGTGAAGGAAAAAAAGTTCATCGCGGCATTATGAGCAAGCATAAAAAGGAAGCCCTTTTCTCCAAAAAAGATCAGGGTGATCGGAAATCCCATAAATCCATCATTGGGACTCAGGGACGAGAGTTCCACAATATTGGAAAAATTCCGCGGCACTTTCCTGATTTTGCAGTAGACATACATCCAGCCCGCATAGATAAAAAAGCAGACCAGCGTCAGAATCAGCATCAGCATAAAATCCAGAATCAGGCGGTCATTCATTTCCAGTGTTCCTAAATTATGTACGATCATACATGGATAGGCAAAATAAACAATAAATTTATTCAGCCCGTGATTCATCGCGTCGTCTAAAAAGCGTATCTTCCTCAGAAAGTATCCGGTAAACAGAATCGCAAATAAAACCAGGTAGTTCGCGTACATTTTAAGACCGCTCCTGCTTTTTGAACGGAACAAAAGTTCCCGAAGCAGTCGCGACAATTTTTCCGCTTTGCTTTTCTCGGGCAATACAAGTGGTTCGGATCAGTGTCTTTCCCATACTTGTAATCTGTGTGGAAAAAACAAACGCGCCGCTGAGAAATGGGCGGATAAAGCTTACCTGCAGATCTGCGGTGGAAACACTTCCCGCACCCTGAAAAGCGGCCGCGGTAATTCCCATCGCCGTATCAAACATGGCGGAAATCGCTCCTCCATGTATTTCTTCCCGCTGATTTTTTTCCCATTCCTGCGTGCAGAAAAGAATCTCTGAGGTTTGTTCATCTTCCCGGAACCCAAGTACAAACGGATCCAGCATATTATTCAGGCGGCGCTCACTCGGGTGTTTAATATAATTCAGAATTTCTTCAAATCTTTTTTCTCTATCCATATAGCATCCCTCCCGGAAGTTTTGATCACATGTTATTTTATCAAAATTTAAAGGAAATGCAAAGTGATTTCCAAAAACAGCAGCGGGACGCTTTTGATACAAAAAACGTCCCGCTGCTGTTTTTATGGCTGCCCAGGACAAAGGGCAACAAAAGTTATAAGTTATACTGCCTGCCGCGGCAAGCCTCTCCGCGACAGACGGAGGCAATTAATGAACTGCTATTTTTCAAATCCGTAACTCGGATCAGGCGGCCACGGTCGATCGAACTGTTGCCCGTACAGGCCTCCGCAGCCAAGCTGCCCGGCGATAACAAGGTGAATCTCACTGCATCTCCACTCTCCGTCAGCTTCCCTTACCGCTTTGATCTCATATCTTCCATATGTATACCGATCTGTCATTCTCGGATAGTCCTTAAAGCAGGACCAAGAATGAAAATAAGAGTGAAGAATCGCCGAATCCTTCGTTTCAAACCATACCTGCTGATTTCCCATAAGATGGGTCGCGGATTTTTCCTCTTCATACATGGAGGCAAAGGCTTTCATAATATTTTCCTTCCCTCTGACCGGCCCCAGACCATTGCTGTAAAAGACCGCGTCATCGGTAAAGATCGAGGCCATCTTCTCCGCGTCCAGATTGTCTGTAAATCGGGCGTACTGGAACATAATGCTCTTGATTTCCTCAATATCCTCCTGACGCTGCATTCTTTCCTCAAGGGTTTTAATTTCCGCGTCCTTCATTTTATACATTTTTCCATCGCTTCTGACTTCTTTCATGTGAACCTCCTTTTTCGCATTTTCATATTTTTATCCACCGGCATATGGCATGAACATCCTCAACTCCACCCCGTCATCCAGCTTAATCTCCCATTTGTTTCCGTCTGTCCGTACGGCCGCGCCGTTTACAGCAAAGAGACATTTTTTCAGAGCCGCGCAGGATTTCTCCTCCCAGAGTTCTTTAAATTCCGGATTTTCTGCCGCTAGTATTTCCATAACATCTCCTGTCGTCATTCCCGGGTGAAAGTCGATATCTTTTTTCAAGGTGTATATGTTATCTGCCAGTTTCAACATATCCGCCATTGGTGAAACCATTTTCAGCTTAATCATATTCTGCTCCTTACGCTTCTTCTCCCCAGAGATCCGGAATTATATATTCCATATCCAGGCGCTTCAAAGTTTCCGGAAGCGGTCTGCTGGTTTCCCGATCCCACCCGCTTCTTTCATAGAAAGCCCGGAAGGTTTCTTCATCCCACAGCTTTGTGATTTTTCCCGCCATAGGTCCATCCTTATAAGGCTGTGAAAATCTTGGAGAAACCGCCATTTCAATTTCCGGAGTCAGACCCTCCCGGATATTGTAAGCTCTGCCGATTGCTTTAATCCGTTCACCGACTTCGTAGAGCTCTTCATGGGTCATATCCCATCCGGTAATCGCATTGAGCGCGTCAATAATCGGTTTCATGACACCGGCAACATAAAAGAAACAGCTGCCATACGCGTCCATCAGTACCCATTTGGTGGAATTCCCTCCCAGATACCATCCGATCTGGCGAAAATCATTCATATCCAATGGTTCCATATTTCCCACATCCGGATCCTGCCCCGCGAATCCGCCAAAGGATCCGCTTTCTGACAGTGTCAGATTATAATATGCCATCGGTGTCATTCTCTCATCCACGACATTCGGAGCGATCCCTCGTCCTGAATATACACCTTTCTTTAAAGCTTCTCCTCCTATCATCTCGCAGATAGATTTTACTCCTCCTGTACATTTTGCGCCAAATCCGCGCCTGTGCGCGATATCCTGAATAAACTGATCCACCGCTTCTGTATTTCCCCAAGAAAGATTCAGCCCCTCTGTGTCTTCCAATGTAAGAAGTCCGTCTTCGAAGCATTCAATCACGCAAGATACGACAAAGCTCAGCTCTTTCGCGTCCATGCCCATGCTTTCGCATACCCAGCAGAGACGGACACCTTCTCCCATATCATCGTTTCCCATATTGGTAGTAAAACCGGCCATAGGTTCAAATTCAGGTTCTTCCATTGTCATTCCCTTGGCCTTCCCCTTTTTTATGGTGACAACCCCGGTATGTGCCCATGGGCAGGCCCAGCAGGTGGTTTTTTTTCTGTCCCACCACTGCTCTCGGTTTTCCGCGGAAAACTGTTCATAATCATAGACATTGGTAGAATAGTTCTTTGTAGGCACTCCGGCTCTTGGAGGAAGATTATCAAAATAAACCAGCGTCCCTCCTCTTTTTACCATGCCGCCAAGTCCGCTTTCTTCGGCTGCTTTCAGACTATTATTCCGAATATCTCCTTTCAGTTCCGCGTAGGTATCGACACTGTTGTTATCTGTGGAAATCAGAATTCCTTTCAATTTCTTTGATCCCATTACAGCTCCCGGTCCGTTGGTTGCTACGATATGCCCTCCGTCGTTAAAAATAGAAGCAAAAGATACCAGATTCTCTCCTGCCGGCCCGATACAGGCCACGCTGTTTTTCTTGTACTCACCCTGCGCCAGCAACATCTGTTCCGTATCCCAGCAGCCTTTCCCCACCAAATCTCCGGCAGGCTCGATGGTGATTCCACCATCCGTAATCTTCAAAACACTCCATTCCGGGCAAACATCTTCAAGAATAATGGTCTCATACCCGACATGCCGCATCCGGGCGCCAAAATAACCATTACTCTGCGCGTTAATGATGTAGCCGGTAAGCGGTCCCTTTGCCGAAACCTGATAGGTTCCGGAACCGGGCATTTTCGTACCGTTAAAAGGTCCCGCCTGAAAGATCAGCTTGTTCTCCGGATCAAACGGTTTTACCTCCGGCCCCACCTCATCATATAAAATTTTCATAGCAATACCGCAGCCGCCGATCCACTGTCTTACGAGTTTCGGATCCAGAATAGACTTTGTAATTTCTCCGGTCTTCAGATTAATGCGGACAACGCGGTTTTCATATCGTTTGCCAGTCATAATATCTCCCCCTGTTGTTTGGTTCCGCCGGCCGGGAAGGAACGGATATTCCTTCGGCCGGCAAAAGGCTTTTATCTATTACCCGATATTCGGGAATTCTCTGTTTGGATTGGTGTATTCCTGGATTGCGTTCTGCCCGAAATCAATATAAATATTCTGGCCGCTCATATAGGTTGCCATATCGCTGTTGGCGAACACAATCGGTCCCGCCATCTCTGACGGCTGGGCATATCTGGTTTCCTGCGCGCCCTGCATGGATTTGGAATCCATAAGAGACGCCCACTGATCCGTAAGCTGAGTTTCCGTGGAACCCGGACAGATGATATTGATGCGGATTCCCTTTGCCGCCAGTGTTCCTGCCATTTTCTTAACATACAGGTTCATCATCCTCTTGGACATAAAATATCCTTTTACACCGATCATCTTTCCATACCCTTTGGTTTCCGCTCTCTTAGCGATTTTTTCCGTTTCAGCTACCATGGCATCCCAGTCTGCTGCGTCTACAACCGGTGTCAGTTCCTCTCTTGTTTCCTGCCATCCGGTGCCCGCAAGGGAACCCATGAAAGCAATCGCTCCATCTTCCGCCAGCTTTGGAATTACATAAGTTTCCAGTGCGTACCGATGCCCGCTAAAGTTAATGCGGATTGTTGTCGCGAAATCCGTTGTAACTCCGGAAACTCCCGCGATTCCGAAAAATTTGTCGATTGTAGAGGGCACTTCTTTAAATGCCTGATCCACAGATTCTTTGTCTCCGAGATTCAGCTTAATCGCTTTTTCCACAGGAAGTGTAATGGGCGCCAGATCCATGGCGTACACTTTTGCTCCCAGGTCAATCAAAATCTCACAGGTTGCCTTTCCCATACCGCTGGCAGCGCCAGTTACAACACAGATTTTATCTTTGTATCCTAAATAATCCTTCATAATATCCTCCTTTTCTTATTTATCCCACTTTCTGCGGCACTGATCGATGGACAGATATGTGAGAACAATTACAATTACAAGCGCGATGATACAGGCTACCATTACACCGTTATAACTTCCTGTCAGATCATACACTGCCGCGTAAATCGGATGCCCGACCGCGCTGGTCAGAACTCCGGCAGTCGCCGCGTAGCTGTAGATTTTCGCATATTCTTTGTTTCCAAAAGCTCTCTTGATAGCAAAGGCCGGATTGACGGACATAGCCGCGCAGCATGCGCCAAAGAGGAATCCTCCTACATATACGAATACCGGTGAAGATCCGCCCTGTACCAGGAAGGCGAAAGAGACAATTCCGAATAGCGCTCCGACTACCAGCGTTGTTTTCGTTCCAATATGATCGTTTAAAATTCCCAGTACAATCTTTCCGAATACGATTCCCAGCATCATGGCAGTAGAAACAACCGACGCATGTTCAATATCGAATCCTTTGCTGACTGCCATATTGGTTACATCCTGCATGAAAGATCCCGCAAAATAGATGCCGATTACAATTACATATACAAGAACGAACTGCGGTGTCTTTACCATTTCCTTTAAGGTCATTCCTCTGGTGTCAATAGCTGGCGCGCCTTCCTTTTCAACCTTTTCCGCGCCCAGAGGCCGCAGACCCTTGTCTTCCGGTTTCGTTCTCAGTAAGAACAGGGCACAGATCATAGAAATAACCAATCCGATTCCGCCTACAATCAGATAAGTGTTCCGGAATCCGTACGCAGCAATCCACTGTCCACAAAGAGGAGAAAAGATCGCTCCACCGATTCCCGAGCAAGCTGTCGCGAGACCGATAGAAAGGCTCAGGTTTGTCTTGAACCAATTATTCAGAACGATCGGGATCAGAAGGTAGCAGATAAAAGCAAGACCGATACCGTTGATTACCGCGCAGATATACCAACCCCAGATGTGGTGGAACTGCGACATCAGCATCATTCCGCCGTTACTCAAAAGGACAGAAATTCCAATTAAAAGCCGGATATCAATTTTATTGAACAATATGCCGGCTACCGGCTGAAAAACCGCCATTGTCAGAGTACGGATTGTAAAATACAATGCCACGGCAGTTACCGGTACTCCCAAATCTTCCGCGACAGATGGCGTAAAAATTCCCATACAGCTGGAAACCGTTCCCATGGTACCAATCATAATGCCGCACATAGCTACTAATATGATCCATGCATAATGGAACTTCTTCTGAGTTTGAACGTTGTTTTCCATATTTTGAACCTCCTTTTTGAACAGGCGCCCCGCAAAGCGCGGGGTCGCCTTTCAATATAATGAGTGATCTTATTTATTCCATAATCCTCGCGTAGTGGAAACCTTCTCCCACCGCGTTGATGATCTTTCTCGGGAATACCGCATCGCCCAGGGTTCTTACATTCTTAACTTTGCCTTCCAGCTGTTCTTCCAGCTCATCGTTAGATCTGTATCCTACGGAAATCAGGACTTTATCAGCTTTAACGGCTCCCTTCTTGCCATCCGCGTCTTCATATTCCACGCTGTCCTCTGTGATCTTCGTAACTTTCGCGCCCAGCAGAGTCTTGATCCCCGCGTCTTTAATCATCTGGCGCAGCGCCTGATCGTTATTGAACAGGTGCTGGACTGTCAGCAACAGTCCGTCCAGAGACTCAATAATCGTAACTTCTTCCGCTGTGCTGGAAGCCTGTACCGCCGCCTCACAGCCTACCAGGCCGCCGCCGATTACAACGACTTTTCCTGTCAGTTCTTCTTTGTTCAGAAGACCTTCATTGGCGGTTTCCACGATAGATGAGTCGATTCCCGGAATCGGCGGAATCTTGGATCTGGAACCGGTTGCCAGGGCTACGTAATCATAATTTCCGGCAATGATTTCTTCTGCTGTCGCTTCCTTATTCATGCGGATTGTCACACCGCTGCGATCCAGCGCGTGAATCAGGTTGTTTGTATAGGTAGCTACATCTCCCTTGAAGTCCGGCGCTCCCGCGGCACGAATATTTCCACCCAGTTCTGTGGTCTTTTCCCACAGTTCCACATCGTGGCCTCTGCGTTTCGCTGTAATCGCAGTCTCCATTCCAGCCGGGCCTCCGCCTACGACCAGAACTTTTCTCGGCGTCTTAGCCGGTTCTACTTTATAATCCACCTCTACGTTGGACAGCGGGTTAACCGCGCACACCTTGAATCTGCCCTGCACCGCGCCAAACAGACATTCGTTGCAGCCACAACAGTATGTAATATCTCTGTATCTGCCTTCCTTTACTTTATTGGCCCATTCCGGATCCGCCAGCATCTGGTGGCCCAGAGCGACAAAGTCCACTTTTCCATCTTCCAGCGCTTTTTCCGCAACAACCGGGTCATTCAGTTTCCCGTGACCGATTACCGGAACGCTTACCACATCTTTTACCGCCTTGCAGGCGTACAGCTGGAATCCTTTGTCCTCATAAACCGTCGGAACCTGTCTATAGTATCTTTCATAACATCCGGTATCAACATGGATGGCATCTACGCCTGCTTTATCAATGATCTTGGCGATTTCCAGACCTTCGTCCAGAGTTCTGTAATCCGGAAGTTCCGGCATACAGTGATCCGCCGTGAATTTTACGATAACCGGGAAGTTGGGTCCGCAGACTTTTTTCACTTCCTCAATACATTCAATCAGGAAACGACATCTGTTTTCCAGGCTTCCGCCGTATTCGTCCGTTCTCTTATTCCACTCTTTTGTCAGGAACTGGTCGATGATATAGCCGCCGTAAGCGTGAATTTCAACACCGTCCGCGCCGGCTTTCTGCGCCAGCATAGCGCCTCTTCCCATACAGAATACCAGTCTCGCGATATGTTCTTTTTCAAAAGGCTTGCACATCAGATCCGGGAAGTTTCTTGTCGGACACGCGCTTGCCGAATACGGTGCGTGTTCCGGATCCGAGTATCCCACTCTTCCGAGTCCCGGTCCGATCTGAACGATAATTTTCGCACCTTCCTGGTGAACCTTATCGCACAGAAGGCCCAACCGGTCAGTCTGATGGAAGCCTTCCAGAGTATTGGCCGCTCTTGTTTCAAATTCGGTACATACCATATTCAGTCCGGTAAAAATAAGTCCGGTTCCGCCAGCTGCTCTCTGGCGAAAATATTCAATGCTCCGTTCCTCAAAACCACCGTCTACCGCCGTCTTCGTTCCCATTGGCGCCATGCAGATCCGGTTCTTTACCTTCATACTTCCAATTTGTCCCTTTTCAAATAACTTCATGTTAAAAATCCTTCCTTTCTTCTAATATTCTCTCAGCTTTTTAATTCAGTGTAATTGAAATACCCCCGTCTACCATAAGCGCCTGACCGGTTGTAAAGGTGCATTCATCCGACGCGAAATAGATCACCGCTCCAGATAATTCACCCCAGTTTCCGGCTCTCTTCATCGGACATCTTCCCTTGGTATGCGTCTCCGGATTGGAAGCAATCTTTGATCTGCTGGTCATTCCGCCTGTCAGAATTGTTCCAGGTCCCACAGAGTTCACCAGAACTCCATACTGCGCGTATTCTACCGCCTGGCCGCGGGTCAGTCCCAGAACACCGCCTTTTGCCGCGTTGTAGCTGACGCAGCCGGCCCCGGAGCCTAAAAGCCCCGCAATGGAAGAAATATTGATTACTCTTCCGTAATGGTTTTCTCTCATGGACTGAACAACAACTTCTTTTGTTACCAACCATGGTCCCATCAGATCCGTATCGATTGCCAAATGCCACTGCTCCGTCGTATACTCATCAATAGAACCGTAGTTTAAAATACCGGCGTTGTTTACCAAGATATCAATTTTTCCATACTCCTTTACGACTTCTCCTACGCACCGTTTTACCGCAGCTTCATCTGTTACGTCACAAAGCCATCCTTTTACTTTCTTTCCGGTGTCGCGGGCAACCTGTTCTACGGTTTTCTCCATTAATTCTTCTTTTATATCGAAAATCGCAATGTCCGCTCCCTGTTCCGCTAAAGTGGTGCTGAGCTCCTGACCGATTCCTTCCGCTCCCCCGGTAACCAGGGCCACCTTTCCTGTTAAATCAAACCTTGCCATATTGCATCTTCTCCTTTCATCTTCATGATCGACCTGGCAAATGCGAACGATCACGCTTAATTATCGTAAAATTCAAAATTTACTATAAACAGCATATCAGGTACCATAAGGAAGGAAAATCCCACAAAGGAATCATTTTTTTCCTTTTTTTAAATGGCTATTTGGGGTGATAGCCAAAAGTTAAAGATGTGTTACAATGAAAGCAAGTATTGAATATTGAATATTCTGTTTTTTTAGTCGTAAGCCCGGGCGAAAAATAATGAAATGAAGAAAGGATGTAAAACAATGAAGCATGTTGTAAATGGAAAACTGGAAACAATGAAGGATGCTCCGGTGAACTCATTGGAAGAACGAATTCAGCGGCTGGAAGATATTGAATCAATCAAGGCAATCATGTATAATTACACAAGGTGCACAGACAATCTGGATGCGGAAGGAATCGCCGCTATGTTTACAGAAACCGGCACGTTCTGCAGCCCTGCCCTTGGAAATCCCACAGGACGAAAGGAAATCGCCGCTTTATATGAAAAGCTGCTGCCTGGAACAAAATCCAGCACGCACGTAATTGGAAACCAGCAGATCTGGTTTAAAACAGCGGATAACGCGATTATGCATTGCTATCTCCACGCATGGCAGACATTCGAAGATTACCCGAAAAAGCCGGACTGCTTCTCCTACGGCCGCTACGAAGTGGAAGTTGTCCGTGAAGATGACGGTGAATGGCGCGTTCAGAATTTTAAAATCGTCTTTGCCGGTCAGCTTGGAGGCGGAAAAGCCTGCGACCACTTTGCGAGACCTTGGCCCCCTGCTCCTACACAAGAGTAGCGATAGCGAAATACGTTAGGGAGGGAGGACGAAAATTATGAAAACCTCTGCATTTAAGGTCGGTTTTCCAATCGGAGCGGTATTTTTCGGTTCTCTTGTCGGACCTTCCATGGTATCCGGAATTTACTCCAAGGTCTATCTGGTTCCTTATGGTATGTGGGGCTTTGTTTTCGCTCTGTTCTTTCCGTTTATAAGCAGTATTATCATTGGCTTTTCCGCGGAACTGGTCAGAAGAAATGAAGTCTATGATTATAACTCGTTCTGCCGTATTTTATATGGGAGATTTTCCTTCATCTGCACTCCCATTATGGAAATTTATATGCTTATGGCTCAGATCCTGACACTATCTGCTGTCGTTACAATGGGCGGCAGCATGCTGAAAGATATTCTGGGTTTTCCGGATATCATCGGCACCCTGATCCTCGCGTCTCTTTGTTTGCTGTTGGTTCTGTGGGGAGCGGATCTGGTTCGGAAAGCGGCTTCCACGATGTGCGTTATCCTTATGATCGGATTTATCGTCTTAGTTGGTCTTGCGGTATATAACCGGTCTGAGGAATTTTCCAATATGGTGGCAACCTGGTACGTTCCGCAAGATGCGGATATCGGACTTGGAGTATGGAACGCTATTTTATTTGGTTTTTCCGGAGCATGTAACGGAATGGTTTTATGCTCTCTGATGCAGAAAGTAAAAACAAAGAAGCACTCATTTTCTACAGGAGTATGGTGCTTTATCTTAACCGCGATCGTCCTGATAATGGAAGTTCTGGTGATCCTGCCCTATGTGCCGGACGTGCTTGTCTCCGAAATTCCGACTCTCTGGATCATTGACAACTGGCTGGTTGCAAATCTTCCTTGGCTTCCGGCGCTATATCATATTGTTATGTTCTTCGCGCTGATCACAAGCGGAGTTCCCGCGAATCAGGCCGTCATCAGCAGAGTACAGAAAATTTTGCCGGAAAAGGGGGTTTTAAGACACACAATCGCCGCAAAGGCACTGATAGGGATCGGATTTCTTATTCTGGTTCTTCTTGTATCCAGACTTGGACTGACCACCATTGTCAGCAGCGGATACTCCTCTTTAGGCGCTATTGGAATTCCGCTAATAGCGATCCCGACCTGCATCATTATGCCGATAAAATGGTACCGGGAGAAAAAGAAAAAAACTGACGGTTCAGCAGCCTGACAATTTTACTTGTTTATTTGGTTCAGGGATACAATGAATATTAGAGTTTATATGCAGTCCGCATAATGCTACCGATATTTTTTGTATCCCAAACCATTATTTTAGAAGAAAAGTAAGGGAGTGATTTCCATGAAAAACAGCAATACTCACATCTTAGAACGGACTCAAGTGGATAAGAAACTCGCCCAGGGGCTTTCTATGCCTCTCACAATTGTTACCTCGCCTATGGGCTACGGAAAAACGACTGCCGTTAAGTCTTTTCTTCAAAAACGGGAAGACGTTGTTGTCTGGACGACTATGACCAGCGCCGGTGATACAGTAAACAGCGAATATTTCTGGCTTCTCCTTACGAGAGAAGTTTTTAATGTTTCCCCGGAGCTGGCGCAGAACCTGGAAGAACGAGGGTTTCCCAGCGGCAGCGCGCAAATTTTTCGTTTATTGGATTCACTTAAAAATTTTTCCAGATCTTCTGATCAGATATTTGTTCTTGTCATTGACGATTACTGGCTGATTGAAAATCAGGAAATCAATACGCTGATTCGGCGGATTATCAGCGCGAAGCTTCCATGGCTGCGCCTTATCCTTATTTCCCGACGGATTCCCAATCTTCCAATTGAAGAAATGGTACTGAAAAAACTTTGTACTGTAATTGATTTTGATGATCTGACATTCACCTGGGAAGATGCCCGAAATTATTTTAGGCTAATCGCCTTTTCCGGCGATGAAATTGTGCAGAAACAAATCTACGAAGACTCAAAAGGATGGATCGCAGCTTTATATCTTATGTCCAAAAATTATTTCAATGGTCATCCGGTTGAGGATTTAAAACGGATGCTGAAAGTTTCTCTTTTTGATAGCTATAATGAAGTTCAGCAAGAGGCGCTGATAAAATTTTCCTACTTCAGTACAATTTCCCCTAAACAAGCAGCTTACATATTTGATGATTATAATATGGCGGTTCTTCTGGAACAGTTTTATAAAGATAACGCGTTTATTACGCGGGATAATAAACATAATTATAAATTCCATCAGATTTTCCTTAATTTTTTGCACGATGAGCAGATAAAATATAACTTTGATCTGCAATCCATTTATCGTCGGGCGGGCGAATGGTTTGCCATGAATAATGATCATGTCATGGCCTTCCGCTATTGGCAATTATCCGGAAATTACCAGTATATTCTCGGTTCGCTGGAGATTGCTGATATTTCGCATATCAATTCTCTTGATCGGAAGTTGATCTTTCCGATTTTTAATGTCGCGAGCAAAGACCTGTGGTATGAATATCCCATCGCCACGCTGAAATATATATTTCTTTTGATGCTGTATAACGAAAGAGAACGAGCCAGCTATCTCCTGGATGAATTTGATGACTATTTTCAGAATCATAATCACAGTAAATACAGTCATAACCAGCTTCTTGCGGAGTCACAAATTGTCCGAACCAGTCTGGCGTTTAACGATATGACTTTGATTATTGAACACTCCAAAGAAGCTTATGCTCTTTTTGACGGCAAGATTTCACTGATACGAAAACGGAGCGGAGTATATACCTATGGCTGCCCTCATTTTTCTTATATGTATTATAATAAGCCCGGAACCTATCGTTCTCTCATCGAAGAAATTGAAAACGGCTTTGACTACCATATTAAGGCCTGCAACGGCTGCGGAGCCGGAGCTTCTCTTCTTGTACGGGCCGAATACTATCTGGAAACCGGAGAGTTTGACAAGATAGAGTCTTATGCGCTGGAAGCCCAGTATATTTCCAACCAGTATGAACAAACCTGCATTTCCGTGGCTTCTATGTTTGTCCTTGCCCGCTTATACCGGATTACAGGCAAAACTCCGGAACTGAATCAGGTGATCGGGGAAATGGAGCTGCTTCGGGAAAAAGAAAAGAACCCGTTGAATTCCGATGTTCTGGATAACGCGCTGGGGTATCTGCACGCACTTATGAATAAGATTGAAAAAATACCGGATTGGCTCCGAGAAGATGATATTACCTATCGCTATTCAAAATATCAGGGGACTGCCTTTAATCATTTAGTTTACCAGATGATCCTGATCCAGCAAAAGGATTACGATACGTTCACTAGGAAAAAGCATTCCTTTCTTCTGGATTTCAAACAGTTCCAGAACCAGCTGGGGATCGCGGTCTTTCATATTAACTATTCCATTGCCCTTTATCACACAGAGGGGTTGTCCATTGCCGCGGCTGAACTGGAAAAGGTTTTGAGCATTGCGCAAAAGGATCATCTTATCCTTGTTTTCGCCGAAAACGCGCAGGAACTGCTTCCTATATTGGAAAACGGAAGTTTTCAGATTGATCCGGAATTTCTTTCCGAACTGATCGAGGCTTGCCATTCCGCGCTCAATCATTCATCCCGGCAGACTCCGTCTTCTATTTTATCAAAACGAGAAGTGGATATTATGGAGTTGCTGGGAGAAGGAGCAAATATTTCGGATATTGCCGATTCCCTTTATATTTCCCAGAATACCGTCAAACGCCATCTGCAGAATATTTACAGGAAGCTTGATGTTCATAATAAAACACTGGCGATTAAAGCTTATCGTGAATTATATACAAATGAAACGGAGCAGTAATCTTTCATTACTGCTCCCCAGACTGTAGACAAAAGGTCCAACTTCAAGAAGAGAAGTTGGACCTTTTCTAAGC
>JAHZHL010000013.1 GCA_019420305.1 Bacillota bacterium | reverse complement strand
ACTGTCTCTTTTTATTTCTCTCTCAAAAATTCCACAATTATTTTACACTATCACCACCAGTTTGCTCAGATAATACAAAAACCGATTCATCAGTTCCTTCGTGGTGCTGATCTGCATTTCAATGTCGATCTGCTCTCCCCGGCTGGTTTCCACCAGAATATCCATAATAATTTCTTTTTCCTCTTCCAGTTCCCCGATGGAAAAAGGGTTCTGATAGTCCAGCGCCACAATGGGATCTTCGGTTCTTTCCAAAATCCGGTTTAACAAAGCGATCAGCGCCCGCTTGCTTCCCGGCGTATCCCGGCCGAATACGGCTTTAAAAATAATGTCACTGGTCAGCGGTTCTCTGTGAATATGTAATCCCATACAGTAAATCCCTCCCTTTTGTAATTGGATAATATTTACTGTAATTTTATTACATTTATTGTCATTTGTCAACTCCCGTCCAATTAATCTGCTATTTTTTGAATTTTCCCTTTTCTTGTTGTAGTTTCCGCGCACCTGCCTTATAATATAGTAAACAGTGTTGATTATTTTCCCACTCAAAAGGGAGGTGAGGTTTCCACATGGATCGACAACAGCTGAAGCTGGAGCTTCTTCAGTCTCTCCAGAAAATGTACGATATGGAGCTGGTTGCCCCTCTGTTGGAATTCTGTCAGGGGGAAATGCGGGTGCTTTTATATCTGGATGCCCATCCTGCCGGGGCGCGGGAAATTTACCCCTCGGATTTAAGCGACGCGCTCTATGTGACGAGGCAGCGTATTACCACAATTCTGGCGTCATTGCGGAAAAAAGGATATATTATTACGGAAACTTCAAAATCCGACCGCCGGAAAACGCGGGTAAGGCTGAGTAAGGCAGGGAGCCACTATGTTCAGGAAAAAAGGGCTCTCGCCGACTCCTACTTTGATCTTTTGATTCAGACACTGGGGGAAAAAGACGCGGCAGAACTCAACAGGCTGGTAAAACGCGCCGCGGAAGAACTGGAGGGACTTGCGGAATGAGTTATGTAATTTTTGAAAACGTATGTAAATATTATCACATGGGCGATCAGACCATCGCCGCCTCGGATCATGTCACCTTCCACATTGAGCAGGGTGAATTCTGCATTATCGTGGGTCCCAGCGGCGCGGGGAAGACCACAGTGCTTAATATACTGGGCGGGATGGACTCCTGCGACGAGGGACTGGTTCTGCTGGACGGTCGTGAAGTCAGCGGTATGAGTGAAAAAGAGCTGACTGACTACCGCCGCCACGATGTAGGTTTTGTCTTTCAGTTTTACAATCTGGTGCAAAACCTGACCGCTCTGGAAAACGTGGAATTGGCTTCGGAAATCTGCAAAGAGCCTCTGGATCCGGCTCAGGTAATGGAATCCGTGGAGTTATCAGAGCGAATGAATAACTTTCCCGCCCAGCTTTCCGGCGGGGAGCAGCAGCGGGTCGCCATCGCGAGAGCCCTTGCGAAAAACCCGAAAATTCTGCTCTGCGACGAACCCACCGGCGCGCTGGACTACCGGACAGGAAAAACAATTCTCAAGCTGCTGCAGGACTGCTGCCGCCAGATGAATAAAACCGTTATTATTGTCACACATAATCAGGCGCTGACGCCGATGGCGGATCGCGTGATCCGAATCCACAACGGAAGTGTCGCCTCAATCGAAGAAAATAAAGAGCCGCTGCCTGTAGAACAAATCGAATGGTGAGAACATGAAAAAAATGTATGCCCGTACAACTGTAAGAGAAATCCGCCAAAGTTTCGGTCGTTTCGCCGCCATCATCGCCATTGTCGCCCTCGGCGTGGGGTTTCTCACCGGCCTGCTGTCAACAACACCCGATATGGAAGCTTCTGTGGATTCCTGGTATCAGAAAACCTCCATGTCGGATTTTGATATTAAATCCACCATGGGGCTGACACAGGAGGACGCGGAAGCGGCGGCAGCCCTTCCATCCGTTGATAAAGTCACACCCGCGCGGGTCACGGATGTTCTTGTATCCTCTCCGGACGGCGATCTTTTATCCGCCCGTATGTACGGAATGGATCTGAATGATACAGATTCTGTCAATCAGCTCACCCTGCTGGAAGGGAGCATGCCGGAAAAGGCAGGCGAATGCGTGATCGAAAACCCCAACTCCTCTATGACCGACCTGTCCATCGGTGATACCATCACCCTTTCCGAGGACACGGAAAACTTGGAAGATACCTACCGCCAGAGAACCTTTACCATTACCGGTATTGTAAACAGCCCTTACTATTTCTGCAATTCCGAAGAACCATCTTCCGTGGGAACCGGCACCTGCAGCGTTATCTTTTATACAGACAGTTCCGCCTACGCTCTGGACACCTACACGGATCTCTTTTTAACCGTAACCAATAACGGCAACGCGTTTTCTGATGAATATGAATCGCGAATCGAAGATGTAACCACAGAACTGGAAACGCTTTCCGAAGAACGGATTCCAATCCGGTACGAACAGATCCGGGAAGAAGCCTACGAGGAAGTGGACAAAGCGCAGCGCGAACTGAACCGGGAGAAGAAACAGGCGCGGCAGGAACTGGAAGACGCCCGCGCGCAGCTTGAGGAAGGGCAGAAAGAGCTGGACAGCGGAACCGCTCAGCTGGCCAAGGCCAAAACGCAGCTCGCCGACGGAAAAAAAGAGCTGAAGAGCGGAAAAAAACAGTTAAAAGAGGGAAAAGCCCAACTGAAGAAAGCCCGCCGCCAGCTGAATGCCAGCAAAAAAGAACTGGATGCCGCCTGGGATTCCGTGGAACAGGCCAAAGAAGCGCAGGAAGCCGGGTACCCCCTTTCCGAAGAAGCGCTGGCTCAGATCGAGCAATACGATAAAGGACTCGCCGCCTGGGAGCAGGGAAGCAAGGAACTGTCCAAGCAGGAAAAGGCTCTGAAAAAATCCCAAAATCAGATCCGGGCCAGCGAAAAGCAGCTGGACGCCGCGGAAAAAGAGATCGCGCAAAATGAAGAAAAACTGAAAGAAGCCGAAGCCGAACTTGCCAGCGGCCGCGTGGAATACGAAGAGGGAAAAGCCGAAGCCGAGGCGCAGATTCAAAAAGCGGAAAGAAAAATCAAAAAAGCCCGGCAGGAAATCGAAGATCTGGAAGAACCGGAATGGTACATTCTTGACCGTAATTCCAATCTCAGCTACGCCCGTTATTCGGTTGACGTGGAAAAAGTCGCGGATATCGCTACCGTCTTTCCCCTCTTCTTTTTCCTGGTCGCCGCTCTTGTTTCCCTGACCACCATGACGCGTATGGTTGAAGAGGAACGGATTCAGATCGGAACTTTGAAGGCGCTCGGATACCGTAAGGCCACGATCATGTCAAAATACCTGATCTACTGCGGCGGAGCGGCTGTCGCGGGCTGCCTGATCGGTCTTGCCGCCGGGTTCATTCTGTTTCCGACCGTCATTTACCAGGCTTATATGTCCCAGTATGATCTTCCGGATCTGATCCTGCAGTTCCACTGGGAATACGCGCTTTTAGCCTGCGGTCTGGAAATCCTCTGTACGATAGGCGCCACCTGGCTTGCCTGCGCAAGCGCGCTAAAAGAAAAACCCGCGCTGCTTATGGTTCCAAGAGCCCCGAAAGCCGGAAAACGCATTTTTCTGGAACGCGTCGGCATCATCTGGAAGCGTCTGTCCTTTTCCCATAAAGCGACTGCCCGCAACATTTTCCGGTATAAAAAGCATCTGTTTATGACGGTAATCGGGATCGCAGGCTGTACGGCGCTGATGGTCGCGGGATTCGGAATGCGGGATTCCATGTCCCGCATGGTGGGAGCCCAGTATACCGAACTTCTGAAATACGACATGCAGATCGAACTTTCCGAAGACAAAACCGACTCTGTTTTAAGCGAGTTTCTCGATGGAAAAACTTTTGCAAAGGTCTATGATATGACGGGAGAAGCTTCCGCGGGCGGAAACAGCGTCAGCACGACAATCTGTATTCCGCAGGATACCGAAACCTTTTCGGACTTTATCAACCTCCGTGAGCGGAAGTCCGGCGATGCCATTGCATTCTCGAAAGACTCGGTCATTATGACGGAAAAGATGGCCGAAGATCTGGAACTGTCGGTGGGGGATTCCTTTACCCTGATGAACGCGGACGATCAGTCGCGAGAGTTTACCCTTACCGGGATTACGGAAAACTATATCGGATGCTATCTTTATATCGCGCCGCAGCTGTACGCGGACGCGTTTGGGGAGTTTGGCTATAACGGATACCTCCTGCGCAGCGGGATCCAGGGGAAAGCGGCTCAGGATCAGGCAAGCGAGCAGCTTCATGAGAGCAGCTATGTTTCCTCTGTGTCCTTTACCTCTCAGGAGGAAGAAAGTTATGAATCCATGCTGTCCAGCATTAATCTGATCGTTTATGTGCTGATCCTGTGCGCCGGAGCGCTGGCGGTTGTGGTTCTCTACAATCTCACCAACATCAATATTAACGAACGAAGCCGGGAGCTTGCGACGCTGCGTGTTCTGGGGTATCATCACAGAGAAGTGGCGATCTACATTTTCCGTGAAATTGGAATTCTCTCGATTCTCGGAACTCTGGCGGGGCTCATCGCCGGATGGGTCCTGCACCGCTATGTCATTCTTACGGCAGAATCGGTGGATTTTATGATGGGCAGAGAAATTTCCTGGCAAAGCTACCTGCTGGCCGCGGTTCTCACCCTTGTCTTCTCCGCTCTGGTAGACATTCTGATGTTGTTTAAACTCCGCAGAATCCAGATGGTCGAATCGATGAAAGCAGTGGATTAGTCAGTAGCGCAGAGGAACGGAGGAAACCCTGCAGGTTTTGGGAAATCCATAATGATGGAGCATATAGGCCGCGCCCCGGACTGCCATCTCCTTGTCCAGCGCCGGCCCCGCGGTCACCCCGGTAATAACCGTTCCTTTTTCCAGGACCTCCAGGGCCAGAAAAGGCACCTGAATCCCCCGGACTTTCCGAAACTGGTAAGGCGCCCCTTTTTCCTGCGGAGAGCGCTGAATCTGCTCGTTGCCGGAAGGGATCACAAGCCGGATCTCTTTCTCATGGGAAAAAGCCCGCTCTTTGTAAAACAGGCTCATCTTCTCAAAACAGCGTTCCAGCGCGTAAAGCAGGTTTTCCCTCTCCTCGGGATTTTCCCGGCAGTTCCATCTGTCGGAAAAAACGCGCAGCATGCTCCGTATTTCCTCTGCTTTCCGCTCATTCTCATACACAATCCTTCTGCACAGAATCTTCTCGCCTCCCGTCAGCGCGGAAGCAACGGGCTGTGCGTTCAGCACCTCGATCAGGCGCCGGGTGTCAAAATGAAGGTTGTAACCGGCGGCATGAAGGCTGTGGGTGTAATAGTTCCACATGGGCAGGCTGTCCTGTTCCTCTGAGCAGGAGAGGACAAAGTAGCGGGAAGCCGTTCTGTCCGAAGGATCGGGCTCCCCCAGACTGCGGAGAACATATCCCTGCCTGCCAAAATACCGTTCCGCCAGTTCCCTGCTTAATGGCGAATTCCATCCTTTCAGACATTCCCGCAGAATCCGGTAAAAATTCTTACGTTCGCTCCGGTCATTGAGGAACAGACTGTCCGTAAAATATAAAATACCGGAAGACAGAATTCCATGCAGCCCGTCCGCGGAGGTATAGTGATAAATCGTCCCCGGCAGAGTTTTCATACTCACAGTATCGCGGCGGCGCTGAGGATCACCAGAACCAGAACAAACAGCATCAGCACAAACCTCCAGACCCATTTCAAGTAAACGCCATAGGAAACCCTGGCGATGGCCAACGCTCCCATGAGCACGCCGCTTGTGGGGGTAATCAGATTTACCACTCCGCTGGCGCCGGCAAAGGCAGTAACGACCAGCTCCCTTCCCACTCCCGCAAATTCCGCGATGGGAGCCATAATCGGCATGGACAGAGCCGCCAGCCCCGAAGTCGAAGGTACCAAAAAGGACAGCAGAAGGAAAAACAGATAGGACAGATCCGCGAAGGCAAGAGAACCCATAGATTTAAGGGATTCCTCACCCAGATGCAGCACCGTCGCCGTCATGCCTCCATCGTTCATCACAACCGCGATTCCCCGCGTAATACCGATAATCAGCGCCACGCCCAGCAGATCCTTTGCTCCGTTTAAAAACAGTTCGATGAACTTCAGCTCTTTCCATCTCCAGATCAGCCCGCACAGAAACGACGCAATCAGGAACAGAATCGTAATATCTCCGAACCACCAGGAACCCAGCGGCGTAATCTTTCCCAAAACCGTTCCCAGCCCCGGGATTCCCAGAATCCAGTTATTAAAATCTTCAAAAATCGTAATCCCGAATTTATCCGCCCACGGTATCACGCCCAGAACCATGATGAAAAAGCTAAGACCGAAAATCCATAAAACCGCTTTCTGCTTTGTGCTCAGACCTTCCACGGAAGTTCCCTTCTGAGACAGAAAATGGGCTTCGTTACTCTCTTTCATATTGTAGACCAGAGATTTGGACGGATCCGCCTTGACTTTTTTGGCGTAAGACATAACATACCAGATGGCCAGCAGCAGGCAGGCTGCCAGAATCATGACCCGCAGCACGATTCCTTCTCCAATGGAGATCCCGGCAAATCCGGACGCAATGCCTGTGGCAAAGGGATTTATGGTGGAGCCGAGGCATCCCACTCCCGCTCCCAGGCAGATTACCGCGAATCCGGTAATGGAATCAAAGCCCGCCGCTACGAAAACCGGAATCACCAGGATATAGAAAGCGATGGTTTCTTCCCACATGCCGAAGATCGTCCCACCCAGGGCGAACACGCACATCAGAATGGGAATCATCAGCGTTTCCCGCCCGGAAAACCGTTTTACAATCGAGCCGATTCCGGCGTCAATGGCGCCCGTATCGGTAACCAGCCCTAAAAAGCCGCCGATTACAAGAATAAACACGATAATCTCCGTCGCGTTGAAAAAACCTTCAATGGGAGCACGCAGAACTTCCCAGAGTCCCTGGGGATTCTGGGCGGTCTGTATATAGGTTCCCGGAATCGGTTCCAGTGAGGCGGCGGTATCGTCCACATAATCGTAAGTACCTGCCGGCACGATCCAGGTCAGGATCGCGATGATGATAATAATCAGAAATAAAATGGAAAATGCGCTGGGCATTCGGAATTTTTTCATAGTAAAACCTCGCTCGCTTCTGTTTTTCCTTAGTTTGGACAAAAGCGAGTCGCTTTATGTATTCAAAAAACGCGCCGCGAAGAAGCTTTGTAAAAAGCTTCTTCCGTCTGGCGCGCTATTTTCTTAGCGGTTCATAAGTTTTTGAATATCGGTTTGCGGATCGCCAATCGGCTGAAGGTTATAATGCTCTACCAGGAAATTCAGCACATTCGGCGACACAAAGGCCGGCAGGCTTGGTCCCAGGAGAATGTTTTTGATTCCCAGGTGCAGCAGGGTCAGCAGGATGCAGACCGCTTTCTGCTCGTACCAGGAAAGCACCAGGGAAAGAGGCAGTTCGTTTACGCTGCAGTCAAAGGCTTCCGCAAGAGTAACAGCTACGCGGATGGCACTGTAGGCGTCGTTGCACTGCCCCATATCCATCAGTCTCGGCAGTCCGCCAATCGTTCCCAGATCCAGATCGTTAAACCGGTATTTTCCGCATGCCAGAGTCAGAATCACAGAATCCTGCGGCGCTTTCTTTACAAATTCCGTATAATAGTTTCGTCCCGGCTTCGCGCCGTCGCAGCCGCCTACCAGGAAGAAATGTCGGATCGCGCCCTGTTTCACCGCCTCAACCACCTGATCGGCGACAGCCAGAACCGCGCCATGGGCAAAGCCTGTGGTCATGGTTTTTCCGCCGTTGATTCCGGAGAATTCCTGCTCTTCGCTATAACCGCCCAGTTCCAGCGCTTTTTCAATAACCGGTGTAAAATCTCTATCTTCTCCGATATGCACCATCTCCGGATAGGCTACCACTTCCGTTGTGAAAATCCGGTCCTTATAGCTGTCCTTCGGCGGCATCAGACAGTTGGTCGTAAACAGCACCGGAGCCGGAATCCCCGCGAATTCTTTCTGCTGGTTCTGCCAGGCAGTCCCGAAGTTTCCTTTCAGATGCGGATATTTTTTCAGTTCCGGATATCCGTGAGCCGGCAGCATTTCTCCGTGAGTGTAGATATTGACGCCTTTTCCTTCGGTCTGCTCCAACAGACGCTTGAGAATATAAAGGTCGTGTCCGGAAACAACGATAAACGGGCCTTTTTCAACGTTCATGCCCACCTCCGTCGGCTCCGGCGTGCCGTAGGTTTCGGTATTGGCCCTGTCCAGAAGCTCCATGCATTTCAGATTCACTTCACCGGTTTTCAGTACCAGCGGCAGCAGCTGTTCCATCGTCTGTTCGGATCCCACCGCGGCAAGGCCTGTGCAGAAAAAGCGGTTTACCTCTTCATCCTGATATCCCAGGACAGCCGCGTGCCACGCATAGGCCGCCATACCCCTGAGTCCGAACAAAATCAGCGACTTCAGAGAGCGAATATCCTCATTCCCGTTCCAAAGGGCCTCCATGTTGTAATCTTCCGTTTCTTTTTGCCCGTGGATCTCCTTTATCAGATCCTCCAAAGCCGCATCGTCAAAATTTACATTTGTGACTGTGGCGAACAGTCCCCGCATCATCAGTTCCGCTACAGCCTCCGGCAGTTTCTCTCTTCCCGCGCGTTCCTCATCCTTGGCAAGTGAAATCAGCGCGCCTGTCAGTCGATCCTGCAGTCCCGCGGTTTCCGCCTTTTTGCCGCATACGCCGGCCTTTCCTGTGCACCCGCTGCATCCCGCAGTCTGTTCGCACTGAAAACAAAACATTTCTGTATTCATATTTGTTACCTCCCATATCCTGATTCGTTTTGAATGATGAGAGAAGCATACCAAAATCTCATGAAAAATTCCGTTGCAAATACAACGGAATTAAGTTTTGTTTTTTGTTATTTCCAGGCTCCTTCTTGATAGGACTTTCCTTTCATAGATTCCACGTTGATTTTTATAATCGCTGTTTTCTCAAAGGCCGCGGCAATAAACTTTCTCCCGTTTTCTTTGAACTCCGGTGAGAACCGATCCACAAAGGTTTCCAGAGCTTTCTGCTTTTCCGCGTCATCCTCCACAAAAGAAGCCGTTCCGAAGGCGATAACGCTTTCAAAGGCTGCTGTAAATTTGCTCGGAAGAATTTCGGAGCTCAGAATTGCAGTAAAGCAGACCTTTCTATTATTTTCCAGCGCCTCAATTTTATACCCGTATTTCGCGGAATGGATATAAATGCAATCATTTAGATACACATAATTTACTGGTACTCCATAGGGATATCCGTCATCACCGTTTACGGACAGGATGCCGTGATGCCCTTTTTCAAAAATTGCCCTAGCCTGTTCCTCAGGTAACTGTCTGTCTTTTTTATACATTTCTCTGTTCATAACTTCGTCCTCCCGTATATTTCATTTTTCTTACTACTATTCTACCGGGTTCTTCACCAGAAGCATGTTGCGTCTGCAACACAAATCCGATAAAATAAAAATATTCCACCATTCTTACAGGAGGTGAATTCTTTTGGATCTTTTTGATAAGATACAGGAAACAGACCGAAAGTCAATGTTAAAATGCATCAACGCCTATGCGCGTCAGTATACCCGTGGAGACTATATTCGGTATCCCCGGGAAGCGGATTCTCTGATCGGCATTATTGAAGAAGGCAGCCTGCAGATGGCGGCCGAAGATCTCTGGGGAAACCGTTCTCTCATCAGCATCCTCCAACGCGGAGCTGTCTTTGGCGAAACCTTTGCCTGCGCGCGGAAAGAGAATTATGTGCTTTCCTATCAGGCGCTGTCCGACTGCCGCATTCTCTTTATGGACTACAGCCGGGTCTTTCACACCTGTAGTCTGGCCTGCAGCTTTCATCACCGAATGATTGAAAACATCGTAAAAATAATCGCCGAGAAAAATTTGGAGTTTATCAAAAAAATTGATGTTGTCTCCAAGCTTCATCTCCGCGAAAAGATTCTGACGTATCTGTCTCAGTGCGCTCGGTCATCCGGTACTGCCACGTTTACCGTTCCTCTCGGCCGGCTTAAGATGGCTGAATATCTCTGTGTGGATCGCTCTGCTCTGTCAAGAGAGCTGTCCAATATGTCCCGAGACGGTCTGATTTCTTATGAGGGGAATCGCTTTACACTCCACATACCTGATCAGGTCTGATCAATGAAGGAGTTCCCGCATTTCGGGCAGGTTATCTTCAGTGTGCCCTTGCCTTTCGGCACCCGAACTACCTGTCCGCAGCTTCTGCAGCGGTAAAAATTATATTGAGAGTTATCATTTTCTCCCCATCCTCCGCTCTTTTTACGCCGGCGGAAGGGACTTACATTGGACTGCTGTCCGCCCTTTCTTGTGAAGCGGTTCTTGATGGACAGATATTTCTGATTTTCCCGCTGCCTTTTAAAAATGTTCCTCGACATAATCCGAAAGTACGTATATACGAGCAGCAGCAAGCCTGCCAGATATAAAAAATGCAGATGGCGGAAGTTGGAAAGCAGAATGACGATCACGGTTACGATCAGCAGAAACCGCCCGAATTCGTCCATTCCGTATCTGCCCTGCATAAATTGAAACAACCTGTATCTCCAATTATTCATACCTCAACCCTCTTTCTCTTTTTTTAATTGTAACATACTTTTTCTTCTTTTGAGATTTTTCATCAAATTTTCACATAAATATCCGCGGAACGCTTTTACCACGTCTTCTCCACTCCGCAAACTGTGAGAACGTTTCCATTTACCTGAAAGCGGATTTCCCGGCCGGCAAAGGAAAATCCGTAAACTCTTCCCGCTTCCTTCTGATAAGCCGGTCTGGGGTCCTCTGCCAGCACCTTTTTCAGCGCTTCCTGTTTTTCCTCGGGGATCTGCCGCAGCCAGTTTTCCGGAATCTCAACCTGCAGGCGATAATCCGCTACATTGGCGCTGAATCCGCCCAATGCCTGAGGATAGCTGTCAGCCTGAGGCACGTAGGGTTTTATGTCAAAAATAGGCGTCCCATCCATCAAATCCGCGCCTGCCACCTGAATCACCGGTCCGTATTTGGGATGGTTTTCTTCCACATGTTCAATACGCACGGAAGAAAGCCCCAGCGAATTAGGGCGAAATGGAGAGCGGGTCGCGAAAACTCCCATCCTCGTGTTCCCTCCCAGGCGTGGCGGCCGGACCGTCGGAGACCACTCCCGGCATACGGACTCGGAGAAAAGCCAGATAAGCCAGAGATGGGAAAAGCCGTCCAGTCCCCGTAATGCCTGAGGGTCGCGGTACTCCGGCTCAAAAATAATGGTTCCCTTTAATTCCTCCACCAGCCCGCTCTGCCGGGGTATTCCGAATTTTGACGAAAATTCCGTGTGAATATGAGCGATGGGCGTTATTTCATGTATCATATACGTTGTTCTCCTGACCTGTTTTTGTTTTACTATATCGCAGGGGGGATTTTGTGTCAATGGCCGCTTTTCTTGCAGCCGAAAGGTGTGCTTGCTGCCCGATCCGAGTCTTGCGGAAAGGGTGATGCTTGTGAGTACATACGAGGAATTTATGGTGCTTTTAACCATCGGTTTACTGATTGTAGCCGTTCTGAATGTGAAAAATAAGTAAAGCCGCCTTACTCCTTGGTCGGATAGGCAGCTTTACTGTATAAGTTATAGTTGATATTCGCCGGGTCGAGTAGCTCGCACCTACTCGTCGGCTGTCTTGTTAAGTATATTATAGCAAATATGCTTTAAATGTCAAACAGAAAGCCCTACCTGGGCGGTGTCAAGTTGTTGTGGAGTTTTTGGTTGACAGATCCAAAATGATTATCA
>JAHZHL010000012.1 GCA_019420305.1 Bacillota bacterium | reverse complement strand
ATAGAAAAAGTCCAATCTCTTTCGCTCGAGATTGGACTTTTGTCTACAGTCTGAAACGGGAAACGAATTTCCCGTTTTTATGAATCAGGAGGAATCTATATGGGTATTACAAACTCAAACAAACAGATCAATGCAAGCCGTATCGACTGCCAGGGAATGCTGAAAGTGACCCTGGCTCTTTCCGCGGCCCCCGATATTTCTTCGAACCCAACTGACATTGCTCTGGTGCTCGACCGTTCGGGCAGCATGGCGGGATCGCCCCTTGCCAATATGAAAGCCGGAGCAAAGACGTTTATTGATATTATTGACGAAGCAACCGACAGTGCCCACGACGGGCAAATCGGAGCCGGCAGCCGGATCGGAATTGTCAGCTTCGCGAACACTGCCACAGCGAATACGCAGCTTATTACCTCTGTGGCTGATTTAAAAACAGCTGTCGACAACCTTTCCGCAGGCGGTTCCACAAACCATTCTGTTTAAGGATCTGGCCGCGAATATTTCCAAACCTGGCGCGACGGATATTGTAATTGACGAAATCGTAAATTCTGACTTTATGATAACCAGTGTCATTCCACCTACCAAAGGCAGCGCCATGATGGTAAACGCGACAACGCTTCGCTGGGAGATACCGGAACTGGACGTTTCCGCCAACGAAGGTGCTTCGCTGGAATTTTTTCGTCCTCCATATCGGGCAGGATTCAGAAACAAAACCGATCAACGCCTCTATCACTTATACCGATAACGAAGGCAATTCCGTTACGTTCCCGGATCCGTCTGTTCTGGTAGACTGTGGGATTGTTGTCGACCCCGAACCCTGTCCGGTGCCGATTGACTTAAAGGTGGAAGGCTGTGAGGATTCCGTTGAGGTCGATCTGGGTGACACCTATCTGGAATCGCTGGGACGCATTGTCCAGCTGGACGTAACCGTCAAAAATGTCTGTCCCGGAAAACGAGTGGCTCTTGGGGTTATCCTCACGGAAGTCGACGCCAACGGAGACGAATATCAGCGCGGAATGAAGGCAATCACGATCCCCTCCCACACTTCTCCGAGCTGCCGGGACATTCTGGTAAAATGTATCAAATTTGTGCTTCCTGAAGATCTGGATGTATCCGCAGGCAGCGTTCCCAACTCCATGTGCAATATCAGAAATCTCAAAGTCCGCCTTATCGCCCACAATATTGACACGGACTTCCGCTGCTGTGAATCAACCGTGACAGTATAACTTTTGCAGGACTTCTCCGGAAACAGTCTCCGGATGGGAAAAGCATAGCCAAAAATGGGGTATCGCAAAATCATTCAATCAGGTGATGGAGCGATACCCTCACTATTATAGCAATAATCTCTGTTTCACCGACATTAAAAGATGACATTTCTAATTGTTCACTTACTTATCCCACTTTCTGCGGCACTGTTCAACCGATAGAAAGGTCAGAATAATAACAAGTACCAGCCCAACGATGCAGGCTACCATTACGCCGTTATAGCTTCCGGTAATATCATACACGGCCGCATAGATCGGATGACCGATTGAACTGGTCAGAACACCGGCAGTTGCCGCGTAGCTGTAAATTTTCGCATATTCCCGGTTTCCAAACGCTCTTTTGATGGCAAAAGCCGGATTGACAGACATCGCCGCACAGCACGCGCCGAAAAGGAATCCCCCCGCGTATACAAAAATCGGAGAAGAGCCGCCCTGCACCAGGAAGGCAAAAGAAACAATCCCAAAAATTGCTCCCACTACCAGCGTTGTCCGGGTTCCGATATGATCATTCAGAAGCCCCAATGCAATTTTTCCGAAAATGATTCCCAGCATCATAGCCGTGGAAACCGTGGCAGCATGCTCAATATCAAATCCTTTGCTGACCGCCATGTTCGTTACATCCTGCATAAACGCTCCTGCAAAATAGATCCCGATCACAATTACATAGTTCAGAATGAACTGCGGGGTCTTGACCATTTCTTTCACTGTCATTCCTCTGGTGTCTGCCGCCGAGTCTCCCATTTTTTCCGTCTTTTCAGCACCCAGAGGGCGCAGTCCCTTGTCTTCCGGTCTGGAGCGCAGCAGGAGTACACAGATAAGAGAAACCACCAGACCAATACCCCCGATCAGGAGATAAGTGTTCCGGAATCCATATGCGGCAATCCACTGTCCGCAGAGAGGGGAGAAGATTGCTCCTCCGATCCCTGTGCAGGCAGTCGCGATTCCGATGGAAAGGCTCAGATTCGTCTTAAACCAGTTATTCAGCACGATGGGAACCAGAAGATAACAAATAAAGGCTAGCCCGATGCCGTTAATAACCGCACAGATATACCAGCCCCAGATGTGGTGGAACTGCGACATAAGCATCATTCCGCCATTGCTCAGTACAACGGCAACCCCGATAAGAACGCGGGTGTCGAATTTATTGAACATTATGCCCGCCACTGGCTGAAAGACCGCCATCGTCAGCGTACGAATTGTAAAATAGATGGATACCGCCGTCACCGGAACATTCAGATCCGCTGCGACAGACGGCGTAAAAATCCCCATACAACTGGAAACCGTTCCCATCGTGCCGATCATAATGCCGCACATAGCTGCCAGTATCACCCATGCGTAATGAAACTTTTTCTGTGTCTGGATGTTGTTTTCCATGGTTTAAACCTCCTTTATTGTACCATTCCGGAACTGTCCATAATCGCCAAATTATCATAAAATTCAAAATTTAACATAAACAGCATAACCGTTCTTGCGAAAAAGGAAAATCCCACAAAAGCATCATTTCTCTTTCGCTTTCAGAGTGGCTATTTCGGGTGATACCGGAGAAATCCTCAAAACCAGACCCTTAACGCTTGAAGAACGTTCTCCCTTCTACTATACTAAGAATAGAGCGTATACTTATACTTTGTCATGGTTCCCCGTGGGGAACGGAAAGGAATGGAATACATGGAACACACAGAAAAACCGGAATTACTGGAATCAATCTTAAATGCTTATCCATACCCCATCGTTTTCGTGGACAATGACTACAAAATCCGCTTTATGAATCGGAACGCGGAATACCATTATTATCAGGAACGAGGCTATTCAGACTTAATCGGAGCGTCTATCTTCGAATGCCACAACAACGAAAAATCTGTGGAGCGGATCAAAACCGCCTATGAAGGGATCAAGCGCAATGGAAAAGAAGTCTTTATCGGCGTTTCCACCCGGAACCTGCGTATCTACATACAGGGAGTCCGAAACAGCAAAGGCGAGTGGATCGGTTTCTTTGAGCGGTTTGAGCTAAATCAGCAGTTATAAGGAGGCTGATGCAAAATGAATTCAGACTTTGCTCGGATGCTTCGCGCCCTTACCCCCGCAGAAGGCGCGAATCCAACGCCCGTCTCCTATCTGACCGCATACCGTTTTACAACGGTTTCCATAAAGATGCCGGAAATGGAAACGCCGTACCTTTACCTGATCGCAGACGGTTCTATGCGCCTCCACACCCCTTCAGGCATCATGGAGACGATAATGCGCTCCGATGAAAAAGTCGCGGATTCCGCCGCCAGACTGCTCTCCATATTAAAAGAGCCGGAGCAAATGGTATTTATGGGAAAGCACATGAAACGGGAAATTATTTTTCATGCCCTATGCGGCTCCTGCGGCAGAGAGTTTCTGCAGAGTATTCTGAGCATTCAGCAGGCGGGGGAAATTTACGAGGCAAATACATGGATCAAAGAAAACTACAAAAGAGCCTTCACTGTAGAAGAGTTGGTCGAGCAGTGGAATATGAGTGTTTCCAGCTTTCATCAAAAATTCAGAAGCGCGGTAGGCATGGGGCCCCTGCAGTGTCAGAAACGGCTCCGTCTCACGGAAGCCAGAAGACGGATGCTGGACGATAACCTCAATGTCACCGACGCATCCTTCGATGTGGGATATGAAAGCGTTTCCCAGTTCATCCGGGATTACCGGAAAATGTTTCACGCTTCACCCAAAGAGGATATCCAGAACCTTCGAAAAGCCCTGAAACCAAAAGCGCGATCCTGCTAGAAAACAGACCGCGTTTTTTCTTTTCTCTGTCTGGTCAGGAATTCCCATGGCGTTATCTTGTCAGTTCGTTAAATACGGCCAATACGTATTCCGCAATCGCGCAGTCCTGCGCTTCCGTACCGCCTCCCACACCAATTCCTCCCGCGATTTTGCCGTGGCAGAACAGCGGATATCCGCCGGAAACCAGTGTGATCTTCGGATCATTGGACTGAATCGAGTAAAGAGCTCCGCCCTCCACACAAGCCTTCGCAAGGTCACCGGTTTTGCTCTGCGTAACGGCCGCGGTGTAAGCTTTGCCCGGAACCAGCGTAATACTTAAAACAAGAGCCTCTCCAAATCTTCTGTACACTCGCGGAAGACCGTTTTCATCACATACCGCAAAGCTGATGACAATCCCTTCCTCGCGGCTTTTCTGCAGCGCGGCTTCGCACAGCCTGTCACATAATTCATCGGTTAAAATCATAATCAAAAACTCCTTTCTTTTTTCTTCCTTTATTATGACAGTCCGATGGTTTGGATACTTGCCCGTTTCTCTAAAAAAATTGCCCATTCCTGCATGTGGATATCTGCTTCCACAGCGTTGTTTTTTCTATACCCAAAAGACTGGTCTTAAGGTATAATAGATTATGTAGATCTGTGTTTTCAATAAAGTGGAGGTATTCTATGAAATTACGTCAAACAAAATTATTAAAACTGATTTTATTTATTTGCTGTACGGTATCTTTTCTGATTTCCCTGAAGCTGTTCTGGGATTTGGGCGTTTTCTGCGATGAATTCGGAACTTCTCCAGATGAAGTATGTGGCGGAGAGTTCGGGTTCTTTATGGTCTGGCTGCGGATGGGGCTCCTATTCCTCGCTACAATCGGTTCCGCGCTGGCTCTGCTGCATAACAGGGAACAGTAGGCACTTCACCATGCGGCACAAATGTAAAGTAACGGTACTGAGAAAGGAGCAAAAATGAAGCAAGGAAACGTTCTGCGAAAAACGATTGCCGCCTGCAGCGCGGTTCTTCTGCTGTCTGTTTTATTGTTCCTGCTGCTCAGCCATGCTTTCAAGCTGGATCATCCTGCCTTTTACCGAATTTACGGAGCCTACCCTTTTTTCGCGGACAACGAGGAAGAACAGGAGCTGTTCTTTCTGCCTTATGTAAACTGCCGCGGACAAAGTCAATCAGAGGCTCAGGCGATTGTGAATTTTCAGCTGCGCGAAGCAGAGAGCCTTGGAGCAGCGATCTCGTTTCGTGATAAAGCCTGGGACACCTCTTCAAATGAACCCGGATTTTATACCCAATCATCCCTAGCGGTTTCCATTAAAGCAAAAACTAATAAAAGGTCTGACAACCAGCAGCCGGTTCGCCTGACATCCGCCTCCGTCACTTTCGGGGATGGAAAAAAGCAGGAAATTCCTCTGGGCGAGATTGTGTTGTATCCATCGAAAGAGTTGGAATCTGCCCCTCTGCAGCTTATTTCTACCAGTAAGGGTGCCAGCCAGGTTGCCCGTTATTATGCGGAAGAAACGCTGCGGGTTGTTTCCGTATCCTGCGTTCCCAAAGCGCCGGATGGAATCGTCAGCTCCCTGACGCTGAATGGCCGCTCCGCCTCCGATTCCCGGGGTCTCACACTAAAAAGCGATCGATATCTTGAGGTAGAACTGGTTCTGTCTGGCATGCCGGAGCACCTGACAATTTATGAACCAATGGTGGAGATTGTGTTCCAGAAAGAATCGGGAGAGTTCTGCAGAGAGTGGAGCTACTGGCCGAGTTCGGCGATCTATGAAGAGCCAACCTTTCTTCAGATCGTTACGAACCTGCATGACAGGGAGGTGATTTTATGACTGCCGTTCACGGGAATCGGGGATACCGCCGCCTTCTCTGGAGCTCCCTCTTTTTACTGTCGGGAATCGGTTTTCCTTTTTCCCTGAGAAATATCTTTGAGTTCGTGGGCGGAGCAAATCTGCTCCTGGGCGTTTTAGGACTGATTGGCCTGTACCTGGCAGTTTCCGGAGCCAGCTCTCTTTACCGGGGTTGCGGGGTGAAGCTTTTTCAGTACGCACAAAAGCTGGGACTGGCCGGTGTGGCTTTATGGTTTATCCGCATGTATCTCCAACTGGCATATCCGTCTGGCTACTGGTTCATAAGCGGTCTTTCTCTTTTCGTCGAAAGCCTGATTCTGTTGCTTTTTTATACCAGTATTTTTGCCGGTTCCGCACAGCTGGAGAAAGGCGGAACACATCCCTGCCTGCGCAACGCCTGTATTTTTGCGGTCACGGAAACCTTTAGCGCGGTAATTTCCATGACGGATCTGTTCCTGGACAGCGTGGGCGCGGGCTGGGACTGGATTTTGATCGGCCGCGTCTTGGTTCAATGGGCTCTTGCCTTCTGGATCATGGTGCGTTTTGCGGATCTTCGCAGAGATTACATGCCGGAAGAAACAATGGAGGATATACAATGACAAAAGAAGACTATTTTTATGAAGCATTTCAGGGCATGGAACGCCTGGGCCCGGGAAGCAGAGAATCCACAGAAAAAGCTTTGGCCTTTTTCCCGCGGAAATCACAGCCCGTGCGAATTCTCGATGTAGGCTGCGGAGTTGGAACCCATACGTTCCTTCTCGCGTCTCATTTTCCGAAAGCGGATATCACCGCCATTGACAGCCACAGTCCTTATATCCAAACGCTTAACCAGAGCGCCGCTGCCCGCGGCATCTCCGATCGGGTTCACGGTCTGGAGATGTCCATGTTTGATATGACCTTTGAAAAGGAAAGTTTTGATCTGATCTGGTCGGAAGGCGCCATTTACATCATTGGTTTTGAACGCGGCCTGAAGGAGTGGAAACGCTTTCTGAAACCGGGCGGTTTTCAGATCTGCAGCGAAATCAGCTGGCTAAAGGATGACCCTTCCCGCGAAAGCCTGGATTTTTGGCAGTCCGCCTACCCCCAGATCGGCACCATCGCGGAAAATCTGCGGCGGATTGAAGATGCCGGATATATTTCCGAAGGTCATTTTGTCTGCCCGGTCAGTGACTGGACGAAGGAGTATTATGCTCCCTTACAGAAAAACCTGGATCGCATAAGAAGCCTTTACCCGGATCAGCCGGATGCCCTGGGTGCGGCGGCCATGCTGCAGTCGGAAATCGACCTCTATCTGCGACACAAAGACGATTACAGCTATGTTTTTTATGCCATGTCCCGGAAATAAACGAATCCTGCAGGCAGAAATACACTGTTTTTTCACAGGAACAGCCGTTCCCGCAAAAAACATAAATCGCGGATCCAAATTTGTGGATAACCCTTTTGGGCAAATGTACATAAACATTTAAATTTCAATAATTGTAAAAAAATGTTTATCCACAGCACCCTTTGGATAAAATTGTATACAATAATATTTTTTTTGTGGATAATCCGCAAACCCCTGCAAACAGACACATTTCGCCTGTTGAAAAACCTCTGCCCCTTTTTTCCCGGATTCAAAGTCGGAACAGCGTCTGCTACTCGAACAAAAATGGATGAAGTTTACAGCCAATAGGCTTGAACTTAAACTTCACCGCGGCTTTTTTCTTTTCCACAGAACACATACCTCTCCAGCCGTTCAAAAGCTTCTTCTACTCTGGCGCGCGGAAGCGCGAGATTCATGCGGATATGGCAGTCTCCATGAAACGGCCGGCCATCCTGCCAGATAACGCCCACCTCAATACCCGCTTTGTACAGTTCTTCTATGCTGCATTCATGCTCCGCGCACCACTCTGTGCAGTCTAAAAACAGCATATAAGTGCCCTGCGGCTTTGTTACCTTCACGCCGTGAAACTTCTGACGGATCACATCCACCGCATAAGTCAGATTGCCGTCCAGGACCTGTCTCAACTCATCAAGCCACTCTTCCGCCTCCCCGGAATAAGCGCCTATCAGCGCGTACATGGACAACACATTCATTTCATTAAAATGAGTCATAGCCTCTTCTTTTTTTATCCGCTGGCGCAGATAGGGTGAATAGATCACCTGATAAGATCCAACCAGCCCGGCAAGATTAAAGGTTTTCGACGGCGCGTACAGGGCCGCGGTCCGCATCTTCGCGTCTTCCGAAACTGACTGGGTCGGAATATGACGCTGGCCCGGCATCACCAGATCCGCCCAGATTTCATCCGAAACCACATATACCTCATATTTTCGGTAAAGTTCCATCAACTTTTCAATTTCCCATCGCTCCCACACACGCCCTAAAGGATTATGGGGCGAACAGAAAACGGCGGCGTGAATGTGATGCCGGAGCAACTTTTCCTCCAGATCCGGATAATCGATTCTCCACACTCCATCTTCGTCCTGAATCATCGGATTGAGGACAATCTTCCATCCGTTATCCTCAATCGCGTGGGTAAAACCGATATAGGTCGGTGACTGCAGCACAACACAATCCCCATGAGAGCAGAGTACATTCAGAGCGGATACAACACCTCCTAAAACTCCATTCACATACCCGATCTGTTCTTTTTCCAGTCCGGTAATCCCATATCGCCGCTGGTGCCAGCTGATAATCGCGTCGTAATACTCCTTTCTCGGAGTAAAATACCCATAGGCGGGATGCTGGAGCCTGGCAGCGATGGCCCGGGGAATCGCGGGGGCGGTGGGAAAGTTCATATCCGCCACCCACATGGGAATAACGTCAAATCCCTCCCGGATCTTTCCTCCTGAGAAAAATCCGTTTCCCGAAGAAGTTCCCGGAAGATCCACCGCCATCGCGTCCCGTCCGCGGCGCTCCATGATGGTTGTAAAATCATATTTCATAACGATTACCTCATTTCCTCTGTTTCTTTTTATCTTATCGGATCACGTTCCGTTTGCCAAGTCTTTTCCCCTTCTTCTCCCGCTTGTCCGCGCCGCGTCAATCGTATATAATAGGTTTATGGACAGAACAATCTTACACTGTGACATGGACGGATTTTACGCCTCTGTGGAGCTTTTAGAGCATCCTGAATTAAAACATGTTCCGGTGGCAGTCTGCGGCAATCCGGAGAACCGCCACGGTATTATACTGGCCAAAAATACCCATGCAAAAAAATATAATGTAAAAACAGCTGAGACAGTCTGGCAGGCGAAAAAAAAGTGCCCGGATCTTCATCTTCTTCCGCCCCATCACTACAAATACAAAGAATACAGCCTGAAGATCAATGAAATCTATCAGCGGTTCACCGATATGGTGGAGCCGTTCAGTATTGATGAATCCTGGCTGGATGTTTCCGCTTCCCTCAAACTGTTCGGAACCGGTCGGCAAATCGCCGACACCCTGCGTGAGACCATCCGCGGAGAATTGGGTCTCACCCTGTCCGTAGGTGTTTCCTTTAATAAAATTTTCGCGAAGATGGGAAGTGATTACAATAAACCGGACGGAACGACCGTAATCAGCCGCGACAATTACAAACAGCTTCTCTGGCCCATGAACGTTAGAAAGATGTTTTTCGTCGGAAGCGCCACCGCGGAAAAGCTGAACAAGTCGGGGATCCATACTATCGGTGATCTGGCCCGAACCGACCGCGGACTTTTAACCGCGCTTTTAGGAAAGCAGGGGGGCATGCTGTACGAATACGCCAACGGCCTGGACAGCAGTCCGGTCTGCCGCTATTCGGAGCGAGAAAAAATAAAGTCTGTCGGCAATGGAACCACCTTCCGTAGGAATCTGATAGGGATAGATGATATCAAAGTTGCGGTAACGGCCCTCTCCGATACAGTCGCCAGCCGACTCCGCAAATACCAGATGAAAGGCGCCGGGATAAAAGTGGATATTAAAGATCCCGATTTCAAGGTAATCTCCCGCCAGAAACAGCTGGCCGCGCCCACAAACCTGGCGGAAGAAATCTTTCGGGAAGCCATTTCGATTATCGAGGCTTCTTGGAACATAAACGCACCGATCCGGATGCTGACCATCACCGCGATTAACCTATGCGATGAAAACGACGCGCGTCAGCTTTCTTTTTTCGACGAGAACACGGATTCCCATGAAAAAGAGGAAAAAGTAGAGCGAACCATCGACGATATCCGGGCGAAATTCGGAGAAAACTCCATCACCTTCGGACGGGTGCTGAACAACGATATCGGCATCGATCCCAAAGACAATCGAAGCGACTGATCCCAGGCTCAGAATGTCTCAAAGTGGACTTTTTCCCACAGTCTTTCGTCCAGCTGCAGCGGAGGCCGTTCCTGAGCCGGAATTCCCAGTGAGAGAATAGCTTCTATCGCGTATTTTTCTTCTAAGGCAAATAATTCTTTCAGAAACGCTTCCGATGTCATTCCGTCTTTTCTGCTCCTCCGGTTCCGGATCTGAATCCAGCAGCTTCCCACTCCCTGATCCGCCGCGGTAAGATGCATATTGCTCATAGCGATGGAGCAGTCCTCCACCCAGACATCGTTTACCTCCGTATCTGCCATTACAAGGATCGCCGCCGCCGCGCCTTTCAGCATATCCGCTCCCTTATCTCTGCAGTCCGCCAGCTTTTCAAGCGTGCGTTTATCCTGTATTACGAGGAACTCCCACGGATGAAGATTTTTAGACGTAGGAGATAAAAGTCCCGCGCCTAAAATACGTCTCAGTTTTTCTTCCGGAACATCCTCTCCTGTATACTTGCGGATACTCCGCCGTTTCTGTAACTTTTCAATCATCTTTCCTTCTCCTTTTATTGCCCCGGGGAGTCTGCCGCCGAAGGCTTACTGGCTCTAGAATCTATAAAAAATATTATATCATGAAATACAATGAATTTCTTTCTTTATTCCCGTGGATATGCTATATTGTTAAAAGCGCTTTTGACGATTCTAATGAAACAAAAGAAAGGACAATGTTGATATGAAAAAATTTATCGAAGAATTTAAAACTTTTGCTCTGCGCGGAAACATGATGGACATGGCCGTCGGCGTAATTATCGGCGGCGCTTTCTCCGCAATCGTTACATCTCTTACGGATAACTTTATCAATCCCATTCTGAACTTTGTAACAGGCGGCCAGGTTTATACCCTGCAGGATGTTGCCGGATTTGCCTCCGCCTTCATCTCAGCTCTGGTTAATTTCTTCATCATGGCCTTTGTACTGTTTTGCCTGCTCAAGGGGATCAATAAACTGGTAGCTCTCGGCTCAAGAAAAAAAGAAGAAGAAGCTCCCGCAACAAAGAAATGCCCCTTCTGTCTGAGTGACATCCCTGTGGAAGCCACCCGCTGCGCGCACTGTACTTCCCTATTGGAGACAGAATGTACCGACAACCAGTTGCAGAACGCTTAAAAGAGCGCTGTCCGCGCTCACTTGCGCGCAAAAAGGTTCCGACCCGTCAGAGCAGATACTCTGACCAGCCGGAACCTTTTCCATTTTATTTACTTAACAGCATCATCAACCGACTCAATTTTCCATTAGCTGTTCTTCACTGCTGCCTGCGCGGCCGCTAATCTCGCAATCGGTACTCTGAACGGCGAACAGGATACATACTGAAGGCCAATGTTGTGGCAGAATTCGATGGACTTCGGATCTCCACCGTGTTCCCCACAGATTCCAAGCTTAATGTTCGGTCTTGTCGCTTTTCCTTTTTCCACTGCCATCTTAACAAGCTGGCCTACACCGGTCTGGTCAATGGACTGGAACGGATCTTCTTCAAAGATGCCTTTCTCTCTGTACTCTTTAATGATATTGCCTGTATCATCTCTGGAGAAACCAAAGGTCATCTGTGTCAGGTCATTGGTTCCGAAGGAGAAGAATTCCGCTTCCTCCGCGATTTCATCCGCAGTCAGCG
>JAHZHL010000011.1 GCA_019420305.1 Bacillota bacterium | reverse complement strand
TGATAATCATTTTGGATCTGTCAACCAAAAACTCCACAACAACTTGACACCGCCACTGGTGGTACGGGGGTTGGAAAAGGGAGAAAACTATGATAAACTGAAAAAAAGTATCGTAATCGTGATTTTAAAGGATTCCTGCCTGCCGGAGAGCGAACCGGCGCACAGCTGTTTTGTGCTGAAAAATCAGAGAACGGGTTATGAGCTGAGTGAAATGGCGCAGCTGCATATTCTGGAACTGGGGAAATACAACTGGCGGGGAAAGAAGGCGGAAGAGCTGAGCCCGCTGGAAGTACTGAGCGCCTATATGAACAGCACGGGGGAGCCGGGGCAGGAAGCGTATGTGGAGAGGCTGCTGGAGACAGGAGATGAGGTGATCGCCATGGCGGATGAAGAATTGAAAAAAGTGAGCGAAGATGACCGGCTGTTCGCGTACCGGATGTCCCGCGAGATGTATAAGATGCAGGAAGCGATTCTCATGCGGGAGGTAAAGGAGGTACGGGAGGAAAAGCAGAAGGCAAAAGAACTGGGATACGCGGAGGGCCATGCGAAGGGCCATGCCGAAGGGATTATGGAAGGCCATGCCGAAGGTCTCGCGGAAGGCATTCTGGAAGGTCATGCCGAAGGTCTCGCAGAAGGTATTGCGGAGGGACGCGCCGAAGGTATTGCGGAAGGCCGCAAAGATGAAAAGCTGAATATTGCCCGAAGGCTGAAAGCGAAAAATATGCGGCCGGAAGAAATTTTGGAGATCACAGGACTTACGCTGGAAGAGATCGAAAAGATTTAGCGTCAAAAAGAAAGAACTCTTACGGGGGTTCTTTTTTTGTGGTCCGGCAGGATAAAAAAATTACCCAAAGACAGGAGAAGATGGTATAATAGTTGCATATGTGCAAAAAGGCGATGTTACAGTCTGAAGGTAGAAGGAGAGAATGTAGATGAAAAAGTTAGACGTTTTTAAAGGCAGCGACAAATATGTGGTTACCCAGGAGCTGATGAACGCGGTCAATGTATCCATTGCCCTGGAAAAGCCCCTGCTCATCAAAGGCGAACCGGGAACCGGAAAGACCATGCTGGCGGAAGCCATCGCGGACGCGCTGGACATGAAGCTGCTCATATGGGGAATCAAATCAACGACCAAGGCGCAGGAAGGGCTCTATGTGTACGATACCGTACAGAGACTTTATGACAGCCAGTTCGGAGAAGGCGATGTAGCCAACATTAAACAATATATCAAGCTGGGAAAGCTGGGAGAAGCCTTTGCTTCCGACAAACAGGTCGTGCTTCTGATCGATGAAATCGACAAGGCGGATCTGGAGTTCCCCAACGATTTGCTCTGGGAGCTGGACAAAATGGAATTCTATATTAATGAAACGAAAGAAACCATAAAGACCAAGCACAGACCAATCGTCATTATTACTTCAAACGCGGAAAAGGAACTGCCGGACGCGTTCCTGCGCCGCTGCATTTTCCATTACATCGAATTTCCGAATGCGGAAAAGATGGAGGAGATCATCAAGGTGCATTTCGGAGACATTGACCGGAAGCTGTGCCAGAAGGCGCTGGAAGCGTTTTATGAGATCCGCAATATGAAAGAAATCCAGAAAAAACCCAGCACTTCCGAGCTTTTGGATTGGCTGCAGGCTTTGATGATCAGTGGAGTGAGCGTCAACAAAATTAAGGATGAAATTCCGTTTGTGGGAGTGCTCCTGAAAAAGAACCAGGACATTGATATTATGCATGAGATCAAAGAAAAGGGCTATTCGCTCAAGAGGTGGTAATGTGTTTTTAGAATTCTTTTATCTGCTCAGGGCAAAAGGCCTTGAGGTTTCCATCAATGAATGGCTGTCCCTGATTTCCGCGCTGGATAAAGGACTGGCGGGTTCTTCCCTTACAGGCTTTTATTATCTGTGCCGCAGCATTATTATCAAGACTGAGGCGGACTACGACAAGTTTGACGCGGTTTTCGCCGAGTACTTTCAGGGCGTGGAAACTCCGGAAGATCTACCGGAGGAATTCTGGAAATGGCTCAGTGATGGAGAACTGGAACGGGATATCAATGACAAAGGAAACGGTGACGACTTTTTCCGGGAACTGGATGAACTGCTGCAGATGTTTCACGAGCGAATTGAGGAACAGAAGGAAAAGCATCATGGCGGAAACTACTGGATCGGAACCGGCGGAACCTCTCCTATGGGCCGGGGAGGCTACAATAAACAGGGAATCCGCGTAGGCGGCCGCAGTCGGCACAAATCCGCCGTACAGATCGCGGGAGAACGGAACTTCCGGGACTTTCGCCAGGACAATATTCTGGATATCCGCCAGTTTCAGATGGCGTTCCGCAAGCTGCGCCAGTATTCTTCCCGGGTGGAAGGGGAGAGAACGGAGTTGGATATTGATCAGACCATTGATAAAACCTGTGAAAACGCAGGGCTTCTGGAGATCGTTTACGACAAGCCGAGAAAAAATACGGTAAAGGTGCTGCTGCTGATTGATTCAGACGGCTCCATGCTTCCCTACAGCCGCCTGTGCAACCAGCTCTTTCAGGCATTGCGCAAATCCAACCATTTTAAAGATCTGAAAGTATACTATTTCCACAACTGCATCTATGACAATCTGTACAATACCCCCCTGTGCAAACGGGGCGACTGGATTGAAACAAACTGGGTGCTGTCCAATCTGGACAGCGAATATAAAGTGATTTTTGTCGGAGACGCGGCTATGGCGCCTTCGGAATTATACCGGAGGGGCGGAAACTCGGTGATCGGGCTTTGGAATGACGAGCTTGGAATTGAATGGCTGAAAAAATTCAAACGCCGGTATAAAAAACAGATCTGGCTCAACCCCATTCATGAATCCGAGTGGGACTGGGCTTACGGCGCGCAGACGATCCAGGCCATCGGGGAAGTGTTCCCCATGTTTGAACTGTCTTTGGACGGACTGGAACGCGGGATCAAAAAACTGCTGGTAAAATAAGAGGAAAAGCGTCCTTTACTTTTTCCTTTCCCCGATGTACCATAAAAATAAGAAGGTTTTTCAGAAATGAGAGGGGGTGCGGCATGGATATCAGCAAAGATTATGATTTGTTTCTGGATGCTATTACCGGATTAATGGTAATTGACAAAAATGGAAATGTCGTTTATATGAATGAACAGTGCGCGGATTATATAAAAGTGGATCGGGAAAAAATTATGGGAAAATATGTGACGGACGTATTCCCTCCGTCTAATATGCAGAATCTTCTCAAGGGCCCGAATAAATTCAATACGAACTTTTATTTCTGCGACGGGAGAATGAGCGTCAGTACACAGGTGCAGCTGAGAAAGGACGGAGAGATCGTAGGCGTTCTGGAATATGACATGATCCAGGATATCGACGCGCTGGACGATTTGCTGACAAAGTACGCGGGAACCCTGAAAGATGAAATGGCCTATTTCAGGGAGCAAGTGCGGAATTTCAAAAGCACGAAATACTCCATTAACAATATCCTGGGATCTTCTCAGAAAATAAAAGATTTGAAATATCAGATTGAACTTGCGAGTACGACAAACTCCACGGTCCTGATCTGCGGAGAAACCGGGACCGGCAAGGAATTGGTAGCCCATTCCATTCATAATTTAAGCGCCAGGGCTTTTAACAGCTTTGTAAAAGTCAACGCGGCGGGAATGGCAGAATCCCTCATCGAATCAGAACTGTTCGGCTATGAGGAAGGTGCCTTTACCGGAGCGAAGAAAGGCGGAAAAAAAGGAAAATTTCAACAGGCAGATGAGGGGACTCTTTTCATTGACGAGATCAACCAGATGCCTCTGTCTCTTCAGCCAAAACTGCTGAGGGCTTTGCAGGAGGGGGAAATCGCGCCGGTGGGAAGCGAAGACGACGTAAATGTCAACGTCCGCGTGATTGTGGCATCAAACCAGGATTTAAGGGAACTGGTCTATAAAGGCGAGTTCCGGGAAGACCTTTATTATCGGCTGAATGTATTCCCCATTAATGTTCCCGCGCTGAGAGAGCGGTTGGAAGATATTCCGGAACTGGTGGAAGCGAAGGTGCGGTCGCTGAACGGCGAGCTGGGGAAAAATATCCAGAAAGTAGATCCGGATGTGTATCGGCAGCTAATGGATTATGACTGGCCGGGAAATGTGCGGGAACTCTATAATCGTGTGGAAGTGGCGATGAATTACGCCCAGGGAGAAATCCTGCGGCCGGAGCATTTTAACTGGAGGGCGGATAACAGCAGTATTGATCTGGAAGCCCTGCAGAGGGAACAGAATCCCATCGAAGCCATTAAAAAGGAAGCGGAGAGAAAACTGATTAACGAAACTCTGATGCGGTTTGACTATAACAAGAGTAAGGCTGCCCGTTACCTGAAAATATCCAGGTCCCTTTTATACCAGAAAATGAAGCGTCTAGGGATTCATTTATAATCCGATCAGCCTAGGAATATGACAGTAAAAAAAGACAGTGTGTGTATAGGATAACATGTAAAGAAACCTGTTGAAAAAACAGAATGCATAGAATTAAAAAAAACATAGTGTGTGCGAGGACAAACACTATGTTTTTTGTTATTTGTAAGAAAAGGTTGAAAATTCAAAATTAAACTAAGTGGCATACATTTTGCTAGCTATATATACAGAATAATTAGAAGATTGCATTTCTTCAAAAAGGAAGTTCAGACAGAAGACTAACTATTAAAAGTCAAGTTTAAAATGAAAATTTTTGAATGAATTGCAGA
>JAHZHL010000010.1:41356-116311 GCA_019420305.1 Bacillota bacterium | reverse complement strand
TTCTCAACCACCTTTCATGAAATTCCCTATATTTGAATTATACAGGAAGCTCCTTTTGTTTAACACCTGTAGAATCATTCGTTAATCAACTAATAGACGGGTGATCCAAAATAGGTTGGCATCTTTACCATCTTCTGAAATTAATTTTATTTTCATCCAATATTTTAAATACTAACAATAGAGAACTCCCGCATATCGCCGCAACAACGCATTCCACGCCATCCGGGAATAAATTGCAGGCTATAACACATATAAGTAATTCTATGAGTGCTATCCCCTTCGCTTTTCTTCCATATTCTTGCCTTTCTCGCGCCGACAACGGTTTATTCTCACTTTCCACTGGCGCTTTTAAGAAAATTACAGCAGTCGATACCACCAAGGCAATATACATTCCATCCGTAGAAAAGGGTACATATTTTAACACAACTAATACACTGGCAATCAGAAGAGTTGACAGAAAGTAACACATCCCTGGTGTCTTAGCATGATATCCACCGACATAACTCCGTAATGGTATATACGCTGCCGAAAACAAAAGACTCTGCCATAACATACCGAATAAAGCACCGATTGCCATTGATGTTATAATGTTAATAAGAAAACAATATAAGCCATTAGCTCCAAAGCAGTACAACTCTCTTTCGGATTCGTCTATGATTCCTTTTCTTATTAACCTTTCCACGGAAGTTTTCACCAGTAAATTTATCATTTTTTCTTATTTGACTTTTCCTTACTTAGTCGCTTAGCACATTCCGGCACTGTCTCCTGATAAGTATAAAATCTGCATGTTGAGTTAACATTACGTGCAGCCGATGCCAGTGCTGCTTTTGCAAATGCTTTTCCAATTTTTTCTGATAATTTGTTCATTTTTTCTCCCTCTTTATCTACTCAGTTTTTGATATATTCTAAATTATACAAAATATTTTCTTGTTTTTTCCTTTCTCGTAAGAATTGCACTTGTTTCATGTTGAAATTAAAAAAGCATGTTATAAAACACTTCATTTACAACATGCTTCTTGTATATTTTCATTATAAAATTCTATCTAAATAAACATCACCAATTTAACAAAAAAACTTTCTTCGGTATTGTTAATTTCCATCTGTCCATGGTACTCTTCTACAACCCGCTGCACATTCTTCAAACCAATTCCATGTCCTTTTTTCTGTTCCTTTGTTGTTTTAAACATATTTCCCACCCTGTGAATCCTGCCATTGTGTGAATTTTTAATTTCAATAAACAGTATTCCGGGCTCCTGACGCATGATAATTGCCAAAAATGAATGGCTCTCACACTCTTTCAATGCCCTTATGGCATTGTCCAGGAGGTTTCCCAACACAATACTGATTTCTTTTGGAGCAATGGGCAAATTGGAAGATATATTGATTTCTGTATCAATCTTTGCTCCATATGTAGCGGCCTCATTTAGCTTTAAATTCAAGAATCCGTCAATCACCGGATTCCCTGTAGACACAATTTTTTCTCGAGGGCTTATCAATGGCATCAAACGATGTATATACTGCGTCACCTCTGTGCATTGACTCTGTTCCGCCAGTTGATTTAACACAAGGAAATGATTTTTTAAATCATGCCTTAACGCTGTAACTCGTTCTTCTGAATCCCTCATAAGTTTCATCTGACTTTCATAAGCCTGGTTCTGCTGCTCCAAAAGTGCAAGATCTAACTGATTTCGATGCATATGTTGAATTCGATCTAAAAGGACAAACAAAAAAACATTCATCACGATCATACTGATACCACCAACTACAATTGACAGCTCATCTTTACAATCATCCAAAGCCACAATTGAAACCAGAAGACTACATACTGGGACTATAATGACTACAATCCATTCCAGAAATGCGATTTCCTCTCCATGTCTCAGTTCCACTACTTTCTGCAGCAATAATGCTAGCATGAAATATAATAAATTCGATGACAAAATCACAATAAGTGTGAGATGTTTTATATGCAGATTACTAAAATAATAGTAGACTACATCCTCACATACCACACTCATTGCGACGATCAGCAACACTGCGCGAATCCGATGTTTCCATTTTCCTTTATAACTCCAGGAAACCAGTAAACAACCAATAACATTTGTAGAAAGGATCAACACCGGTGGCCAAAAAAAATAAAGTGAAGCAAGGCTGTTAAAAATATAGTAAAAACTATAGCAAACAAATCTGAACCATTTTCTCTGATTTGACCCCTGTTTTTCAAAAAAGAGCGCAAAGAATCTGCTGATAATATAGATTCCGAACAAATTTCCTGTCAGACACAAGATTAATTCCAGATCCATTTTTTCCCTCCATTACCTGCTGTTCTGAAGCAAAAATCCGCTTACATTTTTTCGATAAGCCTGACTGATAGGCAGTATATGCTCATTTGTTAAACGAATCTCTTCATATTTCCAATAGGCTATGTAAATTCGATTTACCAGATAGGATTGATGAATCCTGACGAAATTCGGGGGCGCGTGTTTTTCCACAATCTTTAGTTTTCCATAGGTTTCTTTTACTTCTGTTTTTGTATGAATCAAAACTTTTCGGTTGTGACTTTCAAAATATAGAATATCTCCATATGGAATTCGAAAAAACTCTTTGCCAAATTTGAATTCAAAATATGTATCATACATTTCAGATAAGGCCATTGCTTTCTCTACATTCTCAATTATAGTTTTTGCTGAAATTGGTTTTATTAGAAAGTTCATTGGGCGTACTGAGAATAGTTCCATGGCATATTCCTGCTTCGCAGAAATATATACAATATGGATTCTTTCGTTACCCAGTACGTCCCTTATCTTCTTTCCAACATCAACTCCGTTCATAATACAAAGCTCAATATCCAAAAAAAGCAAATCGTAATGCTCTCCTGAGTCTAAAGCCTTACACAACTTTTCTCCACTATAGAATATTTCCGAATGTATTAAACCTCTCTTCCTATAAGGCTCTAGAACTCGTTCTAACTGTGAGCACAACAATTCATCATCATCGCAGATCGCAACACAAAACACACTTACAACTCCTCTCTTAAATATTGCTTTCATTATACCATATTTCCCAATGACCTCGAACTGAAACCGTTCTATCCCCTTTTTTCTTTATTCGTTAAATTGCCTTCTTCTCCATACAAAAAGTCCCCGCAAAACGTATTCTTTCAAGAATTCCATTTTATAGAGACTCGCTATCATCACCTTTTTATTCAATTTTTACGACATCCTCCACATTACAATCCAGGATTTTGCACAATTCCGCAATTGTAGATATATTCACATTATGTCCGTGCTGTAAACGATACAGTGTTCCCTTATTAAAATGATGCTTTACTGTCAGATCATATGTTGTAATTCTTCGTTCCCGCATAGTCTGCCATAATGGCTCATATGAAACTGTATATTCCCTCTGCATAATTGCACATCTCCCCAAATGCAATTATATTTTTTCCATTTCTACTTGAATATACCTAATAATTTAGGTATATTCATGATCAGATGTCTAGCATAAAAAGCTCAAGTTTCAAAACCATAACTTATAAAGAGTTCTTTCTTCTCCACTCTTCTTCCTGTCTCAGCCGCTCATAAGCCGCCTGGTTCTTCATACTCTGCAGATCCCTTTGAAAAATTCGAGAAAGAAAAAAGCAAGTCCTCTGGAAGACATGCGAACGATATCGCGTCTTCCTGCTCTCCTGCCACTGTTTCCGGTCAGAAGGAAGGTTCAAAGCATCCGGATGAGCTTCTATCTGCCGTTCCTTCCACCGAACCTGCCTGCATTCTGCCAGAATCGCGTTTCCCATTCTGACATATAAGTCCTGGACTTTCCCGGCTTCAAATTGGTCGGACCACTCCGTCCCTCCATAGCTTCGCGCATATTTTTCAGATAGCTTCGAAGCAATCTGCAGATATTCCTGAAATTCTTCCGGAAAGTACGATTCTAAGAATAACCGGGAAAGCTCGTTGATCTCTTCCCGATAAGGCTCCATCGCACTCATGTTATAATTCCACAGGCGCATATCCTCCGGAAGACCCTTTAAAAGCCGTAGAAACGATGCTTCCATAGCGCTTCCTTTCTGTTCGGAAAATGGCATGGATCGCTTTCCGGCCAGAATCCGCTGCCGCAGCAGCTCATTCATCCGTGCCTGTTCCTTTTGAGAGCCAATGGCCAGGTTCACAAAGGCTGCTTTTGTCTTTCTCAGACTGCCGGCCTGAAATTTTCCCCGCTGATACAGTTCTCCGGTGTTTGGATTCCTTCTGCAGCGCCCCACCCCTTCCGTCCAGCTGGGGAACGGCTCCACCATGGCGATATGAATATGCACATGCTTCGTATTCCGATGAATCGCGGCGGTCCATTTCCAATTCTGCATCTGTTCTTCTTTCATCAGAGTCTGAATCGCTTTCCGGGTGTACTCCCGCAGGGGAGCCTCGGCAATGGCACCGGACTGGTCCATCAGGCCGTTCTCCTTCAGCCACTCGGATTCAAAGGAAAACAAAGACTGATGCAACAGGCTTCCCCTGCCTTGCGCCTCCGAAAACAGCTCTTTTATGGTCTGCTTTTCCTCCGTATTCAGCCGGTCTTTTTCCGCGGTAAACAACCCCGTTGATTTTTCCGGATTTCCCATGTATTCGGTGTAGGTCTGAAATACATCAAACTCCCTCAGCCGATCCAGCTGCACCGCCTCCGGACGGTCGATATAATTCAAGTACCGCCCAAACCCTGCGCTTCCCGCTGAGACAAATTTCGTTTTAAAAATCAGTCCTGCCGCCATTACTCATGTCTCCTGGAATCATTTTTTTGCTTAAACCTTGCGATCCGATCTTTGACAAAATGTTTGGCATTTTGCATCATCGGATGCTCCATTTCATCGCTAGCAATAAAATCTTTTCCTTCCGCACTGTTTAAAAACAGCATGGAATTGGCCAGTTCCAGCAGAATCTGAGAATTGACGTCCGCTTCTCTTGCAGCCAGCCGAACCCGTGTCATATAGTTTTTATATTTCGCCTCATACAGTTCCAGAAATCGTTCCGCAATGCGATCATATTCCTCTCTCTGATTCTGAAAATACTGTTTCAATGCCTGCTCAAAGACAAATGTTTCCGTCACATCTTCTTCTTTCGCATAGGTTTCCAGTTGCTTTGCCAGAGAAGGACCCAGCCGGATCGTCTTTTTTACTCGGTTGTCCATGTTTCTTCACTCCTTTCTTCGGTAAGGATCCTCATCAGATCTTCTATGATCTGTGTGTTCTCCTGGATCAGTCCAGCCAGTTGCTGTACCAGGGTTCGATAACGGTCTTCCCGCTCCTGCAGAGACGGAAATTCTGCAAGCAGTGTCAGCTGCTCCTTCAAATATTGATTCCTGGATTTTCCCTGCGCCCTGGCCAGGTCGTCCAGCGCGCAGATTGTGCGTTTTTCCAGGTTTCTTACAAATAGATCCATTTTGTATATTTTTGCGCGGAATCGGTAGTTTCCCTCCCTGAAAGGGATGGAAAGAGCATAAGGGAAACCTGCTATCACATTCGTGATAGGTCTGGCAAAGCCAGGCGTTTGAAGTGATAGCAGGTTTTTCCTTTTTGAGGTACAAATGCCGTACAAATTTTACTCAAAAAAACAAAACTCCCCCAAGTTGACGTACAGTTGCCGTACATTTTTTTGTCACTGGATGAGCTTTGAATGAATTGGAAAAATCTATCTTAATTTTGACGTACAGTTGCCGTACTGCTTTTATAATTTATCTCCCTCAAATTACCATATTTGCAAAATATTATTTCGTTTGTACGTCGCTTTGCCATACAAAATTACTTCCTGTTCCACGCATCTCCTTTCTTGTTTTTTTGTCGTTTGTGTATTTATTCTCCGTCTTAACTAAATATACTTAAATTTGCTGATACGTTTCCTTTGCATCCTCAATCAATTTCTTCGTTTCTTTGATTCTTGCTTCCTGTTGTTTGAGTTCTTCTCGTACCTCCATGAGTTCCGTCTCATTTTCCAGAAGCAAGGCTTCTCCCTGCTCCACTTCTTCCTCGGTCATGTAGCGCTTATTCTCTTGAAAAGCGTCCTGCTCCGATAAAAGAGCCTCGATACGATTCTCCAGCTTTGCTTTCTGTTTCTCCTGCCGCTGCAGTGTTTTCTCATAGGAAACCAGGATCACTTCCAGACGTTCTTTTAAATATGCGCTTTTTGTTTTCGAGCGATCAATCGTACCTTCTGTGACATTGTATTCGTTCAGTACAACCGTTCCGGTAATATCATCGGTGATCTGATCCATCGAAACGGTCTTAGGAGCAAACAGAAGGGTTAATTCCCGATAATCCTCTGGCAGGTTTGGAATCAAAAGCACCGTAATCAAAGGCTCCTCAAACCGTGGATTGACCGTAAGGCCTTTTGTATCCGCACCGGCCAGTGTCATCGTATAGTAATAATCGTTGACGTTATCATAATTTTCATTGGTATACTGCAGGACAATTTCCATTAGCTCCTGATCCGGGCTATAGGTAGCCTGGATCAGAGTCACCGTTCGATTCTCTGCAAAGGGAACGGCTTCTCCCGGTTTGGTTGCCCCTGCTTTGTGGACTTCCCCCTGTGGAAAAATCAGATTGGAGCAAAAAAAGAACAGATAGACCAGTAAAATCGATCCAATCAAATAGTACGGTTTTCGGCTCCTTTTTGCTTTTCGATACACCTGGTTCTTCTGTTCTAATTCCCGCTTCTGTTTCCGCACCTCTCTTTGGGTGCTTTGCGTTTGCTGTGTTACCATCCAGTTTGTTCCTTTCTTTTCCTGTTATTTTGTTCTGCATTCCAGGCTGTGCCCAGGCATTTGCTGGTGCCGGGCTGACATCTCCGCCTTATGGGAATCCAGGAAAGCAGAAAAATTCGGCTGGGATTCCTTCATCGGTCCCTGAACCGCCAGAAGCATCCAGCGCTTTTGCTGCCGGCTTAAATCCGCCGGCGGCCAGCTGCGAAACGTATTGCCCGACCCATCTGCAAAAGCGTCTTCAAACCGGTCGATCAGCTCCTGGAACTCCGGATTATTTGCTTCCCGTTCTCCAAACGTCCGAAATACCTTTCGAAACACCATTCCCCAGCGGTCATAATTGTCTTTCAGGGATGCTTCCCACTGTTCTTTCGCCTTTTGAATCTTCTTATCTTCTTCTCTTTGTGTCTGCAGCTGTTTCTGCTCATCCGGGGATAAAGACTGATCCAGACCCAACCGCAAGTCCTGGTCAATTTTCTGCAGGATTTTCGGCAGATCCGTTGGCAGAGAAAAGTGAAAATACTCTGCCACAAAATCGAACATATCCCCACCCTTTCCGCAGCTGAAGCAATGCCAGCTGTCTTTTTTCTGGTTATAATGAAAGGAAGGGGTTCGTTCCGGATGGAACGGACAGGGGGCAAAGCCTTTGGAGTTAAACGATACTCCATAAAACTCCAGGACTTCTTTAGTGGTAATTCGTTCTTTCATTACTTTGATCTCAATCATATCCATCCTCCCAATAAAAAAAGCAGGCTCTCCTGCTATCGTGACCGTGTGAAATCATCTTTATCGCGCTCCAACTCGGAAGAAATCCCCTGCCTGTTTTCCTTTCCCGCGAAAGAAGCCTGTTTCCTTCGTTCACGCTCTTCTACAAAGGAAGGGAATTCCGTCCGCTGGTTCTCATTTACTATGCGTCTTGCCATCTGACAGGCCTTCTGTATCTCCGCTGTATATCTCCCGATAACAGCTCCTGTTTGTTCCGGCATCGGTGCATCTTTCCGACACACCTCTTTCGTTTGATATTGTTGGAATGTCTCCTGTGCGAAATATTGTACCTTTGGCAAAAGAACGGGTTCCTGCAGATTGTTCTCTAAAATTTGAAACACCTCCTCTTGCGTCTGGATCCCCAGGTAATCCATCAATCGGATCGCATCCTCCTGATCGCGGCTGTAAGGCCTCGCGGAACTGAGTTTCATCGCCAGAAGCTGTTCCGCCGGCACACTTTTTACCGTCAGATTGGAATAGGTTTCAATGGTATCCTGCGGCCAGTTTCGATTGATAAATCCCTTTGCGGACTCATTGAACCAATTACTGGAAAGTCCATACTCTTCCTGGATGACTGCCGCATAGTTTAAGATATCCTGTTTGACCGATTCGGATAAAATATATCCATCAATATCCTGGGTTCGGATCGTCTCATCATAAAGCAGCGCCATCGACGCGCCGCCACAAATCAGCAGCTCCCCTGTCTGATTATGGGATGCCAACATCTGGTTCAGGTCTTCAAAATACTGCAAAATCTCTTTTTTCGAAAAGGACTGCATGTTCTCTTCCTCCTGTTTTTTCTGTACAAAAAAAGACAAGTCCTGATTTGACTTGTCTTTCTCGTTTCTATTCCATTCATCGGAACCTAAGCGCGGTTCATACAATTGTCTCCTAAAAAAAGGTTTCGTTTCGCAAATTCCGGCAGAGCCGTTTTTTCTAAAAACATCTGATAGTCTGGGTTCTCCGCTCCACCATAATAGGGTTCTTCCTGAATATAAATCGGATCACTTACCCACTTTGGCATGGAAAGCCCATACTCTTTCACCAGTACCTCTACGGTCGCGGCCAGAATTGCAAGATCGACGTGGTAATCCGGATGCGCTTCCGGACGTTCCGCAATCAGGCGCTGACGCCCCTGGTTATTACATTCCCGAAAACGATCCAGAAAATTCCCATAAGCCGCGTAGCGATCCACTTTTACATACTCCAGATAATCTTTTGTATGGATCAAATCTTTTTCCATCCTGCTCTCCCTTCTTTCCGGCTCCTTCTGCGGTTTCGTTTAGTGTATCATGTCTAACGGCAGAATGCCAACTCTTTTTTTGCCTGCAGAGACTCTCGCTGAGATGCGCTCCTTTGTATCGGTTCTGGCTCCGATTCCAGCAAACCCTCTCCCGGTTCCTGGGATCGGTTGGGCTCCCTGTTTGCGTCTGCGTCCAGCCGCCGGTTCAGCACATCGAGCCGTTCCTGCTTTTCCAAAAGCTCTGCTTCCTGTGGGAACTGCTTTGTTACCTCCACCTTTGCCCGCTCCAGATCCTGCAGGGTATCCTGCTGTGCAGCCTGAATGTCCTCCAAATGCTTTGGCAATCGCTCCAGTTCGTTCTTCAGGCGGGTCAGGTTCCCCAGGGCGTCGTCGCCCAACTCCACTTCGTAAGATCCGCTTCCGCACAGCTTTGCCTCATACTGGTCGGAAAACATGGACTTACATTTCACAAACAGCTTAAAACCGCAGAAGTTTCCGGCCAGAGTCCAGTCCTGCTCTCCCTTCTTTTTCAGTTCCTTACAAAGCGAAAGCAGTTTCTGACCAGCCGGCTCTTTTTCGGCATAGACCGCTTCCGAAAGTTTTATACGGAAGGTTTCTCCACTTCCTTCTTCCTTCCGGTCCATATAGCGCGGCAGGTCCTTCTGTACCTGCGCTTCGGTTTCTTTTAGATAGGCAAGCTGTTTTGGATAACGTTTTCGGATCGCATCCTCCAGATCATATTTCTGAGACTGATAATTTGCCTGCAGAAGCTTTAACCGGCTGACTTCCACATCCAGTTCCATTTTTTCCTTGATTTCCGGGTTTCCGGCAGCCAGCGCTTTGACTTCCGCATAGGATAAGGTCGAATCATCCAGATCCGCGCAGCTGCGTACCGGAGATTTACTGGTCATAATCTGGGAAATAAACCGCTGCTTGTTTTCGATGAGCTGCCAGCTGTACCCGTCGAAGGTTCCTTCCGTTACATACCGATAAATGTGTACCTTCTCATTCTGGTTTCCCTGGCGCAAAATCCGCCCTTCCTGCTGCTCAATATCCGATGGCTTCCAGGGGACATCTAAATGATGGAGCGCAATCAGGCGGTCCTGGACGTTGGTTCCGGCGCCCATTTTGGCCGTAGAGCCAAGCAGAAACCGGACGTTTCCCCGGCGGACTTTGGCAAACAGCTCCGTTTTTCTGGCGTCCGTATTGGCGTCGTGGATAAAGGCAATCTCCTTCTCCGGCACGCCCCCTTCCATCAGCTGCTTCTTCAGCTCCGTATACACATCAAATCCGTCCTTTCGTGGGGTGGACAGGTCGCAGAAGATCAGCTGGGCGCTTTTCTGCTCCATGGTTTCCTTCCAGATCCGCAACGCAGTTTCCGCGCAGCGCCGGGCTTTGCTATTCGTTCCATCCAGTCTCTCGTCAATCAGCCGTTCATCGAGCGCGAGCTTTCGTCCATCCGTCGTAATCCGCAGCATATTGTCTTTGGTCGGATCCACGTTCCCTTTGCGAACCGCTTCCGCACGCTCTCCCAGTTCCCGAACCATCCGTTTCTGCAGCTCCGAGGGAGTAAGTACGATATCGTGATATTCCGCTTTGGGAACCGGAAGCTGCAGCATATCGGCGGTCTGAATATCCGCGCGCTCCTTAAAGAAGGTCATCAGCTCCGGCAGGTTATAAAACCGGGCGAACCGTGTCTTATTCCGGTAGCCGCTTCCTTCCGGAGCAAGCTCCATGGCCGTTACCGTCTCTCCAAAGGTCGAAGCCCAGCTGTCAAACTGTAGCATCCCAGTCTCTTCTAACAGATCATACTGTAAATACCGCTGCATGGTGTAAAGCTCCGACATGCTGTTGGAAACCGGCGTGCCGGTTGCAAACACAATCCCTTTTCCGCCGCTCCGTTCATCCAGATACCGGCACTTTGCAAACAGATCCGAAGCTTTCTGGGAAGCGGCCGTTCCGATTCCTGCCACGTTACGCATTTTTGTTTGCAACATCAAATTTTTATAGTTGTGCGCCTCGTCTACAAAGAGCCGATCCACGCCAAGCTGTTCAAAGGTGACTACCCCCTGATCCTTATCCCCGTTATCGGCCAGTTTCAGAAGCTGGGCTTCCAGGTTTTTCTTCTGTCGCTCCAGCTGCTTGACGGTAAAGGCTTCTCCCTGCCTGGCTTTCGCCTGTTCGATTTCCGCAAGAAGATGATTCAGCTCTTCATTGAGAAAGCGCTGCTGATAGTCCTTTGATAAGGGGATTTTCTGAAACTGGGAATGGCCGATAATCACCGCGTCATACTCTCCCGTGGCAATTCGGGAACAGAACCGCTTCCGGTTAGCCGGGGTAAAATCCTGTTTGGTCGCGGCCAGAAGATGGGCTGTAGGATACAGCCGCAAAAATTCCGCCGCCCATTGTTCTACCAAATGGTTGGGTACGACAAAGAGGGACTTGCTGCAAAGACCAAGCCGCTTGCTTTCCATCGCTGCGGCGGCCATGGTGAAGGTTTTTCCCGCTCCGACCACATGGGCCAGCAGGGTGTTTCCTCCATACAGGATGCGGGCAACGGCATTCTTCTGATGGGGCCGCAGGGCAATTTCCGGGTTCATGCCGGGAAACGTCAGATGCTCCCCGCTGTATTCCCGTGCCACATGGGAGTTGAAAATTTCGTTATATTTCCGGCAAAGCCGCTCTCTGCGATCTGGATCCTGAAAAATCCATTCCCGAAAGGCATCTTTCAACCGATCCTGTTTCTGGCAGGCCATGACCGTTTCTTTTTGGTTCAAAACCCGCCTTTCTGTTCCGTCCTCATAGACCGTATCGAAAATCTGTGGGGTTCTCAGATTCAGGGCGTCCTCCAGCAGGCGATAAGCGGAGGCCCGTTTGGTTCCGTAAGTAACCGTTGCGGTGACGCCGGAATCCAGCGTTTTGCCGCCCACATGCCAGACCCCGGTATACGGGATATACTGAATGCCCCAGTCCGGATTCTGCATGACCCAGGCAGGCGGCTGAAACGTTTCTTCCAGAAAGGCCTGCAGATCGGAAGTCTCGATCCAGGTCGCTCCCAGGCGGACTTCAATCTCCGCCGCGGTCAGTGGTTTGGGCTGTGCCTGCTGCAGGGCCTCCACATTTACCTGATACCGCATCTCCCGCTCTGCCGCTTTTTCTGCTTGTGCCAGCTTTTCCCGGACATTTCCGGACAGGTACGCATCTGCGGTTACAAACCGCTTTGTTTCCGGGTCTTCAAAGATCACCCCGGTCAGATCCTGCACGATGGCTTCCTGGGGTTTGCCGCAAAGGCTGCTCATAAAGTCCAAATCCACTTCTGCCCGTTCGGACAGAGATACGGCCAGAGCTTCCGCCGCGGTATCCGTGTGCGTTACCGGTTTTGGCATCTGCACCGTCCGTTTATAGAACAAATCCGCTTTTTTTATGAGATTTCCCTCTTCGTCCAGTTCTTCCAGAGAGGTCAGAAGGGGATACGCGGCATCTTCTTTGAACGCTCTGCGGTTTCCGATGCTGCTCAGAAGGCCATAACGGCTCGTAAACCGGTCGTAGTCTGCTTCCAGCTTCCGCTGCGCCTGCCGGATTTCCGCATCTGGCGCGTCCGCAAGCTGCAGGTCCAGCACCTTCTGCACCTGATCGCGAATCGGAATCATGCCCCGGATTCGCTTCTCCGTGGTATCGGGCAAGGTGCAGCGGGTCATAACCGCATGTTCCCGGTAATACAGCGCTCCATCCACTTCTCCATAGCTATAATCCGCCAGATCCGGATCGGCAGGAATCGTATCTGCCGGCGCTGCTTCCAGTTCCACATCCACACGGATCGGCTCCGCTTCCTGCGTTCGCAGAATCCCATCCACCGAAAGAGACGAAAGCGCCCTTCGGAGCTGGGTTTCCAGGGGTTCCCCTTCCTTTGGCTCGCAGGTCAGTTCCGGCCCGTAAGGTCCGCTGACCGTTTTCAGTTCCCCGATTACCATCTCCGGATGCTGCAGGAAATACTCGTTTACGTTTAACCCGTCTTCGGTTTTTCCGGTAAACACCCATTCCGGCTCCGACACCTGCGGGCGTTCCCGTTTCCGTAAAAAAAGGATGTCACTGGTGACACTGGTTCCCGCGCCCCGAAAGGCAGTGTTGGGAAGGCGTACCGCTCCCAGAAGCTCCGCCCGTTCGGCCAGGTATCTGCGTACATGGGAACTCCTCTTATCCATGGTATAGCGGCTGGTGATAAAGGCCATCACGCCGCTTGGCCGCACCAGATCCAGGGATTTTGCGAAAAAGTAATCATGAATCTGGAACTTCTGCTTCCGATAGCGCCGGTCCACCACCGAATACTGTCCGAATGGCACATTTCCAATGGCCACATCAAAAAACTGGTCCGGAAATTCGGTTTTCTCAAACCCGGTAATCTGGATCCTGGCCTGTGGGTACAGCTGCTGTGCCATACGACCGGACAGGGAATCCAGCTCCACACCATAGAGGTTTACCTTCCGCATGGAATCCGGCAGCGCGCCGAAAAAGGCTCCGATTCCCATGGAAGGCTCCAGCAGATTTCCACTGCGAAATCCCATCCGCTCCAGCACTTCATACATACAGGAGATGATGGACGGATCCGTATAGTGGGCGTTCAGGGTCGAGGCCCGGGCCGCTTCATACTCTTCGTTGGTCAAAAGCTCCTGCAGCTCCGTATATTCCGCGTGCCAGCGTTCCTTGTTCGGATCAAACGCTTCGGAAAGTCCTCCCCATCCAACATAGCGGGACAGGATTTCCTGCTCCTCTTTGGCAGCACTTCGTTGTTCCGCTTCGATCTGTTTCAGAGTGCGGATCGCGTCTGCATTCCTGCGAAACCGCGCCTTGGGACCGCCGGTTTCCACAGTTCCGTCTGGAAGTGAAAACGGTTCTCCGGGAGCTTCCGGTATCGTCGTTTGAGAGGTCCTCTCCTGCTCGGTCCGGGAGAGCTCCGCCAGCGCTTCTTCGGCCGCCTGTGCATTGGGATACGTTTTCCACCCACCATCCACGGGAACAGAAATGGGAGCCGGATCCAGTGATTCTTCCAAATCCGGCTCCTGCGGTGGTTCGGATTCCAGAAGTTCCCGATGCAGACGGTTATGAAACGACGTGACGTCAAAATACAGTTTCTGCAGCTGCGGATCGCCCATCGCAAGAACCGCACGACGAATGGCCGCGTTTCCTTCCAGCTTCCGGTTTTCCGCATCGCTGTTTCTCCGTGCGTTTTGCCAGGCGGTGTCCCGTTCCAGTTCCGCCCGTACCTTTGGCAGATACGTCTCATACCACTCCCGGATATTCCGGGACTTCGATTCCTCTTCGTTCGCTTCCGGTTTGCGAATCGATTCCATCGGTGTCTGCGATGGAACCGGATCGGCGGTCTGACGCACCAGCCGGTCATAGTCTGAAACCTGCAGTTCCAGACGGTGTTCCGCCAGATACTCTTCCAGCGCTTCCCGGCTGTCGAAAATCGTTTCTTCATCCGGCCAGGGAATCAGGCTGCCGTCCTGAAGGGTAACCAGCCGATACCGCAGGACTTCCTGACCTCGTTCATCCACTGTGGTTTCAAATCCGAGATTGGGGTCTTCCAGATCTTCGGTGCTTTCCACTGCCACCGTGCGGCGTCTGCTCTCTCCCGCAAAGGCCTCCGGAATCCACTTCCGGGCCTGAGAAAGAAGTTTCTTTGCAGGTTCGTCTTCCGCTTGCTGCAGGTTCCGCAGCAGGGGTCCGGCATCCCCTTCCTCGATCACGGCTTTCACATCTTCTGCCGCAAAAGAAAAATAGGCCGCCAGTTCCCGGATCAGACGTTCCCGATCCCACTCTCCTTCGGCAGGATCCGGGGAACGCTGCGGTTCCGGTTCGGATTTCGTCTGCTCCGGCGCTTCCGCTTCCCCCTGGTTCTGAGAGGGTTCCGGTTGGGTTTCGTGATTCCGCGGCAGAGAAAAGAGAGACAGCTGCTCATTGCGCGCCGGCTTTCGGGTTTCCGCTTCCGGAAACAGCGTAAAGTCTCCTGCCACATACTGCCGGACCTTGGATAAACATTCTTTTGCCTCCGCATAATGATCGGCATCTTCTGGAAACTGTGCAAACGCCGCTTCCATGCTCGCAAGCTGCTTCTCTGCCTCCTTTGGATCTTCCAGCTGCCGGACGAACGCCCGCTCGACTGCATCCTGGTCTTCTAACAGCGAATTGGGCTGCTTTGTGCCTTTGGCATACCAGGAATAAAAGAAACGAATCTGGCGTGCCAGATCGCGCCGTTCATAGTCCGGCATCCGCTTCCGTTCTTCCTCCGTTAAGAACCGCCCTTCCTCGATTAATTCTCCGACCCGCTTTGCAGCCGCCGGCCAGGTCAGGGTTTGCTCCACACCGGCCCTGCGCAGTTTCAGCCCTTTTGCATCATAATCGGCCCAGCTGTCATCTGCCTGCAGTGCACGGCTTTGTCCTCCGGTTCCGTATTGCTCTTTTAAGAGTTCGGCCCGCTCCGATGCAATGGGATCTCGCAGAAATTCGGAGTAGATTCGCAGTTTCCCATCCGAATAGGGACCGCCACGCATCAGAAAGGCGTCCACTTCATCCTGGGTAAGGAAAGGTTCCGGCTCCTGCCAGAAAACGCCTTCCGTTGTCGGGTATTGCCGAACCACATCTTCCAGCATACGGATCTGAGATAACACTTCCGCAGGAGGATGATAGGGAAATCGCAGCAAGTTCGGATTCTCCGCATAAGCGGTCTTCAGGAGGTCCAGATCCTCGATGAGTTCAGCTCGCTTTTCCGGAATGGAAAGAACCCCTCTTACGGCTTCCTCCCATTGCGGAAAGCTCCCGGGAAACCGGAACCACTCCGGATTCCGAAGTCCCTTTTTTGCGGCATCACTGAGATTCAGATCCTGCGCCATAAAGGCGAATGTTTTTGCCGCTTCCCACACCGCGTTTGGCACCGTATCCTCCAGGATCTCCCGGGATGCAAACGTTCCCTGCTGCAGCAGCTCCTGCACACGCCCGGAGACTTCTTCCCAGGAAAGGATTGCCCCATCCGGTACGCGAACCGTGTTTCCTTTCGCAATCCGAATTCCTTCCGCATCAAACCAGACCGCGTAAGGCTTTCCCTCGATGAGAAGTCCTTTTCCTCCCTGATATTCCTGCCGAAAAAAGGCTGCCTGCTCTTCTCGGGTTCCGTCCCGCATCATACAAAATACAAGACGCTGCAGGCCGTTTTGCCGGTTGCTTCCCATGCGCAGCACCGTATCCACCACGGTTTGCGGCAAAGAAAAAGCAGAGGATGCGGTTTCCTCTGCCTTCGTCGCTGCCTGCGGTTCTACTGATAGACGATTTCGTTCAGAACGATTTCCTCTGCCTGGTTGCGGATGTTGTTCATGCGGCGCACCCATTCCATCTGGTCCTGGCCTTTCAGGGCTTCTGTCACGCCCTGCTGCTTCTTCAGCTGTTCTTCCAGCACGTCCATCCGCTCGTTCGCCGCTTCGTTGATTTCCATCAGGTGTTCTTTCAGCTTCATGTCCATGATCAGCGCGTAATACTCCGCTCTGTGGTGTTCTTTCAGGAAGCGCTTCCGCATCCTCCCGTACTTGCCGATATCCCCTTCCGGTTCCTCTAGTTTGATGTTCGGTAACAGTACGTCCCCCTCCTGTCGATATTCGATGTTCATCGCGTGTCCCTCCTTCTCTCCGCTCGCTTTTCTGCTTTAAAGCATTATACCCCGCCTTGGTCCTGTTTGCAAGAGGGGAATCCAAGTTTTTTTTCGCCAATTCCTGGGTACGGACTTCGGTTCCGATTTTCAGTAGAATTTCCTTTGCTGCCTGGCTCATTTCCGTTCCCAGCAGCCGTTTTCCTTCTTCTGTGGAAATCGCGGCAATTCCGGACAAATCCAGACGGGCAAAGACCTGATCCGGTTCGATCCCGCAGCGAAGGAACACCAGCGCTGCGACACTGTTTTGAAAAAACGCTTGTTGCGTTTCGTTTAATTCTTCCAGCTCCTCCGTGTATTGCCCGGCGATTTCCAGGATGCTGGTCTGCAGATCCCGCGCCTGCGTTCCAAGCGAAAACGTGTCGGTTAACATCGCCTGCACGCCAGCTTCCTGTTCCGGCTGCAGCTTCCACAGATAAGGTAAGGTCTGGGTGCTTCCTGCGGTATCCGATACATCAAACACATAGTCCAGTTTCAGAGAATCCTCCTGGTCATTAAACAGCGCAATGCCTTTACTCCCCCGTTTCACCTGGCGGTGCATCCGCTCTTTCCAAAACGTGTATCCGGCACAGGCCGTTGCTTCCGGCTTTTGCGCATAAATCATCAGCTGCTCCGCAAACGCATATTTATAGAGCCTGGCTGCACTTTTCAGAAACGATTTCCATTCCGATTCTCCGGATAAAACCCGGTCGAGGGTTTCCTGAAACAGTGTGGCCGCCTCCTGGTACTTCATAGCCATAAACTTTTGCTTCCTCCTTCTACGTTAATTCATGCCGATAAATCCTTTTGCTTCCTGCAGCATGGTTCCCAGAACCTGCAGCAGCTCTTCCCGCGGCTGCGGATAAAGAAGCGCCAGAAGTCCCAAAAGCGCCAGCAAAAGAAGCGCGATTGTCATGGCAGTTTTGCATGTGGAAATTCCCAGCTTCAGCAGAAATTTCACCAGAGAGGGCCGTTCCACAATCACAACGTCTTCCGCTTCGATCTGGTGTTTCTCCCGTAGCCGTTCCTGCTCCTGCTCAAATTCCCGCTCCTGCTCAATCGTTGCGACAAGCCCCGCCCCTTCCTTATATCGCTGCATGATGGTTCCTCCGTTTCAACCATGGAAACAGCTGATGCTGCCGGCTTTCTTTTACCACTTGCTTTGGTTCTTCTCGCAGAATCCGTTCAAAAATCGGACTGTGATCCGGGTTATAGGTAAAGGGATCGGGTGCGGAAGACAGGAAAAAGGTATGGGCATCACTGCCGCGCATCAGTTTCCGAACGTCCTCCTGCTCCTTTGTGCAGTCATGCAGATAGTTAAACAGATAAAAGACCTGCTTCTGATCCAGGACATCCCGAATCGCATCGGTCATTGGAGCCAGTTCTCCCGGCTTGCCGCCTCCCACCAGAAGAAGGCGATCCTTTTCAAAGATTGAGGATCGATCCGCACCTTCCTTCAGGCTACCGTAATCGTAGATAATATAGGAATAGCCACAGGACAGAAGCTCGGAAAGCTTCTGGGGATTCTCATAAAGCCGGACATTCCGGAATCGGATGCCGGAAAGCTCCGGCTCTTCTTGTACTTGATACTGATTCCGGCAGGCATCGACATACCCCGTCCCGTTATATTCCAGATAAATGGCGCTGTCCTCCTGCTGAAGATTTAAGAACTTCACAAGCTGCAGCGCTGCGGTGGTCGTCCCGATTCGCCGCTGGCTTCCAGCCACCGCAATCCGCAGAACCTTTTCCGGTTTTCGAATGGATCTGGTTTTCTCCTGCTCCCTTTTCGCTGAGGGAAGGGGATCGCAGGCTCCGGGAGCCGTTTCCTCCGGTTCGTCCTCGTGCAAACAGGGATGCTCCTGACGCAGCTGCTCATAAAACTGGCTGCGCTGCTGAAGAAGGGTCTCCTGTTCTTCCCGGCTTACCTGCGATTCCGGATGTTCCACAAACCGGTGCAGCTCCTTTTGCAGCGCTCCCAGGTTCTCATCTTCAAACAGAACCGCTCCGATCCCAAGCGCCCGGAGACTGACCAGAACACGGCTTTCCGGCGAGTAGCCAGGCGCGTAAAGAATGACCTCCGCATTCACCGCCTGCCGGATTCGTTCAATGGTGGATACTAAAAGTTCCTCCGAATCCGGAAGCGAAGTCAGATCATAACAATAGAGATCGCCGGCCTGGGAAATCAGCTCCTGTTCCAGCTCTTGAAGGGTTTCCCCTGGCGAAACCTCATGTTGCCAGTAGGTTCCTTCTCGTTGTTTCGCTTCCTTTGCAAGCGCAAAGGAAGCGAAATCATGATTTCCAACATAAATCAACTTCATTCTTTCGTTCTCCTTTTCTACTGCATTTAAACATGACCGCTTACGGTTCGCTGATACGTCTTTCCTTCCAGCCGGATCTGCTTTTTTTCGATAGTGCCTTCCTGCCGGGTTCCGGAATGTGTCAGAATGAGGAGCTTTTCCTCCTGCCGCCAGGTTCCGCTTTCCTCAAAAGGATCATGCTCCGAAAGTTCAATCCGCAGAATGTATTTCCCATCCCCCAGTAAGGTCAGGGTTTCTTTGCAGGGGACACCGGATTCCGTTCCTTCCCAGAGGTAACTGACCGTTTGTTTTCGTAAGCGTTCGGCTTCGCGTTTTTCTGCTTCGGAAATTCCCGGTGTCGATTCCTCCTGGCTTTGCCAGGTCGGTTCTGTCGCTTTCGGCTCCTCTTCCCGGCTCCCCTCTCCCCAAAAGAGGTAGAGGGCAAAAAGCAGTACAACAGCGAAAAACAGCAAAAGCTTCTTCCGATTTTCTTTCCATCTCATCTGTATGCTCCTTTAGTTTGGTTTCTTCAGATATTTCCAGGGCGAAACCGCATTCCCGTGTTCGTTTCCACCTTCCCGCACCTCAAAATGGCTGTGGTTTCCGGTGGAAGCGCCGGTGCTTCCCACCAGGGCGATCACATCCCCCCGTTTCACGGTATCCCCCACTTTTACCTGCAGACTGCTGTTATGCCCATATAAGGTGAATAGACCGCTTCCGTGGCTGAGAATTACGCAGTTTCCATAGCTGCCATTCCAGCCGGAGAGGACCACTTTTCCATCTGCCGCCGCGAGGACACTCACCCCGTATGGAGCCGCAAGGTCTACGCCGGAATGGACTTCCCGTCCATGAAAGGGACAGATCCGCGGTCCAAAATCGCAGGAGATATAGGAATACTGAGGAACCGGCCAGAGGAATTTCCCTCCGGTGTAGATTCCGTTTTCGCTTTCTGCACTTTCTTCTCCGATAAAGCCACTGGCCTGCAGCTTCCCATTTTGAATGGTTCCGCTTGCCGTAAGCGGGGATCCGTCTACGCTTCCACCCACGCGGACCTGCTTCCCGTCGATGGTTCCATTTAATTCGACTTCGGTTCCGCCCACCCGGTAAATGGCAGTCAGCACCCCAAAGTCTTTGTTAATCTGCTTCTGTGTGGCGGAAATGTTCTTGTAGGTACCAGCCGCGGTAATGAACTCCACTACGGATTTATCCACGGTATGATATTGATGTTTGGCGTCCGTATGCTGGTCCGCTTTCTGATCCCCCAGGATCGCCGGAATCCGTTTGGTACTTCCGTCCGGCTGCCGAAACTCAATCAGATAACAGGTTCCCATTTCACTTCCATAAAAGGACCCCAGGGCAACGGCATAGCGACCGTTGACTTTCCGGTAAATCCCCACATCCTTTGCGCCGGAACTGTTCAGGAGCTTGTACTGGGCAGACCCTTCCGCCGTTACCGCCGTATAGCACATGAAGGTCTGGACATCCAGATCCGCGCCGGAAGAAGGAAGTTCCATCTTCGTTTTCCCTTCCCCGCTTGTCTTAGTCGATGCGGTAAAGGAGCCGTCTCCGCTGACGGTTCCGGTAATGCCCGTTACCTTCATCCCATCGTATTCCAGGGTCAGTTTCAGATCGTCCCCGGTTCTCTTTCCGGTAATCGTGCAGGGAATCGGCGCGTCTATGGATGCCGCATCGGAGGATTCCGTAGCGGACAGAATCGCGGAAAACACAGAAAGAATCAGCATCCCGAAGAATGCGGCGCAAAGTGCCAGCCCCAGGGCGCCTGCCAGAATCCACCGTTTCAAATCAGGCACCTCCATCAAAGATCCGCAATTCTTCCTCAGAGGCGTAAATCTCCATATCCAGATTGCGATCTCCTGCAATGGACAGGATGCACCGCCCCCGGGTCAGCGCGGGGATCTCCTGCAGCTCCTGCTGGGTAAAGGAATTCTGAAAGACCTCCTGCAGCTTGGGAAGCAGGTTACTGTCCTGATTAAAGACAAATTTATAGGTGGTCAGATCAAAGAGGGTTCGGATCATTTCCACGGCTTCCGCCCCCACCTGATCCGGAACAAAGTCCCGAATGGACTGGCTGGCAAGCCCTACCCCCACAAAGAGTTTTCCGGCTTCCCGCAGCATTAAAATGAGGGCCGCTACAATCGAAAGCTTTCGGGCATTAATGGATTTATGAGCCTCGTCGATGAGAAGCAGGGTGCGGGTAATCTCTTCCCAGGCGATCTTCTTTTCCTGCCAGAGTCGTTTCATCTTTCCACCCACTTCCAGACAGTTGTCCCAGCAGATGGCAATTCCGTTGTACAGCTGGGCGTCATAAACCGTCTCTTCCATTTCTGCCAGGTGCTTCATATCAAAGCACACCACCGGTTCTTTATAAAAGTCCGGAATACTGGTATGCCCGTCAAAGAGATTCCCGTAGGTATTACACAGATCCGAAAGCTGCAGTTCAATGGTGGTCAGCAAGGGGATCTGTTCCTTTCGAACACCGCTTTCCTCCTGAATCTCCGCTTCAAATTCCCCATAGTGATCAATGACATACCGTACCACTAAAAGCAGATCCGAAAAAATCGGAAACTCCTCCGGCGTCACTTCATTCAGATCCCGCAGGAGATTTCCTTCCTTGTCACAGAATCCGAAGTTGCGATAAAGCAGACGCAGCATCAGCTTTAACAGAAGAAGCTCATTTTCTTCTTCCCGGCCGCCCCGCAGGCAGGACCAGGCGGTACAGACTTTGGCAATGTGTTTGTTGTAGGCGGTTGCCGGGTTTTCATCCGGCAGAATCTGCAGAAGATTGAGAAGCGTTTTCCCGTTTCCATCCATGGAAATGGTGGTTCCTCCCAGCCATTCGGTCAGCTGTACAAATTCCCCTTCCTTGTCAAAGACCCGCACCAGATCCCCACGAATTGCCCGATCCAGCATCAGTTTTTTCAGGGTCGTTGATTTCCCGGATCGCTTTTTCCCTACGGCGATAAAATCGTAGGAAAGGCGGATCTCTGTTTTCCGGAACAAGTCAAAAAAGACCGCGCCTCCGGTCTTTGTGGTTCCAAAATACATTCCGTTTGGATCATTTAAACTGCTGAAGTGAAAGGGGAGTCCTGCGGCCAGGGGCCTTGCAAGAAGCTCCTGCCCGTGCCGCGCGTAAGGACTGGCCTGCTGCTGGCTATAGGAAAGAAAGAGACTCCGCCAGTCGGATTTTGTTTCGTTTGTGCAGACACAGACCCGAAAACCACTTCCGGCAAGCTCTGCCTGAATCTTGGCCACCCGCTGATCCAGTTCATAGAGGGTCGGTTCGGTCAGATAAATCCTGGCCAGCAGAACCTTCATAACTTTCCCGTAAGCGCTCAGCTCCGTATACATTTCTTCCGTTTCCCAGTATCGCTGCTCTGCGTCCAGCCGCTCCCCGTCATTTCGAGCAGTTCGATACCGGGTCTGCTGCTCATCCAGCGCTTTTCGCAGATTCAGTTTTACCTGGGCCTGATTGGTGCAGGACAGATCCAGTTTGCACATGGTTCCTTCGATCCCCGTCAAAAGTGTTAGCCAGTAATCCCCCACCGATTTCGGGTATCCAAAGATGGTCAGGCAGGCTTCATAGCCGTCCCCGGTTGTGACATACCGTTCATGGGTAAAATCCAGTCCTCCCTTTGGTCCGATCTCTGCGGCAAAGGCTTCGTTTACCGAAACCGCACGCTCCTTTGTCCTCCCTATTTGTTCCCGCAGTCCCTGCAGGCGCTCGAAAGGATTTTTCATCACTACCTCCTTGTTGTCATCCTTTGTTGTTCATTTTCTGAAACAGCCATTTCTTTTTCTCGCTGCTCATTTCCATTACCTGTGATGGATAAAAACGCGACAGGGTCGTATAAATCGTTAAGAAATTCTGCCGGTGTTCTTCCCGATCCTTTGCGTAAAAAAACAGCGCGTATTCCTGATCCAGAAACTGCTGCTGGGCGCGCAAAAGCTCCTGCTCTTTTTCATCCAGAATCTTTAAATACACTGGATGTTTGGTTCGCCCGCGAATCTTCGACAAATAGGAAAGCTGCGCTTCAATTTCCACGGGGTACAGATAGGACAGAATCGCCAGATCCCCCGGATAGACGTCATACAGCTTTTCCCAAACGCCTTTCAGCTGCTCTACTTCTCCGTCCGTTAGGGTATTCAAATCCGTAGTCCGAATCTGCAGGCAGTCACACAGACTCCCGTCCTCCATCACTCCTGCTCCGAGAGTCTCCTCAAAATCCACAAGAGGAAGAATCTCATCAATATACAAATGCTCTGCGATTCGTTTTGCCTTCTGTTCCTGTTTCTTTCGATGCTTTTGTTCCGATTTTGCGGTTTCTTGCCGTTTAGATTCTTTCTTCCACATAATTCACTTCTCCCCCCTTTCGCTGCCTGCTATGATAGACGTTCTCTCGCCTTGCAAGCAGAGCAAAAAACAGGCTTTGCAGAATTCGCTTTTGTGGATTCGCCCGGCTCTTTCGGGTCATCAGAAAAGCAACCGCCATATTCCAGAAGGAAAAGACGATCTGCAGATCCGGATGTACCACCGGCCGCAGATAATCCATCACAAACCAGTAGGCTGCCATCAGAAACAAATCCACTAAAAACACGCCCTTTCCCAGATAAATCGCAGAACGGGTTTCCATGGCAATGGTATAATTCTTTTGGTTCATTATTTATTCGGCTCCTTTCTTCGGTTCGGAAGATCCGGACGGGATATGGATCGCGGCTTCTGTTGCCGCACGACCGCCCTTTGGGTTCCCTCTGCTTTCCGGATGCCTTCGCTTGTCCCCCTGGAAGAAGGAGCTGGTGTCCTCATTCCTTCCTTTTGGGCAGGGCTGGCCGTTCGCATGGCGTCCGTATGGCTGCCCGGTGTGCGGTGTTCCATCCGGCTCAGATTATCTGCACCCCGTTCGGGCCTTCGGACACTTCTTGGCGGAGAAACCGGCTGTTTTTGCCGTAGATTTCGCTCCGCCTGCTGCGAATGCTCTGTCGGCTTTGTACCAAATCCCGCATCCGCTTTACTGGCATTTCGCTCCAGGCTCTCCGTACGGTTCGTCCCTGCCAGCTTATCCTGCATGGCTAAGCCCGCATTCGTTCCAAAACCCAGAAGCCCTTTTCCATCCGTGGCGTTACGGACATTTCCGGAGGTCGCTGTTTTCACTTTTTCTTTTGCTTTCTGCATTCGTTCTTTTCCAACCATCATACGTCCGGCAGCGGCTCCCGCTTTCCCGGCCATACCGGCTGCTGCAGCGCCCATCCGGGTCATACCGCCTGCGATTCCGGCAGCGGCCCGCAGGCCCATCAGTTTCTGCCACACGCTGCTCGCTCCGATTTCCACCCCGCAGATCCGTTCCAGAATATCCGGACCTTTCATCGTCGCAATCACCAGCGCGATATGCATGGCCAGCTTCGGGAAGGTCGCCGAAATCTGCGATTCGATGAAGGTAACGGCTGCAAAGTAGATTCCAAGAAGAGCAATACACAAAAATACCGTAGCAAACAGGGCTAAAAAGTTCTTAACCGCTTCCCGGATCCGTTGACCGCCTGCTAAATCGGTCAACGCCACAAAAGGCAGATACACTTGGGCCTGAGCCACTTCCCAGACCAGAATTCCACATTTGAGGCAGGTTACAAACAGTAGCACCGCACTGCACAGCTGCAGGGCGATGATATAAAACCAGCTGATCACCTGATACCGATAATAATAGCTGTCAAAGGTCAGCCAGCCGGTCATATTTTCCAATTCATACTCCCCTTTGCCGTTCTGCACAAGCTCCTGATCCCAGAAGTCCTGCTTCAGACCATCGTCTCCGTTCTCCATAGTCTCATTGATGTCCAGATACCTCCAGTCCTTTTTCCCTGCTTTCAGATTGTTATATCCCTTTCCTTCCTGCAGGCCGGAAACTTTGGTACCGGACAGGTTCTGATCCACCTTCCGCAGATCCACCAGATTCGCTTTCAGCACCGTACTGGAAATGGACTGCACCTTACTTCCCTCTGCGGTTTCCACCCACTGGTTCTGAACGTATTTGGCGGAACTGATGGTAAAATCGGCCATTTTGGTGGTAATCAGCGGCATAGCCGTTAAGACAACTGCAATCAGCAGCAGGCAGTTTGCCGTATTCAGCTGATTGAAGTTTTTCCCACACAGAAAATACAGTCCGAGTGCCGTAATGGAAAGAAGAAATACACTTTTATACAGCACCGAATAACGATCCACCAGGCTCTGGATCGCTTTACTGCTCCCAAAGCTCAGCAGACTGTAAATTTCCTGAATCCCGTCATACAGGCCGTCTATGACTTTTCCCAAAAATTTCACAATGCCAAATCCAATCTCCCGCAGGACGTCCCAGAAAAAATTCGTCGTATCGTCGATTTCATATCGCTGCAGGATCTTCAGGATCGCAATGGTGTCCGATTCGGATTCCGCTCCATAAACACTGCTGCTCACCGCATGCAGGGCAAGCAGCAGACAAATCCCTGTGATTCCAAAAAGCAGAAACTTTTGAAACACCATGTTCTGATTTAAGGTCTCCATCCTTCCTCCCTTCTTCCTTTCTCATGAGAGAGGCTCTTCTTCTGTCTCATATTCGTCTCCTTCCGACAAAGCGTGCAAAAGCATCTGCTCAAACGCACCCTCGTCTCGTCGTTCTTCTTCGGTTTTCCTCCCCGGGGAAAGTGGCAGAAGCAGATCCATCAACTGAAATCCGGCCTCTTTTATTTGCGGTGACGCATAGGTCAACAATTTCCTCGCGTAATCCACAATTTCTCCATTTCGCAGAACATCCCCCGGATAAAGTACCCGCTCTTCGCCGGTCACCGGATCCGTTTCCACGGTTCCGGCCGCAAGGTAACGTTCCCGCTGGGCTTTCGTCAGATGCAGCAAATCAAAAATATCCCGGATCCGCTTTAAACCGGCACCTCCGTTACGGTTTCCGTCATGAACCAGCGGGCTTTCCCGCCAGGCAAGTTCCGTTAAATATTCCCGGCTCGTTCGGCTTCGCTCCTGGTAATCAATGTGACTGGTTTTCCGAAGATCGATTCCGGCAAGATGCAAATCCAGATTCCGCAAGTCCGGATTTTCCTCGATAATGCGGTCCAGATTAGGACTTCGATACAGAAGCTGATCCGGTGGAAATACATCGCGCAGATAGGTATGGGCGTAGTGCATCCGGTATTTTCCCTGATTAAAAATCGGCGTTGCCTTAATAGGGACACGCTCTCCGGTCTGAGTTTCCCGGAACATATACCGGTTGAGAACCGTTTCCCCCATTTGAAGCTGCTGGAGCTGATTGGCACTGAGCAGTGGAAATTCCTCCTGCATTTCCGTCAGTTCTTTATCGATGGAGTTCTTCTTTCCGGTTCGATTCAGGGTTGTTTCCGTCGCGTTCCCCAGTTTTTCGGAAACCTCCTTAGCCGTCTCCAGGCTGGCGGTCATCAAATACAGCTGATTTCCACAGTTATCCAAAATGATATCCGCTTCCTGCGGATATTTTTCTAGCACCTGCGCCTTACTTTGAATAAAGAGGGAGTACAGGATATTGCGTCCAAGACCCACGGTCACCAGCTCGCCCATGTTCTCAATGGGCGGAAGATTCCCCCATTCATCCAGAATAAAGTGGACCCTTCGATAAAGCTTTCCTCCCGGCATCGCGGTAGCCAGTTTGGCCAGAATAAAGCTCAGCTGGCTGATGAAAATCGTCGCAATACCGAACTTGGCCGGATCATAATCCGGAAGGGCAAGAAAGATCGCCACCGGCTTTTTCCCGAATCCGATTCGCACAAAGTCCACCGTATTTTCTGCCGTCAGCTGGGCCGTCCGTCCAAAAGTAAATTCTTTCAACCCCTCCGCGAAGGTGGTCATAATGGATCCTTTCGTCGGACCTTCCAGAGTCGCAATGTCACCGTACAACAGGCGGGAAAAATCCGATTCCGGCCGACGCAGAAAATATTCATCTAGGGCCGTGGTTTTCGCGTCGATCCGCTTTGTCTGCAGGTTCAGACAAAGACGAATCACCGAGTATGGGGTCACTTTTTTTTCGTGTTTCCGGCTGGGGTAAAAAGGTTTCTTACGAAACTCGCTGCTCCGATAGGAAAAGTCCCTTAGTTCCCGCACCAGGGTCTCGGTCAACGGGAGATCCGGAAACGTATCCGCGCTGCAGGCGCGGACTTCCTGCAGCTGTATAAGCAGTCCTGCATCGTTTAAATCCGGCTCGGTTTTCAGGATCGCATCCATCTGCTTCTTCAGCCGGTACCGGGGATAGTCCTCGCCATAAAGCTGCTCATAATATACCGCTTCCCGCTTTGCTTCCCGCAGGTTGTGGGCATATTCCCGGCGTAGGTTCTCTTCCCGATCCTGTTCCACATTGTCCGCTATTTCTGCCATACAGGCGGCAACAAAGACATTACGGGCCTGATTTCTCCAGAATGGATCCCGTTCCTCCGGATTCGGGGCGAAAATGGCGTATCCCAGGGCTGCGCACAGCTGCTGCGCGTCTTCCGGTTTTCCGTTTTTGTATTCGTCAATAATCAGCGTCAGCGGGTTATATCCCATGGAATACTCCATATCAATCAGGTTCAGGATGTAGCATTCATAGCCGCGCTTTTGTAAGGTTGGCATCATCATATTGGCAAGCTCCATCTTCGGATCGGTCAGAATCAAAGACGCCTTTTCTTCCGCCCGGCTGTAGATATCCACCATCGGGAGAATCACCAGCTGCCCTTTTCCGGATCGGGTGCCCCCAAAGACCAGGTTGTGAACCGTCGTATTGTCAATGTAGATTTCATGCTCTGTCCGTGCCACCGGAAACCCGCCTTCCCCGGGAAAGGGTTCATCTTTTTCCGGCACCTTTTTATATTGCTGCTCGATTTCCTCCCGCGTGGTCCAGCGAGCGGTTCCTTTCTGTCCAACGTTCAGGTTTCCGTAACTAACTCGTACCCCGTAAGCAAACCGTACGTAACCCAGAGCCAGAAGCACCAGCAAAACCAGAAGAAGCGGATAATCGTTTTGAATAGTTTGCAGAAACGACACCCGTTCATAGGAAATGGTTCCGTCGGTAAACAGACTCTGAAGGCGCATCGCTCCCAGACGGTTGAAGAGATAGACCGCACCGCAAAGCAGCAGGAAACTGAAACAGAGATAGGCGGCGGTAAACACCTTGTATTGGGAAAAGAAGCGGTTAAATTGCATGAGCCGCTTCTTTTCCAGGCCGTCTTTCGCTTCCTGTGCCGCAGACTGCCGATTCACTCCACGCTTCAGCCAGTTTTTCATGTTCGTTTTCATGCGGTAAACCATCCGAATACCAGCGTCGCAATCGGGATCGCTCCAATAATTAACGCCACACCGATGAGCTTCATGAAGATCTCTCCTTTGGCGTTTTCCTTCTGATGCTGAGTGCCCACCAGGAAGATCAGACCCAGAACCACCAGGATCCCTGCCACAATCCATTTCACTGCCCCCTGAGCAGACGTCTGCATCCCTTCTGCCGCCTGTTTGGCCGCACTGCTAAACTGATCCGCATAGCAGATTCCGCTGCTTCCCATCAGGATGCCACAAAGCACCATACTGATGGCAATTCCTTTCTGATAGAAATACCTTCCTGCTTTCCTTGCGCTTCTCCATAAAAAAAAGCCCTCTCTCTGAGGGCCTGCATGATGAATGGGTTTCATATTCTGTTCTTCTCCTTTCCTTTTATCGATCTTTGATTCGTGTGAGCGTTGCTTCCACGCTTCCGTTTTCTCGCTGCTGCAGATAGTCCTTCTGAAAGCGCTCCTGCTCGGTATACTCTTCCAGGATCGCCTCCCGAAACCAGGCGTCTTCCATGGATTGCATTTCCCCGGAAGTTAAAAAAATGCCCGTTTCCGGCACGTCCTTATTCCAGGTGCCAATATGATACAGCAGCACATCACCGGCCCGAACCAGACTGAGTTCCTTTTTCGGCCGATATTCGCCTGCCCCTAAAAAGGCAATAGTTCTTACTTTTTTGTATTGCATGGTTCCTCCCTTTCTTCTCTTCCTGCTGGCTGCTGCTCACGCTCCGGGGATGCGCGCAGCCTATCTAATAGGTCCCGGCTCTTACCGCTTAATGTAAATTCCGGTTGGACTTCCCGCTCAAAGACCTGATCGTACTGCCCTTCTTCATAGCCGGTCAGCAGATGATTCATTTGACGCTGTAAATCATTGTCCGGATCGATTCGCTTTATGACATACACCGGGTAGCTGCCCTGCTGGTTTTCCCCGTAACGCATGATGGTGCTGGCCGTCACACGGGCTCCTTTTTCCAGTTCTCCGATTTCTCTGGCCAGATCTCCATAAGCCATACAGGACAGGGGAATCCGTTTTTTTTGCAGCACGCCGTCCACTTCTACTTCCGGCGCGGCGTCATCTTCTGCCAGAAGGGTAAACGAAAGAACGGAAACCTTCTCTCCGGTTTTTCGGTTTCGCTTCTCCTGCACCACTGGCTGTTCTTTCAGCTTTCCGCTGATTACCTGTTTCACTCGGCTCCCTCCTTTTTTCTTCGCTGCAGCACATAGAATATCAGAACCACGCAGGCGGCAGCTGCCAAAATTCCAGCTCCGATTCCGGCAATCACCTTCCAGAGAGGTGTTTCTTCTGCTTCGTAGGTACAGATCGCTTTCACCTGGTAGTGCTTCTCCCCCGGCTCTGCATCATTATGATAAGTCACGACCGCATCATACGTCGAATATTGATAGGTAGCGGTGTAGTTGGCCGCCGGGCGAGTGCCGGTAAAGGTCGCGTATCGCACGCTCCTCCCGTTTTCCTCCTGCCACCCGCTGCTCCACCTTCCGCTTCCAACCGTGCTTCCTTCCGGCAGCTTCAGGTACTGCAGGACATCCTCCCGGTAACCATTCCAGGCAGGTCCCATCTCCTGATTTCGCTGTTTGAGGGTCAGTTTTTTGCGCCCGTTTCCCCAGTCCAGATAAAAATCCGCATCCGGGCTCCCGGAAAAACGAACCGTTGCCGTATAGGGTTTCGGGGAATCTTCCTGCCGGGTTCCCACTAGGGTTGCCTCATACGTTTTTCCCTCTATGACGACGTCTCTGGTCTGCGTAAATTTCGGCGGGCTGGTTCTGCCGGTCAGCGTCTGGGTCCAGGTTTCGGTGTGTTCCGAATATTGGACATCTTCCGCATCGGCGCGGAGCGTCACATTTTTTCCCTGAATTCGATACACTCGTTTCAAGGGGGCTTGTTTCTCGGACAGTCCGGTATAGGTTTCCTTCCGGGATTGATACCGATCCGTTTCCTCCAGGATTTCATATTCGATTCCGTTCAGGTGCCAGGTGGTTTCTTTCTTTCGGATCGTTTTCTCCGCCGGATAGGAAAAATCTGCGCTTTCCGATTCAAACACATATTCCTTCTGCAGCCGGCTTTCCTTGGCAAAGGTTACCGATGTGGATGCCAACATAAACAGGCAAACCAGCAGTAACCATCGTACTGGTTTCATCTTCGCGTTTGTTCTCCTTTCATCGTGTTCGTATTACTCCGCTTTTCTCCGGAAGCAAAGTGCCAGAGGATGTTCGCTCCATAGTCTCCGCGCTGCGCGCAGGATCCGGCTCAGTGCGTTCTCCTGGCTTCGCTTCCGCAAAAGCCGGTTCCCGCTCCATTACGTTCTGTTCTTTCTGGTATTGCTGCTCCAGCCAGTCTGCGATTGCCGCAAGCTCCGCGCTGTCGATCCGCCAGGAAGGAACCTCCCCATCCAGACAGAAGCCGGTTCCCTGCTCTGCCATCTCCTTTAAGGAACTTCCGAAGTCACTGGTGCATAAGGTTTGCAGGTAGTACCGGGAAACAAACTGCCCGGCAGGAAACGTCTCTTTGCTTACGCTGCAGTCATAAAACTCTGCCAAAGTCTCTCCTTTGTTTTGCAGACAATGACTTCTCCCGTAGGTTTGTCCCGGCAGAATCAGCACACATTTCCATTTACCTGCCTGAAAAGCCGGATAGGGATGCCTTCTCTGAATGGTTTGCTGTTCTTCCCGCGGGAGATATTGCCAGATTTCTTCCCCATAAGCAGCACAGAGGGTTTCAATCGTGCGCTGACAGAGCTGCTTCCGGTATCGTTGATACTCCGGATCCGATTCCCGCAGAGTTCGCTCCCAGTCATGCCCGCCGGCGATTGCGGTTCCAAAATAGTAACGCTCCCGCCAGGCGGCATCGTCGTAGGTTCCTTCAAACAGGCCCCTGGCGTCCGCTTCCGGGTACAGTTCATAAATGGGACGCTTTCCCAGCATCTGTTGACAGATTTCCGTTTGAACCCGGTCACCAGGCTGCAGATCTTCGCCAAATTGTGCCTGATACACCTGCGCTTCCATATTGCATAATCGCTTAAAATTCACCTCCAGTTCCGTCTCGGATCCTCCAAGAAAATAGCTTTGCAGCTGCATCGCCCGATCCGTTCCATCCGGAAGCGCTTTTCTTCGCTCCTTTTCTTCCTGAAACGCCTGGGTCAATGACCAGGTGCGTTCCGGATCCGGCCAGTCCAGTTCCTCATAAAGCCGTTCGGCCAGTTCCAGCACGTCTTCTATCTCCGGCTCTTTTTCCTTTAACTCAGACAGCTGATAAAACGCCTCGGCAATGCTTGCCTTTTGAATCGGCTCGGCTAAGTCGTAAATAATTTCCTCCACCAGTTCCCGATTTTCTTCCGTTTCGATCCCTTTCAAAAATGCGATCTGTCGGTCTAAGTCATGATGTTCAAACATAATCCCTCCTAACTTTCTAAATACATCCATACTTTTTGATAGGCTTTCTGCCCATATTCCTTTATATATATCGCTTCCTTTTCCTGAAGTTGCTTTTTGACTTGTTTTGGATAGCGCAGCCGCAAATCACAGATCTGCTCACAGCCTGGTATGTCATAGACCAGGCGATAAAGTAAATTATCCGTCTGATCGAGTATAACGGGTTCTCTCCTTTCTTCGCATCCTATAGAGCAACAAACCTGCAAGCATTAGAAGCAACGCAATTCCGGCTTTGCTTTTCAAAAAGGCGATCAGATAGCCGAGCAGGGGAACCCTTGCGATCACCTGCCCTTGCACCTGCTCCTTTCGGACAACTCCCGGATCAGGGCTGCGATTGGCGTCCCCTTTCGTCTGATAGCTTTCTTCCTGAATGGAAACAATTCGATGCGCTACCTGCATCGGGCCCTTTTGAAACGCAATGATATCGCCTACTTCCAGCTCTTCCACCGCACAGGGTGTTACGATGCACAGACTCCCAACCGGCAGCTCCGGTTCCATGCTCCCGCTCTGCACATAGTAGAGACGAACTCCGGAAAAATAACTGGCACATCCCACAAGAAGCACCAGAATCAGGATCATCCATCCGATTCGTTTTCGTTTCATATACATACTCCTTATGAGCCTTGCTGTAACTGATTTATCACCAGGTCATTATGACTGTAGCGATCCCAACGCATCTTATCATTCCGGTAGGTCACCGATTCCACTGCTTCATCCGTCCCCAGCCGGACTTCCGCTTGCAAAGGGGCAATTTGTTTCACATCACCAGAGGTTGCGGAAATCGCACCTTGATAGCGCAACGCGCCTAATTCCCGCACTTCATATTCCCCATACGGTAGTTCTATGCGCGTTGATTTTCTTAAGATGCTTCCTCCCGTTTTCACATCCGCCTCGGTAAAGGAAATTTCTTCATACCATTGCTGTGACGGATTCTGTTTGCTGGTAATCTGATACAGGAAGGTTGCGTTCCCATGATCCGCGTAATAATCTGCCTTTACCATCTCCTTATTCAGCTCCAGCTCATAATTCCGCAGCGCATTTGTAATCTGAAATACTTGCTGAAATTCCGTTTCCTGATCCAGCAGGCGATTAACCGCTGCGGTGTATCCATCCGGCAGATCTGTTTCTTTTACCGCATATACAAACCGTTCTGTCTCGGTCCGGTATTCCGGCAGATCTTCAAACGTCCCCTTCCAGTCCTGGCCCTCCTGCAGCTCCATCTCCTTGATCACAGCTCCGTCCTGCAGAAGCTGTACCTTTACGCGATTCGGACGCAGTCCATAGAAGTCTTTTCCATCTTCCCAGACTTTTTCCACTTTCAGATCAATTGGCTCCGGAAGCAAAGTCACGGTCGCGGACGCTTTTTTCTCCGGCACATCGTCCATAGACGCTGTTATCGTGTTGGTCACCTCTTTTTCCACATGCACATCTTCTGTTTTTGTCGAAAACGTAATGGTTGCCGTCTGATCCGAAACAAGCTCCGGGATCTTCACCGTCCAGGTGTTGCTGTCTACCGATACGGTTCCTTCCACTCCAGTCAGGAGTGGTTCTCCGGAAAGAATTAAGCCTTCCGGAAGTGTATCGGTTACAACCACATTCTTCCCGGTCAGATTTTCCGTCGTCTGTTTGACGGTAACCGTAAACGGTACGCTGTCCCCTTCCTGGTATTTGCTTTTATCCGAAGTCTTCGTAATCGTAAGATCTGGCCTGCGGACCGCAGTGTTCACTGTATTGGTGTTCTGCGCTTCTCCAGAAATCACGGACTGTGCCTGGTTTTTTACGTTCGTTTCGGCCTCTTTTGGGTTTTCCGCCGTTGCTGTGATTTTCATGGAAATGGTTTGTCCGGTGTAAAAGGCCTGATTGTTCAGCTGGCTATCATCAAGGACAAAGGTCAACTTCCGGGTATCCTCGTTATATTGCAAAGTACCTTGAGAGGTAATGTCGGTAGAGCCTTTATATACGTTCGCGGACTGATACTGGACCCCTTCCGGGATCGTATCCGAAAACCGGAAACTGGTATATTTGCTGTACATATCATTAAAAAAGGTCCCCGTCTTCTGACTGACCGTCCAGGTGATGGTATCACCCTTGACTGCCGATGTCCGATCTACGCTCTTCGTTGGTGCTTCCAAATCCTTGTACTGACTGTAAATCCGCAGCCCAGTTCCGCAGTTACCCCCGTACCAGGCCATATACCAGGTTCCGGCTCCATTGGTTGGCGCGATCAGTCCTGCCTTTGTGTATTCCTCATTTCCAGAGGTAGCCGGGTTCGTTGTTTTTGCCATCATGGTTGAACCAGATGGTGCATTAAAGCAGCTCGGCCAGATGTAGAAGGTGCTGTCAAACCCCTGCCCGGCATACCAGCCTTCTTGAAAATAATCATCGGTCGCGTCGATATCACGGACGCCCTGATAGAAAGGCAGCTCAACCGGCTTTCCTGTATCCGACCAGGTCACGGTCACTTTTGTGGTCAGATTCTTTTTTGCTCCATATCCTCTCCGGTTCCCATCGTACCGATTGGTCATGTTCGCCGAATCAAATACATTTGTGCCGGCACCAGGTGTGATCCTTGCAAAGGCCATATATTTATCGCTGCATAAATAGTCATTTCCTTTTTTCGCTCCAATCGTCATGGAAGTAAATTCAATGGTTACATCAATCTCTTTTCCGCGAATCGTTGTCGCTTTCGGATACGTTACCGTACAGAAATTCTTATAGGTATAGGATGTGGTCTGGCTGTCAATTTTCACACACAGCCCTCTTGTACCATTCGAATAGGTAATCGTCTTGAACTTATTCGGATATGCCGTTGTGTTATAGGTAATCTTTGTTGTTCCCGCTTTATAATTCAGCGGAATCACCTGCGTATTCGGTGGGATCGGAGTGGACGATGGCATTTTACTCCAGGTCGCAGCATACGCAAACTCTACGTTTGCCAGAAAAATAGCAAGCAGTAAGAATCCGCCTGCCATTACCAATAAGGCTTTGCAGGGCCCTGCCGAAAGATGCTGCTTCATGGTTCTGGTTCCTCCTTTCTTTTTCGGTTCATCACGAACAGAAACGCTCCGGACGCGATCAGCAACGCAGACAGCACATACAGCGAGAAGTCGTCTCCTGTCTGTACCGCCCGATCCGGTTCTTCCGCTTTTAATTCCCAGGTGAGCAAATCCGCTTCCAGGGAAAAGGCATTTTCAAAATCTGCAGGCAGCTGAACGGCGTATTCCAACTCCGTGCTTTCTCCCGCATCCAGCGTCGTCAGCACCCGTTCGGCTTCCAGTCCTTTCCCATCCAGGGTTCCATCATAAAAGGGTTTCCCATCGACAGAAAGCTTCATTCCGATTTCATCCAGCAGTTCCTCTTTTTCGGGAATACTGGAAAAGGATAAGGTAATCGGCTGACTGGTTCCATTGCGAATGGCAATCGAATCGGAAGCCTCATCTCCCGGAAGAAGCTCCGGGAAGTTGGCAAACAAATCGCCGGAGGGGACCTCAAAGAGTCCGTTTCCGACATAGGTGATCGCCTCCGGCTTTGCCGCGCGGGCCGTCCGATATTCCGGATGGGCATCTTCTTTATGTTCCTCAATTTCTATGGTTCCCCATGGGGAAGCACTTGCAAAATTCGGGACAAAATGTTCTTTCTGGATGGCGTCCGCGGTCAGATGGATCTGGAAATCTGAAGCGGTTTCCTCCGTCCACTCTGCGGGAATTTGAATCCCTTCGATTGCTACGACCGTTTCCCCGGTTGCAAGGGGTTTCGTCGCATAGAGGATATTCCCTTTCCAGCTCCAGCCGTCTGCGGCTTTCAGATTTTCGGTAGTAAGCGGAGCTTCGGTTTCTTTGTCCATCGCAATGTCAACCGTAAGGCGCACATAACAGTCCGCTCCGTTTGCGGTCACCGCCTGCTGATAAAGGATCTGCTTGCCGGCAGTGATGGCTTCCGCATCGACATCCGGCTGGTTCAATTCGATCTCCACATTTCCGGTCCAAAGGGTTCCGGTCAGGGAGATCTGACTTTGTAAAGCAGCATAGACCCCGGTTGTCAGCCCTGCAAGAATCAGAACCGTTGCGAGGATTCTGCAGAACCGCCGTTTTCGTCTCTCGTTCACTGCCCCGCACCTCCCTTCCCTTGATTGATTTGCAGGTCATTATGGCTGTACCGATCCCACCAGCTCTTTTGATTCGTATAGGTTACAGTTTCCGGCGTATCGTCCGAACCCAGCGTTGCTTCTGCCTGCAGGGGATCGATCTTCTTCACGTTCCCGGACACTTCGGTAATCCTGCCTTCATAGCGTAATGCATTCCGTTCCTCTACCGTATAAGCTCCGGCAGGAAGGTTCAGGGTTTTCGTTTTCCGCATTGTGGCTCCTGCGGCCTTCCAATCCTCTCTGGTAAAGGAAATCGACGTTCGCCATTTTTTGTTGGAATCGTCCTTCGATGTTACCTCATACAAAAACGTGGCATCTCCATGCTCCGCGTAGAAATCTTCTTTCGCGATTTCCTTTGTGATGGTAAACGGATAGGTTTTTAAGGTATTGGTCACGGTATAGGTCTTGTCCTTTTGGCTTACGCTTGCCTGATATCCCTCTGGCACCTGAGCCTCTTTGATTTGATAATCATATTTCTTTGTTTCCGTCTGCCACTCCGGTAAATCCACAAAGGTACCTTCCCATTTGTCTGCGGTCAGTGTCTGCTCTTTGATTACTTTTCCATTTTGCAGCAGTTCCATCTTTACTCGATCCGGACGCAATTCATAAAAGTCGTCTTTATCTTCCCAGACCTTTTTTACCTTCAGGTCGATTGGAACCGGTGTTATTTGGACCGTTGCCGATGCCTGTTTTTCCGGCACATCCTCCATCGTTGCTTTCACCGTATTTGTCACTTCTTTTTCGATGTGAACCTCTCCTGCTTTTGTTGGAAATGTAATCGTTGCCGTTTGGTTCGATGCCAGTTCCGGAATCCTGGTCGTCCAGGTGTTGCCGCTGACCGTGACACTTCCTTCTGCTCCGGTCAGGAGCGGCTCTCCGGACAACTTCAGCTCCTCCGGCAGATTGTCCGTTATCACTACATTTTTACCAGTCAGCTTTTCGGTCGTTTGTTTAACGGTAACCGTAAACGGCACCGTGTCTCCTTCCTCATAGGTTGTTCCATTTGCTGCTTCTTTCGTAATCGACATGTCCGGTTTACGAATGACCGTTGTGACCGTATTCGTATTCTGATCATATCCGGATATGGTCGTCGTCCCGGTATTCTTGATCGTTTGGCTTACCTCCTGCGGCTGCAGGGCCTTCGCCGTAATCTTCATGGAGATGGTTTCTCCGTTATAAAAGGAACCGCTGGGCAATCGTCCGCCTCCCATTGTGAAAGTCAGCTTCCTGGTCTCCTCGTTATATTGCAGGCTTCCCCATGACGTGATGTCAGTGGATCCTTTGTAGACCCTGGCGGACTGATACTCTACCCCTTCCGGGATCGTATCCGCCATGCTATAGTTGCTATATGTAGTAAAGGTATCCCGATAAAAGGTTCCCACTTTTTGATTGACTGTCCAGATAATCGAATCGTCCTTCACGGCACTCGTCTTATCGACGGTTTTGGTTGGTGTCGGCAGGTCTTTATATTGACTGAACAGGGTCAGCTCCGCACCGCAGTTTCCCTGAACCCAGGTCATCGTCATGCTTCCCTGCGAGGTGGTTGCGATCAGCCCCGCTTTATACCAGGAATCATTCCCGCTGGTGGAACCATTGGCCGGCGCGGTCATTCGGTTCTTCGTCTTGTCGATGGTTCGATTGTTTGCATCCCAAATATATATGGTGCCATCAAAGCCACTGTTTCCAATCCAGGACTCCTGGAAATAGCTTCCGGTAGCGTCAATATCGGATACTCCTGCGTAAAAGGGCAGCTTTACCACGCTTCCCGCATCTGGTTCTCCTTCCGACCACGTAATCGTCACCTTTGTCTGAATATCCTTTCTGCCGCGATAGAACATTCCGGAATCTCCATCCGAATCCGTAGATGAAAGATACATCGAACTATAAAGCAGCCTTGCAACCGCCATGGTTTTCTGGCTGTTCTGTAAGCTCGGGTTTGCTTCCGGATATACGGTCATAGAAGTAAAGTCGATTGTAACATCCATATATCTTCCAAAAATTTGGGCTGCTTTCCGATAGGTAACCGTAGCAAAATTGGAAAAGCTTGTATACTTACTTCGATCCGGAATTTTAACACAAAGTACTTTTCCGGTATATCCGGATGCTGTGGTATAATTCTGAACCATCCCTCCGTTCCGTACCGTTACCTGCGCATCGGTAGATCGCAGTGGAATTTTCGTGCCGGTTGGAATGCCAGTTCCCGATGGCATGGTCGTCCAGGTTGCCGCATACGCTTCTCCCGTGTTCATCAAAAGCAGGAAAAGGAGACACAGGATTGTGACCGCAACCATGGTACTTCGTTGTTGTCTCGTCGTTTGCATACGCATTCCCCCCTTTCCTAGTTATTCTTGTTCTGAAATGCTTCCTGCGGACTTGTCGAGCCTTCTGCCTGAACCGATTCACTGTAGACGATCAGCTCCAGCTTCGCGCTGTCTTTCTCCGCGTAAATTTCCTCAAACAGCGGCGCGGTGGCTTCTCCCACCGGGAGTATCTTTTTATAGTAGTAATACCCGTCTGTCTGTTTCACCGTCCAGTCCGTAGTGTTAAAATCCAGCCGCATAGCGTCTGCCTGCTCCGGATCGCTAAATTCCGCAAACACCCGCACATAGCAGGGCACGTTTCTGACATTCCGCACCATCACCTTTTTTTCATAGCTCTGGCCGGCTTCAATCGTCTCTGGCGGTTCAAAAACTTCCTCAATCTGCGTCACATTTTCTCCCACCGTGAATGAATTGGTCTGATTCGCAGTAGAAATCAGATACGCGCAAATCCCTCCGGTCAGAAGCAGCAGGCAAACTCCGCAGACCAGCACGGCAAGACTTGTTTTTTGAGCGATTTTCATTTGAACTTCTCCTTATCGCGCTCTATTTTGTATCCACTTGATTCATTAAAATCTGCCATACATCGGCGGGTGCTGTCTTATCATCTGTGTCCAGATCCGTTGTCTGGATTCCATAAGCCTCTACTGGAATTTCCAAAGCGTTCCCCTCCAGCCCCTGTCCTTCCAGCACGTTGATAAAGGTGATTTGATTTTCTTTGAACAGGGACGGGGTGGAAGCTTCTGCTACCAGCGCTTTGCAGGCGGCTTCCGTTCCATACGCATAGACATACGTATTCTGAGCCGCAGCGGATGTGTCTTCTGAAACCTTAACCCAATCGGTATGAATGGTATAGTCAAACAGTTCCTGTACCTGCGAAGCCTGTGCGGCTCCGGTCTGATCCGCAATTCGCACCGCCTGTTTCGGTACAGAAAACCGTAAAAAGACAAAGGCGTCATTGGTTCCAATATTTTTCACAACCGGATCTTTTGTAAATACTTTATTCGGGGTGATGTTCTGCCGCTCCGTCTCCGGGACTTTGTCATATTCCGCTTCCAGAAGGTCAATGGTCACATCCCCAACCGTCCAGCTGTTTGTCGCGTTATCGGTTGAAGTGAAATATGCGGAAATTCCACCAGTCGCAAGCAGCAGTACCAAAACGGCCGCAGCAACCATCATCCGCTTCTTATTCTTCAGCAGCTTCGCTTTCATGTTCTTTGTTCCTCTCTTTCTCTTCTCTATAAAGTTCCTCTCCCATTTTTCTGGTTTCCCACAATTCCTGCTCGATCTTCTTTTTCTCTCTCCGTTGTTTGAACATCGTCCCCCTCCCTTCTATGTAAATTGTTAAATATAAAAACAGTCCCTTTGTCAGGACTGCTTTCCATCATACCTCGTTTGTGAGACATCTTCAGTGTGTTTCCATCCGGATGATTAATGTTTGAAATCGTCTCTTTCCGGAAAAAAAAGGCTCCATTCCATTGTCACACCCAGGCTTTCTTTCATATAGTCAACACAGCTCCGAAGCTTTTTTTGTAAAAGTTCTTCCTCATCCAAATGTAACTGCATCATTTCATTCCAGGTGTTTTCTTTTTTCTGAAAGATCTCTTCGCTCTCCTCATATTCCCGGATGGTCCGTTCATAGATTTGGAGTAGTTCTTCTGTATGCTCTTCCAATTGTTCATATTTTTGGATCAGATATCCGGCTTTTCGGATACAGTCTTCATAATTTCGAAGCATCTTCCATAAAGAAGATTCTCTTTTTCCCTTCCAGTAGATTTCCCTTCGCATTTCCTCTCTAAAAACTCCTTTAATATAGATACAAAACCCGGAACGGATATGTACGCGGTATCGGCTGTCTGCTCCATGATTACCTCTGTATTACTATCATCCTTCTTCTTTATCCGGAGCTTCCGTCTTCGCCATATCCGGATATCCGTAAAAAGACTCTACATAGCCCATAGATCGCAGAAGTTCTTCCCAGCTGCAATTTGTGATTTCCTGCATCGCAATGCGATGTATTTTCGCTTCCAGCACCTCTTCCCGCAATGTCCGTAAGGTATCCGCATCTTTTTGAACGTCCTGCCTTAACGCAGATTCCTTTTCTTCCAGCTCCCAGATTTCTTCCTGCAAACCCTGCATCGTTTCCTCTAGTGTGAGGTTTCTTTCTTCCATGATATTCCTTTCTCCTGATTCATTCTTCTGTCGTTTTCTCCGAAATGACTGCTGACTTTTCTCTCTTCCTCCTGTGCCTTCCGCTCCATCTCTGATACTTGCTATTTCCATTTTTTCTTCCCTCTCGTCAGAATCCCGTTCTCTTTTTTCAGAACTTCTTTTTCCTCTGCTAGCGTTTTGTTTTCCCTGGTCCAATCAAGGTAATCCTGTCTGATTCGTATATAATATTCATTTTTCCGCTGGTATTCCGCAAGTTTCTTTTTTTCTTCCTCCAGCAGGAGTCTCTGTTCTTCGATTTCCTTTTGCAGCTTCGCCTGTGCTTGGTTCAGTTTCTCTATGCACGCTCTGCGCTTCTTCACCTGCGTTTCCAGCTCGTTGCAGGATTGTTCCAATGCTTCCATTCTTTTTTCCCTCTCCTTTCGGGTCACACAGAAGTATTTTTTCCCTTGTATTTGTTCTTTAACATGTGGTAGCACAAACTGGCTATAACTCATGTTTGTTGGTGTTTCCAATCATTCCTTCTCTTTCTTCTTTCTTTCCGCTTTTCTGAGCAGAAACAGGGACCCAATCGGCCCCTGTTTCCACTTCTTTATTCCATTAAACCTTACGCTTCGTCTGCGCCTTCCCGTTTTCTCATACGATACACTACAAAGAATAAAATTCCTACTCCTGCCATCAGGCAAAGCAGTGCAAGCAGCGGGAATTCATCCCCCGTCTGTACCACATTTCCGTTTTTATCGGTCGTCGTAATTTCAACTGTGCCGTCTTTTGCTTTGTTCGTCATCTTACACTTTACGATATCTCCATCGTTTTTGATCTCGAACTGGTAGAGATCTTCCTTGATTTTATATCCTTCCGGCGCGTCGAATTCCTGGAAATAATAGATTCCGGTTGGAAGCTTCTTGAAGGTCAGTTTCCCGTCTTTATCGGTTCGGCCTTTCAGAATGACGTTCTTATCCTTGTCATAAATCTGAATGCCGGTATCCGGAAGCGGCTCCCCATCCGAAATGTCCGTCTTGGTGATTTCCACCGTGCCCTTCGCCAGGCGATTTTCCGCTTTCACGTTTACCTTCACCACTTCGGTTGTTCCATCCGCCGTTAACGTAACCGGAATATCCTTACAGTTCACATAGCCTTCCGGCGCTTTAGTTTCCTTTAGGATATAGCTCCCCAGGTGAATCTCCGGTGTTACCGCTTTTCCGGTTTCATCGGTGGTGATGGTAGCGACGGTCACGCCTTTCAGCGCATAGACCTTTCCGGTCGGGCTTTTAATATCCTCTGCGGCTACCACTTCAAACGTAGCATTTGCCAGGGCATTCGTTTTTTCATAAACGTACTCCTTCTTCTTTTTGATTTTGTAGGTTTCACCGCCCTTTTGCAGCTCGATGATTCCCATCTGCAATTTATTTGTCATTTCACATTTGGTGATCTCGCCATCTTTGATTTCAAATGGATACAAACCATCATCGATCAGATAGCCTTCTGGCGCATCAAACTCCTGATAGTAGTAATTTCCTTCGACCAGATCTTTAAGTATGATTTTCCCGTCTTGATCGGTCCGTCCCTCGAAAATCACCGTTTCTTTATCTTCCAGATAAATCCGCATTCCGGTATCCGGAAGCGGCTCCCCATTACTGATATCCGTCTTGGTCAACTCCAGCTCACCTTTTTTCAGTTCATTCACAATCGTCAGCTCCTGCTGGATGACTTCCTGGCTCGGATCCCCTGCCTTCAGAGTAACCGTTGCAACAATTCCATCTTCCGGGACCCGATATCGGTCAAGTGGTAGCTCCTTCCAGCTTTCCTCCACCTGATCCACAGGCAGATCCTTCAGATAAGCTTCCAGTACTTCTGCCTGCGTTTCATCAAAGGCAAAATCTGTTTCGCTTTCCGGTGCGCTCCAGGAGGTGTTTCCGTCCTTGTCAATCTGATACTCGCTGGTCAGGGTTCCTTCCAGAGCGGCCTGGAACGCATCCTGCACATCCTGTTCCGGAAGGGATTCGCCAGCGTTCTGCAGGGCAAGCTGCCAGTTGGTCAGAATATTGGTCACATTGCCTTCCTTCAGTGTATAGGTACGAAGTTTGCTGTACAGTCCTTTTTCTACCACGTTATAGTCACCAGGATACTGCGGATCGCTTTTCACCGTTCCCTGCTCATTCGTCAGCAGGCCTTCCTGTGCAGTCTCTCCCGCTTTCAGGCGGGTACTTCCGTCCGGTGTTACGATATCGGCAGCCGCAACAAGGTCAAATTTCACGAAAGGCATGGCAACCTTTTCATAAGAATAACGTTTATCGCCGGTTACAAATTCTTCCGCCTGCTTATGCAGGACCAGTTCTACCTTCTGAGCTTTGTTCGGGAATTTCACCTCAAGCATTTCATCTTTTAAGGTGTCCGATGTCACACTGAATTTTAACGGCTCGTTTGCGAGGACATAGCCCTCTGGTGCTTTCACTTCTACGATTTCATAATCTCCCGCAATCAACGGTTCTTCCAGATAAGCAATACCATCGGCTTCGGTAATAAAGGTGTCAACCGGTTGATTTCTCTTATCTAGCTGGACAACGATATTACCATTCGCATCCTTAATCTGGAATTGTACACCGGCTACTTCTACCGGGTTACCGGTATCCGCATCGACTTTTACAATTTTCATCTTTACGTCAGCAGTTTTATTCCCGATGATCGTAACCGGTTGAGTGGTGGTTTCTTTATCCGTAATATCAATCTCAAAATCATCCACTGCCCAGTGATTCTTATCTTTCGTTACCTGCTGGACCACATAATGGCCGATAGGAAGATCTTTGGTTTTCGCTTCCCCCTGGGCATTTGTGGTAATTTCGTCTTTAAATAAATCAGGAACATCTTCGTAATCCCAACGATTATCATAATAACTGTAGTCCCAAACACGGAACACGACCCCTTCCTCCCGGTCGAACACCAGAGATTCATCATCCTGCAGGTCTTCCTTGTATACCTTTAACAGACTGAAATTACCTTTCTTTGTGATATTTTTCAGATCGCCCGTCGTGATCTGTCCACCGGTAACAGTAAACTGTTGCACTAATTTTTCCCTGTAGCGATCCGGAACCGAGGTTTCCGTCAGAGTGTAGGTGCCAGGGAGTAGCTCCAGTGGATACTCTCCGGAGCTATCTGTCAGTTCTCCATTTTTGTTTGGCGTCAGTGTCCGATTTTCTCCATTTCCAGTCAGGGAAAAGGTGATTCCATCATACAGGTTAATCCCAAGATCGATCCTCTTCTGTCCGTCTTCCAGGCTTTTTGTGACTTTCAGATAACCCCATTCCACCCAGTTGACGGAAAACGATACCTTATTGGTTTCTCCCGTTCCACAGAACACGATGTTCTGATGGCCGGTAACACGAATGATGTAGGGATTAAACGAGGTCAGGGAGCCTTCCAGATTTCCCGATTTCCATGTCCCCCGGACGGACTTGTCCGCCGTAAAGTAGAAACTGTCACCTCCGTAAATTTTTATAGTTCTTTGATTTCCAAAGGTCTGTGTGTTTCCGTTCCGTGTACGATAAATCTTCACGCCCTTCGGAAGCTTGATATGAATCCGGTTATCTTCATGAGCGGTCAACCGAAAGGTCGGTGTCTTCTGTTCCTGCTCAGTCTCCTGCCAGGTAGCATCGACGCTGTCATGATTTAACGTCAACGTGGAATCCGTTGGCGCATCCGGCCAGTCATTCTCAATTTTATCCGCAACCTGCTTGACCAGCTTAATGGTATCGCTGCTGACGCCGTTAAAAGCATCCGAATCCGCACTAGACTTATCATACAGATAACTCAGGATCATATGACATAACGCATAGGCTCCATCATCATCGGTCCAGTCATCATCGTCGTCTTTCTTCGACACATACTGTTTTGTATGCTTATCATAACCAGCATAACCGTAGGAGTAATACAACGCTTTGGTCATCAGCTTGTTGTTATAGTCCTCTGCTACATGGTCTCCCTGATCAGGAGGGGTTTCCTTTGGCTGCACACAGTAAGCCACTTTGGTTTTTCCATCCACTTTGACGCGAAAATTTCTTGTAAAGTAGCCTTCGTACTGAATTGTCCGGGTATACGTCAGTTCCACGTTATCTTTTGCCGCCATCGGGGTCGCTTCTGTGGAAAAGAGTACCGCGCCGCCGGTTTCTTCCATCTCCTGCAGTTCCTGTTTTGCCGTCGCATTGGTCCCTTCTACCTGCACCGTATCCCCGGTTTGAACGGTACCGTTACGAGTGCTACTGGTACTGTCCGCGCTGGCCCAGGTTGGAGTTCCGCACAGCAGAAGCAGTGCCAGAAGCAGGATCAGGATTCTCCTTGCCGGATGGGTTACAACTTGTTGTTTTTGAAACATTTCTGTCTCTCTCCTTCTTAATCGATTAAGTTTTGGTTCTGTAGTGTTAACTTCTTTTGCAAAAGAAAAAGGACTCGGTTTCCAAAGTCCTTTCAAATGAGGTGTATTTCTATTGTTTGTGACCGGAGGGATCCCCTCATGGGATCTTCTCCCTCTTGCGAATATCTTTCATTCGTCCTTTTCCTTCCCCCCTTCTTCCAGGTCGTCTTCCTGGCAGTCTTCCGGAGCATCCTTCCCGCTCCGGAAAGCATCCCAGCCATACCGTCGCTTCCACTCCAGTTCCATGGCAAAATTAGAAACACGAAGCAACGGATTCCACAAAACCGGATTCCAACTCATAGCCGCACCTCCTTTCTCAGATTTTTTGTTTCGCCACCACGACAAAGCGTCCCTTTTTATCCGGAACATGATAGCTGCAGGTGGAAAGGGTCAGCAGCTGCTCTCCATATACCGCCGTCTTTTTGGTATCATAGCAGGAAGCCGCTTTCACTTCCCGGACATAGGTGGCATAGTCCTCCGGAGTGGTCAGTTTCGCATAGTCGTAATATCGAAATCCTTCCGTATCCACTTCTGCGTAAAAGGCCGCAATGATTTCATAGGTTCCTGCTCCATCGCGGACCGTCTCAAAGGAAACCGTTGGGTGCTTCCGATAAAAGGATTCCTCCGCGTAGTTCAGCAGATCGTGGAACATGGTTCCGTCCTGCATGTTATGCCCGTAAAGCAGCCAGTTGGAAGTCGGAAGGGCCACATCACTGGCTGCGTCCAGAAACGGCGTTCCTGCAAGGCTGTATTCCTTTTTGAAATTTCTCCGCAGATAAAACTCCGGTTCCTCTTTCGTCTGCATTACCGGATAGTCAATCTCCGTTCCCGCAATGGAGATCCATCCAATCAGATCGGGATTCCGGTTCCATAGTGCTTTCAGATCCCGGTTCTTACTTTTTTCTTCCTGAAGCTGCTGAAAGTCCCTTTGGGTCTGGAAGCTCTGCCAGATATAGCGGCCCACGAAACAGGCCGAAACCATGAAAAGAAGGGCGAGTAATACAAGCAGCAGCCTTCGTAGATATTTCATTCTGAATTCCTTTCCGTTTTTCTCCAAGAAAAAAAGACGCTGATTGCTCAACGCCTTTCCTTCGTTTCTGATTGATTTACAGTTTAACGATATCCCTGCAGACCAATTGCATAGTTTTGTCCATCATAAATGATGGCAGCTCCCATTTTCATATAACTTTCCCGGAGCATGACGAGCTTATGTGCAGACGATTCATAATATCCGTCTACCACTGCAATTCCAACTGGAAGATTTCCCATACCTCCATATTCAGCGTTCTCATCTCCACTGAAGTCACTGATACTGTGAATGCGCGAATCACAATTTGTATCTCCATAATATTCATAAACGCGATTGATACAAGTTTTCTCTTCCGCATTGATGGCATCATCAATCTCCAGAGTCGGAACACCTTCTTTGACCCGGATCGCATTGGTTACATCATTGGCTTCTTTTGCCATATTATCCAGTTCCGCTCCGGAAAGAATGGCCTCCTCCGGAATGGATTCTTCAAAATGTCGAACCGGGGTAAGGAAGTGTGCTCCAAAGGTAGTTTTCGCATTACTCAGATAGTCTTCATCTGTATTCATGCTGTAAGTCCCCATGGTAAAGACCGTTTTTACCTCACCATCTTCCGCACCTATCAGCACTAAATTCGCCGTATTCCGATTATATACATACTGCGTATAACCATAAATCGTATCATAGGACTCTACTGAACCAGCCGGAACAGATCCGCCCAGTTCAATATTCAATCCGCCGGTCTGAATCGTTGTGCCTTTTATCACTTTATAAGAACGAACTCCATCTTCATTCTTCAGCCAAAAAACTCCTTGTGAAACAGGATGCAACTCTCTTCTTGCATAGTGACAAATTTGTGCAGCTTTATTCGCAGATGCAGCTGTACCAACGGTACTCTTATCCGTTCCGATATATACCGTACTACTTGATTCTACATCATAAATTTTTCCTGCCTGAAGTTCTGTCACCTCTTTCCCCGTCTCTCGCTCAATCACTTTCAAAGTGTTCGTTTCTTCCGGTTCACTCGGTTCTGCAGGGGTTGTTGGATTTGTCGGCTCTGCAGGCTTCGTCTTCGCCGATACAACACTGGAAAAACTGCTGTACTTTGTGGATTTTCCTACCTTGCGGTAAGAGCGTACTTTATAATAATACGTCTTGCTGGCCGCAAGTCCTGTATTGGTAAAACTAGTGGAACCTGTTGTCTTTACTTTACTGTAAGAGCCGCTTTTACTGGTTGCGCGATAGATTTGATACCCGATTGCTCCAGATGTCTTGTTCCAGCTCACCTTGATTGCAGAACTGGATGCGGCGCTTGCTTTCACACCGCTGGTCTTAGAAAGTTTTGGAATACCACTTTTCTTTGTAGAAAAGCTTCCCTTTCGGCTCCCCTTGTATGCCCGGACTTTATAATAGTACCGTGTTCCAGTTGTTAGCTTCTTGTTTGTCCACGATACCGTCTTCGCTTTCTTTATTGTTTTTACCTTTTTATATTTCCCGTTTTTCTTTGTCGCCCGGTAAATCTGATAGCCTTTTGCGTTCTTTACTTTCTTCCAGGAAACTTTCAGACTATTATAACTCCGGCTGGTCACTTTCAGGCTTTTCACTTTTGCCGGTCTGCTGGCTGCGGATACCTCTGTCGGCAGAAGCATGGTCGTGCCAACGGCCAAAACGGTAAACAGAGCCAGAATCGCAACAGTCCCTTTTCGTTTCTTCTCCATGCTGTATCTCCATCGTCTCCTTTCCTTTATTCCACTCCTGCTAAAACCTCTGCCCTCTCGGTTACAACCCGTTTATCATTCATATTTTTCCTTCAATCTTGCAAGGGAGTCTTTCGCATCCATAACCTTTCCCTCCTGGAGCTGGTGCTCGGAAATTTCCAGTTCCTGATATAGCTTCAGCTTTAAGAACGCTTCTTCATACGTTTCCATGCTCATCAATACCATATTCCCATATCCATTTTCGTAGTGAAAATCGGCTCGGTGGTGGAATGGCATGGTTCGGAAACGGCTGCGGTATTCTTTAACTCTTTAATCGGAATGATCTGTGGCATATCCACACTTTTCCTTTCTTTTGATGTTCTAATTACACCATAATTATCCCATCACAAAAAGAATCTTCGGATTTATTTACTATTGAAATTTTTTCGGAACCCCCTCAGTTTAACAACGTGAAACCCAAAAATTCCACTACTACAAATCCGAAAATAAAATCCGAAGAAAGTCCTGTTTTTCATGTAAAATCCGGTCAATATAGATCGCATCCTTCTCTATGCGATAAAACACGATATAAGGACCACTTAAAAGAAACCGATAGCCACTTTCTACATCGGTCACAGCAGAAAGCGGAGTTCCCCGCTTCGGAAAATCCTCTAACGAATCCACTGTATCTAAAATCTGAGTTATCGTCTGCTCTGCAGCCTGTGGGCTAGCTAATTCAGAAAGTAAATAATCCCAAATTTGCTCCAGATCCGTTTCTGCCTCTGGGGAATACCAAATTTTATTCTTCATTTGCTTTTTCCTGGAAATGCGCCCGTACTTCCGAAGCGGTACGCCATCCCTTTTCCTCTCCGGACTGCTTCCCTTTCGCCAATTCATCCACCAGTTTTAAAGTTGCATTTGCCCTCTCATAGTCCTGGATATCCAGGATCGCATAGCGGCCTCGCCCATTTTTTGTAAGAAACACAGGTGCACCTACGGATACATCTCGAAGCACCTCGCTGTAATTTCTTAAATCTGAAATTGGTTTAATATTCGGCATCCTGCTCCCTCCCTGCATCATTCTTTTTTCTTCAGTATATCTCTTTCTGCTGTAAAATTCAATATCAAATTTTACAGCAGTTTTCTTCCGATTTTCTGCTCATTTCCCCCTGTGTGTTTCCTGTCATTCTGCTACGATTCTATCATAATAATGATCCGAGGTTTGACTCGGAATCCAGCAGACACAGAAACATTTTGGCAGATGCTTACAAAGAATTCCCTCAGAAATTCCATCATAGCTATCCCCTTTCATACAAAACGCAGGTGCTTGCGTTTTTCGATCTATCCTGCAGATGCTCTTCTTCCATCACCTTGATCCGCTCTTCCTATATTTTGAGAGGAAGGCACTTTCCATGTTTCTCTGCAAGATAGGAACCACAATATCCTTTATGAATCGCATCATGTTCAACCTTATGCTCCATACACCAGCCTGCAAGAATTTTTTGTTTTTCCTGCTTGACATGACCAAACCATACTACTGCTTTTTGTCCACAGATAATGCAGTTGGATGTTTTTAAATATACCAATATTTGATTCCTCCCTATTCTTCATCAAGTGCAAAACTTCCCCAAGATATCCATCAGAAGCTTCTCTCCTGAACCGCTTCTACAGAAGACGCATTATCCTCTGATTGTTGATTTTCCCAATCAAGAAATTCCACCTTATTTGCATACACTTCCGTTATATATACCATATCCCCTTCCTTCTTAGCATATCTCCCCGTCTGAATACGACCGCTGATACCAACCAGCCTTCCTTTTTTCAAAAACTGTTCGCAGTTTTCCGCCTGCCTGCCAAAGACAACGATGTTCGGAAAATCTGCCTGTTTTTCACTGCCTGTGCGAATCGGCCGTTCCACTGCTATTGAAAATCTCGCTACCGCAACAGGTTCCTGTCCGGTGGTATATCGAACCGCCGGATCTTTCGTTAACCTTCCAATTAAAACTACCTGGCTCATCTCTGTTTCCTTTCTTCTCTCTTTCTCTTTTATCCGCTTATTTTTTCGTTTTTATAATCTGGATTATGTTCTATCGCCCATCCGTCCAGAAGGCCTAGAATGACTTGCTGAATCTGTTGCTCATCATAATCCGGAGGAAAAAAACGTTTCTGCAGTTTTTTGTTCACTTTGACCTCTATTCGAGACTTTGTCTTTTTCTGGTCCGCTTCCTTTGGTTTCATTGCCTGAAAGACCTCATCCATAGTTGTTGCATCCGCCAGGCTTCTTCTTAACTCCTCCGCTTTTTCTTCGTTTATTTTGATATTCTCCACGTTCATGATATTGCAAATATATTGTTGAATGGGTTCCGATAAATAGGATAATTGTACCCCGGCTTTTAGCGGCAGCCGTTTCTCATCCACCCATTTTTGCAACGGTTCAATTAAATAAGTAATGCGAATATAATTTTTAACTGTTCTTTCTGCAATCCCCATTTTTTCAGCAATCGTTTGGGCACTGTTTAAAAGGGCACTCGGTGCCTTTTTATTTTCCACATCACTTTTTTGCCCTTGTTTCCGTTTAATCGCATCATATTTAATCCGAATGGCCCAGGCTTTTTCACTCACTGTGATGTAAGGCCGTTGCAAATTCGCATCCTGGATGATAATATCCCGATCCTCATCGGAAACTTTTTTTATAATACAAGGAACCGTCTGTAATTCAGCCCGGATGGCCGCATGTCTGCGCCGATGCCCGGACAGGATTTCATAGCCGCCCCCATCCTGCTCACGCACCAGGAAAGGTTCCAGAATTCCTTTTTCCCTTACACTGGCGGACAGCTCCTCCATTGCATCATCGTTTTCCACCCGGAAATGGTTCTGCGGGGATGGATGAAGCTCTGTCAAAGGGATCTCTTTTAACATTACGGAGTCCGTTTTTTTGTCCTTAGAAATCCCAAACAGTCCATCCATTAAATCTTCTTTTTTCAGCCGCTCCAATTCCGACATGCTCATCGCTCTCTCTCCTTCCTTTCCTTTTCGATCATGCTTCTTCACTCAGATACTCGTTTACAAAGTCCCGATAGGCTGCAGCAACCTTTCCTTTTGGATCAAACTTCAAAATACTCTGGTGCTGCTCCATACAGGATTCAGCTGTAATCGCCCGCGGAATCCGTGTAGAAAAAACCCGCATTCCCAGATCCGTATACGCGCGCTCCATGGTGCTGGCTTTCTCTTTGTTATAGTTTGTTCTGCGATCCAGCATGGTGATCAATAGCCCCTTGATACAAAGAGCCGTATTTAAGTTCTGCCGGACTTGCGCAACGGAGCTGACCAATGCGGGAATCCCATCTTCCGCTGCCCCCTGCGGCTGTGTAGTAATAATGATTTCATCTGCTGCGGTCAGCAGGTTAATCGACATCATATTTAAAGTAGGCGCCGCATCTAACAAAATATATTCATACCTCTCTCGTATTGGCGCTATGGCCCGCTTCAAAACTGTACGCTTTTTCGCTTCATCCTGGCTCGCGCTTAGAATCTCACTGATTCCACCTAACCGATTTTCCGCTGGAATATAGTCCATCCCTTCCTCGTGATGTAAAATGGTTTCTTCCAACAGAGAAGTGGTATCCCGATCCATATAGCTGGTTAACATGAGATCCACCAGGGAACGCTCCGGCTCTTCTGTCCCAAGATTGATGGATAGCGATGGATTTCCACTATCATCCACATCAATCAGCAAAACCTTTTTTCCCAGTTCTGCCAGGACTGCTCCCATTGCGATAGCGGTGGTTGTCTTTCCTACCCCACCTTTCTGGTTACAAATTGCGATTACTTTACTCATCATTCTCCCCTTTCCTGTTTTCATGATCGAACCCTTTTCCGTTATCTTTCACAGGTCTCGAAAATCATGTCGGACTTCCGCATCATAATACTGCTGGATTGTTCCCGCCGCATTAAACATCGTTACCAGCAAGTAAGATTTGATGTTGTTGATTCTTCCTCTGGCCTGACTCAGACATTCCATCACATAACAGATATGGTCATACTCAAGCGCCTGAAATCGCTTTCGCACAAACCCGGAAGGAAATCGATGTTCTCCAATCCGAATTTCCGTATTACAACGGCAGGCTTCCTGTATCTCATCGATCAGATCCACCAGCTCCTGAATTCCTTTTTCCTCATACTTCTGAATCAATCGGTCATATTGAATCCGCTTCCGGATTTCACTGGTATCTTCTCGTTCCCAGGTTACTTCCGATGGATAGATCGATGGATCCTTTCTTTGGTTCGTTTTTAATCCTTTCGTATTTAATTGTGTGGGATTTTCCAGCATTGGTTTTTCCAGGATTGGATTTTCCAATTCTGGTTCTTCCGAATCTGGATACAGCATCCGAGGCTTTTCATATATGATGTATTCGAGATCCTGAATGCGTCCCTTTTCATTTCGAATCTGATTCCGCTCAATATATCCTTCCTGTTCCAGCTCTTTGACTGCAGTCCGAACTGCGTCGATCCCTTCACTGCAAATTGACGCCAGGCCTTTCAACGTATAGTCCCAGGAATCCGGCAGAGACAACATCAGGGACAGCAATCCCTTTGCTTTTAACGTAAGTTTCCTGTTTTTTAAATGATGGTTGGACATCAAGGTAAAATCCTTTGTTTTTTCTACTCGAAAGACTGCCATATATTACACCTCTCTGTTAGCAAATTTTTTACTGTATAAAATATCAAAACAACAAATATCCCTCCTCCTGTTTTCTCCTCAGACGGATCACAACAGGCTATTTATAAAAGCTTCTAAAAACACTCTCAGTTCTTTCTAATCCGCTCTTCTCAAAAGCTGTTCGTAACTAGCCAGAATCGGTGTTCCTACTCTGTCTGCAGATTTGTAAAATAATTGCTTTTGTATTGCTTTTAGCAATCAACAGAGATATAATAAAGTCAGAAAATCAAAGTGAGGTGATTATCATGACACGAACTGCATCCAGAACCGCAAATATATATACGAGAGTGGATCCTGAAACAAAGGAACAGGCAGAAGCTATTCTGAATCAACTTGGCATTCCTATGTCGAATGCAATTGGAATGTTCCTGAAGCAGGTTGTTCTTCATCGCGGCATACCATTTGATATGAGACTTCCAGCTGCAAGGCCGACCGCAATCGGCGGTATGACGAAAGAGCAGGTTGACATGGAACTCCAGAAGGGTATGGATGATATCGCAGCAGGCCGTGTTGTCTCCGCAGATGAAGTCGAAGCAGAAATGAGGAGACTGTACGGCATATGAAGATGGAGATCGTTTATACCTTTCAAGCGCAGCAGGATTTAAAAAATATTTACGAATATATTGCTTATTCGCTTCTTGTCCCGGATACAGCCCGCAGTATGTACCAGCAGATCATACAAAGTGTACGTTCTCTTGAATCCATGCCGGAACGGAATCCGCTCTATAAAGAAGAACCCTGGCGCAGCCAGGGAGTGCGTTTTGTACCGGTAAAAAATTATCTGTTATTTTATACCGTCAACAACGAAACACACACGGTATCAATCGCCCGTATTCTTTACGGTGGGATGGATATTAACCATCAGTTGGAAGAAACCATTGAATTTTAATATCTCAATAAAAGCCGAAAGCGCCGATTCCTGTCGACGCTTTTTCTCTACTAAAATTTATCAAAGTCCTCCGGTAGCCATCTTCTCTTTCACGCCATCATTGGATTTTTCTGTCCACATATCCAGAATCAGCCCAATCGTGAGTAGCTACCGGATGGAAAGTCCCAAGAACATATCAAACGGTTTCAGTCATTCCTCAGTATTTATCGGAATTTCGTCTGTAAGTGCGGCATATTGTCCCAAACTAAGAGCAACTATCCGCTCTTTTTTCAACTTCTATTGGAAAATTCTTTCTGGGCTACTTAAAAATCGAACCAAATCATACAGCACATACGGTCTACCTTGCTTTTCTTTGCTTCTTCCTTGTTTATCTTTCATTATTTATGGTTGATTTCGCATTCAAATATCAACCTACAATGTGCATGGGATTTGGCTGCAACGCCTGCGGCGTAACCGGCTGCCGGATCATCGAGTCGCCCCGTGAGCGCCTCATCGCGATTCTGACCAACAGCTTCGTCCCCTGCAACGGGCGTTTTCCTACCCTGATTGCCATTATTACCATGTTTTTTGCCGCTTCCTTTTCCTTTGGCAAAGGAATCGCTTCCTGCCTGCTTCTGACACTGGTTATCCTGCTGGGCATCACCGCTACGCTGCTCGTCTCCAGGCTACTTTCCAAAACCATTTTAAAAGGATTGCCTTCTTCCTTTATTCTGGAACTGCCTCCATACCGGATGCCGAAAATCGGCAGCGTAATCGTACACTCGATTCTGGACCGCACCCTCTTTGTTCTCGGCCGGGCGGTTATTGTAGCTGCCCCTGCAGGGCTTCTCATCTGGATTCTGGCAAATGTAAACTGCGGCGGGGCCAGTCTTCTGGAGCACTGTACCACGTTCTGCGATCCCTTCGGGCGGCTTCTGGGCGTTGATGGGGTGATCCTCATGGCCTTCCTGCTTGGGTTTCCCGCCAACGAAATCGTCATCCCCATTATGCTGATGGCTTATATGTCTCAGGGCAGCCTGACGGATTACGACAGCCTTTCCCAGCTTCATCAGATCCTGCTGGATAACGGCTGGACCTGGCAGACGGCGCTTTCCACCATGCTGCTGTGCCTGTTCCACTTTCCTTGCGGCACCACCTGCCTGACCATAAAAAAAGAAACCGACAGCTGGAAGTGGACGGCAGCTGCCATCGCGCTTCCTATGCTGACCGGTATGGTTCTTTGTATTTTGCTGAATGTGGTGTGTTGCGCGCTTCCGGTTTAAAAGTATTCATCATCCCCGCTGTCAAAGTAATCTCCCGTACTCTCTCCTGAGCTGCTTCCGGAATCATTTAAAGAACTTTCCCCACCCGAGTTTGACGGCGGCGTATAACTGTAGGTTTGTTCTGTAGGTGCCGGTATCGCAGGCTGTGTATAAGTGGCAGGCGGAACATATTCATAGACGATCAGTTTTACGGACTTGATGCATCCACCCGCTGAAATCGTGAGGGTTGTCTCTCCCGGTGACTTTGCTGTAATACGACCCTTTTTGCTGATATCTGCCACGCTCGGATCTGCTATATGATAGGCAACTGGCTCATCAGAAAATTTTCTCGGGGAAAGTCTGGGAGAAACCGTTTTCCTATCGCCCTCAACCAGTTCCACCGGATCCTCTACATTTGAAATTTTCGTAACCCTTGCGATAACCCGAATTACGGTTTTTTCCTTATACCCTGCGACGGAAAGAAGCAAGACACTCTCACCCAATGCGGTTCCTGTAATGCGCCCATTCTCGTCAACAGAAATGACCGATGAATTTCCTGGCTCAAACCTGATTTTCTGATTCGCAAACCGGTCAGGTTCCACTCGATATTCCGGACTCAGGGTATCTCCAAGATAAATGGTTTCCTCCGCGCTCAATCCTTTTATATCTTCCGGCTGCTTTGGAAGGAAAGCCCAAACTGCCCCAACGGCCGCCAAAACAATCCCTGTGGCAATCAGCAAACCCTTTTTCAGAAATTGCGGTTTCCTTCGGCTCATCCTTTTTTCTTCTGTGGGTTCTGCTGCGTTTGCGGTTTTCTCTTCCTGATCCATTTCCGGCTTTTTTTCCTCTTCATAAACGCCGTAAAACAGTTTTTCCAGCGCCTTGCGCATCGCTTCCGCGGAAACATACCTGTCCTCCGGCTTGTACGCACACGCTTTTAATATAACTGCCTTCAATTCGTCCCGACCGTTTTTCGGACTTGGAACCGCTTGTCCCCGAATACGCTTCGCAACCGCCTCTTCCCGGTTATCATAGGTAATTGGCACAGGATATTCAGGCATAAAAGGAGCACGGTTGTTGTTTAAAAGCTTATACATAACAAGACCCAACGAGTAAAGATCTACAGTTGGACCGTAAGCGTCGCCCCGGTAAACTTCCGGAGCCATATACAGATAGGTTCCTTTTCGAGATAGCCCGATTTGGGTTTTTTCCACTGTTTTTGAAATTCCAAAATCGCCCAGTTTATAATCACCACTAGGTGCGATAAATATATTTTCCGGCTTGATATCACGATGAATGATATTATATTTTCTGCAGAATTCCAATGCTTTGCACAGATCCATTCCTAGTTTTACGATTTCTTTTTCTTCCATCTGCGCATTGGCGGTATATTCGATCAGAGGGGTCAACAGTTCCATCCGAATCAGGATGTCCCAGCCGATATCCTCCTCATGTTCCATAATTAAATGATCTTCGTAACTGACAATATGGCTGTTTCCCTTTAATTTGGACATCACAATAAACTCGTTTACAATATCCTGCACGAGTCCCTTATAGTATTCCGTCACTTCCGCTTCACACATGCCATCCGACATAACGGCTTTTATATCATTCTTATCCTGAGGAATCGTGATCGCTTTTAACGCCGATTTATAGACAACTCCCAGTTCACGCCGCTCAATCACAAACACCTGCCCGTAAGCGCCTTCACCGATTTTTTCCGTTATGTACCACGATCCGAAAAGCGGTTCATACTTTTTATAGTCACGTTCCATATTCAATGCCTATACCGATTCGCACCCTCCCCCTTTTCACTGCGATTATTATATCACAGATTATTCATTCATGTAGGGGAACTTTTTCGACTTCCCGCAGGTTTGACGCAAAGCTTGTGACTTCTCATAAGCTTCTTTCAAGTCACTTCTCAACCCCAGCATTTCATTTACCGCCTGCATTTTTTCCTGTTCTTTCAACCCCTTATCCGATGTCGATTCTTTCAAACAGATTTCTTTAAATTGCCTTTGTACAGGGTGCGCCTCTTCCCATTTTTCCAGCAGATTAAGCAAGATTCCTTCTTCCAGATGGGTTCCGTCGAGGGGGGCATATCCCAACATCTGCAAGTACTGATTCAGTTCATTCGTTGTCATGCCGACCGCAAGCCCCATAGAAATATGTGTTTTTTTACTCTTCGGCACATATTTGATTCCGGAAGTCAGATAATTGATCATAGAATCATCCAGGTCACCTCGCAACGTATTCAGCGTCCAGCTGCGTCCGCTAATCCGATTCTCGTTTTTTACCCTCAGAATGCTATCAATATACCCTCTAATAAAATTCTTGGGGCGCGCATAGGCAGAATGAAATGCTTTTATATGATCCCGCACAAAGGCTTTCAGCGCAATATATTCCGTGTCGAAAACAATCCTCCTGGCCTCTTCATCCAGCTCAGCAGTCGCAACATCTTCCGCATCTGTTTCAATATTCATCCGGTTATAAATTTCCTCCACAGACGCTCTGCACTCTTCAAATTTCTGATAATAGTTGTGCTCTGACTCTCCTGCGTTACTAGCATTCGCATGGATTAAATAGATCCAAATCAAATCATACAGCGCATCTTTCACATATAATTTTTTCTTCCCGCCATATTTTACAATCCACCGATTGATTCGCTCTAAAGGAAGTCGATATGCCATACCGATCCCAATGTATGTTTCTCTGGATTTGGGCAGCTTTCGATAAAAACCCGGAAGAGCAGAGTACTGAATCCCCATATATTGGCAGACGTCATCCAGTGAAACCCCTGTCTTCTCACACAAATTCTTAAGTTCCTGTTTCCATTTTTTTATTCGGTAATTCGAAAAAAATCCCCACCAGTTCAATTTCACATCCTGCGCGCTGTTATAAGGATTTTTCGCGAAATCATTTGCTCCATCTGTATTTAATCCTTCACGAATTGTCTGATTTCTCAGCCGTCTTGCCATTTTTTAACCTTCCTGCTATATAAAATCACCTTGACTTCCCTTTTTTCACAGATGAATACGCACTGTACACCTTCTTGCCGCTTACCTTGCGGTATGCCCGCACTTTATATTTGCACACCTTCCCTCTTTTTACATTTCCATGAATCGCATAGCGGTTCTTTGCCTTTTTTGTGATTTTTCGAACATATTTTTTCCTTTTTGTGTCGTACAGATATACCTGGTATCCGGCAGCTCCCGGCACCCGGCTCCAAGTGAGCCTGAGTTTTCGGTTTCCCAGAGCTCGCACCTTCAACACCGGCTTTTTTAATTTAATATTCAGACTGACGTTTTTCACGGCCTTTTTATAATTCGCGGATTCCGCCGCTGTAATGGTAATCGTTGCTTTACCTGGGTTTTTTATGGAAACCGTTCCGGCAGGAGAAACTTTCGCGATTGTTGAATTGCCGCTTTTATAGGATAGCTTTGTCCTGGCGGAAGCTTTTAGTTTGAATTTTTTTGCGCCATACGTCTTTGTCTGGTTTTTGGCGTAAATATTCTGAGGCGCTTTTTTGACAGTCAGTTTTATATTTTTGCTCGCCGCATTGTACCCGCTGGTGGCAGCGGCCTTTACCGTTAGTATTGCTGTCCCTGCATTTTTGATTGTAACCGTACCTGTTGAAGAAACTGCAGCGACTTTGGTATTTGAAGATCGATAAGACAAATTCCCCTCCGCTTTCGCTCCCAGCCGAAAAGGTGCCGCTCCATACGTTTTCGTAAAAGAATTACTGACGGAAATCACCTGTGTCGCCTTTGACAGATTTCCTTTATTATCTACGGTTCCGGCATAAGTCCAATTTGCCGCGGCCGTATTCAGACGAATCATGGGTCGCACTCCCGTAATCAGGGAGGTAACTCTTCCGTACTGTTGTACTTCTCCAAATCCGGTTCCTCTCACGACCCAAGTAATCCCGCTGCTGTCTGAAGTCTCTCTGAGCCAGTAAGCGCCATATGTTTTCGGATACCGCTTGATACCTTCCAGTTCCACACTTCCAGCATGTTTTTTCAGTTCACTCACCGTATAGTCCGTATTATCCGCCGCCCTGGAAGCATTGTTTATAAATCCGAAAGAAGCACTGGAAACTTCCGATCTGCTGATTGTGTGTACCTTTCCGTAAGATGTATTTATAATCGCATTCCGCTCCGCAGCCGTAAATGCAGTATTAAAAAACGCGTTATTCAACCAGTTTCTTAAATACGAATTTGAAAAACTCACTGCTCCCAGTACTTTGTGAAAGGGAACTGCTGCCAGCTTTTTATCCGCCAGTAACCATACTTCCGATCCATTCACTTTTATCACCCTCCAACGGATTGGTTCTGTACGAAATCCTCCGTTTCCATTAGAGGACTGAGGATAGCGCCCAAAATAGACAGTGTCCCAAGTGGACACAGTTCCGGTGCCGTTGATCATCGGATTTTTTAAGACTGTCGCCGCTTTTGCTTCTGTCGTGCTGAATAAAACCCAAAAGAATACTGCCGCAATAACTACAACAAACAATCCTGAATTGAATATCTTATATCTATGCTCCGTCATTTTCTCATTTCTCCTTTTCGGTGCTTTTATTCCCAATACTCCCCTGCCGATGCGGTTGGCTGCCGCGGAGCATCCGTTGGTTCCTGATAGGAATACACCGGTTGCGTTGGATCCGGGGCACTGTATGAAGCGTCCGTTGGTTCCTGCTGAGATGGTGTATATTCATAAACAACCACCTTTACTGTTTTTTGGCATCCTCCCGCAGTTACAATCAGCTTTGTTGTGCCTTTCCTCTTTCCTCTTAACTTTCCATTGGCACTGATACTCGCGGTTTCAGGATTCTTAATATGGTACCTGACGGGTTCATCAGCAAATTCATCCGGTTTTAAACGGGGCTTTATCGCCACAGTTTCTCCCTCTTCCACCCGAATTACCTTCCCGACATTTTTAATCTCCGTTATTTTAGCAACCACATTTACGTTTACTTTCTTCGAATACCCTTTCGCAGCAATTAATACTTCAGTACTCCCAATCTTTTTTCCTTTCAATATCCCTTTACTGTTGACAGAAACAATATCTTCATCTTCTGCAGAAAACAATATCGTTTCATCCGCAAAACGTTCCGGAAGTATTTTGTATTCGGGTTTTATCTGTTCTCCGATATAAAGATCAACGGTGTCTCCAATCCCGATAATATCTGTCACTTCCTTTGGCAGCGTAAAATATATAATAGCCGCAGCAAAGAGCAGCATCAAAAGGGTTCCTGCCAGAATACGTCTCAAGGAGCGTCTTTCATTCTGCCCGGCGCCGCTTTGTTCCGGTGGGTTGTTCCTTGTGCCTTCCCCTATTGTTTCTCGCCGCAAAGATTTCCCTTTATCAAATAAAGAAACTGTCTTTCCTTCCGTCCCCTTCGCCGAATCCATATACTCCACAGGTTTGAGCAAAAGTTCCGTTCCTTCTGGAAAGAGCAGCGGCTCTTCTTCTTTGTGATAAGCAATCGCTTCCAGTTCCATACGCATCTGAGTCGCGGAGCTATAACGATTCTGCGGCTCCCAGTCGCATGCTTTTAAGACGATTTCTCCCAGCCTTCCCGATGCATTTTTCGGCATAGGGATTTTCATTCCACGAATCCGCTTAATCAAGGCATCTTCCCGATCGTTATGCGTAATCGGCGCCGGGTATGGCGGCAGAAAAGGCGTGCGATTTTCATTGAGCAGTCGGTACATGACAATTCCCAGCGAATAAATATCAACCGTCGACCCATAATCACAGCCTCTGTAGATCTCCGGGGCCATATAAGTGTATGTACCTTTTTGAGACAGTCCACTGCTTGTCTTTTCTACCGTTCTGGCGATGCCAAAGTCACCCAGCTTATAGTCACCATTCGGTGATATAAAGATATTTTCCGGTTTTACATCTCTGTGAATAATATTGTACTTTTGGCATAATTCCAAAGCCCTGCACAGATCAATTCCCAGACTGATAATATCTCGCCTTGTCATGGTGTGTTTCGCAATATGGTCGAACAATGGCGTCAGCAGTTCCATACGAATCAGAATATCCCATCCGATTCCGTCCTCATGTTCTACCAGAAGATGATCCTCATAGCTGACAATATTACTGGTTCCCTTCAATTTTGAAAGAATGACCAATTCGCTAATCAGATCCTGAACAAGCCCCTTATAATAATCCGTTATTTCTTCCCGGCTCATACCGTCTGCTTCAACACTTCGGATTTCGCTCTGACTCTGAGGAATCGTTATCGCTTTCAGCGCGGCATGGTACACCTGCCCCATTTCTTTCCGTTCAATTTCATATACATTCCCAAAGCTTCCCTCGCCAATCAGTCGCTTAATATACCAGGCACTAAACAAAGGCTCATATTTTTTGTAGTAATTAATATCCATTCAAAAGCTCCTGAATAATGAAAACTATAACGCTTTCACCACAATTACAGAAAGATTGTCCCGTCCCCCCTTGTCAAGCGCTCTGCAAATCAGTTCATTCACCATTTTTTTAGGTGATTCATCCTGATAGTCCGTCAGCAGGGCTTCCAGTTCCCAGTCATCCAACATATCCGTCAGCCCATCACTGGAAAGCAGGAATATATCTTTTTTCCGCACCACAAGATCCCGGCCTGTTTCCGGCTCCAACAGGAATTCTTCCTGAAACACACCCAAATGCTGGGTCAAAATGTGGCGCTGATCACTGTTTCTGGCTTGTTTTTCACTCAGAATTCCAGCTCTCACCAGCTGTTCAGCTCTTGTATGATCACGGCTGAGCTGTGTCAGCGTCCCTTCTCTCCACCGATAAATCCGACTGTCTCCCAAATTGCAGAATGCCGCGTGTCCCTCTTTCAGATGCAGTAGCGCCAGAGTCGTCCCCATCCTGTTTCCGCCGCACAACCTCATTTCTTCACAAATCGTCTCATTGGCTTTTTGGACATATTCGGAAAAGAACGCGGTATTGCTCTGATCCTGTTTTTCTAAAATTTCCAGAGCCATCAAAGAAGCAACTTCTCCACGCGATTCCCCTCCCATACCGTCACAAACGGCATATGTATACCAATCTCTTTCTATACTGTCTTCCGCCGCTTTTACAGAAACTTCTGTGTTCTTCTTATAGTATCCGTTTATGTAAAAGTTGTCTTCATTATTTGCTCTGACCTTTCCTATGTGGGTTCCGCCAGCGCTCTCTATCTTCATTGGGACAATCCTCAGCTTTCCTTCTTCTTTTCTGAATATCCAGCTTTATTATACCGTGTTCTTTGTTTAAACTTTCAAAAAAAATGGCGCATTTTTATATGGTCGTATTTGCTTTTATTATATCATTAAATATCTCCGTGTTTCCGTACCATTTATTACATTTAAAGGGGAATTCTTTACAATTCACAGGTTGTCCGAAAAAGAAAAGCCAGAGCGCATGGCATCCCCAGCGGTAAAAATACGGTTGTTCTTGATGACGGCAGCGTCCGCTACTACACATTCAGAGAAAGTACGAGGATACAGACCTTCCCGGATGATTATCTGTTCAGCGCATCCTGGATCGAAAGCATGAGGTAAATAGGAAATGCTGTCCCTGTTAAACTCGCTGCCGCAGTCGGACAATCCGTGTATGATCAAATAGAAAGGATGAGTAAAAATGGCTTCAAGAAATAATGAAAATATCCCTGTTCTGACACCCTATAATCCTCTGGGCGAACAGGTAGCAGAGTCTCTTCTTGAGCAAGATGTTCAGCCGTTGCCGCCGAGCCGTTTTATCAGTGCCAGTGTTATATGCACTCTGCTACATAGGCGATTTCCCGACTTACGCCGCTTTGACCGAAGTCAACAAGGATGACCAGTATCTCTGTCCCCCGATTTATGTTGGCAAAGCAGTGCCAGAAAAGGTGGTCAGGGCGAGGATGTTGATCTTGGTACCGCACTGTATAAACGACTTAATGACCACGCTAAATCCATCAAGGCTACGACAAACTTGAACCTTGCTGACTTCCGCTGTCGCTTCCCCGCTGTAGATGATATTTGGATTCCGCTGGCAGAGTCAATGGTGATTGTGCGGTTCAAGCCTGTTTGGAACTGCCTGCTTGAGGGCTTCGGAAACCACGCTCCCGGTCACGGCCGTAGCAACATGATGACGCACGCCGTCCTAGGACCGGCCCCCGGCAGATCGTGGGCTGCAAACTTACAGCCGTTTACAAAATCAAAAGAACAGCTTGATGCCGAAATAAGGAAATATCTTTCAAACACTTTGAACTAACGTACAAAGGGATGTGGCTTGCCTAACATAGCTAACGCAGAACTAGGCAAGCTACATTCTTAATCTCTACCATAAAGATCTCTCGTATATACTATGTCTTGAACATCATCAAGGCATTTGTCATATCTATTAGCAATTATTACAGAGCTTTTTTCTTTAAACTCACCCAAATTATTAACTATCGAGCTTCCAAAAAATGTTGAGTTGTCCGGAAGAGAAGGTTCATATATTATTACTTCTGCTCCTTTGGCTTTTATACGTTTAATAACGCCTTGCACGGAACTATTTCTATAGTTGTCAGAATTACTCTTCATTACGAGCCTAAATACACCGATTACAACTCGCTTCCCTTCAACAGGCGAGTATATATTATTATTCTCATAGTCATAATAACCGGCTTTTTCTAATACACGGGTTGCAATAAAATCTTTTCGTGTTCTATTTGCATCAACAATTGCTTGAATAATATTCTCTGGTACATTATCATAATTGGCCAATAGTTGTTTGGTATCTTTGGGTAAGCAATATCCACCGTAGCCGAATGAAGGGTTGTTGTAGAAATTTCCTATTCTGGAATCCAAACACACACCTTCGATGATTTGACGGCTGTCTAGTCCTCTCGCTTCTGCATATGTATCAAGCTCGTTGAAATATGCTACTCTCATTGCAAGATAAGTATTAGAAAAGAGTTTTATTGCTTCAGCCTCAGATGCACCTATTATAAGCTTTGGAACGCTGTCTTCATCGGCGGCATCAGCCAACATTTCTGCAAATAACCTAGCCATTCTCACATTTTGTTCATCTGTTAGATTAGTTCCGACAATAATCCTCGAAGGGTATAAATTATCATATAACGCTTTTGATTCTCTTAAAAATTCAGGGCTAAACAGAATTTTATTACTGTGTAAAACTTCTCGCATCTTTTCTGTAAAGCCAACTGGAACTGTGGATTTTATTATGATATACGCATTTTTGTTTGTATGGATTACTTCTTCTATTACATGTTCAACAATTGATGTATCAAAATAGTTCTTGACCGGATCATAATTGGTCGGCACTGCTACAATAACAAATTCCACATCAGCATATGCTTCGTTTGGATCTAGCGTAGCTCTTATTCTACTTTTCCCATCCTTAAGGTATTGATCGATGTAGTCGTCATGAACAGGAGAATCTCCCGCATTGATCATATCGACTCTTTCTTTGACCACATCCTTAGCACAAACCATATGGCTCTGCCCCAGCAGTAAAGCAAGAGACATTCCAACATATCCAGTGCCAACAATTGCTATCTTATAATGTTTCATTCTGCACCACCTTAATCATGAGAACCATCATCTATCATTTGAACTTCTCTAGTTAATTTGCATTAGTATCCGTATGCGAAAAAATCAGATATGCTCATTTTTTTATTGTTAGTACTCATTTATTAATTAGACTCCCATCTCAAAACATTAATGCCTATCCTTAAAGTATCCTATAGTTCTATCTATACCCATCTCAATAGGAACAATAGGTTTCCATTGAAGTGTTTTGATAGCCAAATCAATATTTGGCTTACGTTTGATCGGATCATCTTCCGGCAATTTGTCAAATACAATCTCTGAATTTGAACCCGTCTTTTGTATTATTAATTCCGCCAATTCTAAGACAGTCATTTCTCTTGGGTTTCCCAAATTAATCGGACCAGAAACATTGCTGTCCGTATCCATCATGGATATCAAGCCATTCACCAAATCATCCACATAGCAAAAACTTCGGGTTTGAGAGCCGTCACCATAGATTGTCAGCGGTTTTCCTCCTAAAGCTTGCATTATGAAATTCGAAACAACTCGTCCATCATTTTCTAACATATGAGGTCCATAGGTATTAAAGATTCTAACAATCTTTGTATCTACACCGTAAAGGCGACGATAATCCGAAAAGAGTGTCTCTGCCACTCTTTTTCCTTCATCGTAGCACGCTCTCGGTCCAATTGTGTTGACATTTCCTCTATAATCCTCAGTCTGAGGATGAACCAAGGGGTCTCCATATATTTCGCTGGTACTTGCCTGTAGAACTTTGGCACCATTTCTCTTAGCCAAATCAAGAACATTCAAGGCTCCAAGAAAGCTGGTTTTAGTCGTCATAATTGGATCATATTGATACTGTATAGGACTTGCTGGACATGCCAAATTATATATTTCACCCACATCAAGCTGCAATGGATGAATAACATTTGTATTTATGAACTCAAAGTTTGGATTTGCGTATAGTTCACTTATATTGTCATATGTACCAGTAAACATATTATCAAGGCAAAGTACCTTTTTTCCTAAGTACAAAAGTTTTTTGCATAAATGCGATCCGATAAAACCGGCGCCACCGGTCACTAGTGTCTTGTTCATTTCAATTCCTCTTTTTCTATTTTTAGTTTCAATAATGTCATTCAGTACAATACTTCGATCGCGGTCGAAATGTCACCTTAACTTTATACCGGCTTCTATCGTAAAGGCTTCTCTCGCACCATTCATATTCTAACGAGCCAGCATTTTTACAATAGATGTCATCAACATAAACTTCTACCTCATTTAAAGGACTGAATGAACACCATTCCCACTCTCCAATTTTTGAATCTCCTATAAACTTCCTGAATTCATCTAATGAAAGGAAGAATCTTTCTGGCAACACAAGCTTAACCAAACGACACTTATGGAGAATACCGATTCTCTTAAAAATTTTTGAAAAGTTTCTTTTTGCAGTCTCTGCATTTTTCTCAACTAAAGATTGTATTTCCTCATCGTTTAGATTGTTTTCTTCTTGTCTTTGATATAATAATTGTCAATGCTGCTCTATGACCCACATGCAATTGTTATATAAATACTCTATGTAAACACTTAAACGCTTGCTCATAGTTTTCCTCCAGATAATAATATATTTAGTATATCCTTAAAAACCGACTCTTCATCCCTATTAGCATCAATGTATATGAACTGATCTTTATTTAATTCAAACAGTCGTAAATAGAGGGCTAATTGAATTTTTGCATATTCGTAGTCAAACTTCTCTCCTCTATTTTTTATTCTCTTCTCAATATTATCTATATCAGCATCCATATAGATTCTTATTTCACGGGTTCTTTTCCACCCCCGGATAATCTTTGGTATTTTAAACTCTTTTTTTAGCACCATCGACTTATCAACTACACTATCAATTAGTGTTCTATCCATTAAAAGAACCTGATTATTCTTTTTTACTTCTTTCAAAACTCCAAACAAATAGTTGATTTGTACATAGTTTATAAATCTATATAAACCTCTATTCAGAACCGTTGGTCTTTTGTTAATTCTTTTCAATAAACTTAAGCAAACTTTATTGTAACCTGCTCTTGCATATAGAATTCTATACGTTATTCCATTGTTTTCAAAATACTGTTTTAGCAGCATGATTTGAGTGCTTTTTCCAACTCCATCGGCTCCACTAAAGGAAATCGTAGTATTACTGTGTCGCGACATTTTAATGCTATTTATCATATGTTAATAACTCCTACTTTTAAGCTACCATAATACTTGCCAAATAAGTGGCAAACCAATTCCACACAATTTAGCCCTGCGTCAGTTTCTTTTTTTACAAGCCCCACTATATTTTTAAGTAGCATCTTATAAATACCTGGATCGCAGTTAAGCCGACCCCCATATTTCTTTTGTAACTTACTGCTTGAAACTCCGTTTCTAAAACTTTTTTTTGCAATTCCTTTCAATGTTGTTACATTATGTGCATATATAACTACATCAGGTACATAGACTAACTTTGCACCACTTTCGATAGCTCGCCAGCACAAGTCAACATCTTCTGCATTATTTGCAAAAAAATTACTAAAACCTTTTATTCTATAAAGCAACCTTCTCTTATAAGCACAATTAGCAGTAACAAAAGCGTCATTTAACTTCTTTTCTTTCACCTCATAGGCTTCATCGGGAAAACTCATAATAAGATTCCATGCTAAATTCCCCCAATATTCCTCATAGTGATTTTCTGGCTCTGCATTTAAAACTTTTCCGCCTAATCCATCAATATTTGATTCTTCAAAGTGTTTTTTTATATTTTCCAACCAATTACAGTCCACTAAACAATCACCATCTGTAAATGCAATTATTTCGCCACGAGCCTTCCTTATTCCTACATTTCTCCCCATTGCGGCAGTTCTATCTGGGTTTCTTAGTATAATTACTTCCGGATATGCATTCTTGATAATACTAATGGTACGATCAGTGGACCCTCCATCCACGACGATTACTTCCAAAGGTGCAATTGAACCAGAATATATGGCTTTAAGTGTATTAAATATCCTCTTTTCTTCATTAAATACAGGTATTACTACAGAAATCGTCATAAGACTCATCCTCCCATTAAAATTTTGCATCTTTGATCCAATTACAAGTTTTACAAAATCCAGGAAGCTTCTTTTTTGACATTAGCTTTCTGAATTCAATATATGACCAACCATTCCATATTTCATCAAATGACATATTCTTAAGCGATCCCATATTTTTTTTCATATTAAAACAACAAGTTGTAACATTTCCTTGGATGTCTATGTAACATCTTTCAATCCCCCACTGACATGCTTTATTTGAAAACCATGTGTCATTATTCCAATAATCAGCTGATACTGCCTGAGAATAGTAATCATTCGCCAAAGATGCATACTTCATCTTTTTGAATGACCTTATTTTTCTCTCATTTATCTCATTGAGCATTTCTTCTCTGGGAGGCAATGTCATCTGCTGTAAGGCGGCTTGATATGATGGACATTCAACCACAACACCCAATTCCCTGCCAATACTTTGGGCTAGGCCTAAACGTTCTCTTAATATTTCATAGTAATATTCAGCTTGATCGGTTTCATTCCCTATACAAGGATTTACGCCAAGTCTGCGAAATCTAACTGCATGAATTCCATAAGTAGCAGCCAGATTTACGATGTCCGGCAACTCTTTAACATTCTGCTTTGAAACAACGCAGTCAAAATTCTTTTTCAACAGCGGAGCCGAATCCCTTAAACGATCCAAGTTACTCAAAAAAGTATCCCATTTTAATCCACGTCTGATCATTTCAAAGGTTTCTGCCGTAGCTCCATCACAAGAGATATTTAAAAACCCGAAAGTGTCAGCAAAAAACTGCCAGAGCCCCTCTGGGACAAAACACAAATTAGTATTTGTTCCAATCTTTATTCCATATTTGTTGAAGAGCCTGATATTATCTTCAATTGATTTGCAGAGAAAAGGTTCACCATCACCATTTAACATTATCGTCTCGCAGAAAGGCAAAACCGGCTCAATCTTCTCAATAACAGTCGGAAAAAGGTCAGCACTGCCCCGGTTACCCAGATAAAAATGATTGCACATGATGCATTCCGCGTTGCACCGGCTTGTCTGTTCTATCTGGATATAGGCAGGATAAAAATCGACATGACCGGTATGTTTGTCCGGATATGATTCGATCCTACGTCTGTTTTCATTTTTTAAAGAAGCATAATCCATTTTCTAATCTCCGATATTTGCGACAATGCTTTTCGCTGCTTCAACGCCAGATTCTATTGCAAAACTTATCCCTTCTCCGGAATAACTGCTAGCAAGCAGAGCACTGTCGCCCACATAATAAAACTGCTCACTCGGATCCTGTTTGTGATCGGTCAAATCCGCATCAGCTTCATCGGTGCAGATCGTTCCTATCGGAAAAGCGCCTGGGTTTCTGTCATATTCATATTCCGCACCGGAGAGTACTCTCTTTTCAAAATCAAAATACAGTTCTATGATTCTCTTTTTCACTTCGGAATCGGGCGACCATACACCTATATTCCAGAGATTGTCTCCAACCGGAAACAACCAGGAGTATCCTTTGCAATAAACAGAATCCCTGTTTATGTAAAAACAGTCATCCTCATATGGTAGATCACACCTGATCCTCGAGGACATTCCGATCGGCATGTATTTCCCGTATCGGCGGGATAATCCGGATACAGCTCCTGCAGCGTTCACAACAACTTTTGCGTAATATATGCCATTAATACAGTAGCCGGGATAGGCCTTATCTATTTCGGTCACCCGGCAATCAAATATGATCTCCAGCCCTTTTGCCAGCATATTTTCAAATACCAGCCTATTCAATACCCTGCGTGATATTCCTATGGCAAAACAATCTTCATAATCATAGTTATCTGCTATTTCATCATCTCTGGTCATAAAATGTGTGTGGATGATCTTTCCCCCATTGTTTAACAGAATATCCGGTTCCATGGAGATCAGAGACAGATCTTTTACTCCCCGAATGGACAGCCCATCTCCGCACACTTTGTCACCCACAGTTTTTTCTTTTTCCAAAACCAGGCATTTTAATCCCGCTGCAGCTAATGTATAAGCGCAGGAGCATCCGGCAATCCCACAGCCGACGATCACAACATCGTAATAATTTTTGCTCATCTTATGCGACCCCCATCAGTAACCCAATGAGAAACCTCAATCTTTCTCAGGTTTTCACACACACTCCAAGTCTCTTCACTTCCTCGTCCGCAATATCTGCAGCTATCATTATACTGATTCAAAAAACGGACTATTTCTTCCGTACTTGTATTATATAAGTCAATCGAACTTTCTTTGCAGACTATATCTGTTCCGCTGACGTCATTATAGTATTTAACCAGAGCTGCCCCACTGCACAGATATAATCTACCCGAATAAACAAATGTACAGTATCTGCCTAAAGTACATTCACTGAACGCCTTTTCGGGATCGCTACTTCCGTCGGGCAGAAATTTTCTGTGGAAATTTATGACCATTTCCGAAACCTGATATTCCAGATCGTATTTATTCAAGGTTGTGATTATTTCATCAAGTATTTTAGCTGTCGGGGGATAAAGAGTAATGGTTACAACTATGCCGCTATCTGAAATAGTTCTAAGTATTCTATCCGGGACTCTCGGAATCAGTAATCCGTTTGTTACCACTTCGATTATACTGTCGGGATAAAGTTGTCGAACCAATACAACATACTCATCGAGTTTATCATCCAGAAAAGGCTCTCCACCCAGAAGCCTTATCTTATTTATTCGTTCAAAATATAGCCTCATCTGGTTAATATCACTTTTAAAAGACTCTAAATGATCAAAATCCTCCCGTACCATCGGGGAAAAATGAGAGCATGCATTACAATTAAGATTGCACCTGTCTACCACGTGTAACTCGACGTAATCCAAATGCTCCGCATCTACATATTTTCGTTCTGACATACCAATTCCTTCTCTCTTTGACTTTTTATCGAAAAACGGATTTGATTATACCTCCTGCTTCTCCGGGTGAGCTTTAACATAATCATCCGCCAATTTTGTATCAAGTGCATCAATCATAATTTCAGATGTGCAATCCTTTCTTTCTCCCGCAAAAATATCAGAGAAATACGGATAATCCTGACCGGGGATCAATCCGAAGATCTGCAATGCCGGATTATAACACCAGGGGGCTTCACACCCCAATCCAACTCTTGAAAACGATACAGGTCTATCTATGTGCTCAAATACATTGCAGCCCACGTTATTGCATAGACACTGTTTCATATAGCCAGTAGAAAAGTCAAGCAGAACCCCAAGGTCTCCCGCATAACAGTATTTAGTCACGCACTGCTCTTCATATAACCGTCTGGAAAGTTCAAAATACGGTGAATGAAAAGGTTCGGCCAGTTGAAAATACCTTTCCATGGATTCCTTTGTTAACACTTCCTCTTTGGTCCTGTCAGATTCATCCCTGACAATTCCCAATTGCGGCACAATACCCGCTTTTTCAATGCACAGTTCCTTGATCTCATTTAAATATGGTATGTACTCATCAGCCAAGGTAAGATGGATATAAACGGTAAAACCGTTCCCCTTCATCGTTTTCACATTATTCAGATATTCAGCCAAAATATTCTTCCTTTTCATTTCCGTATAATGGAGAGAAAAGGTAAGCATCGTTCTTTCCGCCTGTTCATGTGAGAAAGATTCTCTCATGTATTTAAGATTCTGTGTCATCGTACCGTTATTGATAATATTAATGTAATGCCCCGCTTCAAGCAAAGCGCATGCCAGATCAACTACCCATTTATCGATGAGTGTTTCACCTTTTCCGCACAAGGAAATATAACAGATACCCCATCGTTCAACCGACATTGCCCTCTTTATGTAAGCTATATCATATTTATGTTCACAGGTTCTTTGTTCCAGTCCGTAATTCTGCAGTTTCAAATAACAGTAATTACAATCAAGATTGCATTCATTTGTAGCTACCAATCCGTTAATATATCTCTGAATCTTACCCATTATTCATTCGCCTCCTATCGTTGCTGAATTCTTAAAAACCAGTTGGGTTCTTGCCGAGTCATGTTTTCATGTTCTTTAAACAGGGAATCTATTGATAAAACAGCATTTTGATCCTGACTTTTTCGGATTTCGGATTCAATAATACCCATTCCTTTTATAAGTGAATAACAGTTGACTATCCGCCAGAATTCACCAGGTATTTCATGGTCAAAATAATACTGTAAAAACAAATAATATCTAAGTTGTTCCCTTCTGGTGTACTGAAGGTTTGCCGCATACACCAGATCCATGTACGGATCACCGTATCCAACGTCATCAATATCCAGAAATACTACCCGGCTATCCTGAATCAGTATATTCGCCAGATGAAGGTCTCCGTGCGTTACTGACCGGCATCTGCCATTGATCAGGTGAATATTCGATGTGATATAGTCGATCAATATTCTTTTCTGCTCCGATGTAAGATATAGTTTTTCATTTATTGTATTAACATCGTCGGTTGTTACAGTTATTATCTTTTGTGTTTTCGTGGTCTCATGGAGGTGACGCAATGCTTTTGCCGCTTTGTGCACATCCTCACGCATACGGTAACTATCGGATTCATAGCTGTCATCATTCAGTGGAATGCCCTCATTCCATTCCATCAGAAGATAACCTTCGTCTTCGCCGGTTGAATGAACCGATAACAGTTTCTGAAAACAGTCAATGTTCAAACTGCTTATCTCTATCAGTTCTTTCAAACGAAACAGGCTCATATGATACTTTTTGAGCAATATTTTTTTTCCGTCCGACAGAGAAACTCTCAGATGTTCCTTTTTGATGCTGTTGCCGCCTTGTACAAAAACCGCATCGCTGACCTGCTGTCCGGTTTCGTCTTCGGCCATTTTAAGCAGTTCATTTATATCCATATGAGACTCCCTTTATCATAGATATAATTTCAATCCCTTGGTTTCTTTTCCAGGACGCTGTATCCTGCTTTTCTGTTCGAGAGATATTGAAGTCTGCTCTGAGTCACAAAATCGCAGCCGCTACAGAAAGAAGGTAATACCCCGCCCCGGAACATATTGCGAAGCTTCCTATACCCCTCGCCGTTCCATATCAAATCAAAATCATCACGGAAAAGATTTCCCAATATCACCTTCTGATTCATACAGCAAACAGCTACATTTCCGCGCAGATTGATATATGGTCCTTCAACCATCCAGTCACAGATTCCGTCACAGTATACGTCTGCTTCTTCCTGTGATTCACCTTCCGGATCATTATCATCCGTCAGGCTAAAAACATCCGGAACAATTACTTTTATACCGGTACTTAAGCCTTTCTCAAGTGCCTGCATCGCATTCTTGCGGAATTCATCCATGTACAGTCCCGGTGAATCCTCCAGATTATTATTCTTTTCATCTGGGCACAGCTGATTAAACACAACCTCATTGAAGCCGCATTCTCCAGCAAATCTTACTATTTCAGACATATATGCCAGGTTCTGTCTCATAAGAACCACATGCATCTTCATTAACAGATCAGGGCATTTTTCTCTTACGAGCCTGACATTCCGGGAAAAGATATCAAATGACAGTCCTTTCCGTATGGATTCATATAATTCCGGCACATGCCCGTCACAGGAAATATTTAATTCAACAAAATCACTGGCGAAGTATGCCAACAGTTCATCTGTCACTACCGACAGATTTGTATTTGCGATAAATTTTATTCCATACCCGGACAGTAATTCAAAATAATCCGTTATGTTGTTTTTGAGGAACGGTTCACCGTTACCATGCAATACAACTACTCTGAGATAAGGCAATAAGTCTTTCACTCTGTCCAATATCCCTGATTCCATTATGTCTATATCTGTGCCGTTACTATATGCGTGTGAACACATAATACATTTTGCGTTGCACAGATCAGTTGCTTCTATCTGAAGTCTGGTCGGCCTGCTCTTCAGAACATCTCTTTTGCGGATGATATCTCCCATTAAGTAAAACCGGTTTATTCCTTTGCAAATATCCCAGTTTTTATTGCTGAGGGCCTCATTAAGCGCATCGTCAATCTCTGCAGTATCATCTATATCCGAAAAAAAATCACGATTATAAAACGCTATACCGTATTCTCCGCTCCGGTTACAGATAAGCTTATACAACTCTGTACTGACGTTCCAATCGGAGACTATGAATGATATGTTCTCAGGGATGCCGATAAGGGTTTCTATACTAATTAAATCAAATCCGTATCCCTTTTGTTTTTCAAGGCGATCTTTTATCTCTGAAGCTTTATCGTAACCCTCAGAGTATATAACAAGCCCTTTCATTGATTATCACTCTCCTCAAGCAATACTTTTAAAGTGTTTTTCTGCCTCGTCTTGTATTCCGGATCCCGGTAAAACGACCGGTCAATATTGACATTAAGGAATTTAAGATTTCCGCTTTCGAACAAACCACATTTGAGACAGGCCTCAGGTACGAATCCGCTGTAAAAGATTTCCCGCAGTTTCTGATAAAAAGAACTGTTCCATACAGCCGAAAAGCTGCCAGTCTCATTAACATTACCGGTATGAAAAGACTGGTTTCTGCAACACATTGCAACATTTCCGTTCAGATCGATATAACTGTTTTTCAGAAGCCAGTCACAAACGCCACAGCATCTCACATCCGAAGCCTTTGTATCTCTTTGAATCTCATCGTGAGATTCCAGATATATTGAAACAGCCGATGCTCTTCTTTTCATCTTTTTCAATTCACTGTCATCCTTAAAGAACGGCGTCTGCTTCATTAAATTCAGTTCATCTTCGATCTCCTCATAGGATATACTTCTGTCCAGCATTCCCATGTTGGGAACAATTACGGGAATACCGCATTTTTCACCCATTTCAACAGCCTTTACGGAGTAATACTCCAGAACCTTCGGAAAAAAGCGCATTTCATCCTTTTGGTTCTGAATAACAATATTACTGTTCAGCATCATGAAAGTGATAATGCTTGCTCCGGCATCGCAAGCAAGTTTAACCAGCTCCGGCATCTCATGAACATTCTGTCTCATTACTACCGTAGCAATGTGTTTTCTGACATGCGGACATCTTTCCTTAAGAACGAACAGATTTTTTAGGAATGTATTAAAACTCAAATTTTTCCTTATGGATTCATATGTTTCCTTTGTCGCACCGTCACAGGACACTTCTATCCATTCAAAATGTTTGTTAATCCTGTCAATCAGTCCCTCATCCAGAACGGATAAATTGGTGTTGGTTACGATCTTATTTCCCATTGATGCATAATGATCGATCTGATCCAGAAGTCTGTCACTGATAAATGGTTCCCCCATACCGTTAAGAGAAATAGTACGGCTGAGCTGTAACGCATCTTCCATATGCTCTATGGTTGAATCACCCAGATGAGCCGCGCCCTTGTTACCGCTGAAATAATGGGAACACATAATACATTTTGCATTACAGAAGCTCGTGGTCTCGATCTGAAGATAATCCGGCATTGAACTTAAAACCGCTTTCCTGTAGATAAAGTTTATATCTATCAACAGATCATTTATTCCTTTGGCTCTTTTCCAGTTTCCCTGTCGAATTGCTTCTTCAAGCAGATCCAAAAGGCCTTTTTCGTCATTAGTGCGTACGATATTTCCAGAGTGATACAGATACAGATTCGTATAATTGCTTAAATCGAAGTCCTTTAACCTGGGAACATCCGAATGGTTTATAACAATATGTTCGTTTTGGCTTATGCGGTCAACATTGGACACGAGTTCTGTATCTGGGGATTCAAAGTAATTTCTAATAGCCTCCAAACACTTTATTTCTTCAGAAGCGCAAACCGCATATATCTTCGTCAACATTCAAAGCCTCCTCTGCGTTATTGATTTTCTCTCAACTCATTTAGTTTCATGTCCGCAACACTAAACGAGTCGGCATAGATGTTACAATGATTGAAGACCGTGGCGTTCTTCGCACATTCATCATAGACGTATTGCCACCCTAGGACATATCCATCTATTGTTGTCTCAATCCCATTATTTGTAGGGATTAGCATTTTTTCGTGTTTTAAGCATCCCTCCGCACAATCGTCTTCAAACTGATTATGCTCAAAACGATAATAGCATTCTCTATTAATTGTCAGGTATTTAGGATATCCATACACGAGATAGGGAATAGCACCTATTTGACTTGCATATTCTGCTTGTTCAGCATTTTTACATTCAAATGCATTAATTCCATGCTTCATATAAAAGAGCAAAGTGCTTTTATTGGTGACTGGAGT
>JAHZHL010000010.1:0-41346 GCA_019420305.1 Bacillota bacterium | reverse complement strand
CAGATAATCGTGAGATCAGTGCATTTATCCCTTATAGCAGAAGCAAGACCAATGTCCTGAACGATCACTGCATCAATCATGCAATTCATATAGAAATATGCCACCCGTTGTAGCACACTAGAGAATATTCGATCCGTAGCGTACATTGGTGTCTGATAAATAACAGAAATACTTTCATTCTTAAATATCTTCATTAAATCTGTTAGTTCTACATCCCCATAAGGAAACATTTTTCTGTCACAGAGCAAATCCCCCAATATTACTCCATCAGGATTTACAGTCAACAACTTCTCCACAGTTTCTTTTGTATATCGTTGCAAACCAATATATAGCATTAAATCATCTCCCTCCTTAGCCTCGCAATGTAATGAAGGAATGAATTTACCGGTTGTCCGTTCTCGAATCTTTTGATACCATTCTTCAGATCTCTAATATGAGGAACTCGCTCCACAGCTGGTACAGTTCTACCTTCGATTTTGAATGAACATATTCCAGCTGCCATATAAATTCCTACTACCTCTGCAACTCGACAAGGGTGTTCTGCTATCATCTTTCCCTTCTTGGGTAAACCCTCACTATCAAAGAGAATACAGCCACTTCTACAAGTTAAAGTATGTTCATTGTCTGATATATTATGAGGCAAACGACACTGCCTTATATCATTAAAACAAGTGCCCCCCTCAGCTACTAATTCATAGTCAAGATCAGGAACTGCACTGATAATCCTAATCATTTCATCAAGATACAAGTTGGCATAAAAAATAATTCTTTTTACCCCATATGATTTTAGAATCTTTACGGTTTTAATATTGTAAGCCCCAAGTAGTGTACTTGCATGAATATCAGCTTTCTTTAGCTTTCCTGATAACGCACTAATCATTCCAAAATCGGCAATAATAAAAGCATCTACCCCAGCTGCGTCAAGTTCTTGAATTAGTTTAAGCTGACTGTTAAAGCATTCATTCTGAATATTTGAATTTACGGCAACATATAATCGGATATTATTTGCATGGCATATATCTATAGCTAATTTTATCTCTTCTGCAGAAAAATCTGTTCTTGCAGGACGTGATGTAAACCCTTTCATGCCAACATATATGGCATCAGGTTTTTCGTTCAAAATAATATCTATTTCGCTAAAACTCCCTACAGGAGCCAACACCTCATACATAGACAGAATCACCTCTGCTTTCCAACTTTCGACTTAATAAAAATTAGAGCTATCTTACACTTAACAACAAACGACTTACAGCTAACTATGAATAAAACCACAGTAAGAATAATCCAACGTATATCTATAATAACCAGACTTAGTCCAGACAGAACTGGAAACAAAGTGTTATAAAAAGCCTCCATTGGAACGGAATCAAACGTCAAAAATATATCTTTCTGTGCATATTTTTGAATAACAACATATATACAATATTCAAGAGCAATATTGAACAGAACAAAGGCTGATGTGAGAACTACTGTCCTTTTCCATAATGGAATTAACAAAAGCACTGTAATGATTAATTCTAATATTAACAACCCCAATAATACTTTTCTGTAATCACTCCTTTTTCTCGTTACATATGTATCCACGCCACTGGCAATGTCATTCTCTAAATCATTCACTTGATGAATAATTATGTAACGTAAGCCATCAACAAAAGATAAAGCCATCCATCCTGACAGCATCACTATCAAAGATCCATCTGTTTTCACTAAAATGAATATTATAAGCAATGGCATACACCTTTGAGCAAATGAACATTCAATAAGTCCTAATACACCTTGCTCTTTAAACCTTATTCCCAAAGTTGAATAGGCCAAGCCTGAAAAATAGGTTAAAATGATAATAATTGAACAGATCCATTTGTTATCAGCGCAAACTAGAATGGGTGTGTTTCCCACCATTGCCATCAGTATTAATGAAGACCATATTCCCCATTTAGGCATATGAGCAATCACTTTTGTCTTGCCAGCTTTTTTATCTATCTCCATATCAGCAAAGTCATTTGCTACATAACTTATTGCCAAGAACATTGACACATACAGAAAGTAGGCTACTGTTTTCGCTACTGTAATTGTTTCAAATTGTCCATCGATACAGAAGTAGAAAAACAATAGTATACCCATCATGAAAGTTACTTTTGAATCAAGCCATTCTCGTATTCTCAGATAACTTATGATATTTTTCACCTGATCACTTCTCCTCTACGATGCGTATTATCCTTGGCGCTGCAATTATAAACCAGCTAGAAAAAAGTTCTGGATTGCTTTGCATCAACTTTTTTAATTCCTCAAATTCAAACCACTTCACTTCTGAAGCTTCTTCATAGTTAATATTTATCGTACCACTATATTTCCCTACGAACACATGATCATATTCATACTCAGTTAATCCATTCTCAAAGACCGTTCTGTAAACAAAGCTGAATGCTTCGTTCAAGCTACAATCAATCCCCAATTCCTCGTTCAGCCTGCGATGAACTGCATCATCTAACAATTCTCTTTCTCTCTGATGAGAACAACATGCGTTACTCCACAGTCCTCCAGAATGATACTTATCGTTGTTTCTCTTTTGTAAAAGCATCCTCATATCATCAAGGATGAATATCGAAAAAGCTCTGTGCAGGAGACCTTCTTCATGTACTCTAACCTTATTTTCACTTCCTATTATCTGGTCATCCAAATCTACCAAAACAATTTTTTCAGAATTATTCATTGACAGTAAACCTTCTTCCATGACCATCATAGTTTAAACTCCCAGGAGGAACGATCTCGATCATAACATCCTCCTTAAATAGAGCTTTGATTTCAGTTTCCATCTCATTACTATAAGAGTTTTCGTTCCCTTCAGTTTTAATCAAATACTTGTTCTCTGATTTTTCCGCACAGTACTCACCAATAAATCCGTATTTGAACAGAATATTCTCTAAATGTTCCGGAAAAACATAAGAATCATTAATGATATAGCAATCAGCAAGTCGTCCAAGATAAAATAGACGCGGGTACTTACTGCCACAATCACACTCTTTCGTAGTGATAATCATAATGTCATCCGTCCAATACCTAAGAAGCGGAAAACCTTTATCCCACAAGGTTGTATACACAGCCACTCCCGGTTTGCCTTCATCCACCGGTTTAGCGCTAAGCGGATCTACAATTTCAATCATCAAATAATTATCAAGGTAATGCAGACCGTTTTTTTCCCTGCACTCACCGGCCATGGGACCAAACATTTCACTCATACCGAACATATTAAAACATTCTGCATCCCAAGATCTCTCCAATAGCTTTCTTCTTTCTGCGGATAAGAAACCACCGCCCATAAGCAACTTTTTAACATGAGATTTTTGAGCCATCTGTTGGATAACGGGATTATATGCTATCCCAGAAGCAATGCTAGGTCTTGTAGCAATCACTGTAACTGGAACTTTAGTAATTGTATCCACTATGTTTTCAGGAGACGGAATCGGACAATTTACGTAACCTGCCCCCATAGTCGTAAACTGCCACATCATGGTGTGCGCCATGACCCCTGTATCAACAGGAGCCATTATCCCACCTATATCAGTTTCTGTAACTCCTAGTTCTGTATAGAATGTCCTTACGAACTCTTCATGAACTTTTTTATCATTGCGATTATAAATATAGTAAGTTTTTTCTCCTGTCGTTCCGCTACTTGAAAAAACGCCATAAATATCCTGTGGTTTAGTAGTAGTCCGTTCCTCCACAGAGGTATTTCTTATTTCTCTTTTGTATGTAAAAGGTATTGTTTGAAACGCATCATAGCTCTCAAGTTGCTTTATTTCAGTAATCTTTTTCTTATAAAATGCAGGTTCGTAGATCCCCTTGATATAAAGGTCTCGTAATATTTGCAGTTCTTTGTTATACATCGTCCTTACCCCTTTCATAGTGCAATCAACAAGACGCCTCCCACAAGTAATAAAAGGCTCAACAGATTACACCAAGTCATAATTGAGCTAGTATCCTGTATACCGTCCATTTGTCCGTCAAAATAAACAACATCCTTGTTTATGTAACTGGGTTTCCCTTTCTGAATGCATCTCCATACATATCCCATCTCATTGTCCAAAATGAGAATCTGAACCACGCATTGCTTGAGAAATGATGTTCCCTTATACGAAGCAAATTTGTTTATAAATATAGCAGAAAGCATTATGTCACAGATTACCCATATCGGAATAGCTAACAAAAGCCACTCATTCAACGTGATGAGCGTTGTTATTAAAACGCCTAGTATTCCCGTCAAAAAAATGGAAGATTTGCGAGGCATAATTTTCATCACATAATCGGGATGCTTTTCTGCCAAGTAATAATTTGCCGAGCCATAATACCAGAGTCTGCGGAACATTGCTTTTACCGGCGTCCATGTCTTTTTACTGTGATATACCAAGCCATCTGCCGTACATTTAAATGTATATCCGGCTTTGACCATTCTTAAGCCAAGATCAACATCTTCTCCTCCTGGCTTATCCGGGAAACTCCTGTCAAAGCCTTTAATTTCCTCGAATACTTCTTTTCGCATAGAACAATTAGCTGTTGGTGTCCACGGCACCGTATCCATCCATTTAGGGAAGCTAAAGCATATGGTAAAAGGCGTCTTATCGACCGCTTGCCAGAACCACGTATCTTCTCCAACAAACTCTAAATATCCTGCAACGCCGCCCACTTTTTTATCCGTATACAGTTTATAGTGTTCATTAAGCAAATTAGGAGTCGCAATGCAGTCTGAGTCAAGAAACAACACAATATCGTATTGCGCTTCTCTAGCGCCTACATTTCTCTTTTCTGGCACAGAAGGTCCGAATTCGGTTCTTCTGGCATCATATTTTTTGCACATTTCATTAATAGCTATCACATCCTCGGCTTTGCTATCATCAACAAGCAGGACTTCTGATGGCCTTTCAAAATTGTTTCTAGCTTCTTTCACACTAATGAGCAAATCCTCAAGAAGTTTGACTCGACCTTTGGTTGCTATCACAATACTTATCCCATTCAAATTCATATAAGGCACACCTCTTACTTAACAAAAAATTGGAAATACGCTATTCCGGCTATACACAATACCCCAAATGACCATATCAGTTTTTTGATCCTGAATGCTTCATTTGCCATACCAAACTTGATCTGAAATCTATTAAAAATCATTCCTTTGTATAAAGCGCACAAAGAACCTTTTTTCAAGCTCCCCCGTACCCGGTAGAATTCATACTGTGATTGTATTATCTGTGCTCCAAAATAGTATATTGGCGAACAGAACCCTTTTCTTTTAACATCAATCACGTAGTCTATAATCCAATTAATAACAATCCATGAGACTGCAATCATAATTGGAAGCCAGTTCTTTAGGATCAACGATAAGATGCCCATGAACAAAAGAACGATTGTCTTCAAAATATAATTCTTAGGGATTACTTTCTTATACAATTCAGGATGACGACCCACTATGAAGTTTTCTATTGTACCCCATCGTTTGGCTCTGTCGTGTACAGCCTTATAATTATTCCACGTTTTTCTCGAGTGATATGTAACCGCATTCGGTGCAGAACCAATCATATATCCTGCTTTCGTTACACGGTATGTCATATCGAGATCATCTCCGCCTAACTTGAATGGGAAGTTTTCTTCAAACATTCCTATTTCCTCTAAAACAGATTTTTTAAAGGAGACATTGTTGCCAATTGTCCAAGAATGAAAAGGATAATCTCTTGCAAATGAGAAAGAATTTACCAAACTAGTTCTTTCGAGCATTTTCCACCAAAATGTTCTTTTTCCGATAAATTCTGTATATCCTAAAACACCACCTAGTTTGACTTTATATGGGTTTTTATATGCCTCAACATATTCATCCAACAGTCCTTTTTCAACAACTACATCAGAATCAATAAACAGGATATAATCATATTTTGACTGCTTAATGCCTTTGTTTCTTTTTTTTCTAACACTATCATCGCCTTCTACATATATAGCGTCATATTTTTTACAAGAAGATATGATACTTTCTTTTTCATTATTAGCACTGCTGTCTACGATGAGCACTTCCGTCCTGCCAGACGTGTATCTTTCTCGTTCGTCATAAAGCGATTTAAGCAATGCTTCAACTAATTCGGATCTGTTCCATGTAGGAATAACAATACTAAAATCCATGTTACTTTTCCTCTCTTTGTTTTTCATGTAACCAGTCTTTCAGCTGAGGATATGGAAGGCTTATTGTTTTTAAATACTCCGATGTGTTGTGATCCAAACTAAAAATAAACATTGATGCTAAAAAAATAGGCCACTTCATTTTACTAGTACCACTCTCAATGTTAGTTATTGTTTGTCGACTAACCCCCAATATTTCACCCATGTCCTTCTGCGTAAGACCTGCCATTTTTCACCCCGTTCTCTGCAATATGCACAAGTTTTTCCAGTTCTGCATAACTGTGCTCTGTATTTTTAATATATAGTACAGTTATGGACTGCGCAATTTGAGATGCTTTTTTGCTTTCATCTGTACTTGTTTCAATAATCATACAAAACGGATTTGTATAATCCAACAGGACGGGGACGGAAAGGCGCTCAGGTGCGCAAGAGTGGATCGCTTTTTTTATTTTGTTGTTCATCTCTTCGTTCGATGAAAGGCGGATCTCAACTGTTCCATATGCTGCATTGTTATACTCATTCATATCCAACACATCATTTTTCAGCGATTCATAAGCATCAATAATATCTTGTAAAGCTGCCAGTCCGTTCAATATTTCTTTTGTCACTTCCTTCTCCCTTTTCCTGTCCTAATTTTTGTAAGAACATTCAATTCTAACCATATTATAGCTCTTGTTGTTTGAAAATCTTTCAAAAAAAACGGGGCATTTTCTATCCTGAAAATACCCTGCTTTTTCCACGTATCTCTATTCCGTTATTCTTTCAACAACCAGTCGATCAGGTTTAACGATTTGATACCGTCATAGGAGTTGATAAAGTTTCGATCCATTGATAGCACAATTTTTTCGTAATTATCCAGTATCCTGCGCAAAGGTCTGAGTTCCCGCTCTCGGGTATCCTGTGTCTGCATGCTCTCTGTAACCTGAATATAGAGTTTTTCTTCTGGTTTTTCGCGACGAAATCAACTTCCGTTTTGCCAGCCTTGCCGATATATACTCGATAATCGCGGCGGAGGAGTTCCAGAAACACAATCACCTCCTGAATGTTTTCTCTTTATATATCCCCAAAACCAAAAGGGTGGCAATAGTTTCAAACATTCAGGTCGGAAATTCCGTTTGTTTTGAAAGTTTTCAACTTTTAAATCCGAAGCTTTTCTTGCAAATCCAGCTCGTTAAATCGAATGCCTATCGTTCCCGCCTGACCAGATCTGTGCCTGTTCTTATCCTTTTTTCAAACTCTGCACGCTATTCCGCTCAATATATCCCCATAGATGATCTTCATCCTCCACACAGGCCAGGCCCTCTCTGAAATCACCCGCACTCGCAAATTGAGGCTCCACAATCCATTCGCCTTTGCTGTTTATGTATCCCCACAGACCAGAATCGCCATCGTAAACTCTTGCTAGTCCTTCGCTAAAGCTTCCAGCCACTTCAAAAATAGCAGGAAGCGCCAACACTCCGCTTTTATCAATAAATCCATACCGCCCGCTGTCAATTTCCCGTACCAGAGCCAGTCCTTCCCGGAATTCATAGGCTCTTTTATAAACAGGCGGCAGAACGTATTCGCCCCAGCGGTCGATATACCCCCAAAGCTCCGTTTCACTATCCCGCACAGGAGCCATACCTTCGCTGAACTCACCTGCCGTATCCGCCTGCGGCAACACAATGCAAGTGGGAATTTCCTCATATCCAGCCTCTTCCTTCTTCTCTTCGCGCGCGTCCTCCATCGGATCAAAGTCCAATTCCTGTTCATATCCGCAATACCTGCAAAATCTGGCTTCTGCAGTAATTTGCTTTCCGCAATTTATACAAAACATCTGGCAATCCTCTCTTTCTTTTTATAATATCTGTTTCCATATAATTGTTGCCTTCTCCCAGTCATCCCCCTCGTAGTCATATTCCTTTATATATACCCCTTTATCAAGGACAAAAGGTTCTGTAATATCCTCCACTGGGCACAAGATTTCATACCCGGTTCCATCATTTTTTATCTTTGTAATGGAATAGTCTGTTTCTCCCTGATCATAGTCAATGTCAATCTCCATGAAATAGACCCATCCATCCTTTACATTTAATGGGAAAGCCCAGTCCGACTGACTGGCATATGTAGCATAAATATCCTGCGTCTCTCCCGTTTCAATATTGATCCGACTTATCAACGCGTCTTTCTCATCCTCTCTGGGAACCGCCCCATAAATCCATCCATTGTCCAACGCAATCGTTGAATAAGAGGTGTATTCCGAGGTTACAAGCTCCGGCTCTGTCCTGTCCTGATGTAAGCGATACAAGCTTCCGTTATCTATACCTTCCGTATAGTAAACATATCCTTCTTCCATACCTATCAGTTCACATTCACCCTGCACCACTCGTTCTGTTGTCTCTCCATCCACAGACAGCCTGTAAATATCTCCTCGTGAATAACCGGTTCCATAATAGTCGTCTCTGTCTGCAACTTGTAGAAACAGTATGTTCTCTGTCGCAATCAAACCCACGCATACAACATCCGGACTGCTGTACAACACCGTCTTTTCAGACCCGTCTGTCCGGATTGTGTAAACCTCATTCCAGTTTTCGCTGCTGTCGGCTCCGATATAATAGAGCCTGTCTCCGACTACATTAATCGCACACGCATCGTTTGTATCACATAGCTTTTCGCCCTCTTCTTCTATCTCTTTTGTTTTATAAAGCGCATCGTTAGAAGAATAGTAAATCCACTCTCCCTGTTGTGCGATTGTCCCTCCGCATCCCAGGTTTCCGGAAGTATTACCAACCGTATTTACTTCCGCAGCAGCCTCCGTACCTTCGTCTGCCGCCTTGCTTTCCTGGCCGCTCGTTTCTTTCGCAGCTGGTTCCTTCACTTGAATCGTCTTCTCACAGAACTGTATCGCGCCGTCCTTTTCCCATTCCAGCCGCAGTCTGCATTTTCCCGGTTCAACATCTTCCGGTATTTGAACTTTTCCATCTTTCACTTCACACTTTGTCCCCTCCAGGTATGCGGTGTACGTTTTCACCGGTTCTTCCGTTCCATCCGTATACCGGGCAGTCGGATCAGCAAGCGAAAGCTTGTTATCCTCCAACACATAGGAATTTTTCAGTTCAACACTCTTTACTCCATCTGAATATTCTTCCCGATCATAAATTTGAGTAAAGTAAACGGCTGCCGCGGCGGCCAGTATAACGAGAACAATCACCGCCAGCAAAATCCGCGTTTTATTCGATGAACCAGGACTGCTTTCTGTCGCAAGCTCCCCACTTGCTGTAAGTTCTCCGGGTTCTTTGCCGCAGTACCGACAAAACTGCGCGTCATCCGCGATTTCTCTGCTACAATATGGACATTTCATAGCTCGTTCTCCAATCTTTTTATTTGATCACATTCCACTCCAGCCCAATGTCTGTAATTCCCGCATCCATCTCATTTCCGAGGTCACTGCAGCTGACTACTTCGGATATGCCGTCAAACAATGTCCCCGCCTTGCTGTTTGCTTTGACAACTTCCGGTTCCCCGGTTCCATCTACCGCGATTTTCACAAAATCACATGTTTCCTGTATCTGATCGCCGGGGTAATCGATATAATAAAGATAGCCGCCAGCCACCGTAAACGTACATCCCATTTCATAATCCAGAATTCCTGCATACTGGATCTCTTCCGTGTTCCCTGTGTCCAGATTTGTGCGGGAAATCAACAGTTGGTTAGCCTCTCCAAGTCCATCATAACTCGCATAATAAACCCATCCATCTTCCAGAATGATGTTTGAGCCCTCAAAGTCCTCAATGACTATTTCGACATCTCCTGTTATGAGATTCACTCGACACAATTGCGGCCACTCACCGTTCAGATCGCCGTAGTCGTTATAATACAGAAAGTCGCCATCTATCCCATGCAGTATGGTCTGTCCATCAATCACAGCAGAAACATCGCTCCCATCCGGATTCATAGAAAAAATAGCTCCTGTCGTTGATGGATCATCAGAAGGGGAAACCTGAAAGAAAATCTTTTCCGCCGTCGCAACTACGACTTCATAGATGTAGTCTTCATTTTGATGGAGTATTTCCTGTCCGGTTCCATCTGCCTTTACCTTGCAGATCATTTGGCAATAAGGGTCACTTTCAACATCTTCACCACTATAATAAATCCAATCTTCGACCGCATTAATATTACACGGCCAGACTGCATCACAGACCTTCTCACCCTGCTTCCTCATATCCGTAGTTTTATAGATTGCCTGCCCGACAGAGTAAAAAAACCATTCGCCCTCGCGTGTAAAATATCCCTTCATGCCAAGGTTCCCGATGCTGTTTCCGGCCGTATTCACCTCCGGCACATTAGCAGATTCGGTAGCTTTACCGGATTCTTTTCCCCCATCGCTTTCCCTGTCTTCCTTATCTTCCACTTTTATCGTTTTCTCACAGAACTGTATCGCGCCGTCCTTTTCCCACTCCAGCCGCAGTCTGCATTTTCCCGGTTCAACATCTTTCGGTATTTGAACTTTTCCGGCTTTCACTTCACACTTTGTCCCATCCAGGTATGCGGTGTACGTTTTCACCGTTTCTTCCGTTCCATCCGTATACTGAACATCTGGAGTGGCGACCTCAATTGCGTTTTTCTCCAGTGTATAAGAATCCTCCAGTTGAATACTTTGTACCCCATCGGACAACTCTTCCCGGCTATAGATTTGCGTAAAATATACGGCTGCTGCCGCGGCAGCCAGTATAGCGAGAATAATCACCACCAGCAAAATCCGTTTTTTATTCGATGAAACAGGGCTGTTTTCTGTCGCAATCTCCCCGCTTGCTGTAAATTTTCCAAGTTCTTTGCCGCAGTATCTGCAAAACTGCGCGTCATCCGCGATTTCTCTCCCGCAATATAGGCATTTCATTTTAAACTCATCCTCCCTCGCTGTTATGGAAGTGGCTCCACTTCTGTTGAAAAGTATTGATCACTGCCTTCAATTTCTTCTAAAACCGTATAATTTTCGCTGCCTCCGATGAGCCCTTCGTATACTTCCCTCAGCACACCTCGAAGTTCTGCCATACTCATTTCTTCGGTTCCCGCCGGCGCGTCGATGGACTGAGCGTTAATCTGTCCATTCTCCATCGTAAAGACATTTATAGGGACAGCATGATTGGTATCCGCAAAATGGGGGATCGATCCATCTTTCACAATCAGGCCTCCAAATCCCGCACGAACTCCATACCCTTCCTCATAGGTTGAATAGATACATTCCATCGTCTCTCCGTTTGCTCTGTATACCTGACAGTCCAGTATTCCAAAGAAATCGGAAACATCCTGGCTTTCGTCTTCTTCCAATACTCGCGTGCAAAGCAATTCATTCATGCCATCCTGATCCATATCCATTTCATAAAAGTCAATAATGCCTTCGCTGAGTACATCTCCTTTGCTCCATATAACCCAGCCATCCGCGTTTTCTTTATCTTCCTGTGCCAGCTGCGCGCGGCCATAAGTTTCCAGCAATTGCGTTTTGGTCGCTTCGATCCTGTCCTCAGAGGAATTCTCAGGCTGAACCGGAACCGCAGATGTCGGATCCGGTTCATCGGATACCTCTCCTGCTGAGGCCACTGTAATCGCTTTTTCACAGGACTGTTTCTGTCCGTCTTTTTCCCATTCGAGCCGCAGCGTACAATCATTCGGTGTTCCATCCGGCACACACACTCTGCCATCTTTCATCTCGCATTTTGTGTCGTTAATATATGCCGTATATTTGGTAATGTTCTCTTTTGTCCCATCATCGTAAGAAACCTCCGGATCCGCAAGATCGATGGTATCCTTCTCCAGGACATAGGAGTCTTCCAGTTCTACCGCTTTCACCGCGCCCGACAATAATTCTTCCCGTTCTTTATCCTGCAATTCGTTCCACACAAAAACCGCCGCCGCTGCCAGAATCAACAAAATAGCGAATGCCGCCGCCAACCATCGAATTGACTTTCCGAGGTCTTCTTTTTCCTCAAGGATTTCACCCCGCGGCTCCGATTCCGGTTCCAGAGGCTCCCCACAGAATCTGCAAAAACAACTATTCTCATTAATTGAATTTCCGCAGTATGGACATCTCATCTCAACGCACCTCCCGCAACATAAAATTTCGTTCCATTTTCCTTCAGATACAATATGCAGCCTGACGTATGATTCAGCGCCGCGGCTTGCTCTTCCTTCACTTCCGGATTTATAATCCCCTCCTCCATTCGCAGCAATGTCGCCCCCTTTTCCTCGTTGGAAATTCCGATGTACGGATCCGTCCCGCCAACGAGAAGGATTTCCGAACTTTTTCCTGTATACAGCTCTTTTCCTTCGTCCGCCAGAGAATAAACACAGGTGGATTCTCCATCTTTAGTGTTGTAGATCGAACAGTTCATAACGCTCCCGACTTCATTCTGTTCCTGGCGCAGGCAAACCAGTTCTTTTTCCTTATCGCCGTCCAAATCCATCTGATACAGTCCAATGATTCCGGAACCCTGAATCAGGTGCTTTCCTTCCGCATGGTACTCCTGTGTTTCCCCGTATTTGTCAGCCAGAGCTTTCTCCAGTTTCTCAAAAGATGAGCGCCGAATATCAAGCTTTTTTTCATATTCATACGTCTCTTCCCCGGTTTTCCAGACCAGTTTCATCGTATGATCGCCTTCTGACAACTGCGCCGCGTCTACGATTCCATTTTTAACGCCAAATATCGCTCCGTCTATATATACGGTATAATCCGCAATTTCCTCTGTTTCGCCATCGCTGTAAACCACATCCAGCACACCGAGATCAATTTTTCCGTTTTCAACCGTGTAACTGTCCTTTAAAATGACGTCGGTCGCATCCGGTCTGACAAGCGTGATATAAAGGAAGATTGCCGCCGCAACCCCCGCGCATAAAACCAACGCCGCCAACAGACCCCGTTTTTTCCAATTCCGTCCATGTTCTCTTTTTTCACCATTCAAAGGTTCCGACATGGAGGCGCCGCAGGTCACGCAAAATCTGGCGCCTTTTCTCATGGGGCCTCCGCAGTATGGGCATTTTTTCATTTATATCCTGTCTCTCCTGTCTCCGATTTTTATTTATACATATTTCCCCGTTATGAACTGAATATCTCCACTGTCATCAAAGTAGAACACTTCCCAGTAATCTTTATTATTGATAAGGTCATCATAAATGGGCTCTCCTATGGAATAAGCCGCAAAGACATCATTTACTGTATAGCCGTTTCGTTCCGCGTATTCTTCACCACTCAGCACTTCACCGGTAAGATTGTCATAATAAACCGCCAGACTATAGGTATCAATACTCGTAGGAAACGGTGGAGCCGTCCCATAGGTGACAATGAGGGCTGTCGTATCGTTACAATGTGTCACCTGATATTCCACATGCAGATAATTGGCATCATTTTCTTCCAGTGTCTCATAATTGTTTTCTTTCGCAGCCCGCAAGTCCGCATCGTATCCCATCGTGCCAAGAAAGGCGTTGATCTTTTGATTAGCCTGTTCCGAATTCTTCGTATCTCCGGACACAGACGGAATTTTCACATCCACATCCATATACCCCGGGTTTTCTCTGGTTTCAGTATCATAATTTTCCACCGATCCCGTCTGTTTGTGAAAGCTGTCCGCTGTGTACACTTCAAAGGGATAATACTCTGTCACACGTACTTTTTTCTCAAACTTCCGTTCCTGTCCGTCATGTTCCCAGACAACCCGAAAGGTATGCTCCCCTTCGGAAATCCCTCCTGCAATCACGCCTTTCTTCACATTCACCTTTTCTCCGTCTATGTAAAAACGATATTTTTTCATGGTTTTGCCGGATTCTTTTTTCGTGATCACATCTTCATAGACAGCTTTCAGCGTTCCGATCTCCACCTTTCCATCCGTCAGGGAGTAGCTGTCTCTCAGGTTCACGCTTTTCACTTTTTTGGTGTTCGCGTATTTTACAAATGGTTTTTTCAGACTCAAAATGGTTTTGTTATAGCGATATTTTCCCGCAATGTAATTCAGATTGACGGCTACATCTCCATCTACCTTCACGCCCGCTTCCAGATCATAATATCCCTTTCCGTCCAAAGGCTTTAAAATATTTTCAACGACAAAATAGCCGCGCTGATCACCGTAGACACCCGGCGTCAGGTTAAATCCGATTCCGGTTTCCGGCAGCAGTTCCACACCGATCTCCCCGCCGATTCCAAGGAATTCATAGAGACGCCCTTGTGCCATCAGCTCTCCTGTAAGCTTTGGTTTTGCGTTGGCGTAAACCTTTTTCACGGCTCCTTTGGAAACCAGAATCCCCTGCTTAATTTTAATTCCCGATTCCAGGCTGAGGAAAATCTCTCCGGAAGCAGTCATTTCATAATTCAGGCCCATTTGCGTGTAAACCGCTATAGTTCCGACAATCGGAACCCGTACTGTGAAAATATCCAAAAAGGTTTTATCTGACTGATCGCTTTCCCCCAAACTATGTTTTTCCGCTTCTTCAAAGTTGGAGATGGCGGATTCTATTTTCTTTTTCGTAGCGTCTTTAGTGGAGCCTTTCATGGAAACTTCAATGCCGCTGGTAAATTCCATCTGCGTGTCGATAAACTGCCGATGCAGGGTAAGATCCGTATGGTTCACATATTTGATTCCAAAGTTTAAATCCAGTTCGCGATTCTTATGCTTCGGATCATGAATCGTAATCGTTACCCCAAGTTCATCCTTGCCTTTATTCGTCACTTTACAGGAAATATCCTTCATCGTGAGGGCTTCCGCTTCGTCTGTAAAAGCCTCCAGAATTCCCATCTCTCGTGCCGCTTCCAGAACAACGTCTTTTTCCACTTCAAGGTATTTCCCGTCCGAAACTACGGTCTGTGATATATCGATTGATTCGTACACTTCATCCAGCTTCGGCTCTTCCCAGGAAAGTATCCAACGGTCCCCCGATTTTTGCGCTCCGGTGATTTTATAAGCCCTGGCAGTCTGATCTTCTCCACCTTCTGTCACAACAATATCACCCTGTTTGTATTCCTTCTTACTGATTAACCTCTCACCATCTGCCTCAATCTCATCATTTTGTGCCTGTTTGACATTTTTCGCGTATACAATTTCCGCTCGCTTACCTTTATAGATAATAAATGTAAGTGTTCTGGCATCTTTCAGTCGCTCGTCCACAAACCGGCTGTCTTCACGAATCGAAATGGTATAAGCTTCTCCCGGTTCATACCCGCCTTCCGGCGGGGAAATCGTCAGCGTACCATCGCTGATTTCGGAAGAAGTCCGAACTTCTCCTTCTTCCAGGTTCATTACTTGGTAGGTTTTCAGATTTTCTTCGTTCCCTGTAATCTCCAGGGTGAAATTTTTATCCACGTTGTAAAGCAGATACTCTCCCGTTTCTCCGTTGACAAGACGCAGTTCTTCCTCCGGTCTGCTCTGCCAGGCAATCACCGCGGCCACCGCGCAGGCAGCTGCCGCGATAAAGGCAATTCCAATCAGAATCCATTTCCGTTTTCTTCCCGGTTTCCGCGTCTCTGTTCTCGTATTTTCTGTCTCAGACTTCTCAGAATGCTCTGCTTCCCCATCGCTTTCGCCGCTCATCGGCTCCTGCTCTTCTTTCGGAGATTTCTCTTCCTTGTCAGGATCCGATGAGATTTCTTCTGTTTCTATTGGATTATCGGCATTCCCCGCTATCTCTTTTCCGCAGTAGCGACAGAATTTCGCGTCATTTTTTAGTTCTTTTCCGCAATGTGGGCATTTCATGGCTTTCTTTCCTCACTAAAAATATCATTCAACTTTTGTCCAGTCCGAACGCTCATAGGTTCCGTCTTCGTTATAGATAATTTCTTCCTTGTATACTCCGTGATCGGTTGTATGGAGAAAAACGTATTCTTCTTCGTTCCTTTCAAATTTGTCCAATTCTTGTCGTTTATTTCCATTTATACTTACTTTAGAGATGGTATATAAATAATCTTCATCGCCTTCCTGGCGATCTATCCAGTAAACCCAATCGTCTGTTATATTCAATGACAACAGGCTTTCCCCCCACCCCTTCGTTTCAGTTTCGTAAAGGGATTGAATATCGCCGGATTCCGCCTGAATACGACTGACTGTATAATCGATCTTTTTTGTATTATTATTCACCGATGCGTCAACCAGCCCGCAATATATCCAACCGTCCTTTACCGCAATTTGAGTAATAGGCATTTTTATATACTGAGTTTTTTCGGAAATATAGCTGTCATAAATTCTTTCCACTTTTGAAGAGTTCTCCCAATTTTGTCTCATTATAGTTAATTCTGTACCATTGTCCCCTATATCCACATAGTAAATCCAACCATTTTCAATTCCAATCAGATGCCAATTATCTGAAAAGACAGATGTCTTGGCTGTGCCGTCTGTTTTCATTGTAAAGCACTCTCCAGGATAAAAATTTTCCTGTATACCATTCCAGTCATAAAAATCTTCCTTACCTATGATCTGGTACAATATCGTATCATCATATACAGCCATCTTCCCGCAATAGCTGTCAACACCTAAATCCAACAGTTCCGTTTCCTCTGTTCCATCTGTACGGATTTTACGAATGGTGTTTTTTTCATCACCGTAAGTCGAAAAGTAAATCCATTCTCCAACTACATTAATATTCGTTTGCGGATCGGTAGTGCAAAGAACTTCTTCCTCCACTCCTACGTCTTTTGCTTTACAAAGTTCTTTTCCTTTTGAATAATACAGCCACTTTCCCTGCTGTGCCATTGCCCCTTCACTGCTCAGATTTCCGCAGGTGTTGCCAACGGTATTTACCGATTCTTTTCCCAGTTGATCCATCAGCCCTGACTGCAGGGCATACACGCCTCCTGTCAGAAATAAAATCAATAACACAATTCCAGCCAGGAGGCCTTTTCTTTTCTTTTTTTCTTTCCGGAATTCTATTTCTTTTCCGCAGTAGCGACAGAATTTCGCGTCATCTTTCAGTTCTTTTCCGCACTTCGGACATTTCATGGCTTTCTTCCTTTCTTACTCCGCTGCTCCCCAAATGTGTCCAAATTCCGGCTTGACCACATAATTTCCATTGCGATCAATGATAGCGCACCGATAATCTTCTTCAAATCCGTAATCGGATGTAGCCGCATCCAGGTACACGACTGCATATCCGTCTTTATAAAAATCTCCGCCGCTCGACCAGCCTCCCTGTTTAATCAGGTTTCCTTCTATATCAATCAGGGCTTCTGTACCGTCTTCCAGAGATACGTAAAGTCTGCCATTTTGCACATCGCCGGGATATTGATACCGGGCATCAAGGTATGTCTTATGATCTCCATTCTTGTTGATGATAACGTATTCGTATTCCTCATTCCAGTCATCGACCATCGTCGAAACCAGCGCCGCACCTCCTGAAAAAGCTCCTGCGGAATCATAGGTTGCTTCTATAATCTGTTCTCCATTTTTATTGATATAACCATATTTCTCCATTAAACTATCGTAAAACACCGCCATCCCCTCAGAAAAAGGCTCCGCGCTGTCAAACTGCGGTTCAATTCTCCATTCACCCTTTTTATCCATATATCCGACTTTTTCTCCGGATTGAACCGGAACCAGTCCGTCACAAAAGAGAGTTCGTCCGTATTGTTCTTCCTGTGGTCCGTCATAGCTCAGATCCAGCCTGTAAATAAAAGACGTTCCGAACTGGTCAATTCCGTCCTGCTCCAGGGGGATCACATAATTGCCCTCTTCATCAATACAGCCATAGCTCCCATTTTTCATAACCAGGGCGTATCCGTCCTGATAAAACAACGTCCCATCATCGAAGATTTCATCGATTGCCGAGTTCCCTCCCCGATCGATATACACTACTTCCTCCAAATCCGATTCACTCACCGGAGCCAGTTCTCCCAGAAAGTCTCCCGCATAGAGGAACTGCGGCTCGATGACATATTCGCCATCTGTATTAATATAGCCGTAAAGCATAGCTTCCCCTGTTCCAACGCCTACACGAGCAAGTCCATTATGAAAATCGGACGCGTCATCGAACTGCGGCTCGATGACATATTCCCCGGATGTGTTGATATAGCCGTACTGCGCTCCATCGTACACATAGGCCAGTCCTTCGCTGAATCGAGCGGCATAATCAAATTGAGGTTCAATGACAAATTCACCCGTTTTGTCAATATATCCGCGCCCGGTATCTTCACCCGCGGGGGACGCCGGCAGAAGCCCATAGGCAAACAGGGGATATTGCTTGCCCCCGGCATTTGCGTCCGCAGTCTCTTCCTGCTGCTGGTCTTCCTGTACTTCCACGGTACTGCTCTCCGAACGGTTTTCCAACCGTACCTGTTTTTGTGCCTGATAGGTTTCCCCGTCTTTCTCCCATTGCAGGAGAAGCTTTTGTTTTCCGGTAAAATCTCTGACATCCGTTTTTCCGTCTTTTTGCTTGCAGACTTTTTCGTTGATATATACTTTATAATCCTGTAGTTTCTCTGTTTTCCCGTCCGCATAGGTTATGTAGGGCGCATCCAGTTCGATCGTTCCATCTTCCAGTTCATATCCATACTGCAGTAACACACTTTGCGCCTGCCGCGCGTCCTTTGCCGGTTTATCAAGAATTCCCGTATACAGGACAAAACCAATCGCCGCCGCAAGCAGCACGCCTGCCGGCAGGAGCAATATCCATCTTTTGTTCTTTTTGGGGGAATTGTCTTTTTTTATCGCTGTCCCGCAGTATCTGCAGAATACCGCATCCTTCTCAATTTCTTTTCCGCAGTGCGAACATTTCATTTACTTTCTTGTCTCCTTTTTATTCGTTTCATAAAGACCTGATTTAATATCTTTTCTGATTCTACTCACCCGTTGTTAGAACTACAAAATCTCCTTTTTTATCAATATAACCCGCTCCGATATCCTCTTTGCCTGCCAGTGCCAACCCATTTTGGAAATCCTCAGCATCTGTAAACTGCGGCGCGATCACATAATTTCCTGTTTTATCAATGTAGCCATAGAGACCATTCTGCGCACTTCTGACAAGGGCGATTCCTTCATGGAATGGATATACCTGCATAAATCGTGTGCCATCTTCATCATGGATGACCCAATCTCCTTCACGATTCAAATATCCATAGCTTACTGCTGCCAATCCATCCGTAAAATCTTCTAAAAAAACAAATTCATTTTCTGAACACGACCATTCCAACTGATACTCTCCCGTCTTATCGATATAACCGCAGTGACCATCATACATGGATGAACCATCATGTTCTTCATCGCTTTCTTCCACAATGGCCAATCCCTCGCTGAAATCATTGGCAGCAGTATATTTTGCTTCGATTGATAAAAAACCAGTTTCGTCAATATAACCATAACGCCCTGCGATTTTTACGTATGCCATTCCTTCATGAAAGGAACCGCCTTCTTCAAACTGAGGTTCTATTACAAAATCCCCGCTTTTATCAATATAACCGTAAAGACCGTTCTCCGATTGCACGCATGCTTTTCCCTCGCTGAAACTAACAGCATCTTCAAATTGTGGTTCAATAGCAAACTTTCCTTTTTTGTCAATATATCCGTATTTTCCATCTAACGCCACACAGCCGAGACTCTCACTGAATTCACATGCGAAGTCAAATTGTGATTCGATAATATGTTTTCCATTTTTATTAATATAACCGTAGGTTTCATCCTCTGGCTTTTGTACATAAGCCAGTCCTTCTCTAAAATTACCGGCATCCCAAAACTGTGGTTCAATTTCCCACTCCCCTGTTTTATTTATATATCCATTTTTGTCAGATTTTTCATCATACAGTACATACAATTGCTTATCGCTATTATGTGTCTTCTGCATATACCAGAAAACTCCACCACCGGCCGCCAAACACAGAATAATAGCCGCGATAACACCCACTTTTATTTTCAGACGACGCCTCTTTTTTATCTCAGGTGCCTCACTTGCATAGGTTTTAGCCGGTTTTCCCTGTGGGGATCCACAGTATCTGCAGAATACCGCGTCCTTCTCAATTTCTTTTCCGCATTTTGGACACTTCATCCACGAGCGCCTCCTTTTCTCTTTTATCAGATGTAATCATTTCCCATACCGGAATCCAAAACAAGATATAAAATGAAATAAATCACCAGAAAATAGGTCAGCATAATGAGAGCTGTGGCATAAAAGCTTTTATCTTTGGAAACCTGCATCACTTCCGTCAGCACAATATAGGCGGAAGCCGCCGCAATTCCAATTAGCGCAAGCAGAGAACATACTCCCAGCGGCGCGGAAACAGCAATCATAATCGCGGTCAGAATCCATCCCATGGAAAGCATTATGCTGGAAGTGCCGCCTCCTCCAAGCAATGCCGGAAAAGTACATTCCCCTCCAAAAACTTTTCCACCGCCAAAGAGAAGCGCTGTCCACAATGCGTCCATAAATGCGGCTATAAAGAAGACTTTCATCGCTGCCACAAATGTGTCTCCATCTGAAAACAGAGATCCGAAAATCCCCAGTTCGTAGATCAGTTTTGACATGAGCATTGCCGCCAGGATCGCGAGAATCGCGTCTTTTATAAGGAAGAACACAATTCCCTGCATAGCGCCTTCTTTTTCTGCTGCCAGTCGAACCGCGCCTGTCGGTTCTTTAAAAAATTTCTGAATCAGAATGGTGAATAGTGAGGGCACTGCTGGTTTTGACGCGGTCGGCGGCGCTGCCGAACCTTGCGGCGTTCCGCAGCTGTCACAAAAACGCGCTCCCTCCGCAAGCTCTTTTCCACAGTTTTGGCAAAAAACTCTCGGTCTTTCCTGCTTTTTCTCCAGCCGTTCCTGTCCGATCCGGGCGCCGCATTTATCACAAAATCTGGCATCTGCCGCAAGAACTGCTCCACAGTTGGGACACATAGTCACCGCAGCCTCTGTTTCTTTTGCCTTCTCCTCCTGAATCATTCCAAATACTTTCTGCCGGGACGCTTCTTCTGCTTGCGCGTTTTCCTGCACCTTTTCATCAATCTCCGGCTCCGTCTTTTCGAGCGAGGTTCCGCACTGTTCACAGAACTTCATATATCCGGCAATCGGCGCTCCGCAGTTCGGGCAGATTGAAACACTGTCTTCAAAGGATTCACCCAACTCCTCCTGAGACAGTATGACGGTTTCGTCCAGATCCATACTGTCCTCCTGCCGTACCGGCAGCGTAATCTTTGCCCCGCAGTATTCGCAAAACATTGAATCATCGACAATCTGTTTTCCACATTTCTCACAAAACATTTTGATACCTCCTTGCTATGGTTTCTTTCTAGCGCTTCATAATGACAGATGGCACTATCAGCCCTGCAACAGCCGCAGCTGCAAAAGCAAGGAACATAAGCCACCAACCTGCTCCAAATTTGATAAGATTTACGGATGTATAGGATCCTGTCCATTCGGAGAGTTCCTGACTGATTATAACGTTTGGTAACAATCTGGTCAGCAGCAATAATATAGCGCCACCAATACCGACTCCCCCTGCTGCCTGTCTGGATATTCTGACCAGCAATGCAAGCGCCAGAAGAAGAATGGTAACTGCAATAATCATGATCACCACCGGAAGCGCTCCGCTATCAGCAATACCTGTCCAATCCGACTCAAATCCTGTCGCAAGCGCCATCAGATCCTTTCCACTAAGGGAGAGATACTCGTAATCAATAAACGGCAGAAAAATGCTGAGAAAAACTACAATTCCACAAATCCTGGGAATCCAGGCAACCACTTTATGAGAGGGAACCGCTGTTTGAGTTTCCTTTTTCTGCGTCTTGCGGATTTGCGGCCGATTATCTGTTCCCATCTCCTTCTTTCTCACACTTGCGCCACAATACCTGCAGAACTGTGCATTGTCAGCAATTTCTTTTCCACATTTTTCACAAAACATTTTCATTCCTCCACTTTTTTCCATACATCGTTCGCGTTTTTCCAGTTCCCATCATCATAGGTGATATCCTGAATATAAACTGCGTCTTCTGTTACATAAGGACTTGCGTATGACTCTACGGCAAAGAGTACTTCCTTATCTTCTCCCTCCGTTGTCACTCTTGCCGCCGCAATCGGATTTCCTCCATTGTTTTCACTCCAATCGAAATGCGTATAATAAATCCATCCGTCCTTTACATTAAGCAAAATTTTCGACTCGCTTTCCGAGCTACCGATTTCACACAGCATCTCCCGTTCTCCATTTTCAATATTAATTTTGCTCAGCATGCAGCCTGTGGAGCTGGCTTCATCGTTCACCGCGCAATACAGCCATTCGCCGTCCACCACAATTTCCGACCAAATCGGAAGCGCACTGTAAACCGTTTTTTCCTCTGTTCCATCCGGGCGAGTCCGTTTTATGGCGTCATTTTCTGAAAAATACAGCCAGTCGTTTTGGATACCGATTATAAAACAGTCCCCGGATTTAAAGACTTCTTTTCCGCTTCCATCCAAATTCATGGTGTAAATATCCCCCGTCAGCCAGCCGCCATATTCGGTGTCATCACCCATGCGCAGGAAAAGCTGATTCCCCGTTGCTGCCAGTTCTTCACAGACCATGGTATCCTCACCTCTATAAAGCTGCGTTTGTTCTGTTCCGTCTGTTTTCACACGGAAAACGCCTCCGTTCTCTCCATGATCCGTAAAATAAATCCAATCATCCAGAACATTAATATTTCCTATAGAGTCTCCTTCGCACAAAAGCTGATCGTTCTTTCCGATTTCTTTTGTTTTGTACAGCCCCTCTCCCATAAAATAGTAAATCCATTCTCCCTGCTGGGCCAGGCGGCCGCCGCAAGTCAAATTTCCCGGAGTATTTCCAACCGTATTCACATCCGAATCCTGCCCATCGTCCCCTTTATCGTTATCTTTCTCCGGATCACTTACTTTCACCGTTTTCTCGCAGTATTCGGTCTGTCCGTCTTTTTCCCACTCCACTCTCAGTCTGCATTTACCGTCTTTCGCGGTTTCCGGCATGGATACTTTCTCATTTTCCACTACGCATTTCTGTTCATCCACATATACGGTATATTTCTGAAGCGTTTCTTTTTTTCCATCTGTGTATTCCACTTCCGGTGGCGGAAGAGTGATGGTATCATTCTCCAGGGAGTAAGAGTCCTGTAAGCTTACCGCCTCCACAGAATCCGAGTACTCCGTGCGATCATAAAACTTCATAAAATAAACCGCTGCGGCCGCCGCCAACAGAATAAAAACAATGATTACAATCAGAATCCTCGTTTTTCCAGGAAACTCTGACGAAGGCGAAGCCTGCTGTCCATCTGCTTCATATTCAGCCTCTATTTTTCTTCCCGTCCGCTGGTTCCGTTCTTCTGTATGTACTCTTTCTTTCTCAATCTTGTTCCCGCAGTACCTGCAAAACTGCGCGTCATCTGCGATTTCGCAGCTGCAATATGGGCATTTCATTCATCTTCTCCTTTATAATACGTTTCATAAAAATAGCATTTACTTCGCTAATATTCGAACCTTCTATATCAACCATTGTAGAATTTATCAATTAGTGTTCCAGAAAATTCTTCAACATACACGAGTACAAATAAATATACAATCATAATAAGCGCCGCGGCATAAAAACTTTTCCCTTTGGACGCTTTCATTGCTTCCGTCAGTACGATATTGGCAGAAATCGCTCCGGCTCCTATTAACCCGTATACAAATAACGCTCCTGTCATTTCAGAAAACACGCTCAGAACTACAGCGAAAACCCATCCCACGGCAAACATCAGATTGGACGTTCCACACCCAGCCAAAAACGCTGAAAATTTACCTTTTCCTCCAGAAACTTTTCCTCCGATAAACAGCATAACGATCCAAATAAAATCCAAACATACTGCAAGACTAAAAATCACTGCTGCCAGCACAAAGGGCTTATCGATCAATCCGTCCGGCAAATAATATTCGGGAAAACGCTCACGGAGTAATGCGATAAGAAGTGCAAGGAAAATGTCTTTTAGAAGGAAAAAAATACATTTTCTTCCTCCACTTACCTATTCCCGCTCAAAAGCATAATAGCATCCATTCGCGTAGCAATATACATTCATGGTATTCTCACTGGTCGGAATAAATTTGAACGCTTTTACATTTCCATCGCCCAGGAGACATTCTTTGCAGTCCCAGGAACCTTGAAGATAATCCTGCAAATCATAAGAGCTTGTTATTGACTCCGAAAAATAAACTTCACTCGCTTTATCTTCGGACGCGGTATCCATGTTTGTGTAAATTGCAACCTGTCCGTCTTCATCCATTATCGAATCTTCCTACAAATCCTGCTACTTTTCATAAATCACATACTCTCCACTTTTATTAATGTAGCCATATCCTCCCTGTTCATCTTCCACATATGCGAGACCATTCTTAAAATTCTTCATCCATTCAAATTGCGGTTCAATCGCATATATACCTTCTTCATTAATATAACCAAATGGTCCTCTATCCTCTCCCACAGCAGCCAAACCTTCATAAAAGGTCACTGCTGTCTCAAATTGTGGTTCAATGATATAAGATCCACTTTTATCAATATACCCGCAAAGCATCGTTTCCGGATCCTGTACCCCCGCGATTCCTCCGTTAAAGGAACCTGCTTCGGCAAAAACCGGATCAACGACAAACATTCCACTCTTATCAATATATCCATAATATCCGCTTCCATCGGAAACAGCCGCCATCCCCTCATGGAAAGGCTTTGCTTCTTCAAACTGCGGCTCGATCACAGTTTCCCCATTTTCATCAATATAACCGTAAAGTTCATCTTCCCTTTTCACAAGAGCAAGTCCACCACTGAAAGGCTCTGCAACTTCATAAGATGGTTCTACAATGTATTTTCCCGTTTTATCTATGTATCCTCCATATCCTGACGCATTTGCCACTAGTGCGCGTCCATCATGAAACTCCATACTGTCTATGCCATATTCGTATTCTTCAAGATCAATCGGTTGTGGAATCTGCGGCTTAATCACAAATTCTCCCGTTTTATCAATATAACCATAATACTCATACGCGTCATTTTCGCAGACCGCAGCCAAACCCTCGCTAAAATTACCCGCATTCATAAACTGCGGTTCAATTACATAGTTTCCTGTTTTATCAATATACCCCCATACCAGTTTTTCTGTAGCTACGGGAGCCAGCCCTTCACTAAAATCCATTGCCCATTTAAATTGAGGCTCAATTTTCCATTCTCCATCCGCATCAATGTATCCGTACAAAGCTGTCTTCGCATCTAAAAATGGATATAACGGCTGTTTTAATTCCTGTTCCTTCTGCATATACCAAAAAATCCCGCCTCCCGCAACCAGGCACAGAATAACAAGCGCAATGATTACAACCTTCGTCTTCAGTTGATACCTCTTTTTCATCTCTGCCGCTTCGCCGGTATGCGCTTTCGCTGTTTCTTGCGGACATCCGCAATACTGACAGAACTGTACGCCATCTGCAATTTCCTTCCCACATTTCTTACATTTCATCTTTCTGCTCCTCTACTGCAATTCCGTTCCCAACTCCGAATTCAGATACAACTTCATATCATCCAGATCCGCAAACTCCCCGGACTCTACCATTTCTTCCTCCCACAAATCCGGCTGTGTCCGCACATAATCCGGATTGAATACTGTATCATAAGTTTCCACAAACTCATCATAGGAAACCGGCTCGCCGTTAATATCCTGGGAGTCTTCCTGCGGAATCAGCAGCCCAGACAGTTCCATCACCAGTTCAAATCCGTCTTCCGTAATCCGGTATTTTCTCGCGAGCACATTGTTTTCCGTACCGGTCGTATCTCCCCGCTGAACAAAATTAAACTCATCGGAAGTTTCGCCCAGACGATATATATTAATGTGTTTCAGCATAGCATCGTTTTCCGGCATTTCGTACACTTCGTCATTTTTCTGTGAATAGGTATATATCTCGATACTATATATAGCCATATCCCACTGAATCAGGACTTCCTTTATGCCGTCGTTGTTCATATCCACAGCAGTCGCCCTGGAGATGTCAGTAACGCGTTCCGAGTTTTCCTCAAACTTCTGTGACAAAAATTCCGTATATGCCGCCTTCGCCTTTGTACTGACATCCGGCTCGGATTCTTCTGCCGGAGCGGTAGTCGGCTCCTCCTGAGGTGCCGGATCGCTTTCTTCCACCGTAATGGTTTCCGCGATCTGGAATTTCTGCCCCTTACGCTCCCACTGGATTTGAATCTTGTGTTCCCCCGCCTCTAAATCCGACGCGCGTACAACGCCCTTGTCTGTTTCATAATTTATCCCATCAATGGCGACGTCATAACCCGCAATCGTTTCCGTTCCTCCATCCGGATAAGAAACTTCCAGTTTCCCCAGATTTAGTTGCCCATCCTCCAGACGGTAAGAATCCTCCAGAGAAATCGTATCCGCGGTTTCAATCTGCTTTTCGAATACACCACTCTGCTGCAAAATCGCTCCCGCCGCCAGCAGTAAAGCTGCCAGGATCGCGCATATGAGGATCATCCGTTTCTTCTTTGACGCGTCTCCGCTTTTTTCTAAAGGCGCTTGCTGATCTTGTCCGCAATATCCGCAAAATTTTGCGTTTTCTGTTATTTCCGCGCCGCATTTTTTGCACTTCATCCTGTCACCTCTTTCTATATGGACTGTCTCCGTTATAATTATATAGTTTTACACCTCTTAAACTTTCAAAAAAAACGGCGCATTTTGTCAAAAGGAGGAACTAAAATCAGGTATAAAAAAGAGCAGCGTTTCTCACTGCTCTTGTCCACTTACTATTTCCGTCCCGCAGCCTCACAATTATCGCTTGGCCCGCACCTTTTTCACAGACGAATAGGCACTATATACTTTTTTCCCAGAAACCATCCGATAAGCCCGCACTTTATACATATACACTTTCCCGGATTTCAATCCTTTATGCATAACGGATTTCACCGAAGCTTTCTTCGTCAGCCTGCGGATATATTTTTTCTTCTTTGAATCATAGACGTATAACTGGTATCGGCTGCTCCCGGAAACCTTCGACCAGGTGATCCGAATTTTTCTTCCTTTATAGGCTTTCACTTTTAAAACCGGCTTTTTTAGCTTTGTATTAATCGTTATCTTTCTGCTGGTTCCATTGTATTGGTTTGTTCCGGCCGCAGTAATGGTAATTGTCACCTTTCCCGGATTTTTCATAGTAACTTTTCCGGCAGAATTTACCGCCGCGATTTTTCCATTGCTGCTTTTATAAGTCAGTTTGGTCTTGGCCTTCGCATTCAGAGAAAACCTTCCATTCACGCGAAAAGACTTTGTGTAACTTCTGAGACCGCTGATTGTCTGAGAAGCCCGATTTATCTTTAACACTACTTTTTTCGTGGCAGCTTTATACTGCGCTGTTTCGACCGCGGTAACGGTAAGTGTCACGATCCCTCCGCTTTTTACCGTTACAATGCCGTCTGCAGAAACTGCCGCAACTCCCGGCGCACTGCTTTTATAGGTCACGGCAGTTTTGGCGGAAGCGCCCAAATGGAAAGGTCTGCATCCATAAGTCCTCGTGATGTCAGCAGCCACAATGCCTCCAATTGTCTGGGATGCTTTGTTTACCTGAATTTCAACCCGAGCGGAAGCACTCTTATATTTCTCATTTTCGGCTGCTGTTATGGTAATCGTCGCGATCCCCCCGGCTTTTACACTGACCGTTCCGTCCTCTGAAACCGCTGCCACTGACGGCGCGCTGCTCTCATAAGTCAGCGCCGTTTTGGCGGAAGCGTCCAGCTCAAAGGGTTCACATCCGTAAGTTTTTGAAAAGCTTTTGGCAACGTCTATGGTCTGGGGCTGCTTTCCCGTTTCCGGCGATTCTCCTCCCGGATTTTCAGGGGGCTCATTATCAGATGGAAACTCTGGCCGCTCTGAACACTCAATGAAAAGGAGTCCATGTTCAGACGCGTAATCCTGCGCCGCGCAACCTGCCGAACCGTATAATGCTGTTTTTTCCCAAAACGCTCCCTCACCGATCGATATCACGCTTTCCGGGATATACAATGTCTTCAGTCGACTGCACCCCGCAAAAGCATTTTTTCCGATTTCTCCGATGCCATCGCCCAGTGTAACACTTTTTAAATTATAGCAGTTATAAAAAGCTTCTTCCAAAATTCCTCTCACACTTCCAGGGACAATGACATTATCCAGTTTATCACAGTTTCGGAACGCGTATGCCCCTATATCAGTCAGATTTTCCGGAAGAGTAATTTCCGTAAGGGAACTGCACCACATGAATGCGGAATCGCCTATACTGGTTACGCTTTGCGGAAGACTCAGTTCACTCAGTGCTCCACAGCCATAAAACGCGCAGCCTGGAATTTCCGTTACACCTTCCGGAATCACCAGCTTTTCTACTTTTCCGCAGTTATAAAAAGCATTTGCCTCAATGGTTCTTACACTGGTGGGAATCGTAATTTCCTTCAGGGATCCGCAATTAAAAAACGCACTTTCACCGATCAAGGTCAGTCCTTCCGGAAGTTCTGCGGATGCAAGCTGACTGCATTCATAAAAAGTATTGGATTCAATCGCCAAGACATCTTGCGGAACTATAATAGATGTAAGAGCTGCGCATTTAGAAAAAGCAGCCTTTCCAATACTAGTAAGTGTTGACGGCAGATTAATCTCTTTCAGCGAACTGCATCCATAAAAAGCATTTTCGGCTATTTCTGTCACGCCTTCCGGAACGTTAACCGCTTCCTCCAAAGAGCTGCAATTAAAAAAGGCTGAAAATCCGATGGATTCTAAGTTCAATGGGAACTTCACCCCTTTTAACGATTTACAGCCCAAAAAAAGGGTACTGCCAATCGTTGTAATTCCCTCAGGAATTACAACAATCCCACCAAGCGTTTCACATTTATAAAATGCGCTTGTTCCAAGGCTTTTCAACCCCGTGGGAAGACTTATTCCGGTCAGAGATTTACAATTGGCAAATGCGGAGCCCCCTATGCTGGTCACCTTCTCCGGAAGTTTAATCTGCTCCAACCTTATGCAGTTTTCAAATGCGTTTATACCAATACTTGTTACACTTTCCGGAATTTGAACTGCAATCAGAGAACTGCATCCATAAAAAGTTCCCCTTTCTATACTTGTTACGCCATCCGGGATCTCTACAGATTTCAGGGAACTGCAGTTATAGAAAACATCCTGTCCAATTTGTTCTACACATTCAGGGAATTGAATGCTTTCTAACGCACTGCACTCCGAAAAAGCAAATTCTCCAATGCTGATATTTTCCGCTTCGATTACTACCTTTTTCAAAGCCTTGCAATTTTCAAAGGCTTTCTCTTTAATTCCTCTTACTTCCAATCCGCCAATTTTCTCCGGTATCACTACGCCCGTCACACTTTCTTCACACCCGGTAATCAAACCGGTCCCCGCATTAAAGAAAATGTGACCTCCCTCTACCGGATGTCCGTAGTCGCTTGTTTGATCCGCTGATATATACCCCAAAACCTGCGCCGGCATCATGCAAACCGACAACAACATCATACCCAAAACCACAATACCCACAGCCCTGTTCTTCATTTTTCCTCTTCCTCTCAGTTCCTGTAGTATAGTTGCATTTATTTTACCACTGATTTTTATAGAATGGAAGCACACCCCCTTCCTGCTGTCAGCTCTCCAAACCATATTCTCTTTGCCATCTTAATCTTCTGACTACGAAAAAACGAACGCTAAGTATCTCAAGGATTATTATGATACTTGAGAAGAAAAGAAAAAAGATATTTATGAATATGTGCGGCATTGATTTAGCCATACAGTACTCTACTTTTATGGGGGACAGTGCTTCCTACGCTGACCGGTATTGCTCTTTATTTTTAGGGAATCTATCTGATCTTCACCTTCTTCACTCCGCTGTAACTCCCGTAAAGTTTCGTCTTCCCGGCATTCTTGTACGCCCGGACTTTCACATAGTAAGTTTTCCCTGCTTTCAGCTTTTTAATGGTCTTCTTTGTGGTCTTATTTTTTCTGACGGTAATGTTCTTCTTTCCTTTTTTGAACTTCTTATTCTGGGCGTAAGTAATCTGATAACCGGTAGCTTTAGAGTCCCGCTTCCATCTTACGGTCATGCGCTTTTTACCCTTTTTCACTTTCAATCCCGCGGTTTTCTTCGGTTTTACAGTGATGGTCACTCGTTTGGTCGCCCCATTGTAGCTTGCGGTTGCCGCGGCAGTGATGGTGATGGTCGCTCTGCCCGGGCCTTTAAGAGTGACGCGGCCGTCGCTGCTGACAGCGGCGACTTTGGTATCGCTGGATTTATAGGACAATTTTCCACCGCTGGCCGCTGTTGCTCCCAAGCTGAAAGCTCCGCTTCCATAGGTTTTTGTATAGGAACCCGCAGCAGAAATAGCAGTTCCCGCTTTGCGGATCGTGAAAGAGCCTGTTACACTTCCCGTGTAATCTCCGATTCCTTCCAAATCAATTTTCGCGGTTCCCACATTTATATTGTTTTCATAGTTGATCCGATAAACGGATACCGGAATCTTTTGCGTTCCGTCATATAACGAAACCCCCGGCTTCTGCGCTTTCCCGTTATATATAACGCTGATTTGCGATAAAACGAGTTTGCATCCGCTGATGTCTTTGGTTGCCGGAATTGGTTCTGTTTTTGTTTCTCTGCAAATATCATTCAACAAACAATGATACTCAATTTTTCCCTCCTGCATGCAGGTGGGTTCTTTCACTCTCCGGCCCTCACTCCACTTATGCTGTGTATGTACAATTTTAAATTCTCCGCGAATCGTTCCGGTCAGACCATTCTTCCCGGTCAATTCCACAAAAGCATCTCCCGGGAGGTTATTATCTATATATCTCATAGTATAATTATCTGCTGGGATCACCTGTTCCCCGTCTTTTAATGTTACAGTCGGAGACTTGGAGTTTCCATCATATTCATAGCTGCTTTGACTCAATGTCAATGTACAGTCAGCAATGCTGCCTGTTGGGGAAATCTCTTCTTTTTTTATTTCTTGGCATACCTTTGAGTAAACGCAGGCATACTGGCGTTCTCCCTTATTCAGGCAGGTCGGCTTTACCATCACGGTACCTTCGTCCCATTTGTGCTGAGTATGAGAAATAACATACGATTCCTCCACAGTTCCTTTATATCCGTTCGTTCCTGTCACGGACGCAGAAGCAGTTCCGATGCCATCACTATTGATATAACGAACGGTATAATTCTGAGCAGGAACTGTGGCATCGCCATCTTTTAAAGTAATTTCCGGTTGTTTCTCCGTTCCATCATATTCATAATTACTTTGCGACAAGCTGAGTTTGCATCCGCTGATGTCTTTGGTTGCCGGAATTATTGCTGTTCTTTCCATCCCGCATTCTTCACATTTTTGAATAATCTCACCATCGTTCATGCAGGTTGCCTCTGTACGTGAAATTTCCTTCCAGCTATGAGTATGCTTTATATTGATATTTGTTTTTAACACTGTCTCCGTTCCGTCTGAGTTTGGGGTCGCTTTTACAACGTAAGCAAGCATATCGTCCTGAATTCCCAGTCCATACAGATATCCATCTGTACAGTCCGGGGAATACACTTTCAGACTTTCTCCATTATCCAGATTCATTCTGTAAATCTCAGTTGGAGTTGTGTAATACAGTTGGTTTCCCACTCCTGCCATGCGGCTGAAATTTCCGGAATAATACCCGCTGCTACTTCCGATTACCCTCCATATATAGTCATCCTGCAATAGCGTTTCCTCGTTCTTTTGCGAATAATGATACTTTACAATTTTAAACTCATCCTTATCCGCATAATACCAGTTTTTATCATAATAATGAATCATTGCTCTGCTGTTCGTCCAGAACTCATCTTCAAATGACTTGTCTGTGGCCTCTTGATAAGATTCCGTTATCGGTGTCTCCGTAATATAATCGCTTTTTTTCGCTTCATCGCTTAACAATGTATCTGTACTGATCAGAAAGTAATTGTGCATAACTCTTCCCAGATTATCATATACCGGGTCATCCCACGTGGCATCCGCGTGGTACCAGTTGCCGTCAATCTCAATCACGTTCCAGGCATGGTTTGCCGCTTGGCTGCTGGCAATTCCACAGGAGATATTTTCTTTCTGCAGAAGATACATATATGCCAGTGCGTACCCTTGACAGACCGCCTTTTTCTCGACAAAAGCACCGTAAATATCATACGCATACTCCGGCAAGGTACTGTTTTGCAGGTTATCGTAGTCATACGCAATATTCGCGGCCAGATAGTCATGGAATGCCAGCGCGATTTCTTCCTCTGTCATAGAAGAAGTATCAACGGATTCTAATGCCTCTTCCACAGCCTGGTCAACTTTTTTCTGTTTTGTACGGATATTTTCAACACTGTCATCATACGTGAATCTAAGTTCGACCACTTCTCCGCTTGAAAATGCCGAACCCTCTGACGTCAAGACTTTCCTCCACATTTTCCATAGCGGATATGATTTCCTGGTCATGGCTGTGGTCGTATGCGGACAGAGTTCTGGCTTTCTTCGCGGAGCTTTCCAACAGTCCGCCGCTCGCTAAAATCCCTTTCATACTGGCTGTTGCAACTTCCGTTTTCTCCGTTCCGCTTTGCGCTTCAGACGCGAAACTCAGCCGCGGCATCATACAGATTAACATAACCGCAGCCACCAGCACTGCTGTCACTTGTTTCTTCATTTTTCAACCTCCGATGATCGTTTATTCGCTTTCAGGCATCTCCCAAACTTACGCTTTTATTATATCATTAAACAGATAAAAAATTCAGGCGATTTGTTACATTTAAAGGGCTGTTTGACACAAATAAGAAAGCAGCTCCGGTTTGGATGTTTTAGCGTGCCGAATCTTTAAAAGCAGAAAAAGAGCCTACCTCGGCTCTTTTTGATTGTTCGCGTGTATTCCTATTCAGAAGAAATTCCCCACATTCACCTCAAATCAGCTCAGCCCCTCTCACACAAACTCCGCCCGATCATCCCAGATCGGCTGATACAATTCAAACAGCCGGTACGCTTGCTGACAGGTTTTCGCTTCCCGGCTGACCCAGTTCACCTGGATTCCCTCAGCTCGTACCTTAACACTCTCTGCCGGAACATTTGTACGGCTGTTTCCCGCGCGGGCGGACGGTCCTCCCTGCTTTTTTACTGCCCGGACAGACTGAAAGAGAGAACGCGACTGTTCGCCCGGACGTACCGGAACGCTGTAATAATAATACCCGTCCTCCTCCAGTTCCCAGACGCCCTTTTCTTTTTCCGCGTCTCCCGGATTTTCGGCAATCGCATCCGATACCAGCTGATACTGTGTTTTTCCCAGCGCCGCGCTTTCTTCCGGCATTTGAACCTCCGCGCGAATCCACATGTCCCTCCCTCCCCCGTTGATTACCTGAGCCTGTGTGTTCATCGCAATGTTGGCGAGAGACATTTCTTCTTGAATCTGCTCCGGGCTGCTGGCCAAAGTCTCGGCATCCTCATTGCGAAACCAGGTCGTATAAATGGCCGCCGCGCTTGTGAAGATTAAAAAGCAGATCGCCCCAATCAGCATGACACTGAGCCTGTCCATAAAATTCCCCCATTCTGTGTAAATTTCTTTCTATATCTTACCATATTCAGTGGGGCAGGCCATTTTGATTTGTCCCCGAAAAATCCGCAGAATCCTACAGCATATGCCAAAACGCCGCGGCGGGCTTTTTACTTTTCAAAGTGCTGATAATCTTTGAGGTCCTTCCAGTCACCTCCCCATGTAAAGCCATGCTCCTGAAAAAGCCGATAAACATAGTCCCCTCTCTGTATCATCTGCTCCCGGTATTTTCCCTCGCACTTTCGCGGATCCCTCTGTGTGTAAGCGCTGCCGTTCTCCGGTTGGATTACAGTTCCCTTCACATACGGATTGATCCGCGGATTCAGATCAATCGCCATGCCGTAAGCGTGTTTGGAAAGGGTACTGCTCCCGGAAATGGACCGATAATTAAAGGCCGATGTATTGTTAGCCCGCATGGACCGTTCATCGTCAGCATCATATTTGTCAATGAGAGAAATCTCCTGGATTGGATACGGATGCTGATAAAGATCATAAAAAATTTCTACTGTATCTTCGGCAATTTCTTGATTGACAATCAATTCTCCAGCCTTCGTTTCCCCGTCAAATCCACAGTACAAAACCCGCACATAGCGAAGCTCATCCAGCGCGATATTACTGTTTTTTCGGTAGGACTTTCCTTCAATGCGCGATCGGACAGAAGCGTCAACCGGCCCGTAGGAAAATCCTGCTTTATAATACACGGTCTCTCCCTGGACTGGAGCAGCACTTACCAGAGCAAACCACGACGCGGCGGCCGTAACGGAAAGGATACCTGCGATCACAAGTTTCAGCGCGCTTCCCATAACCTGCCCCCTTTCTCTTTCACAATGCTTCCCGCTTTCTACCTTATGCGGTGAATGCTGTCTTTATACCGGAAATTTTGTACTCTGCCAAACAGTTATTCTGCTTTCGATATCTCGCGCAGCAGCGGCCCTATTTCCCTAAGGCTTGCGATTTCGTAATCCGCGGCCGGACCGCTGTCATTAGGCAGCCTGCCGGGGTTGAACCAAATCGTCCGGATCCCCGCGTTTTTCCCGCCTTGAATATCCGATGTAAGGCTGTCTCCGATGATCACAGTTTCCTCTTTCCGAAACCCGGGGATCTGTCCAAAGCAGCGATCAAAATATTCTTTTGCCGGTTTATTGCTGCCCATTTCTTCGGAAATAAAAATTCCCTGAACATATTTTTTCAGGCCCGCGCTTTTAAGCCTGCTCCTCTGAACCGCCGCCGTTCCATTGGTTACCAGATATAAATTGTACTTTTGATACAATTCCTCCAACAGTTCCTCCGCCCCTTCCATGAAAAAGTGGCCGATTCCCAAAAGTTCCTCATAAATCCGCGCCGCCTTTTCCGGTGAGCAGTCCGCGCCGATTTCCTCAAACAGCAGGCGGTATCTCCTGACTTTCACTTCGCCCCGGCTTAACTTGCCCTGCTCCAGCAGCTTCCATTGCGCCAGATTCAACTCACTATATCTTTCCAGGATCGTTTCCCCTGGCTCAATCCCTAACTGCCGTAACGTCTTTGTCAGGGCGTTTTTCTCTGCCTTGCTAAAATCCAACAATGTATTATCTACATCAAATAAAACAGTCCGAATCATGATTTCATTCCTTTCGCGCCCCTTTCCTAATATTATACTGTGTTCTTTATTGTTTGTAAAAGGTCTGGCGGCCAGTATATCGGTACGAAATACCAGTATTTCAGCCTGTCATTTTTGGTTGGATCCATCTACTATAAAATAGTAATGGAGGAATGTTTATGAATCTTCGCGAAAATTTTGCAGTTAATATGAAGACAATCTTTGAACGCAGTAATCATTCTCTTACTGAATTCGCAGAGGAACTTTCCATTTCCCGATCCTCTTTGCAGGACATCCTGAAGGGAAAGAGCAATCCCACCCTCGCTACAGTCGAATTAATCGCGGAAAAACTGGGTGTCGATCCACTTTCCCTGCTTTCGTTTTCCGAAGAGGAAATCCAGGCGGCATTTTCTCTAACGCAGTTCCTCGATTGGTTTTTCGATCTTTCCGAGGAGAACAGGGCTCTTGCGGCTAAATCCATTGAAGCGTTCCTCTTTGCCTGTCTGGATAAAATGGATGTAGAAAAAGATTCTGGCAAAGACGATTATCCCCGCAAATAGACCGCCGCTACCTGTTTGCGGGAACTTGTTTCCGCTCCGTATGCTACTCGAAAAAAGCCAGAAAGCAGCCTTGCCTTCTGGCTCATTTCCTGATTATAATTGGGATCATTGGCATGATAAGAAACTAAGACGGTTTTCGAATCCTTCAATTCCGCGATCAATTCTAAGACGCTTTCCGCTCTTTCATCTTTTAAAACACTGGAAACCTGATATCTGGCTGCGTTTTTATTGAGCTGGGCAGGAATCGCATCAAACAAATAGGACAATTTTCCTGTTGGATCTATTTTCTTAAAATCATCTGTATATAAACTCAGAATATCTCGCTTTATTCGATCTACTTTTCTAAAATTATTTGTCTGAATATATTTATTTACTGCCTGAGGCATTCCTCCTACCAACATATCCAGACGGAAATCTCTGAGAAGCTTTCTGTTCATCGAATCGCCAAGAGACCTTCCTGATTCAAAGGCCCTTTTCAGTAACGAAAACGTTGATGTGTCCCCAATCGCCCATAAAAATTCTTCATAATCCATTGAAACACATCACAACGTTCCTAATTGTGGAATCCGGAGCGAACAGACCTTGCCCATTTCAAAAGTGCCTGCCTCTCCCCTTCATAATTTACGCACCATAATACATTTCTGCGCGGTTTCTTCCATTGCCTTGAATCCGACTTTTTCATACATCTTGACGGCAAAGTTCGCGTTCTGCACTGCCAGAGAGATCCGGAGAATACGTATACTGCACTTCCCGCAAAGTTTTTCCACCAATCGAATCCTCCATAAAATTGCCGGAAAACAAGAATCTCATTTTCTCATAAAACAGTCGCGCACGATGGTTTTCCTCCAACACCCACAGGAAAACATCGTGAAACCCCATTTCTTTCAATTCACGAATCGCGGCTTTCAGCAGGGCTTTGCCATATCCCCTGCCTACATATTGGGGCAGAAGGTAGAGGGATATAATCTCTCCCCATGATGCAAACTGTTCAAATCGGGACTTGCAGAAGCTTGTTGTTCCAATAATATGGCCTCCTTCGATGCAGATCAGCGTATGCCAATCCGGCTGATCCAAACACGGCGCCCAGCGCCCTTTTGGGATCGAATCCAGATAGGTCTGCGGGACAATTCCCTTATACGCGCTTTTCCAACTTTCTTCATAGATCCTGCTGATGACCATTCGGCTGTCACCTGGACGCATTCGTCTGATTTCCATTTGATTCTCCTCACACCTTCCTTATCGGATGCCGAATCACGGTTTTCCGCTTCTCTGGCGCCACCCTTCTTGCATCGGAAAGATAGATTTCATGGTGCATACGCTGATCGGTAATATCCAGCGCGTACCCTTCCTGTTCCATAAACGCATGCATACGCGCAATCGTCTTGGGTTCATCGTCGTATGGGCCGATGTGCATGCACTGTACACACAAGCCTTCGTCATAAGTGAAAAACTCCACCTTTGAGTAATCCGTTTTCTTTTTCCTTGTGGCTTCTTCAACCGCCCAGTCAAAATCTTCCTTGGCGACAAAATCGGGCAGCCGAATGACCGAGATCCACTGGAACCTTTCCTTGTGCGCATAGTCGATGCCCGCTATCCCTTCCTGCCACCAAAAGCCCTCCAGCGGAGGCACCACATAATCAAAATACCCTTCAATCCGATGATCGCCTTTTTTACTCATCTTGATGGTAAAGGCAATGCCATACAAAAGCCCGATGGACTGCTTGTACTCACCATCCTCCGCATTCGGATCGCCCTGGCCTCTCACCGCTATAAAGTTCATATCCGGCACTATGACGATAGACGGCTTATTTTTCGGCATATAAAATTCCTTGTATTCTTTCTTATAATCAAAGGCCATTGCTCCATCTCCTTTTCTGCGAATCAATATTTCCATCATTTAACGGATTAAAACTTAACGCATACAGGTCTCTCCGGCATCCTTTCAAAAAGTGTCCAATTTGCAAATCACTTCGATTTTAGACACGTTTTTTAGTGCCTGTATATTTATCCCCCGTTTTTTTCTGCCTGTTTGAGGCGATTACGGGCTGTTTGGCGAAAGAATTCCCCCTCTGCCAGACGGGCTTCCTCAAAAAACGTGTCCAAATGGAGGAAATTTTAAAAATTGGACACCTTCCAGGGATATCTGTAAGAATTTGGTTAAATTTTTATTCCTATGACCGGATACCTATGCATTTCGCCGCTCCATTATCCTTTCAAATTCTCCAAAACAGAAGGGGGGGGTCGATGACGGCTCCGACTGTTGAACATGTTTCTAATTCAGGACAATCACCGCAAGTGGCAAAATGGGAGCGTTATTTAACTCCGCCCATAATTGGCTGTTTTCTCACGCAAAGCCTGATCGTCATTGACCGTCGCGATATAGGCGTCGCATTTCTCACAATCCAGCCCGCAGTATCTGAGCCGCCGTTTCCTGTCCAGCCTGTTAGCGTCCGCATTTTCGCCAAGCTCAGGATCTCAACGGAAAATTTCCCGGAAAGAGATTCCTCTTCTCAGATTCCTCCGGGAAGCCCTCCCGGTGAACTAACTTCAATTCGACCCTCAAATATGTTTAAAATTATACTCAATCACAAGCGCAAATTCAATCGTATTTTTTTACGATTGAATTTGCGCTCGAATAACGCGAGTAAAGAGGATATTATTCGAGCGTTCATATTAAAATTCAGCAGTTTTATAAAATATCACGATTACCGGACTTCCAGAGCAAAATTCAGCGCATCGGTTGTCACAGTAACTACGTTTCCCGGAGAATTCAAAGCTTCACCAATTACAAAAAATCGTTGCTCGGCGTCTGATGCTGCTTCCGCAAATGGGTTAAAAGCACGCGTTCCCATAGCTAATAGAATAGTATCGTAGCCTCTTAGAGCGATCGGTTCCCCATCTTTTATTATGCACGACACACCATCTTGATAGAACTGTGTAATTTGGGCATTCGCATAAAGCTTCACATGGTTCCGTTCAAAATTCTCAAACATATACCGTTTGTGCTCCGGGGCGACATCTTCCGCGATTACGGACTTCATCTCTACAATGGTTACTTGATGACCCCGCTCTGCCAGATATTCCGCCGCTTCACAGCCAATCATTCCGCCGCCGGCGACAAGTACGTTCTTCCCGATCTCCGCTTTTCCCTCAAGCATATCCTGAGCCGTTATGCAGCCGCAGTCTGACAAGCCCGGAATAGGCGGCCGCAAGGGAATCGAACCAGTTGCCACCACAACTGCGTCCGGCTCGTTCAAATGAATGGATTCAAGTGTTGCCTCTGTATTGAGTCTTATTTCAACACCGACATTTTTACATCTTACAATCATCGCGCGGATAGCGGCGGAAATCTGACCCTTTCCCGTAGGATACGAAGCAATGCGGAAACTGCCTCCCAGTTCCCGATTCTTTTCAAACAATGTAACCTTATGCCCGCGAACCGCGCATGCCCACGCGGCATACAGTCCGGCAGGTCCGCCGCCAACTACCACAATGCGCTTTTGGGTCTTAGCCAATGTCATTTCCCTTTCTCTTCCAACACAAGGATTGAGCGCGCAAGTAATTGGTTTTCCGGCAAACATATTGGGGACACATCCCAGCAGACACCCAATACAAGGGATCAACTCCTCCAGTATTCCAAGCCGGGCTTTGTTGGGAAGTTCCGGATCAGCAATACTCTGCCGCCCGAACGCGATAAGATCCGCGCGTCCCTGTTTTACCAGAAGTTCTGCATATTGCGGTTCTGTAAATCTGCCGACTGCGATAACAGGAACCGAAACTGCCCGCTTGATCTCACTGACCAGATCAGCGTTAAAACCTCCATGTGTAATGCCAGGCGCCCACATAAATTCATCGTGAAGGTGAACAGAACGCGTCACATGGAGCGCGTCCGCACCGCATTCCCGCTCCAAATACGCGGCGACAGCGGCGGCGTCCTGAACGCTTTGACCGCCTTCCACCTCATCGCTGGCATTGATCCGGCACAGGATAGGCAGATTGCCTCCGGTTTTACGCCGGATGTTTTCGATAATCAGGCGCGGCAGGCGCATCCGGTTTTCAAAGCACCCTCCGAATTCATCGGTTCGATGGTTGGTTCGCTCAGAGATAAACGTGCTGACCAGATAACCGTGGGCACAATGAACTTCCACCATATCAATTCCAGCTGTCTGCGCCCTTCTCGCCGCGTCTCCATAACACTCGATTACCTGATAAAGCTCTTCCGCAGAAATGGCCTCCGGTATTTCGCGGCCATAAGCCGCTGGAACGGCGCTGGCCGCTTTTAATGGATACCCTGTCAGGGAAGTACTTCCTTCCGGACCTGCGTGTTGGAGCTGAATGGAAACCTTTGCTCCATAGTTGTGACAGGCATCCGCTACCTTCTGAAAGCTTGGGATCGTATCATCCGAAAACAGGCAGGGCTTGCGCGGGCCGCCTTTCGCCTGTTCATACACCACTGTAGATTCTATTGTAATCAGTCCAAATCCGCCTTTTGCCCGAGCTTCGTAGTAAGCAAGAGAGCGGTCACTGAGCGTTCCGTCTGTATTTGCGAAGTTGTTGCCCATAGGCGGCATGACAAAGCGGTTTGGAATCATAACATTGCCAATTCTGATTGACTGAAACATTGCTGGAAATTTCATGACTTTACTCCTTTCCTACATCTGAAAAAAATTATTAATTCTACGTTTCATTGTGACTCCTCCTAAAGTTAGCTTGATTTAAACCTTCTTTTTTGGTCAAAAAGGAAATAAATTGAACACGACGATCCAGCCATGTTCCCATAATTCCTACCGCTTTTCCCGTCGTAAAGGCCGCTAAAATGGTCCCGATTCCCAGTCCCTTCAAATGCCCCAAAAAGAAAAACGTCATGCCAGCGGTGATTGCCAGACAAATTACATCAAATAATATTTTGATTCTCGGATACCTGACACCTGTAATCTCAGCCAGTTCCCGCGGGAAAAGATCCGTCGGGATAATAGGTAAACAACACCGATTCAAGAGTGCAATACCAAAACTGATCAATAAATAACTGATAATAAAATATGCCACACACCAAAGCAAGTCGCTTGGCAAAATATGGATCCATCGTTCATGAATATCCAATAATTCTCCAAACACAAATCCTACCACAAAACTAAACAAATACTGCGGCACGAAGCCTTTGCGCAAAATCATCAGACTAAAAACCAATATTCCCTGAAAAATATAGGTCCATGTTCCAAGTGTGAGATTCGGCAGCACCTCGGAAAAAGCAAACGGTACACTGGAAATGGCAGATATTCCGGCACCGGAATACAACATCAGTACCACTCCAAAGCTGTTTATGATAACCGCTAACGCAAGCATCATCTCCCCTCTCCATACTGGTTTGTCTCCTTCGGATAAATTTTCGTCCACTTCACATTCCTCCTAAAATACAATTTTTTTATGCAGCTTTTACCTGAATATTAGTTTAGTAGCAGACGAATCTATTATCAAATGAATAATTTATATAAAATCATAGAGTTTATCTATAATCCCATCTTTGACAGTTAATTAGATAAAAAAGCTTGTTATCCCTTGGAAA
>JAHZHL010000001.1 GCA_019420305.1 Bacillota bacterium | reverse complement strand
ACATAGAAAAAGTCCAATCTCTTTCGCTCGAGATTGGACTTTTGTCTACAGTCTGCGGAGCAGTAATCTTTCATTACTGCTCCCTTCTTTTTTCAGCTGAAGTATAAATTGTTTGTGATGTATTCCGGATCGCACGTTACGTCGATGCCCAGAGCCTTGATGGTCTGCTCATCCCGATCGCTTAAAATCGCCGTACAATGCGCCTGACACCCCCGCAAGTCAGAAAGCTTGCTGAGAGCGACTTCTGCCGATGGATTCGTAGCCGCGGAAATTGTCAGCGCGCTCAGTACCTCCTCGCAATGGAGACTTGTTTTTTCATGATGAAGAATTTCTGTCTTCATATCCTGAATGCCTTTTAAAACATTTGGGGAAATCAGATGGATTCCATCTGCCATCCCGCACAGAACTTTAACGGCATTCAGGATAACTGCCGCGGAAGCAACCATTCTGCGGGAACTGCGGCCTGTGACAATCTGCCCGTTTGGAAGTTCCAGAGACATGATAACAACATTCTCATAACGTTTATCACGATTTCTCTTATATTCAGCGTAATCCCTTGCCGGTTTTACAACATGCCGGTCTTCTGTTTTCAATTCCAGTTCATCCATTAAAAGTTTAGAACGCTCTACCGCGCCGTCATCAATCCTTCCCTTTTTATAATCACACAACGCATTAAGATATCTGCGAATAATCTCCTGACAGGCTGCTTCCTTGACTACTTCATCATCAATGATGCTGAATCCCGCCCGATTGACACCCATATCTGTAGGGCTTTTATATTCAGATTCTTCTCCTGTAATCTTTTCAATGATCCTTTTTACAACCGGAAATACTTCCAGATCCCGATTGTAATTGACTGCCATTTCTCCGTATGCTTCCAGGTGAAAAGAGTCAATCATATTGACATCCCGCAGATCGGCGGTCGCCGCTTCATAAGCGATGTTAACCGGATGTTTCAACGGAATATTCCAGATCGGGAACGTCTCAAATTTGGCGTAACGGACTTTCTTGCCCCTTTTATAATCATGGTAGAGCTGCGAAAGACAGGTTGCCAGTTTTCCGCTGCCGCCGCCCGGTCCGGTTACGACAACCAGAGGCTTGCTTACTTCTATGTATGGGTTCGCGCCGTATCCTTCATCACTTACAATCGTTTCTACATCAGTAGGATATCCCTTTGTAAACCTGTGTTTGTATGTCTTGATCCCGCGGCGTTCCAGTTTATTCAGGAACATATCCACTGCGGGAGCGTCGTCCTCGTATCGTGTCACAACAACACTGTTGATTTCCAGATCATAATGCCGGAATGTGTCGATCAGCCGGAGCACCTCAAGATCATAAGTGATCCCGAAATCCGCGCGTGTCTTGCTGGTCATAATGTCGCCTGAATAAATGCAAATAATAATTTCTACCTGTTCCTTCATCTTTTGCAGCAGCTTTATTTTCGCATTTTCATCAAATCCCGGTAAAACGCGCATCGCATGTTTATCCTGCACCAACTTTCCTCCAAATTCCAGATAAAGGCGTTCTCCCTGACCTTCATTAATCCGTTCCAGGATATACTTTGATTGCTCTTCAATATACTTGTTTGCGTCAAACCCTATTTTTGCCATGAAATTTCTTCCTCTCCTTTTGCTAAATATAACGATAGTTATAAAAATACGACTGCGCTCACTACGGTGGTTATAACCATCGCCGCTATGATCGCGACTGCTACGATTTGAATCGCCTTCTTATTCATCATAATCAAATCCCCTCCCTTTTTTTTACATCAGCTGTATATTTAATTTATTCCGCCCCTCGGCGAGTCCTTTCAGGCTTATATGATAATCAATATCCAGTGTTCCTGTTCCTTCCGGGGTCAGATTGTTTTCAATATGATTTGTAAGGACTTCCATTTCAATGGCACCAAACGGCGTGTCGTAATAGCCGGTGTATCGCTTTCCCTTTTCAAATTCAATTTCCGTATCAATCCCGACTTTTTCTCCCACTCTCTTCATTTTTATAATTCCGTCCTTCAGTTTGAGACGCGTTTTGCATCCCGGCATTCCGGAAATTTCACTTTCATCATAAAGAAGGTACAAAGAATCTCCCTTCTGATACAGTTTTCCTTCTGTGACAAATTCCATCTGATCTTCTTCCATTTCCGCGTTTATCTGCGTTCCGATTATTCTCATCATAATAGTTTTCATTCCGGCATCTCCTCCAATATTCGTTCTAAATGAGCTTTATCAAAATGATACTTTTTCAGACAGAACTGGCACTGCAGCTCCGCTTGCCCGTCTTCTTCCAGAATCTTTGTCAGATCCTTTCTGCCAATGCTCATCAGCGCTTTTTCCAGGCGTTCTTCACTGCAGTCGCAGTTCCATCGAATCTCTCTTGTTTCCAGTGGCTCTAACCGGTATTCCTGCGGCATTCCTTTAAAGATTTCATTCATCAGTTCAGAAAGGATGCCTTCCCGGCTTTTTCCCGCGCACCGGGCGGAAACTTCATCGATCAGCGAAGTCAGAGGCGGCATTTTTCCGATCATCTCTTCCAGCGCATCAACAGATGCTTCTTCCGCGTTTGGGAGCATCTGAATAATCATGCCTCCGGCAGCTCCTGTTTTATAATCCCGTTCAATCTTTACGCCCAGCGCAACGGAAGTGTTCTGCTGCTCGGAAATAAAAAAATACGCAGTTAAGTCTTCCGCGATTTCGCCGTTTACAAGAGCAATCGTACCCATATAAGGCTCTTTTAATCCCATATCTTTGATAACGGTCAGATTTCCGATTCCGATAGAACCTCCGACATCCAGTTTTCCTTCTTTTGTAAGCGGCAGATCCACATCCGGATTTGCAATATACCCTTTTACATTCCCTTTCCCATCCGCTGTAGCCATAATCTGCTTTGCCGGACCATCGCCTTTGATGTGCAGTGTCAGTTTATCCTCCGGGTTTTTCAGCATCACCGCCATCATACCAGCTGCTGTAAGGACTCTTCCCAGCCCTGCTGTGGCAAGGGGCGTCGTCATATGTATATTCCTGGCTTTTTCTACCATGTCTGTCGTGATTGTAAGATAGACCCGGTAAGATCCGCTCTTATCCATTCCAATTAAAACTTTACTCATTTTCCTCTCCCCTTATTTTATCTTTTCCTTTCAATTCTACCATAGTTGTAAGAAATTATTAATATCTTTATTTCATATTTACATTGATTCAACACAAAAAAATCATATAGAATGTGTATATTAGGTTTAAATCAAGAGGAAAGTTGAAAAAGGGGGAAATACATTATGGATCAGTACAATGACAATCATTATCAATACACAAACGGTCCGAATCCCGGACAATTAGTACCTTCCGGGATGGGAGATCAGCAGTCTCCCGGCGGAGGAAGAAAAAAGAAAAAAAAGAAGGGAAAACCGATTACCCTAACAAAAACCGGGTTGACCGCGATTATTGTGCTCTGCGTTTTTCTATCAAGCGCGTTTGGTTTTGGAGGCGCCTATCTGGCAAATTCAGCTTCACCGCAGTATTCCGCGGGACGGGATAATACCACGAACGCAAATACGACCGGATTTGATCTGGAAGACGCAACAGGAAGTGAAATGACGGTTCAGGAGATTACCGCGGCTGTTCAGGATTCCGTTGTCGAAATCAAAACAGAATCCGTCCAGTCATCGGATATCTGGATGGATCAGTATGTGACAGAAGGCGCAGGAAGCGGCGTCATCATCAGAAGCAACGGATATATCATTACGAATAACCACGTGATAGAAGGCGCCGGCACCATTACGGTCACCACTGCGGACGAAAAAGAATATGAAGCGAAAGTGGTCGGCAGCGACTCTAATACCGATATCGCAGTTCTGAAAATTGACGCGAAAAACCTTACTGCTGCAACCATGGGAAACAGTGATCAGCTAAATGTCGGAGATATGGCTGTTGCTATCGGGAACCCGCTGGGTGAACTTGGCGGTACGGTTACAGCAGGCATCATCAGCGCTCTGGATCGTTCCATCAGCATTGATGGAAAAACCATGTCCCTGCTTCAGACAGATACTTCTATTAATCCCGGAAATTCCGGCGGAGGCTTGTTTAACCAATATGGACAGCTAATCGGAATTGTAGTCGCGAAATCTTCCGGCTCTGATGTGGAAGGTCTGGGGTTCGCTATTCCGATTAATAAAGCGGTGGACGCTGCCAGCCAGCTGATGGAAAACGGATATGTAAGCGGACAGCCTTACACCGGCATGTCCTATGTGGATACTTCTTCTCAGCAGAGCGGCGGAAGCGGCGGTCTCGAAGAATATTTCGGAGGAGGACAGAGTTCTCAGGGAACCGGAAGCGTCTATATTCAGGAAGTAACCGGATCCAACGCGAAAAAAGCCGGATTTAAAGCCGGAGATCTTGTTTATTCGGTTGATGGACAGGAAATTGACAGTTTTGAAACTCTTTCTTCCATCATTACTTCCCACAAGGTGGGCGACAAAGTAACGTATATCGTGCTCCGCGACGGACAGACAAAAGAAATCGAGTTAGAGTTAGAAGAAAGAACTTCCTCTTAATAAGTAATAATAAGATAGAAAAAGACCTGGGTGTTTGCATCACCCGGGTCTTTTTCTTTATTGACTCAGAATTTCCATCAGCTTCCATTTTACTTCAATTTTCTTTTGTTCAGAAATTCCCATTTCTTTCATCTGCTCCGCATCCTCCTCGATCAGGCATAAGGGTGGAAACAGTACGCACCACCAGTTCTGTCCTTCTCCTTTTCCCAGTGTCAGATTCAGAGCCTCATAATTTCCCGCCGGAAAATACATGTCCCCATAGGTTTTTTTAGGAATCCACCGAACACCCAGGTCTGCCTTTGCCGTATAATGCTTTCCGTTTTCCTCAATTACCCTATTGGCGGTTTCTTCCATGTCTTTCAAATGTGTCCGCAGATATTCCCTGGATTCTTTTATATTATCGCTGTCCTGCAGACTTCCTACTTCTTTAATAATTTCGTCTCTTACTTTCAGCTTTAACTCCTGATCTTCTCCGCTGTCGCTGTTTGCGATTACATGAAGTCTGATAATTCCTGTATATTGATTCTGAGGCTCGTCCTCGTATGTATAAAAGAGAACGACACCCATGACGATAACTAAAATCAGACTCAGCATGCACTTCTGTTTTAAATCTGAATTTTTCATAAACAAGCCCTCCCTGTATTTTCAATTCTTACCATGGAGGGCTTGTTTTATACCTGATTTTTTTATTTTACAATGAGAAGGCGCATATTCTCTTTAATATCTTCATTCTCCTGCATCTGATTGATCTTCCTAATTACATTGACTCCTGTTTTATATTTTTTCGCGATATTCCAGAGACTGTCTCCTTTTTTTGTAATGTAGATTACCATGGAGGACGGCTTCTTTGTCTGGCTGTTTTCCACAAAGCATGGGTTTTTTATCAGTTTTATGTTTTTTTCTTCCACAGCGGCCGCCTGAATCTGCAGGCTTGCGTTTACTTCCACCTGTTTTTCATTTATTTTATCGAACCACAATTCTTTGATTCCTATGTTGCTTTCGATTTTCAAATCACCCTGTGTTTTCGGTAGTTCTAAAAGGCTCCGAAATGGGAGATCCTGCTTTACAGCAAACGGTTTTCGATCCTCTTCTCCGAGACATATGATCTGCCCCTCCAGAACCCCTTCGATTCGAAGTTTTCCGTCTTCAACCTGATGTTTTTTCTTTTTTATAGCTCCGTCTATGTATATGATTTTATCTGCTCCGCCATATTTTTCCGGAATCGGAAAGATTTCTCTCGCCGTTGTTTCCGCGCTGCTGCTGCCGACGACCGCCTCCACTTTCTGCTCTGTAAAATCATAAGTTGTATCTCTTGTACCGTGATACAAATCCGATACAATCTCTTTTTCTACATTATGAAAGATTTCAACAGATGTGCTGACTTTTCCCGAAAGTGTAAATCCGTCTTCGGTTCCCTCGGTTATCCTGACTTCCAGATCTTTATCATTAAAGGAAACTCTACTGTCAGCCGCGTCTTTTTCTTTATCTATCAAAATAAACTGGGTAAAATCTGTTTTTCCCTGGAAAAATTCTGTTTTTTCATAAATTTCACCTTCTTCCACATCTTCCCCTTCATATAAAACCCTTACCCAGATATTCGCGTTAATTACGATTTTTTCTTCTGTAATCTGTCTGTGGTTTTCTGCAACTCGAATTTCAGAATTTAATATTCTGGAAGGTTTAAGAACTCCCTCTTTTAACCTAAGTTCTTCTGAGATCTCAATAGAATCTTCTTTGCGTGCCGCTATATGGCTTATTTTTACACTTTCTTTTAAAAGTTCCAGTTTTTCTGTTCGCAGACCATCAAACAGAGAAAATTGCTTTTCCGCGTATTCTTTCAAAGACAGATTTAAAGTTGCCTTTGCGCGGAATTTTCTTTCATTAATTACCGTATATTCAATTTTTTCAATCTCAGGTGTAACAGAAATATGGGAAATAGGTGATGCGTTAACTGGCCAGTCTGTCTTAAAAGGAAGTGTGGACTGAATAACTGCGATCTGATCCCGGTTTTCTTTTTTCTGGGGGATATAGATGGTATGCAGCAAAAGTTCCCCTGTTACGTGTACGTTATCCCCTTCCCCCTGCTCTGTCTGTATCTCTCTTCCGGACAGATAAACTTTCCCGTTCATAGATAATATGGAAAGCAAATCCGGTTTTGTATCCGGCACTAAAATGTCTTCTTCTACGATGACTTTTGTTTCTTCATTCTGGCAGACGGTGGAGATACGTAAATCGTTATAGACGGACTGAGCAGAAAGAGGCGTAATCCGAACCGGCTCGACAGCCGTTTTTTTATCTTGATCTTCCGCAGGTTCTTCTTTCAATACAACAGGCTCCGGTTTTTCTTCCTTCTCCTTAAAGATTTCTTCCGTTTCTCCGGATTCCCCGTAAATCGCTTCTTCCTTTTTCCCTTCTATGGGTTCCGGTACTAAAAGGCGATCGTAAGGAGTCGGATCAAATCCATCATCCTGATCGTTCTTATCTGGATCCGGATCTTCTGATTTTGCAGGCTGCAGCGCGAAATCAGGTATCTTTTCCTCATATGTCATGATGTTTCCCCCTCTGTTTTCTGTACAATATTCTTGTACAGTCTATGCGGAGAATCATTTTTTATTCTTATTTATAATAGAAAAAGCGAGCTTCTCCACTCGCTTTTTTGTAAATATATTCCATTATTATAAATTTATATTCCCTGATTTTTTTGTTCTATTTTCCTGTATTCCAGAGTTCCACCGCATCGGCATCGGTACTGCGTAATATTTGTGATTAGCCTGGAACGTTTTTGCCGATAAAATATTTTCCCGCATTTCTGGCAGGTTATCATATAATTGATCTTTTTTTGCCTTTCCGGAGCTTTCAGTCCCAGTTCTTCATAAGTAGCTGTAGTTTTGATCCTATAACCGTAGTTTTGGTTCATTTGATACGCGTATTCTTTCCATCTGGATCCGTGATTATAACATCCTCTACAGGTATGAAGCAATTCATGAGCAAGAACCGTACGGATAACCTTTTCCTCAGCAGTAAGAAGAGCCTCTCCTATTTCTATTTTATAAGTTTCACCATTCAAGCCCTTCTCCCTTTTACAGGCGGCAAATCGGCTGCGGGCTCTTTTATTAATCCGCACTTCCGGATCAATCTTTCCGCTTACAGGTATCTTACACTCCCTGCATTCTGCTATTAATTCCTGAATACAGGATTCAATTTCTCTCTTATTCATGTTTCACGTGAAACCCTTTGTTCTATCCCAGTGATTTCAACATTTCAATCAATCGTTCCAGCTCATCTCTGCTGTAATATTCGATTTCAATTTTGCCTTTTCTTCCAGACTGGCTCAAACTTACTTTTGTTCCCATAATCTGTTTTAAATCGTCTTCCACTTTTATTACATCAGCGCTCTTTTCCGCTTTCTTTCTGGAAGCTTTCTTTTTCGGAGCGCTTTCTTCTTTAATCAGCTTTTCGATTTCTCTTACAGAGAGTCCTTCTTTTACCGCGTACTCCGCAATTCGGATCTGTTTTTCTGTATCTGAAATTCCCGCAATCGCTCTGGCGTGTCCGGCAGAAAGCTGATCCATAGACAGCATTTCTCTGATCTCCGTCGGAAGCTTTAAAAGGCGGAGCGCGTTAGTAATATAAGGTCTGCTTTTCCCCACACTTTTGGAAACCTGCTCCTGAGTCATGCCAAAGGATGTAATCATCTGGTTAAGCCCTTCCGCTTCTTCAATCGGATTCAGATCCTCACGCTGCATATTCTCAATAATAGCAATGAGCATGTTCTGTTCATCGGTAAATTCTCTGATAATACATGGAATCTCTTTCAGGCCTGCTTTCCTGCATGCTCTCCATCTCCGTTCACCTGCTACAATTTCATAGCCCTTCTCTGCCTTCCTTAAAATCACAGGCTGTATCAATCCGTGTTCTTTGATGGAATCCGCGAGTTCTCCCAGTTTTTCCTCGTCAAAAACTTTTCTTGGCTGATTTTGATTTGGTTTTATCTCATTAATATCGATAAAGGATATCCCCTTCTGTTCACTTTCTTCTGTTTTTTCTATTGAAATTTCTTTGGTATCAATTTCTGAACTATTAAAAAGGGCCTCAAGCCCTTTTCCTAAACCTCTGTTTTTGGGTACTGCCATTATTCTTCATCCTCCAGACTTAAGAACTCCTCAGCAAATTCCTGATAAGCCTGAGCCCCCGCTGATTTTGGATCATACTGCATAATAGGCATTCCATAGCTTGGAGCTTCCGCAAGCCTTACATTTCTCGGTATTACAGTTGTATATACTTTTTCTTTAAAATATTTTTTTACTTCTTCTACAACCTGAACCGATAAATTCGTTCTTCCATCGAACATACTGAGTATAACGCCCTGTATTTCCAGATCCGGATTCATATTCTTTTTAACAATTTCAATGGTACTCATGAGCTGGCTTACACCTTCAAGAGCATAAAACTCACACTGAATAGGAATCAGTACAGAATCTACCGCTGTCAGAGAATTAATTGTCAAAAGACCCAAAGATGGAGGACAGTCTATAAAAATGTAATCGTAATCCGGTTTAATCTGATCCAGCGCTTTTTTCAGCCTTTTTTCTCTGCCTTTTAACTGTATCAGTTCAACTTCAGCTCCTGCCAGCTGTACACTGGCGGGAATGATATCAAGATTTTTTACTTCCGTCTGTAATATCGCTGTTTTCGGATCAATATTATTCTCTACAAGAATTTCATAAGAAGTGTTTCCAAGTTCGTTCTTTGATAATCCAATACCGCTGGTAGTATTCCCCTGTGGATCAATATCAATAATCAAAACTTTTTTATCTTTCAAAGCCAGACAAGCTGCCAGATTGATATTTGTGGTTGTCTTGCCTACGCCTCCTTTTTGATTGAATATTGCAATTGCTTTTCCCAAAATATATCCTCCTTAGAACAACATACTGAATGTATTTCATATAAATTGATTATATACTATTCAACTTTTTTTTACTATAGTTTTTACGAAAAAAAAAGGAATGTTTCACGTGAAACATTCCTTAATCTCTTTACTGGTTCACAATTTGTTGTTTACCCATTGAATTTTTCGAACGATTTTTTGGAATCGTTATTTTTACTTCATAATAATCTCCTTTATCTTCCTGTGTGTATTTCGCCCCCTGCTCTACCTGAAAGATTTCATTGAACGTTTTTCGAATTGTATTCAGATATAATTTATAACTAATATAACTGATCTTATTCTTTTTTCTTCTTTCTTCTTGCTGTTTTTCCAGAATATCCTCAATCAATTTTTCAGTCTGCCTGACATTTAAACCATGTGATACAATCCGATCAATTACAATCCTTCTTGTTTCATCATCTGGGATTTTTAAAAGCGATCTGGCATGGCGCTCTGTCAACTTATTTTCAATTAACGCCTTCTGAATATCTTCCGGCAAAGCCAGCAGACGAATTTTATTCGAAATTGTAGATTGCTTTTTTCCGACTTTCTCTGCCAGTTCTCCCTGTGTGAGATGATATTCTTCCATCAGGCGATTGTAAGCCTGCGCCTCTTCCATATAGCCAAGATTTTCTCTCTGTACATTCTCCACCAGCGCAATAATAGCTGTATCCTTTTCATCAGCCTCTCTGATAATCGCAGGTATCTTTGTAAGCCCTGCCAGAATAGCCGCTCTAAGTCTCCTCTCTCCTGCAATCAGTATGTACGGTCCGGTATTTTGTTTTTTTAAAATAATTGGCTGTATTACTCCATATTTTTTAATTGAATCTCTCAGTTCAAGAAGCTCTTCTTCGCCAAAACATTTTCTTGGCTGATCTGGATTTGCAACGATCAAATCGACGGGTATATCCGTTACTTTTTTCATCCACATAATCACCCCTCCTTGTCCTGATTTTATATTAACAGAGAACAGACATAGAAAAAAGAATTTTTATTCAACAAAAATCCCCTAAAACTCCTATTTTAGGGGATCTTTCGATGGCGTTCCTGCTTTTCTCGGAAATTTTGAAGGCGTACTTTTTGTTTTTTTTATGAAAACAAATTTATGATCCAGAGTAAACCCTTCCATAGCCGGCCTTTCTATATTTTTTATCTCACCGCCCAGAATGCTGACAGCTTTCCTGCTTTCATCCAGTTCTGCCTCAATTTCAGCGCCTTTATAGGAAAGAAACCATCCTCCTTTTTTTACAAAAGGAATGCAGTATTCCGAAAGCACAGAAAGATTCGCGACTGCTCTGGATACACACAAATCGAACCGTTCTCTATATACTTTATTTTTAGCGAGTTCTTCCGCTCTGCCATGTACAGCCCTTACATTTTTTATGCCTGCGTTTTCACAAAGTTCATTTATAATTTTAATTCTTTTATTCAAAGAATCAATAAGCAGGAATTCCTTATCCGGAGCAGCAATAGCAAGGGGTACCCCGGGGAACCCTCCGCCTGTTCCCACATCAATTACATTACCTGCTTTCACAAAAGGATCATAAGAAACACAAAGAAGGGAATCAATATAATGCTTTTCTATAAAATCATGCTTTTCTGTAATGGATGTTAAATTTACCATTTTATTCCATTTTAAAATACCTTCCATATAGGATTCAAACTTTTGCAGTGTATCATCCCCGCAGGAGATTCCCAGGCGCTCCAGCGCTATTTCTAACTGTTTCATATTTTATTCCTTCTCATTTTTTCCAGATAAATCAAAAGTACGTTAATATCCGCGGGGGAAACTCCGGAAATTCTCGAAGCCTGACCCAGTGAAACCGGCTTAAACTGGTTCAGTTTCTGCCTCGCTTCCAGACGCAAACCATCTACCTTTTCATAATCAAAGGCACTGTCAAGCCTTTTGTCCTCCAGCTTTTTAAACTTCTGTATCTGCTGTTCCTGTTTTGTAATATATCCTTCATATTTAATCTGAACTTCCAGCTGCGCTCGCGCGTGATCCGAAAGCTGCGGACGTTCCGGATCAACAAATGCCAGATCTTCATAATTGACCTGAGGACGCTTCATCAACTCAATCATGGAAATTTTATTCTCTATCGGCGTGCTCCCCTTCTCTACCAGATATTCATTGATCTCTTCCGGTAAAAGCGTTTTTTTCTGCAGTCTCTTTTTTTCTAGCTCAACAATTTCCTTTTTTTCTATAAATCGCCGATATCGCTCTTCCGAAGCCAGTCCGAGGGCATATCCTTTTTCTGTCAAACGCAAATCTGCGTTGTCTTGCCTGAGAACCAGCCTATATTCCGCTCTGCTGGTCATTATCCGATAAGGTTCATTAGTACCTTTGGTCACGAGATCGTCGATGAGAACGCCAATATAAGCCTCGCTTCGATCCAGGATAAATGGAGTTTTTTTGTCAATTTTCAAAACAGCGTTAATTCCCGCCATTAATCCCTGAGCCGCCGCCTCCTCATAACCGGAACTTCCGTTAAACTGACCGGCGCAAAATAAATTTCCAATATGTCTGTTTTCCAGATTCAGTTTCAGATCCAGAGGATCAATGCAGTCGTATTCAATGGCATAGGCAGGTCTGACAATCTCCAACTGTTCCAATCCCGGAATCGTTTTATAAAAAGCTTCCTGCACATCTTCCGGAAGGCTTGACGACATTCCCTGAATATACATTTCATCCGTTGTAAGCCCCTCCGGCTCAATAAAGAGCTGATGTCTTTTTTTATCCGCAAAGCGATTTACCTTATCCTCAATGGAAGGACAGTATCTGGGACCTACTCCTTCTATCTGCCCGCCGAATAAAGCGGAGCGATGAAAATTATTTCGGATCACTGTATGTGTTTCTTCATTTGTGTAAGTCAGCCAGCAGGAAATCTGTTCTCTGTCGAGATGATCATTTAAAAAGGAGAAAGGAACAATTTTTGAATCTCCCTTCTGTTCCTGCATCTTTGAATAATCAAGGCTTTTTCCAAGAGCTCTGGCAGGTGTTCCTGTTTTAAACCTGCGCATGTGAAGTCCGTACTTTCTCAGATTTTCTCCCAGTTCCATAGAAGGAGCAAGCCCATTCGGGCCGCTGTCAAAAGCACTCTCTCCGATAAAAATTTTTCCCTTTAAAAAAGTTCCTGTGGCCAGGATCACCGCTTTTGCCCGGTATATGGAATTAGTCTTCATCACGACACCGCAGACCGAACCGTTTTCCAGGATCAGATCCACAACCTCGCCCTGTTTCAAATGGAGATTTTCCTGATCTTCCAAAGTCTTTTTCATTTCCTCATGATAGCGGTTTTTATCCGCCTGAGCACGAAGAGAATGTACCGCGGGACCTTTTGCCGTATTTAACATTTTACTCTGGATAAAGGTTTTATCAATGTTCAATCCCATTTCCCCTCCCAGAGCGTCAATTTCTCTTACCAGATGTCCCTTTCCCGTCCCTCCTATGGAAGGATTGCATGCCATCATAGCGACCGCTTCCAGATTAATAGAAAGAATTAAGGTTTTCTTTCCCATTCTCGCGCAGGCCAGTGCCGCTTCGCATCCAGCGTGTCCCGCGCCGACCACAATTACATCATATTCACCCATCAAGTAGTTTTCCATTTTCTATCCTCTATTTTCCCAGACAAAATCTTGAAAATACTTCATTTATAATATCATCCGAAACTGTTTCACCTGTAATTTCGCCTAAACAATCATACGCGTTCTTCAGATCCACTTCAATAAAATCCATCGCTTCTCTGGCATTTGTCATGTTTCCCGCATCTTCCAGAGATTGCTTTGCCCTTTTCAGTAAATCCTGATGCCTTACATTTGTGATCATCAGGCTGTCATTCTGTCTGACAGATCCGCTGTAAACCATATTTACAATTTCATCTTCGACCGCTTCCACACCAGTCCGTTCCAGCATAGAAGTCTCCAGCACAGAAGCGTTTGGCAGGATTTCTTTTATTTGATTAATATCCCAATTCTTACCAAGATCAATTTTGTTTACAAGCACAATTACCCTTCGCTCACCAAGGTAATCCATAATTTCCTGATCCTCTTCTGATATCTCCCTACTGCTGTCCATAACAAAGATCACCAGATCCGCTTCATTAAAGGAGCGTTTACTTTTTTCAATTCCGATTTTTTCTATCTTGTCTTCTGTCTGCCGGATTCCCGCTGTATCTGTAAGACGCACCGGTATGTTGCGGATACTCATGATCTCCTCTATAGTATCTCTTGTCGTTCCCGGAATTTCTGTGACAATGACTCTTGTCTCTTTTAAAAGCTCATTCATCAGAGATGACTTCCCCACATTTGGCTTTCCTATGATCGCGACATTCAAACCTTCTCTGATAATTCTTCCGGAATCCGCTGTAGATAAGAGTTTTTCAATCATAGCGCCTATCTGCGATATATCATTTCCCATCTTTTCGTATGTCAGTTCCTCAATATCCTCATCCGGATAGTCAATATTGACGGTAACATTTACCAAAAGATCAAGGAGTTTCTCTCTTATTTTTTTTATTTCATCTGATAAAACACCTTCCAGTTGTCCCATGGCTACATCAAAGCTTTTATCTGTCTTTGCTTTTATCAGATCAATTACAGCCTCCGCTTGGGAAAGATCAAGTCTTCCATTTAAAAAAGCCCTCTTTGTGAATTCGCCCGGCTCCGCGAGGCGGGCTCCATTGGATAAAGCCAGTTCCAATGTCTTACGCAGGGAAATCATACTTCCATGACAGTTAATTTCCGCTACATCCTCTTTTGTATAGGTATGAGGCGCCTTCATAAAAACAGAAAGAACCTCGTCGACAACCTTTCCGCTTTCCGGATCTACAATATGTCCATAAGTCATCTTCCTGTTTTCCGGCTCCTGATTTCTTTGATCCGTCTGATTTGCAGGAACAAATATTTTTTTTAAAATCCGCCGCGTATCCGATCCGCTGATACGGATAATTCCGATCCCGCCTTCCCCATAAGCTGTCGAGATTGCGGTAATTGTATCTTCCATAGCTTTTCTGCCTTTCTGTGTCTATATCAAGAAAAATGCCCGCATATGATGCGGGCTTGAGTCTATTTCCATTTTATTTTGCCAGTTCAATAATAACCCTTCTGTAAGGTTCTTCCCCTTCGCTCTTTGTTGTAACATTCGGGTTGCTCTGAAGAGTGGCATGAATTACTTTTCTTTCGTATGGATTCATAGGTTCCAGTCTCACACTCTTCTTTGTTTTTACCACTTTATCTGCAAGTCTGTTCGCGAGCTGCTCCAGCGTTTTTTCTCTTTTTGCTCTGTAATTCTCCGCGTCTACAACCACACGGACATACTTCTCATTCTCCTTATTCACAACCAGGCTCGTCAGATACTGAATGGCATCCAGAGTCTGCCCTCTCTTTCCAATTACGGTTCCGGAATCTTTTCCTTTAATATTCAGATAAACGCTGCTGGCTCCTGTCTTAGCAGTAATATCCAGATTCAGTCCCATCTTTTCTGTAAGATCTTTTAAGAAGGAGAGAGCCGGATGTTCCTCGACCTCTACCATATTTTCTTCTGGTTCACGGGGAATAATGCTCTTTCTCTTATCTTTTCTCTTTTTGTCCTTTTTCCGTTTTTCTGTTTTATGCGGTTCCGCTGCCTTTTCTTCCTGTATTTCTTTATTTGTTGCAGGTTCTTCTTTATTCTCAGGCGGAACAATTTCTTCCTTTTTCTTTGGCTCTACTCTCACCTTTGCCAGCTTGGAGCCTATGCCGAAAAAACCTTTTGAAGGTTCTTCTAATACTGTTACTTCTACCTCATCCCGCTCAAGCTTCAAATCTATCAGGGCAAGTTTAACAGCTTCTTCGACGTCTGTTCCCCATTTTTCTGAAAAATCCATAATTATTCCTCCACACTATTAACAAAGGATTTTATCACTTTTTCTTCTTTTTCGCTTCCTCTTTTAACTTATTTCTTACTGATTTCAAGTGGATGTTAAAGAAAATCTGCATGATCTGCCCCAGAGCCCAGTATACAGCCAGGCCGGAAGGAAACGATCTTCCCATCCATACAATCATAATCGGAAAGATGTACTTCATCATTTTCATCATTCCATTCATCTGCGCAGCGGTTCCGGTCGCTTCTTCCTGCTGCTGCTGATTCATGGAAAATGCAATAAACGTCGCGATACCTGCCAGGATAGGCAATACCCATTTATCCGGCTGACTCAGATCCATAATCCAAAGAAATTCTTCATGGACGGCAAACAGCATGGTATCATTATTGGTCATGTATGCCATTGGATTTCGAAGAAGCGCGAATAAACCCATAATAATCGGCATCTGAATCAACATCGGCAGACATCCGCCCATAGGATTGAATTTTTCTTCTTTATATAGTTCTGCCATTTTTATATTCAAAGTTTCTTTATCATTTGCGTATTTTCTCTGCAGAGCCATCATCTTAGGCTGCACCTCTGACATTCTGGCCATAGATTTTGTCTGCTTGATATACAATGGATAAAGGCACATTTTTACAATGATCGTAAAAATAATAATGGTAATTCCATAATTATTGATAAATCCATATAAAAAACTAAGTAACCAGCCAAGAGGTTCCGCTATTACTCCCAATATCGTGTACATTCATTTCCTCCACTATTTTAAAGGATCATACCCCCCTGGATGAAAGGGATGGCACTTTAAAATTCTTTTAATTCCAAGATAGCTCCCCTTGAAAAAACCATACTTTTCCAATGCCTGAATAAAATAGACCGAACAGGTCGGATAAAACCTGCAAGTAGGTGGAAATAAAGGGGATATAAATTTCTGATACCCCTTTATTAAGAGAATCAATATATATTTCACTCTCATCACCTTCTTATTTTTTCAAGATACCGGATCTCCTGGTTGCGGCTTCAATTGATTTTTTCACATCCGCACATTTCAAATTAACAATCGTTTTTCTCGCTATAAAAATAATATCATATCCTACAGCAAGCTTTTCACAAATTTCTCTGTAACTTTCTTTCATGAGCCTTCTGGCTCTGTTTCTTACTACGCTGTTTCCTACTTTTTTGCTTGCTAAAAACGCGATTCGATTATAGGGCAAATGGTTCTTTTTACAAAAAACAACAACATAACGATCCCCTACAGACTTCCCTCTTTTATAAATGGAAGAAAAATCGCTTTTTTTCCTCAGTACCTCTTTTTTTAGCATAGCTTTCAACTTTACATAGTTTTCATAACAAAAAGACCACAATCCGCGGTCTCTATGCTGATAAAACTTTTCTTCCTTTAGCTCTTCTTCTCTTTAAAACATTTCTACCGTTTTTTGTTTTCATTCTTTTTCTGAATCCGTGTTCTTTTTTTCTCTGTCTTTTTTTCGGCTGATATGTCATCTTCATTTCCAAAACACCTCCTTCCTTCTTATACAAAAGCGTTTTAACACAAATAAAGCATCTTTGCACATATGCTTTATTATTATACATTTGACAAGCTTTCGTGTCAATAAAAATCTGCCATACAAGTCCTGTTTAAACTTTGCACAACTTTATCCACAGGCAGTGGATAAACCCTTTAAGATTTATTTTTGCAAGGAAAACAAATTTGCATTGTCTGTGGATAACTTTTCTGATATGATAAATAAAAACTATAATTTGCACTTTTATTCAGAAGGTAATGTGGAAGAAATGAAAGATATCAACAAAATATGGGAGGAAATACTGGCTCTCCTGAAAGAGACGCTTACAGAAACCAGCTATCGGACCTGGTTCCTTCCGATGATCCCGAAAAGCATTGATGAACAGCTGAAAATACTGTACCTGGAAACTCCGGAAGATTTTGCGCTGGGCGTAATCGAGCAGCGCTACGAACAGACGCTCCACGATAAAGCCGAGCAGGTTATCGGTGAACGCTACCGGATCATTGTCCAGCTGGCCGATGACGAGGAGGATGAAGAAGCTCTGCCGGTTTCTCCGGAATCTCAGGCTCATACATACTTTCCATCTGATGAGATCAAAACGGAATCCGCGCAGCCTCAGCAGAATGAAAAGAAACCCTTTGAAAACGCGACAAAAATTTTAAAAGATGAGGTTTATTTTAATCCGCGATATAGTTTTGACAACTTTGTAGTCGGAAATAACAACAAATACGCGTATTCCGCAGCCTTCGCGGTAGCGAAATCCCCGTCCATAGCCTATAATCCTCTGTTTATCTACGGAGGATCCGGCCTTGGAAAAACGCATTTGATGCACGCAATCGGCCACTATATCATGGGACATTATCCGGAAAAAAAAGTCCTGTACGTTTCCTCGGAAATGTTTACAAATGAACTCATCCGTTCTCTTGAGGATAATAAGAAAACCAAAATGCGCGCTTTTAAAAACAAGTACCGCAATGTAGATGTATTGCTGATTGACGATATTCAGTTTATTGAAGGGAAAGAAGCAACGCAGGAAGAATTTTTCCACACGTTCAACACCCTTTATGACATGAATAAACAGATTATCATTTCCAGCGACCGCGCGCCCAATAAGCTTACAAAGCTGGAGGATCGGCTTACTTCCCGCTTTCAGTGGAACATGATCGCGGATATCCAGCCGCCGGATTATGAAACCAGGGTAGCGATTCTCAGAAAAAAAGCGGAACTGGATCATCTGGAACTGACAAAAGGACTGCTCGATGTTATCGAACTGATTGCGGAAAAGGTGAAATTCAATATCCGCGAACTGGAAGGCGCTTATACCCGAATCACCGCGTTATCCCAACTACAGGACGAGGACATCACCGTCAAATTCGCGCGTGAAACACTGAAAGACATTCTGCCTGCCGGCGATTTTAAGATATCCTGTGAATCAATCAAGAAAATTGTATGTAAGCATTTTAATATCAAGATCGCGGATATCGAATCTTCAAAGCGAACAAGAAATCTGGCATTTCCAAGGCAGATCGCCATGTATCTGTGCAGAGATATGACGGATACTTCCCTTCCGAAAATCGGAGAAACTTTTGGAGGAAGAGATCATACAACAGCCCTTCATGCTTATGAAAAAATTTCCGCGGAGATAAAATCCAATCCATCTACTGCGGAGATCGTAGATCAGCTGCGCGATGAGATTAATGGAAATTAAAGTTTACATATTCGATCGACAGAAAAATTGTTCACACATACAGTGAACAAAAAAAACAAATTATCAACAGATTTTTGAGAACAATTTTCGTTCAAAAATAAACGGGCATGCCGGTTATCAACAATATGCACAGCCCCTACTACTATTACTACTAAAAAGATATATATAATAATAAGGGCTTTGAGCCGCTTAATTGGAGGAAAATACAATGAAATTTACTTGCAGCCAGCAAACATTATCGAAAGCATTAAACACTGTTTCAAAAGCCGTTACTTCAAGAACAACGATTCCGATTCTAAAGGGAATTCTCATGAAGGTTTCTTCAGAGGGAACTCTGACTCTGTCTGCTTCGGATCTGGATCTGAGTATCGAAAAAAAGGTGGACGTCAATGTGATGGAAGAAGGTTCCATCGTTGTCCTTTCCAAATTATTCAGCGATATTATCCGAAAACTCCCGAATGAAGAAATTTTAATTGAAGAAAAAGAAAACAATACGGTTTTAATTAAAAGTTCTTCATCCGAATTTACAATTGTAGGACTTGCTGCAGATGAGTTTCCCAATATCAATGATCTGGAAGATGATTTCGCGTCCATTACCTTTGATACAGAGACATTCAAAAACATGATAAGAAAAACCTCTTTCGCGGCAAGTATCGATGAATCAAAGGGAATTATTGTCGGCGTACTGATGGAAATTGAACCGGATTCGATCAACATGGTCGCTTTAGACGGATTCCGCATGGCGGTAGCCAGAGAAGAAATGAAAAGTGAACAGAGCAGGAAAATCGTAGTTTCGGCAAAGATTCTCAACGAAGTGAATAAAATTATCGCGGAATCGGAAGAAGAAAGTGATACAAAGATTTTATTCAGTGAGAAAAAAGCAGTCGTTCTGATCGATCAGACCAAAATTATTATCCGTCTGCTGGAAGGCGAATTTATTAAATATAAAGACATTATACCGGCTGTAAATCAGACAAAAGTTCAGATTGAACGACCTGTGCTCCTGGAAAGCATTGAACGGGCGTCACTTCTGGCAAAAGAAGGAAAAAACAATCTGATCAAGCTGATTATCAAGAATAATCTTCTGACCATTACATCCCGATCGGAAGAAGGAAACGTAATTGAAGAAATTATCATGGAAAAAACAGGAGAAGATCTGGAGATCGGATTTAACTCCAAATATGTAATGGATGTTCTGAAAGCGGTTGACGATGAAAAAATTATGATGGAATTTAATACAAGTACAACACCGTGTCTGGTAAAACCCATTGAAGGAGAACGGTTTGAATATCTGATTCTTCCGGTAAGAATTTCATCGAATTACTGATATGTATATTAAAGAGATCGAACTGAAAGACTTCCGGAATTATGAGGAACTGAAAACCGTCTTTCACCAGAATGTCAATATTTTCATCGGGCAGAACGCTCAGGGAAAGACTAATTTGCTGGAAAGCATCTATCTGACTTCTATGGGAAAATCCTTCCGAACCAATCGGGATAAAGATATGATCCGGTTCGGAGCGGATTTTTTCCGGATTCGTCTGCTGGCCATCAAAGAGGAGCGGGAGCTGCTGGTAGAGTTAGCAGTAAACAGAGATGGAAAAAAAGGAATCAAAATTGATGGAATAAAAGCAAAGAAACTGTCACAGCTTTTTGAGACAATCTATATGGTTATTTTTTCCCCGGAAGATCTGAGAATCGTAAAAGATGAACCGGAAAAGCGAAGAAAATTTATCGATCGGGAACTGTGCCAGATCAAACCGTCCTATTACAACAATCTCAATCAGTACCGGAAAGCTCTGAATCAGAGAAATGCCTGTCTGAGAGAATTTTACGCGGGAAACTCCCGCATGACGGATGAGATTTTAGATATCTGGGACAGTAAAATGGCGGAGTATGGCAGCCGGATTATTTCCAGCAGAGAAGAATTTATCCACAAGATCCATAAAATCAGCAGCAGAATTCATGAAGAAATTACAAACAAGAAGGAGCAGCTGGAGGTTTCCTATGAGCCTAATATTGCGGTATCCCAGGATCAGCAGTCTTTTTTTTATGAAGAATTGAAAAAAAACAGAGAGAAAGACAAACGGAAAGGCACAACCGGAAGAGGTCCCCATAAAGATGATTTAAGTCTCAAAATCGGAGGCATTGATATCCGCAGCTTCGGATCACAGGGACAGCAGAGGACAGCAGCTCTTTCCCTCAAGCTTTCGGAAATCGAACTGATAAAAGAAGAGACTGGAGAAAATCCAATATTACTCTTAGACGATGTATTATCCGAATTGGATCAGGAAAGGCAGAACTATTTAATCCGCTCTCTAGAAGATATACAGGTTTTTATAACAACAACGGAATTATCCGAAGAAGCGGAGCAGCGTCTGGGAAAAATTAAGTATTTTCAGATAAAGAACGGAACTGTTTTTTCTGAAATTGAAAAAAGCCTGCTTTAAGATTTAAAGTGGGTTGAGGAGCAATATTTTCATCATACAGCTTGTTTTTACATAAAAAATATAAAAAATGTCCAAAACGCACTAAAACTTGTAAAAGGTGCGTTTTTGATGTATAATATATTATCTATGGGTTTAACCATATTTTAATGAAACAAAAGGTAGAGAGGTGAATCGATTAATGAGCGCAGATGTTAACCAGCAGCAGTATAATGCTGAGCAGATTCAGGTGCTTGAAGGATTAGAGCCGGTTCGGAAAAGACCCGGTATGTATATAGGAAGTACGGGGCCCAGGGGGCTTCACCATCTGGTTTACGAAATTGTCGATAACAGTGTGGACGAGGCTCTGGCCGGCTACTGCAGCACCATTGGCGTAACGATCCAGAAGGACAACTCTATTGTTGTGGAAGACGACGGACGGGGAATGCCTGTGGATAAACACCCGAAACTGGGGATTCCCGCGGTAGAGGTAATTCATACGGTTCTTCACGCCGGCGGAAAATTCGGCGGCGGAGGATACAAGGTATCCGGAGGTCTGCACGGTGTAGGCGCGTCCGTTGTAAACGCCCTTTCCACCCATATGGAAGTGGAGATCCGCAGAAACGGCAAAGTATACAAGCAGACTTACGAAAGAGGAAAGACGACATCTCCGCTTACCGAAATAGGAACTTCAAAGCATACCGGTTCCAAATCGACTTTCTGGCCGGATCCGGAGATCTTTGATGATACAGAATTTGATTACGGAACCCTGGAATACCGACTCCGTGAGATGGCATTCCTGAATAAAGGCATTAAAATCACGCTGAAAGACGAGCGGGAAGGAAAAGAGCGGGAAGAAGTATTTCATTATGAGGGCGGAATCCGCGAGTTTGTGGTACACCAGAATAAAAATAAGGAGCCGCTCCATAAAGATATTATTTATTTTGAAGTGCAGAAAAAAGGCATGGAAGTGGAAATCGCCATGCAGTATACGGATCGCTACAACGAGCTGATCCTTTCCTATGCCAACAATATCAATACGACGGAAGGCGGAACCCATATGGTAGGGTTTAAAACCGCTCTTACCAGAGTTATGAACGATTACGCCAGGAAAAATAAATTTTTGAAAGAAAACGACGACTCTCTTTCCGGCGAAGACGTAAGAGAAGGTTTGACCGCGATTATTTCCGTAAAATTGACAGAGCCGCAGTTTGAGGGACAGACCAAAACCAAGCTGGGAAACAGCGAGATGCGCGGTTTTGTGGAAACTGCCACCAATGAAAATCTGACCGCCTTTTTAGAAGAAAATCCAGCACAGGCCAGGATCATACTGGACAAATGCCTGCGGGCGGCCCGTGCCAGAGAGGCGGCGAGAAAAGCGAGAGAACTGACGAGAAGAAAAGGCGTTCTGGACGGCACTTCCCTTCCAGGAAAGCTTGCTGACTGCTCGGAAAAAGATCCTTCTATTTCCGAAATCTTTCTGGTAGAGGGAGATTCCGCCGGCGGTACAGCGATTAACGGAAGAGATAGAAAGCGCCAGGCGATCCTGCCTCTGAGAGGTAAGATCCTCAACGTAGAAAAAGCAAGACTGGATAAAATCTTAAACTCGGATGAAATTAAAAATATGATTACCGCTTTTGGCTGCGGAATCGGGGATGATTTTAACCTGGAAAAGCTGAGATACCATAAAATTATCATCATGACCGATGCGGACGTGGACGGAGCCCATATCCGGACTCTGCTTCTCACCTTCTTCTATCGGTATATGACGCCTCTGATCGAAGGCGGATATGTTTACGCGGCCCAGCCGCCTCTGTTCCAGGTAAAAAAAGGAAAAGAAGTTCACTATACCTATTCGGACGCGGAACAGGAAAAGCTGCTGGCTTCCCTTGCGGACAAGCCTGGAAAAGCGGAAATTCAGAGATATAAAGGTCTTGGTGAAATGGACGAAGACCAGCTGTGGGAAACAACAATGAATTTTGAAACCAGGACACTGATCCAGATTACCCTGGATGATGTGGCCGCCGCGGATGAGATCTTTACGACTCTGATGGGCGATAAGGTTCCGCCGAGAAGAAAATTCATTGAAGAAAACGCGACTTACGCGACTCTTGATATTTAAAAAGGGGGTAAAACGTGGATAACTTAATCGAGGATCAGAAGCTGATCCAGCATGAAATATACAAGGAAATGAAGAATTCCTACATCGACTACGCCATGAGCGTAATCGTAGGAAGAGCCCTTCCGGATGTGCGGGACGGATTAAAACCAGTACACAGGAGAATCTTGTACGGAATGAGCGGCCTTGGCGTTACGCCGGACAAGCCGTATAAAAAATCGGCTCGTATTGTCGGCGAAGTAATGGGTAAATACCACCCTCACGGTGACAGTTCCATTTATGACGCTATGGTAAGGCTGGCCCAGCCTTTCTCCACAAGATACATGCTGGTGGACGGCCATGGAAACTTCGGCTCCGTAGACGGCCACGGCGCCGCGGCTATGCGTTATACGGAAGCGAGAATGACGCCCTTTGCCCTGCAGATGCTGCGGGATATTGAAAAGGAAACCGTCGACTTTATGCCGAACTTTGACGAAGAGGAAAAGGAACCGGTTGTTCTCCCCTCCAGAATTCCCAATCTGTTAGTAAATGGCAGCAATGGTATCGCCGTCGGCATGGCGACATCCATTCCTCCCCATAATCTGGCGGAGGTGATTGACGCTGCCGTAAAAATGATCGAAGATAAGGATTGCACCATCGACGATCTGGTAAAAATTATAAAGGGACCGGACTTCCCTACCGGCGCTATTATTATGGGCAAGAACAATATTAGAAACGCCTATAAAACCGGACAGGGAAAGGTGATCGTTCGTTCCAAGACGGAAATTGAAGAGACAAACCGCGGAAAATCCCAGATTATCGTAACGGAAATCCCTTATCAGGTGAATAAAGCCAGACTGATCGAAAAAATCGCCGAACTGGTGAAGGACAAACGGGTGGAAGGTATTTCCGATATCCGGGATGAATCCTCCAGCAGAGGCGGTATGCGGATTGTCATTGAACTGAAAAAAGACGCCAATCCGCAGATCATTTTGAACCGGCTCTATAAACATACGCAGCTGCAGGAAAGCTACAGTGTGATTATGATCGCCCTGGTGAACGGGCAGCCGAAGATCCTGAACCTGTATGAGATTCTGGACGAATACCTGAAGCATCAGTTTGATGTAGTAACCAGAAGAACCAAATATGATTTGAAAAAAGCGGAAGCAAGAGCTCATATTTTAGAAGGTCTGCGCATTGCTCTGGATAATATTGACGAAATAATCCGCATCATTCGTTCCAGTTACAACGACGCCAAAGAAAAGCTGATGGAACGGTTCGGTCTTTCCGAAATTCAGGCTCAGGCGATTCTGGACATGAGACTTGCCCGCCTGCAGGGACTGGAACGGGAAAAAATTGAAGATGAATACGCGGAATTACAGAAAAAAATCGCCTACTACAAGGAACTGTTGGCCGATGACGACAAGATGATGGGCGTAATCCGCGACGAGCTTCTGGAAATCAAGGAAAAATACAAGGACGCCAGAAGAACAAAAATCGTGGCGGACGCTAAGGAGATTGACGAGGAAGATCTGATCCAGGAAAAACAGGTTGTCGTTACTCTGACCCATCTGGGATACCTGAAGCGGATTCCGGCAGATACCTATAAGACTCAGAGAAGAGGCGGAAAAGGGATCACCGGACTGACAACAAGAGAAAACGACTTTGTAAAGAATCTGATTATGACATCGACCCATGATTATCTGATGTTCTTTACAAATACGGGAAAAGCCCATAAGATCAAGGCTTATGAGATTCCGGAAGCTACAAGGACGGCCAAGGGAACGCCGGCTGTCAACTTCCTGAATTTGATGCAGAGAGAGCGGATTACCGCGGTAATTCCGATTCAGGATTTCTCGGAAGATAAATATCTGATGGCGGTTACAAAGAACGGAACCATTAAAAAGACGGCACTGTCGAGTTTTGATACCAGCAGAAAGACTGGACTTTTAGCGATCAACTTAAAAGAAGGGGATCAGCTGGTGGATATCAAAGAGACAACCGGTACGGATAATGTGATTATTGTTACAAAACACGGCAAGTGCATTTGTTTCTCGGAAGACGATGTAAGACCGATGGGACGAATCGCGGGAGGCGTGAGAGCTATCAAACTGGAAGGTGACGACGAAGTCGTTTCCATGGAGCTGGTACAGCCTCATCAGGAGCTTCTGGTCGTGACAACCAACGGATATGGTAAGAGGACGCCGGTTGATGAATATAAGATTCAGGTAAGAGGCGGCAAAGGACTCCTCACCTACGATAAGACAAAGTTCAAAAAGACCGGTGAGCTGGTAGGAGCTATGGTTGTAAATGAGGACGATGAGATCCTGCTGATTAATTCAGAGGGAATTATTATCCGTATCGAAGCGAAAGAAGTCTCTGTACTTGGACGGGCTACTCAGGGCGTAAAGATTATGAAAGTCGATGAAGACGCCAATATCATTGCCCTCGCGAAGGTTATAAAGGATGACGAAGTTGAGGAAAGCGCTTCGAAGGAGAAAAAAAGCGGCGGTGACAACAGCGATAGCGGACAGATCGAAATGAAGACAGAATAGGAGAATGTAAATGAGTGATTTACTCAGATTTTCGATACCCGGAAGACCCGAATATGTAAAAATAGCCAAACTGGCTGTCGGGTCGGCCGCGGGAACAGCAAATTTTAATATAGAGGCTATTGAAGATATTGAAATTGCGGTAGGAGAAGCGTGTAAAAACATTACATGCCACGGCTTTGACGGATTCAGCAATTTTTATGAAGTCGAATGCCGGATCGACGAAGATAAAATCATCATTACAGTTTCTGACAAAGCATGTGAACACGGGCTTGCTAAGTATAAAAAGCCCTGCCTGGACTGCCCGAATGAGGGCAATCTGGGTATCTATATTATAAAATCTCTGATGGATGAGGTGGAAATCGTTAAGGCTGAAGACGGAAATCAGATCAGAATGGTGAAAAATAAATGCTGAAACAGGAGTTATTCGACCAATACAGAAAGACGGGAGATGTTTCGATCCGAAATGAAATTGTAGAGTCTTATCTTTATATGGTGGATATTTTAATCAGAAAGTATTTGAATAAGGGCGTGGAATACGACGATCTTTATCAGGTCGGGGCCATGGCTCTGATTTCTGCTGTGGAACGTTTTGATCCATCAAAGGGGTACGAGTTTTCCAGTTTCGCAACTCCTACCATTATCGGTGAAATCAAAAAATACTTCCGGGATAAGGAATGGAGTGTAAAAGTACCCCGCAGAATGAAAGAGATGGCGGGAAAGATTCAGTCCGCCAAGGAAGAACTTTCAAACAGGCTTCAGAGAAATCCCACCATTCCGGAAATCGCCGAATTTACAGGATTTTCAGAAGAAGATGTGCTGCAGGCGACAGAGAGCGGAATGGCCTATAATGCTTTTTCACTCAATCAGACCTTTGATGAATCCGGAGAAGAAGGGGACGCGCCGGCTTTTGAGAAATACGCTGCTATGGAAGATGAAGGGTTTAATCGCCTGGAATATCAGGAAATGATCACTAAGGTTTTAGGTGAACTGAGCGATACAAACAAATATATTTTCAGACAGCGGTTTGTAGAAAATAAATCACAGGCGGAAATCGCCAAGAGACTGGGCGTTTCCCAGATGACGATTTCAAGGGCGGAAAAAAATATTAAGAAGCGTTTTCAGCAGGAAGCGCAGTGCTAGGAGGCGAATAAATGAAAAGGGTTTTTTCGGGCGTTCAGCCCACAGGAAATATTCATATCGGAAATTATCTCGGAGCGATCCGGCAGTTTGTAGAACTGCAGGAAGAAAATGAATGTATTTACTGCATCGTGGATATGCATTCGATTACCGTTCCGCAGAATCCAAAGGAACTGAGACAGCATACGCTGGATGTGGCAGCTCTGTATCTGGCTGTGGGAATTGATCCGAAAAAGTCTATCGTATTTGTACAATCCGATGTACCGGGTCATGCGGAGCTTTCCTGGGTTCTCACCTGTAATTCCTATACAGGCGAGCTTTCCAGAATGACCCAGTTTAAAGATAAGAGTAAGGGAAAAGAGTCCGCTCCGGCAGGGCTTTTCACCTATCCGATTCTGATGGCTGCCGATATTCTGCTGTATGACGCGGATATCGTTCCTGTAGGAAACGATCAGAAACAGCATATCGAGCTTTGCCGCGATATTGCCATACGTGTCAATAATAAATATAAAAAGACCTTTGTGGTTCCGGATGGAAGATTTTTAAAGGCCGGAGCCAGAATCATGGCTCTGGATGATCCATCTAAGAAAATGAGCAAGAGCGCGGAAAATATCCACAGCAGGATTTCTCTTTTAGATGAACCTTCGAAGATTAAGAAGTCGATTATGCGGGCTACAACCGATTCCGAAGGAAGTATACGCTTTGATCCGGAAAATAAACCGGGCGTAAGCAATCTTCTGAATATCTACAGCGCGTTTTCCGGCAAGGAAATCCCTGATATTGAGAAAGAATATGAAGGATGCGGCTACGGTGACTTTAAAAAGGATCTGGTGGAAGTTACCACTCAGGCTCTGGCTCCTATTAAAGAGCGTTTTAATGAAATCCGCCAGTCAGACGAACTGATTCAGATTTTGAAAGATGGCGCCCAGCGGGCAAACGCCATCGCTGAAAAGACCATGAAGCGGGTAAAGGAAAACTTCGGGCTTGGGCTTGGTGTTTAAAACTTTGGGAAGTATCGTTAAAAGGCGATACTTCTTTTTTTCTTTATTTTTATCAGCGCTATAGGCCAGAATTTATCAACAATTTTTATTGATTTGTTTCCAGAATTTCAACGTTTTCGCCCTGTGAATTTGAGATTTATTGATAAAAGAGGCAAAAGAGGTTGCCTCTTTTCGTTTAATAGCGTTTCATATATAAAATCGGATAAGGGTTCCCCTGCTCGTCATGTTTTGATCTTTTATAAACCCGAAAACCAAGATGCTCATAAAATCCTCTGGCGAGCGGGTTTTGTTCATTGACTGCTAGTTCACTGATAGAATAGTTTTTCATCCCATAGGCAAGCAGCTTTTTTCCAAAACCCTCTCCCCTTTTTTCGGGTGAAAGAAACAGCATTTCAAGCTTCTGATCTTCAACTCCCATGAAACCAACAGGGTGTTTTTTTTCATCTTCCAGAACAATCAGGCGAGAAATTTCTCTTAATGCTTGTGGAACGTAGTTACGAATTTTCCGGATTTCTTTATCAGATAAAAAGAGATGTGTGGCTCTTACAGAAGCTTCCCATATCTGAACCAGCTGATCGATCAGGCAGGGGGTTCTGATTTCCTTGATTTCGACGATATTCATGGAGCCCTCCATAGATTTATTTTGAATATTCAGCTTATTGGTTGTCTCTATAGAATACTACTTATTTAAAAGTTCGTCAATATCAGGGAATCTTCGATTCCAAACCATGGTATATTCCTCTTCCGCTCCCTCTGGAGCGGAATTTTGGATCCACAAAGATTCCCTCGAGATAATCCTGTTTTTACTTATCATTCTTATGAATTCCTCCGTTTATTGTAACATATAAGGAAGCTTGTAATAATTATCATACTGGCGCCGGACAGAAAAAACCAGACATTTACACCGACTTTTTCCGCGACAGGGCTTGCCGCCAGTAAACCTACAGGCATTGTTACAGAGGAAATCAAGGTAAGCACGGAAAATGCCCTTCCCATTTTTTCCGGAGCAACGGTTTCCTGAATATATGCGGTTAAGGGGATGGAATGGATATTTCCTGCCGCGCCGAGACATACGCAGGTAGCGGCGAAGAAAAACCATCCCCAATAAGTTGGTGGTATCAGACCACAGACTGCCGCTGAAATTCCCATTCCAAACAATCCGATAAAAGAGGTTCGGATCTTTCTTTTTATCTTCAGCACACTTGAGAACATCAGTGAAGATATCATCATTCCAAGGGCAAAAGCAAGTTCCACAGCGCTTCCGTGCATTGCGGAGAGATTAAAATAGTCGCTGGTCATCAGCGGATAAAAAGACGATAGTGGCGCGTAAAAGAACATGCACAAAGCTTCTCCAAGCACCAGATAAAAGAGTTTCGAATCTGCCTGAAAGACAGCGAATCCTTCTTTCAACTGCCGCGCCATAGGTTCTTTTTCCAACTGGTGTTTCTCTAACTCAGGAACTTTCACAGCAGCCAGCGCCGCGCTGGCCAAAACAGCTCCGATTACGTCGCTGATCAAAACTACTGACATTGGAAAAGCCGCGTAAAGGGAAGCTCCAATTACAGGCCCCAAGAAGAAGGAGCCGGCGTTCATCAGCTGCATCCAACCATTTATTTTTACAAGCTGATCTGACGGAACCAGCTGTGGAATGATGGATTGGATTGCCGGCTGCTGGAAGGTATTTCCGATACCTCTGGCGCATAGCATAATAAATACGGTCCATACAGGCAGATCAAAGAAAACCAGCAGACCCGCATAAACAGCGACCAGGATGCCCATTGACAGATCAGAAACAATGCAGATGATTTTCCGATTTAGCCGATCCGCGGCGATTCCCGCGACAGGACTGAAAAGCGTCATGGGCAAATATGCCACAAGCCCGGATATTCCAAGCATTAACGGGGATGATGTTTTCTCCGCCAGCCACCAGATCAGCGCGAATTGGACACCGTGGCTCCCTAACAGGGAAATTGCTTGTCCGAAGGCAACAATAAAGAATTTTGATTTCCATTTCTTCGTTTCATACATAATATTTATCCTTTCTCCAGTTCGATTGAAATTGTTTACATGAAAAAGGACAATAAAAAAGATAACCCGTTCTTCTGAGTTATCCGCGACTTGTTTTGCACACAAATAGAAACTGCCTGTATATTGTAGTAAAGCCAGCTTGAATCCTTTATTCGCAAAATAAGTACAACAAAAAACTCATCATCAATTCCGGATGAGAATAAAGATTTTTTATTGTCCTTAAATTAGCGAATAAGCGACATCAAGCCACCTCCCCTTCTTTTTCATCTCTCCTACTCTACCACGACAGCGCAAAAAAAGCAAGAATGAAAAGGAAATTATCAACACTTTCGATTTTTTCAATTTTGTTACTAATTTTTCAACGTTTTTTTGATGTGATTTTGAGCTTGAAAGCAAAATTCGCGAGTCTCCCCTTTTCACCCACTCTGGAAGCCTTGAAAAATTAGTAACAAGTTCTAAGAATTTTGATTTGTTGATAAAAGGATTACAAGAAAATCAAGGATCTTAATTTTTAAATTTTTTGTTATAATAGATTTAAGGAGAATGAATAAGGGCAATTATACGGGAAGGAAACCTTATGAACAGCTACAAACCTCCGTTTCATATAACGGATAAGATGATAAATTTAATATCAGAAATCAGTGAGCAGGTTGGACGTATATCTCTGCAGAAAGATCAACATATTAATCCACATCTTCGCAGAGAAAACCGGATTCGGACAATCCACTCTTCTTTAGCGATTGAGCACAATACTCTGACTCTGGAACAGGTTACAGCGATTATAGATGGAAAGCGTGTACTTGGAAATCCGAATGAGGTCAGAGAAGTTCAAAATGCTTATGAAGCGTATGAGATGATGCTCCAGTTTGATCCTGCTTCTATTGAAGATTTGCTCACCGCGCATAGAGTGATGATGGGAGGACTTATGAAAGAAAACGGATGTTTTCGCTCTGGAGGGGTAGGTGTATTTGATGGCGATGTTCTGATACATATGGCTCCACCAGCAGAATTTGTACCGGAACAGATCAGGCAGCTATTTGAGTGGTATCAGCGTTCATCTATGCATCCGCTGATTAAGAGCGCGGTTTTTCATTATGAATTTGAATTTATCCACCCTTTCGCGGATGGAAACGGAAGAATAGGAAGAATGTGGCATAGTCTGCTGCTGGGGCAGTGGAAAGAAGTTTTTTTCTGGCTGCCGATAGAGGAACTTATTAAATCGCGGCAACAGGAATATTATGATAGTCTTGCTCAAGCAGATAAGGATGCGGATAGTGCAGTATTTGCCGAATTGATGTTGGAAATTATTCGGGATACGCTAAGTGAGGCAGAAGTTATTCATAAACAGACCGACCAGGATAGCGATCAGGATAGCGACCAGGATAATGACTTTGTTCGGGAGCTCTTAAAAGTTATGGGAAATCAGACTCTTTCAGCGGCCGAGCTGATGAAACGCCTTGGGCTTTCACACAGACCGACCTTCCGAAAAAATTATCTGACCCCCGCGCTAAAAGCCGGACTCATAGAACGGACGATCCCGGATAAACTCAGCAGCAGGAATCAGAAATATCGCAAAGTCAGAAAACAGACTATTTAGGAAATGATTGTATACCTTTCTTTTGCCAATACGTTTAAATGTTGTTTTCTGCAAGCAGCGCTATTTGATAACAACCGCAGTGCCATGAAGATCGCAGAGAGGCAGCATCTTTAAAGAACCGATCTGTTTTTCAAAGTCCTCTACCGCCTGCTTCACTCCTCGATACTGTCCGCTGTCGTAATCGTGAAGAATTAGGATTCCGCCATCATTCAGCCTGGGATAAAAATAAGAAAGACCCGTAAAGGTCGGTTCATAAAGATCCGCGTCCAGACTGACCATGGCATAGCGAAGGGTGGAAAGTCCCTCAGCAGTTTCGGGAAAGCGCCCTTCCTTTATCGTTGTCTTTTCCGGAAAAGGCATCTTTTTCAGTACCTTTTTCCCGCTGGTACAGGAAAAATCTTGAATACTTGCATCCGAAAAGCCTTCTGACTGTTCTGTTTCCACATCTTCAGATTGAAAGCCATCGAAAGTGTCAAAGAGATATAGTTCCCGATCTGGAAAGAGTGCGTTCAGCACTGCCGCTGTATCGCCCTGAAATACACCCAGTTCCGCGATACAGCCGGGAATGTCCTGATCTTTTATCCGTTCCGCCAGCTTTCGGATGGTAAGCGTTCGCAGATCAAAGAGAGATTGTATTGTAAGTCCCTCGATAATCGTACCTTCAAACCCGAAATCCAGAACCTGTTTTTTCAAAGAAAGGTTGCGTTCTTCTCCGGCTACGCCGATGAGAATCAGATCTGGCCGCAGAAGAACTGTTTCTTCTACCGAACATACCGGTATATCGTCGATAGACTTTCCATGAAGGGTCGCATTATTATCACCTATGGCAACGATTTTATTTCCTTTTTTATTGATAAGACCCGTAAAGGTTTTTCCAAATTGTCCTGCCCCCAAAACAGCTACTTTTTTCGTGGGAACCACCATCCTTTCTCTTTGGTATAAACTCTATCAAGCAGGATACTCGCTCGTTTCGTTTTATGATAGCAGTCTTTTTTTATAAAATCAATGACAGATGTCCAGTCATTAAGAAAGATCACTTTATCCCGCATGCCATGCGGGCATTATCAAAGATTAGGGGAAACTGCATCTGCTCAGCAAAGAAATCCTCGCAAAGCGAGGATTTCTAAGCGATGCAGATTATATTAAAACGACGTGCACCGAACGGCATTTACGGCGATATCAAAGAATACAAGGCAACTTCTGCCCGATTAGGCTAAACGCATAATTGCTGTTTCAATCATTGCCTTAATCTCCTGGACTTTATATCCGGTTTTTGACATTGGGAGGACGTGCCTTACTGCGATCTCCGCAGCTTCCTCTGAGACACTCTTTGTAATTTCTTTATCTACGAGGAAAGCTTCTACTTCATTGATTCTTACAGGAATCGGCGCTACGCCACCCAGAACCAGTCTGGATCTTACGATTTTTCCGTCTGCAACGGCAAATACTGATGCAAGGCTTACAAGTTTTGCACTCACCCCGTCCGATACTCGCTCATATTCTCGC